>CAWFQZ010000029.1:0-12862 GCA_963818115.1 uncultured Acidobacteriota bacterium
TTCGGGAATTGCTTCGGATCTCCTTTATTGACGTAAGTCGCTCCCAGATTCGAGTAGGCGGTAGCGTTGTCTGGAGTGAGTTCGATGACATGCTGTAATTGAACGATGGCATCGTCGTACTTCCCTTGACGACCATAGAAATTCGCAAGGCTGTTGTAGCCGCTCCAATAATCAGGGCGCAGAGCGATCGCCTTCTTGTAAGCGGCTTCGGCGTCGGCGTTGCGCCCCGCGCTCTCGTAGGAGTGGGCAAGGCCGTTCAGAGCATCGGCGTTGCGCGGATCGAGCTGCAGGGCGCGCTGGAATTCTTCGAGTGCCAAATCATTCTTTCCCGTCGCGTTGTGGATGCCTCCGAGAGTTACGTAAGCGGTAGGTAAGCTGCTGTTCAGTGCGGTCGCTTTTGTGCCGTTAGTGAGAGCGAGTTCCGTCCACTTGGGGTTTTTGTCGAGCTGATACTTCAGCAGGTAGGCCTGGCCCAAACCTGCATAGCCCAACGCAAATTGCGGATCCGTCGCAATTGCGCTCGATAACGATTCGATCGCCTGGTCCAGATTTCCGGGCTTGTCGTAGCGCTGCATGAGGCCGAGCGCCTTCAGGTAGGACTCATACGCCGCAGGGGCCGAAGAACCGTCGGCAGTGTGCAGTGCGGTGGCAGGAACTTCCACGTGCATCAACCGCGCCAAGCCGGCCACGGCTTGATCCTGAAGGGCAGCAAAATCTCCGGAAGGATCTTGCAGCGAGAGCGAGCCTTCCTGACGAACATCTTTGGTGCGGATCAAGTTCACGGTAAGGTGAACGCCCGAGGAGTCACGCATCACGCTGCCCTTAACGACCAGAGTGGCGCCGAATTCGCGCAAGGCGGCTTCGGGATCATTGACCTTTCTTCTGCGAACCTCGCTGGCTGGGACTACCCAGAGAGACTGCTGGCCCCCGTCGAGGTTCGACAGTTTGCTCGTGAGGCTGTCCATCAAGCCTTCAGAAATTGCCTCGTTCGCGGAGTCGTTCCCGATGTTGTCGAAGGGGAGAACGGCGATGTGCTTTTCGCCTCCGCTACCGCCACCGCCAGATAGCAGCGTCGCGACGCCATGCCGTACCGATGGAATTAGAAGAGAAGCGGCGGCAAGCAGCAGAATCGCCGCAATGAGTTCGACTGCCCAACGGCGCGCGCGATCGACTGGCGTGACTAGGGCGCGGCTCGAGGAAGCATGTTCGAGAGCACGCCGCAGATCGCGGGACGAAGCTTTCAGATTTCTTGCCGAAGGCGAGGTGGGTGCGGTTTCGAAGGCGGGCTTTGCAGCTTCGAGGTCCGCGAGCAGTTCGCGACAATCGGCGTAGCGATGAGTGCGGTCCTTCGCCAGGGCGCGGCAGACGATAGATGCCAGAGCCGGATCGAGGCCCTCAACTGGCGGGGGTTGCTCGAGGACCGCGAGGAGCACCGCCGACATGTTTCCACGCTCGAACGGATGCTTTCCGGTGAGCATTTCGTCGAAGACCACGCCCAACGACCAGATATCGGTACGGCGGTCGAGCGGCTCGTTGCGAACCTGCTCCGGGGACATGTAGGCCAGCGTTCCGACAGGCCCGGCCGTGAGAGTTGTGGCAGCGTTGCTCGCGACACGGGCGAGACCAAAATCTACGATCTTGGCGACGTTCTGGCGGGTGATGATCACATTCGAGGGCTTGATGTCGCGATGGATGATGCTGTGCTCATGAGCATCGATCAGCCCACGCGTGATCTGCACCATGATTTCGAGGGCTTCTTTGGGCGGCATCGGTCCGCGGCGAATCCGCTCGGCCACGGTGAGGCCTTCGTAGTAGGCCATCACGATGAAGGTCTGGCCGTCGGCGGTTTCCTCCAGACCGTGAATTACGCCGATGTTCGTGTGGTCGAGCCCGGAGGCGGTGCGGGCTTCCTGCAAAAAGCGTTCTTTATCTTTGGAGGCGACGTTCAGATCGTTGGGTAGGAATTTGAGCGCGACCGTGCGATTAAGCTTCAGGTCGAGCGCTTTGTAAACGATCCCCATTCCGCCGACGCCAGCGGTTCCGAGGATCTTGTAGCCACCGACCTGTTCGTCCACGGCCAATGGCCGCACGGAAGATGTCAATGCAAACCCCCACAGATGGATCTGCGTCGAAGAAGCTACCGCTCACCACCCGGGGAAATGGGTTGGAACGAAGTGATCGGCGCGCGATAGAGGCGAATCATATCGCCGCTGATACGGGGTTGCAAGCGGCCCGAAAGTGCCAACCACGGGCCCTTTCCTCCTACTCGAGCGCCGCGATTTCACCTGCTCACCCGTTTTGCGTCACAATAGAGAAGGACATTCCGCTGCCCCCCTTGGTGTCTGATCCACGAGGTTCACAGCTATGTGCAGAAATATCAAAATCCTCTTTAACTTCAAGCCGCCGGTGACCAACGATGAGGTTCGGGCTGCTGCCTTGCAGTTCGTGAGAAAAATCAGCGGCTTTAGTAAGCCGTCGAAGGCAAACGAAGCTGCATTCCTGGCAGCCATCGAGGACATAACGCTCATCTCGAATCGTCTGCTCAGCACCCTCGAAACCGCCGCCCCCCCAAGAAACCGCGAGGAAGAAATAGCCAAAGCTAAGGCCCGCTCCGCTGAGCGCTTCGGCGTGAGCTAGGTTCCCTGCGGGAAAGTGAGGCAATGCCATTTCCTACAGGGATTCCTCCATCTCCTACCTCAGGTGTGTACGGTGTGTAGGGTATCGAACAGGGGCTGCCCAGTGTGGCACTCTAGCCGGGCTTCTGCCAAGCAAACATCCTGCTGGTTTTTGCGCACTCTTTCTCTATGCCTACGCGCCGCCTTGATGACCGGATCCGCGAGCTCTGCGACAAAGCAGGCGCAGCCGCGAATACTCCCCATCCCGACCATGGTCATCTGGAGTCCATCCTGCAACAACTTCTGGGTGCCATTCACGAAAAAGTCGAACGCATCCGGACGCTAGCGGCGAAAAAGCTGCTGCAACCTACGGACGTGGAAGAAGGCCCCCCGCAAAAGGATCGCCGGGCTGGCTGATCGAACGAAAGCCGTTCTATCTCCTCTTGACATGGGGTAGAAGCCCTTGTAATCTCGCGAACCGTCGCACGGATCGGCTGTCCTCCGACGTAAGGGCGGGATGAAACTCTCGTTAGAGACGCGAGATGTCGGTAAGGTGACGATCGTCCGCTGTAAAGGACGGCTCGTCGCCGGCGGCGAAGTCGAAGCCTTGAAATCGCACGTTGCCCACCTTTTGCGGGACCGGCGAGCAATTGTGCTGCATCTGGGCGAAGTGGTGTTCATCGACAGCAGCGGTCTGGGAACCATGGTGCGGACGCTAACCAGTACCCGGCAGGTGCGTGGAGACCTGAAGCTGTGCCACGTGCCGGAGCATGTCCAGAAAGTTCTGCAACTCTCCCATCTGACCAAGCTCTTTGATTCGCACGAATCAGAAGACAATGCGGTCGCGTCTTTTTATCGGGCGCGTGCTCCGGTGGAGCAGCCGGTTTCCGCCGGGAAAAGTGTTTTGTGCGTGGATACGAATGGTGATGTCGTCACGTATCTACGGGAGCTGCTGCATCGCGCCGGATACGACGTGCACACCAGCAATAACCTGCGCGACGGCCTGATTCTGATGCGCGTTACCCGGTTTGACCTCGTGCTGCTGGGCGCGGGGATGAGCGCCTCTCCCACAACGGATAAAGCTTTCCGCGACGCTTGTTGCACCGTGCCGCTGGTGTCACTGGGGAGCGATTTTTCAACCCTCGAAGCTGGCGAAGCTACGGCCGGATTGTTGAGAGAAATCGCCGAGCGGCTACAGTCGGCGCCACGAGCGTAGAACCTCTTCGCTCGACCTGCTCCAACGGGACGTTCCAGTAATCCGTTACAATCCTCCGGCGGTTCCGTACATCCATCTCATATCGAACGGTCTGCCCATGCCCAAGAAAAGATTGCGTATATTCTTCCTCGCCTTCGCCAGCCTACTTAGGACGGCACCTTCGAGCTCAGCAGCACAAACGGCCGGAGGCAGTGACTCCTCCATTGTCGAGCAGGGCAAATTCACCTTGCACAAGTTCGAGCAGGCAATCGGACAGGAAACGTATGAGATCCGGCGCGCTGGTGACTCGTTTGCCGTCAAGATGGATTTCAAGTTCACCGACCGTGGATCTCCCGTACCGCTGGCAGCCGCATTTCGCGGCGCCGCGGATCTAACGCCACAAGCGTTTGAAATCAAGGGGCGCACAGCGCGTCCGGTGACGATTGATGAGGCGCTTGCCATCGAGGGCAGCACCGTTCATCTACGAACTCGAGACAAGCAAAGTGAAATTGCGTTGCCCACGGGAGCGTTCTTCACCATCGCGGGATACGCTCCGACAACGATGCAGATGTTGATGGTGCGGTATTGGGCTTCGCACGGGTCGCCCGCGCAGTTGGCTACGCTGCCAACTGGCATAGTAAAAATCGAGCCACGCGGGACGGATACGATCCGAGTCGGCACGAAGGAAGAGAAACTCGATCGATACACGATCGAGGGCCTGATCTGGGGACGCGAGACGCTCTGGTTCGATGCCAATCGCAACCTGGTTGCTGCCGTCACGACTGACGCGGAATTCGATCACTTCGAAGCGATCCGCGACGGTTACGAGAGCGCACTCGGCGACTTCGTCGGACGCGCAGGCTCCGACGGCATGGATGCTCTCGCCGAAATCTCCAAGGGACTTCCGGGCAGCCACGAGTCCACGCTCGCTATTGTGGGCGCGACGCTGATCGACGGAACCGGTGCCGCGCCGATTCCAGACTCAGCAGTTGTTATTCATAATGGCCGCATCTCTGCGGTTGGGCCGCGTTCGAAAGTAAAGATTCCGCGGGACGCGAATGTGATCCAGGCGGACGGCAAGACCATTCTGCCGGGCCTTTGGGATATGCACGCGCATTTCGAGCAGGTTGAGTGGGGTCCGATCTATCTGGCTGCGGGCGTGACTACGGTGCGTGATTGCGGCAACGAATTTGAATTCATCACGGCGGTGCGCGACGCAATTGCTAAGGGTCGCGGGCTCGGCCCTCGTCTCTTGCTGGCCGGCATCGTGGATGGCACCGGGCCTCTCGCTCTCGGAGTTGAGCGAGTAGATTCCCCCGACCAGGCGCGGATGTGGGTCGATCGTTATCACGCAGCGGGTTTCCAGCAGATGAAGATCTACAGTTCGGTCAAGCTCGAAAATCTGAAAGCCGTGACGGACGAGGCTCACCATCTCGGAATGACAGTGACCGGGCACGTGCCGGAAGGACTGAATGCATATCAGGTGATTGAGGCCGGGCAGGACCAGATCAATCACATTCAATACATCGAGAACATCATGCGTCCAGCGCTGCCGGCGAACGCGACGCGCCAGGAACGAAGAAATGCCGCGGCAAACATCGACATTCACTCGCCCGATGCGCAGAAGGCACTGGCATTCCTGAAAGATCACCATACGGTGGTCGATCCGACGATGGCGCTTTTTGAATTGTTCACGGGGACGACTGCGAAGCCTCCCGCGAGCTTTGAGCCCGGGATCAACAAGATTCCCACCGAACTGGCCGAGCAACTCACCGATGTGGAACCTCCGAACGAGAATTCCGCGTTGGGAGAAAAAGTTTTCCAGAAAGAGATTGAGATTGTAGAAGCATTGCACCGTGCCGGGATTCCGATCGTTGCGGGCACAGACCAATCCGTACCCGGCTATAGCCTGCATCGCGAGATGGAGATTTATGTGGAAGCTGGATTCACGCCGATGGAAGCTATTCAAGCGGCGACGATTGTTCCGGCGCGCGCGATGGGGATTGAGAGAGAGACTGGCACGGTACGAAAGGGAAAGCGTGGCGATCTTATTTTGATCAACGGCGATCCGCTGGCCGACATTCACAATACTCGCAAGGTCGAATACGTGATCACCAATGGCACGATGTATCACACGGCAGAACTCTGGCAGAGTGTCGGATTCAAGCCATAGTTGCTGCGTGGCCGCGCCGGTTGCGGCTATGCTAGTCTGCCTTTTATGAGCGATCGGCGCACGAAGAAAGAAGTGAAGACCACATCGAAGAAAAAGGTTCCGCCGAAACGAAAACCCAAGCTTACATCCGTTCTATTGCCTAGGGCAGATCCTGCTATGGCGGCGCCGCACGCTGCCACGACCAGCAAGCACTTTCTCAGCGACAAGGTCGGACACTTTACCGAGTCGGTAATTCGCGAGATGACCCGTCAGGCGATGCTCTATCAAGCCGTCAATCTGGCGCAGGGATTTCCGGATTTCTCCGCTCCCGCGGAAATCAAGCAGGCCGCGCAACGCGCCGTCGCGGGCGATGTCAATCAGTATGCGATCACGTGGGGCGCGAAGAATCTGAGGAACGCCATCGCCCGGCAGATGGGGGTATGGCAAAAAATAACGGTCGACCCCGAAAAAGAGACCACCGTCTGCTGTGGATCGACCGAGGCGATGATTTCCACGCTCCTCGCGGTGTGCAACACCGGCGATGAGGTAGTGATCTTCGAACCGTTCTACGAGAACTACGGGCCGGACTCGGTACTGAGCGGTGCGAAGCCGAAGTTTGTGAAGCTGCGTCCGCCGAAGGAGGATGGCGGCGAGTGGACATTCGACGAGAAGGAACTCCGCCGAGCGTTCGACAAGCATACCAAGGCGATCATCCTGAACACGCCGAACAATCCGACCGGCAAGGTTTTCACGCGGAAAGAATTGGAGCTGATTCGCGACCTGTGTGTGGAGTTCGACGTGCTGGCGATTACCGACGAAATCTACGAGCACATCCTGTACGACGGGACCGAACACATCTCGATGGTGTCACTGGACGGCATGCGGGAGCGGACGGTCACCATCAACGGCATGTCGAAGACCTACAGCGTGACGGGATGGCGCGTGGGATGGGCGGTTGCTCCGGAAAAAATCACGAATGCGATCCGCAAGGTACACGACTTTCTGACGGTGGGCGCGCCGGCTCCGCTGCAAGAGGCGGGAGCTGCTGCGCTTAGTTTGCCCGCGGAGTATTACGCGAACCTCGCAACGGGATACCGCGTACGCCGGGACCATCTGATGCCGGCGCTTACTGCGGCTGGATTTAGATGCTTTCGTCCGCGCGGAGCCTATTACGTCATGACCGATATTTCGGTTTTCGGATATAGCGATGACGTGGCGTTCGCGAAATACCTGGTGCAGGAGATCGGCGTGGCGTGCGTGCCAGGATCCAGTTTCTACAGGGATCCGCGGGATGGGGCGCGGCAAGTGCGGTTCGCATTCTGCAAAAAGCCTGAGACTCTGGACGAGGCATCGCGAAGGCTGGCAAAACTGGCGCACTGACTCGGCGTTCTGGCTCGGGTCTAGTGCGTCCGAGTGTCGAGCACGCCGCACGCCACGCGATCTCCCGAATTCCCTGACGGGTCCGTCTGGTAGTCATCCGCTTTGGCGTGGATCACGATGGCCACGCTGGGAAGCTGTCGCGGACCGGGCTTCAGCGTAACGTCTGGATCCTCGATACTGACCTTCGCCTTGCCGTTCTGGCCGACCGTGAAGTTTTTCATGTCTCCGGCATGATGTCCCTCGGGATTTTCGAAGCCGTGCTTCTTGCCGTCGGGATTGAAATGTGGGCCGGCCGCCTTGAAGTCTGAGCCTTCGCAATTGGGAACCTGGTGAAAGTGGATTGCATGCTCACCGGGCGTCAGGCCATGAAGGTGAAGGTCTAACGTCACTCCCGGCCCCTCATCCCGGACCACGATCTGCCCGACGTTTTTCCCAACGAAATCCCTCATTTGCACGAACTCGACATCGTTCTTGTCTCTGCCTTTTGATAGGACAGGGAATAAAAGAGCGAATACTCCGGCTGCAACACAGACAAGCTTCTTCATGAATGGACTCCAGGAGGCAGCAGGATTATATCCAAAACTGCTAACCCCGATTGAAATGAGAAAGCCGTAAATTCGGAGCTTTCAACTCGGGAAGGGGATCTTGTCCGGGCGCCGAGAGAACTGGATTTCTCCACAAAAATGTGGAGTATACTGCGAGAAAGTTCGAAACTCTTCTTCGGGGAATAAGTCCGTTATGGCATCGAATGCAATCGAACAGGTACCACATCAGGTTCCGGCCGACGATTTTCAGGCGCTGGAAGAGAAAATCTATCGCACCATAGAGATGTACAAGGCCGCGAAGCAGGCGCAGGCAACGGCAGAACGCGATGTGCAGCGCTTGCGGCAGCAGAATGAAGACCGGGAAGAGGAACTGGTACGACTGCGGCGGGAAACCGTGCAGTTGAAGAAAGAGCGGGAAGATATTCGCAGCCGCGTCGAGAAAATGCTGGCGCAGATCGAGTCGTTAGCCGAAGCCAGCTAGACCGAGTATCGCGAACGAGACGGAAGCCAGGTTTCCACGGAGAACATTGAATGGCGACAGCGACGAAAGATCAGATGGTCAAAGACGCGCAGAACGCCAGCGTGCGGGTGGAAATTTTCGACCAGGCCTACAACCTGCGCGGGTCCGATCCCGACTACATTTTGAATTTGGCCGAATATGTGGACGCCAAGATGCGCGCCGTTGCCGAAGCCACCAATACCATTGATACTGTGCGCCTGGCAGTCCTGGCGGCGTTGAATATCGCCGACGAATACCACCTGCTCAAGAAAAAGCAGGATGGCGGGGCAACCGATTATCAGAAGCGCGCGCATCTATTAGCCAATGCACTGGACGAAGTGCTGCAGGACGGCCGACAGGAAGAAAAACGCAAGGCGGGCTAACCTGCGCTCGGCCGTAGTTCCTTTCCTCTTTCTCACGCTCCTTTCCGGCAGCGCGATCCCTCAGCAAACAACTCTCCGCGCTCAATCCAACGTCGTTCTGATTCCCGCGCTGGTCAAAGACGCGGAGGGCGAGGTTGTGTACGGCCTCACAGCCAAAGATTTCGTCGTTGAAGACGATGGCGTCGAGCAATCGGTGCGTCTTGACGAAGCGCCCGAGGGTCAGCCGATCTCGCTGGTGCTCGCTATTCAAAAAGGACGGCGGGCCGCGTATGAGTTCCCGCGCATGCAGGGGCTGAAATCGATGATTGATCCGCTGTTCGCGATGGGAACGGCGCGAGTCGCAGTCGTGGAGTTCGATTCCAAGGTCGACTTGAATCAGGACTTCACTCAAGATGAGAATGCGATTGATGCTGATCTGGCGAACCTGCAGCCTGGAGACGGCGGCGCCGCGATTCTTGATGCGATCGGCTACTCAGTTGACCGGCTCAAGAAAGAACCGCAAGACCGGCTCCGCGTTCTGCTACTCATCAGCGAGACGCGCGACCATGGCAGCAAGATGAAGATTGAAGATGTGGTAGCCGGCATCGGAGACAGCAATTCCCTGATGTACGCGCTGTCATTCTCGCCGGCCCTCTCGAACATTCTCGATACCGGGCGCGGAAACAATAAAAGCGAAATGCGTCCTACCATGGACATCATGGACCTGATGTACCGAACGGCACAGGCGATGAGAAAAAATGTGCCGAGCACGATTGCCTCGATGACCGGTGGTGAATACGAGCTCTTTGCAACGAAGAAGAAATTCGAAGTGCGAATGAACGACTTCACCAATCACCTGCACAGCCGCTACCTGCTGAGTTTTGCGGCGAAGGAACCACATCCAGGACTGCACCAGATCCGCATACGGCTTAAGGATGGGAAGGACACGAAAGACACCACGGTGATGGCGCGAACCAGCTACTGGGCGGAAGGCAACAAGTAAAAGAATTCAGGCAGGCGCGGAACTAGTGGCGGAGTCGAGAACCTCCCTCACCTTAGCTACCAGCGCCGACAGCGTAAACGGTTTCGGCAAAAACCAGAGACCGGGATCGAGCACTCCATAGTGAACGATGGCATTGTTGGTGTATCCCGAGATGTAGAGCACTCGCAGCTTCGGGCAAACTTGCAGGATCTGTTCGGCGAGTTGACGTCCATTCATTCGCGGCATGACGACGTCGGTGACCAGAAGTTGGATCTCGCGTTGATTTGCCTTACAAACCGCGAGACCTTCCTCCGGGCTTGCCGCGGCGAGGACGTGATAGCCACAATGCGAAAGCACCGACGTACTGAGCTGGCGCAACTGCGGATCATCTTCGACCAGCAAAATCGTCTCCGTGCCACGCGATACGCCGTCTGATTTTGTTTCGGAAGTCGCGCTCTCGACGGGTTCGTCGGCGCGCGGGAGATATATCTTGAAAGTTGTTCCCCGTCCGGGCTCGCTGTAAACCCAGATGTAACCCCCGCTCTGCTTGACGATTCCATAGACCATGGAGAGCCCGAGGCCCGTGCCTTTACCGACTTCCTTCGTCGTATAGAACGGTTCGAAAATGCGAGACTGGGTTTCGACGCTCATCCCCTCGCCGGTATCACTGACCGCCAGCATGATGTACCGGCCGGGAACGACTGGTTGGCGATCGCGAGCGTAGGTCTCGTCGAGATTGGCGTTCGCAGTTTCGATCGTGAGCTTGCCTCCGGTCGGCATGGCATCGCGCGAGTTAAGCGCGAGATTCATGATGACTTGCTCAATCTGTCCGGGATCGGCTTTCACCGAGCCCAAGTCGCGAGCGGGCGCCGAGAGTACCTCGATGTCCTCGCCGATCAGCCGGCGTAGCAGCGAATCCAAATTCAATAGAATTTCGTTCAAGTTGATGACGCGCGGGGACAGCACTTGCTTGCGGCTGAAGGCGAGCAACTGGCGCGTGATTCCGGCGGCGCGATCTGCAGCCGACCTGATCTGCGCGTTGCTCTCCGAAAGACGGCTGCCCGCGGGGAGTTCATCGGCCAGAATTTGTGAGTATCCGAGAATGACCGTCAGCAGATTGTTGAAGTCGTGCGCGACTCCCCCGGCCAGTCGTCCAACAGCCTCCATTTTCTGCGATTGGCGCAAGCTCTCTTCGAGTCCGACGCGCTCCGTGACATCCTGCACGAGCGACGCGACACCGAGCACGCGGCCAGCATCGTCGACCAAGGGCGTGTTGTACCACTCGCAGGAAATCAGGCGACCGTCTTTAGCGATATTGTCGTTGCGCGCGAACTGGTATCGCGAAGACGTGCGACCGCCGTCTTTGTGCTCGAGCAAATCGCGCCAGACCTCGTCCACTCTCTCGCGGATGTGAGTAGGGACGATGAAGTGTGCATGCTGTCCAAGAGCTTCTTCGCGCGTGTAGCCGAAGATGCGTTCCGCGGATGGATTCCAATTGGCAACGCGAAAGTCGAGATCCCACTCAACGACAGCGAGAGGCGTGTGCTCGATGTGAATGCTCAGCTTCTGCTGCGACTGCCGGATTTCTTCCTCCGCACGCTTCTGGGCAGTAATGTCACGACAAATTCCGAGGAGTCCGATCACTTGGCCACTTGGATCTCGAAGTGGCCCTTTGGTCGCGGAATAAAGACGCGTCACTCCAGCAGCCGTGCCGAACTCGTCGTAGGTTTGTGTTTCTCCCGCCTGCAAGACTTGGCGGTCGCGCTTCATGATGGCCTTGCCGACTGCCGGCGAGAATAGTTCGGCGTCGCTCTTGCCGATCACTTCAGTGACTGTGCGGCCAAGGAATCGAGCGCCAGCCGTGTTGATCATCACATAACGGCCATCAAGATCCTTGACGAACACAGCGTCTGTTGTGCCCTCGGTGATTCCGCGCAAAAGGGATAGATTTTTTTCAAGTTCCCGAGAACTGCTCAACAACTGACTCTGAACGATAAACAGGCGCCCACCCGCCGCCGCGAACGAGACGAGCACGAGAAAGAACGCCCAGAAGAATTGCTCCTGAGCGATGCTAAGCACGAGAGGAAACACGATCGCGGGAATCATCAGCGGAGAGAATTGAGCGAGGAGCCGCAACCGTCGTGACGCTGGCTCGCCTTCTACAGGCTCTTCGTGAAGATTCCACGTACCAGCCAGCACGATCAGCAAACAAAAGCTTACAGTCCAGGAAAGATCGGGCCACTCTCCCTGCCGATAGTGGCCCGAGGCCTGCCAGTAGAGAGTTCCATTGAGCACGATCGCATGGACAGTTAGGAATGCGGTCATGCGCGAGAAGAACGCTTTTTCAGTTCGACTGCGGCTCAGGAAGCTCCGAATTAGGAAGCCTATAGCGATCGAACCAAAGAAGAGTAATCCGGCATACAAGGCGTGCACTTCCATCGCTTGCCCACCGGCCTGCCAGCGAGACGGAACGTAGATCTGCGATAACTCAACCGCGAGAGCCAGGGCGCAAACCTGGGCAAAATCAAAGACGCGCAACCAGCCGTACCCGCTACCGAGATCGCGCGGGCTTAGGAAGAGCGTCATAGCGACGGGTACGACCCAGAAAAACACGAGGACGTCGCTCGGCCATAACGTGCCTAGAGGCGCGTGCAGATAATCGTAGTAGTCGGTGTAAAGTCCTTGCCCGATCGCGCTCAGCAGAGTCGAAAAGGCAACCAGCCGCCAGACACGACGGCCGAATGGCCCAGCCTGACGGGAAACCAACCAACAGATAAGCGCCGCAGTGAACGGAGCGATGGTGTCAATCCAATCGCCCCACAAGGATGCACTGTCGCTGCCATACCTGGCAACGAGGACAAGGATATGAACAAGAATCAGCGTTACGGCCGCTGCAACTGCGGCCGTGCGAAGCTTGGGCATCGACTCGACATTCTCCAGCGTGCCTCCTACGCCCCCACGAAGCACGCCCTGGGCTCGATTTTTAACCCTTGAGTATAAACGCAGGGTGACGCGGCTAAATTAAGTTCTTCTGTGATCGGAGAAACACAATTCACGAAGTTTTACAATTGCCGAGGCGCCATGTACGCTTTGCGGCGCAAAACGATTGGCCATGTATTCCTGATAGCAAAC
>CAWFQZ010000030.1:0-107730 GCA_963818115.1 uncultured Acidobacteriota bacterium
GGCCGAAGAAGTGTTGAAGAAGTCGATCGAACTAAGTCCCAGTTATGGCGCATACGCCAACCTCGGCTACATGTATGCGCTCCAGCAGCGCTACGCGGAATCCGCTGCCGCGACGGAGAAGGCATTGCAGTTCAACGATCACGATTACATCGTATGGGCAAATCTGGCGATGGCATACGAGGGTTTGAATGACCAGGCGAAACTTGAAGCCGCGCGCGACAAGGAACTTCCTTTAGTGGAGCAGGCGGCCCAGTCGAATCCACGCGACGCGGGCATCCAGGTCCGGCTGGCTCTGCTTTACGCAGAGAAAAAATTGCGAGAGAAAGCTTTGGCCCACTTGCAAACCGCCCTCACCCTGTCACCCGACGATTCCGACGTGCTCGAAAGCGTTGGCGAGACCTATGAAACCCTCGGAGATCGTCAGCACGCCATCGAGTACATCGAGAAGAGCTTGCAGAAGGGATTTTCGCTGGAGTCTCTCAAGAACACTCCGGCACTCAAGAGTTTGTTGTCCGATCCGAATTTCCGGCCCAGCTCCAAATAGATTGATTTCACAAGGAGAGAGAAAATATGGCAGCAAATCCAGTACGTCCCACCCCTGACGCAGCTTTATACCAGATCACCATCGCGCCCGGCGGAACTGTAACTTCGAACCAGAACTTGAAAATTACGAACCAGGATTCGATCGCGTTTCACAACAATGCCGGGTTCCCAGTGAACATCAGGTTCACCAGCGTATTCAATCCAATCAACAATCTTCAGCAAAATACCAGCGCCGCGCCCAACGGCGGACCGGCCTTGAATACGACGATCAACTACGTCATCGTCAACGCAAACACAGGAGTGCAGACCGGCGGCCCGTACTGCGTTCAGTTCGGCGTCGGTCCTTTAACCATCAATATTGCGAACCTGGAGACGTCTCCTGATCCAATTTCCATTCCACCCGGCGGGGAGATTGTCTTTGTTTGCGATGCGACCTATAGCATCGCATGGACTTCGAACAAGTTGCCGGTCACAGCCTGGACCCCTCAACCATTGAAGCTCTATGCCAACGCAGTCCCGAATCCGAATCCAGTTCAGACCGCGCTGCCCGCGGTATATGGACAAACCGTGACTTACACCATCGCGAATTCAGTTGAAACACGCGGCGGTGGCACCGTGGTCATTGGTGCCTGAATTCCCCCCATTCCTGATTGCGTCGACGCGGATCATGAATGGGGGCATTTACTTTCTGCGGGGCGCCGCGCACTTGCGGACGAAGCAAACCACCGTTCGCCCGTTAGCGATTGCCCGCATTCCTCATGCTATAATTCTTTATTCTCAGTCGCTTAGAGCACTGGAGGACTGTATCGATAAGCGTTTTATCCGCATCAACGATCGTATTCGGGCACGCGAAATCCGCGTGATTGATGACGAGGGCGCGCAGTTGGGCATCATGCCGCCTTATGAAGCGATCAAGAAAGCCCGCGAAAAGAATCTGGACCTGGTTGAGATATCGCCCACCGCGCAGCCTCCCGTGTGCCGCATCATGGACTACGGGAAGTATCTCTACCAGCAGGAAAAGAAAGAGCGCGAAGCCAAGAAGCACCAGAAGACGATCACCGTAAAGGAGGTCAAGTTCCGCATCAATGTGGACGACCACGATTACGAGACGAAGAAGAATCACGTTCTGCGCTTCCTGGACGAGGGCGACAAAGTTAAAGCAACGATCTTCTTCCGTGGTCGCGAGATGACTCGCACCGGCCTCGGTCGGCAGATCCTGGAGCGGCTGATTAAAGATGTTGAGCCGCACAGTATCGTGGAATTCCGGCCCCGGCAGGAAGGCAACACGTTGCACGCGATTCTGGCTCCGAAGAAAACGGACAAGGAACGCGAGAAGGAAAAGCAGAAGGCTGAAAAAGCCGAGAAGGCTGCGGCGCAAAGCGCGCCCGGCCCGAGCGCGCCTCCGCCGCAGGTCGCCAAGCCCGCGTCGTAAGCCCAGCAGATTCCTCGCTGCGCTCGGAATGACAATCTTGTCCGAGCGGTCAACGGACATCTGATCGGACGAATTTTGTGAAACTGGCAGCCGATGGCTGAAAGCTAACGGCTGTTTTTGAGGACTGTATGCCGAAATTAAAAACCCACAAGGGCGCTGCCAAGCGCTTCAAGAAAACCGGGACTGGGAAAGTGAAGCGGGGTCACGCGAAACTGCGTCACATCCTGACGTCCAAAGACACGAAACGGAAACGTAAGCTGCGCCACGGCGGCCTCGTCAGCGACGGGGATTTGCCCAAGGTCCTGCGGATGATTCCGTATCAATAAGGACATTGTGTGATTCTTCGATTGAGCCATTGAGCGATTGGAACCCTGAATTAGATAATCGCGCAATCACCCGATCGCTAAATCGCACAATTCTTCCGGGCGCGTGAAGAGGTCAGACAGATTCCCTTACCTCCAGCCGCCATAAAACGAAAGCCAAAAGGAGAACACCATGCCTCGTGTAAAACGCGGAACCAAACGCCGCGCCAAGCGCAAAAAGATATTAGAGCGCGCAAGCGGATACTTCCTTACTAAATCGAAGCTCTACCGTTCGGCAAAAGAGTCCGTCGAGCGCGGACTGAAATTCGCCTACTCCGGACGCAAGCAGCGCAAGCGCCAGTATCGCTCGCTCTGGATCGTCCGCATCGGCGCCGCTGCCAAGCTGAACGGGATGAGCTACAACCAGTTCATTCACGGCCTTAAGGTGGCGAAGATCGAACTGGACCGCAAGATTCTCGCGGACCTGGCGGTCAACGATCCATCGGGATTTGCCAGCCTGGCGACGCAAGCCAAAACCGCGCTCGCATAATCCTCAAGTGCATGCGAAGAGATGTAGCGAGCTACATCTCTTCGCATGACGCATATTCACCGGCTTCAGCTGTCAGCACTGAATAACTTTGTCATTCCTAGCGCTCGCAGACGCGCGCAGCGCGGAGAGAGCGCCGAGGAACCTGCTTTTCTAACTGCGCCGAAATAACAGCAGATTCCTCATCGCTCCGCCGTTCGGAATGACAAAACTTTAAAATGTCGCGAATGCCTTACTCAGTTCCCAAACTGACGGACTATTCAGCCCCCGCCCTCGAAAAGGCTGCCGGCGAGTGTATCGCCGCGTGTACCACAGAAGGTGGCGAAGTCCGCACCGACGCCGATCTCAAAACATTCCGCGATCGCTGGATGGCCCGAAAAAACGGCATCCTCACACAGATCAACGACCAGTGGCTCAAGGGCGCCCCCAAAGATGCCAAGCGCGAAGCCGGAATGCGCGTCAATGAACTCAAGATGCGCATCACCGAACTGGTCGAAGCCGCGCACGTTGGCGGCAGCGTCGATTCGCTGGCCTCCGAGAGCGTCGACATCTCTCTCCCCGGCATCCGCCGTCCCATCGGCGCCGAGCATCCCGTCATTAAGACGAGAAACGAAATCGTCAGCGTATTCGAAAAGCTGGGATACTCTGTCGCCGAAGGTCCCGTCGTCGAAACGGATTACTACAACTTCGAAGCGCTGAATTTTCCGCTGAATCATCCGGCGCGTGACACTCAGGACACCCTTTTCATCGCGGGGCAGCAGTCGAAGCCACAGCGCGAGCGCCTGCTCCTGCGCACGCATACGTCTCCGGTGCAGATTCGCACCATGGAGAAAATGCGTCCGCCGATTCGCATTGTGATCCCCGGGACAGTCCATCGCAACGATCCGCCGGACGCAAGCCATTCGCCCATGTTTCACCAGATCGAAGGCCTCGCCGTCGACACCAACATCACTTTCGGAGATCTGAAGGGCACGCTCGATCACGCCATGAAAGCGCTGTTCGGATCGAGCGTGAAGACGCACTTCCGTCCGTCATTCTTCCCGTTCACCGAGCCTAGCGCCGAGCTTTATGTCACGTGCTTCATCTGCGGAGGCAGCGGCAAGCGCGGTTCCGACCCGTGCCGTCCCTGCAAGCAGACAGGATGGATCGAAGTCCTCGGCTGTGGCATGGTCGATCCCAACGTCTTCGAATTTGTGAAGGACAACGGGTACGACCCGAAAAAGGTTTCCGGCTTCGCCTTCGGCATGGGCGTCGATCGCCTCGCGCTGCTGAAGTTCGGTGTAGACGACATCCAGCTGTTCTTCCAGGGCGACGTAAGGTTTTTGCAGCAGTTTGGATGAATCGGTCGTTAGTCGTTTGCCGCTAGTCGTGGGTGCGGCCGCAAGTAATTTACAAACGCGGCGTCACCCTGAGCGGAGCCGCTTTTCAGGCGCAGCGAAGGATCTTGCGTGAAGTTGAATCCGGATGATTCGAAGAAGTTCTCTTTAACTGAGAACTGAGAACTGAAAGCCGATAGCTGATCTCATGAAACTTTCTCCCAACTGGATTCGCGAATACGTTGACCTCACCGTCGACGACCGACGCCTCGCCGAAGACTTGACCGACGTCGGTCTCGGTGTCGAGGGCACGTCTGGCTCTGGCCCCGACCTGATCTTCGAAATGGAGATCGGCACCAATCGCCCCGATGCCATGAATCACTACGGCGTCGCCCGCGAAGCCGCTGCCATCTACGACCGCCCGCTCAAGCAGATAACGCCCAAGCTTCCCGCCGCTACTCCAGCCGCGGACTTCCCCATCACGGTCGAAGAGCCAGCGCTCTGTCCAAGATTCTCCGCGCGCGTCATTCGCAACACGCATATCAAGCCGTCGCCGGAAAAGGTCGCTCATCGTCTTCAGCTACTCGATCAGCGCCCGATCTCTAACGCGGTCGACGCGACCAACTACGTTCTCTGGGAAATCGGCAAACCCACACACGTTTTCGACTCCGATCTGCTCGAAGGCGGTCAGATCATCGTGCGCAAGGCTCGCAACGGCGAAACGCTCAAAACGCTCGACGGCGTCGAACGCAAGCTCACCACCGAAGATCTTGTCGTCTGCGACGCGGAGAAGCCTGTCGGACTCGCGGGAGTGATGGGCGGCTACGACACAATGATCACCGACAAGACGCGCAACATCGTGATCGAGTCTGCTTGGTGGGATCCCGGCATCGTCCGCAAAATGTCCCGCCGCCATGCGATCCACACCGATGCCTCGCACCGCTTCGAGCGCGGAGCAGATTTCGAATCCACGGTTCTCTCCTGTGACCTCGTTGCCGAAATGATTCTCGCCTCCGGCGGCGGCGAACTCGTCGGCGATGTCGTCGACGTTATCTCGAAGAAGATGGATCAGGCTCCAGTCGTACTTCGTGTGTCCGAAGTCCATCGCATTCTCGGAGGCTCTCTCGACGCCGGCCAGATCTTTCGGCTGCTCAAGCGCCTGGGATTCGAATTGATCCCCGAGGGTCAGGCGGACGCCCAATTCCGCGTACAGATACCAAGCTGGCGCCTCGACGTGGAGCGCGAGATCGACGTCATCGAAGAAATCGCGCGCCTGCATGGATACAACAAGTTTCCGAATACTCTGCCCGCCCACAGCGGCGCGGTTGTCGAATTGCCGCAGGCCGAGATGGACCGGACTTTGCGCCAGCGCGCGCTCGCCCTCGGATACAACGAGGCGTTGTCGCTAACATTCATCTCGCACGTCGACGCGGAAAAATTCTCGCCCTCTTCCGGACCGAAAGTCCTTGAGCTCGAGAATCCTTTGAGCGAAGAGGCGTCCGTGATGCGGACATCCCTCGTGCCCGGCATGCTCGATATGCTGGCATGGAATCTGAATCGCGACGTCGCCGACGCGCGCCTCTTAGAAATGGGGAGCGTCTACGAAATGTCCGGTGGTGAAAGGGTTGAGCCGCGCTGCGTCTGTCTCGGCGCGACTGCCCCGGCCGTGCGCTCAGCGCTTCCAGCGAGTGGCGCGTTGGACGTCAGTAAGGGCGAGCACGCCGCGGCCGCAGAAACCTTCCGCGGCTTCAAAGGCGATGTGGACAATCTGCTGGCTGCCTTTGCCGGTGAGATCACCTATGACCGCGAAGCTCCGGAGTATTTCCATCCCGGGCGTTCAGCGCGCGCTCGTCTCGATGGCGCCGTCGTCGCGCACCTCGGTCAAATTCACCCCGAAGTTGCGGCATCCAGAAAGCTGCGGCAAGACGTTTTCCTCGCCGAGATCGATTTAGAGCAGTTGTACAAAACCGGATTGCGAATTGTGCGCTTCACGCCGCTCGGAAAATATCCTGCGGTCGAACGCGATTTTTCATTCGTTTTCGACGACACGTTATCCTTCGAGCAGATGCGAAAGGTGGTAAACGAAACCGGCATTCGCGAACTGCGCGACTTCCTCCCCGTAGAGATTTTCCGCGGTGGCTCGATCACCGCCGGAAAGTATTCCATCTTGCTGCGTGCAAAATTCCAATCCGGCGATCGCACTCTGCGTGAGGACGAAATCGCCCAGTGGTCCGCAAAAATCGTCTCCGCACTGACCGCTCTCGGTGGCACCCAAAGAGCCTAAGCAAGGGTGCCCCAACGTTCTCGCGTTTTTGCGAGAGGGTGGAGATTTTGAATTTCTCTCCATCTAGAATTTGTCTCTTACCTAGCCACACCGTACCACCGTTCTTACAGCCATCTAATCCTCCTCACCCTTTCCGCCCTCCTGCCGATAGAAATCGAGTGGGAAGCACTTCTGCCAAGCAAGCTCCGGAGCCGCCCAAAGGACGTCCGGTCAAAACTCTGCGCTACGTAGCGCGCCAGCCCATCTTCGACCGCGAAGAGAAAGTCTTCGGCTATGAACTGCTTTTCCGCGACGGACTCGAGAACGCTTTCAGCGGCGATACCGACATGGCATCGCGCGCCACGCTCGACGATTCCCTGATGATGGGCCTCGATGTTCTGTGCGATGGCCGCCGCGCTTTCGTGAACTGCACCCGCGACACTCTCATCAAGGGACTGGTCCGGCTGCTTCCGTCCACTTCCACGATCGTCGAGATTCTTGAGACGGTTCCCGCCGATCCCGACGTCATGGCCGCCTGCCTCAGCCTGAAAGAATCCGGGTACATGATCGCGCTCGACGACTACGTGACCGGCGATCCACGCGAGCCGCTGGCTGAGATCGCCGACATCATCAAGGTCGAAATGCAGCTGACCAGCGAGCCGCAGCGTGCCGCTCTGCTCAAGCAGTTCGGCCCATGGCGCTGCCGCATGCTTGCGGAAAAAATCGAAACCTACGCGGAATTTTCTCGCGCCCGCGATCTCGGCTTCGTCTACTTCCAGGGATATTTCTTCCGCCGCCCGGAAATGGTGGCAACGCATGACATGCCCGCGAACCGGCTGAACTACCTGCGCATGCTGCAGGAAGTTTCCCGCCCGGAATTGAACGTGGCTGCGCTAGAGCGCCTCATCAAGGCCGAGGCCTCGGTCTGTTACCGACTTCTGCGCTACTTGAATTCGGCAGTCTTCGGCTTCCAAAGCGAGATTCACTCTGTCCGTCACGCTCTTTCAATCCTGGGTGAGCGAGACGTCCGTCGCTGGGTGCGTCTCGTCGCTGCGGTCGGCGCCGGCCACGACAAGACTACCGACCTCGTACTCGCCGCGCTCGTTCGCGGCCGTTTCGGCGAATTGCTCGCTCCCCGCGTTCCCCACGGAGAATCAGACCTGTTCCTGCTCGGGCTGCTCTCCCTGATCGATGCCATGCTCGAAACTCCCATGGCCGAAGTGCTTGAGAAAATTCCGCTCGATCACGCTACCAAGGCCGTGCTTCTGGGCCAGCCTTCTCCACTGCGTCCGATCTTCCAGCTCATGCTTGCCCACGAAAGCGGAGAGTGGTCCGCCGCGAACTCGCTCAGCGAGACCTTGCATCTTGATACCGAGGATGTTGCTGGCTATTACTGGCAGGCGCAGCAGTGGGCGCGCGATTTATCCAGCGAGCGGTAAAACCTCCGGAACCGCCCCCAGCGCTCGAATTCCGCTGGCCATGCACTCCTGTGCAAAACCCTCATGGACAGGCCCTTGCGGACTTGCGAAAGGACGCGTACCATAATCCTGTTCTCTTTAGACCTCGTTCCCGCGTAGGTCTTCCGCGCCAGCCGTTCTGAGGCGGCGCCTTACGGATCCGATAAACGCAAAATCGAGATTTAAAAAGTAAAGTTTTCATTCGCAAGTAGCAGGTCGTTTCAGAGCTGGGGTTCGTTCCACAGTGTGTCCAATCGCACCCGCAACTGCGCAGATTGGTTTGCGTGTCCCGGCCTATCTTTGTGCCGGTCCGCAATTCCCCGTGCGACTGGCAAAACTTTGATTCTTTGCAGCGTTGCACTCTGTAGCAACTAATTTGAGAGGACTATGAACGCAGGACCAGGAAAGACCTCCGGTGGGGGAGGGAGACGACGGCGCCGAGGGCGCCGACAACATAGCCAGCGCGGTCAGCGCCCCGGCCCGGGCCTCAGCCGCGAAAACAAAGACGGCATCTACACCGCGCCCATGGATCACAGTTATCGAGCCGTGATGGGTGGAAACAACGGCCACAAAGGCGGCGGACGCCAGCGTCCCGGCTTCCAGACGCAATATCCGCAGCCCGAGCCCGAGCCTCTGCCGGCCTCCAGCGAAGAAACCAACTCCCGCATCTTCGCCTTCATCGAAGACCTCTTCTTCATGGCCAAGATTCAGGAGACGGCCCGCAAGCTCAACGTCAAAGTTGAGTTCGTCAAGACCGACAAAGACCTGATGGAGAAGATGCACCAGAACGGCGAAGAGAAACCGTCGCTCATCATCTTCGATCTGAACAATAACAGCGTGAAGCCGTTGACCCTGATCCCCAAGCTGAAAAGCAAGCTCAAGAAGGGAACCTCGATCATCGGGTTCCTCTCGCACGTTCAGGGAGATCTGAAGCAGAAGGCTCACGAAGTCGGTTGCGATATGGTTCTGCCACGCTCAGCCTTCTCGCAGAATCTGCCGCAGTTGCTGCGCAGGCACGGCGCTCCTGACGACGTCGAACCCACCGTCCAGTAAGGTCGGCGATCGATCCCTCGTTGAAGCTGTCGCCGCAACTCCATGCTCCAAACGGAAGCCGGCAACGGCTTTCGTTGACCGTTCCCGTTTTCCCCGCGTAAGATTTGGCTCCTGTGATCGGCCAGACGATTTCCCACTACCGGATCATCGAAAAGCTTGGCGGCGGTGGGATGGGCGTCGTCTACAAAGCCGAAGACATCCGCCTGCGCCGTTTCGTTGCTCTCAAATTTCTGCCCGACGACGTAGCTCGCGATCCGCAGGCGCTGGCTCGCTTCCGCCGCGAAGCCCAAGCCGCCTCAGCCCTCAACCATCCGAACATCTGCACGATCCACGACATCGGCGACGAAGACGGCAACGCCTTCATCGCGATGGAGTTCCTCGACGGCGTCACTCTGAAACATCTGATCGCCGGCAAGCCCGTCGAGATGGAGACCTTACTCGGACTCTCCATCGAAATTGCCGACGCTCTCGACGCCGCCCACTCCGAAGGCATTGTCCACCGCGACATCAAGCCCGCGAACATTTTTGTCACCAAGCGCGGCCACGCCAAGATCCTCGACTTTGGTCTGGCAAAGGTTTCCGCGTCCGCCGTCGGTTCGTCTAGTCAGATTGCCTCTGCCAATACGATGACGCAGTCGATCGACGACGAACATCTGACAAGCCCCGGATCCACTCTCGGTACTGTCGCCTACATGTCTCCCGAGCAAGCCAAGGGCAAGGAACTCGACTCCCGCACCGACCTCTTCTCCTTCGGAGCTGTGCTCTACGAAATGGCGACCGGCACTCTTCCGTTCCGCGGAGACACTTCCGCGCTCATCTTCAACGCGATTCTCGAGCGCGCTCCTATGTCCCCGATTCGCCTGAATCCCGATCTCCCTACGGAACTCGAACGCATCATTAATAAGTCTCTCGAAAAAGATCGCAACCTGCGCTACCAGCACGCCGCAGATATGCGCGCCGATCTGCAGAGGCTCCGCCGCGATACCGAGAGCGGACGCGCCGTCGCCGCAATTTCCGGATCAGTGCCCGTCGCGTCCGATGAGAATTCCGCATCGCTTCCCATTGCACCGAGCGCTTCATCACAAGTGCCGGCTGCCGCGTCGGCGTCTGCCGTAACTCCAGCTCCGTCGAAGAAGCCTGCAATGTGGCTGACCGCCCTTGCCGTAATCGCGATCGCTTCCATCGTCGGCGGAATATTCTTCTTTCGCTCCAGGCAATCCACCAAGCTCACGGAGAAAGACAGCGTTCTCCTCGCCGATTTTGTGAACACCACCGGCGATCCCGTCTTCGACGGCACGCTCAAGCAGGCGCTTGCCGTCCAACTCGAACAGTCGCCCTACCTGAACATCGTCCCAGACTCCAAAATTCGCGAAGGCCTCCGCTTCATGGGCAAGTCGCCGGACGAACGCCTGACCAACGACGTGGCCCGCGAACTTTGCCAGCGTCAAGGAATCAAGGCGATGCTCACCGGCTCCATCGCCAGTCTCGGCAATCATTACGTTCTTACGCTCACCGCCTTGAACGGTGAGACCGGAGACTCGCTCGCGCGCGAGCAAGCAGAAGCCGACGGCAAAGAGCAAGTTCTGAAATCTCTCGACTCCGCCGCTTCGAAGCTCCGTCAGAAGATGGGAGAATCGCTCGCCTCCGTACAGCAGTTCGCCACTCCCTTAGAGCAAGCCACGACTTCCTCGCTCGAAGCCTTGCAAGCGTTCAGTCTCGGACAATCCGAGCACCACAACACAAACGACGAAGCCGCCATTCCTCACCTCAAGCGGGCAGTCGAACTCGACCCCAATTTCGCCATGGCATGGGCGACTTTGGGAGTTTCCCTGAATAATACGACCAGGCTGAGCGAATCAGTTACAGCGCTGAAGAAGGCGTACGAGTTGCGCGATCGCGCGAGTGAGCGCGAGAAGCTCTACATTCAAGCCCACTATTATGATGAAGTCCTGCTCGATCCCGACAAAACATTGGCCGTCTACGCGGAATGGAGACAGACCTATCCCCGCGACACACTTCCGTATGACAACGGAGCTCTCGTCAATAGTCAGATGGGCCATCACGACAAGGCGCTGGAGCTCGCGAGCGCGGCGATGCAGTTGGATCCCAAGGACGGCTATGCGTACGCCAATCTCTGCGGTGCCTACGAGGGTCTGAATCGCTTCGACGAAGCAAGAAGTATCGGCGAACAGGGCTTAGCCCAGAAATTGGGCGGAATCGGCGTCCGCATTGTCTTGGCCGACATCGCCTACATTCGCGGCGACTGGCCTGCCTATGACCACATAATCGATTTATCCCGCGGCACTCCCGATGAGGCCTTCACCCTGTTCTTCAAGGCCTCGGGTCAAGACGCACTCGGGAAGGTTCAAGCTGGACGCCTGATTTGGCAGCAGTCGCGGGCGGAAATGTTGAGCGCGGGCATCAAAGACTTTGCCGCCGCGCTGTTCGACGTCGAAGCTTCCGACGACAATCTCCTCGGATATCCGGCGGACGCCAAGCGAAAAGCCGGCCAAGCTCTTGAGTTGTCGAACGCCAGCGAAGTACGTGCTTTCGCCGCCGTAATTTTCGCGATGACCGGAGAGACCTCCAAGTCCGATGCGCTGGTCGCCGGCCTGCGTCGCGATTTTCCCGAGAATCGATACTTGCAACTCATCATGTTTCCCATGATCGAAGCCTGGAAGGATCTGCTAAAGAATCAGCCCTCCGATACCATCGCCGCGCTCGAACCGGTTCGTCCCTACGAGCTCGGCGTGGGCGCTCACGGCACCGGCTTCGCACCAAACTACTTGCGCGGCCTCGCCTACCTCAAGCTCCACGACGGCGCTAAGGCTGCCGCCGAGTTCCAGCGTATTCTCGACCATCAAGGTGTAGGGGCCACTGATCCCGCCTACGCGCTCGCTCGCCTCAACCTGGCTCGCGCCTACCTCCTTCAAGGAGACAACGCGAAGGCTCGCACCGCTTACCAGGATTTCCTCGCCAAGTGGAAAGACACTGACCCTGACGTTCCCGTCCTCAAAGAAGCCAAAGCCGAATACGCCAAGCTGAACTAGAACGCTCACTCAATCGGTCCGCCCTTCGGCAAATTGATTCGCGCAAGCCGGTTTGCTAAGGTCGTTGTGATGTCCGAGCGTGTCATATCCGAGCTTTCCCCCGAGCAGAAACATGACCAGACACGCGAAATGCTCGACTCCCTTTATCGCGTCGATTCGGGGCGAATCCTGGCAACTCTGATCCGCTTGCTCGGTGATTTTGATCTTGCCGAGGAGGCGATGCACGAAGCCTTTGCGGCTGCGCTCAGCCTGTGGCCCGGGAATGGAGTTCCTGACAACCCGCGCCCATGGCTGATTTCGACTGCGCGATTCAAAGCCATTGATACTCTGCGTCGACGGGCCAGGTTTGATGCTTCTCAAGTCGAGCTCGTGCGATATCTCGAAGCACAATCGAGCTCTAGGGAAATATCCAATGAAGAGGACACACTTGAAGATGATCGGCTACGCCTGATTTTTACCTGCTGTCATCCATCTCTTGCGCCGGAATCGCGCGTTGCGCTCACCTTGCGCGAGGTGTGCGGGCTCACGACTGAGGAGATCGCAAAGGCCTTTCTCACCACTCCGCGTACGCTGGCGCAGCGTATTGTGCGCGCCAAGTCAAAGATTCGAGAGACACACATTCCGTACGAGGTGCCGACGCCCGAGGAACTGCCGGAGCGGATGGGCGCGGTGCTTCACGTCATCTATCTCGTGTTCAACGAAGGTTATTCGGCAGCAGCGGGCGCGGAGGTAACTCGCGCCGAACTCACCGGCGAGGCGATTCGACTGGGCCGCTTGCTTGCGGAGCTCCAGCCAGAGCCGGAAGTGATTGGTCTCCTTTCCTTAATGTTGCTGCACGAGTCGCGTCGCGCCGCGAGAACCTCTGCCACTGGAGAGCTGATCCTGCTGGAGAACCAGGACCGCTCGCTCTGGAACCGGCAGCAAATCGCCGAGGGAGTCGTATTGCTGGGGAAAGCTCTGCAGTCCCGCCGCTTCGGCTCGTACACACTGCAGGCTGCGATTGCCGCCGTTCATGCGGAGGCGGAATCAGTCGCTGCGACCGACTGGCGGCAGATTGTTGCGCTTTACGACCAATTGCTACGAATTCAACCGTCGCCCGTTGTCGAGCTCAATCGTGCCGTGGCCATTGCCATGTGCGATGGCCCGGAGGCTGGTCTCGCGCAGATCGACTCAGTCCTGGAGCAGAGCGAATTGGCCAATTACTACCTGGCCCATTCTGCTCGAGCTGACATGTACCGCAGGCTCGGTAGGACCGCCGAGGCCCGTTCCTCTTATGAAAAGGCTCTGGCCCTGACCCAACAGGAACCAGAGCGCCAATTCCTGCAAGAGCGGATTCGGCAGCTGAAATAAAACTTTGAAGAGATGTCGATTTTCCGTCTCCCCAGCGACTATAGGACATAAGAACGATGCGCTGCGGCTCCTGATTACAGGAAACGAGTCATCGGGAATAAACCACAGACCAAGGAGAAAAGATCATGCCACAGTATCTGGTTGCCAACTATCTGCCCGACGACTTCGACCCTTCCACCGTAACCGAAGCGATGATGGAGGAGATTCATGCGCTCAACCGCGAATTGATTGCTGCCGGCGCGAGGAAATTTGCCTGCGGCATTTCCCCGGCCGCCAAAGCAAAGACGGTGCGGAAGCAATCCAGCGGCAAGGTGCTCGTCACCGATGGACCCTACACCGAGACCAAGGAGCACATGGGCGGATTTTGGATCCTGGAAGCCGCCAATATGGATGAGGCACTCGCCTGGGCGAAGAGGGCTGCCATCGCCTGCGATGTGCCCGGCGAGGTGCGCGAGCTTCTTTTCTATCCCGCTCCGGAACAAGCGGAATAATTTCACCCGCCAGAACTCGAAAAATGTCGGGGCACCCGATTTATCAGGAGAAAAACGATGCAGATAAAGAAGGTTGGCGGAATCGCAATCACGAGCTTCGGGCTGGCGGTTGTGCTTGGAACGGCGTACCTCGGCGCGCCGGATCAGGCGATGGCACAGACCGCCGCGGCGACGTACACCAAGATGGCTCCAGTCGAACAATACCTCATGACCGATCAGAGTGCGGAAATCGAGTTGGCGCGCAGTGCAGCGCCAGCGTCCATTTCGCGCGATGCAGAGGTGCAAGTTCTCGGACCTCATGGTTTCGAAACCGCGGTCAAAGGCAAAAACGGTTTCGTCTGCTTCGTGGGACGTTCGTGGACCTCGGCAGCAGATGCTGACTTTTGGGATCCGAAGGTGCGAGTCCCGATGTGTGTGAATGCACCCGCGGCGCACTCTTATCTTCTGCGCCTCAACAAGGAGACTGAGTGGGGACTGGCGGGACGCACGCAAGCTCAGATCAACGAGGCCGTCACCGCGGCCATCGCCAAAAAAGAACTGCCGCCGATGGAGCCCGGGGCGATGGGTTACATGATGTCGAAGCAGGGATACGGTGGCGCGACCGCTCCCCACTGGCCGTCCCACCTCATGTTTTTCTACTCGGATACCGACCTTGCAATCTGGGGAGCGAATCAGCCCGGTTCCCCCGTCGTTGGTTTGAGCGATCCCACAGTGGAGCACCTGACGCAGTTCGTGATTCCCGTGCAACGCTGGTCCGACGGGACGGTATATGTGGAAGCCTCCTCCGCCGAGCATCATCACTAGCACCTCAATGCGGGGTGCCCCATTTCTCACGCGATCTTTGCGGGAGAAGTGGGGATTTTCACAGAGCCGAGCGCAGAGCCAGCACCCAGCGAAGTCGAAGGGATGGAGCCACCCAAGTGGGAAAAGGCGGGCGGCCCCTTCAAGTCTGACCTTGGTTTGAGTGGGGAAGTTCACTGCCCAATACGCACATCTTGGCTTTTGTCCGGGGCGTAGCACAGAGCTCTTATCTTGTGGGCATTTGTGGGGACAGCCGGCCTATGCTGTCCTGCGGACCAGTTGTATCGGTCCGCAGCGTGACCAGTGCGTCATCCCGAGCGGAGCCGCTTTTCAGGCGTAGCGAGGGATCTCGCCTGCATCTCTCCAGAGTTACAACGCGTTGTCATTCCGACCGAAGCCGCAGCGCATGCGACGGCGGTGCGGAGGAACCTACTTTTCCGCGGTTCCGGACGGGGGAGGGAGTCGGAAATGCCCGCGCCGAGTGGGTTTGATCACGCGTCCACGACAAGGTCAACCAGCACACGCACCATCGCCACCCACCCATGCAAAAAAAACAACACTCAGGCACCGGCTGTGAGAATGGTGTATGTGAAATCGCTAAAGCTGGCTGCCCGCCAGCGCCCATCAAAGCCCGACAACACTTCGCGCTGGTTGACGCATCTCAAGTGCGGCTGTACAGGTGTTTGCTCCTGCGATTCTGACTATGGATTGCCTCTCGGACGAAGTGATTGCGAAGGCGCAGCGTGGGGACGAAGTAGCATTCGCTACGATCTACACATTACACAAGTCTAGGGTCTATGCCATTTGCCTTCGATGGACCAGCAATCCCACCGACGCTGAAGACTTGACCCAAGAGGTCTTCCTTCATCTGTTCAGGTTCATTCACACATTTAAATGGCAGGCGAAATTCTCCACATGGCTGCACAGAGTTGCGGTTTCGGTGGTGCTTTGGAAGCTCAGACCCAAGCGAATTGATACTACATCGTTAGAGCGCCTGACTGGATCCGGTGAGGCTTACCGCTTCGACTTTGGCGCCCAAGACAGTCTTGTCGCAAATGCAATTGATCGCTTAACTTTGGAAAGCGCTCTGGACGATCTCACCAGAGGATGCCGAGCGATCTTCCTTTTACATGACGTTTTTGGGTACGACCATAGAGAGATTGCAACGATGACTGGCACGAGCATGGGGAATTCGAAGTCTCAACTGCACAAAGCTCGCCTCAGGCTACGCAAGGCATTGCTAAAGAAATCGCGGAATGAACGCTGCTCATACACTTTTCCGGTTAATCGCCTCATCGTCTGTACCGTTTCGGAATCGTAGGAACCCCTTCCATAGTTTCCACTTCCATACACACAGTCTATTGCACTATGCTTGCAGGTTAACTTCAGAAGAGGATCGTTGACCGCCCAGATGCGAGTTTTCGAGCACCACAGAAATCAAATCGTGCACGCCGATGTCTTTGAAGGTCTTGAAAGCTGCGTTAAAGATGGAAGTGTCGACCTATTCTTCATAGATCCGCCATACAACATCGGGAAGGTTTTCAATGGCAAGAAAGAGCGGTGGGATTCAGAGGAAGAATACTTGCAGTGGTGCTACCGCTGGATCGATGTCTGCGTACGAAAACTCAGCAACACTGGAACCATGTACTTAATGGCGGCCACTCAGAACATGCCTTTCTTGGATATTTATCTTCGTGAAAGACTGACCGTCTTGTCGCGGATTGTGTGGCATTACGACAGTTCAGGCATGCAAGCTAAGAAGATCTATGGGTCACTCTATGAGCCGATTCTGTATGCGGTCAAGAACCCATCGCAGTACACTTTCAATGCGGAGTCCATTTTGATTGAGGCACGAACAGGATCGGTGCGGAAACTTATTGACTACCGCAAGGCGAACCCAACACAATACAGCACCAAGAAGGTGCCGGGAAACGTATGGGCCTTCCCACGGGTACGATACCGCATGCCAGAATATGAGGAACACCCCTCCCAGAAACCGGAAGCACTTCTGGAACGAATCATTAGAGCGAGTTCGAATGAAGGTGACCTGGTTGTGGACCCGTTTGCGGGCACTTTTACAACCTGCGCCGTGTCCGCGAGGCTGAAGCGCCGGTTTGCGGGCATTGAGATTGATTCTCGTTATGTGGGGGTTGGTCTTCGCCGGGCTGGGTACACGGGGGTGGAGGAGAACCAGATCACGCCGCCGCCGAAGAAGAGCTTTAGGCCCCAAGTGTCGCCTCAGGAGCAGCCGAACCTGTTTTGATATCCATGGAGCACAAGTTCACTCCGACCATATTCGAGAAACTGCAGGCGAAGTTCGGGAACGACGCCAACGCGATCTATCGGATGTCGCCGCTTCTGCAGTACCTCAATATCAAGACAAGATCCGCTGAGAGGGGCTCCAAGGCACGTGGTAGTTTCGCTAATCTACATGCGATCTACGTGCTGGTGGAGGATTATCTTGCAGGTAAGTTCAACCGGAAGAAAGGTGCTTACAAGGACTACGAGGGTGCGCAGTTCTCTAGTCTCTTCAAACGACAACGCGAACTTCCATTTGGCCAGAAGCTACAAAATCACGCATTGAATGCACGGCTGAACGACGAGTTCCACAAGTATTTTTCGCAGGTAGGCGCACAACCGATCATCCGGAACGTTGATACGAACAGATATTGGTTTAACGAGAATCTCCTGCTTGTGACCGCGAACAAACAAGAGTTCAATATAGCCGCGGCCGTTATCACCATCATCGACAGTTATGTCGCGGCTAAACAGGATGCCTTCTCGAAGTTTATCGAGGCTTTTGAAAAGCTGCGCGACTTGGAAGCGGGAGTGAACAGCCACAAGGCGGTTCTCGAGATCACCGACATGCTAGCGCCGAACGTCGATGCTCGTATCTTTGAGATCGTCAGCTACAGCATTCTGAAGTACCACTATCACCATCAAGTGGTTTTCTTTGGGTTCGATGTCAAGAAACTGAACAAAGAGAATCTGACCCTTTATAAGACCGGGCGTACAAATGCAAACGACGGAGGTATCGACTTCGTCATGCGTCCGTTGGGACGGTTTTTTCAGGTGACGGAAACGACTGACGTTCGCAAATACTTCTTGGACATCGACAAGATTCAGAGATTTCCCATAACCTTCGTCGTTAAGTCGGAGCAGAAGGTTGAAGAATTGAAGGCACACATCAGAGAGAAAGCGGCAGAGGAATATCCGGTCACGTCCGTCGTTGACCGTTACATGGGCTGCATAGAAGAAATCATCAATGTCCCTTTGCTTCTCGAACGATTCAAGGAAGCCATTGGCAAAGGCTATCTCCCTGCAATCATCGACGAGATTATTCGGCAAAGTAAGGTTGAATTTAATTACGAAGACATCGAAGACGAGGCCGTCGCCAGCGCCGTTGAAAAGAACTAATCATGTCGGCAGCCGTTGCTCGACTGCGGGACAAGGAACGGTTGCCGGAGGACCCAATCTTGAGCAAGACCTGACACGCTCAGAATAGATCCTTGACCTTCTCTGGTCGCAGAGAATATCACAAAGCCGTACTGGTTCTCCTGACGCCGGGCGCCCCATCCGTCCGGCCAAGTCTAGGGATGTTCTTTACTGGCGGCCCAGGCGCTTGATCTCTGGCATCACCAACACGGTGGAGTGCCCCGTCCTTCGCGTTTTGGGCGAAGGGCGGGTACCACGAATGCATACGCAAACGGTGCTCGTGCAGAACGGGGAAAGTTATGTCTGTGACCACCTCCACATTTCCTCAGTGAAATAATCTCTCTCTCTGTGACATCTGACCTTGTCGTCCACAGGCCAAAAGTTCGATCATCGCGTAGCCGGAAGGCAGAATCGGGACGTAAATCGCTGAGTCTGCTAAGTCCTTATTCCGCAATATTTTACGTATAAGTCTTGGCGGCTCAAGATTTTGCAAGGCATCGCAGAGATCGAAATGGGGTTATGACTTTAGAATCAATATTTTAGCGAAACGGCGAAAAAATGACGGAGGATTCGGAACAGCATAACTCTCATGTTCTCAAGATTTTACCTGTAAAATATTGAGCCACATAGATTTCTTAGCAATTTTCCGCTAAGTCGATGATTCTATTAGACCCCAAGGGGGAGTGGGTAGGGACGTCAGACGGGACGCAGGAAGGAAACGTGGCATAGGTCGGACGCAGGGCGGCAGCCCTCGAACGTCTCTCGTCAGAAAAATTTCAGCCGTGAAAGGAACCGTTCTATCCCGGAGGCCAGGTGAGCGAACGGCCTCCGAGCAGGTGCACGTGCAGATGAAACACCGACTGCCCCGCTCCCGGACCGACATTGAGCACGGTTCGATATCCCTGCTCGATGTTTCGCTGGCGCGCAATGTGCGCCGCGGCCAGATGGCAGCGCCCGATAATCTCCGCGTCCTCCGCCTCGGCTTCTTTCAATCCCGCAAAATGTTTCTTCGGGATGATCAGCACGTGCGTCGGCGCCTTCGGGTCGATGTCGTCAAACGCGAAGACGTGTTCGTCCTCGTAAACTTTTTTCGACGGAATCTCGCCGCGAATGATGCGGCAAAAAAGGCAATTGGCATCGCTCATAGACTAAGCACCTGCCCGAAAGATAACACCGCGATGAGAATGTTGTCAGGCGACGCTCGAAGCGCTAGTCGAGTCGAACCTAATCGAGCCGAACCAGGAACACTGCGCCTTCCGGAGTAGTCGTCTCCGCGGCGAGTTTCTGGGCGCGCTCGTGGTCGTCGTCGAGCACGCGGACGCGAATCCACCAGTCACCTGCAGGACTCGCAAACCGCAGCACCTTGGCCGTGTGATAACGGCGCGTGAGTTGGTCGGCGAGTTTGCTCGCCTCCGGTTCGTCAGGGAATCCGCCGATCTGCACTGCCCATTTTCCCGGAGCTCCAGCCAGCGCTGGCGACTGCATCAACTCCACTTTGACTTCAGCCACTCCCGGCTTCCAGACGTCGAGCTTGTGCGCGGCAGCGAGCGAGAGATCGAGAACGCGTCCGGGAATGAATGGCCCGCGGTCGGTGATGCGCACCAGCGCCGTCGATCCAGTCTTCACGTTGGTCACGCGCACGATCGATCCCAGCGGATACGTGCGGTGCGCAGCCGTCATGGCGTGCATGTTGTAGACCTCGCCATTCGATCCGCGTCGGTTGTGATACGGAGGTCCATACCAACTCGCGAGCCCGACTTCGGTTGCAATCGGTTTCGCGCCGGCAGGAATTGTCGGCTCGGCGAGATCGGCATCTTCGGGAGTCGGTGGCTTCTCCTTCGCGCTCGGAATGCTTCCCGCGGGCTGCGCAGCAGCGGGTTCAGTTCGCGATTCCGGCGGCGGCGGAGGAGGCACGCTGACATGCGCCGTCTTCGGATGCCCGCAAGCGGTGAGTAACAGCATCGTGAGCAGAACGATGAGGATCATGAATGCGTGAAGGTGCGTGCCGATAGTGTTGGCCGCGAACTTGCGACGAGGTGCTATTTCGGCGGGTGCTGATGATCCATGTAGTCGGCGAACTCGGCCAGCTTCTGCGATGCGACGCGCAAGGCTTTGGTTGAATGCGTGCGCACCGCCGGGACGACTTCGTCGTTGAGATACTTGATGAATTCGGGGATCTCTTTCTCCAGGCGATCGGCGGCGTCGTTGATGGTTTGGCTCACACGCGCCGACGCGCCTTCCACCTTGCGGTTGAAGTCGTTCATGGTACTCCTCGCGATGATTGGGCGTGAAAGGGTCCACGCGGTACTGCGGATGCCAGGCCCGGCTATTATTTCGTGCCCGAACGCTGGGGTCAATGGCGGAAGTGATCACTCGCGCGCCAGAATCCCATCGCTCGAACGCTGGGATAGAATGCGGGATTCGCATGGACTCCCAGAGAAGTGACTCGTTTCGCCGGCAGTTGCTTGAGTGGTACGACATACACGCGCGCGATCTGCCGTGGCGTCAGGATCACGATCCGTATCGCGTGTGGGTCTCGGAGATCATGTTGCAGCAGACGCGCGTGGCCGCGGTGATCGCGCACTATCATGAATTCCTGCGGCGCTTTCCGACAGTCACGAAGCTGGCGGCGGCGCGAGAAGCGTCTGTGCTCGCGGCGTGGAGCGGGCTGGGCTATTACCGCCGCGCTCGCATGCTGCATGCCGCGGCGAAGGTAGTAGCGCGTAAACGGGGCGGGAAGTTCCCCGAGACTTCGGAGGGCTGGCAGGATCTGCCGGGCATCGGACGTTACACGTCGGCAGCGATCGCCAGCATAGCGTTCGGTGAGGCGATTGCCGTCGTCGACGGGAATGTCGAGCGCGTGCTGGAGCGCGTTTCCGGACGACGCCTCGCGCAGGCAGAGATCTGGCGACGCGCCGAAGAGTTGCTCGATCGAAAGCGTCCTGGAGACTTCAACCAGGCGATGATGGAGTTGGGCGCAACGGTTTGTACGCCACGAGCTCCTTCGTGCTTGATGTGTCCGGTGATTGCGTTGTGCGCGACGCGCGGCGAACTGGCGGCGGCGAACAAGGCTTCACGCCAAACGAAGCGCGAGATTCACTACGCACTCGATTGCCGGGATGGCGAAGTGCTGCTGGTGCGGCGTCCGCGGGATGCGTCGTTGATGGCGGGCATGTGGGAATTGCCGGAGTTGGCGGCGCCCGGGGTGGGCGCCGGCAAACAGCAGGTTCCTCGCTTCGCTCGGAATGACAAAGTAAAAGAGAGGAATGACAAAGTAAAAAGGAATGACAAGATAGAGAATGACAAAACGCTTGGGAGCGGGAAGTTAAGGCGGAATGGCAAGCCTCGCACGCTTCTGTTTTCGGTGAAGCATTCGATTACGGTGACGGACTACACGGTGCGGGTTTGGAGTGCATCGTCGAAGTCAGTCCGAGGAGAATGGGTTGCGGTGGAGCGGTTGAATCGCGTTGCGCTTACCGGACTGGCGCGAAAGATTCTATATAAGGCTGAAATCTTCAAGAAATGATCCGCCGCCGTGCCGGTTTACCGGCTGCTGAGTTGCGCCTTTTTGCCATCCTGCGTCATCTAGAATATGAGTACGCGAAATTGATGGCCGATCCTGGGCACAGGGCGAGTGACCGCTCTAAATTTTCAGCTGGAGGAGAGTTCGCATGGCGGCATTGACGGTGGGAGCGAAGGCTCCTGAGTTTGAGTTGAAGACATTGGATGGAAAGAAGTTTTCGTTCAGCGATGAGTTGGCGCGCGGGCCCGTTGTGTTGGCGTTCTTTAAGGTGTCGTGTCCGACGTGCCAGTATGCGCTTCCATTTCTGGAGCGGTTGTATAAGGCGTATGCCAAGAATGGCGTTGCGCTGGTCGGGATCTCGCAGAATGATGCCAAAGAAACTGCGGCATTTAACCAGCAATTCGGCATCACGTTTCCGGTCTTGCTGGATGACACGCGGTCCTACCCTGTCTCGAATGCTTACGGGCTGACGAATGTTCCCTCGATATTTTGGATCGCCCAGGATGGCGAGATTGAAGTTTCGAGCGTGGGATGGGTGAAGGCCGATTTCGAGCAGATCAACCGCAAGATGGCGGAGACCGGCAAGATTCCGGCGGCGTCGGTGTTCAAGGCTGGCGAGGATGTTCGCGATTTCCGCGCTGGTTGAGGGTCGAAGAACTAGGCGCCGGTCGGCGCTTTCCGCAAAAGCAAGAGCTCACGACAGGGGACACCGAAGAACACAGGTCTCTCTACGCGTTTGGACACGTCCTGCCGGGCGTTTTGCTCCAGCAGTCGGTACACTCTCGTGCCGCCGCACGCCCTAGTTCTCATACAACCAGGCTGCGAATGTCCTTTACAATCGCAGCAGACTTCACAGATTTCCATATTTGGGCAGGCGGCCATTGCTGGTCACCTAGCGGGGGAGATGCCCGGTTTATGCGGAGAGCGATGAAAGTCATCTCGGCTGGTCTGATTGCCTGCCTAAGCCTGTTGGTGTGGGCTGAGGGTGGAGCGGGGGCTTCCGGATCTGGAGGCTCGAAGATGCCTTCCGTGCGGCTGCCGGGACCAGCGTTTGTCGCGCTTGAGACGATCAATCCGGATCATATTCGCTGGCACGTGCGTTATCTCTCGCACGATCTGTTGGAGGGGCGCGGAACGGGGCAGCGCGGCGGAGATATTGCCGCCGAATACATTGCCACGCAATTCGCAGAGTACGGACTGAAGCCCGCCGGAGATCATGGGACCTATATGCAGAAGGTTCCTCTCGTCGGAATTACCACTCTCCCCGATACGACGTTTTCGCTGATTCCGAAGCAGGGCGAGACGATGAACCTGAAGCCTCTCGACGAATACGTCGCCTATGACCAGACACAGCAAGTGCTGTCGGAGGTGGATGCGGACATCGTGTTCGTCGGATACGGGATTGAAGCGCCGGAGTACGGTTGGGACGATTACAAAGGAACCAGCGTCAAGGGCAAAGTGCTCATGATGCTGGTGAATGAGCCAACGTCGGATGATCCGAAATTCTTCAAGGGAAAGGCGCTGACGTATTACGGGCGCTGGACCTACAAATACGAAGAGGCCGTGCGCAAGGGCGCAGTGGGCGTGATCCTGGTTCATCAGACGCAGATGGCGAGCTATCCGTGGGAAGTGGTGCGGAACTCGAATTCGGGAGAACGCTCTGCACTTCGAGTGGAAGGGCCCGCGCTGAAAGTAGCTTCATGGATTCATTTTGATGTCGCGAGCAGGTTGGCTTCCGCGTCGGGAATGAATCTGGAAAAGATGATGCAGGATGCGCAGTCGAAAGATTTTCATCCGGTGAATCTGGGAGCGAAGCTCAAAGCGCACATGGTGAGCAAGGTGCGCAACTTCGAATCGAACAATGTGGTGGCGATCCTTCCGGGCGCGGACCACAAATTGGCCGAGGAGGCCGTGATCTATACGGCGCACTACGATCACTTCGGAATCCGCGCGGAGATGCCCGGAGACAATATTTTTAACGGGGCGGACGATAACGCCACGGGATGCGGCATTCTGCTCGAGTTGGCGCGGGCATTTGGATCAGCCGCGCAGAGGCCGCGACGATCGATTCTGTTTGCGGCCGTTACTGCAGAGGAGCAGGGACTGCTGGGATCTGAGTATTTGGGGAAGCATCCTCCGATTCCGGCGGGGAAGATTACGCTCGATCTGAATTATGACGACGTGAAGCCACTGGGCGCGCCCGAGGAAGTTGAGGTTTCCGGTGCCGAGCGGACGACGTTCTATCCCGATGTCGAGGCTACGGCGAAAGAATTCCGGTTGGCCATTCGTCCAGACGCGCGGCCAGAAGCAGGACACTTCTACCGCTCCGATCATTTCAGCCTGGCGCGGGTGGGAATTCCATCGTTCTCCATCAATGAGGGCATGAAGTACAAGGGGCATCCGGAGTCGTGGGGGCTCGATCAAGAGCACGAATACGTGGAGAAGCATTATCACCAGCCCAGCGATGAATATCATCCGGAGATGGACTTTGTAGGTGACTCGGCGATGGCGCGGCTTGGATTCGCGTTGGGGTGGGAAGCTGCGAGCCTGCCCAAGCGGATTGAGTGGCAGAAGGGCGATGAGTTTGAAGCGGCAAGATCGAAGAGCCAGTAGCTTCAGCAGTAAGACCATTGCGAAACCGTCTTGAAATTTGAGAACGCACCGCGAGACCAATCCCGCCGATTGATTCCAGACGACTTAAGGCTCACCGTAACCTAGGTAACTTTAGCCGCTCCGAAACGCATGCTAACCTCGGGTTGTCCGTTTTAAATCAGTAACTTCCAGCAAGAAATCCTGTTAAGGATGCCAAGAATTCCTATCTTTCGCCTGGGCGGTGGGCCGGAGAAACCGGCGCCACCGAATCTGGCTGCGTCGACTCCGTTCGTCTCGCTCGAAGGGATCGCCGTGGGCGTCGACAATCTACGACATGATGTAGTACTGAGCCCGCGATTTGTGGAGCTGGCGCGTGCGCAATTGGCGAAATTGATCGCACGGCACGGCGAGATCGAGGGATTGCTGGGGGCAGAAGTCTCGCAACAACCGCAAGGGCCTTCATGGATGAGAAATCAGATGGGGAAGGCGGGCAAAGCGAAGTCCGATCCGGCGGAGTGGAAGTCAGCGCTCGCCGAGTTGCACGTGGCCTCGTTGAATCGGGCAAAGAAGGAATTCAAGTTGTCGATTGATCTGCTGGCGCGGCTGGCGGTCACGAAATTCCTGCGCACGGAGATGAACCTGCAGTTCGCGCAAGTGGTGGAGCGTTGTCGCGTATTGCTGAAAAGCTACGACAATATGCGGGCGCAGAAGGCGCACGAGTACCGCGAGCGAGTGGCGACGTTTCAGGTTCGCAAGAGAATCATCCTGCGAAAGACGGGGCAGGAAATTTTCGAGACGCTGCGCGAAGTAGAGAAGAGCACACTGGCCCGCACGCGACGTTCATTGTTCGGGGAAGAGACGAGCGGCGGAAGCTTCTTCACGTATCCGCTGTTCCTGAACCGGCTGCTTTTTTCGGAAGACGGGCGCGATGACTATCTGTGTGCCGAGCACTACGTGATGCTGGGTAATTGGGACCGCGATCCGGACCGCTATGGACGGATGCGGGAGGTTGCGTCGGGCTTTCTGCGGTCGCTCTACGGCGAGGAAGTCAGCGCCGAGGCTCTGGACGCGTGGATGAACATCCCGGAGAACGCACGCGAGTTGGTAGGCACGGGAACTCCAGAAGATTCCGAAGAAGGGCTTGCGCAGCAAGATCGGCTAGCTGCTTGGGTGCGATGGCTGGAAGACGAGCGCGTGATGGAAAACGTCATCGCGTCATATCACGTCGTTCCGCTGCTCGGAGAATACGCGCCGCGCATCAATCCGCAGCAATTGAAGAACGCGCTGACAGACCGAACGGAATGCGATCGCGTGGAGCGCATGATCCAGGACCACGGCAAGCTGTCGCCTAACAGCTTGTATGCGGCGGTCGCAAAAGTTGCGAGTTGCCGAGGCGCCGAGCGGGCGAAGGTAGCGGCGCGGTTCCTGGGAGATTTCTTTCACTATCACCGCGACCTGCGGCGGCTCGAGGTGCTCAATGCTGCGCTGGATTCGGTGAACTTAATTCCGAACGAGCGGTTACAGGAGCTCTCGCGCGTCAACGGCACGCTGTATGAATTTCTCTTGCCTGAAGAACAGGGAGAAGCAGATTCCGATCGAGTGCTGCGGCATGTGGTGCTGAAGGCCGACGTGCGCGACTCGACGCGGCTGACGCGGATGATGATGGAGAAAGGGCTGAATCCGGCGTCATACTTCAGCCTGAACTTCTACGATCCGGTGAACAAGCTGCTGGAGAAATATGGCGCGCAGAAAGTGTTTCTGGAAGGTGACGCCATCATTCTTGCGATCCTTGAACGCGAAGGCGAGCCTGGGTTAGCGGTGAGCCGTATGTGCGTGCTGGCGCGAGAAATCGTGGAAATTGTGCGCGGGTACAACGAGTTGATGCAGCGATCGGCTATGCCGCAGCTGGAGTTAGGGCTGGGGATCACGCTGCAGGAGTCTGCGCCGCTGTATCTGATGGACGGCGAACATCAGATCATGATTTCGGAAGCTCTGAACGAGAGCGATCGCCTGTCGTCGTGCAACAAGCGGGCGCGGAAAGTGATGGAGCCTCAGGCCGGCCCATTCCACGTCTATGCGTTTCAGGCGGCAGAGTTGGACGAAGATGGAAATCCTGAGGACGTGATCTTGAGTTTCAACCTCGGCGGGATTCGCATGAACGAAGCGGCATTCCGCAAGTTGAAGCAGGAGATCATGCTGGAGCCGCTGAAGGTAAAGCTGCCGGCGTCGCGGGCATCATCGGACAAAGGCGAGTACAAACTTTTCAGCGCGACCGTTCCGGTGGACCGAGAAATTTTCCGCAAGATCGTGGTGCGGGAGAGCCGAATCCCGCGGATCAATCCCGCAGATTTTTCTGTGCAGGGATGGACCGAGCGGCACTACTACGAAGTCTGCACCGATCCGGTGATCTACGCCGCGCTGGAGAAGCGCAAGGGCGCGAGCGGTAATTAGTCTTCCTCGAATCTTTCTTTACGAATCCTGCTGATGATATTTTTCCGAGTGTTGCCGCAGAGCTGGCAGCTAAAAATTTGATCCGATGCGGGCGGGGCGGAAGGGGATCTGGAACGTGGCTTCCACGTCGACCGGAGCGCCATTCTTGGTGGCAGGATCGAACTTCCATTGCGAGATGGCGTCGCTGGCGAAACGATCAAGGCGATCGTCCACGCTGCGCAAGACCTTGACGTCGCCGATGCTTCCGTCGGAATGAATCACGGCATAAAGGATTACAGTTCCAGCGACGTTCTCGCGCATGAGCTGCATGGGGTACGCAGGATCGACTTTGCGCGTTGCGACGGGCTGAGTGAGATCCGGCGCGGGAGTACTAGCGTCGTGTCCGTTGGATTCGTGATTGAGCTCAGCAAAGCGGATTACCCAACTTCCGCCGGCAGAGTTCAGGTTCGGCATGTTCAGGGTGACGGAATAGAACCTGCGATTGCCGAAAACGGCGCGTTCGGCCTCGGAGAGATTGCTGGAGTTGGCAGGCTGCATGGGGCGAGAGGCGGTGCCCACACGTGGCGGGCGCACGCTGGCTAACAAGTTGGGATTGACTGTGTTTGCCGGCTGCGTTGGCCCGGGGTCACCGGCAGTCGAGGAAGTCTTCTCCGTTGTATTTCCGACATAGAGTCCTGATGGGAGATCGGTCGTTCCTTTGTGGGCTGATCCGTTGCCGGTGCCCTTTGCGGCGCTGCCGGGTAAGCCGGAAGCGCCGGGATGGCCCTCGGCGTTGGCGGCGAAGGTTCCGCGACGATTGCCGGCCGGCGGATCGGGAGGTGCGCCGACGGCGGGATGCAGGTTGAGAGCGATGACCCGGCTAGGCGATCCGAAAGATGCACCGCCAGATGCAGTGGAAGCGGATACCGAGGGAGGCGGAGGAACGACTTGTGGAGCACCGGCGCCGAGTCCGTTCATGCTGCCCGCTGGGCTGGTTCGCTGTGCTGCGATGGGGAGTTGGGGCGCGGGAGCGATCACCGCACTCGGAGCCATGCTGATGCTGCCTAGCGGACGATTGCTGGCACCGTCGAGAGACGGAGGCGGAGCTACGATGTCGGCCTGTAGCCCTCGAAATCCTGCGGCATTGTTGGAGGTGCGCAACTCCGGTGGTGGAGCAACGACTGAGTTCTGCATCTCGAGCGAATTTCTTCGTTCGGAGAGACGACTGGCATCGGGCGGCGGGGTCACAACAGAGTTCTCCAGCTTCGGGCCCATGCGAGTGATTTCGGATGCGGGAGTGAGTGGCGCAGCTGGAATCTCGAGCTGCGGCTTCTGCTTCTGATCAGACCAAGCCACGATGTTCGGCAGAGCGACGTCGTGCTTCAACTTGAACTTGGGCGGAGTGACGATGGTCTGCGAACGGTTGTCGGCTTCGGCAGGGACGGAGATGATTGGCTGACGGGAGAATTCCGGATCGGCCTTCTTCGGTTGCGGAGAAAAATTGCTGCGGGTATCGAGCGGCGGAAGATATTCGGAAGGCTGATAGTAGACAACGTCAGAACGGTTGAAGGCTGGTTGCGGGACAACGCGCGGTTGAATGGCCAACAAATGGCTGAGTCCCAAAAGGAGCCCGAAGGCGATCAGGTGGCAAGCGCCGGATTGAACGAATCCATCCCAAGGTAGGCTGCGCTTTACGAAGACATCGGGCCAGAAAGCAGCCGGAGCAGAATGAATTTCGAGCGGAGGCACTGGCTGCGGGGAGATGAGATCACGCAGATTCGTGAGGAAAATCTGACGACGCGAGGGCAACTCGACGAGCAGCCGGGGAACGGGCTCGGGCTGCAGAGTCTCGATGGGGGGCGGGACTACTGACATCTCCTAATAGTAGATGCGTGCAAGGGCTTCCGGATAGCCGGGAGGACACAAAGAACGGTCGCGATCTGAAATGGAACCGGAAGCGTCAGGCGACCGGCGTTGTCGCGCAACGAGCGTTTATAATCGTGGATTCAGCGATATCTCCTACTCCTACTGTAAGGATCATACTTTGCTCGACTTTTTAGGCGATTTACGACGGAGCCACATGTGCGGGGCGCTGCGAGCGTCCGATGCCGGCAAGCAAGCGGTGCTGATGGGCTGGGTGAACAAGCGCCGCGACCACGGCAGCCTGCTTTTTATTGATCTTCGCGATCGGACTGGGATCACCCAAGTCGTGTTTAATGCTGACCGGAACGCTGCGATCCATGAGAAGGCAGGATTGTTACGGAACGAATTTGTCATCGCCGTGATTGGGACCGTCAAGTTGCGCGACGCCAACACGGTTAATCCGAACATGCCGACGGGAGAAGTGGAACTGGTCGCCGACGATCTGCGCATTCTGAACGAGTCGAAGCTGCCTCCGTTCCTGCCGTCGGACACCTCGCTGACGAATGAAGAGACGCGGCTGAAGTATCGCTACATCGATCTCCGGCGCGATGTGATGCAGTTCAATATCGAGACGCGGCATAAAGTGGCGAAGGCGATCCGCGACTACCTCTCGGGCCAGGGATTCTTCGAGATCGAAACGCCATTCATGACGCGGTCGACTCCGGAAGGAGCGCGCGATTATCTCGTGCCCAGCCGCGTACAGCCGGGAACATTTTATGCGCTGCCGCAGTCGCCACAGATGTTCAAGCAGATCCTGATGATTTCGGGATTCGACAAATATTTTCAGATTGTGCGCTGTTTCCGTGATGAAGACCTGCGGGCGGACCGGCAGCCGGAGTTTACGCAGATCGATCTGGAGATGTCGTATCCGCAGGCGGAGCGAGTGTGGGAAGTCGTTGAAGGATTTCTGACGGCGGCGTTCAAAGCGACCGGCGAAGACATCAAGACGCCGTTTCCGAGGATGGATTATGACGAGGCGATCCGCTTATACGGGATCGACAAGCCTGACCTGCGTCTGCCCGAGTTTACGGATGTGCGCGACTGCTTCACGCAGGAGAACCTTCAGGAGTTGGCGATCAACGCGAACCTGCCGGTGATCGCGATCCGCACGCCGAAGGTGGGCGAACTTTCGCGCAAGGAACGCGACGACATCAAGCCGATGTTCCATTCGAAGGGGGGCGCGAGAGTTTACGAGGACTTCAAGCGGATCGGGAATAAGTATCCTGAAGCGGCGGCCGCGATAGCGAAGAAGGCTGGAGTAGAGGAAGGCGATCTCGTTGTGCTGGTGGCGGGATCGGCGCAAGCCGGACCACAGACGGCGATGCCGTCTCACCGCAAAGTCACGCCTGCGGAATTGGCGATCTATGCATCTGCGGGATTGCTGCGGCTGGCGCTAGCGCAGAAGTATGCTGACCGGCATGGGATCTTCAAGAAGACGGGAGATCCGGCGAAGGATTACAGATTTCTGTGGGTCACGAACTTTCCCATGTTCGAGTGGGATGAGGGCGAGAAGCAGTGGATGGCGGCGCACCATCCGTTTACGTCGCCGCACGACGCAGACATGAGTTTGCTGGAACAAGGAGTCGATTCGGTGAAAGATCCGCAATCGACGCTGAGCGCCGTGCGCGCGCTGGCTTACGACGTGGTGCTGAACGGGACCGAGCTAGGGTCGGGATCGATTCGTATTCACCGGCAGGATATTCAGAGCAAAATTTTCCGTGCGCTGGGCATGACGGACGAGGAGGCTAAATCACGCTTCGGATTTTTCCTGGAAGCGCTGGAATATGGGACGCCTCCGCATGGCGGAATCGCGCTCGGACTCGACCGCATCGTCATGATCCTCGCCGGAGCCGAGAGTCTGCGCGAGGTGATTCCATTCCCCAAGACCGCGCGCGCCGTCGATCTGATGGTGGATGCGCCGACTCCGGTGAGCGAGCGGCAGTTGAAGGAGCTAGGGATTTCTGTGAAGAAGTGACGGCTTTGGCGAGTCAAGGTGTGGGTCCCGATTTCGAAAGCTGGGGCTATAACGGGAACTTGAAATCATTCACCGCCGCGCTGGTGAGTTGCCAGCCATACCTCATGAATCGACGAAACGACGGCCTCCGGATGTTCGGTCGGCATTTCGTGGCTGCTCTCGACAACGATCTGCTTGCCACGGGTCGAGAGACGAGCCAGTTCCGGCTGTAACTGATGGACCCAAAGATCTACCTCTACCTGTGCGTCCTCGGGCGAAATCTCCGGAGGGATGTCCTCTTGTCGCGTCGCGGTAAGCACAATCAGCGGGCGATCCCCGAGGCTTCCGGCGCTTCGCACCTGTGCTGCGCTCAAAGTGGAAAACACCTGATCCTCGTCGATCGTAGCGAACTGATGTTTGGTCGGCAGCATTAGGTAAGCTTCTTCCTCCCGAAATGCTTTCGGCCAGAACCCAGGCACGTCGCGATCTGCTGTCAAGCGAGCCCAGCCAAGATGGAGCTGAAAGAAATATTTCAGCTTTTTCCAGCCGGGGTATTTGCGATAAGCCCGTGCCCACTGGCGGATAGATTCCGGCGCTCTCCGATCCTGATCTTCGTGGGAGGCGTCAACCAGCACCATTCCTACAACGTCACCTGGATACTGACTGGTGTAAACCCTGATGTTGTATCCGCCCATTGAGTGTCCGACAAGAACGTACGGACCCTTTTCGCCGGCCGCCAGCAGTAGGTGCTTCAGTTCACGCGCAATCTGCAGGCTGCTGCGTGGCACAGGACCTGAGTCGCTCCAGCCATATCCGGCACGATCGTAGGAACACACGCGGGAGAACTTCGCGACCTCTGGTTGCACCATCAGCCAGTCCACCGAAGGGCCGCCCGAGCCGCTCTCCAGTATTACAGTGGGCGCACCTTTCCCACTGCAGTCGATGTTCATGCGGATCGACCCAACCTGAACGATGTGACCACGCTGCGGGAAGCGTTGCGTGTCACGCCACCTGCCGATCATCTCGTAGAGCGCGCCAGTGATCGACAGAGATACGGCAACGAGCAGGAGTCCAGCGAGAGATGCGCGTGCGATTCGCTTCATTCGCATCAATTCTGGTTGGCTCATCGAAGAAGTTTTGTGGGCTCTCCTGTCAGCGAGCCAGCCAAGACGTTCTGCACACTTGCTGTTTGCCAGAGGTTGGCTTCATGCCTGCCGCGAAGGCGAAGCTTTAGGTAGTTATCGGTGAGGGCTTCGGTGAATTCCCCATCGGCGTCGTTGCCCGTTACATTCAGTGTGATGGCGTCGAGCGATTTGCCGACGAATCCGCGCATGAAGGCTAGCTTTTTCTCCGCGGCCAGCTCTCGCAAGATTCGATTTCTTTCTCTCGCCAAGTGCACCGGAACTTGGTTCTTCATGCTTGCCGCAGGCGTGCCGGGCCTAGGCGAGTATGTGAAGACGTGCAGGTAGGTGAAGGGCAGTTCTTCGATCATCTTTCGAGTCGCTTCGAACTCTGCATCCGTCTCGCCGGGGAATCCGACCATGACGTCGGCTCCGATTGCCGCGCCGGGCATGGCGGCGCGAATCTTTTCGATCTTTGCGCGGTAGTGCCAGGGACGATATTTGCGATGCATGCGGCGGAGAACGGCATCGCTGCCCGACTGCATGGGAGCGTGTGCGTGCTTGGCGATGCGTGGAGATGAAGCGACGAGCGAGATCAGTTCGTCGGACCAGTCCATGGGTTCGACGGACGAGATGCGAAGCTTTTCGAGGCTGGTTTCGTTGAGTATTGCTTGGATGAGCGCGACGAGTCGTTGGTCGTTGGTCGTTGGTCGTTGAGTTCGAGCCGGGAGATCTCTTCCCCAGCGGCCCAGGTTGATGCCACTAATTACGACTTCTCGATAACCCGAGTCCACAAGGCCGTTTACTTCGCGAATGATTCGTCCGATGTCCAACGAACGGCTCTGGCCCCTTACATACGGGATCACGCAAAACGAGCAGCGGTTGTCGCATCCATCTTGCACTTTGAGGTTCGGGCGCGTGCGTTCGTTGGCGGCGTCGAAGACTGGGGCGGCGAGGAGTTCGGTGTGGGCGAAGATGTCGGAGACGAAAACCGAGTTCTCAGTTCTCAGTTCTCGGTTCTCAGTGAGACCAGCAAGGGGAACAAAGCTGGATCCATGAGACAGCACCTCTTGCTGACCTGCGAGCGCAATCTCCGCGAGTTTATGTTTATGAGAATTACCAACGACTAAGCTCACGCCCGGAAGCAACGAGATTTCTTCGGGAGCACGCTGCGCGTAACAACCGGTAACGACGATTTTGGCGTCGGGATTTTGGCGGCGCACGCGACGGATGGCCGCGCGCGCGTCGTGGTCTGCGCCAGCAGTGACGGTGCAGGTATTGAGAACGACGACGGTGGCTTGCGCCGGATTGGATGCGCGAGACAGACCGCGCTCCTCGAACTGACGTTCAAGAGCAGCGCCGTCCGCCTGCGTGGCGCGACAGCCGAAGTTCTCTACAAAAAATCCAGGCACGGACTTAATGGTACCGCACTGTGGCCGAATCTCGCGGGGGAGGCTGAGATCAGGCGGAAGCGGGTGTTCTGCGAGCCTGGAAGCATTCGCGGCAGAACACGGGTCGTCCCTGAGTCGGGCGGAAAGGAACGGTGGTTTGTTTTCCGCAACCGGAACAGGTGGCCTGGGTTTCGACTTTGGTGTAGCGGTAGTTTTGTCCCGGCGCCGGAGGCGCTCCGAGGACGGCTACACGCTTGGTTTTACATGTCTTACAACGTTTCGGTTCGTTTTTAAACTGTTTATCGTGGAAGAAAAGCTGTTCCCCAGCCGTGAAGACAAAATCGCTCCCACAGTCAATACACTTCAGCACCTTGTCCTGAAATTCCATTTGAGGATGGCTCCCTTCAGCCCGTCTCCGCGCGCCCACTCGCGAGGAAAGAACTGCGGTGGTACACCAGAAATACAGGTTGTGTACTACTCCCCCTCTTAAACTGCCCCTTGGACTCGGCCCGCCACGCGTCTGGAACGGCGCATGGGTAAAAACTTTTATCGTCTTATGCCGGGAAAACTGGTGAGTGTGAATCGTCCCTGCTGCAGCTCAACATGGTGGGGGCCAGATCGAGCAGAGCCGCCCCGGGAAGGAGCGGCCCTTTCAAGCCATTAGTCCTGTTCTTTTCGTGTCTTTTTGCGGGCTCTCTTACGAGCCAGCGCAGCTTTCACGCGCTTCTTCTCGCCGGGCTTCAGGTAAAAGGAGTGGCGCTTGACCTCCTTGATAATGTCTTCCTGCTGCACCTTGCGCTTGAAACGGCGTAGAGCGTTCTCGAGGGACTCGCCCTCTTGAAGCCGAACTTCTGCCAAACTTACACACCCCCAGACTCGTCCGGATGGACCGAATAGTTATTACAAGGTTTTGACCCTAAGTCAAGGGGCAGATGGCGAATTTCTCTACAAATGCAGCCAATTCCGGGACAAGACTCATTTTGAGACATCAGAGTGTGCAGATTTCTTCACGGGAATGGAAGACTTTAAAGAAGAACACGAAAATCACACTGGGCCATAGTTGCAAAAATAAACGATTCAGCGAAAACCGCAAGTGCCAGTAGAGATCGTAGGGCGTGATGACATAGATGGCAAAGTATCCGGCGAGAGTGAGCGCTAACGTGATGACTGCAATACGAAAACCGGGGGTTAAGACGAATTTCTTCCTCTGGCTCAGCAAGAAAAAGAGGATTGCCAGCGAGACTGTGCCGGGAATCAGAAACCAGTCTCCGAAGCGGAGGAACTCTTTCCCATACCATTCGAGAATAATCCGGTAGCGGTGAGGATCCATCGATTTTAGGAGGGCGACTCCTTTGTCGGGGAATAAGTCTCCGGGTGGGGCGACGGAATGTTTGAACCATACGAGCACGAGTATCGCCGGCACCATGCCAGCCATCAGGAACAGGAAGGAGTAGCCGCGTTGCCGGAGAGGTGTTGCGTCTTCTGCGAGAGCGGATCGCGGGCGCATCGCGTTACCGGAAGTGATAAGCCACGCCGCTGCGAGCGCGCAGAGGAACAAGAGGCCTTCATTCTTCGTCCAAGCAGCTAGGCTTGCGGCGAGACCAGCCAAGACGAGCGCGCCTTTCGGGCCGCGCGCAGCCTCTGCGTTGGAGGAGTGATGGTAGAGGCAGAGCAGAGAGATCGCGGCAAGATAGAAGAAAGATAAAGGGACGTCGGCGTACTGCGAAGCACCGGTTTCAACGAAGGCGGGAGTCGCTAATAACGTCAGTGCGCCCAGCATCGCTGGAATGCGGCCTCGGAGAATCGCTAGCGAGGCGAAGAGCACGCCGACTGTGCTGAAGGTAAATGCCAGTCCGATGACTGCGTGGACGATTTGACTCTCGCGTCCGAGAGCCGTCCAGAAATGGGCGATTGCTGCGGGGATCAAGAGCGGATAGTCGGGATGAGACCAGGGGATCAGAGAGCTGAATCCATCGCGCCATGCGGAACCGCCACGAAAGAGAAAGCGGGCATGAAGATTCCAGATGGAAAAGGCATCCCAACCTTCGCCATGCGGATGGATCAGAGTGCGCAGGATGCTCGCATAGAGGGCGGCGCAGAGAGCGCTCACGAATGCTGCCATGACGAGCCTGGACAGCCAGACTGGTCCAGAAGATTTTTCTGAAGGCTGCGGCTCGCAGACGGGCGTATGAGGACGGATCAGAATGTATCCGGCAAGAAGCAGGGCGAAGATGAAGAAATCGGGCAGAAGCACATTTGAGAAACTGATCACTCGGGTGCCGAAGAAGATGAGCGAGAAGAGTCCGAGCCCATAACCTGGAGCAAGCGAGATGCGCAGCAGGCTCGAGCCCGCGAGCGAGTTGCAGGACGTGCCGATTGCGGCGATTAGGTATCCCGACGCGAGGCATAGAAGCACTGCCAAGCCGAGCGCCATCTACTTCGCGTCCTGGTTGGCGAAGAGCAGGACGCCGTTTCCGAAATCTTGAATGAGCCTCAAACTGCTCGACGGAGGAGTGGGCGCCGAGGAAGGGAAGTTGCCGATTACTAGCGGGTGATCGGGTGAACGATCGATCACTCGCGGAGCGAGTGCGTATTGGGCGAGATAGTAATCAGGAAGCGCGGAGTTGCCGGAGTCGCCCACATAGCCGAATACGCCCTGCTTCGGGAGAGTTTTTTGCAGGGCGGCGAAACGCTGGTCTGAACGCTGAGAGATGTCGTCTGCTTTCAGATGGAAGGGGTTGGGAGCTTCGCGAATCAGCCTAGCCGTGGAGAGAAGGCAGCACGCAACAAAGATCACAATCGCGGCAGTGTTTCTTCTTGGAGCACCGCTAAAGGTGGATGAAGCGCGCATAGAGATCGCGAACTCGCAGAATTATACGTTGCGGGCAGAAAGCTATTCTTTCACTTTGACGCGAAGCACCGTGACCGACGCTTTCGGAAGAACTATAGACTGCGTTCCCGTCGGGAGAGTCTTCCGAACCGGCGGATCATTCGGCTCCGGATGACCGTTGGGGCCGGCCGACTTCCACATGTATTGATCGCTGCCGAAGGTCGCCAGCGAGATCGGTCCGTCGAAGAATTTGTCGGAGGAGTTTTCTCGATTGAATGCAATGCGCACCTCGTGCGGATTGGACTGATCCTTGTTGACGAGCATGAGCGACCAAAGGCCATCTGGACGAAAGACGGCATAGGACGTTATCAGCGTGTGCCCCGCAGCGTCTTTCAAGTCACACGCGGCCGGGTAAAGCTTATGCACTCCCGCGCGATGTTGAACCCATTCCAAATTGATCAACCGACTGGCGTGGAACTGAGAAGTGAAGGTCTTGACGTTAAGGCCGTCATCGGCGACGTAGTTGCCGTAGGTGCCGAAGCCGTGGCATCCCGAACGCAGAGGTTCGGGCTGAATCGGGGAGTGATAGTAGACGGCGCCTCCAGCAGTAAGGAATGCGCCGACGCTGTCGCACAACCAGAGCGCGGCGAAGATGTCGACCATTTCCTGTGCGTTGCCGTAGGTGACGTTGCTCTCGGTATTCATTAGCGGAACGTTCGTGGGAACTCCGTCCTGTCGCCAAACGTCGAGGATGTGGCTGATCAGTTCGGGCTCGCGGAAAAGATCGGCCCAGACGATTTCGCAGGGTGGAAACGGATAGTGCTCAAAGCTCATGAATGCCAGATCGCCGAGACGATTGCGTGCTTTTAGATAATCGATGAATCGTCCCAGCCACGATGTGCGGCCTTGCGCGTCGGGCCAGACCTTGATGTCTTCATTCACGCCTTCGAAGACCGGGCCGCCAAGCTTCAGCGTTGGATCGACGCGATGCATCGCGGTGGCGAACTGCAGATAGAGCTCCGCGTAATCTTCCGGCAGCATGTACTGACCGTCGGGTTCCTCACCCATCTCCACGTACGAGATCGGATAGCCGCGCTTCTTCAGGTAGGCCATCTGCGCAGCCGCATCGTCGGGATTGCCGTAAATGAGCGAGACAGGAATCATCGCCGGGAGATTGTTGGTAATTCCACTGGTGAAGAAGAGATCGAATCCGGTCTGGTCGCCGTGATCGTCGAGGTCGGACTCGGAGTGCCAGGGATCGATCGACGAGCAGTAAGTCGCGGTCTGATTCTGATCAGGGCGATGTTGCACGAGATCGACGAATTCGCCTGAAGGAGTTGTAGTGCCAACATAAATTTCGCGAATTGCGTAGCCGCTGGCGCTGCGCGGATCGTTGGGATCATGCAACGCGTTCGGTCCCGAGTACGCAGTGTTGGAGGATTGAGTCATCCAGATTCGAAGGTAGCGGACTGAAATTGGACCTGACGATGACGAGATCATCGTCTTTGCGCCCTTGCCGCCGGTCAGTCCGGGCTGCGATACCGGGACAGTCGCGTTAAACGTGGTCCAGACGCCGGAGGTGGGACGCTCCATTGGATTCTCGGCGCCTTCACCATTCTTCTTTTCCGCAGCCCAATACTGCACTTCGTAGTTCAGCGCGAAAGGCTCCGCCCAATCGATCTGCACGGCGGATACCGGTTCGTGCGAGCCGAGATCGATCACAACCCACTGAGGGTGGGCGGGGTCCGGCTGTCCGGTGAATTTACTGGAGAGATACGGGTTGCTCTTCCAATAAGTGTTCGGATCTCCGTCGGTCAGGCGGGAATAGCCGTGTTCCGCGCCACCGTTGCGCGTGTGGCCGCGATGCGGCAACGGATAACCGTAGGAGTGACGAATCGGCTCTTTCAGTTCCGCGCTGCCAGTGAAATATCCACGCTTATTTGCGGCGTCGCTCCAAGTGCCAGTCGGATTCCAGTGCCATGCGGCGATCGAGAGCTCCGTGTTCTGACGGTAAGTAATCGGTCCCCATCCGGCGGAGAGGCACTGCTTGACCACTTCCGGCGTATAGATCTTCTCGACGACATCGTGCGAGAGGATGTCCATTGAAGTGCCGAGCGCCTGATCGGGATCAAAAAGAATCGGGTTTGCCGAGGACAAGATGCGGACGGTCGACGGCGATGCAGAGGATGCCGACAAGCTCGCAGCGGCTCGAAGAGTTGGAACTGTAAATGTAGCGGCGGCGCCAGCTGTGCCCAGAAACTTGCGACGGGAGATGCGGGAGGCTTTCATGGGATCGCCGGAAGTATAACGAAAGACCGGTAGGGCGCGTCCAGGGGTGTCTGGCAAACGAGTCGACCTTTGCCTCGTGGGCGAGCGGATGCGCCCGCCCCTGCACCATTTCTTTGCCGATGATGAGGCTCAGAATATGAACTTCAGCGATAGTTGGATTTGCCGAGGAGAGTAGGCCGCGTTGGGCTTCATGAAATTATTCGGCAGATCGTAGTAACCGGGGAACGGGGCGACATTCGCCGTGACATAGTTCTGCACGAACGTGCTTGCGGAGGCGACCATCCCGTTAGAAGTAATCGCGACGCGCTGGTTGTCGCGGTTGAAAAGGTTAAAGGACTCGGCGACCAGATTCAGTTTGTAACGCTCGCGGAAACGGATGGTACGGGTCACGCGCAGGTCCGCGGTGGCATAGTCGGGGCCGGTGAACGCGTTGCGGCTATAACCGGGAAGGCGGTCGTTGAGTCCGTTTCCGTCCTGGTTGGGGTCACCGGAGACGGTGGCGTTGAACGGACGTCCAGAGCCGTAGTTCACGATGGAGGATAATTTCCAGTCGTTCATGAAGCGTCCCAACATTTCATGGCCACGATGAAACGGGTGAGGCTCTAGAGAAAATGCGGCGACCAGGCGCTGCCGCTGATCCGTAACGCTGGGTCCACGTTCTGATGAGGGATTGTAGGAGTTCTGAACGGTCGCAGGTTGGCCGGCGACGAGCGCGTCCTGTCCATCGTCGATCGCATGCGCGTAGGTGTACGAAAACCGCATGTACGCGCCCCGCGCAACGCGGCGGTTGATGGAGAGCGTAGCTCCGTTGTAATAGCTCGAAGCTGCGCTTTGAAATTCGTTGATGGCACCAAGTTGAGCGATCGGCCGTCCTAGAGGATTAATGCATGGCGGCCACGGGCAAGTGAGCGATGCGGTGTACTGCCAGGTCGCGAAGGAATCGACGGTGTAGTAGCCACCCTGAAAAATGGAGCCGGTGGAATCGAAGATGGGATAGGTCAGAGCGATTGGCTGGGGCAGATTCACATCAAGGGCACGGATGAGATGTTCGCCGTGAACGTTTAACAGTGACACGGCGACGCTGGTATGTTCGGCGACTTCCTTCTCGAGTGTGAGGCTCGACTGCTGCACCCTCGGGGTTACAAAGTTTGTGGCGAACGCGGAGACATCGTGGGTGACACCTTGGGTGAAACCGTAGGGTAGTACGCAGTTGGCCGCATACAAGGGACAACTCACGAGCGGATTGGGGTAGGAAGGAAAGGCCTGACGGTCGTAGTAATCGGTATTGTTGAGAAACACTTGTGAGTCGGTGATGCCGTTCTCGGTCTGGATGACCGAGTTGTAGATCTGGGGAATCCGCGCGAAGAAAATGCCATATCCGGCGCGGACCACGAGTGGCCGCTTGTTGCCGAAGGAATAGGCAAGGCCCGCGCGCGGCGCGAAATTATATGGCTGAAAGGGGATCTTCCCCGAGGGTGGAAATAGAGGGTTCGATTGCAATCCCTTCGTGGAGAACGTCTGAAGATCCCAGCGAACTCCGAGATTCAGCGCCAAGTGATTGGTGACGCGGATGGTGTCTTGAGAGAAGGCGGCATATTCGTTGGTGTCGGGGTTCGATGTTGCGCTTCCAAAATTCTGCAGATAGTAGTGGGGAATTTCATGAGCATAGGCGCGCAGGGGTGTGAGTTGCAGTCCGGCCTCGAGAGGCGCGAAGGTGAAGGGATCGACTTTGATCGGATAAAAAAGATATTCACCGCTCTGCTGGCTTGGAAAGAAATCGTAGATCCAGGTAAGCAATCCGTCTCCGCCAAGCTTCAAAGAGTTTCGTGATCCATCAAAGCTCAAGGTTTCGGCAACGTGCAGGCGGTGCTCTCGCGTCTGGCGTGGAAGCAGGTTGGAACGCCCCATCCCGTCGAGGATATTGGGAATCTTTACGAGAACATCGCTGGTATTGCTGTAGGACTGTTGCTGGTCGCGAGAGAACTGGGCGCGAAAATGGCTGATCCAGCGTGGTGAAAAACTGCTGGTGAGCGAGAGGTTCGCTGTCTCGGTTGCGACGAGTTCTTCGCCATTGTCGCTGATGGCGTCGTAAGTGACCGGACTGCCCGGGTCAAGGAATACGTTGTTCGATCCCCAATAGCGTGTGGTGCTCACCCGCAACGCGAGTTGGTTACGAGGTGTGAGATTGATGTCGAGTTTACCGAAGGAAGAGTTGCCGATCTGTGCGGCTGGATATTCTCCCGTAAGCGAACTGAGGTGCGCAGCCGCCGCAAAGACAAGCGCTTGATCGGTTGCCTCATAGTCTCCAGGAGTGGCGAGGCCGCCGGGTTGAGGGATGACTTGCGAGCTGCCGTCCAGAAATTCGACGACGTCTGGCACATGAAAGAAGTGTTGGTCAAATCCCGCAAAGAAGAAGATTTTGTTCCGCTTGAGCGGACCTCCGATGGTCCCTCCTACTTGCTGCTGGCGATTGTGGGGCTTGAACGCGAGGAACGGATCGGCAGCGCCGAATGAACTGTCGCGCAAATAGTAAAAAGCGGTGCCGTGATAATGATTCGACCCGGATTTTGTGACGACGTTGACGACTGCGCCGCCGGAGCGTCCTTGTTCAGCACCGTAAGCGTTGGAAGAGACTCGAAACTCCTGCACGACTTCGGTGGAGAATTGATAGGGGGCGCGATAACGTCCGCGGGCCTGCGCGAAAAAAGCGTTGTTGAAGTCGAGGCCGTCGACCAAGGTGCTGTTCTGGAATCCACGAATGCCGCCAAACGAGAGGTCGCCATTGGTCGCGGAAGTGAGGCTGCGAGGATCCTGCGTCACTCCGGGAGAGAACAACGCAAGATCGGAGAAGCGGCGGCCGTTCAGCGGGAAGTCGTTGACGGCGCGCTCGTCGAGGAGTGTCGACACGGCGCTGGGTTGAGTATCGACGAGAGTAGGCGTTGCCGAAACGGTGAGACTTTCTTGCGCACGGGCGACGGGAAGACGAAATTCGAGTTCAGCCGTGCCGCCGATGTCCACATGCAATTGAGGCGTGATCTGTGAGGACATGCCCGACGCTTCAACGCGAGCGGAGTAATCGCCCGGAGGAAGAAGGTCGAACACGAAATGTCCTTCGTTGTCGCTGGTCGCGGCGTAACGCGTCCCATTCGCAGTGTTCACGACCACGATCGAGGCTTGCGCGATGCGGCTGCCCGTCGAATCGAGGACGGTGCCACGGAAGGCTCCAGTCCCAGAGTCCTGAGCCGCCGCGCGGGGCATAGCCAGGGTCGTGATTAATGCAATGGCGGTTAAAAGAACCGAGGTGCGCGTCGGAGACATGGGGTCGCCCCTGTGTTCGAGATCAGCTCGGAGGGACGTCCCGACGGGCGTTAACCGGACGCGAAGCGGGAAAGCCGCGGAGAAGGACCGGAGGGCGCGTTCGACTGGTGCGCGGCCGGGAGATTTCTCCGCGGCATTAGGAGAAACCACGATTTGTATAGCATTCGAGCGAAATTCGATCTGTGATTCGGAGCATATTTGTTTGAATTGTTCCCGGTCTGGGAATGTAAGCACTTCGACCCCAGAGATATTGCAGCGCACGGCTTCGGAGAGCCGCACCCTTACGCCGAACTGCGCTCTCGTGGTATTTTCAATTTCCTTCTGAAAGAATCGTGATTCGCTCTTACAAAGGCGTTCGACCTGCGATTCCGGCCAGTTGCTACGTGGATGAGTCCGCGCAGATCATCGGCGACGTGGCCCTGGGAGAGCATGCGTCCGTGTGGATGAATGCCGTTCTGCGCGGCGACGTACACGAGATCCGCATCGGCGCCTATTCCAATGTGCAGGACAGCAGCGTTCTTCACGGGATGAAGCAGCAGTGGGGCGTATATCTGGGCGAGTACGTGACGGTGGGACATTCGGTCACGCTGCATGGATGCGTGATCGAAGATCGCTGCCTGATCGGGATGGGATCGATCATTCTGAATGGAGCGCGGATCGGCGCGGGATCGATTATTGCAGCCGGGACTCTAATTCCTGAGAAGACTGTGGTTGAGCCGGGGTCGCTGTGGATGGGATCGCCGGGGAAGTTTCGGCGCAAATTAGCAGACGCGGACCAGGAAACGATTATGAGGTACGCGACGAATTATCTTGGGTATAAGGATGAGTATTTGAAGGAGCGGTGAAGCTGCGATTAGTGCGAGCTGCGAGTAGCGAGCTGAGTCATTCTGTTTCGCGAGCGAGAAACAGCAGGTTCCTCGCTTCGCCTCGGAATGACAAACTACTGATAAATGACAGAGTGTCGGAAAAAGGACGATTGGGAGCGGAATGATTAAAGCGGTTCGAGGGACGAGAGATTTGTTGCCGCCGGATACGGCGTTGTGGAATTTTGTGGAGGCTGTGGTGCGCGACGTGTTTCGCGCTTACAACTTCCAGGAGATTCGCACGCCGATTTTCGAAGCGACAGAATTGTTTGCGCGCGGCGTGGGCGAAGAGACGGACATTGTTTCGAAAGAGATGTATACGTGGGAAGATCGCGGACGGGCGGAGAGTGACAGAGGTCAATCACTGACGCTGCGGCCTGAGGCTACCGCGGGTATCGTCCGAGCCTACATCGAACACAAGCTTGGCGATCGCGGGCTGAACAAGCTTTATTGCATCGGACCGATGTTCCGGCGAGAACGGCCACAGAAGGGACGATATCGCCAGTTCTACCAAATTGACGCCGAAATCATTGGGCCTGCTTCTGCGGGCAGTGAGTCGCCCGCCCGTGATGCCGAAATTCTGGAAATGTTGGCGACGATGCTTGACCGGCTCGGAATCACTGATTGGAATCTCGAACTGAACTCGGTCGGCACGCCTGCAGACCGTGTTCAGTTCAACGAAGCGTTGCGAAAGGCGCTCGAACCAGTGAAAGAAAAGATGTGCGGCGACTGCCAGCGGCGGGCAGTGACGAATCCGCTGCGCGTGTTTGACTGTAAGGTGCCGGAGGATCAGCCGATCATCGAAACGCTGCCGCGCATCACCCAATTTCTCGGCGAAGATTCCCGCAAGCATTTTGAGGCGGTACAGGCAATCCTGACCGAAGTCGGGGTTCGATTTACGCTGAACGACCGGCTGGTGCGCGGGCTCGACTACTACACCCGGACTGCATTTGAGTTCACGCACGGTGCTCTTGGTGCGCAGAATGCGATTCTCGGCGGAGGCCGATACGACGGGCTGTCGGAGGCCCTCGGCGGACCAACCGCTCCCGGCATCGGATTCGCCATCGGCGAGGATCGGCTCGTGTTGTCGCTGCAAGAGAAGATGCCGGCGGAGAGCGTGATGCGGAAGCCGGATGTCTATATCGCTCCGATGGCGTCGATGAATGCCCAGGCCGCCAAGTTGGCGCGTGAATTGCGCAGGCACGATCTGGTGGTCGAACTGGGAGACGATACCTTCCGCCTGAAGAAGTCGTTCGAAGCGGCGACCAAGGTCGGCTCAAAGTACATCCTGATCGTTGGCGAGAATGAGGTGAAGGCAGACGCGTTCGCACTGAAGAATCTGGCCACGGGAGAGCAAGTGTCCGTGGCTCGGGCGGAGCTGCCGCTTAAGATTCGGGAGTAACCTTGGCCAAAGTCTATCCAGAGGTCAGCGAGGCACTCGCTCGTTTCATTCAGGCGCAGTCCATGTTTTTCGTCGCGACAGCGCCGCTGGATGCGAACGGGCATGTGAACCTGTCTCCGAAGGGTCTCGATACTTTCCGGATTTTGGGTCCGACGACCGTAGCCTATCTCGACATCTTCGGGAGTGGAGTGGAGACCATTGCGCACCTCCGGGAAAACCATCGAATTGCGATCATGTTCTGCGCATTTCAGGGGCCGCCGAAGATTTTGCGACTGCACGGCCACGGGCGTGCAGTCGAACCTCACGACGCGGAGTTCGCCGAGTTGCATGCTCACTTTCATGAGTTGGTAGGAACTCGGGCCATCATTGTCGTAGAGGTGACTCGGGTCAGCGACTCCTGCGGGTACGGCGTGCCTCTGCTGAAGTTCGAGTCCGAGCGCGCGGATTTGCCGGCATGGTGCCGCAAGCGCGGGACGGATGGGCTGAAGATTTACCGGCAGCAGAAAAATCGGCAGAGTATCGACGGACTGCCGGGAGTATCGGAACACAGTGATTGAAGGTGGGTTGCGTGGTGGAGAACTCATGAAAATGTTGACGGTTACAAGTCTGGCTCTGATCTTTACGATGTGCGCAAGTGCACAGGCCCCGAATGCTCCGGCCAAGGCGCCGACTCCATTCGAGCAGACACTGATGGCTGCTGAGAAGAGCTTTCTCGACGCTGCCAAAAAGGGCGACGCTGCCTTTTTCAAGCGCACGCTCACCGACGATTTCACTTTTGTGGCTTTCGACGGCCAGTTGTATGAGCGCCAGGACATGATCGATCAGTTCAGTGAACCCGGCACGGATGTGATGCCGTATGAAATGAAAGTGATTCCTGCAGGAGATGGCGTCGCGATTGTCACTTACAACGTTGTCCTACGCGTGCCCGCTGCTGAAGATCAAGGACCTCCTCCACGTTATCAACACTTCAGCACCGTGTGGGTTAAGCAGGGAGATATGTGGAGGATGAAGTTTTACCAGATGACGGCGTCTCACTGGGGAGACTGGTAGAGAGGCCGATCTCGACCGGGCGCGCATGACAATTGTCATCGCACGGTATTGACGATTTCCACTGGCAAGAGAACGGCTGGCTCGCTACGCTTCAGAGGAAGTCAGCCAAGTCTTGGTGAGGAGCATGCCGGTGAAAATGAAAATAGCTTTGGTGCCGTTGCTGCTTGTGATTGCAGTGTCGGCGTGGGCGCAGATGGGGGCCAAGCCCGGCCCAGAGGTCAAGAAACTCGATTATTTCGTGGGATCCTGGACGACTGAAGCGACGATTGCTCCCGGACCATGGGGAGCGGGAGGGAAGTTTACTGCAACCGATACCAACGAATGGATGCCCGGGAACTTCTTCCTCGTCGGACATTCGGATTTCAAGATGCCTTCAGAATTGGGCGGCGATGGCAAGGCAACCTCGTACATGGGATATAACACGGACGAGAATATGTACACGTACGACGAATTCAACAGCCAGGGACGTCGCGAGAGTTCAAAGGGGTCCGTGAGCGGCGATACATGGACATGGAACAGCTCACAAAATTATGGTGGGCAGGATATCAAACAGAAAATGACGATCAAGGTGCTGTCGCCCACGAACTACAACATGAAGTTCGAAATATCGATGGACGGCACGACGTGGACGACATTCATGGACGGCAAGGTGACTAAGAAATAGCAGCTCCTGTCGGCAAAAGGCTCCGGCTCCGGCTGGAGCCTTTTTGTTTTGTGCCCAACGAATTGGTTGCGCAAGCTGCCGGGTAGTACGATGGAGCGGGGCGCTGATCATGAAGAGAATCGAAGTCGTCTTGTGGCTGATTTGTGTTTCGGCATGTGGTGTGCTGTCTGTAGCCGCGCAGGATGCAAAACCTCCAGCGGATTCCGCATCGAAGCCGGCCGGAACAGCACCGGCTCCCGAAGCGGATAAAGACGCAAAAGTTTATTCCGGCATGTACACCTTCCTGAAAGAAGGGGAATTTGTGCAGATCACGGTGGAGGACGAGGGACGCGTCACCGGCTTCATTTCACGGTACGGAGATGGCGACAGCGACAAGGGAGCGTTTCTTGATCAGTTTTTCAAGACCGGAAAGCTTGAAGGAAGCAAGTTGAGCTTTACCACTGAGTTAGTTCACGGTACGGGTTTTGATTTCAAGGGTGCTGTGGAGCGCGGCGAAGGAAAGAATCCAGGGGACGACGCTTATTACGTTCTCAAAGGGACGCTGACCGAGAACGTGAGCGATGTAAACAAGAAAGTGACGTCGCACTCGCGGGATGTCGTCTTCAAATTGTTTCCGCAGGATGCTTCGCCGTCCCCAGACGTTCGGCAATAAGACGATTTCCTTGAAGGACTACTGACCGGCGCGAACCGGAGAGAGATTCAGGCGGCCCGGAAGTTTCTTGCGCGCGCCTTCGTGACTGTAGACGAGATCGGGGCTACCCTCGGAGTTTGAGGAGGCTTCCGCTAGAGTTTCCGCCAAGGAACGATAGGAGCGGCTGATCTCGGGGCCTTCCTGCAGCACAACCGGAGTTCCGTGGTCGATCGAGGGCGAAATCGCCTGGAACGCGTTCGGCACTTTCCACAAAACTTTGCAGTTTGTTACCTGCTGGACGTCCTCGTCGGTGAAGCCGGGAATCTTCTTATAGCGATTCAAAACCATGCGCAGGCGATCACGCCCCGTACCTTCCTCGAGGAAGGCATGAATTCTTCCCGCACTCCAGAGCGATACAACATCGGTCTGCGCTACCACCAGTACCGCGTTTGAGAGGTCGGACAAAAGGCGAGTCGTTGGATCAAGCCGGCTCGATGCATCGACTACCACGAACCGGTAATGGTTCACCAACAGATCAAACAAGCGAGCCAGTTCTCCGGGAGTCGGTTCGGTCGGATAGGGCTGCGCTGGTCCGGCGAGAAGATGCAAGCCCTCTTTGGTCGGGGTCATCAGACCGTCGAGCAGCGAAACATCCATGCGGTGCAGATTCTGCAGCGCGTCGAGGATTCCAAATTGAGGCCGCAGGTTGAGATGCAGCGCAGCGTGACCGATCGGCGCGAAGTCGAGCAGAACTACATCGCCATGGGACTGCTGAAGCGCCAGTGCGGTGTTCACGGCAGCGGTGGTGCAACCGGCCCCGCCCTTAGCGCTGAGGAAGGTGAACACGCGAGCTTTGCCAGCACCTCCCAGAGAGCGTGTGCGCGAAGAACTGAAGCGCGTCAACGCTTCGAGCAGCGCTTCAGAACCGGCCGAATCTTCCAAGTATTCGCCCGCGCCCGCGCGCATACTCGCCACGATCGTCGCAGGCTGCGTCATTTCCCCGTTGGCGAAGATGGCAATCTGGAGAGTTGTGGCACGGATCAGTTCAATCGTTCGGATGGCGCGTTGCGAATCGAGCGAAGAGATATCGACGATCACGACTTCAGCGCGCGAATCCTGAAGCTGGCGCAAGATGGAGTCGGTTGGACTCGTGGGGAATCCAACGTGGCTGAACACGGCTGTTCCCAGACGCGTCGCTTCCAGTCGATTTTGAAGCGTGGATAGGTGGTCCCGGTCCTCGGTCAGGAGGGCGACTGCGATCCCATGCATAGCGCGGTTCTCGCTAATTTCTATCGGTGTCTGCATGTTAGAAAGAGAAGGTACTCTCCGCCAAGTGACCCAGGTAACCTTCGAAAACCGTGAACGGGCAGGCGATCCTCGCGACAAGCCAACACCGACTACTTTTGAGGACCAGGGAAAACGTCAGGACGCTGGAAATGCCTGGAGATCTACCGCCTCGTTGCCGACAATTGTAAGACAGTCTTGAAAGGTTGGAAAGTGTGACCGGCGTGGCGCAGGAAATCAGGGCATCAGAAGGGCGGGTTTCTAGTCTAATCGATGGGCGGACGTGCGATGGAATGGGCTAAAGGACGCTCTTGGGGACGATCAGGATGAAGCGTCGAAATCCGCGCAAAGCTTGCTGAAGATTCCGACGACGCAGACAGATACTCATAGTTCTCAAGGCGAACGGCGACTCCGATCTTGGCTTCGGCACTCATCGTCGAAGGACTGCCGTTGGTGGTCGGTCGTACGATCCGCAGAACGCGAGCCCGGCAACGGACCGGCATGCTTTCACCTAAAGTAATCTCGGAGGGCATCCGGAGGGTGAGCTCGATTTCTGCTCCCTCGGTCAGTGGGATGTCGGTGAAAAAGAAGACTCCTCGGGAACTCAGATCCTGCGTGACGCCGACCCCCTCCATGGAGGTTGCAGGTTCGCGCACGGAGACGGCCAATAAGTACGGAAAGCGCTGTCCGACACGGCGTTCAACCCGAAGTGGAGGCGTGGTCATAAAGGCGACTTCCTTGTGAATCGCCGCAAATGCAGGGCCTTACTTTAGCTCACAAAGGGCAGTAAGAGAAGTCAAAACTTTCCCGCGGCGGGCACGATTTGAAATCAGCCATTTCCGTGATCTTAAAAGCTACCCGTGGGCTGGGGCGTCGGTGGACCGATCAGTCGGAGCCGTGGGAGACTTCCAATTACCTGCGGGTAACCTCAAGATTCGAGCCCGCGATATAGTGTTTCTAAAGGGTGTGCGCTCTCATCCAAAGAATTTACAGTGCCTGATTCGAAAGATTCCATCCAAGAGAACGAACCGACGGTGGCCGTGCAGGCGGCCAGCCGCAAGCTGAACTGGCAGGCTGCTGGACGGGCCCTGCGCCACCGCAACTTCCAGCTCTTTTTCAGTGGACAGCTGATTTCGCTGATCGGCACCTGGATGCAGACTGTGGCACAGTCCTGGCTGGTTTACCGGCTGACTGGTTCGGGGTTGCTCCTTGGGTCGGTGGGATTTGCCAGCCAGATTCCCGTGTTTCTGGTGGCTCCGCTTGGGGGGATCGCCGCGGATCGAGGGAACCGGCAGCGCATCGTCATCGCGACCCAAGTCGCGTCGATGATTCTTGCCTTTGCTCTGGCGGCGCTCACCCTGACGCACAGAGTGCAGGTGTGGCACATTTTTGTTCTAGCTGCGCTCCTGGGAATAGTGAACGCGTTCGACATCCCGGGCCGCCAGGCCTTCCTCGTTGATATGGTCGGAAAAGACGACCTGATGAACGCCATCGCGTTGAACTCCTCGATGTTCAACGGGGCGCGCGTCATCGGACCGGCCGTGGCGGGCGTTCTGGTCGCGCGGTTGGGCGAGGGATGGTGTTTCTTCGCGAATGCGGTGAGTTACATCGCCGTGATCATCGGGCTGATGTTGATGAAAGTGCATGCTCCTGCCAAGGCATCGCTGCATTCATCGCCAATGGAGCACATCATCGAAGGCTTTCAATTCGTCAGCCGCACAGCGCCGATCCGTGCCCTGTTGATTCTGCTCGGTCTGGTGAGCGTAACGGGTATGCCGTATGTGGTGTTGATGCCGATCTTTGCCGACCGGATATTGCACAACGGCGGGCAGGAGTTTGCCACGCTGATTGGGTCGCACGACCTGGGAGCCGTTCGCCTCGGAATCCTGATGGGCGCGGCAGGCGTAGGGGCGCTGCTGGGGGCCCTGACTCTGGCGGTGCGATCGGGTGTCAAAGGGTTAGGCAGGTGGATCTCCAACTGCTGCGCCGGCTTCGGCATCAGCTTGATTCTCTTCGCATTCTCCAAGTCGTTCTGGCTGTCGGTACTGCTTCTATTACCCGTGGGATATTTCATCATGCTGCAGATGGCCTCCTCGAATACGCTGATTCAAGTGATGGTCCCGGATGCGCTCCGGGGCCGCGCTATGGCAGTGTATTCGATGATGTTTATGGGAATGGCTCCAGTTGGAGCGCTGCTGGGCGGCGCACTCTCGGATCGACTCGGGGCACCTTGGACGGTAGCAATCGGTGGATTTGCCTCCGTAATGGGCGCGTGGTGGTTTAGCGTGCAGTTACCGAAGATTCGCGTAGAAGCACGGCAGTTGATAGTCGCTCAGGCGATGGCAGGTGGCGAGCCTGCGGAAGAGATGACGACGCCGGTTTGATAGAAGATCGACGTCCTACTTGCGGGCGGCGCTTCGGCCAAGAGCCATCAGGAAGATCGCGCTTTTCCCGCGCGCATGCGGCGAGAAGAAATTGATGACGTCATCGTCATAAAAAGTCAGACCGCTGGCGCCAAGCTTTTGAGCGTAAGCGGCAAGGTACATTTTCCCGCCGAGAATCCCGGCTTCTAACTGCGCCGCCCGATATCCTCGGTTTCCATAGCGCTCCAAAATTTTCTTTAGGTCTGCAAGAAAAAAGACATCGACTGCGGCGTCGGCGGGGATTTGTTGCTCGAGTCCTAGATACCCCGCCTTGTCACGAAAGTCTCCCGGTTTCAACAATTCGAGGAACCTTTCTTCCCAGTGATACACGTAGGAGCCAGAACTCAGCCCAACGATATTGTTCACGATCAGGTATAGATCGTTGAGATGAGATCCGGCGGGGTCGAGGAAATCTGCTGGAATTCCCCGGGTCGCACGGCCGAGAATTGCGGAGAGCTGCGGTAGCGTCAAAGGGTCGCGAGAGAATTGCCTTGTCGAACCGCGGCGAGAGATCACTTTCTCGACGGTATCGGGAGGCGCAGTCGAGTCATCGAGCGGTCGGAGTGCGGTTGGGGTGCCTTTCGCAGACGCGCTTGGATGAGGCGGAGTCTTGCCGCGCCAGCCAGCCACCTCTTCCGCCGACTCGAGCGAAGAGGCTTCGTGCATCTTTCGCATTGCGGGATAGTCGACTTCTCGTTCCGAGTAAGCGACAACCGGGAACTCTATCTTCTCGATCGCCGGTGACTGAGGAATTGGAGAACTCGTGTGTCCGATGGAAACCAGGGAGAACGCAACTTCGCGCTTGGTATCGAGGCCCAGAAGAGTGTTGACCTGAGAATCGATGAATCCGGTAATGACCTTCGCCGGAAGTTTTGAGGCGGCCGAAACGGCCAGCAGATTGGCGAGGATCGTTCCGTTGTCCCATCCAAAGTGTCGATAGGTGCGGGAGCGATACTTCCACGCATTGCGCCAGTAGGTTCCGGTGCAGATCACAATTACTGGCGCTTGGGCGACTGACGGCTCGTTACCTGCGGCTTCGACGAGCGCTTGCCGGAAATCTCCAGCCCGGAGTTGGCGCAACCCGAATTCAGCGGCGCCGAAGTGATAGATCCCGGCAGGAAGTGCCGGAGAATCGTTGGGACGCTGACCTTTCGATGGCAAATCGGTGCAGACAACGTAGAGCTCGATTTCGTACAGGGCGCCAGTGCAAGCGGCTGCGCGAAAAAAAGTTTCTCCCTGCGGATGTTTCTTGCTGCGCGTCACTCCCGCCGAAAAAAAGAGCAATTGAGCAAGAGTTTCGAGATCCGGAACCAAGTCACCCTCCGCTGCGGAATTCGGTGCGGCAATTGCGGCGAGTGCCGAGATTCCCGTCTCATGAAAATCCTTAGGCAGGCGAAGAACTTCGAGTGTCGGATAGATTTTGAATAAAAGAGGTTTGTTGTCCCAATCAAGGACATGGGGATCCATCCGCACGCTCAGATGGGAGTGCTTGGTGCCGCTGTGATATTGCCACGTGGCGTCGAGATTGTGGTTCTGGCTCAAAAGCGGTAGTCCATGATTTCTGTGGTCAGCGATAGGCACTCGGTGGCAAGCCGGTGATGCGGATTCCCGAGTGCCCTTTATGGCGGATGTTCAGACCGATGAGCAATGCGGTGATCTGCTCGACGATGCGTGCATTTTCGAGTTTGCCGCCATCGAGAGCGCGTATACCTGGAATCTTTGCTGCCAGTTCGCGAGTGAGTTGAGAAGCGTCGGCATCGTCACTGCACACAATCACGTCGCAATCGAGGGGAGCGTCGCCGTTCAGCAATTCTGCCGAAAGGTTATGGAATGCGGCGACGACACTCACACCTTTCGGAACCAGTTCGGCTGTTTGTTGGGCCGCTGACCCTTGCCATACCCCAAGAGGACGCGAAGGCCGCCCGCCGACCGCGGCTGCGAGCGGAACGGTCGCGTCGATCAGGATGCTGCCTTCGGTGATGGCGGGCTTCAGTTGCTTAAGCAGAACTGCTTGTCCTTCGAACGGAACGGTCAGCATCAGGACATCGGCGGCAGCGCAGACGGCGCTGTTCTCCATTCCAGTAACAGTGGTTTGCGGTCCGGCATTACGTTGAATAGTGGCGGCGGCTTGCTGGGCGCGTTGTTCATCACGCGAGCCGATGATGACAACTTCTCCGGCACGTGCCCATCGCAGCGCCAATCCCATCCCGGCAGGACCTGTGCCGCCAATGATGCCGATAGGTCGAGCCGGCCTGTCCGCAGCCGAACTCATGCGAATTCAGCCTCGAACGCTTGCTCGGCGGTGAATTCGTCCAACGGGGCCTTGATGTTGATGCGGGAGTAGCTCGTGTTGCGTTCCGCTGGAATGCGTCCTGCTTCCAGAATCAGCGACTGGAAATCTTCCGGACTGGTGTACTGCCCGGCCGTGGCCCCGGCTTCGCGCGAGATGTTTTCTTCCATCAAAGAACCGCCGTAGTCATTCGCTCCGGCGTGCAGGCAGAGCTGAGAGAGCTTGCGGTTCAGCTTTACCCAGGAAACTTGAATGTTATTGATCGATCCAGCGAGCAAAACGCGCGCCAGTGCGTGAACTTTAAGATGTTCGGCGAGGGTGGGGCCGGTACGCGCCAAACCCTGGTGAAAAAGAAGCGTGTTCTGATGCACGAACCCGAGCGGAACGAACTCCGTGAAGCCGCCAGTTTCCGATTGAATCTCGCGCAAAAGCAACATTTGCCGAACCCAATGAGCTGGGGTTTCCGTGTGTCCGTACATCAGCGTCGATGTGCTTCGGATGCCGCAGTGATGTGCCGTGCGAATTACTTCGATCCATTGTGCCGTCGAAAGTTTATTTGCAGAGAGGATGTGACGAATCTCGTCGTCCAAAATCTCGGCCGCGGTGCCGGGTAGCGTGCCGAGGCCGTTGTCGCGCAGCATTGAAAGATAATCCGCGAGCTGCATCCCGGTGAGCTCGACGCCGTAGACGATCTCCATGGGGGAGAACGCGTGGATGTGCATCTGCGGTACGGCTTGCTTCACGGCGCGCAGAATGTCCCGGTAATGAAATGTTGGGAGATCCCGGGGCAGTCCGCCTTGGATGCAAACTTCAGTCGCACCAAGTTGCCAGGCTTCGATCGTCTTTTGCGCCATTTGGTCAAGAGTAAGGAAATACGTATCCGATTCTCGAGGACCTCGACTGAAGGCGCAGAATTTGCATCCCACAAAGCAGATGTTCGTGAAATTGATATTGCGATTAACTACATAAGTGACAATGTTGCCGACGAGTTCAGCGCGCAGGAGATTCGCAGCAGCGAGCAGGCCAAGCAGATCGTCGCCCTCAGAATTCGCCAGAGCGTAGGACTCTTCGAGAGAAAGGTCCGCTCCATTTTGAGTTTCGAGCACCTTCTCAAGGGATCGTCGGAGTGCAGGAGTGAGCTGAGGCGCGACTTCAGACCATTCGAGTGACGGGAAAGCTTCTAATTCCGACGGGGCGAGTTCGCGATTCATAGTTCTCTCCGTAGAGACGTAGCTTGCTGAGTCGCCCTAAACAAAGGACTGCGGCCGAGGGATTCGCAAGCCAAGTGCCTACAGTGTAGCGGAAGTTTCAGCGGAATAGGTCGCTAGCAGCGGGACGAAGCAAATCCCGGACTCCCCCGGGCCCGGACTCGTAGCAAAATCCTCGAACAATGCATGCCGGCGCGCGGTTGAGCTTGCCGCAGACCAGCCCGGCAGCAGATGCCAGTTCATCGGCAACGGCCTCGACGCTGGCTTTCAGTTTGTATCCATGAGAATCTCGCCTGCCGCGATCATCGCGCAGCGGTTTCATTCCTGCGATTCCGATGGCAAATTCAGTCAGGCCTTCGCGCCACGGACGACCGAAGCTGTCGGTAATGATCACAGGCACGGAAACGCCCGTACGCTTTTTCAGTTCGCGGCGGAGGTTCGTGGCGGAGCGATCCGGAGTCTCCGGGAGCAGCAATGCCGTGTGGCCTCCATCGACATTGGACACATCAATGCCGCTGTTCGCGCACAGGAAGCCGTGTTTCGTTTCAGTGATCAGCACGCCGTTCTTGCGACGGATGACTGCGCGGCTTTCGCGCAGCGCTAGCTCAATAACGCGTGCGTCGAGGTCGTATTGTTTCGCCCAAGCGACAGACTCCTCCGACGGCGTGATGCTCGAAAGATTGACGAGACAGCCTTCCGACTTAGAAACGACTTTGTGCTTCACGACCAGAATGTCGCCGGATTGAAACTTCTGGTGACGACGTTGGAGAGAGTCAAGAAGCTTGTTCGCCAGGGAGTCCCCGGGGACAATTTCAGCCGCTAGTGGAATGGGGATCAGGCGGATCTCCGCAGCTTCACTTTTCCAGCGACTCTCAGAGGATGGTCTTTTTCGAAGCACCTTAGTCATAAAGCGTCCGACTTCGTGACCAGCGGTTGATTGGAAAGATTCCATTCGCGCCCAAGACGTTGAGCGCGGGTGTCGCCGGGCAGAGACAAAAGACGCTGCAGGTCAGACGGATCATCGACATCGACCGCGATTCCCGGCAGATTCAGCACAACGCAGGGCTTGCCGGTTGCCTGGGCGGCAGCGTGATGTGGTTTGAAGCTGTCGTTCCCGAAGCATAGTGGGAATAGATCTGCCGGACGTCGGAAGGCAGCATTGGTGCCTCGTCCGTCACCCGCGGGGACCAGAACGCTTCCTTCTTCTGGGGCCTGCTTAAGAATTTCTTCAAGCTCCCATGCCTGAATGAGTGGAATGTCGGCTGGAATCACCAATGTGTTGTCGCGGCCGCGCTCGACGCAAATGCGTGTGGCCATCTCGATCGCACCGGTTTCTCCCGGATTGTCAGGATCGGCGATGACTTCAAAACCATGTTCAAGGGCAAGCTTCATCGCGAACGGATCGCCCGTGACGATCCCCACCTCGGGACGATTCTTCCAGCCGTTCAACGCGGCCATCACGTCGGAGAGCATGGCTTGCGCCAGCTTGGTGCGAGAAGGCTGATCGAGCAGGGAAGCCAGTCGCTGTTTCGCCTGCGCCGTGTTCTTGATCGGAACCAGAATCACGACGAAGGTTCCAGACGCCGGAATGCAGTGCCTCCGGCAGGCGCGCTCTTGGTCAGCCCGCCGGATATTGACGAGAGTACTTCGCGTGCGAGGGCGGCCTTATCGTCGGCGCTGCGCATGATGGTTTGTGTACATTGCACGCGCAGGCCGTTCTTGCGGACACCTTCTGCCGCGCGGGCATCACGCGAATCGCAGACCAACACGTCGAGGAAGTCTTCGTAGGCTTGTGCAACGCCTGCGATCGAGCAAGGGAATCCGTGAGCCTGCATCAGAATGCCGGCAGGCCCGGCAACCGGAGCGTTGCCCACGATGGGGCTGACGGCGGCGATTTTTCCGCGCGCGCGCAGCAAAGCGTCGCGAATGCCGGGCACAGCCAGGATCGGCCCGATACTGGTGACGGGATTGCTTGGGGCGACGATCACAGCGTCAGCCGAAACAATTGCGTCGATCACTCCTGGGGCGGGCTCCGCGTCAGAAGCTCCGGCGAAGCGCACCGAGTTCACCGGATCCTGATACCAGCGCTGTACGAAATACTCTTCAAAACTCAATTCACCGATAGGCGTGTCGACACGAGTTTCGACCCGCGAGTTGCTCATGGGGAGCACTTTTGCCTTCACGCCGAGCTTGTCCGAGATTACAGCCGTAGCCTCCGAGAGAGTCTTGCCCTCGGCCAGTAAACGTGAACGAAGCAAGTGCATGGCCAGGTCGCGATCGCCGGTGTGAAACCATGTCGGCTCCCCGAGTTGCCCCATGGCTTGCAGACAGAGGAATGTGTCGCCCTTTACGCCCCATCCGCGCTCACGGCTGAGCATTCCCGAGAGAACGTAGGTGATGGAGTCGATGTCGGGAGAAACATAAAGCCCCCACCAGAGCAAGTCATCGCCGGTGTTGACGATCAGCACAATCTCTTCGGCGGGCATGACTTGGCGAAGGCCGTCGACAAACTTGGCGCCGCCGGTGCCTCCGCTGAGGACGCAAATCATGCCGCCCTCCGCGAAAGGCCGTCATCGCCCGCGGCCGTCCGCAATTTATCGGCGAGCAGGCCGGGTTTTGATGTCACCGAGGAGATGAATTCCGGATAGACAGGAAGGCGCTGCCGAAGAATGAATCCCTTAGCCGCCGTGCGCAGGCGCAGTTGCTCGACGTGCGGCCAAGGCTTCTCCGGATTGATGAAATCGGGAGTCAGCGGCGAAATTCCTCCCCAGTCGTTGATGCCAGCGTCCATCAAATCATCATAGTAAGGTGCAGAGAGATTGGGCGGCGCTTGAATATTCACATCGGGCATTAGCAACCGAGCTACTGCTACCGCGCGCAGCATCTCGCCGTGAGAAGGCTCGGGCCAGTTGGCCATTGGGATTGTTGGTTTGACCCGGAAGTTTTGAACGATTACTTCCTGGATGTGGCCGTAACGCACGTGCAAGGCGCGAATAGCGAGCAGCGTATCGACGCGGTCCTCGGCCGATTCGCCAATCCCGATCAGTAGACCGGTAGTGAAGGGGACATTCCTTTTGCCCGCTTCTTCAATCGTGCGGAGGCGCTTGGCGGGCAGCTTGTCTGGAGCGTTATCGTGGGCTGCACCGGCGGCGAGCAGCGAGGCGTTTGTGGTTTCGAGCATGAGTCCCATGCTTGGAGAGACCTCTGCGAGCCGGGAGATCCACTCAGCACTAAGTAAGCCGGGATTGGGATGCGGGAGCAGATTTGTCTCTAGCAGGACCAGTTCGCACATGGCCTCGAGATAATGGAGCGTGGACTTGTACCCCAAGCGCCGCAGGGTTTCCCGCATTTCGGGGAATAATAGTTCCGGCTTGTCTCCGAGGCTGAACAGGGCTTCGGTACATCCGAGCTTCTCGCCTTCAAGGGCGACCGTCAGAACCTCGTCCGGGGTCATCGTATGGGCGCCTGGATCGCTGGGATCGCGACGGAAAGTGCAGTATCCACAGTAGTCACGGCAGAGATTGGTGAGAGGGATGAAAACCTTGCGGGAGTATGTGATGACGCCGGGTTTGAATCGCTCCTTCGCAGCGAGCGCGGCGGCGAGGAGTTCGGGGACCTCGTCGTCTGAGCAGCGAATCGCGCGTACGGCTTCCTCGCGGGAAATGGGCACGGAAGGCGCAATGGAGGTGACGGCCATTCCATCGAATGATACAACGGGCCGTGGTAATGTAGCGTTTTGTGTGGGAGCGGCTACAAAAGACCCGGCTTCACACACTAAACAAGAAGCACAAATCGACGATGAGCTTGAATTCTGCCGAGTTCCGTAAAGCAATGGGGTGTTTCGCTACTGGAGTGACCATCATCACTGTCGACCTGGATGGCGAGGTTCACGGGATGACGGCCAATGCCTTCGCCTCCGTCTCGCTCGATCCCATGCTGGTTTTGGTTTGCGTGGATCACACGACGCGTACGCATGCTCATCTTCACTCCAAGAAGCGTTTTGGGATCAATGTGCTTTGTGAGGACCACAGAGGGATCTCGGAATATTACGCCCGTCCCGAGCGCGACATTGAGGATGCCGAGGTCGAGGCTGGCGCTCGTTTTGACCGTACAGCGCACGGAACTCCGGTCTTGCACGGAGCGTTGGCGTACCTCGAATGCCGCCTGCATTCCGCGCAGGCCGCCGGAGACCATACCATCTTTATTGCGGAGGTCGAAGAGGTGGTAGTGAGGGATGGAGATCCACTTTTGTTTTTTCGCGGAAAGTATCGAAAAGTGGGGGAACAGGTTGAGAAATAGCCCGCGATTTGGACGAATGCGATTGTCACTTTTTCGCTCTTCCAACATCTAACTGTCACGACAAAATCAATGAATGTGGAGCGGATTTTATGGCTGAAAAGACAGCAGAAAAAGTCACAAAGACAGAAGCCGAGTGGAAGAAGCAACTCACCGACGAGCAATATCACGTCACGCGCGAGGCCGGCACGGAGTGCGCCTTCACCGGGAAGTATTGGAATACGAAGGAGCCGGGGACGTATCACTGCGTCTGCTGCGGCACGCCGCTGTTCGACTCGGGTACGAAGTTCAATTCAGGGACGGGTTGGCCGAGTTTCTATAAGCCGGGGGAAGCCAGCAATGTGGTTGAGCATCGAGACACGGCTTACGGCATGGTGCGAACGGAGGTCCGCTGCGCCAAGTGCGATGCGCACCTGGGACACGTGTTCGAGGATGGTCCCGCGCCTACAGGGCTGCGTTACTGCATGAATTCGGCTTCGCTCGATTTCAGGCCGGGGGAGAAGAAGTAACCGTTGAGGTTTTGGTTTTCGAACGTTTTGGCTCGAGTATTTGCGAGGGCATCAAGACAAAAGGGCACGCATTAAGCGTGCCCTTCGTTCTGCTCGACAAATTCTGCGGCCGATTAAGCGTTGGCTGCTGCGGCCATCGCCTTCGGCTGTTCCTGCTTCTGCTCTTGCTTGGACTGTCCCTGCTTGCCTTCGCTGCGGACCTGAATTCCGCCCTTGAGCGAGGCGCCGTCTTCCACGCTGATGCGCGAGGTGGCGATGTCGCCGTGCACGGAGCCCTCAGCGCGGATATCAACGCGGTCGCTGCACTCAATGTTGCCGGTGACTTTGCCCATGATCACGACTTCGCGGGCCTGGATGCTGGCATCGACCTTGCCGTTGCGTCCGATGGTCACGCGGCTCTCGGGCATGGTGATTTTGCCTTCGATGCGCCCATCAATGTACAGGGATTCAGAGCCGCTGATCTCGCCCTTGATGACCAAAGTGCGTCCGATGGTCGCTTGATCGACGGGAGCGGTAACGTTCTTTGCAGGGTTATAAGCGTTAGGGTTGGAAGCCGGCGATCCGGACTTCTGATTGAAAGAGTTCTCCGACGATTGAAGCATGCGACCTTCCTTGGGTTCCCGCCGCGGCGTCTCTAAAGCCGCTCCGATGCGGTTGGTCTTTGAAATTTTGGCCTTCGGCGGTTGCTGGCCACTTGGCCAACTTGACTATCGCACAGAGGTAAGAAGACTAGAGAGATTACGGAAGATGGTGTACGGGCGCGGTGCGCAGCTGGGCGTCGGTTTTTGCTGCAAAACCTTGCTGTCTTGATGGGATCCCCTCTTCCAGCGACGCGAAGGATCCTCCATTTCTTTCGCTTACTCGGACAATTCTAATTCTTTCGACTTCTCTTCCCATTCCTCGACGAGCGTCGCGTGACTCGATTTGTGCTGAGTCAATTCATCCGATTGACGCTGGCTTTCTTCGGCGCTGACGAAGCTTTGCATCGCAGTTTCGAGGCGCGCTATGGCGTCCTCCGTCTGGCTGATTTCTTCTTCGAGCTCGTGAACGCGGTCTTCCATCTGCTTGCGCTTGATCGGGTTCAGACGCCTTTTAGGCGATTCCGCGACAGTGAGCCCGCCGTGATCGCCATTGGTCGGCGGAGCCGGAGCTGACTTGGCCGGTTCGGCCTTCGACAAGACGACTCCGGGAACATCGTCCAACGTCGGTGCTACGTGTTGGCCGCCCTGCTTGCGCCAGAGATAGTCTTCATAGTTGCCGGGGAAGATTTCGACTTTTCCCCCGCCAACTTCGAATACCCGCGTTGCAAGCTTGTCGATGAAATACCGGTCATGCGAGACGAAGACGACAGTTCCCGTGTACTTCATCAGCGCATCGAGCAGAACATCTTTCGCTCGCAAGTCGAGGTGATTCGTCGGCTCGTCGAGCAGCAAGAAGTTCGCCGGATGGAGAAGTAGACGTAGGAGAGCGTAGCGTCCGCGCTCGCCGCCGGAGAGCACGCCGATCTTCTTGAAGACATCATCCTCCGAGAACAGGAAGCAACCCAGGAGGCTGCGAAGCTCAGTTTCGGTGGATCGCGGCGAGGCGGCACCTAGATCGTCGAGAATGCGGGCATCGGGATCGAGTTCTTTGTATTGATCCTGCGCGAAGTAGTCGGAGAGCACGTTGTGCCCGAGGCGAAACTCGCCCCCACTCAGAGGTTCCGTGCCCGCGAGCAACTTGATCAGCGTGGACTTACCCGCGCCGTTGACACCCACCAAGGCGATACGGTCCCCGCGCTCGATCATGAAGCTGACGTCGCGGAAGACTTCTTTCGAGACGCCGTTTTTCTCGTAACTCTTGGCTACGCCTTCAAATTCGGCAACGATGCGGCCGCTGGCCTTAGGCTGCGGAAACGAGAAATGAATTGTCTTTTCTTCCGGAGGAACCTCGATCCGCTCAATTTTTTCCAGCTCTTTTATCCGGCTTTGTACTTGCTTCGCTTTTGTCGCCTGATAGCGGAAGCGGTTGATAAAGACTTCGAGTTGCTCGATGCGGTCGCGTTGGTTGCGATAGGCCGCCTGCAACTGCTCGTTGCGCTGAGTTTTCTGGGAAAGAAATTTGTCGTAGTTGCCGGTGTAGAACCAGAAGCGCTTGTTCCAGATCTCGGCGATCTTATCGACCGTTATGTCTAGAAAGTATCGATCGTGCGAAATCAGAACAAAGGCGTAGGGGTACTCGCTGAGGTATTCCTCAAGCCAGTTGCGAGCTTCGAGATCGAGGTGGTTTGTCGGCTCATCGAGCAACAGGAGATTCGGCTTCTGCAGCAACAGTTTGGCCAGTGCAAGGCGCATCTGCCATCCGCCGGAGAATTCATCGGTGAGGCGCTGCCAGTCTTCCTTTCCGAATCCCAATCCCATGAGAACGCGGCCTACTTCGGCCTCGATCGAATATCCGTCTCGAGTGCGAAACTCATGTTCGACCCGTTGGTAGCGGTCGGCGACAGCTGAATATTCCGCGCTCGTGTGGTCGATCTCGGCCATGCTGTGCATGAGCGATTCCAGTTCAGTTTCCATGGCGCGCAGATCGTCGAAAACCGACATGCACTCGGCAAAAACGGTGCGGCCGGAGAGCGTCAATCCATCTTGCGGCAGATATCCAGCGGACGTCCCCTTGGCGACAATCAGCGACCCGTAATCGAAGGCGTCCATGCCGCCGAGGATCTTCATCAGCGTGGATTTGCCGGTGCCATTGCCGCCGACCAGGCCAATGTGGTCGCGGTTGGTGATCAACCAGTCGACGTTTTCGAACAGAAGTTTGTGGCCGAAACGTTTTCCGGCGCCGGAAAGCTGGATCATGGGACTTGAATTATCGTAACAGGGGCTGGGATCAGAGGTCAGCGGTCAGTAGCCACGCCGTGGGAGTTCTCTTGTCAGCGATCTTCGACAAGAAATGCAAGTCTCAGATATGTCTGCTGCGGTGATAACATCCGTGGTCGGATCGCACCAGTAGCTTAGGACATCCGTTTCAAGCGCGCCCCCGCATGCCGGACACGTTCTTGGTTGTGCTGGCACGAAGGGCCCGACGCTCTTCTTGGAATGATCCTCTATTTTGGGTGGTTCAGGAGCGGTGAGAACGAACGCGTCCGATTGAGATCGGTGGGATGTGCGTTGAGTTCCTTGCTTTGCCGTTTGGCGGTGGAAACCGAGATTCAATAAGACAATGTCCCCACGACTTACTTTGAGTCGTGCGGCAATTTTGCGGAGCCACTTCTTCACCGACCCTCCATGTGGATCAAGTTGAGACGGCCCTTCCGACTCCTGAGACGGCTTCGCCAAAGGACTCTGCCCCAGAAGTGGCTGTGGAATCTATTCGAATAGGGTGGGAGACATGACGAAAGTAATGACTGGCGCGGCGTAGGACGTTCTTGCCAAATGGGACACATTTGGCAGGGTCAAAGGGGACTCCATCTTACGATAATCGTTATAATCCGCCGACTGCAATCAACCCTTCACTCAGCAACGGAGATCTCATGCCACGAACTTTCTTGGCTCTCGGCTTGGTCTTGCTCGTAGGCAGTTCGATTCCCGTCTCGGCGCAAGTCTATCCTTACCGGGACGGAACACCTGGGGTCACCGGATATCGCTCCGAGGTGATAGCCGAGGTCATGATTCAGGAAAGCGAATTTGTACGTCTCGCGGAAGCCATCCCCGCCGAAAAATACACTTGGCGCCCGTCTCCGGATGTTCGCACGATCGCGCAGGTTTTCCTGCATGCCAGCGCCGCCAACTACAACCTGTACAAGCTCGTCGGCACGCCGACCCCGGCTGACGTCAACACGAAAACCCTTGAAGACTCCACCACCGACAAGCCAAAAGTCATCGCTACCTTGAAAGCTTCCTACGCGCATGCCAAGGCGGCTATCCGTGCCATGCCGGATGGCGACCTGGAAAAAAGTCTCGACTGGAATGGCGGGAGGATTACCGAACGAGGCGTCCTGCTCTACATCGTTCAGCACATTGCCCAGCATCTAGGCCAGCAGATCGCATACGCACGGTCAGTGGGCGTCGTCCCCCCTGGACGCTGGATCCTCCACGAAAGTAGCATTTTGGATTGATTGGTAAAACTTGGATAAACTAGATCGAATAGTTACGGCCAGATTGCAGCCGCGATCGGGTCTTTCGCGGCGGGGCGGGCATTGCGGGCGCTGGGATAGGCTCCCCAGAGTTCGTGATGGAACTGGATGCGCTCCATGGCGCGATCGATGACTGCTTCGAGTTCGCGGAAGTACTTCACTTCGCGTCCCTTCGCCAGACGGCGCTTGGCTTCTTCGGGACTGAACCAGGTGGGACGCCGATTCGATTCGTCCGGCTTGCGCATTTGATGAATCTCCATCAAGAACGCCTTGACTACAAATTCCTGCACGCCACCAGGCTGCCAGAAGACACCCTTCGAATGAATGTAGAGGTGAAAATGTCGCGGCTCGATAGTGCCGAGCGCGCCGGCTTCCTCCGCCGCTTCGCGTTCAGCAGCCTGACTGTGAGAGAGCCGAGGCTCTGTCGATCCTTTGGGGAAAGTCCACTTGTTGCCGCCATTGGTATTAACTAGAAGGAACTCGACCGTGGTGCCCTTGCGCCGGTAACAGACGGCGGCCACTTTCAGCGGCAAAGACTTCGCTACGCGGGCTGCACCCATGATCGGCCTCCTGAATACAGGTTACATGGAAGATATTTCACTAATATTAAAGTGCAACAAAAAATGTGCACCCAGGAGGGTTACGAAAGGGTTACGTGCCATTTCGAGAACCAGTCTCAAATCACTGTTTGTCATCCAGAGCGAAGCGAAGGACCCGTTTAAAACTAGCAGAATTGAGAGTGACTCAAGGCGTTTCAGCAACCTTGATCAAGCCTCCAGCTCCGCCGACGAGCACAAGCTCTTGATACATAACTTGCTCCGTTCCTACGGCTTTACCCCAGCCTTGATCAAAGCATCGGCCCATATTTTGTATCCCGCGTCGCTGGGATGAGTTCCGTCCGGCATCATACTCGGAGGAAGTGAACCATCCGACGCCAAGAACGGCGCTCCGATGTCGAGATAAGTAATAGAGGCTCTTGCAGTAAAGCGCTGCGCCAACAGGCGATTTGTAGCCTGAATCGGAGCTCGCAACGGATCGCTCGGTTTCTGTCCGCGAGGTAGGACTGCCATGAGAATGATGCGGCTTTCCGGTGAACGCCGGTGAACCTCTTGATAGATCGCGTCGATGCCGTCGACGATCTCTTCGGGAGTGTTGGCGCGCGCGTGATCTGTGCCGGTGAGATTATTGGTGCCGATCATCAGGACGATCCACTCCGGATGGAGGTCATCGAATTCGCCCTGCCGAAGCCGCCATAAAACGTTCTGGGTGCGGTCCCAGCCAAAGCCCATGTTCAGAACCGGCATGTTGCCGAAAACTCGCTGCCACGCCGTGGGTCCGTTGACTTCACTGCTCCTCGGCACGCCATCCCAGAAGTGCGTAATCGAGTCGCCAATCAGAATCACGCGCGGCTTGAGGGTTTTCTTCAGTTCGATCTCGGCGTGGTGTCTCGCATACCAGTCGTAGATGTCCTGCTCCAGTCGCGGAACGGGAATGGTTGCAGTATTGATGTCAGTCATCGATGTGAGTGGCACGCGCGGCGGATCGCCCATCAGCTTCGCGAGGGTCGGTTCGATCGCCTCGGCCATCATGCGCTGGCCGTTCGTATCTGGGTGGAGCGGCTTACCGTGCTGTGGCAGCCGCGGATCGTAGAACAGATCAGAATTAAACACTCCGTTCTTGTAAAAGATCGAACTGATATCAAGATAGGTGACGCGCGGATTTTCGCCATAGCAAATTGCGAGGTACTGGTTTATAGCTCGGTCGCGCTCCGTCTTGCTGTCGGAGATGTCGCTCGGCAGAATCCCGAGCAAGAGAATGTTCGTTTCAGGAAGGCGATCCTCAAGATCGGCAATGACTGCATCAATGCCAGTCTCTGTTTCCTCGGCGCTTTGGTTGTAGTGCCCAGTGTTGTTGGTTCCGATCAGCAACACAACAGCTTTCGGATGCAGACCGTCGACCTCGCCATGATTCAAACGCCAAAGAAGGTGGGCCGTCGTGTCGCCGCTGAAGCCGAGATTCAACGCTTTCCGCGGTTCGTAGAACTGTTTCCATGTCGGCTGAAAGTTCTCATCAGGCAGATTTGCTTTGTCGTAATTGTTGGTGATGGAATCGCCGATCAGGAGAAGCTGCGCGTCAGGATGTTGCCGCGCAGCTTCGAGTACCACTTTGTGTCGTTCGGCCCACCAGGGCTCGCTGAGACGATCTAAGGGAACGACTGCAGGATTCTCTGCGGGGTTCGAAGCTTCCTGACCGAAGGCAAGCGCGGTCATCGTTACGCCGATCGATCCGAGCAAAAATATGCGGAGCAGTCTTCGACGCGGGAGAGAAATTCCAAGGCAGAAACTCATGCCGCCCATTCTATGCGACGCTAGCGAGAGGAGGAGGTGGCCACGAAGCCGTTCGGATCTACGCGAGATTCCGCTGCAGCGTCTCCCGCCCCAGTTCGTGCTCCCAGCGGGCTACAACCAGAGTCGCCACGCCGTTGCCGATCATGTTCACGAGCGCGCGAAACATGCTCATAAATCGATCGATGCCAAGAATGAGCGCCATCCCCGCGACTGGAATGGTCGGGATTACACTCAAGGTTCCGACAAGTGCGATGAATGAGGCTCCCTGCACTCCGCTTGCTCCCTTCGAAGTCAGGATCGCCACCGAGAAGATTGTCATCTGCTGCAACAGCGTCAGATGCGTATTCGTTGCTTGTGCGACGAAGAGCGCAGCCATCGTCATGTAGAGAGCGCTGCCGTCGGTGTTGAACGTGTAGCCCGTAGGAACAATCAATCCAACGAGCGAGCGCGAACAGCCCAAAACTTCAAGCTTCTCCATCAGGGTAGGAATCGCTGTCTCGGACGAACTAGTCGCCAGCACCAGAAGGATTTCTTCCTTAATGTATTTCAGAAACTTCATCAAGCTGAATCCGGCCATCCACGCCACCGCTCCAAAGACCACAACAACGAACAGGATGGATGTCGTCCAGAACGATGCGATGAGTTTCAGCAACGGCCCGAGCGAAGACAAGCCGTATTTGCCGATCGTGAACGCCATCGCCCCGAATGCTCCGATGGGAGCAACTCGCATCACTATGTCGACCATGCGAAACACAACCCGACTGAGCGACTCCAGCATATCGACCAGCGGCTTGGCATAGGAACCGGCTGCCGACATCGCAGCGCCGAACAGGATCGACACCAAAACAACTTCAAGGATGTCGCCCTTCGCGAAAGCATCCACGATCGTGGTTGGAATGATGTGCATCAAGAAATCGGTGACCGTCTGCGTTTTGGCCTGTCCCGCATAGTCCGCGACGGCTCGTGCATCGAGCGTAGCAGCATCGACGTTGAAGCCGCTTCCAGGATGCACGACATTTCCGACGATCAATCCCACTGCCAAACCTAGCGTCGAAATAATCTCAAAGTACAGGAGAGCTTTACCGCCAACGCGGCTTACCTTGCGCAGGTCGCGCATGCCGGCGATGCCCGTCACCACAGTGCAGAAGATCATCACGGTGATGAGCATGGTGATGAGGCGGATGAAGGCGTCGCCGAGAGGCTTCATGGCAATCGCATGCTTCGGACTTAGATACCCGAACACAATGGCGAGCGCGATGGCAACCGTCACTTGCACCCATAGCGACTGATAGAAGCGCTTGGGCCGCGGCGCGGGTGAGTCGGGTGCTGGAATCGGCGTCGGCATCGTTTGATTCTTTCTCGTTGCTTGAGAAACTGATACTAGTGACGGATGACTAAACTACGACTGTAAGCGACAGCAAAGGTCGCTTTCTCCGCATCGTGAACCGTCCTTATCTGATTTTTAATTTCCGGCCGGCGCGAGCGTTTTTACAAGCCACGGGATGATGACTTGCTTGAAGATCAGCGGATCGGGCCACACTCCAACTTGTCTGCCAAGGTGTCCGCCTCGAGGGTTCACCCAGGCTTCTTTGGGAACGTCACCTTTACTCAGCAGCAGATATTCATCTTCGATCGGAACCTGTGTATCGAGCACGCCGGCAATCACAAGCATGGGCGCCATGGGTTTGCCCAGCAGACCTTGATGGACGAGTGACATCTTCGGCAGAACTTCCCCCATCTCGTCCAGGGTATGAACGCCTTCGAGAATATTCATTAGGGCGGGGACCTGATCGAATAGATATTCGCGGTTCCCCAGCAGATGATTCATCAGGAAATCTTTCTGGAAGAAGAAATCGACGGGAGGAGACTGCGCGCTGCAGCCACGCAAGCGGGTTCGTTCAACGATTGCCATCTTCGTAGCCCAGTAAGCACCCCAACTTACACCGTGCAGCGCGATGTGGTTCTTGTCGATCTCGGGACGAGACTGTGCGTAGTCGATCACCTTCGACAACATGCGTTCTGATGTTTCGCTGACCTTGATCGGAGCCTGTCCGGTGCCCGGGCCGTCGACGGCGAGAAATCCAATACCGAAAGGCAGGATCGCGCCGAAGCTCTCGGTGAGGTCCTCTTTCCGGCTATCGAGTCCGTTGACCGCAATTACCAGCGGAACCGGGCCCTTCGCATTCTTCGGTAGCCGCAGATAACCCGTAATCTCTTTGCCCTCGAATGGAATGTGTACGACCTCGAGCGGCGGGTCCAGGAACTTCGCGTGATCCAGAAAGGCCTCGAGCGCCTTCTCGTAAGATTTTTGTTTTCCCGGAGAAGCCGGAATTGGCCAACGCCCGAACGAATAAATGCGCCAAGCGCGAATGTAGTCCGCATTAGCCTTGGTTGGGTCCGTTTTTTCGAGCGACTTCGCCTCGTTAAAGTAGCGGTCGCCAACGCGCATAAAACCCGCGGCCCACTCGTCCTTGTCGGCGGTATGGATGCTCTCGAATGCTTCTTTGACGTCCGCTGGATCCAGTCCAATCAGCGGATACTGTCCGACCTCGGCACGATGAACTGCCTCCGTCTTGATTTCGTCGATCGTGCGTTCGCGGCGTTCCTGCGCTCGCGAAGATGGTGGTACGGCGACAACAGCGAGCATTACCGCGAATAGAGCAGATTGGATTTTCTTCGTCATGATGCAGTCCCCATAGATGCCATCCACGTTGAAATGAAAAACGAACGATGAAAAAGGCCGGACGGAAAAAGAGTCCGGCCCCGGAATTTGCGTTCTTCAAACGAACTAGAAAACGAACTTTGCTCCCAGCTGAATCGAACGCGGTCCTCCGGAACCGACGGCGGGGTTAGCCGCGGCGATGTCCGGCGTAGCGCAACCGCATCCGAACGGCCGTACTGATGGGTCGTTCAATCCGAAACCGTTTTGTCCGCCATACGGATTGGCGAAGTTTGGATGGTTGAGAATGTTGAAGAATTCAGCTCGGAACTGAAGGCGCATTGCCTCTCCGAAATGAAAATTCTTTGCCAAGGAGAAATCAAAGTTGCGGAAGCCAGAATCCGGGAACATGTTTCTCCCCATATTCCCGAACTGTCCAAGGGGCGGTGGCAGCATGACCGAATTACCCTGCGCGTAGCAGCCGAACAGATTGAGAGATGCCGTCGATGCTCCAGCCGCTCCGCCGTCCACGCTCAACGCGCGAGCTGCGCAGGCTGCATTTGACGCTCCCGAGTAATACGGAATGCCAACGCCACCATGCGATTTGAAGTCCGAGGTCTTGCCATAAAAACTCCATCGGATCGGGGTGTTCGCGGGCGGACTCACGGGCAACGGCCCGACTCCGGCAGCATCCGTCCCCTCATCCATCGGTCCCCAATACTGCGGGCTTTCGAGTGTCGTGATCGAATTCACTTCCCAGCCTTCCAGCATCTGGCCATGTCCCGTGCGGCCGGGAATCGCGTAGGTGAGCGACAGGGTCAGGCGGTGCCGAATGTCAAAGTCACTGTTCGCATATTCTGCGGCAACGTTGTGGGCGTTCTGCGGCAAGCCGGAGCCGTAGCCGAAATCCCAATTGGCGCCCACATCATCCGACGCGTGCGAATACGTATAACCGGCAACCATGCTGAGGCCGTGGTAATTGCGGGCGTTCAATGTGACCTGCAGCCCGTTGTAGTTCGAGCGGTACACATTCGCCATCTGAAAGATGTTGCTCAGATAGGGGAACTTTGCGAAGTAGGGCGCGTTGGTTTGCTCGCCTCCGTTGTTATCGACAACGCAATTGTCGTACGCCGGAGCGCTAGCGAGACACAGGGTCAGTTCGCCGCCGGGACCCGTCCCCCAACCCGACCCAACCGGAGGTTGGTTGATGTCGCGAATTCCGGTCAGGTTTGATCCGTGATTGCCCACGTACGCTGCTTCGATCGACAGATTCGAGTTGAAAGCGTGCTGCAGGTTTAACGTCCAGTTCCACACATATGGCGTCGTCAGACCACGATCCACCGTCATGATGGGGCAGGGGCTGGCGAAGCAATTGACTGTGCTTCCGCCGTAGAGCGGCGAGCTTGCGGAATCCCAGGGAACGGGATTCAGGAAATTCTTGACCGTGACGTTGCCCGTGGTAATTCCGCCCTGCACCGACACATTGCCTGCGGCGTCAATCGGGGCACCCGTCGGAACGCTGCCCGGACCAAAGGCGTTGTTGAAGGCGACAAACGATTGCCAGTTCACAGTTTCATACATCAACCCGCCGCCGCCGCGGAGCACCGTGCGGCCTTTTCCGCCAATGTCCCACGCAAAGCCTCCGCGCGGGCCGAAGCTCTTGTGGTATGGGTTGTACAGGCTGCTGATTCCGTGGCCGACCTGTACCAAGCCGACATTCGGATCAAAATTTCCTAGCAGATTGTTCGCTTCCTGCGGAACGCTGCTGTACTCGTAGCGGACGCCGAAATTCAGCGTCAAATTCTTGGTCGCCCGATAGTCATCCTGGAAGAATCCGGCATACGCCCAGTTGTGCAAATGGAGCGTTGGATTCCCTACCTCAACCGACGACTTGAAAGGTAAACCTGCGAAGAAGTCTTCGAGAGGAGAAGAACCCGCGGGACCGGGGTTGGCGCTCACAACGCCGCCGAGGAAAGTGATACTGCCGCGCGCATTGCCATACGCGGCGTTCGTAACCTTGTTGTAGTGCATTTCGCCGCCGAATCGCAGAGCATGCTTGCCAGCCGTGTAAGAGATGTGATCGACGAACTGCGTGACCGAATCCGGACCCTGGAACTTCGGCCACTTGAATCCGCCAAGTCCGGGAAAAAAGTACCCGCCGAAACCGATGCGAGGCAGACCACCGGTGAATGCTCCGCTGACTCCGGTATTGAGACCGTAAGCCGAGGCTGGCGTATTGAGATCACCCGGCAATGTCGGTTGGTAGAGCCGGTTGTAGCCAAAGCGTGCCTCATTCACGAGGCGTGCGGTGGGAGTCCAAATCCAGCTGCCCCCGATCACCTGCGCGCGAGTGTGAATGTCAGATAACCATTTCTGTTGTAGTTCCGGAAAATCCTCTACCGTGCCGGTGTTGTTGCCGAAGAAGTACATGCCGCTGATGCCGTGGCGGGCGTTCAACGTGTAATCCATTTTGGCGACCAGGTTGTTTACATGCACATCGTTGTTAAACCCGTTTGTGATGTTGATGCTTTGCGCATTGTTCGTAGGAAAGCCGGAACCATTGCACGTAACGGTGCCGCCCGATAGCGCGCAGCCGGCAATGTTCAGGCTGGCCGCGTCGACGGGGACTCCACCCGCCTGCAGGTCGGCTACAACGTCGGGAATACTGTCAGCGCAGTCCCCGGTGGCGAGAAATGAGCACGTGCCGTTGGTTGGCATCGACACCATCGACGGGCTGGTGATTCCTCCGAAGGAGTTGCCGACGTTGTATCGCTGACCTTCATAAGCGCCGAAGTAGAACGCCTTGTCCTTAACGATGGCGCCGCCTACGCTGCCTCCAAACTGTTCCAGCGTCCGCGTCAATTTCGGATTTGGAGAAGCGTTGAAGTAGTTGCGCGCGTCCATCGCTCCATCGCGGCCGAAGCCGAAAGCCGTTCCATGGATGCTATTCGTGCCCGACTTTAGTCCCACGTTCACTACTGCTCCCGGCTTCCAGCCATATTCTGCCGGCGGATTCTGCTGGACATTGAATTCCTGGATCGCATCGATGGGCAAAATCGTGGCAGAGTCCCCCGCGATGCCGGCGCCATTGATGATCGCTTGGCCGGAATAGGGTTCGCTGTTAAAGAGTCCTTCGATGAAGTAAGAGTTATCTTCGGCACGCAGGCCGTTTGAACTGGTTGTCGAAAATCCGCCACCGGGATAACGCATGACTCCGGGCCGCAGTTGCAGAAGATTCTCGTAGTTTCGGCCGTTCAGTGGGAGGTCGTTAATTTCTTTATTACTCAGCGTGCCGCCAAGGGTCGAGGAGCTGGTATTGACCAGAGGGACTTCTTCGCTGATGGTCACGATCTCGGTGACTTGCCCAGGCTGCAATGCAAAATCTGCGCGCACATCTGAAGCGACTTCTACTTGGACGGTGGGACGCTCGGCGGCTTTGAAGCCTTTGGCTTCGACGTGGATCTTGTAAGTGCCAGGCTGCAGATCGGGGACGGCGTAGTCTCCCGAATCATCAGTCGTCACGGTGCGCGCAATACCGCGCTGGACGTCAGTGATGCTCACCGTGGCTCCTGGGACCGCAGCACCGCTTTGATCGGTCAAGGTCCCAAGAACACGACCTGCAGTGGTTTGAGCCAAGGCGGCTACCGAAAAAAGCAATAAAGCAAGAGCGGCGAGAGATACCTTGGAAGTGGCAGTCATCACTCCGTCGTGGGACGCGTTGACCATGCGGCTTAGCATAGAACCCCTCCGTCTTTCTGGTCCGACAGCCATACCACCATCGGAGAAACAGTGTCAAGCAAATTCAATTTTCGAATGGGAACGGTGCTAGAGACTATCTTGCAACTGAGGCATTGGGAAGTCCCTACTATGGCAACTCGTAGGTCTAGTCCCGAAAAACAAAAAAGTTGCGCTGATAAAGGCTCCAGTGGTATATCTCATTGTGGTCATACCACCATACCCATATACCAAAATGCAATCCGCTGAACTAACCCGCCAACACCCTGTGGATATGCGGTATAGTAGCCCGACCAGTGCCGGTGCAACCGCCGGCCTTACGCCCGTTCGTGCGGGGGGCAGGGCAGTGTACAAACTCGTTCGTACATCACGACTCTACGAGCAAATCGTTCAACAAATCGAAGAATCGATCGTCAAAGGCGACCTGAAGGCGGGAGATCAGTTGCCCGCCGAGCGCGAACTCGCGCAGCGCTTTGGCGTCAGTCGAACTGCCGTCCGCGAAGCCGTAAAAGCGCTCCGGGAAAAGGGTCTGGTAGAGGCCTATTCTGGACGGGGAACCTTTATCACAGACGGTACTACGCAAGCGGTGCGTCAGTCGCTCGATCTGATGGTGAAGATCGGCCAGCCCGAGGGCTCAACTCACCTCGCAGAGGTTCGCGCCATCCTCGAGCCGGAAATTGCGGCGCTGGCTGCCTTGCGCATCCAGGAAACAGAACTAACCTCGATGCGCGAAGCTGTGGCTGTCATGGACCGCGCTGGTCAGGATCCGCAGGCCTACATTGAGGCGGATCTCGACTTTCATTTGGCACTCGCCGAGGGCGCGGCCAACCCGCTGATCCTCTCGCTGCTAGATTCGATTGTCGGTCTTCTGCGCGAGCAACGGCTGCGTATCTTCCGGGTTCCCGGAGGACCGGAGCGTGGACAGATCCATCACAAACGAATCCTCGACGCGATCGAGCGACGTGATGCCGAAAAGGCGCGCGAAGCAATGCGAGCGCATTTGACACAAGTGCGCGACGACGGCGAAGCGCCGGTGGGAAAACGCTCACCCGGTATTAAGCATAGTTAACACGAAAAGAAATTGCGGGTATTTGGAGGCGCTGGGGGATGGCGAAAGTAGGATTCATCGGTTTAGGAGTAATGGGCGGCCAGATGGTGAATCGGCTGCTCAGCAAGGGACACTCAATCATTGGATACAACCGTACCCGGTCGAAGTCAGAGTGGCTGGTCGGCAAAGGCATGCAATGGGCGGACTCGCCCCGAGCGGTCGCCAGCGCGTGCGATTTCATCTTCGCGATGGTCACTAATTCCGCAGCCATTCAATCCATCACGGAGGGACCGGATGGCCTGCTCGCGGGATTGAGCGCCGGGAAAATTTTTATCGACATGAGCACGATCAGCCCCACGGTGAGCCGTGCGCTCGCAATCAAAGTGCGAGCGGTGGGCGCTGACATGGTGGACTCGCCAGTTTCGGGCAGCGTGATCACTCTGACTGAAGGAAAACTCTCGGTGATGGTCGGCGGTCGAAAAGAGACTTTTGAAAAAATCAAAACCCTCCTACTCGACATCGGACCCAAAGTGACGCATGTCGGCGACAACGGCTTAGCGTTGTCGATGAAGATCGCGGTGAACCTGAGCCTCGCCGTGCAAATGCTGGCGTTTTCCGAAGGCGTGCTGCTGGCAGAGAAGAGCGGGATTGCCCGCGAGACGGCCGTCGATGTTCTCGTCAACAGCGCGATTGCGTCCCCCATGATCAAGTACCGCGGCCCGTTCGTCCTTCAACAACCCGAAGAGGCATGGTTCGACGTCAACATGATGCAGAAGGACATGGTGCTGGCAATGGATCTGGGCCGGCAACTCGACGTGCCGCTGCCCACAACTGCAGCCAGCAACGAATTCTTAACCGCTGCGCGCGGGATGGGCTGGACGAAGTACGACTTTGCCTGCATGTTTGACGTTCTGGCAGCCATGTCTGGAGTGTCCACGCCGGTGACCACCGGAGGAAAGAAGCAGTGACAACCACTACCTCCAAGCCGGAAGCGGGCGGTGAGACCGCCACGGTTAAAGCGAAGGGGCTCCGAGCCTACCGTCAGATGGTCCGGATTCGCCAGTTTGAGGAACAGGTGAACGAACTTTATACGCGTGCGCTCATGCCCGGACTGGCTCATCTTTATAGCGGCGAAGAAGCGGTCGCCGTCGGCATTTGCGAAGCCCTGAACATCGACGATTACATCACCAGCACGCATCGTGGCCACGGACATTGTTTGGCAAAAGGCGCTTCCCCCGACCGCATGTTCGCCGAACTGCTTGGCAAAGAGGCTGGGTATTGCCGCGGCAAGGGAGGATCGATGCACATTGCCGATCCTGCGACCGGCAACCTGGGTGCGAATGCGATCGTGGGCGGCAGCGTGGGGATCGCGACCGGCGCGGCGTTCGCTTCGAAGCGTCTTGGAAATGGCAAAGTCGCAGTTTGCTTCTTCGGTGAAGGTGCGCTCGGTCAAGGCTCTCTCTATGAAGTTATGAACCTGGCGCAACTCTGGAAGCTGCCGGTCATTTACGTTTGCGAAAACAATCTTTATAACGAGTACACGCACTATTCTGAAACAACCGCGGGAACGATTCTGGGTCGCGCCGCCGCTTTTGGGATCGAGGCAACGATTGTCGACGGTCAGGATGTTCGTGCGGTCAACGATGTCGCGACACGATTGGTGAAACGTGCGCGCGCAGGTGAAGGCCCGGCGTTCCTGGAGGCCGACACCTACCGTTATAGCGGACATCATGTCGGCGATATCAATCGCGAGTATTACCGTTCCAAACAGGAAGAACAGCATTGGAAGACCGACCGCGACCCGATCAAGTTGCACGAGAAATGGCTGATCACGGAAGGTCAAGCGGACGCCGCGGTTCTCGATCGCATCACAGCCGAAGCTCGCGCTGAGATGGAAGCGGCAGTGAAATTCGCGGTCGCTGCTCCATATCCAAGCGCTGACCAAGTGGATGAGGACATCTATGCCTGAACGCGAGTTGACATTCGCTCAGGCCGTCCGTGAAGCGCTTGCCGAAGAGATGCGTCGCGATTCGCGCGTATGTGTTTTCGGCGAAGACGTCGCCGAAGCGGGCACGCCCTTCAAAGTTCTCTCCGGACTTGTCGAAGAATTTGGCGCCGAGCGCGTCTTGGACACCCCAATCTCCGAAGCTGGATTCACTGGAATCGGCGTCGGCGCGGCGATGACCGGCCTTCGTCCTGTCGTCGACATCATGTTCGGCGATTTCCTGACTTTGACCATGGATCAGATGGTAAACCAGGCCGCCAAGGCGCATTACATGTCAGGCGGACACTGGCGGGTGCCCATGGTGATGCGTACCACGCTGGGTGCGACCAGGCGTTCTGCCGCGCAGCATTCGCAATCGCTTCACGCGTGGTTCAGTCATGTCCCGGGATTGAAAGTTGTTCTTCCTTCGACGCCCTACGACGCCAAAGGACTTCTCAAGACTGCGATTCGTGATGAGAATCCCGTCGTCTTCTTCGAAGACAAGATGATGTACAAGCTGAAAGGGCCAGTCCCCGCAGAGGATTACACGATCCCGCTCGGCCTTGCCGATGTGAAGCGGCAAGGCGAAGACATTACTCTGCTGGCGACCAGTAGCATGGTGCAAGTAGCGCTGGGTGCGGCCGTTCTCTTGGAGAAAGAAGGAATTAGCGCGGAGGTAGTCGATCCGCGCACGACATGGCCGCTTGACGAGAAGACGATCATCGATTCGGTGAAAAAAACTTCTCGCGTGATCGTCATGGACGAAGGCTATGGCCGCTATGGAGTAGGCGCGGAGCTTGCGGCGGTTGTTGCCGAAGGTGCCTTTTATGATTTGGATGCGCCAGTGAAACGCATGTGCGCAATGCACGTCCCGATTCCGTTTTCCCCGCCGCTCGAAGACGTGACGGTGCCAACGGAACAAACTGTATTTCAAGCCGCCCAGCAAATGTGCGGCAAGTCGTAGCCGGGCAGTGAGCGCAGAGTCAAGAGCGACGACCAACTAGAAGAACGAACTGCGCGTCTCAGAGCTCATAGCTCGTTGCTGAAGGAGTTCATTATGGCACTCAAAACTCACGGAACGATGGCGGTGGATTGGGAGAACCGAATTGATTTCGACCGGTTGCGCCGCGAACGCCTGCAAAAGGCAAAAGATCTTCTTGCCAAGTCGTCGATGGGATCATTGCTCTGTTTCGACATGAACAACGTGCGCTATCTGACGGCGACACACATCGGCACATGGGCGCAGGACAAAGCCAACCGCTTCACGTTACTCCCTCAAAATGACGAGCCGATTCTCTGGGATTTCGGATCGGCGGCGAAACATCACGCGCTGAATTGTCCGTGGCTTGGGCCGGAGCGCTCGCGTCCCGGCATCTCCATGCTTCGCGGTGCGATGACGCCGGAGATGGGGCGTGCTGAGGACGTCGCAAAGAAAATCTATATCGAGCTCGAAAAGCGCGGTTTACACAAAGAGCCAGTCGGAATCGACATTATCGAACTACCGGTTCTGTTCGCATTGCAGCGAGAGGGAATTGAGGTTGTGGATGGCCAGCAACTCATGTCTGAAGCTCGCGTCATCAAGACCCAAGATGAGATCGCACTGCTCAACACTTCAGCCATGATGGTTGATGCCGCTTACGACGAACTTTATCGCGCCATGAAACCCGGTCTGCGTGAGAACGAGGCAGTCGGCTTGGTGAGCAAGGTTCTCTACGATCTCGGTTCCGAGTACGTCGAAGCGGTGAATGCGATTTCCGGTGAACGCTGCAATCCGCACCCGCACGTATTTTCCGACCGAGTGCTGCGGCCCGGCGATCCCGTTTACTACGACATCCTGCATTCCTACATGGGATATCGAACCTGCTATTACCGCTGCTTCACGATCGGCTACGCCTCGCACGCGATGGTCGATGCCTACAAGCGGTGCCGTGATTATCTCGACGCAGCAATAGAGCTGGTTCGCCCCGGTCGTACGACGGCGGAAATTGCAGCGGTATGGCCAAAGGCGCAGGATTTCGGCTTCCCCAACGAAGAAGCTGCCTTTGCCCTGCAGTATGGACACGGCATCGGCTTGGCGATTTGGGAAAAGCCGGTGATCAGCCGACTGGTTTCTTTCGAGCATCCGGTCGAAATCAAGCCCGGCATGGTGTTTGCTCTTGAGACATTCTGGCCTTCCACCGACGGCTGGAGCGCAGCTCGCATTGAAGAAGAGATTGTTGTAACTCCGACGGGACACGAAGTCATCACGCGTTTCCCGGCGGAACAGCTGCTGGTAGCAGGCGCTCACTATTACACGGTGAATGGCCCATTGCCGACAACCAGAGAAAGCGAAGCTCCGGCCAGCGATCGCGTGCTCGAGATGATCGAGGCCAGCGCGAAAACCGAGCGCGTAGGAGTTTCGAGCTGAAGGCCTTAGTTGGCCCTTCCCCCTTTAAACGACTATGGCCTTCAGCGTTGTAATGCCCGCTCTCGAAATGGCGCAGGAAACCGGCAAGCTCCTTGCCTGGCGAAAAAAAGAAGGGGACCACGTTTCCAAGGGAGAGCCTCTTCTCGAAATAGAAACCGACAAAGCGGTTGTAGAGGTCGAAGCGCCAGCGGACGGCATCCTCGCGGGGGTGAAGGCGTCCGAAGGCGCAGACATTCCCGTCGGACAGACAATCGCGTGGATCGTTGCGCCGGGAGAAGCTGTTCCTACTGACGCCGAGCCAGCCACACCCGCCGCAAGAGCTTCCTCGCAGGCGAAGGCCGACCTGCCTCAAGCCGCGCCCGTTGCAGTTCCATCGGCAGGAGCCGCATCAAGCGCGAAAATCTCCCCGAAGGCCCGACGCCTCGCGAAGGAACTCGCAGTCGATATTGCCACGGTGCACGGTTCTGGTACTGGAGGAGAGATTCTTGCCTCGGATATTCAGGCTGCGGCCGATTCTGCGACAGTGACTGCCGTTGTAACTCTGCAGAAGTCAGGAAAAATTGAAGTGCCGACGTCGCTGGGCCGGATCATGGCCGAGCGCACGACGCAGAGTTGGACAACGGTCCCTCACTTCTTCGTAAGTCGTGACATCGACGCGACTGCACTGAACAAATATCGCAACAGGGTCGTTTCTGAGATCGAGAATTCTCATGAGATTCGTGTCACACACACGGATTTGCTCGTCGCTTTGGTGGCGCGTGCCTTATTGAAGCATCCGCGGCTGAATGCAAGCTGGAGCTCTGACGGAATTCACCTGCACGAGTACGTGAATATGGGAGTCGCTATCGCCGTGAACGACGGAGTAGTGGCCGCTGTGATCCACAACGCGCATGCCGCAAGTCTTGCCGACATCGCAATGCAGCGGCGCGATGTGGCCGAGCGCGCTCGCGCCGGAAAGCTGCGACCAGCGGATATCTCCAGCGCGACTTTCACGATCAGCAACCTTGGGATGTATAAGGTCGATCAGTTCAGCGCAATCATTACGCCGCCGCAGGCTGCCATTCTGGCAGTCGGTCGTATTGCAGATCGCGTTGTTGCAGTTGAGGGCAAGCCCGCCGTTCGGCCCGTGATGACCCTGACGGTATCGTGCGATCACCGTGTGGCCGACGGCGCTCGTGCTGCATTGTTCCTGGACGATCTCGCCGAAGCCATGCGGGAACCGGCTACGGTCCTAAAGTGACCACGTAGAGACGCAAGGACACGAGACTCTATGGGCGTTCGTGATCGGCGGATGCCGTAATCGGAACGTCTCCCCACCAAATGCCAGGGTCACTCGTCAGAGTCTTCTTCTCAGCGCGGTAGCCCATCCGTTGCAGCTCCGCCAGAACGGCTTCAATTGCTTTCTCGACCGATCGGCGTACTTTCTCACTGAGCGGCTGACCCGGTTCGTAGCTCTCGCCTACGATCCCCACAAGGAGCACATTCTCCGGACTCGCGCCCAGCATCTCTGCCGTCATGAGGCATTCCGACAAAGCAGGCGAATGCGGATCAAGTCGCTCGGCCGGCGCGGTGCGAAGAATGTCTTCTTTACTGAAGAGCACAATACTGCCGGCAACTTCATCGCTGGCGACGGAATCCACCAGAATGAGGGAGCGCAGGCCAACGATTTGATGAGTAAGGTCCAGGGCCGGAGTGCCGAGGTCTGCGATTTCCACATCATCACCGAAACTGTAGCGCGACTCGAGCAGCCGCACGACGAACGGTCCGATGCCGTCGTCTCCAAGCAAGACGTTGCCGACGCCGCCGATGAGCGCTGTCCTCACAGGATTTTCGCCACGCCAATTTTTCGCCCTGAAGGATCGAAGGCGTGACATGCGCACGCCATGCATGGATCGAACGAGTGTACTGTTCTCAGAACCTCCAAGGGTTCCTCGGGTCGGGCCAGCGGCGTGTGCAGCAGCGAGGCCTCGTAGGGTCCGTGAGCCCCGGCTTTGTCTCGAGGACTCGCATTCCAAGTGGACGGCACGACCGCCTGGTAATTCTTGATCTTCTCGTCTTTGATTACGATCCAGTGCGAAAGCGTGCCACGCGGCGCTTCGTGCGTGCCAACACCCTGCACTTCATGGGACGGCAACACCGGTGGATTGCGGACCGAGTAGTCACCCTTCGCGATGTTGTCAATGAGCAATTGCAGATGCTTTTGCGCCAATTCTGCCAGCATGCAAGCGCGAATGGCGCGAGCAGCATGGCGTCCCAGCGTGGAATGAAGAGCAGCGGGCGTTGCGCGAACTCCGCCGATCGCTGCAACTTTCTCGATCGCTAAATCCGTATATTTGCGAGTAAGCGGATGTCCCTGCGCATATCCGATCAGCACTTGCGCCAATGGACCGACTTGAGCCGGTTCACCGTTGTAGCGGGGAGCTTTTACCCATGAATATTTCTTATCTCCGTCCCAACCGGTGAATGCCGGTTCCGTCTCGCCCACCCACGGATGTAATGGCTTCTCTCCCTCATAGTAGGCATGCATAACATCTTCAGTGACTGACTGCCGGAAGATCGGGTCCGCTGCTGTTTGAAAGCTCTTCACTCCTCCGAGGTCGCCCTCGTGAATGTAACCACCTGGCAGGTCGAATGCTGAACTGCGGCTATCGAGTGGCAAATCCGGCACGGCGAGATAGTTCTTCACGCCGCTTCCGATCTTGAACCAATCCGGATACATCGCCGCCACCGCGCAGACATCGACGAAATAGACTTGCTGCACAAACTGCGTCACCTCGGTCAGCAGCGTGCGGATCATCTCCAGCTTATCCATGCCCAGCGCGGACTGGCTGTCGAGGTCGATCGCGTTGGATACTCCGCCCACATTCAAGTTCTGAATATGCGGCGTCTTTGATCCCAGAATTCCTACGACCTGCAGCGCCTTGCGCTGATACTCAAGCGCCTGGACATAGTGCGAGAACGCCAACAGATTCACTTCCGGCGACAATTTCATGGCAGGATGTCCCCAGTAGCCGTTGGCGAAAATTCCTAGCTGCCCGCTGCCGGCGACGGCGTTGACGCGATCCTGAGCCACCTTAAGTTCGTTTCGCGAATTGCGTGTCCACGGTGAAAGGCTCTCGGCAAGCTTCGACGTTGCAGCTGGATCCGCCTTCGGAATCTGCAGGATGTCGACCCAGTCGAGCGCCGACAACTGGTAGAAATGCACAATGTGATCGTGCAGCGCGTGCGCAATCAGAATCAGATTACGGATGTATTGCGCGTTCGGCGGAATTTCCAGCTGGAGCGCGTCTTCCACCGACCGCACGCTCGCCATCGCGTGCACCGTTGTGCACACACCGCAAAATCGCTGCGTGAACAACCACGCATCTCGCGGGTCGCGTCCTCGGAGAATCTTCTCGATTCCCCGCCACATGGTGCACGAAGCCCATGCATTGCTGACCGCGTAGTTGTCGACCTCCACATCAATGCGGAGGTGGCCTTCGATTCTGGTAATGGGATCAATCGTGATTCGTTTTGCCATATGAACCTGCTGTTAGTCGGAGCCCGAAGCTTCCGGTGTCTCGTCCTCGCCGAAATGTCCGTACTTGAAATAGCCCGTCCATCGGATGTAAGGCCGGCGGAAGCGGAAGTAGTTAGCCATGTCGTGCCACTCGCTCAGCGGTGCGGGCAGGATTGCCAGTCGCTTAACCGCGATCAGAAATCCAACCACGCCCAACGAGATGAATCCGAGAGAGACCAGCACTTCAACCGTGGCTGGAAAATAAAGCGCCTGCGGATTCGGTCGGAAGGCTAGTGTGGTCGGGCTAAAGCGATAAATCATCCCGCCCGCGGAACTCAGGATGTATCCGATGAACATTGGCTGCGGGTCATGGCTCTTGGCCGAGCGCCACAGCAGAACTCCGCCAGCGGTAATGAGCAGCACTTCCAGCCAGAAAACGCCCGCGAAGCGGTCGAAGTGAAATGCCGTACCCAGCGCGCCACGAAATAAGACGTCGACGAGTCGGAGGGCGAGCCACCCAAAGATTAGCCAGGAAGTGATGCGAGCGGCCTCTTCAAGGACTTCCATATCCATCGCCCGTTTCCACACCAGGCAGCACAGCATCGTCGTTCCGGCTACGCAGCCAAAAGACATAAAGCTCGCCGCCCCCAGATACAGCACCGGCAGCCATGGAGTCTGCCACAGCGGATGCACGCGCTCGCCAGCCAGAAGCATCAATGCTCCCAGCGAAGATTGGTGCATTCCCGGAAGCAGATACGCCGCCGCGATGATCCAGGGGAAGAAGTAGTGCAGCCGCTTTTCAACCAGTTCCACTCCTGGCCGCAGACGCGAATCGAAATACCAAAGACGCTCGAGCAAGGGAGGAAGATTTTCAACCGCCAAAGGGATCATGGCGTAAATGGACATGCAGATCGCCACTTCTGCTAGTGGCGAATGCATATTCCATTTCCACGGAAAGACCATCCAGTAGAAGTTCCATGGTCGTCCCGCGTCGATACCGAGCAAAAGAAGTCCACACGCGTATGCCAGGAAGCTGGTGAGCAATGCCATTCGCATGAGCGAATGCAGCCTCTTCCGGCGGAAGACCCACGCGGCAATTCCGATCGCAAATGCTCCCGATCCCAGAGCGGTCAGCACCATGACGTTGAACGTCTTCCAGATTCCCCAGCCGTATGCGTCATTCATTCCGCTGACTGGTCCCAAGCCCGTTAACTCCCGATAAGCCGTTAACGCGAACGCAAGTAAAACCAAGGCGGTGAGGCCGAGAAAGAATCCGTTGACCACCGGGAATCCGTACACCGGCACGTTTCGTTCCCAGCGATTGCCGGCAGCGCGTTCGATGTTCGCAGTTGCGGTACTCATAGTTGCGCCCTCAATCCAGTTTCCTTTTCGCGCGCATGGGCTTCTTCCTCGTGACCCTTCAAGCTCTTGCGAATGACCTGCACCAGACCTGCATAGAGCACGGCGGGCAGCGCAAAGTACTGGTAGAAGCGTCGCTGCCACCGCAGCGTCCGGGCGGGAACGGATTCAGGTCCAAGTTCCGGTAGTCCGAGTTTCTCGAAAGGAACCCTCGACAGATACAAAGACTGCGTTCCTCCGTTGTCGGTTTCACCGTAAACGCGTTCCTGGTAATACCGTCCGGGACTGTTTTTGATCCGCTGTTTGGCCTCGAGTAGCAGCACTGAACGCGGTCCGAAAATTACGGCTCCGGTTGGACAAACCGTCGTGCACCCCGGCTTCAACCCTTTTTCGAGGCGCGTGCTGCACAATTCACACTTGGTCACGCGAGGATTGAATCCTGACCACTGGAATCGTGGAATGTGATACGGGCAAGTGATCGTGCAATACCGGCAGCCGATGCACTTCTCGGCGGTCCAGGTGACGATGCCGCTCTCTGGATCCTTGTGCAGAGCCTGAAACGGGCATCCCGCGGCGCATGCCGGGTCAAGACAGTGCATGCACTGACGCTTCACGAACGAAAAGGCCGACCCGTCCTCAGGTTTGTAGAGCTTGATTACATTTCGCGTCAGCTCGTTGAGGTCCGATGGCGCCTGGTGCAGATTGTCGGAGCGGGTGTCCGGAGGTGTGTCGTTGGCCTCCGCGCATGCCGCGACGCAGGCTTTGCAGCCAATGCATATGCTGGCGTCATAAAGCAAGCCGACGGCGGCATTCGGGATGGGAATGCGCTCGCCTGCCTGCAATGCGTCGGTGCCGACTGTGACCGCGACCGCTGCCGGTATGCCCGCCTTGGCAATTCCAGTAATGAGTTGCCGCCGAGTGATCGCCACGTTAGTCCTCTCTCTTCTCGGCAGGTTTCTCTGCAGGAGCTTTTAGCCTCTCTGCGTGCGCACGGTCAGTTGCAATTCGTTCAACGCCGGCTTCCATGCTGCTATGGAATCGCTGCGACGCCACCCATGCCGCTCCTCCGACCGCACCGGTGATTGCACCAACCAGAGCCGCAGCGCCAACCTTCAGTTGGCCGGCTCCGCTAAAGACTGGAGGATAGGTGTCGGGAGGCGTCGCCAGATGGATCGGCACAGTCTCAAATGTGCTCATCTGCCAGATCACCCCCTTTTCCGTACATCCGACGCAGGGCACTCCGGTCCCGATCGGCCAGACGCCCGGAATTTCGTTGAAGTGACGGCTTGCGCAAGCTGCGTGCGTAACTGGTCCTTTGCATCCCAGTTTGTACAAGCACCATCCCTTGCGGTGGCCTTCGTCCCCGAATGCAGCAGCAAATCGTCCTGCGTCAAAGTGCGCTCTGCGCGGGCAATTCTCGTGAATGACCCGGTCGTAAGCGAACTTGGGGCGTCCAAACTGATCCAATTCAGGGAGCCGGCTCATCGTTACGTACTCGAGCACCACCGCCAGCAGGTTGTAGGGATTCGGTGGACAGCCGGGAAGATTTACGATCGGTTTTCCAGAGATTACCGAGTCGACACCGACAGCACCGGTAGGATTCGGATCGGCAGATGGGACGCCGCCCCAAGAAGCGCACGATCCGATGGCGATTACCGCCGCTGCCTGAGCCGCGACTTCATTTACGACTTGGATGGCCGGCCGGCCGCTCAGCTCCATGTAAACGCCGTCGTCTCGGGTTGGAATCGAGCCTTCGACAACCAGCACATATTTCCCCGCGTTCTCTTCCATCGCGGAGCGCAAGGCTGCTTCCGCCTGGGCCCCCGAAGCCGCCATCAGAGTTTCGTGATAATCAAGCGAGATGACGTCCAGAATCAGGTGGGCAACGTCTGGAGCGGACGTCCGAAGTAGCGTCTCGGTGCAGCCCGTGCAATCCTGAAAGTGCAGCCAGATGACGGACGGTCTGCGAGCTTTCCCGACGATACGGGCGACTTGCGCCGCCGTCGCTTTACGCGTCAGGCTCAGTCCGATAGGTGCTGCGACGATGATTTTTGAACAGAGCTGTAGAAAATTTCGGCGGGATACTCCGCTTTTCCGCAGATATGTCCCGATCGTATCTTTCTGGCCTGTCGACATAGACAGTTCTCCCGGCGGCGACGTGGCGTCGGCCAAAATCTCGAGCTATCCGGTTCGACTTAGAGAGAGAGCGTCGGAAACCTAAATGGGATTGGGCCTGTACGTGGACTGAAATGAAAACAAATAATCAATATTCTTACGATCGTTTTCCCTTTGTTCCGGCGCCTCCTTCTCTCTCAGGGGGACGGCAGTCCACTCGAGTCGGATGAGTGTTTATCCTCTTTTCCGGAAATGCCCTCAGTGATGTAAATCACAGCAGGACGTGACAATAATCATCAGTCGGGGATATATGCGGTGTCGGGGCTGTTGCAGGATGCAGCAGCGAGCGAGGAATAATCTCGCAAGTGAGCGACGGCTCGTCGAATGGGCAAGGAGTTTTCGGTGAAAAGAGCTTTCGATCCGAGGCGTCGAAAATCCCCTCCCAGAGCTTATTGCTGCAGTATCTGCCCTGGGTGCGGATGGACCTGTTCGTCTTTAATCTGGCTATCGTCCCAACTTCCGCCAAGTGCTTTCACCAGATATACGGAGCTGACCATCTGCTGTCCGAGCAACTGGGTTTCCAGGCGCTCGCTGCTCAGCAAAGTAGTTTCGGCGGTGATAACGTCGAGGTAGTTCGTCACTCCTCCAACGTAGCGGTTGTTCGCGATATCCAGTGCTCGTCGTGCGTCCGAAACCGCTGCTGCCTGTGTTGAGAGAGCTTGCGACAGCGTGCTCAGATTACTAATTCCGTCCTCGACCTGCTGGAAAGCCGTGAGCACTGATTGACGGTAGTTCGCCACAGACTGATCGTATGCTGCGCGAGCAGCCGCAAGGTTGGCCCGGTTCCGTCCTCCCTGCAAAACTGGCTCCAGCGCGTCTGCGCCGATCGACCAGAAGAGACTCGGCGCATTGAGAAGAGATCCCACATTTGTGCTTTGCCACCCGCCGGAACCGCTCAAAGTGATATGCGGATAAAATGCGGTACGCGCGATTCCAACCTGCGCGTTCTCATATGCTATTTCGCGTTCCATCGTGGCGATATCCGGGCGCCGCTCGAGGACGTCCGACGGCACTCCAAGTGGCACCGGTGGCGGAGTCGCGTTCAGAGGCGTGGGGGGAACACTAAAACTCGAAGCCGGTTCCCCGACCAGGACGGCAATTGCGTGCTCATACTGGGCGCGAGATTCCTGAACTAGAGAAGCCTGGGAAACCGTCGAATCAAGGACTGTTGCCTGCTGGGCAACCTCGAGGCCGCTTGCGATCCCGCCGTCGTGGCGTCGATTGATCAGATCGAGGGCCTTGCGTTGGTAATCGACGGACTCTTCGACGACTTTATATTCCGCATCCAACTCTCGCAACGTGAAATAGTCCGCGGCGAGTTCGGCGGTTAACACGAGCTGTACATTGCCGAGATCCGCAGCGGAGGATTGAAGAGAGGCATTGGCGGCTTCGACATTTTTCCGTACTCGCCCAAACAAGTCAGCCTCATAATTGAGCGAAAACGGAATTGCATACACACTCTGTGAGTAGGGAAGTATGGGCTGCGTCACTCCATTGATGACCGTTGGCACTGCTCCATTCAAGGGCCGATTGCCCGAGCCTCGCTCCCGTACTGCACTCGGGTCGGCTGAAAGCTGCGGAAAGTAATCTGCGGTGGCAACGCGCGCCAGCGATCGGGCCTGATTCAGGCGGTCCCTCGCGGCTATCAATGATTGATTCGCCTGCACCAGTTGCTGTTCGTATCCGTTTAAAGTGGCGTCGTGAAAAACTTCCCACCAGGCTCCCTTCGGAATTGCATCCTTTGGCGCAGCTTCCTGCCACGGCGGTTGCGTCTTCCACGCATCCGGTGCAGGCGCAGGAGCTGCGGGACGGCTGTAACGCGGTCCCACGGTGCATCCCGCCGCAAACACAATCAACCCGAGAACAGGGAAACCGAATACCCTCTTCAACGTCCACTCCCTTTCTGTCCGGCGTCCGAATTTCCCTGCCCTGACGCATTCTGCGATTGTGACTGAGGCGGAGTTTGCGCCCGTTGTGATGGCGCCGCGATGTTGACGGCCTCGCCCTCTTCGAGAGAGTCGGGAGGATTAATCACAACTTGATCGTTCGTAGTAACGCCGCCGAGAATTTCCAACGTGGCTCCGTAGTCTTTTCCGATGTTGATCGGACGCAGCTGCACCTTGTTGTCTGTGCCCACGACCGCTAGTTGTGCGCCTTGAGACCGGAACAACATCGCGTTAACCGGAATCGTGACTTTGTCCACGTTTGATCCGACGGCAAAATGGACCTCGCCAAACGAACCGGGAAGCAAGCGTCCGTCCTTGTTGGGAACGTCGACCTCCGTTAAAAGAGTTCGCGTGTTGGGATCAATAGCCTCGGCCGTCCGAGCAATCCGGGCCGAAAATCGCTGTCCCGGGAATTCTTGCAACGTCACAGTCGTGCTGGCTCCAACTTTGATGTATGGTGCATACGCCTGCGGCACGCTGGTATAAACGCGCAGGGGATCGACGCGCGCGATATCAAACAGTTCCCGTCCCGCAGCGCCGGCGCCGGCATTAATCAGGGCACCGGGATCTACATTGCGCTTCGTCAGCACGCCTGAGAATGGCGCATAGACTTTCTTGAAACCTTCCAGCTGTTCGAGCCTTCGAACATTGGCATCCGCGGCGGCAACATTCGCCTGCGCCTGCTTATAACCGCTGGTTTGTGTATCGGCTTCCTGAGCGGAGACTGAGTCGCTCTTGCGCAGATTCTCCCATCGGTCAGCGCTGATTTTCGCCAGTTCCATTTGTGCGACCATTTGCTGACGAGCGGCGCGCGTCTGGTTGAGTTCCTGATCGACTTCCGGCGTATCAATCGTGGCCAGTAGTTCTCCTTCTTTTACTCGGCTGCCGATGTCGCGGTACCAGCGAACCAGATATCCGCTCGTGCGCGCATAAATCGGAGATTCCTCATAGGCCAATAACGAGCCCGGAAGTACGAGTTCCTCGTCCGGTTTTTCGGCAAGGGGATGGACGACGGCAACCGTGGGAACGGTCTCTTTCTCCGTCTCTTTTGCCAACGCTCGCTCATGGCTCTCATGTCCGATCAACGTCAAGGCTCCGGCGATCAAAAGGACGACCAGCGCGACTGCGACAATGGTCAGAGCCTTCCGCGGCGGGGCAGGAGGCAGTTCCGGAGGTGCTTGAATACTCGCTTGCTGGTGCCGCGAGCGCTCCTCCATGGCGGCGATCTCCTCGTCCACCTGGGCGCGAGTGTGAATTGCCTGGCCTCCATCCTGCGGCGACGGCGCGGAGTTACCCCGCTGTTTCTCTTGTTCCTCTACCGTTGGCGGCTTGATCTTGTTGTCTGCACTCATGCTCGACTCCGATTCATGCAATCATTTGATAAATTCATCATCCGTTATCCTTGTTGTTCGCGCGCTTCGCGAGCTTCTCGCCGCCCGTGAAAGATAGCGAAAATGCTGGGCACAAAAAACAGTGTTGCTACGGTGGCGAACAGCAAGCCTCCGATAACCGCGCGGCCGAGCGGCGCATTCTGCTCGCCGCCTTCGCCAAATCCTAATGCCATCGGCACCATGCCGATGATCATGGCCAGTGCCGTCATCAGCACCGGACGCACGCGCGTGTAGCCGGCAGCGACCGCTGCTTTCACGGCCGGAATTCCTTCATCCATCTGCTCGCGCGCGAAACTTACCATCAGAATGGAATTCGCCGTGGCCACGCCCATGCACATGACTGCCCCGGTTAGCGATGGCACGTTCAGAGTCGTGTGCGTCAGCAGCAGGAACCAACAGATTCCCGCCAATGCTCCGGGCAAGGCCGTAATAATGATGAAGGGATCGAGCCACGACTGGAAGTTGATTACGATCAACAGGTAGACTAGGAGGATCGCGCCCACCAGTCCGACACCCAGTCCCAAAAATGAGGACCGCATAGTTGCCACCTGTCCGCGCATCACAATATGCGTGCCTCGTGGCAAGTTTTTCTCAAAGGTCTTCAACACTTTGTCTGTATCGACTGCGACCGCACCCAAGTCCCGATCCTGCGTACTGGCGTAAACGTCGATCACCGGCTGCACATTCCAGTGATTGACGGTGGCGGCCCGCACCGCCGGGGTTAACTGCACCAGATTCCCCATCAATTGCGGTCCCTGCTGTGAAATCACCGGGATGTCCATCAGATCCTGCAAATTCGTCATGCGGTACTGGGGCGCCTGAACCGCGATTTGGTAAGTGACTTCGTTTTTCGGATTGAGCCAGAAATTCGGCGATGTCTGGAAGCTGCCGCTCAATGAAACCAGCGCACTTTGGGCCACATCTCTTGCAGTCAGTCCGACCTGAGTCACGCGCGTGCGCTCGATATCCATATGCAACGTCGGCAAGGAAAGCAGTTGCTGCACATGCACATCTGCGGTGCCGGGAATATGACGCATTTTGTTGGCAATTCGCTGCGCGAGGTCGTAGCTCCCCTGCATGTCGGTGCCGACTACTTGAACATCGATCGGCGCCGGCAAGCCAAAGTTCAAAATCTGGGTCACGATGTCAGCCGGCTGGAAGAAGAATTCCGTTCCCGGAAAGCGCTGCGGCAGCACTTCGCGAAGATGCCGCGTCAGATCCGCTGTCGGCGGATGGTGCTCCGGATCAAGCGCGATCAGGATCTCAGCGTCACTGGTCCCGATCGTTCCGCTCGAACTGTAAGACTGATTGATGCCTGAGTTCGGCAGCCCAATGTTATCCAGGATCGTCTGCAACTGCCCGTGCGGAATCTCTTGCCGCAAAGTACTTTCGATTTCATCGCAAAGGCGTGCCGTTTCTTCCACCCTCAATCCGGCCCGCGCTCGAACATGGAGACGGAGCAACCCTGCATCGACTTGGGGGAAGAAATCCTGCCCGAGGAACGTAAATAGCCCCAGCGAGAGCACGCAAAAGATCAGGAAGCAAACGACGAATATGCCGCGGTGCTCCAGCGTGGTTTCCAACAGGGCTTCGTATCCGCGGCGAAAATCTTCGAACTTGCGTTCAAACCCGCGCTGGAAGCGGCCCAGGAAAGATTTCGGTGCTTCGGCCCGATGCTCATGTCCGCGCATGATGTACATGACGAGTGTGGGAATGAGCGTGCGAGAAAGCAGATAGCTGGCCAACATCGCAAAACTGACCGCTTCCGCCAGCGGCACGAATAAGAATTTGGCCACTCCCGTCAGGAAGAACATTGGCACGAACACGATACAAATACTTAAAGTCGAAACGAACGCCGGCACCGCGATTTGCTGTGCGCCATCCAAAATCGCTTGCCGCATCTCCTTGCCCATCGCAAGGTTGCGTTCGATGTTTTCGATTTCTACCGTCGCGTCATCGACAAGAATGCCGACCGCGAGCGCCAGTCCTCCGAGCGTCATGATGTTGATCGTCTGTCCGATCGCACCCAGGAGAATGATCGAAACGAAAATCGATAGAGGAATCGAAATGGAAATAACGATCGTCGGACGCCAGTCGCCCAGGAAGATAAGAATCATGACGGCGGTGAGTGCCGCTGCGATCAGACCTTCCCGCAACACTCCGTAAATCGAAGCTCGAACGAACAACGACTGGTCGAAGAGCGACGTCACCTTTAACTCCGGCGGCAGTGCTTGCGCAGCCTGTTGAACGATTCCCTTGACTCCGCTCACGATCTGCAACGTTGACGCTTTGCCGTTCTTGTAGATCGACATCAGCGCACCGCGGTTGCCGTCCTGGCGCACAATATTGGTTTGCGGCGCGAACCCGTCGCGTATATGCGCCACGTCGCGCATATACAACGTCGCTCCGTTGATTGTCTTGACCGGAAGATCATTCAACTCCGCAATGGTCTTCGGCGTTCCATTCATCTCAATGTCGTATTCCAGCGGCCCAAGTTTCATTGTGCCGCTGGGCAGAATAATGTTTTGCGCGTTTACAGCATTGACGATGTCATTCGGAGAAAGTCCATACGCTTGTAACTTTGGAAGATCCAGATCAACCTGGATCTGCCGAATCTTTCCGCCATACGGATATGGCGTCGCCGCTCCGGGTACGGTCGCAAGGAAATTCCTCAGGAAATTTTGACCTAGGTCGAACAGATCTTGCTCAGGCAGTGTCTTGCTACTTAATCCGAGCTGAATGATCGGAGTTGTGGATGCACTGTACGAAATGATGAGGGGCGGGGTTGTGCCGGGCGGAAGACCTCGCACCGTTGTCTGGCAGATTGCAGTGATCTGGGCGATCGCACCTTGGACGTTCGTCCCTGGGCGGAAAAATACTTTGATCACTCCCAATCCATACACCGACTGGGATTCCATATGTTCGATATCGTTGACCGTCGTCGTAATGCCGCGCTCGGAGTTCGCCACGATTCGGTCGGCCATATCCTGGGGCGACATCCCCGTATAAAACCAGACGACCGAAACAACCGGAATATCGATGTCGGGGAAGATGTCGACCGGCGTGCGGAAGACCGTTACGAAGAACAGGATAATGATGACGAGCGCCATCACGACAAAGGTATAGGGGCGACGCAGGGCTAAGGCTACTATCCACATTGGTTACGAATGCTCCCAAACTTCGAAAACAAATTGCCACAGGCCGCCCCAAGCGGAGTGCTCAAGTGCCATTTTAGATTCGATACTAGCCGTATCGGATTCTAAAACGTGAGCTTGATTATATGGTAGCGTAGAACAATGCGCCAGAAGTCTCCGGCGGAGGGTTTTACTAAAAATCGCAATGGTAAACGCCCTCCTGGGCGGCCGCGCAGCGAGCATGCCCGCACCGCAATCTTGCGCAGCACGCTGAAAATCCTGGGAGAAAGGGGCTTCTCCAACCTTACTATCGAAGACGTCGCCGAACGGGCTGCGGTGGGCAAAGCCACGGTTTACCGCTGGTGGCCAAATAAAGGTGCGCTCATCGCGGATGCATTTGCCAGTAGTACAACTACAAAGCTTCGCTTCCCCGACACCGGTTCCCTCGGCAACGATATGAGTCGCCAGATGCGCCAGTTAGTAAAGGTATTCTCCAGTCGCCGCGGTCGCATCGTGGCTGCGATTCTTGCCGCTGGCCAGACAGACAAGGAGTTAATCGCAGCCTTTCGCGAGCGCTTTCTTAAGCCTCGCAGGCAGGAAGCGTACGCGACGTTGCGTCGCGGGATTCAGCGAGGCGAACTGCGGAGGGATGTCGACCAAGACCTTCTACTGGATTCGCTCTATGGCCCGATCTACATGCGATTCCTGATCCGGCATGACCGCCTGACGCCTGAGTTCACCGATCGTCTTTGTGCTCTGGTCTTGAGTGGAGCGCGCCCGGTAAAACCCGTGAGCGCCCGTCGATCGATCTAACCGATTCGCTCTTGCCCTAAGCATGGGCGCCCATACTCTTTCCGCATTTCGCCTTCGGCCCCGTTGCCCTGGATGCTGAAGTGGATTCAATCTTGAATTGCTCTACCAGTCCGCGCAGGCGGGCCGCCATCTCCGCCAATTCATTGGCTGCTTTCTGAGTTTCCTGTGCACTGGTGGACGTGTCTTGTGCCGCTTCCGCGACTCCAGCAATGTTCTGCGTGATCTCGCCCGATCCTTTAGCCGCATCCGCCACATTGCGCGTCATCTCGTTCGTCGTCGCACTCTGCTCCTCGACCGCCGTGGCGATTGTGCTGGAAATATCGTTGACCTGTTGAATGACCGCTGTGATGCTGCCGATCGCTTCTACAGCGCCGTTTGTGTCGCCCTGGATTGTGGTGATCTTTCGACTGATATCTTCCGTCGCTTTTGCAGTCTGCCGAGCCAGTTCTTTGACTTCGTTGGCTACGACTGCGAATCCCTTGCCAGCCTCTCCGGCGCGAGCTGCTTCAATCGTTGCGTTGAGCGCCAGGAGTTTCGTCTGCTGGGCGACTGCCGCGAGAACCGTCAGGAAGCTGGTCACAAAGGTAGCCAGCATGTTCGCTTTAGAATTCTGATTCAGGGTTTCGGTCGGCGCCTCCAGAACGAACGCCGCGCGCAACTCACCCGCCTTCATGCCTTCCTTTGGGTATCCAAATGGGTCCTTCTCCCCCACAGGGTCTCCATGACATTGCAAACAATCCTGCGCAACACGCACCGGTTGTGCGTACCGCATGATTTCGTGCCCATCCAGCATGCTGCGTTCGTTTCTTTCGAATTCGGATCTGACTCGAGGCTCACCAGTTCTTGGTCAAGCCGGTCGAGGTTCTCTCGGCTCTCAATCAGAAAATCTTTAACGATGTCATCCATGGACTCAGTCTCTTGTCCCTGCGCGCCCCGTCTCACCGAAAAGTTAGCGAGACCGAGACAGATCGCCGGACCTTGAGGTCATCGGCATCGAAGCCAAAACTTTGAGAAACGTCATTATGGATCAACAGGAAGCCGTCGTTCCGAGGAGCGAAGAAACATGAAAGAATGGGCGCACCCTGAATTGCATCCCGGATTCTTCAAAGGCGGAACAAGCGCATGTTTGTACAACGAGTCCGGCACCGCCTCCGCGCAGATTGTTTTCCTTTTCCGTTGCTCGTCCTCGTTCTCGTGCTTTGCCCCGCCTTGCCATCAAAACCTGCCCCACAGGCGCCTTCGGCCGGTGTATCAACGGCTCCCGTGACCTTGAGTTTCGTGCGCGTGTTTTCGTCACCCGAAGATGTCAAACCATCGCATCCGGTTCTTGACCGGACGATCGACGTCATCGCGGGTCGGGCCGATCAAGTTGCTCGCACTTCGGCGCTTCAGTCACCATCGGCCTTGGCGACGGACTCCAATCATCGTGTGTTCGTCGCCGATACGAGTGCCAAGGCGGTACATGTCTTCGATTTTCTTCGCTTGAAGTACGCTCGTTGGGAAGGAAGCGGCGACCGTCTGCATACTCCTGTCGCACTCGCTCTCGATGGACACGACAGCCTCTATGTCGTTGACCAAAGCCACAGCACGGTACTCGTATACGACGCGGAGGGAAAATTCCGCCGGTACTTGGGGAAACTAAAAGGAGGAGAGTCGTATTTTTCCAGCCCCGCAGGCATCGCGATCGATCGAGCGACAGGACGCATCTTTATTTCAGACCGGCAAGCACAAATGATTTTCGTGATGGACAAGCGCGGGAAGCCCATTCGCAGACTCGGCAACCGAGGTGGGGGTACTCAGCCCGGAGAATTCAATACTCCGACTCAGTTGGTCGTGGCAGGTCACGAACTTTTGGTCCTCGATGCCGGCAACACGCGTATTCAGGTTTTTGATCTTTCGGGCCGTTTCCTGCGTGCCATGAGCCTGGGCTACGCCGACCAACGCACCGGTTTGGCCGTGGATAATGAAAGCGACGTTTACATAAGCGATCCCGCCCTAAACCAGATTCAGGTCTACGGTCGCGATGGGCAGCCACTCTATCGATTTGATCCGAGTTCAATTAAAGATGAGAACTTTGGCCACCCATCCGCTCTGTGGGCCGACGGCAACCGTCTTTATGTCGTGGATTCGGAAAGCAAGCGGGTCGGGCTGTTTCAAATCAAAGTGGCTGCGTCGACGCATTGAGGCATCGCCAAGGTCACCAAGGTTTGCAGGATCGATCCGGCGACCTCTTGATTTTGAGAAAATTGGTCGGGGCGATAGGATTTGAACCTACGACCCCCTGCGCCCAAGGCAGGTGCGCTACCAGGCTGCGCTACGCCCCGACTGTTGCTTCCGACTGTTGCTAATCTCCAGATTATAAATGAGAAGAGCTTTCTCTCCCTCTCGATTCACGCTTCTCATTGTTCTTCCTCAAATCCCGCTGCTGTTCTGCTTTTGGCCCGCAGCCGTCCGAGTGGCGCGGTATAATTTTCGTCCAGTATGCAGACGGTTCGCTATGCGTTAGTGGCGTATCTGAAAAATCCGGCCGGGGAGTTCGTCGAAGCCCTCCGCCGCGAACTGCATCCCGACCTTCCTCACCTTGCGGCCCATCTCACGATCCTTCCTCCCCGCCCGCTCAAGGGGACGGAGAGTTCTGCCCTTCAAGTGCTCGAACGGATTTGTGGCCAGGAAGAACCCTTCGATGTAACGCTCGGAGCGGTCGAGACGTTTATTCCAGTCACTCCCACCGTATTCATTCGCGTTGACGCCTCCGCCTCGCGGATGAGCGAACTTCACCGCAAATTGAACACCGAAGTGCTGCAATACCAGGAAGAGTGGCCCTACATTCCCCACCTCACCATCGTTAAGATGGCAGCAGAAAAGCCTGCGCAGACCGCCTTTGAAATCGCACGCGACCGCTGGAGCCAGTATCACGGCAGCCGCCGTATTCTGTTGGAAAACCTCACCTTTGTTCGCGAAGACGCACAGAATTGTTGGGTCGATTTGGCGCCCGTTTCACTCGGTGGCACCCTCGTCTCTCGATAGCTCGTTCGTAATCTCCGCCAGGTTACTCAGGTTGCAGTTACTCCTGCCCAATCAGGATGGTCCCAGGTACATCTCCCTCCCGTGCGTTGAAATGCCCCCTCCGTGCCTGTAGTAAAGATGTAGAGCCGTCGTTCGGACAGTCCCCCCAATGGCACGACTGGCGCGGATTTCCGTCTGTCACAGGAGAGAACATGCAGATCGGCGTATACGGATCGGGATACTTGGGAACAGTGATTTCGGCCTGCCTGGCTGATTTTGGCACTCCTGTTTCCTGTTGCCATCCGGACCGCTCCCGCATGGTCGAAATGGCTCAGGGAAATATCCCCTTCTTCGAGAAGAACCTGAAAGAGATCATCCGCCGCAACGTGCGCGCCGGGCGCCTCGCCTATTCCACCGACATCGAATCCTTCGCCCGCAAAACTGGCGTCATTTTCCTTGCGGAAGATAAAGCGGACAATCTGAACGACATCGTGATGCGCATCGCGCGCCTGGCTCCTAAGCCGCCGATCCTGACAATCGTGACTCCAGTTTCTGTGGGCACGGCAAATTCTCTGGAAAAGAATCTGAAAGACCTCGGACTGCAGGCCACCATCGTCTCGCAGCCCATGTTCTTCACCGACGGATGCGCCGTCGAAGATTTCAACTGGCCGGACCGCTTGATCTTGGGATCGACTTCCAACGAAGCCGTTCAGATGCTCAAACAGATTTTTCATCCGCTCGTGATGCGCGGCGTTCCTGTCATTGTTACCAATCAGTCGACCGCCGAACTCGTCCGCGAAGCAGCTACCGCCTTCGTGGCGACCAAGATTTCGTTCATCAATGAAGTCGCAACTCTCTGCGAACGCGTCAACGCCGACGCGGTAAATCTGGCTCTCGCGTTGGGACTCGACAAGAAAATCGCTCCGCGTTGCTTGCAGCCCGGAGCTGGAATGGGCGGTGTATTCGCCGAGTCTGACATGGATTCTCTGGTGCAGCTGGCTCAGAACCATGGCGTGTCTCTCAAAGTTCTCGGCGCCGCGCGCGATGTGAATCATTATCTGGCTGATCGCTTGGTCGACAAAATCGCCCACGCCTTGAACTCTGTTGAGAATAAGGAAGTCGGAATCCTCGGTCTCGCTTTCAAGCCGAATACGAATTCCGTTGCTGGATCATCTTCCCTTCGTCTGGCGGAGTCGCTGGTTTCGAAGGGTGCCCACGTGCGCGCCTATGATCCGGTTGCGATTCCGGAAGCCAGAACACGCCTCAACGAAACAGTGCGCTATTGCGATTCAGCGTATGCGGCTGCTGAAGGATCTGATGCTTTGGTTGTCGGGACTGGCTGGCCGGAATTCCGTGCCCTCGATTTCGATCGCATCAAGCAGTTGCTGAAGAACCCCGTCATCGTCGACACCAAGAATCTGCTTGATTCATCCCGTTTGCGCGCCCTTGGTTTCGAATACGTAGGCATCGGCCGAGCCTAAACATAAGAACAATCATGTGGGGACGACCGCCTCGGCCGTCCAAGCCGGCGCGAAGCGCGGCGCAAATCTGTGACAAGTCTTGACCTGATCAGAATTGCGGAGAACCCACGGATGATCGTCTTCAGCGCAGCCGCCTTTCAGGCGGAGCGAAAGATCTCGCGCGGATCATGCTGCAGCAAATCCCTCCGGCCTCCCCTATCTCCCGCTGAACTTCCGTTGCTATAATCGAAAGGTTGCGGTGGGAATAGCTCAACTGGCAGAGCACCGGACTGTGGCTCCGGCGGTTGCGGGTTCGATTCCCGTTTCCCACCCCAAAGTTTCTATCCCGTGAAATGAATTTTTTGTGGGGATAGCCGCCCTCGGCTGTCCGGTCGAGCGAATGCTCGACTTTCTAGTCACTCCAACATCGCGGCCCTGTAGCTCAATTGGATAGAGCATCAGTCTTCGGAACTGAGGGTTGGGGGTTCGAGCCCCTCCGGGGCCGCCATCGATTTCGAGATACTGAAAGCCTAAGTCATCCCAAGACCATGTGGCCAAGCCCGGTTCAACTAGGGTAAGATCATCTTCTTTGTCGCATGACACGCGCCTTTCACTTCCGGACTTCTTCTTCTCGGCTCGGTCCTCTCGAGGAGCGTCTGCTTGAGGCCCTTTGGAAGTGCGGCACTGCCACGGTCCGCGATCTGGCTGAGCAGTTCTGTTCCGATCTGGCGTATACCACCGTCATGACTACGCTCGATCGTCTCTATAAGAAGGGTGTGCTCTTGCGGGAAGCCGAAGGCCGCGCATTCCGCTACCGCCCCCGATTTACTCGCGAGGAACTTCACTGTGAAGCCGCAGGTGAGGCTTTTCGCCAGCTATTGAAAGCCAGCCCGGCCTCATCTCTTCCTCTTTCGTATCTCGTCGAAATCGTCACTGAGCGCGATGCCCATTTGCTGGACGAGCTTCGCGAGGTCGTCGAAGCGAAACGTCGCGAACTTCGCGCTGCCAATTCAAAGCCCACCACCGGTGGATCCACCGAGGAGAAAGGCTGATGTTCGCACTGCGGGGCGTCGCCGTCGCTTTTTCGGTGTTCGTCATTGTCTACTGCGCTTTGTCGGTCGCGGTTTGTCTCACGTGGAACCGATTTCGCCAGCGTATCCGGCATCACCGCGTTCGTCGCATCGCCGACTCGTTGTTTGCTCTGCGGATGTTTCCCTTAGCCACGGCTGCCGTCATCACTGCTGCCTTCACGGTGCCATCATTTCTTCTGCTGGAGCCTCGCGCTATCGATGAGCCGGTCGGGGGTGTTTCTCTTGCCCTCGGAGTTTTTGGTGCGCTGCTCGCACTCGTCGGTGCAACCAATGCCTTCGTCGCGATCTTCCGCGCTTCTCGCAGCATTTCATCCTGGACGACCGATGCCCACCCGGTAGCAACCATAGACTCAATTCCAATTTTGCGAATTCATCGTTCCGTTCCTCCGATGACCGCAGCAGGTATTGTTCGGCCCAAGGTATTGCTTTCGGGCGTGGCGGAATTTCTTCTAAGTGACAGGGAGTTGCAGACAGCGCTGAACCACGAAATCGCGCACGTGCAGCGTCGCGACAATCTCAGGAAGTTACTGTTCCGTTTCGTAGCATTTCCTGGCATGCGCGCGTTGGAAGCGTCGTGGGTCGAAGCTACCGAGATGGCGGCCGATGACGCGGCGGTCTCGTCTCACGGAGAAGCGCTCGATCTCGCGGCAGCGCTGATCAAACTTGCGCGTTTTGCACCCGCTGACTCTTCCGTAGAGCTGACCGCGGCCCTCGTTCATAACCCGGCTTCCATGATGAATGCCCGCGTCGAACGCTTGATTTCGTGGAGCGATCAACGAAAATTCCAGCCTCAAAAATGGTCGATACGTTCCGAAGTCGCTTTTGCTTTGGGAGTGCTGACGGTGTGCGGGCTGGCATATAGCCAGTTGCTATCGGAAATCCACGCTGCTACGGAATGGTTGATGCGCTAGGCGCGGATCCTCTTCGAAATTCTCGCCGAACAATCCTAGAAATTAACCCGTACCCCTAGCTGCGCCGCGAATGGAATTCCCACGGTTGTTCCCGGGCCAAAAAAATCTCCGAGTCCACCCGCCGGAACGGCAAGCTGCTGCAGATGAGTGATGGGCTGCGTTGCCGAGCAGTCTGCGTTGGTGCAGAAGTCCGTGATATTTCCAGCCTGTGCTTCGGCCGCGGGGACATTCGGCAGCGCGGCGACATTCGTCACGTAGTTCGCTCCTGGATTGTTGCGATTGAACACGTTGAAGAATTCCACGAACGGCAGGATTTGCCAGCGCTCGCCAATCTTAACCGGACGGCTCACCCGCAGATCCATCTGAATGTATGGCGTTCCACGAAATACATCGAGAGCCGTTGGTACTCCGTTCACTGAGATCCGCTGACTGTTGTCTGCCGTCGTGATCGTAAATGGACGCGCGCTTTCCGCCTGCGTCATCGTCGTTAATTCGACCCCGCCAGGAAGATGCAGCGTTCCAGCCAGCACAAAACGATGCCGAACGTCTTCGCCCGATGGTCCGTAATCCCCAGGCCCGAAGGCGTCCAGCGGATTGCAAACTCCATTTACGTAATCGAATAGTTCGCCCAGCACGCATCCCCAGGTCTGAGCTTTTGAAAAGGTATAGTTGGCGATCAGGTTGAATCGCCGCGATACGTTTCCTTGCAGGTGCAACATAAGCGCGTTATAGCTCGAACGATTGTCGGACTTGAATACATTCACGTTCGGCACCACGCTCTGCTGGTCCAGGTCGTAATTTGGGTCTGACGCCGGAATGAGCGGAGTAAACAGACTCACATCGCTGGTATAGCTGTAGGCGCGATAGCCGTGGTTTCCCTCTTCATGCGTGTAGTCAGCGCTCATCGTCCAGTTCTGATTGAACGCGTGCTGCATTCCTCCCGTGATGTGAATCGCGTACGGAGTCTTATATCTCGAATCAATCATGTTGCCGCCGGCGCCCGCTCCGCCGAGAAGACAACCGCTGCCCGAAAGCGAATACGCGCCCACTGTGCCGCTGAACGAGCACGATCCCGTCACCGCATTGGTCGAGTTCACAGCCTGGAATGCTGTAGCCCACCCGTTCTGACCGAGATCGTTGTAGAACATTCCGAATGCCGCGCGTAGCACCGTTTTCCCGCTCTCGCCCGGAGAATATGCAATTCCCAGCCTCGGCCCGATCTGCTTCCGGTAGTCGTGCGGCACCGTCGGAATTAACGGAATTTGCAATCCCGCAAGCGTCGGAAATACTGCATTCTGCGCCAAGCTGCGTCCCGATCCCGTGAAAAGCCCGAATGTCGTCTGCCAGCGCAGCCCGTAATTAACCGTCAAATGTCGCGAGAGCCGCCATGAATCTTGCGCATACAGTCCGAGCCGTTGAACACTCTGCGAAAAACTTCCGTCGCCTGCCGGTGTGGTCGACGCACCGGAAGCATAGTCCACGGGAAACTGCGCCATGTTCGTCGCGTTCTCGGTGTAAAACGTCGGATCGTTCGGAAACGAATACAGCGTTTCCTGATTGCCCGGAAACGCCCCGGCCAGCACTGGCTCGTGAATGAAGTTCACACCAAATTTGTACGAGTGATCTCTGGCCGCATGATCCAAGTCATAACGCAGCTGATATTTCTCCTGATTGCGTATCGACGGGAAGAGCGTAATTGGAGTCGCGAATTGATTGTCCCCATACGTCTCAAAGCCCGACACGGTCAGCGACGTCGAACTGAACGGAAACGCCAGCGCGAAGCCCAGTGTCGAATTGCGTGCCTGCGTGAGATGTAATTCGCTCGCATCGAACACAAACGTCCCAAGCCACCTCGGGCTGAATGCGAACGTATTGCTGATCACGCTATTCCAGTAGTTGTTATGAGTTGTTAATCCGGTCGAAGGCAGCGTCGCCTGTTGCACCAGCGCATTGTGCGTGAGGTAGCTGTCCTCGGATGTGCGCAGAAACCACTGTGAACGATTTGACTGAGCCCAATCGAATCGCAGCGATCCCAGCACATCGCGGAACGGAATGGTTACGTTCGGCGGCACCGCAATTGCCGGCACTCCCGGAATCAATCCATCCGCGGCAATCTGCGCCAGGGCATCGAATTGTGCAAGGCTCGCGGGGCTGTAAGCAATGCTGGCATTTTCGCGCACATATTCCATCGACGCGAAAAACCAGATCTTGTTTCGCTCGATGGGGCCGCCAATCGTCCCCACATAATTTTGTCGCGAGAAAGGCTGCTTCGGATTGTCAACGCATCCGCCGGCTCCGCAAGTCTGTGCCGGATTCTCAATCGGAAATCGGGCATTCAATGCCGCGGCTCGTTCGTAGAATGCTTCGGTGCCGTGCCAATCGTTCGTCCCGCGCTTGGTCGTGATGACCACCGACCCGGCCGTGGTTCCTCCCGTGTCAGCGTCTTCGTTTCCAGTCCGCACCGCGAATTCCTGAATTGCATCCGGGGAGAAATTCTGCAGAAATCCGCCAATCCAGTCATCCGAATTGTCGCCGCCGTCAACCGATAATTCATTGTTGAGACCCGAACTTCCTCCCGTCGAAACGGCTGTAATACGCGCCTTGGTTGGATCCGAAGGTTCCACCGGCTCTGTTCCCGGAGCCAGGTACGCGATGTTCGCGAAACTGCGTGCCGCTAGAGGCAGCGTCTGCAGGTCGCGGCTACTGATCACCGCTTGGTGCACCGCACTCGCCAAATCAATCGCTTCAGTCGTGATCGAAGAGTTCGCGCCTTGAACATTTACAGCTTCGGAGCTTGGCGCTGGTTTCAGCGTGACCGTCACTTCGCGGACCGAACTGACCGCCACGGTGACTTCCGACTTCGCATCAGCGAAACCGGCAGCGCTTACAGAAATCCTGTAAGCACCCGGTAATAAATCGTCCACCCGAAACTCGCCGCGGTCTTCGCATTGGGTCTCTCTCCGAATCGACGAGTCGACGGACTCGACCACGACCTTGGCCGCAGGAATGCGCGCGCCAGTCGCGTCCTGCACAGCACCGCGTAGCGAGCCGCGCGGATTTTGGGCCAGCAGCGTCGCCGTCAGCACTAAGGCCGAAACGACCGAAAGAGCTGCGTTCCTGAACAAATAATCCTCACTTCCTAGATAGGCGAAGGTGGGGTGATCTATCTGGGACCTTCGAACCGGGAGACAAACAGCGAGGTTAGCTTCCAATAGCAGCTACTACCAGTACTCGTATGAAAGCTGGGATATCGAACACTTACTGTCCGAGATAACATCCGGCGACGTTAAGAAATTTGGACATCCTCCGCAGCGCAGCTAATCCGACCACCGCTGCGGCGTTCGATCCCACCGATGCTTCTTGAGTTCACTGAGCAGCGACTTGTCCAGAGGCCCAGCGTCACTCGCAGCAATGTTCTGCCGCACATGTTCTGGCTTGCGCATGCCGGCAATCGTCGTACTCACAGCCGGATGCGACAGAATAAATCGCAACGCCATCTCCGGAAGTGTCATTCCAGCCGGCAAGATTTCCTTCAACTTGTCCACTCGACGGATCGTCTTCGGCAAATTTTCCGGACCGAAATATCCCGCGCGCCAGTCATCCTTCGGAAAGCGCGTCTCCAGCGTCATCTTGCCCCCCAAGCTGCCTTCATCGAGAGGCACGCGCGCAATCACGCCAACATTTAGTTCCTGACACGCCGGAAATAGCTCGTCTTCCGGCGCCTGATCGAAAATGTTGTAGATCACCTGCACAACATCGACTAATCCTGTATGCAAGGCCTTGATTCCATTTTCTGGTTCCCACCGGTTGATGCTCAAACCAAACGATCGAATCCACTGGTCGTGCTTTAACTTCTCCACCGTCTCGCGAAACTCCGGTTCTTCGACCCACGCGTCCGACCACACATGAAATTGCAACAGATCGATCGTGTCCACCTGCAATTGTTTGCGGATCAAGTCCGCATATTTGAACACATGTTGCGCCGAGAAAACATCGGCGTACTTATACGTCGCTAACGCAGGCCACTTCAGGTTTCCTGGAGGAATCTTCGACGCCGCGTACAGTCGTCTTCCCGCGTTTTCCTGCATGATCTTGCCGAGCAGGCCATCGCTCTTTCCTTCGCCGTATGCCCACGCGGTATCGAAAAAATTGCAGCCCAGATCGACCGCCAGCTGCATCGCCGCCAGCGATTCCCGGTCTTCCGAACCGCTCCAACCGCTCATCCCCCAGAGTCCATGGGCGATGTCGCTTACTTCAAATCCTGTACGGCCGAGCTTCCGGTATTTCATGGATAGAAGACCTCGATGAGATAGTCGAATCAATCAGAACCGATCAGGATATATCGAAGCGCGAAATTGCGCCGCCCAGACCCGGAAACTACTGAAAATCGCCGATCAAGGACAGTCATTCCGCAAGGCAGACGGCCACCTGTTTTTTTAATAGCAGCCATCAAAATTTTCGCGGATGCAGGCTCAGCTTTGGGGTGTTTAATGAACCTAGATTATAAAGATGGAAGGAGTCTCCCATGAAATCTGAATATCCTCTTAACCCCAACCCGGGCAAGAAAGATCAATTCATCAGTCCTCTGACGCCTCTGCAGCCATCCCGCTTCATCGACGAGAAGATTTCCGATGAATCGGGCACCGAAACGCAAGCCGACAGCGCTATGGCGCCGGCGGGTCTCAAGAATCCCTTCTGGAATTAATCTCGGCGGAGCCGACCTTCATCAAAGCCGGCTCCGATTTTCCTCTACAATTTAACGCTTTATCGAAGGATCGGCAGGCACAAACACGGCCGCAGTGCGAACTCCAGTCCAGACATCTCTTCGAGGGCGGGATGCAGCAGGGAATCCCGGCACGGTTCCAGAGTAATTACAAACGGCAAAGAAGCCTTATCAAACCCGGGTTTTTGAAGCAGCGAATCGATGTTGAGCTTGTGCGCCGCCATGATCTTCGCCAGCCTCGCCACAATCCCCGGCTGATCGCGCACAAAGAATCGCAGATACCAGGCTGTCTCGAAATCACAACTGATCTTGGGCGTCGAGACGTTGCTCGCGACTTCCTTCTTTCCTCCTGCCAGGCTCTGGGCCACAAACATGACGTCCGACACGACAGCCACCGCCGTTGGATCGCCTCCTGCTCCCGCTCCCAAGAAGGCCATGTCCCCACCATATTGCCCGGAAGTGAGAACCAGATTGAGATTTCTCTGCACGCGTCCAAAGGGAGAATCTGCGGCGACCAGGCACGGGCCCACCTCTGCGAAAAGCTCGCCTTCCTTTAGGTCTGCTCGTGAGATCTGGCGAATCGTACAACCCAATTCCGCTGCATAATCGAAATCGACTGCATCCACGGGCCGGATCGTCCGCGCACGAACCGATTCGGGCTCAACACGCGAATGCAATCCAGCGAGCGCCAGGATGGCCAGCTTGGCCCGCGCGTCGCCCCCGTCTAGATCCTCCGAAGCATCTGCCTCGGCATATCCTCGCGCTTGCGCCTCTTCCAGCGCCTCGCTGAAAGGAATTCTTGCATTCTCAATGCGACTCAAAATGTAGTTACAGGTGCCATTCAGAATCCCGGAGATTCCGTGGAGGCGGTCTCCGCACAACCCTGTGCGCAACGCCGGAAGCACCGGAACTCCTCCCGCGACCGATGCGCCAAATTCCAGGCGGGCTCCGTTGCGAGCTGCAAGTTCTAGCAGGTCTGGTCCATGACGCGCAATCAACTGCTTATTGGCAGTGACCACCGACTTTCCCGACTCGAGCGCCGTCCTCACGATCTGCTCCGCCGGCGAGAGTCCCCCGATAAGCTCAATCACGATTTCAACGTCCGACTTCAGTACGGCCTGCACATCGTCAGTCCATATGACGCTGCTCGGAACCCAGTCTTGTTTCTTCCGTGCGATATTGCGGTTGCAGATGTGCGTGAGGCGCAGCGACGGGTCAATGTTTTCGCACAAGATCTTCGCCGCAGCCCGTCCGACCGTTCCGAAGCCAATGAGAGCGACGCGATGGGCGGAGCTCTGCGATCGGGTCGGCGCGGCCTTCTTTGCCACGGGTTTTACAGTGCGCTTCGCCAAGATGCCGTCTCGCTGAAAATTGAATTCCCTATCATACGTGCGTCTCCCACTCCCGGAAACTGGAAAGCATACCGTTGGGCGGCATCTTCGGCGGACTCAGCATCAAAGTTGGTAATATGGTGCCTGCCTGCTGCGAGCATTCACGGCGGGAGCATCGCGGACACGCTCTTTTACAAGCGCCTGTCGTTGACGAGCTATGGTTCGAGCGCTGCGGTCCGCAAGCATACCCGGCAGCGGGAGGAGAATGAATGATTCGAAAGTTCGCAACGGTTCCCGGATCCAGCATCGTGCTGCAAGCGATCTTGGCAACGATTCTGGCGGGAGTCGCAACCGTCCATGCCCAAGACACCCCGGCGCAGCAGCCTCCAGCACAGCCTTCGCAGACTCAACAACAAACGGCCCCTCAATCGAGCAGCAGCCAGGAAACAGAAGAAATCCCCGAACACAAGCCCAAGCCGCGCGGCTACGACAATTGGACTTTCAATGTGGGCGGCGGTGGCAGTTTGACGAATGGCAATACCCGAAACTTCGTTCGCGGCGGAGGCGGCATTGGTGCCGCCGGAGTTACTCGCAATCTCAGCAAATACTTCGGATGGCGCCTCGACTTCCAGTTCGACAACCTGCCTTTGCGGGCTTCAGCTCTGCAGGCCGCGCAAGCGCCGGGCGGGAGCGACCACGCTTACACCGCCATGTTTAGCCCCATCATTAATATTCCGGTCACTAAGGATTGGGGTGGCTACATTATCGGCGGTGCAGCCTTCTTGCATCGATCCGGCAAGTTGGATTCCTCGAGCGCCATTCCGGGAGTGGGGTGCAACGCATTCTTCCTCTGGTGGGGGCATTGCTTCAACAAGAACCTTCCTATCAACGGAAACTTCCTTCACTCCAGCGTGAACGAGTTCGGCGAAAGCTTCGGTGGCGGCGTTACCCGCAAGATCCGTCCCAACATGGATATCTACGCCGAGTTTCGTTACGTCCACGGCAGTCACGCAGGCATCACCACGGACTTCCGTCCAATCACCGTCGGCATCCGCTGGTGAAATCGCGCTCTTGATCGTTTTTTCCGAGGACCGCGAGGTTGATTTGTGCATGAACGGGAAGGGCCCGACTTTAAGTCGGGCCACTAGTTCGCGTTCATGGACTCGGCTTTAGCCGCTGCGGGCCAGATCATTCGGGATTCGTCCGGTAGCTCCAAACATCCGTAGTCAGCTTCTGTAACTGAACGAACGACGTCGCCGTGACTGGCTGCTCAATTTCCACATTCGAGTTTGCGTCGCGCACCGCCGATTCCACGATCCCATGCGAAGGAGCCAGCGAGCACGCGGGATCCGTTACCATCGCATCTCCCGTCAACAGGAAAGCCTGGCATCTGCAACCGCCGAAATCTTCAGTGCGGCGATCACAACTCCGGCAAGGCTCGGGCATCCAATCTTCTCCGCGGAAGCGCTGAAACGACGACGATTCCTGCCAGATCCATGCCAGCGTTTTCTCGCGCACATTCTCGAAGGACAGTCTCGGCAATACTTCTGCGGCATGACACGGTAAGACCTTGCCCGCGGGATTGATCAGCATCAATCTTCGTCCCCAACCTCCCATGCAGGCCTTCGGATACTTCGCGTAGTAATCCGGAACCACGGAGTCGATGCGGATCTTTCCGGCCAGCCGCTTCTCCGCATTCGCGATGATCGTAACCGCCTTCTCCAGTTGCGCGCGAGTCGGCATCAATGCGGAGCGGTTGGCGAGAGCCCATCCGTAATATTGCGTGTGCGCGATCTCCATCCGTTCTGGGTTTAGCTGTTCGATGAATGCGATCATCTCTTCCAGATGATCGAGATTCTGCCGATGAACTACCAGGTTCACCGTGAAGGCGATCTTGTGTTTTCGAATCTCGCGCGAGAGTTCGATCTTGTGCGCGTGCGCTTTCGCCCCCGCGATCCAGTTCGCGGCTCCTTCTCGGGAATCCTGAAAGCTGATCTGAATATGATCGAGTCCAGCATCTACGAGAGATTTCAGCCTCTGCTCGTTGAGACCGATTCCGGATGTGATGAGATTTGTGTAAAGTCCGGCGGCTCGCGCGGCCGCGATCAATTCAATCAGATCGGTTCGAGCCAGCGGTTCGCCGCCTGTGAAGTGCGCGTGCAGCATCCCAAGCTTGCCCGCCTGCTGAAATACGCTGGTCCACTCGACGGTCGAAAGCTCCGATTGCGTTCCGGCCAGTTGCATCGGGTTCGAGCAGTAAACGCAATGCAGCGGGCATCGATGCGTCACTTCGGCGATAAGCGCGAGAGGATGAGAAACCATGAATCGAGATTGCGTGCCGAACAATTTACGAAATTACTCAATTACCAAATTACAAATGCTGTTAGTAGTCGACGATCCGTTTGCGCTGCAACTGCTCAAGAAAAAGACCAATGTCCGCGCGAATCTTCTCCGGATCCGTCTTTCCAAACTCTTTCTGCAACTCGCCAATAATCTCGCTGAACGTGCGGGTCCCGTCGCAACGTTCAAGTATCTGCAGCCCCGTCCCCTGCAATTTGATGGCGCCTTCGGGGAAGAGGATTACGCGATCCTGGTCGGTGCCCCCCCATCGGCAGCCGGCGGCGAGGCGCGGTTGGCTGTCATCAGCTGGTGGCGGCATCAGTGGCCCTCGATTCGGAAGGCGCCCGGCGGAGGCCATCCCGGCTGCACGTAGGCGAAATACAGGGCGTCGAGTTGTGCCCACAGGATGTCGCACTTGTCGCGCAGAGCCTGGATCGCCAGTTCCTGCTGCGAGCGCGTATGCGCGTTCTCGTACACATAGTTGATGGCGAACTTCGCGTCTTCCGGAGCCTGCGTCAGGCGTGCCTCAAAGTAGTCCAAACCTCCCGACAACCACATGTAGTGTTGGCGCAGACGGTCCATGCGCAAAGTAATCAGGTCGCGGGAGAATAGTTCGGTGAGAGAAGAAGCGACGGCCTCGAGTAACGAACGGCTACGGACAATGTTCAGATACTCATTCACGGCGAAGCGTGTCGCGGGAAGGATTCCAGTTCCTTCGCGCACCTGATCGGCTCTGAGTCCAGTGGCTTCGGCGAGCTTCAGCCAGCGCTTGATGCCGCCTTCGGTGTGACCATCGCCATCGTGATCGATGACGCGCTTGCGCCACGCGCGGCGGAATGCGGGATCGGTGCCGCGCGACAGGATGATCGAGTCCTTGATCGGAATCATGCTCTGGTAGTAATAGCGATTCAACGCCCAGGCTTGCAGCTGGCCGCGATTCAGCCGGCCTTCGTGCATCAACAGATGGAAGGGATGCTGGTGGTGATAGCGCTCGTCGCCGACGGCGCGCAACTTGGCGCGCAATCCGTCGAACGAGAGAAGGCTGGTATCGGGTAAGCCTGCGTCTATAGTTCGAACTGCCATCCATCCTCCGCGATCTCCCAGCCTGCGTCGCGCACCTGGCGATATTCAGGACCAGCCTCGTTCAGCATGGGATTCGTGTTGTTGATGTGTATATAGATTCTACGTGGGCGCTTCAGTTGCGCCAATCGCGCGAGACTGGACGATACCGGAACGTGTCCCATTTGCCCGGCAGTTTGTCCGGATCCCTGAATGCGGATCAGTTCGTCGTCGCTCCAGAAGGTTCCATCGAAGAGCAGGACGTCCGCGGATTCGGCTTCGCGCAGCAGGTCGTCGGTGATTTCGGGGACAGCAGGCATATAGGCGAGGCGCTTTCTCGACGGCGATTCGATGATTAATCCGAGCGACGCTTCCTCGGGGTTAAGCGTTGATCGGCGTTGTGTCGAAACGTAGGTGGGAAAGTGCGTGCCGAGAGACAGCGCGCGGCAGCGCAAGCCGGAATCTTTGCCGGCGGGATCGACCAGCGGGAAGCTCTTTCGAGGCATAAAGTCGGTCCAAGTCAACTGACCGGAAACGCGTTGCAGCATGGCGAACATGGAATTGTCTTCGGAGAGAATCCGGCGAATGGATTCAGTTGCGCATACGCGCAACGGCTGCAGTTCACGGAGAAGAAGCAGTCCGAGAACATGGTCGATGTCTGCGTTGAGCAGAACGCTTCCGGCGATGGGAGATTGGCGAAGGCCTTCGCGGGGATGGAGTTCAGGGTTCGATTCGATTTGCGCGCGGAGGTCGGGAGAGGCTCCGAGCAGAAACCAGGAATGGGAGTCGGCGCTGATGGCGACTTGGGTCTGGGAGCGGGCCTTTCCAGGGAACTTTCCGGCTCGGAGAATGCGGCAGTTGGGGCAGACGCAGTTCCATTGTGGGAACGCTCCTCCAGCGGCCGAGCCGAGAATCTTGACCTGCATTCAGGGAGTGTAGCAGCGGCTGGCGAGATTTCAGTTTTGGGAAAGATTCTGTTTGGGGTATACCCCCCTCCCCCCCGGTCTATTGAAATCATCGAGTTAGAGGAAAATCGGCGAAAAATCTATGGGGCACAATCACTTAGGGGCAAAATATTCGAAACAAAGAAGTTATGCGCCGTCTGGATGTCAAAGAACCAAGTACTAAGCAACAGAATGAATTGCCGGTGAATTGAAGTCAAGAAA
>CAWFQZ010000031.1:0-112976 GCA_963818115.1 uncultured Acidobacteriota bacterium
AATCTTCTTGAAAATCTCACCATGACGATCAGCAGACGCGAGTTCGTTTCGCGAATTGCGCAGGCCGGAGGATTCGGCGCCGCTTTCATGACCATGCATTCGCTTGGCCTTCTGGGCATGGTCGAGAGCGAGCAGGCGAAGGATTTCCCTCTGCCGGTGACGGCTGGGCGCGGGACGAAGGTGATCATCCTCGGCGCGGGAATTGCCGGGTTGGTGTGTGCCTACGAGATGAGGCGAGCAGGCTTTCAGTGCACGGTTCTGGAAGCGCGGGAACGCCCTGGCGGACGAAACTGGACACTGCGCCGCGGATCGAAGCTGGCATTCACCGACGGCACCACGCAGGAATGCACATTCGACGAAGGGAACTATTTCAACTGTGGTCCGGCGCGCCTGCCCTCGATCCACAAGACGATGCTCGGATATTGCAGCGAGCTGGGCGTCGAGCTTGAGGTTGAGGTGAACTCCTCGCGCCGCACACTGCTGCAGAACGACCTAGTTTTTGGCGGCCAACCGATCCGGCAGGGGCAGGCGATCAACGATACGCGCGGCTACGTTTCGGAACTGCTGGCGAAGTGCGTGCAACAGGGAGCGCTCGACGAGGTCTTCACGCCAGACGATCATGCGGTCGTCATGGACTTTCTGAAGACGTATGGCGATCTGGGAAAGGACTACCGGTACGCCGGCTCTTCGCGCTCGGGAGACCGGCAGTTGCCGGGCGCGGCCGATCAGGTCGAGATTCGCAGCCTGCCGCTCTCGATGTCCGAGTTACTCAAATCGAAATTCTGCAGGTCGATGATGTTCGAAGAGGTGCTCGACATGCAGCCGACGATGTTTCAGCCGGTGGGCGGCATGGACCGGATTCCATATGCATTCGCCCGCGCGCTGGGGAAGGTGGTTCGCTACCATTCGCCGGTGGCGGAGATCCGGAAGACGGCCAATGGCGTTCGAGTGGTGTACCGTGATCGGGAAGATGGCCCGATTCGTTCCGTGGAAGCGTCGTATTGCATTTGCGCCCTGCCATTGTCGATTCTCAAGACGATACCGAATGACTTTGCGCCGACGGTGAAATCGGCGATCGAGAAGATGACGTATGACCATGCCTACAAGGTGGCATGGGAGTCGCGGCGCTTCTGGGAGCAAGATGGAGACGAAATCTACGGAGGCATTTCGTTTCTCTCGAGCGGGCCGATCCCGCAAGTGTGGTATCCGAGCGCCAAGTTGATGTCGAAGCGCGGAGTCATCGTCTCCGGATATGACATGGAAAATTGGAGTGATTTCGGCAAGCTGCCGTCGTATGAGGCGAAGATCGCGGCCTCACGAGCGGCCGTGGAAAAGCTGCATCCGGGCAAAGGCAAGGAACTGGAGAAGCCGATGTATATGTCGTGGGGAAAGGTGCCTTACAGCCTGGGCTCGTGGGTGAGCCGCGGGCCGGGATATCCTCCGCCGAACGAGGCGGAGTATTTCAACGGAGCCTATCGTGAATTCATTGTTCCCGACGATCGCATTTATTTCGCGGGAGACCACTGCAGCCACATCATCGGGTGGCAAGAAGGAGCAGCTCTGGCGGCACAGAGAGCGGTCACGATGATCGTGAATCGAGTGAACCAGACGTAGGGAATGGGGGCTGCGCGGGAATCGCGGAGATTATTGCGCGGAGTTGTGGCGATGACGGCGCAGTTGGACATCGAGCCCGAACATCGGTCCGTACACGTTGATGCCGTAGTTGGAATACGCCGGCGCGGATAGATTTCCATTCGACAAGTGCATCCAGTCGAGACCCACCGAGAAGGCATAGCGCGGACTGAAGTTGTAGCGCGCTCCAGCGCCCATGTGGAGAGCGTAAGTGAAGTTCTGGCCCTGCGCGTAATAGACGCCGAGCGGTCCTTTGGCGTCGATGAGGCCGAGTCCGGCGCGGACGTCCCAGTAGGGAGTGACGCGCCAGTTGCGCGGAACGAAATTGCGGCGCACGCCCATGTTGTAAGAGAAATAGTGGGTCTCAGCGCCGCGTGGAATCGCGGTGGCTGAAAGGGTGAACGTGGCGTCCCAGTTGCCGCGGAGAATGACAGGACCTTTGATTGGGCCGAACTGCCATCGCAAGGAGGCGTTCACCGGCACAAGCGTGTAGCGGAGAGGATAGAGTTCGTAAGGATCGTCTTCGAAGAAATCGAAGGGAAAAGGGATGTTGATAGGAAGCCATCCCACGTCGAGGGCGAATTCGAGCTTGTTCTCGTAAAAGATGGAGCGATTGAAGTCGGGCTTTTTGGAGACGCGTAATTTCTGGTTCGCTGGCGTGCTGGTTGGATCCTGGGTGGGCGCGTTGGGCAGCGGCGTCGGGGAATCCTGAATGCAATCGGTGTTGGTTCGAGGAGCGGCGGGTGGTTCAACACTGACGTCCGATGTGGGGCACTGGCCAGCGTTGGCTGCCGGAGCGAGGTTAACGAGAGTAGCCAGGATCAGGACGGAGAAGAGGGGGATGTTGCGGTGCGGATGGTTGAAGAGCGCAGGTAAAAAGCAGGCTTTTCCCTCCAGAGGCGGCATCATTCGTGTTTTCGCTCTCCAATGCGATCGGAGATGGAATTCAACAGTTGGCCCAACAGAGTAAATGTTAGAGCACTCGGACTCGTCCGGGAGTTGCCGTAATCAAAGCTGAACCCGCATGTGCCGGGGAAGTTGCGGGGAATCGGTCGTCATTCCGGCGGCGCAGTCACCAGGATATTTACGGTTCCGGCGATCGGGGTGGCGTCGTAATCGGACACCGTCATAGTCTGGTTGCCGGGAGTCACGAGGGTGAGGCCGGTAAAGGTGTGGACGCCGGCATCGGCCGCGGTGAATACATAGAGCGTCGGAAGATGGGCGCTTCATCCGAGGTAGTGAAGTGGATCGGGCCGTCGATGATCGTGTCCACTTTTCCGTCATACATGGCGGTCACGGTCGCGCTGAACGGGACGCCGGCGACCACGGTTGAAGGCGCGGTGATCTGAAGAATTGCGTGGGATCCGCCACAACTGAGCGATGCCAGGCCGGCGATGGCGACGCTCATGGCACCGAGCCATCGTGGAGCAGTCCCGCTGCTTGCCGGGGGACGGGCGGAACACGACCTTTGATGTGAGCCCAGGAATTCTTCGATTGCGGTGAACACACTCTCTCCTCCTACCTGCGGTTAGAACACGAGCGAAAGTCCTGAGTTGCAACGCTTTTTTCCTGCCCATGATATGCGGGGTGTGGAGGCAAACTCTGAGGGGAAATTGCAGGGGATTTTTTTGATCAAAATCTGGTTGACATATTCCCATATAGGAATATATATTTCTTTTCATGGCGAGGGCAGCGACGACATCGGACGCGTTTAACGCAGTGGCGGAGCCGCGGCGGCGCGAGATTCTCGACTACCTGGCCATGGGTGAGCGTCCGGTGGGAGATTTGGTGGTTCGCCTTGGCCTGGAGCAGCCTTCGGTCTCAAAGCATTTGAAGGTGCTGAAAGACGTGGGGCTGGTTCGGGTGCGGCGTCACGGGAGGCACATGTTGTATCGAGCGAATGCGGATGGGATTCGTCCGCTGCATGAGTGGACGAAGACGTTTGAGCGGTTGTGGACGCATCAACTGCTCCGAATTAAGGAACGAGCGGAAGAGAAAGCGAAGGACACGGACAACCGGTGAATCGGGCTGACGATGCCCGGGATCAATAGAGAAACTTAACGGCACGGCTGGGAGCCGCGCCCTATACGAACAGGAGGAATCAATGAGCACGAGCACGACCGTACCTGGAATTGAAAGTCTCAGCGTGGTGATCACTAAGGAGTTGCACATCAAGGCGTCGTTAATCACGACATTCGAGAGCTTGCTGGAGCAGTTGGGGCCGGGGAACGAAACGCCGGAGCAGAAGATGCCGATGAAGGTCGAGGCTTGGCCGGGCGGAAGGTGGTTTCGCGACCTCGGAAATGGCGATGGGCATTTGTGGGGACATGTGCAGGCGATCAAACGTCCAACGTTGCTGGAAATCTCCGGGCCGCTCTTCATGTCATATGCGGTCGCGAACAATGTGCAGTACCGGCTCAGCGAAGAGGCGGGTGGAACGCTTCTAAAGTTTCATCACAAGGCGTTCGGCATCATTCCTGACGAGCACAAGCGCGGAATGAATGAAGGCTGGGGGCAGATGCTGAAGGGCATCCAGTCGCGCGCGGAAGGCGGCAAGAAGTAAGCAAGCGAGTGCGTTGAGGCAAGGAGGAACTATGTGTCCGGCATGTTTAGCCAGTGCAGGAGCGGTGGTGGGCAGCGTGGTTTCAACCGGTGGATTGACCGCGCTGGTCGCAAAAGTTCTTCGTAAGAAGAAAGGTGAGAAAAGCGATCCGAAGGAAAAGGAGTAACGACGATGACGACAGCGACAATGGAGAAGTCAGCAACGAAAGTAGTGACGCCGGCCGAGTGGCTGGCCGCACGGAAGCAGTTTCTGGCAAAAGAAAAAGAGTTCACGCGGATGCGCGATGAATTGAGCCGTCTGCGGCGCGAGTTGCCGTGGGAAAAAGTTGAGAAGAACTATGTCTTCGAAGGAGCGAATGGGAAGGAGACGCTGTCGGATCTGTTCGGCCGCAGCGGACAGCTCGTCATTTATCACTTCATGTTTGGTCCCGGATGGAAAGAAGGATGCCCGAGCTGCTCGTACCTTGCGGACTCGTTCGACGGGGCGAGGGTGCATCTGGGGCAGCGGGATACAGCATTCGCGGTTGTATCGCGAGCGACCTATCCCGAGATCGAAGCGTTTAAGAAGAGAATGGGGTGGCAGTTCAACTGGGTGTCGTCGTTCGGAACGGAGTTTAACTACGACTACCAGGTCAGCTCGTCAAAGAAAGAAGATGGCAAGCAATACTACAACTACGAGATGACCGAGTTCCCGTCCGAGGAATTGCCGGGAATGAGCGCGTTCATCAAGCGCGACGGTGAAGTCTTTCATACGTATTCGACGTATGCACGCGGGCTCGACATTCTTGTTCCTACGTATAACTGGCTCGACATGACAGCGAAGGGGCGGGATGAAGATGCGTTGCCGTGGCCGATGGCGTGGGTGCGGCATCATGACCGGTATGGCGATCCGAAAGCGATGGACGCGATCGCGCTGCTGGCGCAGCCCATTAAGAGCTGTTGCGAGGAAGGGAAGTAAATCTGTGTTAGTGCGGGGGCGGTGCGCCCCCGCGACGGCCGGCGGGCGTGTCGGCACTACTTTCAAAGCAATATCTCCGCCACGCTTCAGTCCACAGAGAAGGGATCCAGGAAAAATGGGAAAAGCAACGGAACCGATGCTCGCTGAATTTCGCGAAGAGGCGGCCACCACGAAAAGAGTGCTGGAACGCGTGCCAGCGCAGAAGCTGGCTTGGAAGCCCCACGCGAAGTCGATGACGCTGGGGCAACTGGCGTGGCATATCGCGAAAGTGCCCGGAGATTTGGCCCGCATCACACAGCCGGACAGCTTTGACGTGTCGCAAGGTTCATTCGTTCCTCCTCAGCCGAACAATCTTGAGGAAGTGTTCTCGGTCTTTGAGGAGAGCGTCCGTGATGCCGAAAGATATTTGAAGGAAATGACGGACGAAAAAGCGCACGGCAACTGGAGATTGATGCGACAGGAGCGGGAGTTAATGAACGTCCCGCGCATCTCGATTTTGAGAAGCATCATGCTGAATCACTGGTATCACCATCGCGGACAGTTATCGGTGTACCTGCGATTGCTGGATGTTCCATTGCCCGTGATCTATGGGCCGAGCGCGGATGAAAATCCCTTCGGTTAAGTGTGCAAACGCTGGCGTAGCATGATGAAATTTGCAAGGTTTATGCGGCTGCGATGCAGCGAAAGTGAAAGATTGTGCAGCGCCCGAGGTGACTGAGAGGATTCTTGTTGCGTTCGCAACGTAAGCGGGCGATACTCGCATTGACCCGACTGGAACCGGGTCCGGCCTTCCTCCCCGCCCTCCCCTGAAGTTCTCTTTCCTCCGGCCCTTTATTCCTCGCTTATTTCTCAGGAACGAACTAACTCTGGCCCTGCAACGATCTGGTTGCGGCCTTCCCTTTTCGCCTGAAACATCCGTTCGTCTGCCAGCGTGAATAATGCCTCGGCGTCGTCGCCATCATCCGGGAAAGAGGCGAGACCGGCGCTGATTGTGACTTGGACGTCTTCTCTGCGTGGGCCGAGCGACATTGGGAAATTCGCGATGAGTTCTCGTACGGATTCCAATTTCTGATACGCCGCTTCGAGATCGGTCTCGGGGAGAATGACAACGAATTCCTCGCCGCCGTATCGGCCCACCGTGTCGCTTTGCCGGAAGGAATCTTGAAGGACGGCGCTGATCCTGCGCAAGACCAGGTCGCCTGATAAATGACCGTGCGTATCGTTGAGCAGTTTGAAGCGGTCGGCGTCGATGACGGCGATGGTCAAAACGTTGCCGTAGCGTCGGGCGCGGCTGAGTTCGACGGCGAAGCGATCATCCACGTATCCGCGATTGAACAGGCCGGTGAGGGGATCGCGAGTCGCCATCTGCAGAAGTTTCTGGCTGCGCGAAACTAACGCGAGGCTGAGCACCGAGGCGGTTACCATGATGATCAAGCGCGAAACCTGGTTGCTCCAACTGAACATGCCGTACGGATAAGGCGCGTAGATCGGGCTGTTGAGATTCCAGTGCGTGGCTGCGAAGGCGACGATTGCGAGATATTCTCCGAAGGCCAACACGCCCGCGGTGATGCATATGCGCTTGTCGTAGCGGAGGCTCGACGCGCCGATGGCGAGGAAGTAGCCTTCAAAAACAACTTTGCTGTTGACCGCCGTGTGAGGTTCGTTGAGATAGAGGAAGAGGGCGAGAGAAGCGCTCACCATGCTGACATCGAGACTACTGCTGGCGAAGCCGACCCACGAAGGATTGTATTCCCGATAGATGAGCAGAAAGACAACGAGCGAGAGTACAAAAGTTCCAAGAGTGAGGCTCAGGCCGACGATGGCCTCTTTGGGGCTGTCGGGGAAGAAGAAGGCGTCAATCAGCGGGATGGACAACAGGACCGAGGCGAGACCCAGGCGGACTTTAGCCACCAGCAATTCGCCCGCAATGGCGGCATTGGCTAGAACCGGGTCGGGTCGAGACCACACGGAGGCGAACAGATTTCTGATACGAGAATTCATACGGGGATCACTACCGTGATTGCTTATCGTCAGTTAAAGAGGACACAGCGATCGTATTGAGGCCCATTCGTGCGTTGAGACTGTTGCCATCAGGATACGAGGGAGGTTCAGATGCTGGCAACGAGATAGAGAAAGTGCGTACCAAGAAAGCAAAGGCGGCCGCTCGACTGCGAATCTTTCTCGAACCGGCGATCGCCTTAGTTCATATCGCGCATGGAGCAGGCGCCGGGACCGCGGGGATCGCCGCAGGATCCGCAAGCTCCCGACGGGGCCTCAGAAGCTGAGGACGAGCCCTTCGCCGAGACGGCGAAAACGGAGAGTTGCGGCTCGAGCTTCGTGGTGTGGCACTTCGGGCACTCGGCTTTTTCCTTGCCGTAAACCAGGGCTTCGAATTCGTGGCGGCATTCTTTGCAGATGTACTCGTAGATAGGCATGAGTGACTCCGGTACCTATTAGAATCAATTTGTGGGGACTTCGCAAATCTCAAATTCTGGTCCGGAAGATTTAGCGCCGGAGCGCCAGCCCGCACAAAGTCGCTGGAGCGCTCGTACGCCGTTTCGGGCGCGGCGATGGCTGGCCGGCGGGCACGTGCAGACGATCGCGAGTTTCCTGGCGCCGCGCCGAATTCATCTGCCGCCGGCGGAAGAGCGGCTGGTCGATGTTGACGCCGGAGTGAAGATTCGCTGCTGGTGCTACTGGCAACCTGAGAATCGTTCGAACGCGCTGACCCTGATCGCAGTTCACGGATTGGAAGGGTCGTCGGACTCACAGTACATGAAGGGCATTGCGCGGAACGGGCTGGCGGCGGGGATGAATGTCGTCCTCATGAACCAGCGCAACTGCGGCGGAATGGATCAGTGCGCCCCGACACTCTACAACTCGAGCTTGTCCGGGGATGTAGCGGCTGCCGCGCAGAACATCATCAAGCAGGACGGCGTCTCGCGATTCGCACTGATCGGATTTTCAATGGGCGGAAATCTTGTGCTAAAACTCGCGGGCGAGTGGGGCAGCATTGGGCCTCCGGAGTTTCGCGCAGTGGCGGCGGTGTGTCCGGCGATGGATCTGGCGGCGTCGGCCGACGCGCTGCACGAGCCGGCCAACCGGCTTTATGAATACTACTTCCTCATGCAGCTCTTCCGGCGGCTGCGAACCAAGGCGCGATTTTTTCCGGACAGGTTTGAGGTCTCGCGACTCCGCGGGGTCTCGACACTGCGTATGTTCGACGACCGCGTTACGGCATATTACTGCGGATTTGAGGGGGCCGACGATTACTATGCACGGGCGGCGGCGGCCAATGTGGTGGATCGTATCGCAGTGCCGGCACTGATCATTCATGCGGCCAACGATCCTTTTATACGGATGCAACCGGAGACCAAAGCACGAATCCTCGCGAATCCTCATATTACTTACATCGAGACTGCGGATGGCGGGCATTGCGCGTTCATGGGCGAGCCCAACGGTGACGGCGACGATGGCCGGTGGGCCGAGCGCGAAGTCGTGGACTTTGCACGGCACATGGGCGAGCGCAATCGTTCGTCCTGATCTTGCCTGTGAGTGCCGTTGCTACGCCGCAGGCGTCGGAGCCGGATCGGAGGCGTCGCTCTTCCCCGGCAACATCTTCTTCCATCCTTTAAAGTGCGTTCGGATGTAAGCCAAGGCCAGCATCGCGAGGCAAATCACCAGAAATCCTGCGAACGCTGTTCCGATTCCTTCAGCGCGTTTCGGAAGGATTGACACTCGTCCGTAGACGAACTCGATGTGCACCCAATAAACAAGCAGTGAGGCTTGTCCTAACTGAATGAGCGGACTGAATCCCCACTGCGCCGCGCCCCAGCGGCACCATGCGTAGGTTGCGGTCAGAATGACGAGCAGCATCCCGACACGGATTACGAAAAATTCCGGGCTGGTGTGCCAATAATCGTAGGTCGGATAAAACTGCCGCGGCTCGTGATCGAGCCAGCGCGAGAGTTCGATCAGCGCAAGTCCGGCGGCTCCTGCAGAAAAAAAGACGCGAACTTCATGAGCGCGGGCCCAATCGCTTTGCAGGATGAATCCCACGGCAAGTCCGGCAAAGGCAAAACCGGCCCAGGGGAAAAGCGGAAAGAGCCCAGCCTGCGGGACACCTAAATTGTGGACGCCGTCGACGTAGGACTCGAGCGGCCAGGGAAGCCAGACCGGGCGCCAAATCGTCCAGAGAAGAGGACTCAGGAGCGAAATCAGCAGTGCCGTCGCGACGGGGGCCAGAATCAGCGCGAGTCGAGGGTTAATTCGATCCTCTTGCGTTTCGGCGCGCGCACTCGTCCCGCAGAGAGCCAAAACGACCCAGCAGAGTACACCCATCATCATCATCGCCATCCCGATGGTATTCAGAATGTCAACCCGGAGCAGGTCGGTTTTTGGGGCCCATCCCCATGCGATGACGTATTCTTGCAGGCGAAAGAGCAGTCCAAACGCGAAGATTTCGGCGCCCCGGCGGATAGTACTGGCTGCAATCTGAGCGGGGGACAAGCTCTTCTTTCGTAACTTTTCAGTTACTAGGGCGAACGAGATTCCCGCGAGGAACAGGAACAAAGGAGCCGGAAATGTACCTCCGAGTTGGGAATACATAAAAAAATCACCCTGGCGGGCTGTTCCACCGAGCCATGAGTCGAAACAGTGGGTTTGAAACATCAGTACGCAGGCGAGTCCGCGCATCCAATCGATGTAGGCGAGTCGGGGTTTGGCGGGGCTCAGCGAAGGCATGAGGGGCGCGGGCAATGACCGTAAACAGGCGAAGATACCGTCGTTTCGCCAATCCGGGCATGATTTTACACGGTCCTTACAGGGTTTCAGAGGTTGATTGCGGATGTCGCAGGTAAACTGCCGAAGTAATCGCTTCTGATTGTTACCCTTGTGTCACTGTACAACCTTCGAGGCACCAGTTTCGATCGAAGATTTGAGATAACTCGGTATAAGCTAGAAAGAACCCAAATTGCACCATCCTCAGGGAGTGTCTATGTCCAAAAGTAGGGCCTTTGTGGGCCTGTTGTCGAGCCTCGTTCTGTGCGCCAGCCTTAGCTTTGCCGCCACTGCCGATCGAATTCCTGGCGGCATTACGGGCGGTCCAGCCGTGGCTCTGGCGGGAAACATCCATCATCTGGCGCAGCCGCAGTTCGACCAGGGATCGGTGGATCCGGCGATGCAGCTCGGAACCATCACCTTGCTGACCGTGCCCACTCCCGCCCAGCAACAGGCGTTGAAACAGCTTTTGGCCCAGCAGCAGGACCGTAAATCGCCGCTGTATCACAAGTGGCTCACTCCCGAGCAATACGCCGACCGGTTCGGCATGAGCAAGAACGATGTTCAGCAGATTACGGGCTGGCTCGAAGGGCAGGGCTTCACGATGGTTCACCCTGCTCGTGGGCGGAATTGGGTGTCGTTCACGGGTACTGCCTCTCAGATTGAAAACGCCTTCGGGACTGAGATTCACCACTACAACGTGAATGGTCAGTTGCACTATGCCAATGCGACAGCGCCCCGAGTTCCCGAAGCTCTTTCCAGCGTCGTTGCCGGCTTTCGCGGCTTGAACGATTTTCGCCCGAAGCCGATGAACCATAAGCGAGCACGTCCGTACTGGTACAGCTCGACGTTGGGCAACTTTATTGCCCCTGGTGACCTCGGTACGATTTACGACATCAATGCACTCTACACAGCTGGAATCGATGGCACCGGACAGAAGCTGGCCGTGATGGGGCAAACCGACATTTATCTTGCCGATCTAAACGACTTTCGCTCGGGGTTTGGGCTCTCGGCCCTGTCCTGCACGACCAACGGCAGTGGCGTGATCACCGCCTGCGCCGACCCGCACTTCCAATACCTGCTGGATGGAACCGACCCTGGACTCTCGACGCACGGCGATATCAGCGAATCCGATCTGGACTTGGAGTGGTCGGGTGCAGTCGCCCCCGGCGCGCAAATTATTTTCGTAAACTCGACAGACACCTTTACGTCCTTCTATTACGCAATCGACAACAATATTGCGCCGGTCATCAGCCTCAGCTATGGCGCCTGCGAATTCGACGATAATTTCATTCTTTCGGCAACTGGGTCCGGGGAACCTCTTTCGAACGAGGCAGAGCTTCAGAAAGCAAATGCGCAGGGAATCACGTTTGTGAATTCCAGTGGAGACAGCGGCGCAGCGGAATGTGACAGCGTTTCCACCGTGACCAGCTCAAATCTTGCAGTCAACGGGTTGGCAGTGAGCTATCCAGCGAGCAGCCCTGAAGTTACGGGTGTGGGTGGAACCGGAGTTCAACTTTCGGCTTGGACCAGCTCAACTTATTGGACCACCACCAACGCCGCTAACGGCGGTTCAGTCGTAAACCCATTGCCCGCTGGGGGCATGCCTGAGCAAGTCTGGAATGACGACTTGGAGATTTCCCAGTTCTGCGCTTCGAGTTCTGGAAATCTCTTTTGCAGCCAGGGTGGCAGCGCAAAAGTGACGGGCTGGGTTCCGATAACGAGCGAACTTACGGCCCAAAACGACATAGGCCTTTCTTCAGGCGGCGGTGGCTCCAGTAATTGCTCGGTGCAAAATTCAACTTTCACCGCTTGCGTATCGGGGTTTCCGAAGCCGTCATGGCAGACCGTAACGGTTTCCGGACAGACCACTAGAATGTCGCCGGATCTGTCTTTCCTAGCCTCGCCGAACTTTCCAGGCTATGTCTTCTGTACGCCGCAATCGGAACTTTCAAGTACGTCAAATACGGCGAGCACTTGCGCGAGCGGAATTAGCACCGCCGTGGATACTTATCTCTCAATTATCGGCGGAACTTCAGCGTCCGCTCCCGTATTCGCGGGTATTGTGGCGCTAATGAACCAGTACACCAGCAGCGCGGGCCAAGGAAACATTAACCCGTCTCTTTACCAGCTCGCGGCCACCGCCCCGAACGCGTTTCATGACATCACCAGCGGGGATATCAACGCATACTGCGAAGCGGGAACGCCCACTGGTCAGCTGGCATCGTTGATCTGTCCTTCCGCGGGATACGTCGGCTACAAGGCTTCGACGGGATTTGATATGGCAAGCGGCCTCGGCTCCATGGACGTGAACAACTTCGCCGTCGCTTTGGCCAGCCCTCCCGACTTCACCGCAAGTTCTCCGACCACAAGTCTGATCGTGTTCGATGGACAGACCGGGACTGCAACGATCACCGTCGCCCCAATCAACAATTTCACCGGGTCGGTAAGCTTTGCGTGCTCCGGAGTGTCGGGCGTGACTTGTTCGTTTAGTCCCTCGACGGTAACTCCGCCGGGAACGACCCAGACAACGGCGACAATTTCGGCAGGCAGTTCGGCGGCCTCCGGGACGCTTGTCATCACCGCGTCGACCGGGATAGTGAGCCAGGTGAGTCATCAGGCAGCGTCTATTGCAATGACGGACTCGACCCCGTTTACCTTGACGGCCAATCCCACCAGTTACCAAGTTGCCCAGGGATCGAACGTCAACGCTACTGTGGCGCTGGCGCTGACCAGCGGATTTACAGGAACCGTTGCCTTCACCTGTGCCGATACAGCTTCGGCGTCGATCTGCACCGCACCGCCCAGCACCAATCAGTCGGGGAATGTTACGTTCCAGATCACGACCACCGCTCCGACCGCAAAGCTGCAGCGTCCCATGGATCGCGGAACGCGGATCTTCTTTGCGGCGTTGTTACCGGGCCTGATGGGCATCGTCTTCGCAGGATCGCGCAAGCGCTCGCTGCGCGGAATGCGTCTGCTCGCCCTGCTGATGCTGCTAGGGGTCTCATCTCTATGGATGGCTTCCTGCGGCGGCAGCAATTCGGGCAACACTACAACCAACCCGGGCACGCCGAAGGGCACGTACACCATCACCGTGACCGGCGCCTCGGGTGGCGCAACCGCCACCAGCACTTTCCAGCTTGTCGTGCAATAGTCCGGAGTAAGACTTGATTAACAAGCGCTCCTCGAATTGGGGAGCGCTTTTTTCTTGGCGCGGAAACGGATTCGTAAATCTCGGCGGGAGGTGAACGCTCGTCCGCGTCTGGTCGGTCGTTTCGCCGCCTTTGTTTTTCCCGCCTCATCTGCGAAACTGAATCGCTAGCCACGATTCACCAGCTACTCATCACTGAGCACTGCCATGGGCCGAATTCACGTACTTTCGGAAAATGTCGCCAACCAGATCGCCGCCGGCGAGGTGGTGGAGCGGCCTGCGTCCGTGGTGAAGGAGATGCTCGAGAACTCGCTGGACGCCGGGGCCACGCGGATCAAGATCAGCGTCGAAGCCGGAGGGAAGAAGCTGATCCAGATCATTGACAACGGATGCGGCATGGTGCGTGACGATGCCATGCTGGCCTTTGAGCGCCATGCGACGTCGAAGATCAAGAATGCTGTCGACCTGCTGAGCGTGGCGACCTTGGGATTTCGCGGAGAGGCGCTGCCGTCAATCGCGTCGGTGTCACGCCTGCGGCTGGAGACACGGGCCGCGGAAGAAGCGACGGGCACGGTCGTCGAGATTAATGGTGGCAAAATCGCGCGCGTCGAAGAAGCCGGATTGCCCGAGGGAACGTCGATCACAGTGCGCGATCTGTTTTTCAATGTTCCGGCGCGCAAGAAATTTCTAAAGGCGGAGTCGACCGAGCTTTCGCACATCGCATCGCTGGTCACGCATTACGCGCTGGCGCATCCGGAAAAGCATTTTGAGTTGCATTCGGCGGCGAACGCGATGTTGGTCGCGCCTCCGGTCGCCGGTTACAGCGAGCGGGTGTATCAGGTCTTTGGCAAAGAGACGCTCGACCAGTTGATTCCGGTGGCGGCGCGGCAGGCGCTCGAGCGCGTGGGCTTGCCGCAGCCTCCTCCGTGGCGGCGGAAGGAACAGGAAGAAGAGGACTGGGAGGAAGCGGCGCCGCAAGATCCGGGCGAGATGCGGGTTCACGGATTCGTATCGAAGCCGGAAATCCAGAAGCTGAACCGCAATTCGATTTTTGTTTTCGTGAATGGACGTCTGATCCGCGATCGCCTGGTGCAGCACGCAATTACAGAGGCGTATCGCAACATTATTCCGCCAACTGTGCATCCGGTGGTGCTGCTATTTCTCGAGTTGCCTGCGGCAGAGGTCGATGTAAATGTGCATCCGTCGAAGACGGAGGTGCGTTTTCGCCAGCAGAGCGCGATGCACGATTTTGTGCGCGACTCGGTGCGGGCGGCGTTGATGAAAGCGCGTCCGGTGCCGCAGTTCATGACGGAAATCCGAGCACACGCCACCGCCAGCCAGGCGCTGACGCCAGGAGCGCAACCGTGGGAGCCATCGCCCGGCGCAGGCAATGGCTTCGAGCCGGCTCCGGGCTTTGCTCATGAACCTGCGGCGGGAGCAGGCTTCGCGCTGCAATCGCCATCGCAGCCGCCGATCTCCGCGCGATTGCAGTTTGAGGGCGGCATAGCCGTGGAGGCAAATGCGGCCATTCCGGTGGCGCGCGGCTTGGAAAACGCGCCGCTGGTTCCGGGATTTGAAACGTCAACTGGGATGCGAGGGATCGAAGCCATCCCGGATCACGGCTGCGCTCCGGCGCTGGATGTCAGCGAAGAAGAGCCGACGCTCTCCTCACTCGGAACGCTGAAGCCGCTGGGGCAAATTCGAAATTCGTTCATCCTCGCGGTAAATGAAGATGGGCTTTGGATCGTCGATCAACACGTCGCCCACGAGCGAGTGCTGTTCGAGCGGGTATTGAAGCAGCGCGCCGTACAAAAAGTGGAGAGCCAGCGCCTGCTGATGCCTATCGTGTTGGAGCTGTCTCCGGCGCAGCAAGCCGTGTTCAGCGAGATCTCGGACGAGTTGGCGCACAATGGATTTGAAGCCGAGCCGTTCGGTGCGCGCAGCGTAGCAGTGAAGGTGGCTCCGGCAGGAATTGAAGCCGCTGCGGTCGAACGGATGCTTCACGAATTGCTCGACCAGTTTTCGCGCGAAGAGCAATCCCTGAATCTGGAGAAGATCCGTACGCGCATCGCGGCGTCGATCGCCTGCCACGCCGCGATCAAAGTCAACATGCCGCTCGAGCAAAATAAAATGGAGTGGCTGCTCGCAGAGTTAGCCAAAACCGACCACCCAATGTCTTGCCCTCACGGAAGGCCGGTGGTGCTGAGGTATTCTGTGAAGGACATTCAGAAGGCGTTTAAGAGGATTTAGCTGCGAGAAGCGAGCTTTGAGCAATCAGGTTCTTGCTCGTTGCCCACAGCTCAACGCTCACGGCCCACACATGACTGATCTGGAATTACAGCAACTGCGGCGCGAGAAATGGCGGCTGGATGGAAAGGCGATCCGGACGATCGAAGACGCGCGCGCGTTCTTGGAGGAGACGGGATTTTGCCTGATGTATCCGCAGCGGCCGGCGCCGCTGGTCCCGACATTTATAGGAGCGTTCGTAGGATCGGACGATAGGTTGCCGGAGTGGCAGCATGCGTTCAAGGATCCACGGGCAGCCGAGGCGACAGAGTTGATGATCCGGATGCTGCGCGAGCGCACCGCATTTGAAGCCAAGTTATTCGATGAGAACAATGGCTTCCTGATCGCGGCGTCGGTGTTCCCGTATTTCTATGCGCTCACGGGAGAACGGAATCCTAAAGCAGCGCCGAAGGCCGGATCGCGATCGCCTTATTCCGCGCTGGCATGCGACATATTTGCACTGATTCAGCGTGGCGGTCCCGTCTCGAAGCAAAAGATGCAGGAGTTGTTGGGCGGCAGCTTGTCACTGGCGGCACTCGACAAGGCGCTGGCGGAGTTGTGGTCGAAGTTGCGCATCACTCGGGTGGATTACAAGCAGAGCGAAGGTTCGGTTTGGGATGTGCTCTACCGGTGGGCGCCGGAAGCGGTCAAGGAAGGTGTAGGACTCTCAGTCCAGGAGGCGCTCACGGCACTTGTGTCGAAGTACTTGGATTGCGTGGTCGCGGTCGAGCAGGTTGAGCTGGAAACATTCTTCGGAAATTTTGTCGCACGCTCAAAGGTGAAAGACGCGGTGAATGCGTTGCTGGCGGCGCGGGAATTGAGCTTTGTCCATGTGAGCGGCCGATCGATGCTGCAGATCACACCGGAGAAAGTCGTGGTCGCAACCCCGGTTCCGCGGAGCGCGGCTCGATAAAGTATGTTCTGGCGTGAATCAATCGAGCAAACGGGTTTTGCGATCCTTCCGGCGTTGTTTTCGCCAGAACAGGTGGATCGTCTTTCGGCCGAGATTTACGAATTGTCACCACAGCGCAGCCGAGCGGGCGTCCGGCACGCCATGCGGCTGGCCCCGGTTGCGGCGATCGCGGGAAATCACTTACTGGCCGAAATAGCTTGCGAGATTCTGGGGAGCAAAGCCTTCCCGTTTCGCGCAACTCTGTTCGATAAATCCTCTCAATCGAATTGGCTCGTGGTCTGGCATCAAGACACCGCGGTGCCCATTCGCGAACGGGTTGAGGTGCCAGGTTGGGGGCCATGGTCGATCAAGGAGAATATCGACTACGCGCACGCGCCGGCGGGCACGCTTTCTCAGGTATTAGCTTTGCGTATTCATCTCGACGAGTCGAGCGTGGAGAATGGCTCTTTACGAGTCTTGCCGCGCACCCATACGCTCGGCGTGCTCAGCGACGACAGTATTCACGACTTAGCTGCGCGGATTACACCCGTCGATTGCGTTGTGGCAAAGGGCGGAGTCGTAGCGATGCGCCCGTTGCTGGTTCATGCGTCATCCAAGTCGCGTTCGGAAATGCCGCGACGCGTACTCCATATCGAGTATGCTGCTAATGCCTCGATCGCCGCTCCGTTGCGTTTGACTATCGCCTAAACACCAGTGGCAGACTCTTCATCAGTCGATTCCTTACAAGCCTATCGGGGGCGGCTCGCGCCTTCTCCTACTGGGCTCTTGCACTTGGGCCATGCGCGGACATTTTGGATTGCCGCGCAGCGGGCCAAGGAACGCGGCGGACAACTGATCTTTCGCAACGAGGATCTCGATCCGCAGCGGTGTCGTCCTGAATTTGTAGAAGCGATGATGGAGGATTTGCGCTGGCTGGGGATTTCGTGGTCGGAGGGGCCGGACTGCGGAGGATCGTTCGGCCCTTATACGCAGAGCGAGCGGCGGAGTCACTATTTGGCGGCATGGGCAACATTGCGTGAGCGAGGGCTGATTTATCCGTGTACATGCTCGCGGAAGGATGTGGCACAGTCGGCGGGAGCACCGAATGACGGCGACGATGAGCCGGTATATTCCGGAAGGTGCAGGCCTTCTCGCTCCGAGGCCGCTCAGCTTGGCTCTCGCCGGACGGCCCAGGCGACCGCCTCCACATGGGCGCAACCTGCTGGAGTGAATTGGCGCTTTCAGGTTCCTGACGGTGAGGAGATCAGCTTCACCGATTTGCATCTTGGTCCGCAGCGAATGGTGGCAGGGCGTGACTTTGGAGATTTCATCGTGTGGCGGCGCGATGATGTCCCGGCTTACCAGTTGGCTGTCGTAGTTGACGATGCCGCCATGCGGGTCAGCGAAGTCGTGCGCGGAGCCGACTTACTCAAGTCGACCGCACGGCAAATTCTTTTGTGTCGTGCGCTCGGGCTTTCGGTTTCCGACTATTATCACTGCGATCTCGTCCGCGACGACGCAGGAGTCCGGCTGGCCAAGCGACACGATGCGCTCAGCATTCAACAACTTCGCGAAGACGGATGGACGCCTGAGCAGGTGCGGGCCGGGACGCGGCTTCGATAGCTTCGATGGCCTTAATAACGAGGGGCTGATGAGGCGGAGGCTCACTGTCCCTCGCCTCTTCCGGAAGAGCTTAGGGTGGAGTGCCCGCCCTTAAGCAACTTTCGCGTCGCGAATGGGAAATGGACAATGCTTGCGTCGATGATCTCGTGGAATGCTGAATCACGGCACCAAATGTGTACAATCTCTACTTCCGAATGAACGACACTCCACAACGCAAACTGATTATCGCCATCGACGGTCCAGCGGGTGCGGGCAAGAGCACGATTGCTTCGAGGCTGGCGAGAAAACTGGGATACGTGAACCTGGAGAGCGGCGCGATGTATCGTGCGCTGGCCCTGAAGGCGATCGATAAAGATGCGTCGTTTGACGATGAGCCGGCGCTGGTGAAATTGGCAGAGAGTTCGAATATTCGGCTGGAGCCTACGATCGGCGGGAACCGCACCATTCTCGATAGCAAGGATGTGTCCTCACGCATTCGCGAACGCGATGTGACCGAGGCGGCTTCGCGCGTGTCGGTTCATCCCAAGGTGCGAGAGTGGATGGTTTCGCACCAGCGGGCAATGGGTGCTGGCGGAGGAATCGTGATGGAAGGCCGCGACATCGGGACGAAGGTTTTTCCGGACGCGGATCTGAAGATCTTTCTGGATGCCGATCCCGTGGTGCGCGAGCAGCGGCGCATGGCCCAGCAGAAGATCAAAGGAGACGTGGCCGCGAGCGTAGCCGCAGAGCTGCGCGAACGCGACCGCAGAGATCGTACGCGGGCGGCGTCGCCCCTAGTCGCAGCGCCGGACGCGGTGGTCATCAACTCTACCTCAATGAGTGAGGATGACGTGCTGGCGCAGGTGGAGGAGTTGGTAAAGGGAAAATTGAAGCAGTAAGGAACAAAGTTTCAAAGTTGCAGGTTTCAGAGTTTCAAGTTAAACCACTTACGCTTGACGTGGAACTCTGAAACCTTGCCACTTTGAAGCCTATTTTCTCTAGTTCTCGGTCGGCTCTACGTTGTCCTTCGGAGCCGTCAACGATTTCCCGGCAGGTTTCGAAGGCGATGCGGGTGGCGTCGGCGGTGCTGGAGGCGCAGCCGAAGCTTTCCGAATCTCGATGCCATCGTGCTCGTTGTTGATGACGATATGTGACGCGGCATTTCCCACGCTGCCGTTGGCGCGCGATTCGTGTTCCTGGTTATCGATCTTCAGTTCGGAAAAGTCGGACTGAATCTCGCCATCGCGCGCGCGGGCATCCAAGCGGAAGCCGGATTTGTCGGGCACGCTTAGCTGCACGTCGCCATTGCGGTTATCAATCTGAACGTTGCCGACGCTCCGCATCCCGAGCTCGATCGCACCGTTATCATCCTGCAAACGAACATCACCGGAAACTCCCTCAAGGCGTATGTTCTTGGAGCGGGTGGTGAGATGAACCGGCCCGGTGACGTCTTCAGCATGCAGATCGTCGGAGTCGAGGTCGAGCGAGCCTGTGATACGCGAGAATTCCATGTCGGTTCGCGAAGACTTGAAAGTGACTGACTTCGCGATGCGCTCAAGCTTAATGCTCTCCTGAAATTCGCCGTCGAGTTGCAGCGAGCCTTTCACATCGGACACGGATACTTCGTTGAGCCGGCCTTCCACGTGGACGTCGCCGCTGATCTGTTCGATTTTGGCCGAGCCCTTTTCCTGGCTTACCTTAACGTTACCGGTGATGTCGTCGATCGACGTATCGGAGTGCTGAGCGGAAACGTCGACATCGCCTTCACGTCCAGAAATATTCACATCGCCACGACGCGAAGTCACCGTTACCGCGGCCTTGCGGGGCAGGGAAATATCGAGGTCGACATCGACCGGATGATCTCCTGCAGCCTCGGCTTTGGCATCGACGGTAACGAGGCCTCCAATAACCGTAATTGTGGGCTTGGTCTGGCTGTTGTATTTGTCGGCGTCGCTCTGGTTATCAGCCCCGACTCGCTTGCGGACGACGACAGTGATCTTCTTGTCATCCGAAGCATGCACGCTGACGGCGCCACGCGTGTCGATGATTTTCACGTTTGCGCCTGCGGGAAAATCCTGCTCGAGAGTGTCGTTGAAATTGAAAGTGTCTCCGCCAAAGATGTGAGAGATATCGGGATCATCGATATCGATGTTGTCGCGCAAGCCGGACCAGTTGACGCGTTCGAGCTGGGTCGCGACGAGGCCGAATACAACGATCATAACGACAAGGACTACGCCGCCGGCACCTATGCCGGAAGAGCGCGTGCCTTCACGCTGCGCCTGCATATGCTCAACCAGCTTGATTACTCCCCAGATGATGAGGAGGACAGGCCAGTAACTGGCGAACAAGTGCGCGAGCCTGCCGACGGAAAGAATCCGCATGGTGCCAAGCAGGAACACGATGCCGACGATGATGAGCACGAACGGCCCGGCGAAAGACCGATGACGACGTGGCGGCAGAGGAGCAATCGGAGGTGGAGTCATTACAGGGCTAGACATTGTTCACCTCACCAGAAGAGCCTTGATCCGCGCCTGGCGTGGAGCTGGGTGTACTCGGTGGAACACTCTGCACTCCTGGCGGCGGAGTCGCCGGCGGAAAGCCGGAGCGGCCCGGGGGCAGCGGTCCAATGTGTCCAGCAGACGAAGCATTGCTCTGGATAAGTTTGACGACTCCGATGACCAACAGGATCGCGGGCCAAGTCCTTCCGAAGCCGACGCGAGAAACGCTGTCGAGCAGGAAGAGCACGCCCAGAGTGACTAACATCGCCGGTCCCATGAGCCTTCGAGTGCGGCAGACCTGGCACTGGCAAAAAGTGCGACTGGTGCTGACGAGTCCCCATTGCTTGGCAAAGAGCCATACGCCGAGGAAGATCAGGATCAGCGGCCAGAAGCGATCCAGGCCGAATTCAAAAAGTCCTGCAGTGTGCAAGAGAAACAGAACGCCCAAGCCGATGAGAATTGCGGCGCCGGCGGGAACCTTGGAGCCTTCGAACTTTTCTCCGGCGCCAAAAGTTGCCGCGAGTCCGAATGGATCAGGAGCGGGTTCGCCCATCTGAATCGCCTTGGCGCTTCGAACCGCGTCGATGATCTGGTAGACGTAAAAGAATCCGATCGCAATCCCAAGGACCGTGATTACGTACCAGGGCAGGTCGGCACTCACGCCAAGGATCAACAGCACCATGATGACCAGGTGCGACAGACCTTTGGCGTACTGACCGGTGTAGACCGCGCCGACGCCGATCGGGAAAAATCCGGCAAGAATTCCTGCGACCGCAGGGTTCGGGCCGGAGTTAAGCGGTGGACGAGGTCCGGCTGCATAGGCTCCCGCGGGCGGATAAACGGTCTGCACCGGCGGAACGAATCCAGCAGCCGGGGCAACGCCGTCCATGCGCGCGGCGAGGCAGGCCTCGCAGTAAATCACTCCGCGGACGTCGCGGGTGCATTGGTTACAAAGTGGCTTGCCGCACGTGCGGCAGAAGGCCACTGCAGCAACATCGTTGTGCGTGGCGCAGTTCATACCAACCTCCTGTACGTGGTCACCGACACTACAGGCAGATCGCGAAGAGATGGACCCAGCTGAGCGCTGGCCAGAATGAGTTGATTCTCAGTTTGGCTGTAATTGCGCTCCTGCTTCTGCTCGGGCTGTTGTGTTGTGTCGTTCTTGTGTTCTTTCTGCTTCGACGGTCCGGGCTCGGCGGGTGCCAGGTTGCGCTTAAGCCCCCGAACGGCAGCCTGCACTTCATAAACGAGCCGGACGTTGTCGTAGTACCGGACGACCCGAGCTTGCGTACGGAAGTACGTCAGCCGGATCGCGGACGGCCGCAAGCTGACCTGGCGCAGGTCGCTCGGTTTCACACCGGCGACAGTCAGGCTCACCGACAGCGCGAAGAAAGCCATGCCGAATGACATGGCGAAACGCGGCTGGCGAACCATGGCCCAGATTGGCTCGAGGAACGAAGCTTGCACGTGCTCCAGCCACGAAACGCGCGGCTGGCGAACGGGCACGGCTGTCCGAAGACGTTGGGTGTCAACGCCCGTCGTGGATGCCAGAATGTTGTTAACCAGGCTGGCTGGAGGCTCCACCTCCGTGAGACCCTTCAGCCAGTTGCGGCCCGCTTCAGCTTCAGCGAGCAGCGGTCCGCACGTCGCACAACTGGCGCCGTGGGAATGGAAGCGGTCGAGTCGGGCTCCAGTCAGGACGCCGTCAATGGCATCCGTGAGCAGGAGTTCGAACTCGTTACACTGCATTCCGTTACTGGTGTGGTCTGGCATCACATCACCTGCCTATAGGTACGTTGAAGGAGCCTGGCAAGTTCCGCCCGACCCCGATTTATTCGCGATTTCACGGTACCCTCCGGAACCTTCAAAACGGCGGCAATCTCTTTGTAATCCATATCTTGTAAGTCCCTTAGAATCACTGCTTCTCGAAGCTCGGGGGAAAGCTTGCCCAAGGCCGCATGGACGGTCTCAGACACCTCCCGGCTGCGTACGCGGGCGTCGGGAGGAGCGGATTGGTCAGGAATTTGCTCACTGAGCGGCTGGGCGTCCTCGTGGTCGGAGGCCGTCGTGTCCATAGAGTCGGTCATACGGTCCTGTTTAGTCTTGCGAAAGTGGTCGACGAGCAGGTTTCGCGTGATCGTCGTGACCCAGGTTACGAATGCACCCTTGGTGTGGTCATAGCTCGGGAGCGTGCGGTACATCTTGATGAAGACCTCTTGGGTTAGGTCCTGGGCGTCGTCCGAGGAACCAGCGAAGCGGTAGCAAATATTGTAGATACGCCGGTTATAGGTCTGCACGATTTCCTCCCAGGCGGCGGCATCGCCGGCGATACATCGCCGAACCAGCATCGCAACGACCTGGACGTCTTCCACTTGCACTCCCCGGAGATTACGGCTTCCTAAACTGAGACTTGAGCTTGATTTAGCGAGACCGCGTCAGGCTCAATGGACAGTACGTGATTGTGCCGCTTGAAGTTCGCGACCTGTGGTAACCCGCAGCACGCACGCGCGAAACAGGGAATTGTAGCAGCGGGAAGCTCGATTCATACGTGGCGCAAGATAGACCATCTGCTACGCTTAACGGTTCTTTCCCACTAGGAGACTCCGCTACTCCATGAAGAATCGGTCTCGGCATCGCGCCCTCGGATGCCTTTTCGCAGTTGTGCTTGCTTTGGTCGCCCACTCCCGTGCGGCTTCGGGGAGCGAAGAATCTGGCACAGTTGCTCAGTCCGGCCTCTCTGACGAACTCGAGGTGAAGCGCGCGAATCAGAACAAGGAAAAGCTGCCAGAGTATCCGGCGCCGGCGCTGGAAAAATAATTCTTCTCAAGCTCTTCGCTCAACAAACAAAAGGCGCCCAGGTTCGGGCGCCCTTTTCTTCATCGCCGCTGCGTTCTTATTGCGGCTTCTGTTTGTTCTGCTCGTCCTGACGCTTCTTTTCTTCGGGCGTCTGCTTAGGCTGCGGTCTCTGCTGCTGCTGTTGTTGCTGCGCCGGACGGTTCTCCGGAGCGGGCTGTGGGCGCGCGTTTTGCGGAGGCGCTTGCGGCCGGTCGTTGCGTGGCTGCGGCTGATCATTACGAGGTTGATCGGTCCGAGGCTGCTCCGCTGGACGATAACGATCGTTCTGTGGCGGAGGAGTCGGCCGTGTGTTTTGCGGTTGTTGCTGGGGTGTCGGACGGTTATCCGGCATCGGCTGGTTCGGGCGCGGTTGATTCGGCTCTGGGCGATTGTTGGGCTGCGCAGATGGCGGCCGGTTGTTGGATGGTGCGGTTGGAGCGTTATTCTCCGGACGATTGTTTGGTGCCAGTTGATTCAGCTGCGGCCGGTTGGGCTGCGGCTGATTCGGTTGCGATTGATTTGGCAGCGGCTGATTGGGACGAGCCTGATTCGGCTGCGGTTGCACGGATTGCGGCTGGTTGTTCGGCTGTGCAGACGGTGGTCGATCATTGCGCACCGGCGGCTCAAAGGGTCGAGTCGTTCCCGGACGATTATTTCCGGCCGGCTGATTTCCCGGAGTCGGTTGAGCGGCAGGCGGCGTATTTCCACCGGGACGCGTGTTGCCCACCGAATTCCCGGGCTGATTCATAGGCTGATTTCCAGGCCGGTTAGTGGCGGGAGTTGGCGTCGCTGCTTTCGCCGGCGGCGCTTGTTTCACCAGAGGCGATGCAGGCGCGTTCGCGGGACGCAATTGTTGCATCTGCTGTCGTCCCACAGGTTGGCCTGGATGCTGTGCATAAACCTGCTGCCTTGCCGCGAATGACGGCTGAGGCGGAGGAGCGGTAGCCTTGGCAATCACTGGCCGGTTAGCTACCGTTTGCGGAGGCATCGCGACACGATTCGCCGTGTTGGTATGCGGGCCAAGGACAGCTTCGCGGACCGGAGGCACGGCCGCTCTTGAAACGACGGACGTGCGCGCTAGATCTTGCTGGTTCACTGCAACTGCGGTGCGCGACACGGGCTGCGCGCTGGCAAAAGCCTGCTGCGGCATCGCAGTCACCCCGCCGCGGACGTTCCGGTTCACGTAAGTGACATTGTTGATGGTGGTGTTGTTGTTGACGATCGTCGTGTTGTAGACGTTCGTGACCTGCGTGACATTTACTGTCGTGTTGGTAACGTTCACACGATTCACGTAGGCGGGGCTCACGCGGTACGAAGGAACGTACACTTCACGCGGGCCTAGTGGGAACCATGCGACGGTTGCGCCAGCAGCGAATCCGCCGCCAACGAATGCCACGAGGGCAGGGGCGTAGACGGGGCGCTCTTCCCGCGGCCCCGGAATCCATCCCCACCGTCCTGCGAAAACGGCCCAACGGCCGTAATGGAAGGGCGCATACCCCCAGCGCGCATCGTCTACCCAAGTCCATCCCCAGGGATCGATCCACGCCCAGTGCCCGTCATGATATGGAGCCCATCCCGGACCGACTCTCGGATACCAGACGTATCCGTTGTCGGGAGAAGGTTGCCAGTCACCGTTGTCATCCAGATCCTGAAATCCGACGACGCGTTGCGAGCAGTACTTCGCCGAGGGGGAATCCTGGTAGCGACGCTCGCGTCCGTCGGCCCAGCGGTCGAAATCATCCGGACCGCCGATCTCTTCGACTTCGGCGTTGAGTGATGTGGTCCCGCTGAAAATGAATCGCTGCCCGGAATGCATGGTGTAACTCTGCCCGTTCCCGGTGGATTCTCCCTGGCCCTCACGGATTGTCACTACGGTGTTGCTGCCATCTTCCGAAGCATCGAGGCGATAGCGGCCGGGCTGATAGATGCTGAAGGCCTGATTGGCGGTGTCGACTTCGAATACGTTGTCCCGATCGAGATTCCAAACGCGGATGTTGATGCTTCCCGAACTGAGCTGAATCTGGATCGTGCGATCGTCAAGATTGAGAAAAGAAAATCCAGTATTTGGCGCGAGATTGATCGTCGCCGATCCCAGTTGCACTTCGGCACGCGAATCGCGATCGGCCCATAGCTTGTCGCCCGTCGTCATCGGACGATTGGGAACTGCTTCGACCCACTCGGATTCTCCGGCAGGCTGAAACGAGACAGAGCCGTCCATGTATCCCAAGCGCGCTACGCGGCCTGGAGGATCGTCCTGATCCTGCGCCGCCAGTGGTATCGCAACGGACAAAAGCGTGAAGGCAAGGATTGCCCCAACCCAGGCCAGCGCTTTAGGTCTCCTGAAACCATATTTCAACAGGGTTTTGTTCATGAACTTCAAACCTTTCTGGACGCGTGCGCGTCCGAGCTTGCCAGCCCGAATGGCAAAGCTCGTTGGTTAGATGCGAGATTCCAACTCACCAGAATGTAGATGCGTTCGGAGTCGGATTCCGGCATACAGTCGTTGCAGTAGGTAAGGCGTGTACGCAGACCGGATCACATCACGAGACTTCGACAGTGAGTCTTGCACCCGCGGCATGCCGCGGATGGATAACAGGGATGACAAGCACCTCCCGAGAAGGTGTTTGTCGCTGCATTCATCGTAGCAGGTGTCGCAGCATGAGCTGTTGAATGAATTGGCTCGGGCTTCAGTCGAAGGGACAGGTGCCGAATTGCAGATTGCTCAAGCTCGAAAGGCACATTGACGTGGACTGAAGTTATCGGCCCGGCGCTTTCGTTTCATCGAGCAATTCCTGCGCCTGATGAGCGATGAGCAAAGCTCCGTGTTCGCGGCACTCTTTTTCCAGCGCGGTGAGATGTACGCTCGCGGAGGGCGACCGCGACTGCAGTTCGATTTCGGCTAACGCCAATCGAGCCTGATATTCATACAACCGGTATCCCAGTTTGTGCGCGGAGGTGAGGGTTGCCTCCAGTTCCCGCCGCGCCTCGGCTGTTTTTCCGGTCTTTGTTTTCACATAAGCGTCTGCGAAAGCGGCTTCGTAGCGCGGAGTCTGTCCAGTCGACTTGCCGGAGAGCGTGATTGCTTTCGCGGCGATGTTCTCGGCATCGGTCAGTTTGCCTTCGCCGACCAGGTTTCGCGCCAAAATTGCTTCGGCCCAGGCGGCATTTCCCCAGGAGCTTGATTTTTCGTACTGCTCGGCGGATTGCCGGGCGTGCATTTCGCCGTCGCGATATTTTTTTTCCGCCAGGTCTATCGACGCGAGCGAAGCAATATCTTGGGCGGTAATATCAGCGTCGTTGATCTCTTTGGCAATCGCTATCGCGTCTTCATATTGCTTGCGTGCGCCGGCCAGATCGCCTTGCGCGAAAAGAGTATCGCCCATGCCCGAGATCGGAAGCGGCTGGCCATGGCGATACGATATCTCCCGCATCATGGCTGCGGATTGCCCGAAATCCTTCTTGGCTTCGCCCAGTTCTCCCATCTCCACCCAAACATTGCCTGTGTTGTTCAGCGTGTCAGAGGCGCCCCGCTTGTTGCCCACATCGTTGAACGTCAGCAGAGCTTTTTTCTGCATCGCCATGGCCTGTGTCAATTCTCCGAGACCGTCGAGAGTATTTGCCAGGTTGCCGTAGTCGCTGGCGAGCCCGAAGCGGTCGTTGATCTCCTGATCGAAGCGTAGAACCTGCTCGTAGTATTCCTGGGCCTGGCGCAGTTGTCCTTGCGAATAGAAGACATTCCCGATTCGCTCAAGCGCAGCGCGAGCGCTCTTCCGGGCGCCGATCTTACGGAAGTCAGCCAGCGCGCTATCGAATTGCTCTTTCGCGCCAGCATAGTCTCCCTGGTCGTAAAGCAAGTCTCCCAATGTCACCACGCAGCGCGCTGCGCCCCTCCGGTCTCCGGCGGACACATAAAGTTCTCTCGCTTGGCTGGCGAGCTGCGCCGCTTTCTGCAAATCTCCCATGCGTTCCCACGAATGTCCTTCCAGCTGAAGCGCCTGGGCCGCCAGCAAACTGGCGCCCACCGCTCGTCCCTTGACTGCCGCACGATCCGACAAAGATTGCACACTCTTGAAGTCGCCCACCGATGAACGAACTTCGGCGTCTGCCAGGTCGATTCGAGCGGCATCGACTTCAGACACCGAAATGCGCCGCAGATCCGCCAGAGTATTTTCGGCGTCGTTGGCAGTGCCGGCAGCCAACTGCGTACGCGCCAGAAACAAACCGTAGTCCACGTTGTCGGGGAAAAATTCCCAAAGCTCGCGGTACTTTTCGACGGCCTGCGGCGTTTCTTCCAGAAGTTCGTGGGCGCGGGCCTCGATCAGAAGACGCTCCTCACGCGAGAACTTCGAGGAAAGCTCGAGCGCCTTCTTCGCCTGTTCCTTGGCTTTGTCCTCATAGCCCAGTGTGTTCAGGGCATCGGCCAGGGCGGAATGAGTCGGGGCGTGATCCGGAGCGAGTTGTGCAGCTTTTTCCAGCGACGCCCGCGCGCCCAGGGCGTCGAACAGACGAAGGCGCTGCAGCCCTTCCGAATACAGGCGCGCGGCTTCGGGATTCGACGGCAATGACGCGCGCACAACGGCCGTTTGCGTCTCCGATAACGAGCCCACGCCTAACTTGGCGCGCAATTCGGCGCCTGCCTGGTTGACGAGGCTGTCGATCTCCGACTCGTTGCCTTTTTCCGATACCGAAGCCAGAGTTACTCCCGCAGCGGTGTCTTGCAGGCGGAGGTCGAGGCGGAGTTGTCCGTTGCCGAGCGGCAAGTAGGACCCAAGCACCACGTCGTCGCTGCCCAAATTTTGCCGGATATGCGTCAGAGTTTCCTGGCTGAAGCTGTCGGCGTCGGGCAAGGCGAGGCTGGCTTTCATTTGAGCCACGCTCTCTCCCGGGATCGTTCGCAGTTGGTCTCCTTGGCTGAGTTCGGTGGTCAGCATCTCCGAAATTGCCGTAGAGAGCCACGACTTCTCTGGGTTGGCGGATAGATTTTTGAAGCCGAGCACAGCCACGGATCGCCGACGATTGACTGTCGCCGTTGTGACTGGTTTCTTGCCGCGATGCAGAACGAAATATGTTCCCGCAGTTAAGAACAGCACGAGGGCCGTGAGCACAAGGATCGGCGCGAGGCGGTGCTTCTGGCGCACTGTGAGGACCACCGCCGATGTAAGAGCTTGCGGCCGCTCCAGGTCTGCGCCCAACTCGGCGGCGGACTGGTAGCGCTGAGCCCGATCGCGTGCCATCGCTTTCACGATCACCGTATCCAGTGACGTCGGGATGGCGGGATTGAGCTTGCTCGGAGCTTCGGGAGTCTGATTCAGAATTGAGTTGATCAGCAGCGCCGGGACCGTCTGCGAAAAGGGGCGTTTGCCTGTCGCCATTTCGTAGAGCACGGCGCCAGCGGCCCAGATATCGGTGCGCGCATCAGCCATCTCTCCGCTCAATTGCTCGGGAGACATATAGGGTAAGGTGCCGCTGGTTTCCTGCGATTGCGTGACGGTCGCAGTCATCCCTTGATCGCTGGCGTGAGGCATCAACTGGGCTAGACCGAAGTCCAGAATCTTCAAGCGGCCGTCGGTCGTCAGTCGCAGGTTGCCCGGCTTCAGGTCGCGGTGAACGACGCCTTCGCGGTGCGCAGCTTCGAGCCCCGCAGCGAGTTGAACGCCGAGTCGAACGACTTCAGTTGGGGCCAGCGGCCCTCGGGCAAGCTTCGCATCCAGGGTGATTCCGGCGATGTACTCGATCACCAGAAAGTCGATATCGCCTTGGCTTCCGAACTCATGCACGGTTGCTACGTTGGGATGATTCAGGCGGGCAAGAGAAAGGGCTTCTTTGCGGAAGCGTTTGCGGGCAGCGTCGTCGGCGAGGGCGCGCGCGGGCAAAACTTTGATTGCGACGTCGCGGTCGAGCTGCTCATCGTGCGCGCGGTAGACCACGCCCATGCCGCCGGCGCCGATCCGCTCCACGATCTGGTAATGCGACAGACGTTCCCCAATCATCCGCCAGCCCCGTCCTAAGTTGGGCAAGGATAATCGGCACTGCGCAAATAGGCAATTGCCGCAACTAGAAGGATAGTGCGGCGGGAGGGAGAATCGTTTCGGCGGCGGCGGGCATAAAAAAAGTGGCGCACCGAAGTGCGCCACTGAGGTTGAGGTTCGAGTGACAGCCTACTGTGTCGCCTCAAAGAACGCCAAGTCGAGTTGTGACAAGTTCGCGTCTACATCGAGGGCTATCACCCTGGTCGAGTCGACCACGTAATAGTCGAACGCATCTGCATTCGCAGCGGTTGTCACATCCAGACCTGTGATTGTGTTACCGGTACCGGTAGAGACACCACTCGAAGGAGCAGTGAATGCACCAGCAACGGTGAGATCGGCAGTTTGCGTGGGGGTCGCGGCTAGATTCAACCAGTTCAAGTCGGCGAAGCCGGAGAACGTTCCAGTCCCTGTCGTGACCGGTCCGACGGCGTCAAGTTCAAACTCGGTGGTGCCGTCGTTTGCTCCGGTGTCGTTCATGACATAGGTTCCGCTCATGGTCGCACTCGCTGTTTGCTGGTAGGCCAAGCCTTCGAGCACATCGGTTGTATCCGCCGTGAGCACGAGGGCGTTGCCGTTTCCATCCACGTAAAGCTGGATATTGAACGTGGTGACGCCGTTGGTGACGCCGGTTAGCGTATAGCGGCCCACGTTCGTGGTATCAGCTACGTAGGTTCCCCCGGTGATTGAAGCCGACGGAACTTGGAAGTTTGCCAGATCGTTGGTGCTGATCGCCCCACTGACTGTGAGTCCCGATCCCATGGTGAGAACGCCTGCCGACTGGAATCCGCCGATCGGATCGCTTCCCAACATGGCGTAGACGTAGCTGTTGCCTGACACACCCAGGCTCGCGGTGTTTTGGGCGTACGCTGCGCCTGCGATGGGAACGTTCCCAGACTCGATCTGAATTCGCGAAGCGTCCACGATGTAGCCAACTAGGTTGATGACCTCTGTGCCCGCGTCGTTCAGGGTCACCTGGACTTGCACGCGTCCTGTAGCATCGGGCGCCAGCACTTGGCTAGCAGTGATCGTATCGCCGAGTTCAACGGTACCGCCCTGGTTTAGATCTACCACCGTTCCCGTGGGGTTAACCGTCGTCGAGCCCGAGAAGTTCAAGATGCCGCCGCCGGCAATTCCCTGATAGCCACCAGCGGAGAAGATGTATGGCCCAGTTGGCGTTGCAGCCGCTGCCGTCGCATCTTGCGTGTCGAGCGTGCCGCTGGAGGTTGCGAATGTGTCGTAACCAATCAATCGCGCCCGCGTTGATGACACCATCGAGCCGTTGATGGTCTCGATGCCGTTGCCGCCGGGTCCGATTAACGTGTCAACTGCGGTGCAAGTCGAGCCAGCGCAAGTTGTCAGTGTCAGCTGCAGGTTTCCATCTGCCGTGGTCGTGTAACCGCTGCCTGTTGGATTGAGCGCGTCGTGCAAATCGCCATTGATGTCATCGACGAAATCCTGCTCGCCGGCAGTAAGTATTCCACCCGCCAGGGTGAAAACGCCAACCAAGGTGTAAGGACTCGCATTGGCATCGGAGCCGCTGAGCGCATAGACGTAATTCCCGTCGGCCAATGTAATTTGCGTAACGGCAACGCTGATCGTGGCCGATGCCGTCTTCGTTGTATCGCTGACCGAGGTCGCCGTAACCACGACCGAACCCGCCGTTCCGGGCGCGGTGTAGGTGGTGGCAGTGCCGCTGGCCGTGGCGGTGGGATTAAATGAGCCGCAAGAAGATGCCGGCGTGCAACTCCACGTAACGCCCTTAGCAGCCGAATCGTTGCTCACAGTGGCTGTGATCGACGCGGTTCCGTTCGGGCCGAGGCTGGACGGCGCACCCGTAAGGGCGACGCTGATCGGGGTGGTCCCTCCTCCGCCACCGCCGGTGGAACTGCTGCTGCCGGAGCTGCAAGCTACCAGCGCGGCCATCATGCAGACGGCCAGAGTTGTCGAAATCGCCTGGATATATCTCACAGTCCACCCCCGTTCAGAGTCAGCTTGCTATTCGTTTTTGGACTCGGATCAAGCGATGACCGCGCCGGGGCCAGAAGGAACCCATGAGAGTTGCGGACGGTAATTGTCTGTCCGCCATAAATCAGTTGCCGGACAAGGAGGAATTGCTTCCCGCGAACGGTGGTCATCGATCCGACAACCTCCAGCGGAAGTCCCATGTGCAGTGCCTGCCGGATCGTCTTGGGAATGAATGGGCCAACATGAGCGTCCACTGTTCCTTGCGCGCCGGTCACCAGAAGGTGCATACCTGCCGGACTGCCAGCGACGTGCTTGGCCAGAACGGACTTCACCGTGCCGTTAATCGTGACTTCGTGTGCCGAGTCGTAGGTGATCATTCGGCTGGGTGCTGGGTGAGTTTCATCGACCGGCTGTGCGCCGACCGGCAATGCGAAAAAGGCTAACAACACACCGGTCAAAACGCCGGTGAGTGCAAGCTTCAGCTGATTCTTGCGGGTACTTCTCATGGATCCCACTCCTTGAAAACGAGGTTGGTGATTGGGTTTCACGCTCCGACAGTTGAGAACCGGGAGGCGTAAGAAGGAACACCGTTCTGTCACGAAAGTCGCCCCAGGAATCTGAAGATAGTGAATCCCCCAGCGATTATGAGCGCCGTATTAAGTGAGTCAATAGCAAAAACGGGCCATTAGTAGTTTCAAGGAAGATTCCGCGCCGTAACCTAGAGGCCGGTAACTGTAATGGACGGAACAGGTTGAGACTGCAATATCGATTTTTTTGGGCAGTTCGTTTTGGAACAAAAGCGGGCTAGGCACGAAAGACAACGTAGTCGCCGCTCGTTCCGTCGCGTCCTATTCGCTAGTGAAGTAATCCACCGTCACGGGATTCTCGAACAACGAATAGTCGCGAGTCACCACGGTGATGCCGCTCTCGGTAACGAAGTATCGCTGGCGGTCGGCCTCGGCGTCATAACCGATGGTTGTTCCTTCGGGGATGTGCACGTCACGGTCGAGGATCGCGCGACGAATGCGGCAGCGGCGTCCGACGCTGACGTGGGAGAAGAGGATGCAATCCTCCACTTCAGAATAGGAATTCACGCGCACGTCGGGCGAGAGAACGGAATTCTTGACTACGCCGCCGGAGACGATGCATCCATTCGAGACAATCGAATCGAGTGCGGTGCCGGTACGTCCGGATTCTGCGAAGACGAATTTCGCGGGAGGATACTGGCGCTGGTGCGTGCGGATCGGCCACTCTTCGTCATACAGATTGAAGATGGGTGACACCGAAACGATGTCCATGTTCGCTTCGTAGTACGCCTCGAGCGTCCCTACGTCGCGCCAGTACAACGCTTCTTTTTTATTCTCGTCGACAAAGTCGAAAGCGTACACGCGGTAGTCATCGACCATCTTGGGCAGAATGTCTTTGCCGAAATCGTGGCTCGACTTCGGATCCTCGGCATCTTTCAGCAACACGGGAATGAGCACGTCGGCATTAAAGAGGTAAACGCCCATCGATCCCGCCACTTTTTCTGGATTCAGAGGAGAGCGCAGAGTCGTGACCTTTGGCTTTTCCTGGAAGCCGCGGATTCTGCCTTCCTTGTCGACATCGACCACGCCAAATTGGTATGTCTCCTTGGGATCGATCTGGATCGTAGCAAGCGTGATGTCGGCGCCCGAGTCCTCGTGCTGCGTGAGCATCTTGCCGTAATCCATCTTGTAGATGTGGTCGCCGGAAAGAATCAGCACACGCTTCGGTTGCTCGGAGCCGATCGAATAAATGTTCTGATAGACGGCGTCGGCTGTGCCTTGATACCACTGATCGCTTACGCGCTTCATGGGAGGAAGGACTTCGACGAACTCTCCGACTTCACGGCCCAGAATGTTCCAGCCTTCGCGAATATGGCGGTTCAGAGAAAGCGCCTTGTACTGGGTCAGGATGTAAACCTTGCGCAGGTCGGAGTTGAGGCAATTGGAAAGCGTGATGTCGATAATGCGGTAGATGCCGCCGAATGTGACTGCGGGCTTCGCTCGATCGCGAGTGAGTGGGTAAAGTCGTTCACCCGCGCCGCCTGCCAACAGAACCCCAAGAGTGTCTTTCATTACGGACCCTCAGATCCCGACGCTACTTCATTACAGAATTGCGCTTCTCACACGGCAGATGTGAAAAGAAAACAGTAGATGGTAGCACAAGCGCACAAGGTTGCCGGGAGTCGGTAAATTCACAACAAACATATAATGCTTGGCGATGCCGGATGAGATTTCGGCGCGGGGGCAAGTTGAGGAAGAACGTGAAAATCGATCCGTACGACAAATCGCGTAGCAACTATGGACCGGCTGGAGATTCACCGACAGACAAGGCTCTCGGACTCGACGGCAATATCACGCGGCGAGACTTTCTGAATTCATCTCTGTTGGCATCCGGCGGGCTGCTGCTCAATCCTGTGTCACCTGCGCAGTTGCTCGCACAGTCGAAAGAAAATTCTTCTGGGTCGGAGAACAGTGATTGGACTGGTTATGGCGGCGTCGGTGATTACGCAAACTCCAACGGCAACACCGCCGCAGTCTTGGAGGCCGGCCATCAGATTCGCGACGGGCTATTCGAGAGTCTTCCAGCTGACGTGATTGATACGGGCGAGACGTTCGATTGCGTAATTGTTGGTGGAGGCATCAGCGGACTCGCCGCTGCTCTGATGTTTCAACGCAAGGGCGGAGAAGGCAAGACCTGCCTCGTGATCGACAATCATCCCATCTTTGGTGGCGAGGCCAAGCGTAATGAGTTTCTGGTCGACGGGCGCCCATTGACTGCGCATCAAGGCTCGGCACTTTTTCAGATTCCCTATCCGCACAGTTTTATCGCGCGATTCTATGAATCGATCGGCCTGAAACCCATGCAGCTGGAGTATCAGAAATGGAACAGCCCGGAACCTGAGATACGGTTGGAACGCACGCCATATCTGGGCTCTGCGCCTTACGGTTTGTACTTCGGCGCGAAATTCGGCCGACCGCAAGGAGTGTGGCTGACAGATCCGTGGAGCAGGAAGTTGGATGGGGCTCCGATTTCCGAGAAGGCCAAGGAGGAGTGGCTTCGCTATCAATCGCCCGATCCAACGAAAGCGCAAACACCGGAGTACCGCGGTGACGCCCTTTCGCGCCGGCTCGACACGATGACACTCGAGGACTACTTGATCGAGCGGCACAGCATCAGCCGCGAAACTATTCGAACATTTCTCTTCGATGAAGGCAGCGCGTTCGGTCTTGGACCTGATGCACTCTCGGCCTATACGGCATATGCCTTCGATTCGCTCGGCGTATTCGAAGAAGACGGGAACCAGATGTTTCCCGACGGAAATAGCGGCATCGCCCGCCTGATCGTGAAGACGATGATTCCGGAGTCGATTGCGGGCGCGAGCTCGATTGAAAACGTCAGCCGCGGCAGCGTCAATTTCTCCGCACTCGATCGCCCCGGTGCGGCAGTCCGAATCCGGTTGGGTTCGACCGCGGTTTGGGTGAAACACGATGGCGATCCGTCGAAGTCAGGGTCTGTGACCATCGCCTACACTCGCGGCGGAAAGACCTATCGCGTGAAAGCGCGATCGGTAGTGATGGCGGGCGGGAGTTGGACGACGAAGCACATCGTGCGTGATCTCCCGGAGGACCGCAAGGCGGCATATGCGCAGTTCTATCGTTCGCCTTGCATGGTGGCGAATGTCGCCGTGAGAAACTGGCGATTTCTCTACAAAATGGGCATCTCCGGCTGCCAGTGGTTCGAAGGCATGGGAAGCTATGTGCAGATCAGGAAACTGGCGCTCTGCGGAACGGATTTGCCAACCATCGGCCCTGACTCTCCCGTGGTGCTCACCATCAAAGTGCTCTACCCGCATCCCGGTCGAACAGCCGAAGATCAAGGACACCTCGGCCGCGCAGAAATGATTTCAACACCGTTTCGCGAATACGAACGGCAGATTCGGCAACAGTTCTCAGATATGTTTGCGACCTCGGGCTTCGACGCACGGCGAGATATCGCGGGAATCATCCTGAACCGTTGGGGGCACGCCTATGCGAGTCCAGCCCCGGGCTTTTACTTTGGAAAAGATGGCAAACCCGCACCGGGAGATGTTCTTCGAGCAGCACCTTTCGGGAGAATTGCCTTCGCTAACGTCGATCTTTCGGGAATGCCCGATCATAAATCCTCGATCATCGAGGCAGATCGCGCCGTAGAGCAGGTGCTGAATCAGGTCCTGTCGGACTAAATTCGGTTGAAAAGTAGGAAACTGGTAGCTCTACAGTTTTCTATTTTTCTTTCTTGTCTTCGTCGATCTTGATGCGGAGTGACTTTAGAAATTTCAGATCCTGATCATTGATCTTGAACTCGGGGTTCGTTGAGAGGGTGGAAACCAGAGAGGTTTTGTCGGAACTCTTCTCCCCCTGTTTGCTGACGCCAATAGTCGCTTCGAGGACCAGGAAGATGTCGTACCCGCCTTCTTTGATTCGGGAGACGACTTCAGAGATCTGCTCAGAGTCGGAAAGAGATTCGTTGATTGCGTCGCCGAGCTCTTTCATGAGTTGTTTGAGTTGTGGATCCACTGAGTCCCCCTAGCTAAAATTCAAGTTACCACTTTCCCGCGTCACGCGCGAATTGCGCGCACGTCGAGATATTCACCCTTCACCGCCGTCGTTCCGTCCTTGGCGGTGTTGTGTTCCGCCCACAAAGATTCCATTTGATCTGCGAAAACTTTTTGATTCTCTTCATCCAATCGCGAGAATGCCATCTGGGTCGGGCCGAAATATTTTCGGAAGAAATCGACCGTCTCCTTAGGCGTGAACGGATATACAAAATGGACATGCTGCCGAGTACAAGTTAGCTGCTTCGCGCCGCTCCCGAGACGTTGCCGCACTACCGATTCGTCTCCCCAAAGCACTGGCGGAGGCACAGGCGGTGGAGGCACCATTTTGGCTGTGGCCTGAAATGTTTTGCCGACAAAACCTTCAGGCGTCCAATTCGCCATGGAGATGACGCCGCCCGGTTTGCAGACTCGCATCAACTCCGCAGCAACTTTCTCCGGGCGCGGAGCGAACATCGCTCCGAACATGCTTAAGACCACATCGAAACTGTGATCCGGAAACGGCAACTCTTCGACGTCGCCCTCCTGAAACTGAACTTTGAGTTGCTCCGACTCTGCTCGCGTTTTCGCCTGCTCCAGCAGATTCGTGGCGATATCCACTCCAGTGACTGAGGCACCGGTCTTGGCTGCCGGGATCGTGGTATTGCCCGTGCCGCACGCCACGTCGAGAACTTTGGAGCCGGGCTTGAGTCCAATCCGCTCAACAAAGTTTGCTGCTTCTTTGGCGCTATAGTTCGCAATCTGACCAAAATCGCCAGACATCCATGTGGCTTTCATGCGGGATTTCAGTTGATTCAGGTCGGGCGCGGAAGTCTGCATAAACTCTTACTCCTTATAGATGCCCCAGGCAGAAGAACGGTTCGCTGCGACTTAGAGTTGCGTCATTGTAGCGCCACAGGCTGCTAAAATCGAGATCGTGAGCAAAGTTTCAACCTGGCGCAAAGTGGGAGCGGTCGCGCGAGTTGCGAGCCAGCAAGCTGGCCGGAGTCGTACGTTCAGCGCCGTAATGAGCGCTGCTCGCACGACGGCGCGTTCCTTCAGCCATGTCTTGCATCAGTTGTGGCTCGAGGTGACAGGCGTCATTTTCCTCATCATGTCACTGAGTTTCGCCGGCGCTGCTTGGAAGGAATATGCGAAATATCACGCGGGACAAGTCGGCCCAGGCCGCGCAGCTGTTGCGATGCTCTTTTCCGTGACCTTTGCCTGGTTCGGGCTGAGTTCATTTTGGAGAGTGCGAAGAAAGAGCCAGCGCCAGTGATCGCCGGCATGACCGCAGCGGTTTCGTTTGGTGAAAGCCGATGAGCCAGAAGTTGAGTAGTGCGTCCGCGAGTCCCGTGGAAATTGAAACTTCGTCCCACATCCCGGTAAAGCCACTCTACACTCCCGCCGATCTCAAAGGCTCCGACTACGAAAGCGAAATTGGATATCCGGGGGAATATCCATTTACCCGCGGCGTGCAAGCCACGATGTATCGCGGCCGTCTGTGGACAATGCGCCAATACGCCGGCATGGGCGACGCCGAAGAGTCGAACAAGCGCTACAAATATCTGCTCGCCAACGGAACTACGGGGCTGTCGGTTGCGTTTGATTTGCCGACGCAAATCGGAATGGACTCCGATCACGCGCTCGCCGGCGGTGAAGTCGGGAAGGTTGGCGTTGCGATTGATTCGATCGAAGACATGCAGAGGCTTTTCGACGGCATCGATCTGACCAAGATTTCTACATCGATGACGATCAATGCGACGGCGTCCATTCTGCTGGCCCTGTATGTGGCCGTGGCGCGGCGGCAGGGCGCCGACGTCCGGAAGCTGTCAGGAACGGTGCAGAACGATGTGTTGAAGGAATACATCGCGCGCGGAACATATATCTATCCACCGCAGCAGGCGATGCGCGTTATTACCGACATGTTCGCTTGGACGAATGAAAACGTTCCCGAGTGGAACACGATTTCGATCTCCGGCTATCACATGCGAGAAGCAGGATCTACTGCGGTGCAGGAAGTCGCATTCACGCTCGGCAATGGAATGGCCTACGTCGAGGCTGCGATCAAGGCCGGACTCGACATCGACAAGTTCGCGCCGCGGCTATCGTTCTTCTTTAACGCGCACAGCAATTTTCTGGAGGAAGTCGCGAAGTTCCGCGCCGCGCGGCGCATGTGGGCACGCATCATGCGTGAACACTTTAAGGCGAAGAATCCGCGCTCGTGGATGCTGCGCTTCCACACGCAGACTGCCGGATCGACGCTGACCGCGCAGCAACCGGAAAACAACATCGTCCGCACGGCCATCCAGGCTCTAGCTGCCGTGATGGGCGGAACACAATCGCTGCACACTAATTCATACGACGAGGCTTTGGCGCTTCCTACGGAGCAGGCAGCGCGAATTGCGTTGCGGACGCAGCAAGTAATTGCGTACGAATCCGGTGCTCCGCAGACCATCGATCCGCTGGCGGGGTCGTATTACGTGGAGAGTCTGACTAACGAGATCGAGAGTCGTGCGGCAGAATATCTAGGCAAGATCGAAGTGCTCGGAGGAATGCTCAAGGCCATTGAACGCGGATTCGTCCAGCAGGAAATTCAAAACGCCGCTTACGAATATCAGCAGCGAGTCGACAGCGAAGAAGCGATCGTAGTCGGCGTCAACCGATTTGAGGTCGAGGAAGAAAAACCGATTCCGATTCAGCGAATTGATCCTGCGCTCGAACCACGGCAGATTGAGCGCGTCCGCGCTTTGCGAGCGAGGCGCGACGCTGGTCCGTGCAAAGCGGCCCTAGCTTCAGTCGAAGATGCCGCGCGATCAGGCGCGAATGTCATGCCGCGGATTCTTGCCTCCGTCGAAGCATGCGCCACAGTCGGAGAGATTTCCGATGCGATGCGGCGCGTCTTCGGAGAGTACAAAGAAGCGGTTGTGATCTAAGACCTTCGGTGCGCTTCGCAGATTTCGCCCACGCACATCACAGATAGCTCAGCCACCAATCCTTCCGTCGCTTCTTCAGATTTGCCCACCGGCGACACGGCAGGTAGAGGATGGCCACGGCCGTGATCCACATCAGGTAGATGAATGGAAGATTGTGGCCGTATCCAAACGGAATGTCGTTCAGGAAAAATGCGCCTTGCAGCAGCCAGTGGAATGGCTGGTGGAAAAGCAGCGCCATAGCGACGGCGAGCGCATGAATCAAATAGAGGTGCAGGACGTAAAAGAACAAAGGGACGCGGCCGTAGATCAAGAGCGCAGATTCCACGCCGGACGTGGCATGTCGCGTACTGCGTTTATCGAGCCACGACAGAAGCAAGAGCGATGGCCCAAGAGTCATCAGCAAAAACTGAAGCGATGGCGGATACTTCTCAACGTCGAAGAATAGAATAACCGTTTTTCCAATCGTGGACTGAACGTGCCAATCTCCCTGCGATACGCCACCCAGTCCTGCTGGAGGATTCCCATAAACGTTGGTGACTCGCAGCAGGATGAATGCCAGCGTAAGGACTGCCCCGAGGCGTAACGTGATTTTCTGTCGCCGCTCCGGCTCGAGCGCAAAAATTGTGCCGAATGCATAACCTGCGCCCATGACCGCGACCCATGGGATGATCGGGAACAGCACGAACTCCGGGACATTAAACGGCAACTGCACGAATCCGCGAACGTGGAGCAGTTTCCAAACCCACCCAAGAGAACCGAATTGCGCAGGACGAATATGGTCGAAGAGATCATGCGTCACGATCACGAGCACAGACAGTGCTGCCAGCCATCGCACGGGAAGGCGGACGAGTGCTGCCATCAGAACCATCGAAGCGCCCAGGGCCCAGATGACGCCGAAGATGCCAAAGGGATACTGAAACGCCCAAGCGAAACCAACAGCCGTGAACTCCAGTACGATCAGCCATAGCCCGCGCGTCCAGAGAAATCGACTGAGTTCAGCGGCAGTGCGGCGGCGGCCGTAGAAGGATGCTCCCGTGCCCGCGAGGAAAAAGAAAAGCGGGGCGCAAAAGTGCGTGATCCAGCGGGTAAAGAAAAGGGCGCCCCAGGTTCGAGCGAGGTTTTCCGGCTCAAAGCGAAGATGCGAGAAATAGTCGCGCGTGTGGTCGAGCGCCATGATCACCATGACCAGCCCGCGGAGAATGTCGATGGCGTCGATTCTTCCAGCAGCGGAAACAGAGCTAGTGCTGGCGGCTTCGGGGCTGGGCGAGAGAGTTGTGGACATGGATCCTCCGCGCAGGCGTTGGCTTTGGTCCGTTGGACGGATTTGAGGATGGAACGGTAGCAGATGTCGCGCTGGTTTGCGAGAGGATTTGAGATCAGAAATCTCGTGCAACACGAGTCTTAGTCGCCGCGGAACAGTCCAGGCGACGGTTCGTACGCGGTTCGGCTATGCGGGCTGGGCTTGCATTTCCGCTACGGCAGCATCGAGGTGCTTCAGCGTTTCTTCGATCGTCAGTGAATACATCTCACGTCCAACGCCTTCGCCTGCTTCGAGTGCGGATTTCAGGTAGTGCCCCGCGATTTCGACGCCCAGCGAGTCGGTGATCATCGTTCCGGTAAGCTTATGATACTCAACCCACGCGGGATGCGGCAGGGCGACCGAGACCTTGCGCCCATCGACCAGAAACTTGTAGTCCACGGCATCGGCATGCCTTGTAGCGATGGCTACAATCTGAGCCTGATACACGCAGTGCACTTGCTTTTTGGTCCAGCGGTCGGTGGCAGAGAAGTTCTCAAACATGACTAAAACTATAGCGGAGGCCGTCAGCAGGAGCAAACGGACGGGACTGTCCGCTCACGTTTTCGTTCTTCAAGTAACATAGACGAGTGCCGACCAGGGTCCCGAGCAAAACCAAACTCAACATCATCCGTATGCCCCATTTGAGCCGGATTCCATGGCTCATTCATGGCTTCTCTACACGTGCCGGTGGATTTTCGCGCGTCTATGGCAAGGGAGATTTGAATCTCGGCTTTACCAAAGACGATTTGCGTGCCGCGGTAGAACGCAATCGCATCGCATTCATGAAAGAACTGGGTGCCGTGAAGCGCACAGGACGGCGTACGGGGAAGTCCCGCGATTCGTTCTGGCCTCTCATCACTGTGCGGCAAATCCATTCCGACATCATTCGTTGTGTTGACTCGATCTCCGAAGAACCGCTGACTGGGGATGGCCTAATTACTGCGACTCCGCACTTGTTACTGGCGATCCAGACTGCTGACTGTCTGCCAGTGATTCTGGTCGACACGAAGCGCTACGCTGTCGGCGTTTTTCACGCGGGATGGCGTGGCACGGTGCAACGCATTGTCGAGAAGGGCGTGGGTGAGATGCATCGCTGCTTCGGAACTCGGCCTCGCGATTTGAAAGCTGCAATCGGTCCGGGCATCCAAGGTTGCTGCTACGCCGTTGGCGAAGAAGTGCGGATCAAGTTCGAATCGCAGTTTGAGTACGGAGCGAGCCTTTTTCGCGAGGTGAAGGACTCCGATCCCGTGCGAGAAAAATATCCGCTGTTGTTTCTGACGGCTCGCGCTCCCGGTCACAGCGACTTGCCGAAGACGATCTATCTTGATCTCGTTGAAGCGAACCGCCAACAGTTGCTGGCTGTGGGAGTGTCGAAGAAGAACATCGAAACCGCTCCACTCTGCACAAATTGTCATCCAGAGCTCCTGTTTTCCTACCGCGCGGAGAAGGGCAAGACGGGCCGGATGATGGGAGTCGCGGGAATCCGGGAATAAATGAGATCGACAATTCTGTTGGCGCTGGCTCTGTCTGTTTCTTTTTCCGCTCAGGTTTCGTCTTCCCAGATTGATGCCGTCTTCGCTCCTCTTAAAGCCAGCAACGCCCCCGGCGCCGCAGTCCTCGTTGTGCGCGACGGCAAGCCCGTCTTTCGCCGCGGATACGGAGTCACCGATCTTCGAACGCTTCAGCTCATCGACGCGCAAACTAACTTCCGTCTTGCATCCTTTACCAAGCAGTTCACTGCGATGGGCATCATGCTTCTCGTGCACGACGGCAAGCTGCGCTACGATGATCACCTCACCGACCTCTTCCCGGAATTTCCCGCGTACGGAAAGTTGATCACGATTCGCAACCTCCTGAACCATACTTCCGGGCTGCCTGATTACGAAGACATCTTGATGAAGCAGTATCCCACCACATCGGAAGAGAAGATTCCGCAGATTCTCGATGCAGGCGTGTTGAAGTTGCTCGAACAGCAGTCCGCCGGCGAATTTCCTCCCGGATCGAAATGGGAGTACAGCAACTCCGGCTACGCGGTGCTAGCGATGATCGTGGAGAAGGTCTCGGGCAAACCGTTCGGAGAGTTCCTTCACGAACGAATCTTTGCGCCGTTGAAGATGAGAGATACGCTTGCCTTTGAAAAAGGCAAGAACGAGGTACCCCACCGCGCTTACGGCCACACGAAAGACAAAAATGTATGGCGCCAGACCGATCAGAGCCCGACCTCAGCCGTCCTGGGTGACGGAGGAATTTATTCCTCGATCGACGATCTCGCGAAGTGGGATCGAGCGCTCCGCGAGCACAGCCTACTCAGTGAAGCCGAGATGCAGCCGGCGTTGACTCCAGTGCGGCTCATCGCTGGTCCGGCGAAGTTTCCCGATGGCTCGCCCGTGAGCTACGGCTTCGGATGGTTTCTCGCTCCGTATAAAGGCCACGCGCGCATGTCGCACGATGGTGAAACCATCGGGTTTCGAACCACGATCCAGCGATTTCCCAACGACAATCTTTCGATTATCGTTCTGGCGAACCGGTCGGATGTGAATCCCGAAGAACTGGCGTTGAAGGTGGCGGACTTATATTTGCGCGAGAAGCCGTAGGAGTTCCTCCCCTCAAGTTTCCAAAATACGAGGCGGGAACGGTCGATTCGCCAGTTGACTTGTTCGGAATACGTTTATGCCGTAGGTGGCACGGAAGCCGCCGGCGGCGCAGGACTTGCCGGCGCCGCTGCGGTGGTGACGTTCACTAAATCTTTCAATTCCTTACTCGGCTTGAAGAATGGAATCTTCTTCGCGGGAACTTCCACGCGCTCGCCGGTCTTCGGATTGCGTCCGACACGCGGTTTACGCTGGCGGGTGCGGAAGCTGCCAAAGCCGCGAATCTCGATCTTGTCGCCTGCGCGTAAGGAGCGCACCACGCTATCAAAGATGGTTTCTACGATCACTTCGCTGTCTTTGCGCGTAAGTTCTGCCAAACGCGAGACTTCGTCGATCAGATCCGCTTTTGTCATAACGCCCCCTCACACCAAACCTTTCGCATTCAAAAAATCAGCTCCACTGCCTACTCAAGCCCCAAGCAGGGGACTGACTCAAGCCCGGACAATCCCCGAGCACGTATAACCTTCTCAAATTTCAGGGGTTGGATGCAAGTCACGGTCTTGGGACCCGGTGCGAGGCTCTTTTCTGCAGCCTGAAAAAGCGACTATAGATCCCGAAATTCGAATCCGCTTTATTTCCAGAGATAGTAGAAGCCGACCTGCTGCTCCATGAGTTTTTCCCGGCTTGGCAGATATTGCGAAACGTCCCCAAGCAGTAGATCCATCAGCGTCCGGCGGTCTTTTTCAGGACGTACCAGCGTTGGTTCGCCCTTGATGTTCACCATCTTCGCAGTATCGTCGACCGCCGTCTGGAAGTCTCCAACGTTATCGATGAGCTTCATCGAGAGCGCCTGCTGGCCGGTCCATACTTTGCCGTTGGCGATGGACTTCACATCGTCATATTTCAGCCCCCGCCCGTCGGCCACGGCCTTAATGAATTGTCCGAACATGTTGTCGATCAGCGACTGCATGTAGGCTTGCTCCGCCGGAGTCAGATCGCGCGCCGGATTGCCCGTATCCTTGAACTCCCCGGTCTTGATGACGACGTCTTTGAGCTTGGCCCACTTCAACAAATCGCCGTAATTCACCCATTGTGCGATCACGCCAATTGATCCGACGATACTGCCCTCGTCCGCATAAATCTTGTCGGAGGCCGAGGCTACGTAGAATGCGCCGCTGGCGCCAACTGTCTCGATCGAAACCACAATCTTTTTCTTCTTCTCGCTGCGGATGCGCTTCACTTCCCGATAAATCTCTTCCGACGCAGCTACGCCCCCGCCGGGAGAGTTCACGTGCAGGATGATTGCCTTGATCGAGGAGTCGTCGCCGAATTTCTTGAGCTCGTCCACGACAGGTTGCGGCGAAAGAATGACTCCGTCGAGATCGACGACGCCGATGCGGTCGCCGAAGCCGCCAAGTCCGGATTGCGTGCCGCTGGCGTGCAGCGTCAGGTAAACCAGCGTAAACACGGCCAGCACGAAGAGGAAGAACGCTCCTCCGCCAATCAGAACCCAGAGCAGTGTGCGCGAGCGTCGCTCAGACATGAGGAAAGTTTAGCACCAGCGGTGAGATGTGGGGACAGCCGCCCTCGGCTGTCCGATCGAGCGAAGTTCGACGGGTTGCTGCCGATTACGATTTAGGCGCGATTACTTTTAAGGCTTTGCGTTGCAGCGAAACCTCGACGGGCGTGGCGCAGAGATATTCTCCGTCGGCGTAGACATCCATCGGTTGTTCGGTTTCAACGCGGAGTCGGCTGGCTTGAAAGTATTCGACCTCGCGGACGTTGAGATGATTGCCGCTGTAAACAGTTGGGAACAAGCGTAAGAGCCTAAGCGGATCGACTCCGCCCACGATGCAGACGTCGAGCAGGCCATCATCCATTTTTGCTTTCGGAGCAATCTTCATTCCGCCACCGTAGAGCGGAGTGTTTGCAAAGGCGGCAAGGAGCGTGGGCTGATCGCACCGGACTATCCAATCCGAACCGGTATTGGCGTCGCTTTCTGCAGGTGTCAGGATTCTCATCGGAAACGGCGCGAACCCGAAGATGGTCGGAACGAGGCTGAGGGCATAGCCGCCATGAGCGCGCAGCCAGCGGGGAAGCTTATTGGCGCGGCCAGCGACTTCGCCGTCGAGGCCCACACCAGCCACGCAACAGAAATAATGAGGCGACGACGGCGCCTGTCCCCCGTTATAGATCGGCGAGATGATGCCGAGATCAATCTCACGCAGATTCGAGGAGCCCTGGCAGAACTGATTCCAGGCTGCCAGCGAATCACTGACGCGCCGCAATCCCAGCGAACTAGCAAAATCGTTCCCGCTTCCCGCGGGTACGACGAGCACAGGCAACCGCAACTTCACGAGTTGTGCCAGGTGCCGATGGATGGTCCCGTCGCCGCCGAACAACAAGATGACGTTGGCATCATCGGGCGATGCCGGCATTCCCATGCGCCATTCGACAGCTGCTTCGGTTTGAAAGGGCTTCAGGTCTTTAGGAGAACATCCCAGCCCGAGAATGACCGCAGCCCGCATCGCGCGGATGAGAGTAGCAGAATTGCTGATCTGGGGAGGGGTTATGTGGAGACAGCCGCCATGGGCTGTCCCCACAAAGCCAGAGGTGGCTACCAGTTAATCACAGCGATTCGCAGTTGCTTGCCAACTCTCAGCGGCAACCGCATTGGGCGTACCGCGGCACTCTGTGTGAAGTAGGGCTCTTTCAGCACAAGATCGTCGATTCTCACTGAGCCTTGCTTCAGCTTTCTACCAGCGTCGGTGGCGGAAGCTGCTAGGCCGCAACGCACCAGGACGCGATCTACTCTTACCGTTGCCTGCGGACCCTTGTCGGTCTCGACGAGATGCCCCCCGACGTCGGCAAGGGTAATGAGGATACTCTCCACCGTTTCAGGTACTTCGTCCTTCTGAAACTGCTTTGCCCAATCTTCCCCAGCCTTCGCAGCTGCTTCGGCCGAATGAAAGTCCGCCACGATCCTTCGCGCGAGATCTTTTTTCGCTTGCATAGGATGCGTCGCGGTTTTCATTTTCTCAATCTCGGCGACCTGCACATCCGTGAGCAGCTCGTAGTAGCGCCACATCATTTCGTCGGAGATGCTCATGATCTTGCCATACATCTCGAGTGGTGGTTCATGGATGCCGATTGCATTTCCCAGCGACTTCGACATCTTCTGCACGCCGTCGAGGCCCTCAAGAATCGGCGTGGTCAGCACGACCTGCGATTCCTGCCCATATGAGCGCTGCAATTCGCGGCCGACCAGCAGATTGAATTTCTGATCCGTGCCGCCGAGCTCAACGTCGGCTTCGAGCGCGACCGAGTCGTATCCCTGCACTAGCGGATAGAGCAGTTCGTGCACAGAGATCGGTTTCTCATCCTGAAAGCGTTTGTGAAAGTCCTCGCGTTCGAGCAGTTGCGACACGGTGTATCTCGCGGCGAGCCGGACGAACTCATCCGAGCTCATCGGCCCGAACCAGCGGCGGTTGAAATCGACCACTGTCTTCGCAGGATCGAGAATCTTGAATACCTGTGCTTTATACGTCTCCGCGTTCTGCTCGATCTGCTCGCGCGTCAGCGGAGGCCGTGTCACTGAACGGCCTGTCGGATCGCCAATCATCCCGGTGAAATCCCCGATGAGGAAAATCGCAGTGTGCCCGAGATCCTGAAAGTGCTTCAGCTTGCGCAGGACAACGGTGTGGCCGAGGTGGAGATCAGGGGCGGTCGGGTCCATGCCGAGTTTCACTCGCAGGGGCTTGCCGGTCTTCAACGACCGCTCCAGCTTGGCGCGCAAATCGGCTTCGCGAATGATCTCCGCGGAGCCCTTCTTGAGATACGTAAGTTGTTCGTCGACAGGCGCGAATGTTGGCATGGGAAAGGTCATTATAAGGAATGAAGCAGAATCGTGGCGCTAGAATGCCACTACGCTGAAGCTTGCCATGATTGTGCGTATACGCAAAGCCATCGCGTCTGATGTCCCGCGACTGAGAGAGATTATCGAAGCGTCCGTACGCGGACTGCAGGCCGCGGATTATTCTCCTCGTCAGATCGAGGGTGCCTTGCAGTCGGTCTACGGAGTCGACAGCCAACTGATTGCGGATGGAACGTATTTGGTCGCGGAAGACTTCTCGCAGACGAAGCCCGTGATCGTCGCCTGCGGCGGATGGAGCAAACGCCAGACGCTCTACGGCGGAGATCAATATGCGCGGCGCGAAGATTCTCTGCTCGATCCTTCCCGTGACGCCGCCAAGATTCGTGCCTTCTTCGTGCATCCGGCGTGGGCGCGGCGCGGCATCGGCGGCATGATTCTTGAGGCATGTGAAAACGCCGCAAGGGCGGCTGGTTTCACGCGATTGGAAATGGGAGCGACGTTGAGCGGCGTGGAATTCTACAAGGCCAAAGGCTATGCGGAATTGGAAAAACAGTCTGTCCCACTGAGCAATGGAGAAGCGCTGACAATCGTCAAGATGGCGAAGGAATTCAAATAGAAAAAACTACTTCTGCATTCTGACTTCTACCTTCTGATCTCTGACCAGTCTGCGCCCGGAAACTTCGAACCTTCCGCCCAAAACGATTTTGATTGCCTCCGTATAAGCCAAGTGTTCTTGTTCCAGGATTCGCGCCGCCAGAGTGTGTTCGTCATCTCCGTCCAACACCGGCACTGTCTTTTGCACGATGATTGCGCCGTGATCCAGTTCCTCATCCACAAAATGCACCGTGCATCCCGACACTTTTACGCCATAGGCGAACGCCTGTTCCTGGGCTTCGAGTCCAGGAAACGCGGGTAAAAGAGACGGATGAACATTCAGAATGCGTTGCGGAAACTGCTGCACGAACCACGGCGAGAGCAGCCGCATGTATCCGGCGAGGCAGATCAGATCGACTCCGCTCTGCTGGAGCGCGGCCACAACTTCGCGATCGTGCTCCTCGCGCGGCTTGCCTTTCGATGGAATGACGACGGCGTTCAGTCGACGCTGTCGGGCGGTTCCAATTCCGGGTGCATCCGTCTTGTTGGAGATGACGACCGTGATACGCGCATCAGGAATGCGGCCCGCATCGATGCTGTCCGCGATCGCAACGAAATTTGACCCGCGTCCGGAGAGGAGAATGCCGAGAGATTTCATTTAAGCGAACATCATAATTCACCACGGAGACACGGAAGCGCGGAGAAAAACAAAGGAAAGTAAAACAGAGAAGATCCTGCGGGGTGGAGCGCGGTGGATCCGAGGGGAACTCGAAATTACGATCAGTTCGTCTCGGTGGCTCCGTGCCTCCGTGGCGGGAAAGACGCTCAACTGTAGGTGACTTTGCGTTCACCCTTGATGATGCGTCCGATCGTGTAAGCTTTCTCGCCCACACGCTCCAGAACCGATTGAGCCTTCTTGAATTTCGCCGAAGGCACAACCAGGAGCATTCCCAGTCCCATATTGAACGTGCGCAGCATTTCTTCCTGAGGCACATTTCCGAGTTGTTGCAAATGCTCAAAGATGGGAAGCACGGGCCAGGTTCCGAGTTCGATCGCGGCTGCGGTTCCGCGAGGAAGCACGCGCGGCAGATTCTCTGTGATGCCGCCCCCGGTAATGTGCGCGAGAGCCGCGACGCACTGGGCATCGATCAACTTCCGCAACGCCGGCCAGTAGCTTTTGTGGGTGCGCATTAGCTCGTTGCCGACCTTGTTCTTGATCTCATTCACATAGGTCTCAGGCGAGTACCGGGCGACCTCAAACAGCAGTTTGCGGGCGAGAGAATATCCGTTCGTGTGCAGTCCATTCGACGGCAGGCCGAGAATGATGTCGCCGATCTGCACGTCTTTCCCGGTGATGATCTTTTCGCGATCCACCACGCCCACAATAAATCCTGCGAGGTCGTACTCGCCATCGGGATAGAAGCCCGGCATTTCGGCGGTCTCGCCGCCGATCAGCGCGCATCCATTGTGTTTGCAGGCGTCGGCGATGCCCTCGACAACCTTTTCCGCAATCGAAGGATCTAGAGTTCCTGTGGCTAGGTAATCCATAAAGAACAGTGGCGCGGCGCCTTGCACGGCAATGTCATTGACGCAATGGTTCACCAAATCCGCGCCTACGGTCGAGTGCAGATCCATTTCGAAGGCAATCTTCAGCTTGGTGCCAACGCCATCCACGCTCGAAACCAGAACCGGGTCCGCGTACTTCGTCTTATCAACAGCAAACAGTCCACCAAAGCCGCCGATTTCGCTCAGGACGCCGCGGGTAAAGGTCTTGTGCGCCAAGTACTTGATGCGCTGCTTGGTCCGATTTGCGCGGCTGATGTCGACGCCGGCATCGGCATAGGTGATTGGCGTCGCGCTAGGTGTGGGAGGTTTAGGCACAGCTCGTTCCGTGAATCAGTAATCCTTGTGTGGGGTTTGCCGGGTGCCGACGCAACAATCCAAGGCCGCTCATTGTAGCACGTCTAAAACTGTTGAATTTCAGGCGACAAGGATGTGTACGAATGGCGAAAACCGCGCAGCAGAGCGAAAGTTACGGACACACTTATCCATCAGTCCGCGGACGCGCACGCCCGCTCGCTACCGCAGCCTTGGACTAGTGAGCGATGAAGTCCGAGAAGAAGTAGGCTAGTACGCCAAACAACGCGAGGCCCGAAACGCCGTAGGCGGTGAGCACCCAAGCTCCGCGGCCTTCGTGATGCCTCAGTGAAGTGGTGGTGGTAGAGGACTGCTCAGTAGGAGAGACGACTGGGGCCCGATCTTCCATGCAAAACCTCCGGACGGAAAGATCGTGGCGCAATTACATTATGCGTCACGCTTGCCTCGCGTCGTAGCGAAACAAGACTATCTGCGAGCGATTCTACGCCAGATCCTCAGCGACTCAAGCCCAAAATGTGATTAAGATCACAAATATCAATATGCAAAATAATTATCACCATATGAAAATTGAAAGATGCCATCCCCTCCGGCCTTCTGTCTTTTGTCGTTACTCTCGCGTCCGCCATTGCCCAATTCACCTCCCGTAGCGTGGGATAATAGTCAGGCCCCAATCCAATTATGAGTGATCGTTTCCTCGTCTCTTTGTTTTGCTGCGCCCTCGCGATTGCCGCAAGCGCCCAGCAGTCCGCTCCCATTCCTCCGAATGCCTCCGCCCCAGCGAAGGCTGCCAGTACCGCAGACTCGACCAAGCCGGAGGGGAAGAGCCGCGAGTACTCGCAGGAATCATTCGTCATCGAGCAGATGCACTCCCACTATCGCTTTGAATCCGATGGCACCGGGCGCAAGGAAACCGTCGCCCGCATTCGCGTGCAGAGTGAGGCTGGAGTCCAGCAGTGGGGACAGTTGCAGGAAGGTTACAACTCCGCCAACGAGCGGGTTGAGATTCCTTACGTCCGCGTCCTTAAGGAAGATGGCACGGTCGTGAAAGCCGGCGATGACGCGGTACAGGATTTGAGCGCTCCGCTAGAGCATGAAGCTCCCGTCTACACCGATTATCGGCAGAAGCACATCACCGTTCCCGGGCTGCGGCCTGGAGAAGTACTCGAATACGACATGGTCACGGTGATTCACACTCCGCTGGCCGCCGGACAATTCTGGACAGAGTACGAATTCGACAAGAGCAACATCGATCTCGACGAGACTCTCGAGGTCGACGTTCCCGCCGGCCGTGCGTTAAAGGTCAAATGCAAGCCGGGGATGGATCCCAAGATCACAGAAGAAAACGGCCGCCGTATCTATCACTGGTCCAGTTCGCATCTGGAGCGCGAAGACGACGATAAAACCAAGGACAAAGACAAAAAGAAAAAGAAACATCATGCCGACGACGACCGTCCCGACGTGCAACTGACCACGTTTGAGTCGTGGGAGCAGATTGGCCGCTGGTATGCCAGCCTTGAGAAAGACCGTCGCGCTCCAACGACCGACGTCCGCGCCAAGGCGCAGGAATTGACCAAGGGGCTGAATACAGATCTCGCAAAGACCGAAGCGCTCTACGATTTCGTGGCCAAGAACTTCCGCTATGTGAGTCTTTCGCTGGGTGTAGGACGCTATCAACCGCACGCGGCGACTGATGTCCTCCACGATCAGTATGGCGATTGCAAAGACAAGCACACCCTGCTTGCGTCTTTACTCGAGGCCGAGGGGCTGCACGCCGATTCGGTGCTGATTAATTCTAGCCGCAAGCTCGACCCTGATGTTCCTTCTCCTTCGCAGTTCGATCACGTCATCACTATGCTGCCGATGGGAAAAGAAGAAGTTTGGATGGATACGACCAGCGAGGTTGCGCCATTTCGACTTTTGGCCTACACGTTGCGCAACAAACAGGCGCTCGTGATTCCTCCCATGGATCCGCCTTCGAAGGTGGCGCCTCATCTTGAAAACACCCCTGCCGACACGCCGATGCCCGACTACGAACGTTCGGAAATCGTCGGGAAGGTGAATGACATCGGGAAGCTCGAAGCTCACGTGCATTATGAATTTCGAGGGGACGAAGAGTTGCTGCTGCGTTCGGTCTTCCGCCGCGTCCCGGAATCAAATTGGCAGCGCGTGGCCGACAACATCAACGCGGGCCTGGGCGGTGAAATCACACATCTTGTAGTGAGCGATCCTGCGGCGACGAAAGAGCCGTTCGCGATGTCTTACGACGTCTCTAAGCCGAACTTCCTCGACTGGTCGAAGAAGAAAACGCAGATCGTTCTGCCGCTCGTGCAATTCAGTCTGCCTGACGTCGATGACGACCAGAGCGATCCTGATGCCGAGCCTTTGAAGCTGGGGCCGAAGGGCGAATACTCCTACAAGATCAAGCTGGAATTGCCCTCGAAGTACACCGCGCACGCGCCGCTTGCATTCTCTCTGAAGCGCGACTACGCGGACTATGACGCCGCCTATCAGCTGCAGGGCGACGTTTTCACCGCCAGTCGCACCTTAACGCTGCATCAAGACGATCTGCCGGTCGCTCGCGCCACAGATTACGAATCCTTCCGCAGAGCTGTGGGCGCCGATCTTGCGCAGCAGTTATCGGTGGAGAGTGCGGTCGCAGGAGGCCTCGTCCCGCCGCCGGACATGAAGGCCGATGATCTTCTTGAAAGCGCACGCGCCGCCGTCGACGCCGGTAATCTGGCGATCGCCGAGGTGCTCTTGAAGCGCGCAACTGAAATTGACCCTAAGAATAAATTCGCGTGGAACAATCTCGGGCTCATCTACCTGCAGGTGCGCCAGGACGATCAGGCGATCGCCTCGTTCCAGAAACAAATCGAAGTCAATCCCTACGACGAATTCGCCTACAACAATCTAGGCCGCGCATATTGGCAGGACCGCAAGTACGACGAAGCTGCCAAGGCCTTTAATAAACAGCTTGAGAATAATCCGCTCGACAAGTTTGCCCATGCCAATTTGGGTGCGATGTACTCCGAGTGGCATAAGTACGATCTCGCCGTTCCCGAACTGGAAAAAGCTGCCTCCCTGACTCCGGACAGCGCGGAGTTACAGGTCAGCCTGGGTGACGCCTATTTAAACCTCGGGCAGGAAGATAAAGCTCTCGCGGCATTCGATCACGCGGTCGAACTCAATGCAACGCCACTGGTTTGGAATAACATCGCCTACCAGCTGTCTCTAAAAAAATCACATCTCGATCGCGCTCAGCAGTACGCCGAATCTGCGGTATCGGCCACGGCCGCTGCGTTGCGAAATGTTTCTCTCGATCGACTGACGCGAAACGACCTTTCGCTGGTTCCTTCGCTGATCGCCTACTGGGATACGCTTGGCTGGATCGAATTTGACGAAGGCAATCTCGACAAAGCGCAGAAATACGTCGCCGCAGCCTGGGAACTCGGCCATCACGGCGAAGTGGGCGATCATCTCGGGCAGATCTACGCGAAGCGGGGTGAGAAAGATCTTGCGCTCCGAACTTATGCGCTCTCGATGAACGGCCTTCGTCCAACACCGGAGACTCGTAGCCGGCTAGCCTCTTTGGCAGGAGGCGATGCGAAGGCCGACGCCGCAGTGGCGCGTTATAAAGATGATCTCGAGCGCTTAAGCACGGTTGATCTGGGCAAAACGAACCAGACCGGCAATGCAGACTTCTTCATCCTGCTAAGTGGAGGAGCACGTGAGGCCGCCAAGGTCGATGCTGTCCGCTTCATCAGTGGGGACGAGAAGCTGAAATCCTATACAGAAGCGCTTCGCACCGCGGACTACCATCTCACATTCCCGGATGACACGCCGGTGAAAATCCTGCGCCGGGGGACACTTTCCTGCTCCGTGGCCACTGGAACCTGTAAATTTGTGATGACCCTTCCTGAAGATGTCAGAACAGTGGATTAGGTGCAATCGATTCGATGGACAGCCGCACAGGCTGTGGGTGCTTTTTTTGCTTCGTTCGCTGAACCAAACCTATTCGTTGACTCGCGTATAACCCTGACGTAAGATTCCCGCCCGTGGCCGAACCAAGAATCACCGCACAAGTGAGGGCCACTCCGGACAACCCGAGAACTAAGGAGGCGTAATGCAGTTGCGCTTGGAAAGTCGCCCCGTAGGCGAGGTTTTCGTTGTCCAATGCCAGGGCCGAATTATTTCTGGAAACGAAGTCTTCACTCTTCATTCGCAGGTGGGAGACGCCATCGAGAAATACGGCGACGTCGTCCTGCAACTCGAGAAGGTTGAGTTTGTCGACAGCAGCGGTCTCGGGGCGATGATGCGACTCGTGCAGGCGGCTCGCGCGAAATCTGGCGACGTCAAACTCTGTGGTTTGCCGCCGAAGGTCCGTAGAGTTCTCGAGATGACTCATCTGCTCAAGGAGTTCGAAACCTACGACTCCCTCGAAGAGGCCATCACAGCCGCGTATCTCGGCTCGCGCTACTCGCGGGGAAAAGCGGGAGACGCCCGGCCTCGGCTGCTTTGTGTTTACGGTTCGCTCGATGTGTGCACGTTTCTGCGCGAGATTCTGTGCAATGCCGGATTCAATGCCCTCACCACCACGACGGTTGAGGACGCCCCGATCCTGCTCAAAGCGACGAAGGCCAAGCTGGTCGTCGTTTCCTCGCGCATCCAGTTTCTTCGCGGCAAACCCGTTCGCGCAGCCTTGCAGGAAGTCGTGCCCGATGTCGCCATCCTCACGTTGGACGAGGCCTTCGCCACGCAGGATCCCGGCGATGCAGCAGAAAAACTTTTGAACCAGGTTCAGAGTCTGCTCGTGCCCGCGAGTTAAAGCGCTTTCGATTTACGCAAAAGTGACGCACCGCCTCTCACCAGATGCGGACGCGCTCGTCAGACGGCAGGTACAGTTTTTCTCCGGCCTGCACGTCGAAAGCTCCGTACCAGGCATTGATGTTGCGCACGGTGCATGCCCTGTACTCTCCCGGGGAATGAGGATCTGTCATCACCTGCTGACGAAGTGCTGCTTCGCGTGTCTTCTCTCCCCAATTCTGTCCAAAGGCCAGGAAAAATTGCTGGTCACCAGAAAATCCGTCTTGCGTTGGCGCAGTCTTGCCCGCGAGCGATGCTCGATACCCATCGTAGGCTGCGGAGATGCCCGCCACGTCAGCGATGTTTTCCGCCAGCGTCTGTTTTCCGTTGATGGCGAGATCGGGGAAAGGCTTGTAGGTATCGTATTGCGCGGCCAGTTGGGCCGTGGCGGCCTCGAAATGTTTCAGGTCGTCCGGAGTCCACCAGTTCCGCAGCCGCCCCTTAGAGTCAAACGTGCTGCCTTCCGTATCGAACGTATGGCTGATCTCGTGTCCAATGACCGTGCCGATTGCGCCGTAATTCGCCGCTGCCGGAGCCTGCGGATCATAGAACGGTGGCTGCAGAATCGCGGCCGGGAAATTAAGCGCATTTTGCAGAGGCAGATTCACCGCATTCACCGTCTGCGGTGTCATCGACCATTCCTTTCGGTCCACCTGCTTGCCCAATCGAGCGATCTGCCGCTGATATTCCGACAGGTTTCCTCGCCAAATATTTCCGAAAATATCGTCGGCCTTAACTTCGTAGTTTGAATAATCGTGCCAAGTTTCTGGATAGCCCACGCCGACATACAACGTCGACAGCTTGGCCTCGGCCTCCGCTTTTGTCGCTGGATCCATCCAAGTGAGAGCCTCGATGCGCTGACGGAAGGCGGCGATCAGATTCGCCACCATCGCCTGGGCCTGAGCCTTGGCCTCGGGAGAGAAGAAACGTTGAGCATAAACCTGGCCGACCGCATCTCCCAGCAGTCCGTCTACCACAAATATGCCGCGCTCCCAGCGGGGACGTTGCTGCTCCGTCCCTGACAGTTCTTTGCCGAAAAATGCGAATCTTTCGTCTGCGAACGCTTTCGGAAGAACTCCTGCAGTCGCTTCGATCCGGTGAAACGCGAGCCAGTCCTTCCAAGTATCCAATGGAGTCGAAGCCACCAGCGCCGCTTCGCCCTTGAACGCTTCCGGTTGCCAGACAGTAAAGCTCGTCACCTTATCGAGGCCAGCTCCGCGAAAGTATTCGGACCAGTCAAGTCCCGGAGCTTGCGCAGGAAAATCGTGGCGAGACCAGGTGTTGTTCGCTTTATGGATGTCTTCGTTCTCCGGCAGGCTGCGATGAACCTTCGCAATTGCGTGCTCGAGTTCGATGATGTGCGCCGCTCGGGCATCCGAGTCAGAAAATCCTGCCAGCTTCAGCATTGTTGCAACGTGTGCCTGGTACTTGGAGCGCAGTTTGCGCATCTGCTCGCTATCCGAGAGGTAATACTCGCGGTCCGGCAAACCCAGTCCGCCCTGCATCAGATAGGGCACATAGTGGTCCGAGTCATTGAATCCCGGAGCCACCCACAGCCCAAAGAGATTCGGAGTGTAAAAGTTAGTATTGTTCAACGCATCGACATCGGCGCGCAAAGTTTCACCCAAGGCGTGCGACAGTTCCTGCTTGTTGTGGATGGCGGCTATCGCGTCGAGCTGAGGGCGAAGGGGCGCCAGACCTTTGGCTTCGATTCCCGCCTCGTCCATATAGGAGTTGTAGAGGTCTGCTACCTTGCGCGAACTGGACCCTGCTGGCGGGTTGGACTTGGCGATTTCCGCGATTAAATCTTCCATGCGTTTGTTGCTTAAGTCCCCGAGCTTAGTCCAGACGTCAACGCTGGCACGATCTGGAGGAATCTCAGTGCGTTTGATCCAGTCGCCATTCGCGTATTCATAAAAATTGTCGCCCGGCTTCACCGAGCGATCCATACTCTCCACCGAAATGCCATGACCCTCCGCGGCAGCGGAGCTCTGTGCAAGCGCCATGGCAATTACGGCAATCACCAATATGACAAATGAAGATTTTTTCAATGCAGGGATTCGTTTCATCAAGAACTCCAGGGCCAGATAGACTTGGGCGGTCGCTTTGCCAGTGTACGCCGCTTGTTTAGACGTGTGCGGTGTTAGAACGTCACTCGCGGATGATCTCTCGATCGCGGCTGTTGGAGGTCGTTTCTCGGGTAACCGTCCCTCCAAATGTCGCAGCTATAACGGGCAACTACGCTTATGCCAGGCCGTCACCTGCTCATATGCATGAGCCAAACGAAGGACCAAGTCTTCACGCCAGTGCGGCCCCGCGACCTGCAGTCCGATCGGCAGCCCGCCCTGTGTGAAGCCGCAGGGTACCGAGATCGCCGGCAATCCCCAGACATTGAACGGCCGCGTATTCCGCAGCAGCTTCAGTTCGGCTGGACGCAATTCTTCAGGATTCGTTTTCAGAGCGGCGATCGATGGGGCAGGCATTGGCATGGTCGGCGTAACGAGAACATCTACGTCTGCAAAAACTCGGGCGATATTTCGGCGCGCCCCTTCCAACTCGCGGCGGGAGCGAATATATTCGGCTGCCGTCGTTTTCTCGCCACTGCGAACGCGCCGCAGCGTCTCCGCCTGATACAGGCTAGGACTCTTCACGACATTCTCGGCGTGATAGGCATACGATTCGGCGGCTTGCAGTGTGCGATCGGTCGGCACATCGATCCGCACCTCTTTCACCGACGTCACAAGCGTTTTGATCCCATCCAGTGCATGTTCCATGGCTGCACTGATTTCAGAGTCGAGATCGTCGAAGAAGTAGGCGCGCGGCACGCCCACCCGCAAGGACTTCGCTCCCTGTTGCAGTGAGCCGACATAATCCGCAACCGGAATATTTGCTGAAGCAATGTCCGCCGCGTCGTATCCCGCGATTGCCTGTAGAACGATGGCCGCATCGGACACAATCACGGATAGCGGTCCAACGTGATCGAGGGATGCCGAAAGTGGAATTACTCCGCGGCTCGACACTCGCCCGTATGTCGGTTTCAGCCCAACGCACCCGCACAGCGCCGCCGGTTCTCGAATCGACCCCGCTGTGTCCGTCCCAATTGCGGCGCAAGCCATGGCCGCGGCGACAGCGGCTGCTGATCCGCCCGACGACCCACCCGCGATCCTCCCTACATCCCACGGATTGTGAACGTCGCCAAAATGACTCACCACTGAACTGCTGCCGTATGCGAACTCGTGCAAATTATTTTTCCCGATGATCACTGCTCCCGACTGTCGCAAGCGGCGAACGACTTCGGCATCTTGCAGCGGAACTCGGTTCGCGTGCAGAGCGCTACCCGAAGTGGTACGCACTCCCGCGGTGTCGATTAGATCCTTCAATGCGACAGGAATTCCATGCAGCGGTCCGCGCCACTCGCCCCGTGCAATCTCCGCCTCCGCTGTTCGAGCTTCAGCGAGCGCGGACTCCGCCATCACGGTGATAAACGCGTTGAGCGCGGGATTCAGTTTTTCAATCCGCTGCAGACACTCCCGCGTGATCTCGACCGGAGAAATTTCTTTACGCTGCAACCGCGGCGCCAGTTCCGCAATGGATAAAGAGAAAGCTATGCTCATAAGTCAGCGAGCCATTGTAAAGGTAGAAGTGTTTTCCCTGGCTGTTGCTGTGTCCGCTGTGGTACCAAATGTTTTCGCATACCCTGTAACGAGAGCTGCATCCAAAGTCCTATAATGCCGAAAGTGGGATCGATGGGGGCTCCGAAAAAATGATGGCCGAGATGACGATCGCGCCTGTTGCGACGCACGGTTTTTTTGTGGATGGCCGGTGGCATGAGGATGGCGATCTCGTCGAGATTCGAGCACCCTACGACAACAACTTGATCGCTCGTGTCGTGCAAGGCCGTAAACAGCACGCCGAGGCTGCCATCGCAGCGGCCGTTAAGGCTTTCGGGACCACCCGACGACTTCCAGCGTTCGAACGCCAGCGTGTCCTGCGCCAGATCGTTTCCTCCATGACGGAGCGCAAGGAAGAATTTGCCCGCACCCTCGCCCAGGAAGCCGGGAAGCCCATCAAAGCCGCGCGCATCGAAGTCGAACGCGCCACTTTCACATTTCAAGTAGCCGCCGAAGAAAGCACTCGCATCTACGGCGAGTTCCTTCCCCTTGACTGGCAGGAATTCACTGCCGGCCGTTGGGGAATCGTTCGCCGCTTTCCTCTCGGTCCGGTCGCCGGAATTACGCCATTTAATTTCCCGATCAATCTCGTCGCGCACAAAGTCGCTCCAGCGATCGCCGCCGGATGTCCCATGGTTCTTAAGCCCGCCCCGCAAACACCGCTCTGCTCGCTGCTTCTGGCGGAGTGCATCCAGCAGGCGGGATGGCCTGACGGCGGCCTGAACGTCCTTCCTCTGTCCAATGAGGACGCTGGACTGCTCGTCACCGACGACCGCATCAAGCTGATCAGTTTCACCGGCAGCGTTCCAGTGGGTTGGGATATCAAACGTCGCGCAGGAAAAAAGAAAGTCGTCCTCGAACTCGGCGGCAACGCGGCGGTCATCGTTCACAGCGACGCCGACTTGTCATACGCCGCCGACCGCTGCGTAACCGGAGGTTTTGGATACGCCGGTCAGACCTGCATTTCGGTTCAGCGCATTCTCGTTGAGCAATCAGTTTACGGAGCATTTACTGATTTGCTGGTCGAAGGCGTCAAAAAGCTCAAGACCGGCGACCCAATGGATGAATCCACCGATGTCGGCCCGCTCATTCGCGGAAGCGACGCTGCCCGCACCATCGCCTGGATTGAAGAAGCGGTCCATAATGGCGCCCGCCTTCTTTGCGGAGGCCGTCGCAACAAGCTCGTCGTCGAACCGACTGTTCTTACCGGTACCAAGCCGGACATGAAAGTAAACTGCCAGGAGATTTTCGGGCCGGTTGTGACGGTCGAGCCTTATACAAATTTTGATCAGGCCCTACGGCAAGTGAACAACTCTGCTTACGGGATGCAGGCGGGTGTCTTCACTCGAGATGCGAAGTTGTTGTTCCAGGCTTACGAGGAACTTGAAGTCGGCGGAGTGATCGCGGGCGACGTTCCGTCCTTCCGCATCGACCATATGCCCTACGGCGGCGTGAAAGATTCCGGACTTGGACGCGAAGGACTCCGCTACGCCATCGACGAGATGACGGAGCCGAAATTGCTGGTCATGAATTTACGATAACGTTCTAGCTCGATATCGTGTCGCACTCTGAGACATCCACTAGAATGCTCGTTGAAAAACTCAACATTATTTTCAGGACAATCCCTTCCTGAAATTTTTCTTTTGCGAATTTTCAAAAATCCGCGACAAAGCCGAACGAAGTATTTATAATTTCCTGTTTCGCAGCCAACTCCAGGAAAACCAGTGGGTGGTTTTCTTACTCGGAACAACTAACAGCGGACGATCCGCCGGGTCTCTTCAGCTAGTCTCACAAGGGAATGTCACAGATTTTTCATCGCAGTACGAATAGTCTGGCCCGCGCCACGATTTTTGGTGCGGTGTTTGTCGTGATTGCCCTGGGCGGCATTTTGTACGAGATTCAGGGCTCTCCCTACGTGACTTATGCGGGTGTACGCAAGCCGCAGCCGGTTCCGTTCAGCCATCAGCATCACGTTACCGGCCTGGGTATCGACTGTCGTTACTGCCACACCTCAGTAGAGACATCGAGTTTCGCGGGCATTCCTCCCACGAAAACCTGCATGAACTGCCATTCGCAGATCTGGACGAATGCCAAGCTATTGGAGCCTGTCCGCGCCAGCTATCGTTCCGGGGAGTCGCTTCAGTGGACGCGCGTGAACGCGCTCCCTGACTTCGTTTATTTCAATCACAGCATTCATGTCACCAAAGGTGTCGGCTGCAACACCTGTCACGGCCCGGTCGACACGATGCCGCTGATGTATCAGCAGGAATCGTTGCAGATGGAGTGGTGCCTCGGCTGCCACCGCGCTCCGCAGAACAACTTGCGGCCGCGCGATCAGGTGTTCAACATGCGCTACCAGCCGCCGAGCAGCACGAATCCGGTCGCTGTGGATGGCCAAAACTACACCGAACAGGCTGCATTGGGAATGGCATTAGTAAAGAAGTACAACGTGCGCAGCGTTAGTGACATAACGAGCTGTAGCACCTGTCACAGGTAGTTTTTGGATTGTAAAAGTTGATGTGGGGACAGCCGCCATCGGCTGTCCGTCGAGCGAAGCCCGATTGTCCGGTGTGAGCACGGTTGCGTAGCAGAAGCGATGGCGCAGCCGCGAAGCGGCGAAGGAATACAGCCCACGGCATGAACGACGAAAAAAATAACGGCGGCCTGATCCAGATCAAGAAGCGCGAAGACGTCTGTCCTTCGAAGAAGCTGGATCTCAACGTCGTCCGCGAGCGCATCGACGCCGCCACGGCCCACGACGCGCGCGAAAAAACTGGTCCGGAATACTGGCGCTCGCTCGAAGAACTCGCCGGAAGCGAAGAATTCAAAGAAGCGCTGCATCGCGAATTTCCGAAGGGCGCTTCGGAATGGCTCGATTCCGTCTCGCGCCGTGGATTCCTGAAGGTGATGGGCGCCTCGCTTGGCCTCGCAGGCATGACGGCATGCACCAAGCTCCCGCTTGAGCCGATCGTTCCCTACGTGCGCCAGCCGGAAAATGTCATCCCCGGCCGCCCGATGTTTTACGCCAGCGCGGTCACGCTCGGGGGATACGCCACCCCGGTTTTAGTTGAGAGTCATCTCGGGCGTCCCACGAAAATCGAAGGCAACGATCAGCATCCCGCCTCGCTCGGCGGCACCGACATCTTTACGCAGGCATCGATCCTCGGCATGTACGATCCTGACCGCTCGCAGAGCGTGGTCTCGATGGGCGATCAACGATCGTTTCCCGCATTCCTGAGCGCGATTCGCGGGCCGCTCAGCGCTCAGAAAGCGTTGCAGGGCGCGGGCATTCGCATTCTCACGCCCACAATTTCCTCGCCCACGCTGGCTGATCAGCTGCGCAACTTCCTGAAGATTTACCCGCAGGCCAAGTGGCACGTCTACGAACCCATTAACCGTGACAACGTTCTCGAAGGGGCGAAGTTGGCATTTGGGCAACCGGTCGAGACGCGCTACGACTTTTCGAAAGCCGACGTCATCGTCTCTCTCGATGCCGATTTCCTCTACGCCGGATTCCCCGGCAACGTGAAATACATTCGCGACTTCGCCAAGCGACGCAATCCCGACAGCGGCAACATGAACCGCCTCTACGTCATCGAGAGCACGCCGACGACAACGGGCGCCAAGGCGGATCATCGTTTCCCTGCGAAGGCTTCGGAGTTCGCTAGTATTTTCAAGAGCGATAGCCTTTGGCCGGATGCTGCTTTTACTAGAACGCTGTCCTCTGATTTGCACTCTCACTCCGGTACCAGCGTCGTGATTGTGGGGGATCATCTTCCTCCACAGATGCACGCCTTTGGGCATGAGATGAACGCGCGGTTGGGCAACGTCGGCAAGACAGTTGTTTACACCGACCCGGTCGATGCGAATCCAGTCAATCAGATCGATTCGTTGAAGGATCTCGTCGCCGACATGAACGGCGGCAAAGTCGATCTGCTCGTAATCCTCGGTGGCAATCCGGCCTACGATGCCCCCGCAGATCTCAACTTCGCCGATGCCCTCAAGAGCGGCAAGGTTCCCCTGCGAGTTCATCACGGCCTCTACAACAACGAGACCGCCGAGCTTTGCCAATGGCATGTCGATGCGACCCACGAACTCGAAGCCTGGGGCGATGCTCGCGCCTACGACGGCACCGTCAGCATCGTCCAGCCGCTGATCGCTCCTCTTTATAACGGCAAGAGTGCTCTTGAATTCGTCGCTCTTCTCTCCGGCCAAGCCGATGCAGCGGGATACGACTTGGTCCGTGCCTACTGGCAAAAGCAGCACACCGGCGCTGACTTCGATCAGTTCTGGCGCAAGTCGCTGCATGATGGCTGGATCGAAGGTACGACATTCGCCCCGAAGACCCTGACAGCGAAATCATCTGCTGCTCCGGAGGCTGGGCCGAAGGCTGACTCCGCTGCCATCGAGCTCAACATCCGCCGCGACTCCACCATCTACGACGGTCAGTTCTCCAACAACGGCTGGCTGCAGGAACTTCCCAAGCCGATGTCGAAGCTCACTTGGGACAACGCCGTCCAAATGGGTCCCGCGATGGCGAAGCGTCTCAATATCGCGACCGAAGACGTTGTTGAGCTCGAACTTGACGGCAAGAAAATCTCCGGTCCCGTTTGGATTCAAGCCGGACATCCCGACAATTCTGTCACTGTCACGCTCGGCTACGGACGCAAGCGCGCCGGACGCGTCGGCACCGCGCAAGGCTTTGATGCTTACGCCCTGCGCACGAGTGAAGCACCTTACATCGCCTCAGGGGTGGCGATCCGCAAGACTGGAGCCACGTACAAGCTCGCCTCTACGCAAGGCATGCAGTCGATGGACACACCCGACGGCGGACATCGTCCGCTGGTTCGCGAGACGAGCCTCGAGGAATACCAGAAGAACGCAAACTTCGCGCACGAGGAAGAGCCTGAAATTCCCCGCGACGTGACGCTTTATCCCGACTATCACTACGAAAGAGAGATGTACGCCTGGGGTATGGCGATCGATCTCAACTCCTGTGTCGGCTGCAATAACTGCATGATCGCCTGCCAGTCGGAGAACAACATTGCTGTCGTTGGCAAAGAGCAGACCGTCATCGGCCGCCATATGCACTGGATTCGCGTCGACGCCTACTATCAGGGCGATCGCGACAATCCAAAGGCTTTCTTCCAGCCTGTTCCCTGCATGCAGTGCGAGAACGCGCCTTGTGAAGTTGTTTGCCCGGTCGGCGCCACCAATCACTCCTCCGAAGGCCTGAACGACATGGTCTACAACCGGTGTGTGGGCACACGCTACTGCTCTAATAACTGTCCTTACAAGGTTCGTCGCTTCAACTTCCTGCTCTTCCAGGACTGGGAGACGCCGCAATATAAAATGATGCGCAATCCGGACGTCACCGTGCGCAGCCGCGGCGTCATGGAAAAGTGCACCTATTGCGTGCAGCGGATCAGCGAGCGCCGAATTGATACCGAGACCGCTTCGGTTCGCGAAGGTAAAGATATCCGCATCGGTGATGAGTTGCAGACCGCCTGCCAGCAATCCTGCCCCGCGGGCGCCATCATTTTCGGAAATATCAACGATCCGAACAGCAAAGTTTCGAAGTTGAAAGCGCAGGCCCGCAATTACAGCTTGCTGGGCGAACTAAACACCCGCCCACGCACGACATATTTGGCGGAAGTAAGAAACCCGAACCCGGAGATTGGAAGCTAGAAGCTGACCTTGAATGGCTGAGCAATACAAATCGGCGGTCGATCTCGAAAAAGCTCCGGTCATTGAGCCCGGCCACACCTTTGGCACGGTGACGGAAAAAATCAGCGCCATCGTGCTGACCCGTCCTGCTTCCAACGGGTGGTTCATCGGCTTCGGCATCTGCTTCATGCTGACCATGATGATGCTGTTCGCCATCGGATATCTTTTCCTGAAGGGCATCGGCATCTGGGGCGTAACCATCCCCATCGGATGGGGCTTCGCCATCGTCAACTTTGTTTGGTGGATCGGTATCGGCCACGCCGGCACCTTGATCTCCGCCATCCTTCTTTTGCTGCGTCAATCATGGCGCAACTCCATCAACCGTTTCGCCGAGGCCATGACACTGTTCGCCGTGGCGGCAGCCGGAATTTTCCCTGCGATCCACGTTGGGCGTCCTTGGCTCGCCTATTGGCTCTTCCCGTATCCCAACACGATGCGCGTTTGGCCGCAGTTCCGCAGTCCGCTGATGTGGGACGTCTTCGCGGTCTCAACCTACGCCACTATCTCCGCGCTCTTCTGGTTTACCGGACTGATTCCTGATTTCGCAACCCTGCGCGACCGCAGTGACAATCGCGCTCTAAAAATCGTTTACGGCATGCTCTCCATGGGATGGCGCGGATCGGCCCGCCACTGGCATCGCTACGAAACGATGTACCTGTTGCTCGCCGGATTGGCCACGCCACTCGTGCTCTCCGTTCATACAGTCGTGAGTTTTGATTTCGCGGTTGGCATCGTCCCTGGATGGCACACCACCATCTTCCCGCCCTACTTCGTCGCGGGGGCCATCTACTCCGGATTCGCGATGGTGTTGATGTTGGCGATTCCGATTCGCAAGATCTACGGTCTTGAAGATTTCATCACTGAGCGTCACCTCCAGAATTCCGCGAAGGTCATGCTCGCCACGGGATTGATCGTCGCCTACGGATACGGCGTCGAAGCGTTCATGAGTTGGTACGGCGGCGATCGCTACGACATGTTCACGGTGTGGAACCGTTTGCATGGGCCTTACGCCGTGCCGTATTGGATGCTTCTGACGTGCAACATCTTTATTCCGCAAGTGCTTTGGATTCGAAAACTGCGTACCAGTCCGGTCGCCCTCTTCTTTATTTCAGGCGTCATCCTTGTCGGAATGTGGCTGGAGCGTTTTGTCATCGTTGTCATGAGTTTGCATCGCGACTTCCTGACATCATCGTGGGGTATGTACTACCCGACGCGTTGGGACTGGATGACGTTCATCGGGACGATCGGCATGTTCCTCATGCTCATGTTCTTATTCCTGCGTCTCCTGCCCGCAATTTCGATCTTCGAGATGCGCACCCTTCTGCCTGAAGCCGAGGTGAAGGAATAATGGCGAAGCGCGATCCCATTTACGGCATTATGGCGGAGTTCGATTCCGCCCAGGCCCTCGTCGATGCTGCGCGCAAGACGCATGAGGCTGGCTATAAGAAGATCGATGCCTATAGTCCGTTTCCGGTCGAAGGACTGGCTGAAGAAATCGGATTCCATCACGACGAAGTTCCACTCGTTGTTCTGATCGGCGGCATTATCGGCGGCTGCACGGGATACCTGATGCAGTACTGGATGTCCGCAGTCGATTATCCCCTGAACATTGGCGGCAAGCCTCCACATTCCTGGCCTGCATTCATCGTCATCACTTTTGAAATGACGATTCTGTTCGCCGGAATCTCGGCGGTACTCGGCATGTTGGCGTTGAATGGTTTGCCGATGCCGTATCACCCGGTATTCAACGTTCCGCGTTTTTCGTCGGCCTCGAAAGACCGTTTCTTTTTGATCGTGTTCTCTTCCGACAAGAAATACGACTCCGCCGACACGCGCCATTTCCTCGAAGGATTAGCTCCGCGCTCAATCTCGGAGGTACCGAGCTAAATGCGACGCCTCCGCCAAGTGAATCTAAGCAGTGGCGATAGTCGTGTGGGAATGGGTGCTTTCGTCCGTCCGGTCGAGCACAGCTCGACGGCGCTGTCCTTCACCACCTTACTGGTGCTGATCGCCCTTACTTCCGCCTGCCGCCTCGATATGCACGTACAGCCGCGCGAGAATCCGCTCTCACGCAGCGACTTCTTCTCCGACCAGCGTTCGGCGCGCCCGCTCGTCGAAGGCACCGTAGCCCGCGGCCAGCTTTATGCAGACTCCTATTTCTATACCGGAAAAATCGGAGGCAACGCCGGTGACGTGATGCCTTTCCCGGTCACTAAAGAAGTCCTGGAGCGCGGTCAGGAGCGCTTCAATATTTACTGCGCACCATGCCACTCGCGTGTTGGCGATGGTAACGGCTTCGTGCCCGCCCGTGGATTTGCCCGCAAGCCGCCCTCATTCCACATCGCGCGCTTGCAGAAGGCGCCGCTCGGATATTTCTTCGACATCATCAGCAACGGCTTCGGAATCATGCCCGACTATTCGTCGCAGATTCCGCCAGTGGATCGCTGGAAGATCATCGCGTACATTCGTGCGTTGCAGTTGAGCCAGAACGCTACCGTGTCCGACATTCCACCCGGACAAAAGATTCCCTCTGAGCCACCGAAGTTTCGGGAGCCCGGATCAGGTGCAACGCAACCGATGGTTGTGCCGGAAGCAAAATCGGAAGAGATGAAGGAACAATCGAAATGAGCGCGGAGAGAGCGAACCAATTCGACTTCACCGCTCCGCCGGTCGTCCGCACGATGGCCCAGCGGTCGCTGGTCGTTGGCGTTGTGTTCGCCATTGCGTCGGCAGCGCTCGCATTCGTGCGTCCCGACGAGTTTTTCCGTGCCTACTTGCTCGGCTTCATGTGCTGGTTGGGCATCGCGCTCGGGTCCATGGCGATTATTATGATCCGCCACCTGACCGGCGGCGGATGGGGGGTCGTCATTCGCCGCATCCAAGGTGCGGCTATGCGAACGCTCCCCGGCCTCGCTATCCTCTTTATCCCGGTCGTTATCGCGGTGTTGCAGCATCGAATTTATCCGTGGTTGATGCCGCTGGATGCAATCCAGGATGCGCACATTCGTGAACACCTCGAGAAGTACAGTTTCATCAAGGCCGCGTACCTGAACCCGTCCGGCTTCATCATTCGCGCCATCTTCTATTTCGTGATCTGGAACATACTCTCGTTCTTGCTTTCCATGTGGTCGAAGCAAGGAGATCGGCCCGGCGCTCCCGACAATACACAAAAATTTAAAGCCGTCGCGGGCCCAGGACTCATCCTCTACGGATTCACCATCACCTTCGCTGCAATCGACTGGATCATGTCCCTCGACCCCAGTTGGATCTCGACCATCTTCGGTCTGATCATCCTCATCGGCGAAGTGCTCTCCGCCATGTGTTTCGCAGTCGTGATCGAACGGATTCTTTACAAGTACAAGCCGATGTCGGACATGCTGAAGCCCGATTTTGTGCACGACCACGGCAAGTGGATGCTTGCTTTCGTCATGGTATGGGCGTACTTCAGCTTCTCGCAGTGGCTCATCATCTGGGCCGGCAATCTGCCCGCGGAGATCACTTTCTATCTCAATCGTCTCAACGGCGGTTGGGGATGGATTGCGTTAGTTCTTGTCCTCGGTCATTTCGTCTTACCGTTCGCGATTTTGCTTTCACGTTCGTTCAAGCGCGATATCCGCAAACTGGTATGGCTCGCGGTTTGGCTCATTCTGGCGCGTTTCATCGATCTCTTCTGGATCATCGAGCCGAATTTCTCGAAGACTTTCAAGATCACGATCACCGACATCGTCGTCCCTGTCGCTATTGGCGGCCTCTGGCTCGCTTATTTCTTCTTCAACCTGGGCTCCTTGCCGCTCCTGCCCGCTTACGATCCGTCCGTCGGAGAAGTTCTCGAGCCGGCGCATCACCACGGAGGCACTTAGACCGCAACGCATGAGCAATCAGACCCATCCCGTGAAGTCGAATGGACACGGCGACTACGAGCGCAGTGACATTAGCGCTGCAGGCATTTTGTATTTCCTTGCCGGCCTCGCCGTCGCCGGAATACTCGTCTATTTCATCGCGGATGGAATCTTCGCCTACCTGAATAAGCGATTTGAAGCGGAACAACCCGTCGTCAACCCGCTCGTCACCAATGCGCCCACTGACACACGCCGCATTCCTCCGCAGTACGGAAATGATTACGAAAAATATCTGAAGGAAGGTTTCCCGGCGCCGCAGCTCGAAGTCAACGAGCGCACCGAACTCAATGATGAACGACTGCGCGAAGAGAACACTCTAAGCACCTACGATTGGGTCGATAAGAGTGCCGGTACTGTCCGCATCCCGATTGACCGTGCCATGGATATCCTCGCGGAGCGTGGATTACCAGTGCGCTCGCAGTCATCGGTCGCGCAAGCCGCGACCCCGGAGGCGCCAGCCCAGCAGTCCGCGCCGCAGCCGGAAAAGAAAGCTCAGCCGGAAAAGAAGAAGGGAAGCAAGAAGTGAAGAGTATCTTTGTCATTGCGACAAGCGAAGCGAGGAGGAACCTGCTGTTCGCCCTGTGCGCGATTATCCTGCTTGCCTCGACCGCATTCGGCCAGGCCATGACAAAAGGCATCATGTCGCCGCCCGCCAACGTTCGTCCGCCGTATCTTGAAAATGTCGGCATCGAGCAGCACCTCAACGGACAAGTTCCTTCCGATCTCGCTTTTGTCGATGACACCGGCCGCCCCGTCAAGCTCGGTGACTACTTCGGCAAAAAGCCGCTGATCCTCAACCTTGTTTATTACAACTGCACCATGCTTTGCGGGGAGGCCCTTGCCGGCCTGACTGGCTCGATGAAGATGATCAAGTTCGACGTCGGCAACCAGTTCGATGTCGTCACGGTCAGTTTCAATCCGAAGGAAACACCGGAAATCGCCGCCGCAAAAAAGGCAGACTATCTCAAGCGCTATGGACGTCCTGGCGCCGCTACCGGCTGGCATTTCCTGACCGGCTCCGCGGACTCCATCAATGCGCTCACCAAAGCGGTCGGCTTTCAATATCAATACGACGCCGCCCACAATCAATATGCGCACGCCACAGCGATCATGGTCCTGACTCCGCAGGGCCGCATCTCTCGCTACTTCTACGGCGTGGATTTTCCGCCGAAAGATTTGCGCATGGGATTGGTCGAGGCATCGCAAGAAAAAATCGGCAATGCCGTCGACCAGGTGCTCTTGTATTGCTATCACTACGATCCAGCGACCGGAAAATACGGCGCGGTTGTCACCAACATGCTGAAGCTGGGCGGAGGCGCCACGATCTTGCTCCTCGCCTCGCTGATTTTTATCCTGGTGCGCCTCGATAAAAACGCTGCGCGCCGTGCAGGAATCCAAGGCAGATCGGGTCAGGCAGGACTGATTCAAACGCGATATGTTCGATAACTTTCCATTGTGGCCTCAACAGGCCTCCACGACAGCGGGCAACGTCGACGCCCTTTTCATTTTCCTGCTGATCGTCTCTGGGTTGATGACCCTGCTCATCTTCGTCGCCGTCGTTTACTTTGCGGCGCGCTATCGTCACCGCAAAGGCGTGCTGGCAGAGCAGGTCGAAGGCTCCACACCCCTCGAACTGACCTGGTCGATCATTCCGCTCGGTGTCTTCATGGTGATTTTCGCCTGGGGTGCGGTCGTCTATTTCAAGAGCCGCACGCCTCCGCGCGACGCGACTGAGGTCTACGTCGTTGCCAAGCAGTGGATGTGGAAGCTCGAACACGCCGAAGGCCAGCGCGAGATCAATGAACTGCATGTGCCCGTCGGCCGCGACGTCAAGCTGATCATGACTTCGCAGGACGTCATCCATAGCTTCTTCGTGCCCGCGTTCCGCATGAAGCAAGACGTGCTCCCCGGCCGCTATACGGTGGCATGGTTCCGCGCCACAAAGCCGGGCACTTATCATCTTTTCTGTACCCAATATTGCGGCACGCAGCACTCGGGCATGATTGGCTCGATCATCGTGCAGGAGCCTGCGCAATACGAAGCCTGGATGAGTGGAGGTACAACCGGCCCCCTTTCCGTCACAGGAGAGAAAATTTTTGCCGAGCTCGGTTGCGTGACTTGTCACCGCACGGATTCGCAGGGCCGTGGCCCCAATTTGCAGGGAGTTTTTGGCAAACCAGTTCTGCTTCAGGATGGGCGCACCGTCACAGCTGATGAAAACTACATCCGCGAATCCATCCTTGATCCCGGTGCAAAGGTCGTCAACGGATTCAAGCCCGTCATGCCGACGTTTCAGGGACTAGTCAGCGAAGAGCAATTGAACGCGTTGGTCGCGTATGTAAAATCCATGGCTCAGCCTGGGCAGGCTGGCGCCGGAACGAGCGCGATGGTTTCTCCGCAAGGCAGTGCCCCAGGAAGTAAGGTGCAATAGGCATGGCTACAACCACTGTTCAACCCGTCGAGCGCGAGAATTATCTCAACAAGGAATACGGCGTCGGCTCGTGGCTTCTGACCACCGACCACAAGCGCATCGCGTTGCTCTACCTCATCTCGATCACATTTTTCTTTTTCATTGGCGGATTCTTTGCGCTGCTCATCCGCCTCGAGCTTCTCACGCCCGCCGGCGACCTTGTCCAGGCCGATACCTACAACAAGCTTTTCACCCAGCACGGCCAGGTGATGGTGTTCTTTTTCCTCATCCCCTCGATACCGGCCGTGCTCGGCAACTTCCTGGTTCCGATGATGATCGGAGCCAAGGACCTTGCCTTCCCCAAAATCAACCTGCTGAGCTGGTATCTCTACATCATCGGCGGCCTCATGATGGTCCACTGCATGCTGACCGGCGGCGTCGATACCGGCTGGACCTTCTACGTGCCTTTCAGCACTGCCTTCAGTAACACTAAAGTGATTGAGGCCGGTCTCGCGATCTTTGTCGCCGGATTTTCGTCCATCCTTACCGGTCTGAATTTCATTGTCACTATCCACCGCATGCGCGCCCCGGGCATGACTTGGTCTCGCCTTCCGCTATTTATCTGGGCGCACTATGCGACCAGCATCATTCAGATTCTCGGAACGCCCGTCATTGCCATCACTCTGGTCCTGGTCGTTGCCGAACGCGCGTTGCACCTCGGCATCTTTGATCCCAAACTCGGCGGCGATCCTCTTCTCTTCCAGCACTTGTTCTGGTTCTACTCGCATCCCGCTGTCTACATCATGATTCTGCCCTCGATGGGCGTTGTCACCGAGATCATTGCCTGCTTCTCCCGCAAGCGCATCTTCGGCTATAGCTTCGTCGCGTTTTCGTCCATGGCCATTGCGGTCTTTGGCTTCCTCGTCTGGGCGCACCACATGTTCGTCGCCGGCATCTCCGTTTACGCGGCGCTAGTGTTCTCACTGCTCAGTTACGCCGTCGCCGTTCCCTCGGCCGTGAAAGTCTTCAACTGGACCGCGACTCTCTACAAGGGCTCGATCCACTATGACGCACCTATGCTCTATGCCTTCGGATTCCTGGGCTTGTTTACTATCGGCGGCCTGACCGGACTATTTCTGTCGGCACTCGGCATCGACATGCACGTCCACGATACCTATTTCGTCATCGCTCACTTTCACTACATCATGGTCGGCGGTGCGCTGATGGGGTATCTAGGAGGAATGCACTTCTGGTGGCCGAAGATTTCCGGACGCCTCTATCCCGAAGGCTGGGCTCGACTCGCAGCGCTAATCGTCTTCATCGGTTTCAATCTGACTTTCTTTCCGCAGTTCATCCTCGGCTACCTCGGCATGCCGCGCCGTTACTATCAATATCCGCAGGAATTCCAGGTGCTCAACGTGCTCTCGACCGCCGGAGCCACCGTACTCGGTGTGGGATATCTTCTGCCCATGATTTATTTCCTCTGGTCGATGCGCTACGGCAAGCCCGCGCCCGACAATCCGTGGAACGCTGCCGGCCTCGAGTGGAAGACGCCTTCGCCGCCCACGACCTTTAACTTCGAGGAAGAGCCCGTCGTCACCTGGGAAGCCTACAACTACGACGAGCTGGACGCGCCGCATAAACAGGAGGTTCCCGTTGCACGATAGCTCTGTCGCCGTCCACGGTGAAACTCACAACCCGGCACTGCTTCACCACTTTGCTACCGAAGAGCAGCAGAAGGATGCTTCCAATCTCGGTATGTGGATCTTCCTCGGCACCGAAGTGATGTTCTTCGGGGGCCTCTTCTGCGCCTACCTCATCTATCGCGGATGGTACTTCGGAGATTTTGGAGCTGCCAGCAAGTCCATCAACGCGACTCTCGGCGCCACCAATACCGCTGTCCTGATCTGCAGCAGTTTGACCGTTGTTCTCGCGATCTATGCGGCGCAAGCCGCCCGTCGTGGTCTTCTGCTGTTAATGCTCGCGCTCACTATGCTTTTCGGATGTGCTTTCCTCGGCATCAAGGGAGTCGAGTACAAGGACAAGTTTGAAGAGCACCACGTTCCCGGTGCGTCATTCAGCTTCGATCACGTACCAATTCCCGGTCATCCCGACCAATACGCGAATCCGCGCCACGCCGAGATTTTCTTTGCACTCTACTTCATCATGACCGGGCTTCACGCCCTGCACATGATCATCGGGCTCGGCATCTTTGCCTGGCTTTTCTGGATGGCTTGGAAGGGCCGGTTTACGCCGGAGTATTACACGCCGCTCGAAATCGGCGGCCTCTATTGGCACTTCGTCGATATTGTATGGATCTACCTGTTCCCTTTGCTGTACCTGATCGATCGGCACCCGTGAGTGATTGTGTATCAAATGAAGAATAAGAGAAATCGGCGTCATCCTGAGCGGAGCCGCTTTTCAGGCGGAGCGAAGGATCTCGCGCGGGCCGCTACCGCTGCTGATCACTCGTTCCCCACCTCTGAGGCTTGCCATGTCTGACCATTCCAAATCGTCACCGTTGAAGACCTACTTTACTGTCTGGGCAGCATTGCTCCTTGGCACTTTCATCACCTACAAAGCCGCCTACATCGAACTTGGCGTCTTCAATTCCGCCGTCGCCCTGATCATCGCCACGGCCAAGGCACTGATCGTCGCCCTCTTCTTTATGCATCTCAAGGGCGCCAGCGAGAAACTTCTCAAGGTCGTCGTGATTTCCACCGTATTCTTTCTCTTTATCTTGTTAGCGCTCTCAATGGCCGACTACGGTACTCGCCACTGGAGTTAAGGAGATTTATGTGGGGATAGCCGCCCTCGGCTGTCCGCCTTGCGCGGCAAGGTATTCAGAGCTCAGAGATGTCAGGCTTTCCCAGCCTTACCGTGGAAGAGCGACCCTAAGGACCGCCTCAGCGATGGCAAAAGGTTTCCGGCTTTAGACCCAGTTTTCGAAATGCTGATAAGCCTGCCCTGCGGTATACTCGCCCGTCGAGCAGATCATCCAACGAGGTGACCTATGGCATTTTGCAATTCATGTGGTGCAACTCTTGCGGACGGTACGAAATTTTGCAATAAATGTGGCGCTACCGTCTCCGCTCCCGCTGCGGCCGCTGCAAGCCCGGTACCTGCCGCTCCTGCCCCTGCCAGCACCGGCAGCAGCAGCGCCCTCAAGATCATTCTGATCATCGTCGCCGTGATCGTGGTGATTGGAATTCTCGGCGTCGGCGCGATCAGTTTTATCGGATATCGCATCGCCAAGAGTTCGCACATTCACGAAGAGAACGGCAACGTGAAAGTCGATACACCCTTCGGCAAGGTCGAAACTTCCAGCGATCCCGCCCAGGTTGCGAAAGATCTCGGAGTCGATATCTATCCGGGCGCCGAGATCCAAAAGGGTGGAGCGGCCACGGCAACCTTCGGCAGCATTCACACCGTTACTGCTTCCTTCTCGACGACCGATTCGCTCGATAAGGTTTGCGCCTTCTACAAATCGCGGTTCCCGAATGCCATGGCGTCGAACGCCGATGACACCCATTGCAACTTCGTCTCCAACGACCAGAAGAACATGATCACGGTCAACGCCCAGGCGAGTGGCGACGTCACCAAGGTGCAAGTCAGCAACGTTAGCAAGAAATCCAACTGAAGAACGGGCCCATGCAACAAAACGCTGCAGATTTCGTGCCGGTCTCGGCTTTTTCGTCGGACGCTTCGGGACTGGCTGGCGCTCTGCGTGCGCGGGTTCGCGGCGACGTACGCTTCGACAACAGCAGTCGGGCTCTCTATGCCACCGACGGCTCCAACTACCGCCAGGTTCCCATCGGAGTTGTTCTTCCCCGCGATGCCGACGACGTGCAAGCCGCCGTCGCCGTCTGCCGCGACTTTGGAGCGCCGCTGCTCTGCCGCGGCGGAGGCACTTCTCTCGCCGGCCAGTGCTGCAACGTCGCGGTCGTTCTCGACTTCACGAAATATATGGGGAACATTCTCGAGATTGATCCCCAGCGCCGGATCGCCCGCGTCCAGCCCGGAGTCGTGCTCGACCATCTCCGCAATGCCGCCGAAAAATTCCATCTCACCTTCGCTCCCGATCCCGCCAGCCACGACCGCTGCACCATCGGCGGCATGATCGGCAACAATTCTTGCGGCGTCCACTCGATCATGGGCGGCAAGACCGACGACAACATCGAAGCTCTCGAAGTCCTGACCTACGGCGGCCTCCGCCTGAATGTAGGGGCGGACGCATTCGTCCGCACCGTTGGTCATAATGAACCAAGTGGAGACACTGGCACTCGGCTGCCCACCGGCCCGGCAGTATCGGGCCGCAGCGCGCCGCGAGCAGATCAGATCCGTTCTGCTCTCAAGCAAATCGCCGATCTATACGGCGACCTGATCCGCAAGAAATTTCCTAACATTCCCCGCCGCGTATCCGGTTACAACCTCAACTACCTTCTCCCCGAAAACGGCTTTCACATTGCCCGTGCGCTAGTCGGCACCGAAGGAACATGTGTAACCACGCTCGAAGCCACCTGCCGCCTGATCGAAAGTCCGCCGCAGCGCGTCTTGCTTGTCGTCGCTTACCCCGACATCTATCAGTGCGCCGATCACATTCCCGAAATTCTCGAGCATAAGCCAATCGGCCTCGAAGGCTTCGATGACCTCCTCGTCTATTACGAACGCGCGAAAGGCATCAACTCCGAAGGACTCGCCCTTCTTCCCGAAGGTGGCGGATGGCTCATCGTTGAGTTCGGAGGTCAGACTTTATCCGAAGCCGAATCTCAGGCTCTGCGCCTCATCGACGCGCTCAGTCGAGGTGCGACTGTTCCGAAAGTGCAGCTTTACTCGGGTGCGCAAGCCAAGCGCGTCTGGGAAGTTCGCGAGTCGAGTCTCGGCGCAACTTCGCACGTTCCCGGTGAACCGCTCAACTGGGAAGGATGGGAAGACGCCGCCGTCGAACCTGCCCGCCTCGGCGGATATCTTCGCGATCTTCGCAAGATGATGGCTGCCTTCGGCTATAAAGGCTCGCTCTACGGACATTTCGGCCACGCCTGCGTCCATACGCGCCTCAACTTCGATCTGCAATCGGCCGAAGGCATCGCCAAATACCGCAAGTTCGTTGAAGAAGCCGCCGATCTCGTCGTCAGCTATGGCGGATCTCTTTCCGGCGAACATGGTGACGGACAATCCCGCGCCGAGCTTCTCCCGAAAATGTTCGGCCCTGAGTTGATGGAGGCCTTCCGCAAATTCAAGACCGCCTGGGATCCCGATTGGAAGATGAATCCCGGCAAGGTGATTGGTTTACCTGGGGAGTCGCCGAACAAGCTCGACGAAAATCTTCGCCTCGGTCCGAATTACTCGAACTGGGAGCCCAAGACGCACTTCCAGTTCCCGACCGATCACGGCAGTCTTTCGCATGCGGCTCTTCGTTGCGTTGGCGTTGGCAAATGCCGCCGCGAAGAAGGCGGCGTGATGTGTCCCAGTTGGCGCGCCACGCACGAGGAAGAGCACTCCACTCGCGGCCGTGCTCATCTGCTCTGGGAGATGACGCAAAATCCCGATCGCGGCGACGTCGTGATCCGCGATGGATGGCGCAGCGAAGAAGTCAAAGAGTCGCTCGATCTCTGCCTCGCCTGCAAAGGCTGCAAGAGCGACTGCCCGGTCGGCGTCGATGTCGCCAGCTACAAGGCAGAATTTCTTTCGCACTATTACGAGGGCCGCGTGCGCCCGCTGAATGCCTACGCCTTCGGCAACATCGATTTCTGGGCGCGCCTCGCGTCGAATGCTCCGGGCCTCGTGAATCTCACCACGCAACTGCCATTCATTCGCGACATCGTGAAGTTTGTCGGACACATCCCGCCCCAGCGTCGCATTCCCGCCTTCGCCCCCGAAACTTTCAAGCAATGGTTTCATAGAACGAGCGGTTGGCAGAATCTGTGGAAGAGCGGCCCTTCAGGGCCGCGTCGTGCGTCCACTGAAGGCCGTGCTTCAGCCCCCGTGCCAGATTCCTATCCCGACCTCGCTTCGGCGATGTCATCCGACAGCGAAGACTGGATTGCAGCCCCACCCGTCCTGCTCTGGGCTGACACCTTCAACAACTACTTCCTCCCCTCGACCGCCAAAGCCGCTGTCGAAGTCCTCGAGACCGCCGGATATCGCGTGGTCGTTCCGCAGGCCAATCTCTGCTGTGGCCGCCCCCTCTACGACTTCGGAATGCTCGATCGCGCCGAAGCCCTGCTGCTCCAGATACTCGATCAGCTTGAGCCCGAGATCGAGGCCGGCATCCCCGTCATCGGACTCGAACCCAGCTGCGTTGCCGTCTTCCGCGACGAACTCACCAATCTCTTCCCGCACGACGCCCGCGCCCAGGCACTGAGCAAGCAGACATTCCTGCTCAGCGAGTTCCTTGAGCGCAACTCAGGCACGGCCCCGCTGCCGCAACTCAACCGTAAGGCCCTGCTTCACGGACACTGCCACCACAAGTCCCTCATGAAGATGACCGACGAGGAGTCGCTGCTCAACCGTCTCGGCGTCAACTTCACCACGCCTGCGCCCGGATGCTGCGGCATGGCGGGATCCTTCGGCTTCGAGCGCGACAAGTACGATGTCTCCGCCGCCATTGGAGAGCTCGAACTTCTCCCCGCTGTCCGCAACGCGCCCAACGACTGGTTGATCATCGCCGACGGATTCAGTTGCCGCGAGCAGATCGCCCAGGGCACCGGGCGCCACGCCCTCCATCTCGCCGAGGTCCTGCAGATGGCGCTCCAGCCTTCGGCCCTCGACCGCGACAATCCCTATCCCGAATCCGACCTCGTCCGCGAGCGCCAATCCGAAGTCAGGGCCTCCATGAAGCGCGCCGGCATCGGCCTCGGAGCGGTCGCCGCCGGCAGCCTGTTCATCTGGGCCGCTACTCGCAGGCGTTAGAGTTCTCAGTTCTCAGTACCCAGTTCTCAGTACTCAGTGAACTGTGCTAATCCGGGACTTTGACCTCTGACCCCTGAACCCTAACCCCTCGATCCGTTCCACTAACCCAAGTATTGTCAGCAGGTTACCAGCTCTATCCCAAACTCCCTACTTCTGGGACAATAGATACAGAGCACGGAAGCCCTCGCTCGTCTCATTCTCGCTCTGTAACACTTCGTCTGCCGAGAACTGACAACTGAGCATTTCCTATGGACCGCGACCTTACAACCATGGTCAGCAACGACGTCGCCGAAGCCCTGTCGACGCAGGTGCAGGAGTGCGTTCAGCCGAAGGCGCAAGGCCCGCTGCGCGGATCGGTGCTCGTCCTGATCCAGTTTGACGTCTGCGAAGAGATCCGGCTCGACGAGCTGCGCAAGATCTTTCCCACGCGCACCGCGGAAGCCAGCTTCAAGAAAGCGCCAGCGTACGTGCGCTACCAGCGTCCTCCGGTCGAGGAGACGCTTGAGCCGCTCATCCTCGAATCCGGCGAGCGCCTTGCCGGAGAGATCAAGTACTACGATTACGGCGTCGTCAGCCTCGAGTTCGAGCTGCCGTTTTCCGGCGGATGGGAAACGCTCATCGATCTTTCCTGCCGCTGGACCTCCGACACCAACTTCGAGAAGCTCGCTCTCCGGATCGTGAAGCAGAAGCTCGTGCAAGCGGCTCCGGCGCTCATCAAGCCGTACACAACCGAGTTCCTGCAAGAGGACTACTTTATCTTCCACGTGCGCGAGATCGAGGGATCGTCTTCCGTCAACGCCAACGATCTGCTCGCCGAACACGGTCCACAGATCGCGCAGGTCGTTCGCGGAGAGATGGCCATGCTTTCCGAAGGCGAGCGCCAGGAGATTCTGCAGTCGCGCATCTCGTACTATCCCAGCGATCTCGCGGTCATCGGATGGAACGCCGCTTTCATCTACGACACGCAAGTTGGAGCGGAGACCGCGATCCAGTTGCTGCAATATGCCAACTCGCAGCTGCTCGAGTTCCGCCACTACGACGAGCTGCTCACCACCGAACTGGAGAATGTCTACGACTTCCTCGACGCGGGAGGAACCGGGCTCTGGTCGCGCTGGCGGACGGCGCGCGCCGCGGCTAAGCTGCACACGGTTCTGCTCGACGTCAACGAACTCACCGAGCGCGCCGACAACGCCATAAAGTTCCTCAGCGACATGTTCTCCGCGCGACTCTATAAGTTGTGCGCGGCCAAGGTCGGCGTGCCTGATTACAAAGACCTGGTCAAAGAGAAACTCCAGACCGCCGAAGATCTCTACAAGTTCATGGTGGAGCAATTCAACCAGTCGCGCGCCTTCATCCTCGAGCTGATGGTCGTCGTCATCCTGATCATCGAGCTGATCTACTTCTTTAAAGGCAGACCCATTTAGTCATTGAGTGATTGAGCCATCGGGCGATTTTGTAATTGAGTAATCGGGTAATTTTGTAATTGGGGAATTGCAAACTCTTGCTCGCTTCTCGTTACTCATTCCACCACAAAAAGAATTGTCATTCCGAGCGTGCGTAAATCCGCCAGCTTCTTCCATAGGGTTGTCATTCCGAGCGCGAAGTGCGAGGAAGCTGCTGTTTGCCTGCATCGGAAACAACGTGGGGAGCGACAGACGCATTCGTTCGTCGGCGCAGACACAGGGGTTGTCATTCCGAGCGAAGGCGAGGAATCTGCTGTTCGCCTGCGCTGAAAATTACTGTGGATGGAAAGTCGCGGAGAGCGCGGGCAAGCAGTGAAAAATTGGACCGTTTCGGGAAGTTTACCCTTTGATAACCCCTACCCCCCCTCCCCCGGGGTCTATTGGAATCATTGACTTAGCGGGTAAGAATATACTTGACACACATGTGAATTTAGTATATATTCCTCTCATGCTTAACGAACCAAAGACTTTGCAGGAAGCGAGTGCATACTTTTCTGACCCCGAACGGGCATTTCAGTATGCCGTAAAACTTCGCTTCCCTGACGGGCGGATTTACTGCCCCCGCTGTGGCGCTGAGAAGTTCTCGTTTATCAAGACGCGCCGGATTTGGTTCTGCTATGCCTGCAAGAAGCAGTTCACCGTCAAGGTTAAGACGATCATGGAAGATTCCGCGATTGGCCTTGATAAGTGGATGACGGCGATCTGGATGCTCGCGAACTGTCGCAACGGTATTTCCTCTCACGAACTGGCCCGGTCGCTTGGCATTACTCAGAAGTCGGCATGGTTCATGCTGCAACGGATTCGACAGGCTTTGAAAGAGCGTTCCTTCGGCGGTACTAAGTTGGGCGGTTCTGGTACCGAAGTCGAAGCCGACGAAGCGTTTATTGGCGGCAAAGCGGCCAATATGCATGCGAACAAGCGGAAGGCTCAGGAGGCAAAAGGCCCGTTGATGAACAAGACTATTGTTCAGGGCATCTACGACCGCGAACTGCGAAAGGTTCGCGCTACGGTCGTCCCTAACGTTCGCCGCGACACCTTGCAGAACATGCTGCTCAAGAACATCAAACTCGGCTCTACCGTTTATACCGATACCGCAGTAGGTTATGACAAGGTGGCCTATCATTTCGTGCATGACGTTGTGAACCACACGAAGGAATACGTCCGTGGCCGCGTTCACACGAACAGCATGGAAAACTTCTGGTCGCTGCTCAAGCGCGGATTGAAGGGAACGTATGTTTGCGTTGAGCCGTTTCATCTTTCACGCTACGTTGACGAACAGGTTTTCCGCTTCAACAACCGCAAAGACGGTGACCGCAAGGTTACCGATGCAGAGCGGTTCGCCGCTGCAATGTCCGGTCTAGCTGGCCGTCGCCTCACTTACTCCGATCTTACGGGTAAGAGTGATTCGCCACATCACCAAACGACAGGGACGGGGACGACGCAAGAGCCGTTCTAGTCCTTGTCGGAAGATTTCGGCTTGCGTTCGCTAGCCTTTTTGCTAGACTTCTTGCGCGTTTTCCTTCCCTCAGGCTTAGGAGCTTGGAAGATAGCTGTAGCCATCTTCTCGAAGTTTTCCAGAGCCTTCGGCCCTTCTGTGTATTCAGGTTGCTTCATGTTTGGATGAACTCACCAGATATTTTATCTCTACCTCAAGACGCTTGAGCTATTTGAAGCACTATATAGAAACTACAGAGGAAACTGAGGCCCAACAGACCGAATCCGACACCCAAATAGACAAGGACGCTACGCGAACTACGTCTAGTGCTACTGAGTTGAATATGAATGAAACCAGCGGCGGCGAACAAGAAAGCGAAGAAGAGCGCGACTACGATTTTGAGGAATTTTTCTATAAATTCCGGCAAAAACTCCGAAAACCAAGATTCGCCGTAGAGGTTGGTGGTTTCGTAGTCCTTAGTATCTACGCCGTATTTACCGGATTTATGATGTATGCCAACATTCGCGCAGCCAATGCCGCCAAGATTGCTGCTGAGGCTGCAGCCAGACAGGTCTCCGATTCTGAGCATGCTCAAGCTGCGCGACTCGTGGCCGAAGATTTTATCGTTAGTCTCAACGACAAAAGCCCTAAGTCCATGCTGGGATTCACGGGGTCTTACACGCTTCGCAATGCCGCCCCAACCGCCGCAGAAGAGATAACCACTGCTGTTTTCTCTGGATGGATAAACGCTCGCGATGGGATTCCTTGCCCCAATATCCAGCCCTTGCACGGGTCTCCAGATTCGATGGTCGGCGAAGCTAAGAGATCGCAAAAGGTGATCGAAGAAGTTTTGCCCAATGACCTCATTTCTAACATGGATATCCATCGCCAACGCGCTTGGTATTGGATAGCTACTTACAACTATTGGGACATTTTTGGGAGCCATCACACTTATTACGCTTGCAAGGAATACATCGTGAGACACCACACGTTTTACGACTGCGTGCCCAACTGCAAATAGCCCTGTCACGGCAACCAAGGCTAGCACGAACATGTGTGTCTTGTATATTAATCCCACTTAGCGGAAAATCGACAAAAAATCTAAGGGCTGCAATCACTTACGGGCAAAATCTTCCGTTTAAAGGACTTAGGGACGATTGCAGCGCCCTTGAATTTTGCGTTCGTCCCAATGTGCCACGTCGGGATTTCTGAGTAAAGGTCAGATGTCACACGAGTGAGGTTTAATTTGGAGACTGCGAGGAAAACCCGGATGGGCGGGGGAGGGTTTGCGTCCCTCGCGGCAAGCCATCCTGAGCGAGGGGTTTTTCCTGAATCGGCCCCTACCCGGGCGCAGGCGAAAGAGACATGCTGCCCGTCGTCGCGAGATACCACTCATTGGGGGACCGGCATGGCGGCCCGATTTCTCAGATGTACCCCCTCCGCAACGCATTCACGAACGAACGAGAGGTCCAACCCATCTGCCTCATGTCGCGACCTATAGGTTGGAAGAAAGTCGGTGTAGGGCGGCGCACTAAGTAGCTCCCTCGTGCCATCCGAGTGCACGACTGTGCACTTTGCAGGTGCCTAGCGGGAATGTAAAAAGGACGCGTCAGGACGGGGGTCCCACGGCAGAATGCCGTAGGACCCCTTTCTGCTACAACGACTGGGAGGAGCATGATGGGAAAGAAGAAATCAGATACGCCCGGCGCCATGACAGAAGAGCAGAAGCGGACACTGTCAATGCTCTCGCCGATAACAACGCCAGCGCCGGATCTCATCGTGCCCAGGACAAATCTCCCCGAGCAATTGCGAGCTGAGATTGCGCCGTCGGACCCCGTCAAGATATTTGTCGCGGGCCAGCGCGGGATGGGGAAGACGACGGAACTCAGGAGATTCGCCGGCCTACTTGAGGACTCCGAATTTTTGCCTATATTCCTCCAATTCGGCGCCCAGGAAAAAATAGATCATCCCAGCCTGATTAGACTCATGGCGAAAGCTCTCCAAGCGGAGCGAGGCTCGGCTATAGACGGACGCGTCTTCGAGCGGGTTTCAGAATGGTATATTTCAGAGGAAATTGTGTTCCTTGCCGAGGAGGGACGCGAAGGAAAAGCATCGATAGGCGGCAAATTGATCTTAGCCGAGGCAAAGGGCGGAATCGTCAGTAAGAAATTAAAGACAATCAAGAAGACAGCAACTTCAGAGAAAACCGTCGCTGCACTTGTGGATCGATTCAACGCCTGCATTGAGGAGGTGGAGACCGAATCTGAGAGAAGGTTGGTCTTTATAGTCGACGATATCGACAAGGTACAAGACGCCGACTCGGTTAACTCGACATTCATCCATGCCTCTCACTTGATAGGGTCTATTAACTGCGCCTGCATCTTTACAGTTCCAATCACTTACGCAACATCAAACTATGTCCGAATCGCAGGTCTGCCGTACAACGGGATACATCGGGTTCCCGCGGTGGACCTCTTCGACGAGAAGGGCAACCGAAATACGGACGCGCAACGATTCATGGAGCATGTTTTCGAGCTCAGAATGCCCTATAACCCCGTGCCTAAGGAATTGCTGGCGAGAGTATTGGACTTTAGCGGAGGCGTTCTAATCGACGCAATGCGAATGCTCAGGGGAATTTGCAAGTGCGCGATCATGGATCCGTCTCTCAAAGTCGACGCCGCAATCGCCGAGGAACAATGCCAGCAGCTCGTCGACGACTACCAGTTCGTAATAGACAGCCTGCCGCTCTGGCAGGCCGTGGCGGAGATGGCGACCTCGCAAAAAAGGCGAACACTAATCGCCGAGGGACTTCTCCCTGAGCTCCTTTACAAAATGATCGTGATCGAGTACAGACAGAAGAAGGCATGGTTCAGCCTGCATCCCGCTGCGAAGCGGCTATTCGAGCAGAATAAGGACACCCTGGACCTAGGCCATAAGAAATGACGCCCGCGGACCCCATTGCGCATAGAATCCGAGATCTCTTGTTCGAGATCGAGGGGGGGCGGGAGGCCAAGTTTCTCCTCTGCATTTGTGACGACCGAGCAGAGCGCCGTACCGCTAGGCTGCGGCTTATCGAGGAACTAAGGAAGCGCCACAAAAGTGTCACCTCTGTATCGGCAAAAAACGCTGTGGGACAGCTTCTATCTGTTTTCGCAGCAACTGTGGGTGGCAACGAGGGAGACTGCGTGAATCTATGGGGAATCCCAAGCATGCGGCCACTCGTTGCCGATGAGATCTTCCGAGAGCTGAACTTCCACCGAGACACACTTGCGTCCTTCGGGAAACCGCTACTGATTTGGCTGACCAGCACACAGGTGCAAAGGCTGGCTGCTGTAGCTGCGGATTTCTGGAGTCGACGAACAGCCGTCTACTTCTTCGACAAGCCTTCCGCTAAGAGCCTCCTCGAGCGTCTTTTCGCCCAGAAAAGGAACGCAAGGCGGGAATCTCCCTCAGAACTCGAACGCTCATTCAACAACATCCTCGACTCCGAGAGGGCTCTAAGCAAATGCCTCAGGAGGAAAACAAACTTTAGCGTCGAAGCGGTGGACGAGCAAATTAAAACCCTCGAATCAAGCCTCGACTACCTGATACGCCAGTGCGCAGACGGGCATCAGCTTGAGGTCGTCCTTTGGCTCTGGAATGCAACGCTAATAGAAAGAGATTTAAGATTCTTCGTAAGCCGCCTGGGACCCGGAGAAAGGAACGTTTACGGCTATGTCTACACAGATCGAACCGAGGTTATCCTAGCCCTGGCGGAGGAAATGCCAAGAATCCTGGCGGAATACGCGAGCTACATCAAAGATAAGGTCCGCCAGAGAAGAAGGGCTAATCTAGTAAGGTTCTTTAGGAACGTAGCATTCGTCAGGCTTAACGAGGTACTCAAGGACATCGAACTCGAAGAAGTGAGATCCGTGCACACTCTTCCCGTACTTTCCGATCATGTTCTGCGGGAAGAGGATCTGGCTTGGTACGAGCGCCCGGAGAATGAAGACGCAGGGAGTCAAGCCGTGTACGACCTTGAGAGTTGGCTATCCGGCTACAGCTCAGCGCAGCCAAAATATTTTTCCCTCGACGAGACACGTATGCTCAAGGTCCTTTACTCGGAGTCATCTGATCCCCAAGATGTTGCGGAAGCCTTGGGTCTTACGTTAAGGGAGACGAGAAAACGAATGGCAGCCCTCGAGGAAAGAGTGCGAATGTACCTATCGGGCGAATGGCTTACCCCGGCGAAGCGCTCCACCAGCTCAGTTGAAAGACAAACACATTAGAGGCGGGTGGCCCATGCTTTCAATCCTGCACGAACCAGAAACACTGTGAATGCCCCGTCCTTCGCGCACTCGGCGAAGGGCGGGAGTGCCGACAGGCTGGGGCCAAATCCGTCACACGGCCGGCGTTCAAAAACGTTCCTCTCATCCTTCATTCAACCGCACCGCTCCTACCAGCAGCATCGCATCCCGCCCTTGCAAAAAGCGCAAGGACGGGGCACCCACGTTCTGAAACGGGAAGCTTATTCGGAAGCAGCCCGATTCACCAAGCCGCTGGACAGCCGACGGCGGCTGTCCCCACATGAGCAAGGTTGAACGCGGGCGGACGAATGCGTCGGCCGCTACCCGAGGAGGGAGTGCGTCATCCTGACCGCAGCCGCTTTTCAGGCGGAGGGAAGGATCTGGCGTGAAGTGAGTGCGAGTCGCTATGCGCCAGATCCCTCGCCCCGCTGGTGAAGGCGCGGGGCTTCGGGATGACGCCTCTTCTCTCGTTCGAAATCAGCTGCGACCGGAAAGAGAAGATTCAATGGCAAGGAGCGCAAAAGGCCCTTCGGCGCAAACCCTGCGCCTCGGGATGACAGAGATGGGATGCTCGTCTTAAGTCGCTCGGACGGACGCCTTTTCTTCCCGGGCGGGCTTCTGCCGAAATGTCGGCAGCTCGTAAGGTGAAGTATCTGATAGGGTTATCGGTTGTTGTACGTAATTGTACATACATTTATGTACATGGAAGTGTTCCTGAAGGAACACTTTTGCAAATCGCACTTGTGTTCCTGCGGGAACATTTTCAGTCCCGCAGCTCCCGGGAACGATCCGGCTGCATCTTTGAGATAATTCTTGTTTGATCCAAATGTCTGGGGAGGGTGCTTGAAAGTACTGCTACTGGAGAACATCAGCGCGGTTGCGGTGCAGGGGTTCCGCGACGCGGGATATGAAGTCGAATCGCACAAAGCTGCTCTGGAAGAGCAGGAATTGATCGGAAAAATCGGGGACGCGACGCTGCTGGGCGTGCGCTCGAAGACGCACATCTCTCCGGCGGTGCTCGCGGCCGCGAAGAATCTGCTGGCGGTAGGCGCGTTCTGCATCGGCGTGGACAAGATCGATCGCGCGGTGGCGGGCGAGCGCGGCATCGCGGTGTTCAACGATCCGCATTCGAACTCGCGTTCGGTGGCGGAGCTGGCGATCGGCGAAATTATCTTACTGCTGCGCCGTACATTTTCGGCATCAACGGAAATGCATCGCGGCGTGTGGAACAAATCGGCGGCAGGCGCGCATGAGGTGCGCGGGCTGACGTTGGGGATCGTGGGCTACGGGAAGATTGGCTCGCAACTGTCGGAACTGGCCGAGGCGATGGGCATGCGCGTCGTTTTCTACGATGTGTCGCACGTGCTGGCACGCGGGAATGCGCGCGGCGTTGCGTTCCGCGAGTTGCTGGAAATTTCGGACGTGGTCACGTTGCACGTCGATGGCAAGCCGACGAATCAGAATCTGTTTGGCAAAGATGAGTTTGCGGCGATGAAAGATGGCGCATGCTTTTTGAACCTGAGCCGCGGGTTTGTGGTCGACCACGACGCGCTGGCGGCCTGCTTGAAGTCGGGCAAGATTGCGGGCGCTGCAATTGACGTATTCCCGCACGAACCGGAATCGGGCGCTCCGTTTGAGAGCGCGCTTCGCGAGTTGCCGAACGTGATCCTGACGCCGCACGTGGGCGGGTCGACGGAAGAGGCGCAGCAGAATATCGGATCGTTCGTGTCGGCGAAGTTGATCGACTACGTGAAGACGGGCGACTCGACGATGAGCGTGAATCTTCCTTCTGTGCACCTGGAGTATGAAGAGGGAACGTACCGGCTGATGCACATCCATCACAATGTGCCGGGAATTTTGCGCGCAATCAACGACATCCTGGGAGATCGCGGAATCAACATTGAGCGCCAGGTGCTCTCGACGCGGGGGAATTTGGGATACGCGATCTATGACATTAACCGTCCATGCGACGCGGAGTTGCTGCGTGAGCTGCGCGGAGTGAAAGAGACGATCTCGGTGCGGGCTGCGGGATGCTGACAGGATTGTGCCCGCAGCATTCAAGGTCTTGGTTTGAATTTTGAATGCGGTGTCCGCTTCGCTCGGCGGACCGACGAATGCGTCCATCGCTGCATGAGCATTTTAGCTGTCGAGCAGGTCTCAGTTGTTATCCATTTCTGTCAATCGCAATCGGTTGGAGACGGTTACTTTCAGGCCGATTAAAGCGTTTCAACTACAAATGAGATGCGAAATCTTGCGTGTCTATTCGTAAGACGCATAAGCATGGCACGAGAGTGGCAGTCATTGGCACTCTGAGGAAAGGTCATAGCCCATTAGGTATGGCAACACGTCGTCAATTCTGCGGAAATGGTTGACCATTCCGTGGAAGTGCGAAAAGGTATCTCTAGGGAGGCCGCTTTCTTGCAAGCAAAGCGGTCCTGGGAGATTCGGGCAATGCCGAAAGGGAAAGAACAGCGCCGCTGGGAGCGCTACAACGTGACGATCGATGTGAACGTCACTACGGTTTTGAACGGCGAGAGCGCCAGCTTCAGCGGGCAGGTGTGCGACGTGAGCCGAGGTGGATTGCGCTTGTTCGTCACGCGCGAAATCGAACCAGGCAGCAGTCTCAGCCTTGAATTCCTGCTTCCTTATCACTCGACCGAGCTTGTGGTGCGGGGAGTCATCCGGAACCGCGCCGGATTCACACACGGCGTCGAATTCATTAACCCGACGCCTCAGCAGCAACAGATGATCGAAAGAACGTGCGACGTGTTCGCGCTGCTGCGCTGAGGAGGACAAGTTCTCTTCTTCTTCTAGCCAGACCACCTGCTGCCTCGTTATCCTGAAGTGCTCTTACGACGAACCGTGGACAGTATTCGTTCGCCTCGCTGGAAGGGACAGCAGGTTTCTCGCTCGCTCGGAATGACAATGTGAGAACTGACTGTTATCCGGAATGACAACGCGTATCGGTAAGGAGAAAAGATGCGAGGGTTGAAGGACAAGCGAGTATTGATAACCGGCGGCGCGAGCGGAATTGGGGCGGCGACTGCGGCGCGGTTTCTGGAAGAGGGATCGCGGGTGTGCGTGATGGACCGTGATGCGGTGGCTTGCGGACGCATCAAGCATGAGCTGCCAGGATTGGGCGAGGCGATCATTGCCGATGTCACCGATCTGATGCAGGTGGAAGCCGCGTTTGCGGAGGCGATCCGGCTGATGGATGGGGTGGACGTGCTGGTCAACAATGCGGGCATCAGCATTCGGCACAAGTTTCTCGACATCACTCCCGAGGAGTGGGAGCGCGTGCTTGCAGTGAACCTGACGGGTGTTTTTTATGTGGCGCAGACCGCGGCGCGGCATATGTGGGAGAACGGGAGCGGAGTGATCCTGCAGACGGCGTCGACGAATGGAGTGATGGGGTATCCATATTATGCGGATTACAACGCGACCAAGGCGGGAGTTATTGAGCTGACGCGATCGATGGCGCTGGAACTCGCGCCGAAGGTGAGGGTGTGTGCGGTGGCTCCGGGATATGTGCTGACACCGATGCAGCGCGCTGAGTATTCCGATGCGATGCTGGCCGAGGTGAATGGGAAAATTCCGCTGGGCAGGCATGCGTCGCCGGAGGAGATTGCGGGGCTCTTCGCGTATCTGGCTTCGGACGATGCGGCGTTCGCGACGGGGCATGTGTTCACGATGGATGGCGGCGAGACGGCGGGCGGCCTCGCGAGCCGGTAATACTTTGCCGCGGATTCACGCGGGTTTTAACGGATTACGATTCGACAAAAAATGAAAGCTACGGTGTTTCTTGGCGGTGGACATATTACTGGGGCGCTGGCCGCGGGATTGCGGCTGGCTGGGGATCGGCGGGAGATTGTGGTGTACGACCGACATCCGGAAAAGGTCCGCGCGCTGCGCCGCGAGTCAGGTGTGGAGATCGCTCGTGATCTGAAGTCTGCGATCGAGCGGGCTGAGATTTTGATTGTGGCGGTTCGGCCGGGATCGGTGAAGGAAATGCTCGCAGAGATTGCAGCCTGCGGTGCGCATTTGCCCCGAGCGTGTGTCAGTCTTGCAGCGGGTATCCCGATCAAGAATTTGCGAGCGTGGCTTCCGCGCGCGAAGTGGGCGCGGGCGATGCCAAGCCCGGTGTGCCGGATTGCACGAGGATTGACGCCGGTGTGCTTTGACCGCGGCTTGGCGAAAGTTGATCGCGCTCGAGTGCACGCATTGTTTGAACGCGTGGGGCCGGTTTTGGATTTACCGGAGAGCGAGTTCGATGCGGTGACTGCGGCGAGTTCTCCGACGCATGGATATCATGCGCTCGCGCATCTGGCGAAGGCGGCGCAGAGTGCGGGGCTTTCGAGTAAGACGGCATTGATCGCGGCAGCACATGCGCTGTCCGATGGGATTGAATACTGGCGGCAGAGCGGGGCGAGTGTCGACGAGTTGTTAGTCGAAGCAGCGACGCCCGGCGGGATTGCAGCGGCGACGATGGCCGTGATGGACAAGGCCGGATATGCGCGAGTTGTTTCGAGCGGGATTCGAGCCGGAATTGCGCAGGCGCGGCGGAATGCGAAGCGATGAAGGTTTGCCCTAGCGAAGTTTGTTAAGCACGTGTTACCCGCGTTCAACAACATCCCGAATCGAGTGGCCTTGCGGTTACTTTTGTCACCATCGGGACGCTCGTAAATCTGACACAATCAAGTAAGGTTTCCGCCTAGGAATGAGATCCTGCGTGGGCGTGTGCATCTATGGAAGTAATGACTTCGAAAGCGACTCGACGCAGCACTCGACTGCGGGTTGAAATTCCGGTGGGCGTGATCAGCCTGGACCGAATGCGACCGTTTGGTGAGAAATGCACGCTGCTGGTCGTGAGCGCGCAGGGCTGCGGGTTCCGCAGTTCAGAAGAGTTGCAGGTTGGGACGCCCATCATGCTGAGCGGATTGCCGGGCGGAGGAAGCGTAACGGCGCGGGTGGCAAACTGTCTCCCGCTGGGAAGCGACGGTAAATATTTTCTGATTGGCGCTTCGTTGTATACGCATGGGAACGTATGGGGAATTGCGGATCCTCCAGAGGATTGGAGCGAGACGACGAAGAGCGATCCAGTGCCGGTTGCGGGGAGCTCCACCGGCAGTCAGGTTCCAAAGGATGCGTTGAAACCAGCCGCTCAGAAGCGGCAAGAGTGGCCGTACAATCTTTTCTCGCAAGGCGCAGAAGTTCATCCTGGGCGAAAGTAGCTTTTCCTTTTGTTCGCGAGTCGGAATCTCTAGTCAAAATCTCAGGTCAAGTACCCCCCCGCTGTCGCAAAAGGCGCGACAAGGATGGGCACCCGCTAGTCTGGTCTTTGGGCTTTGGTAACTTCGCGAAGGATGGGGACACTGCGATACTTTTGACAAGCCTATGTCAGAAGAATTCGAATCGTCGGCGCGACTTTTACCACCTCAGCGAGAGAAAGCGGAGAAGCCAGAAAAAGTTGACCGTCCGTTTCGCGTGAAGCTGCGAGGATCGGTTCTGGTGCTGGTCCGGCTGCCGAACAAGCGGTCCGTGCGAGCCACGATTCATCAGCTGTCGACCACGGGCGGAGTGATTCATTTCGAGAAGCCGCTTGATGAAAAGCTGGAAGTGGAATTGATCTTCCACCTTCGAGAGACGACGATCCGGGGCAAGGCGCAGATGTTGTTTCCGATGTGGGCGACACAAGGGTGGATGCAGCCCTTCCGGTTTGTGGATCTTCCAGATGTAAGCCGGAACGAGCTGGATGAGAATCTAAAATCGTTTGTGGGCGAACCAGCAAAAACCAAGAGCGCTGCCGCGGGATCCTAAGGCCCCCAAGCGGATGCGCCACCGCTGAAGAATCCCTTCCTGTTTATCCAAAACTAACGTCGACGGTGCAGGGAAAACTCCCCTCCGCGCCGATCTCGCTGCTAATGGTGCGTGGGGTCCTTCGATTCCGAAAGTGGTCCGCTTCACGAGCCAGTTCCTGCTCTCAAGATGACAGGTGGTCGGGGACAAGTTGAGGAAGGCGCGACCGACTGGGCGAAGGCAAGGTTACCCTCGTTACGTTGGTGACGCGTATCGATGGCACTATCATCCGAAATAGGAATCATCCATGAAACGACTCAGCTTTCTGGTTTCACTCACGAATAATGACAACGACTACCAGCAGGAACAGGCTGCGGCGGCGGAGAAGACCGCGCGGCGGCTGGGAGTCGATGTAAAAATTATTCACGCGAACAACGATGCGGTGGCGCAGAGCCAGCAATTGCTGCACTACGTGCAGGAGTCGGCGTTGCGTCCGGATGCGATCTTGTTCGAGCCCGCGGGTGGAACGGCATTTCCGCAGGTGGCGCGTGCCGCTGCCGCAGCAGGAATCGGATGGGTCGTGCTGAATCACGAAGTGGATTACATCCTCGAACTGCGCCGGTTGTACAAAGTGCCGGTATTTACGATCAGTTCGAATCATGAAGAGATTGGGAAAATTCAGGGTAAGCAGTTTGCGGCACTGCTGCCGAATGGCGGAAGAATTCTTTACATCGAAGGCCCGGCGAACAGCTCTGCAGCGAAAGAGCGCACGGCTGGGATGAACCGGACGAAGCCGGCGAACATCGTGGTGAAGTCGTTGCGCGCGAACTGGACCGAAGACAGCGCTCATAAGGCGGTGAGTTCGTGGTTGCGGTTACAGACGTCGCAGGAGAGCCACATTGATTTGGTAGGAGCTCAGGATGACAGCATGGCCGTGGGTGCGCGGAAGGCGTTCAGCGAGATTGCGGAAAACGAGCGCGCGCGCTGGATGAAAATTCCGATCACGGGATGCGACGGAATGCCGAAGACGGGCCAGGCATGGGTACGCAATGGGACACTCGCGGCGACGATCTTTATCCGCCCTAACACCGACTTGGCGATGGAGATGATGGTGGAGGCACTGAAGAGCGGAGCGCAGCCGCCGGAGAGCAAGATTACGGATCCGGAATCGGTCCCATCGCTCGCGGATTTGGCGGCGATAGGAAAGTTGGCGAAAGCGGCGAAGGTTTAGGAAAGGCAAGTTTCGCGTTTCCAAGTTTCAAAGTTCTGAAGTCTCTTCATTTCGGATAAACCATTGGCGTCCTTACGGACGCCTTTTCCTTTGGCGCTGTCTTCAGGGCAGAATTTCTAGTTTCTTACACCTTTCTTGCCCGGGGGCCGCTCGCCTTCGGCCTCTCGGGACAGCCGAGGCGGCCGTCGCCACATGATCGGCGGACGGACGAATGCGTCCGTCGCTCCGCGACTTGGATCGCCTTACCTGGCGAGAATATGTTTTAATCTTTCAACTTTTTAACACTCTGTTAACACGGACGTGGCGTATACAGGATGCGCCATTCCCGCGGGATCGGGCTTATGGCAGTTCTTGACAGCGAGAGTAAGCTGTCGGGCAGTCGTAGATACGCTCTGGTGTCTTCAGCTCGGGAGTCGTCATTTCGCTTGGGAAGAAGGGAAAGCTATGGCAAACGCCGTAAAGAATATAGAAGCAGTTCAGCCGACGAGGTATGAGGCGGAGCAATCGACGTGGGATGAGATTGCGGAGAGCAAAGCATTTAAAGACTTGATGGCGACGAAGAAGACTTTCATCGTCCCGGCATTCATCTTCTTCGTGGTCTATTACTTTGCCTTGCCGGTACTGGTCGGATATGCGCCGCAGTTCATGTCGACCAAGGTGATTGGAGAGGTGAATCTGGCGTACCTGTTCGCGCTGTCGCAGTTCTTTGTGGCGTGGATTATCGCGGCCCTCTACGTCAGGGCGGCGAACAATTTTGACCGTCTCGCGAAAGACATTCTTAACAAGGCCGAAGACGCAAAGGGAGGCAAGTAAGCCATGGCGAATACTCCTCTCATTATGTTTCTGGTGTTTATTGCCATCACGCTTGGCATTACATATTGGGCGTCGCGGAGATCGGCGGGGGCGAGTGCGTATTTTGCGGCAAGCCGGCAGATTAAAGGATGGCAGAACGGCATTGCGGTGGCGGGCGATTACATGAGTGCGGCGTCGTTTCTGGGAATCGCCGGGATCATCGCGTTCCAGGGATATGACGGGTTCCTGTTTTCAGTCGGATGGCTCGTCGCTTATCTGACTGTGTTGCTGGTAATCGCGGAGCCGCTGCGGAATGCAGGGAAATATACGATGGCGGACGTGCTGGCTTACCGGTTGAAGCCGCGTCCGGTGCGGGCGATGGCGTCTCTGAGCACGCTGACCGTCAGCACGTTTTACATGATCGCGCAAATGGTGGGGGCGGGCGCGCTGGTGAAATTGCTGCTCGCGGGAAAGGTGACGTACAACGAGGCGGTCATTGGAGTAGGCATTCTAATGATCGTGTACGTCGTGTTCGGAGGGATGCTGGCGACGACGTGGGTGCAGATTGTGAAGGCCATCTTGTTGATGGCCGGGACGCTTTTGTTGAGCATCCTCGTGATGGCGCACTTCCATTTCAGCTTTGGTGAATTTTTCGGAGCGATCTCGCATGTGACGTATCACGATGCGAAAGGGCAGGAAGTGGTGAAAGATTTCCTGACGCCAGGGCTGCGATACAAGCCTCCGTATGGGCCGCTGGACTTGATTTCGCTGGGCTTGGCATTGATTTTTGGGACTGCGGGATTGCCGCACATTCTTGTTCGGTTCTATACCGTGCCTGATGCGAAGACGGCGCGGAACAGCGTGGTGTGGGCGATGGTGCTGATCGGAAGTTTCTACATCATGACGACATTCCTGGGATTTGGAGCGGCGACGATTGTGGGACCGGATTTCATCAAGACGCACGGCGGCACAAACATGAGCGCTCCGCTGCTGGCGAATGCTTTGGCCGGGTCGATCTTCTTTGCGTTCATTTCGGCAATCGCATTCGCGACAATCCTGGCGGTGGTAGCAGGATTGACGATCAGCGCGACGACGTCGTTCTCTCACGACTTCTGGACAAACGTGATTCACAGCGGGACGGAGCGAAGGCCGGGGGAGGAAGTGCTGGTGGCGCGGATCTCGGCGTTCGTGGTGGGAGCGGTGGCGATCGCGATTGCGATTGTCCTCGGGCCCACGGCGAATGTTGCGTTCCTGGTAGCACTGGCGTTTGCGGTCGCGGCGTCGGCGAATCTGCCAGTGATTGTGCTGTCAATTTTCTGGAGGCGATTCAACACCATGGGTGCCGTGTCCGGGTTGGCGGTGGGGCTGCTGGCGTCGATTGGACTGATCCTGGTGAGTCCGAGCTTGATGGCGATCGATCCACCAACGGTGACGGGGACCGCGCGCCATTTGATTCAGGCGAAGGCATGGTTCCCGCTGGAGAATCCTGGGATCCTCAGCATTCCTCTGGGATTCATTGGAGCGATTGTGGGAACGTTGATCAGTCACGAACCGACGTCCCAACATAAGTTCAACGAGCTGCTGGTGCGGTCGAATACCGGCCTGGGGGCAGAGAAGGCGTCGGCACACTAAGCGGTGACCATATGGAAGCCGTCGGATTCTACAAAGTTCAGGGCTGTTCCCTTCCAATATAGTTGACAGCGGCAATTACATATATGCTAATGTCAACTGCATGGGAGGTGCCCATGCAGGCGTCTGGAATCGACGAACAGGTGAGCGGCGTTCGTGCTTTTAACCGCTTCTATACCCGCAAGATTGGTGTGCTGGATGGGATGGCGAGCCATCCGTTCTCTCTTGCCGAAGCCCGAGTCCTGTATGAGTTGGCGCACCGCCAGCAGCCTACTGCCACCGACATCCGGAAGGAACTTGGGCTGGATGCCGGATATATGAGCCGCATCCTGCGGAATTTCGAACGCCGGAAACTGGTGAGCCGGGAAGCATCCAAGTCCGACGAACGGCAGAGGTTTCTTTCGCTGACCGCGAAGGGAAGGAAAGCATTTGCGCCGCTCAACGAGCGCTCGAACCGCGATGTCGCCGCGATGCTCAATCAGCTGTCTCCCGCCGAGCGAAAACAGTTGACCGGCGCGCTGCAGATTGTCCGCCGACTGCTCGGCGAGAGAACGGAATCGAAAGCTCCCTATTTACTGCGACAACACGAGCCGGGCGATATGGGCTGGATTGTTTATCGCCAAGGTCTTCTCTACGCCGAGGAATATGGATGGAATAACACCTACGAGGCCCTGGCGGCGGAAATCGCAGCGCAATTTATTAAGAACTACGACCCGAAGTACGAGCGCGCCTGGGTGGCTGAAAAAGACGGTGAGAGGGTTGGTGCCGTTGTTGTCGTGAGAGCATCAGGCGAAGTCGCGAAACTGCGGCTGTTGCACGTGGAACGGGAGGCGCGCGGACTGGGAATTGGCAAGCGGCTGGTTGCGGAATGCGTTCGCTTCGCGCGGCAGGCAGGGTACCAGAAGATGACGCTGTGGACGCAGAGCATTCTTCATGCGGCGCGAGGCATCTACGAGAAGGCAGGGTTTCAGATCGTGCATCAGGAAAAGCATCACAGCTTTGGGAAAGATCTTACGGCGGAGACCTGGGAACTTAACCTGAGATCGCCGATTCAGAATGATTGAACTGCTAAACTACAGTGCGGCGGGCCCATAGCTCAACGGTTAGAGCAGCAGACTCATAATCTGTTGGTTCCAGGTTCAAATCCTGGTGGGCCCACCATTCTCGCCTATCCCCAATGTCAGCTCGACGCTCGCCCAGCAGGATCGCCAAGAATACGGACCACGGGCTGGTAAGCGTAGCATAAGGCATGCATCGAATGAATCCAGAATATGCTGACACTTACTTTTCATGCAGCTCGATCGCTGAAATGCAGCTCAGGGACGAATCCGACGACGAAGAAGATGACGAAGAGGAAGAAGACGACGACAGCGGGGAAGCTGAAGACGGGAATGATGGCTACTCGGAGTGACATCCGTTGGAGAGCCACCGGGCACGATTAACCACTATGGGGCGTCGTTGATGCGAGTCGTTGACACCTACCAACCGCAGACGTAGAGTTGCGCAAGGTCTACACAAAAAATCCCGGTAGGAGAGCGGACATGCCGTCGATGCTACTTAGGACGGGGGCCTTCGTGTGTCTAGTGACAGCTTCTATGCTGGCACAGGATCCCACAAAGGTTGAACCCAAGCATTACAAGCTGGATTTTGAGAACGATCGCGTGCAGGTGGTTTCGGTTCACTACGGGCCGCACGAGAAGTCGGTATTGCATGATCATCCAGGAGGTGTGGTGGTCGTACTAACGGAAGCGCATTTGCGTTTCACCGATGAAAACGGCAAAGTGCGCGAGGTGTTTGCCAAGCCCGGCGAGGTGCGATGGTACCCGCCGTTTAAGCACAAAGTGGAGAATTTGGGGGACACGACGTACGATGCGGTTTACATTGGCGTGAAGGGCAAACTGGCGGCTGCGAATGCAGCGAAGGATCCGACGAACGCACTCGATGAAGAGACCAAGAAGATGGTCGCGGAGTACCTGCTGGCGTCGAGAAGCCACTGAATTCTGTTGTGAGTCGGGAGCCGTGTCTGCCAAGGCACGGCTTTCGTATTTGAGCGGGCATTTGGGAGTTTGTTCACTTTTGGCGCGAAACGTCTGATGACCGCGGATATCGAAAAATCTTCTTCGCGCTGGAAGACCGGGTTGCTGCTGGGCGCCGTTACATTTTTCTCACTCATCTATTTCTATGAAGGTGGGGGATGGAATCAGAACTCCCGCTTCGATCTGCTGCGCGCGATCGTCGAGCGACATACGTTGCAGATCGATGCGTACCACGAGAACACGCAAGACAAGGCGCACTTCAAGGGACACTATTATTCGGATAAAGCCCCGGGATTGGTGTTTCTTGCCGTGCCCGTCGCTCTGCTGGCAAGACCTTTATTGCGAGTTGCGGGGATCGATCCGGAATCGGCGCGAGGTGAGTATGCGCTGTCGTGGTTGGTGACAGTTTTCGTAGTGGCGCTGCCGACGGCGCTGGCCGGAGTCTGCTTATTTTCCTTCGCGTTGAAATTTGGGTGCAGTTCGACAGCGGCGGCGTTCGCGACGATGGTGATGTGCGTGGGAACACCGATCTGGGCTTATGGCGGTTTGTTCTGGGCGCATGCGTTGGTTGGAGCATGTCTGGTGTTTGCGTTTGCGTCTGCGGTGAAGCTGAGCGAAAGTGAGAGCGCGGGCTCGGAGTTTCTTTGGGCGTTGGCCGTGGGGTTGACGGCGGGATGGGCGACGGTGACGGAGTATCCAGCGGCACCGGCTTCGGCAATGCTGGCGTTCCTGGCGCTGGGGCAGGCGTGGCGGCGAGGAAATGCTGCGCGGTGGCGCGTTATCGCTGGAGTGGGATTCGGCGCTACGGTTTGTCTGATTGTGTTGCTGAGTTATCTGCACGCGGCGTTTGGATCGTTTCGTCCCAGCTACGCGTACTACGACCCGAGTTCGTTTTCGTTTATGCGGCAGCAGGGTTACATGGGATTGACGTATCCGCATCCAGATCGCCTGTTAAAGCTTTTGTTCGGATGCTCACGGGGATTATTGTTTGCGTCTCCGGTGATGATCGCCGCGCCAGTGGGATTGTGGTGGTTGTGGAAAGAGAAACGATTTTCGTCGTTCGCTTTGGTGGCGACAGGGATTGCGTTGTACTACTTTCTTTTTAACGCTTCGTTTTATTGGTGGAAGGCGGGGCTGACGTTTGGTCCCAGGTATGCGGGAGCAGCGATTCCGCTGATGTGCCTGGGACTCGCAGTAGCATGGGAGCGCGCTTCGGCCAGATGGCGACGCGTGATGATGGGGCTGGCCGCGTGCAGCGTGTTGGTTGCGCTTATGGCAGTGTCGACGACATCGCAGCTGGCGATGCAGGATAGTTGTCCGATCGTGCATTCGGTGTGGCCGGCATTTTGGTCGGGGAGGATGGCGGAGAACCGGGAGTCCATGCTGACCGTCGCGGAAGCCAGGGGGGCGTTTGGAGCATCTAATCTGGGTCTGTTGCTTGGACTGCGCGGTCTCGCGAGCCTGATTCCATTGCTTGCAATATGGGCAGCAGCGGCGGTGGCGTGGACGCGGATTCAGCAGGGAAAGTCCGTGTAAGATAGATTTATAAAACATTGCGATTCATCGAGGGAGTTATGGAGCACACCGTTTTTTGCGTAAAGTTTAAGAGGCAGATGCCAGGGCTAGAGGAGCCTCCGTTCGACAACGAATTGGGGAAGAAGGTGTATGACAACGTCTCGCAAGAGGCGTGGAAGATGTGGACGGAGCACTGCAAGATGCTTCTGAACGAGTACAGATTGAATCCGGCGCGACGCGAGGATCAGGAAGTGATCGTGAAGCAGTTGGACATGTTTTTCTTCGGCGAAGGATCGGCCAAGCCGAAGGAGTACGTGGCACCGAAGGAGTAGCGCGGACCTGACGCTCTCCGCGTCAGGCTTTGGCGGGTGCGGAGCGGCGCTGTTCTCGCAGGAATGGGAGTGCTCCCAGGAATAGAGCGAGCGCTGGATACACGACCGCAGGAAAGACTCCCGACGCATAGTAAAGCGGATGGCGCAGCACGAAGACTTTGTTCTGCAGGAATGCGCTGACCGGAATCACAACTGCCCACAATCCAAGCATCACCATCGCCGGGAAAACGCTGGCAAGGAGTCGCGTGAGAGCACTGCCGCCTGCGCTAAAGCCCGTCCCGTCTATTACGCCCTGCGCGGCCTTCGAAGGGCCTCTCTTCCACGGTTCTGTAATAGTCAGCTATGGAGGTCTGATTACTTGCGGGTTACTGATGCACCAATATTGATGCAATGTTAATCAGTCCGTAACATTCGGCTGGTAGAACCGAGGCATGGATCTGCACGTGTATGACACGTTGATCCTCTCGGACCTGCACCTGGGTGCAGAGACGAGCCGCGCGCGCGAGGCGACCCGCGTGCTTAAAGAAAACCGGTTTCAGCGGCTGATCCTGCTGGGCGACATTTTTGCCGACCTCAACTTTGCCCGGTTGACCAAAGAACATTGGAAGTTTCTCGGGTACATCCGGAAGCTATCGAATCCCAAGCGAAACATTGAAGTGGTGTGGGTTGAGGGGAATCACGACTACGGGCTGACCGACATCATGTCGCACCTGGTCGGTGTGCAGGTGTACCAGGATTACACGTGGGATTATCGCGGGCTGCGGCACATTGCGATTCACGGTCATCAGTTTGATGGATTCCAGGTAAACCGTGTGCGGCTTGAGCCGTTGGGGGACGTCGCTGTACTTGCAATTGCAGAAGTTGGATTTCAAGAGCAAGCCGATCGCGCGGCTGATTGACCGGCTGAACACGCGATGGCTTCGCATGTCGGAGAAGGTGGCAGCTGGAGCACTGGCTTACGCGCGGCATCGCGAAGCTCAAAGAATTTTCTGCGGACATACGCATCAGGCGATTCATGTGGAACAGGCCGGGATCGATTACTACAACTCGGGCGGGTGGGTGGATTCTCGGCTGACGTATCTGACGATCGACGAAACGGGGGTACAAATTCATGAATACGACGAACGAGCTCACGATCGTGATTCCGGCGAAGAACGAGGCGAAGCTGATTCCGCGCTTGCTGACTTCGCTGACGAATCAGGACTACTCGAAGATGTCGAGTACGAGAGTGTTGGTCGCTGACGCGAACTCGACGGATGGGACTCCGGAGATCGTGCTGGGCTTTCGCGATCGGCTGAATGTGAGTGTGATTCGCGGGGGGATGCCGTCGGTCGGGCGAAATCACGGAGCAGGGCTGGCTGATAGCACATACATTTTATTTCTCGATGCGGATATTGAACTGGCGGACAAATCCCTGATCCGGAGATGCGTGAAGAAAGCGCAGAAGCAGCAATTGCATTGCATGACGACGAATATTATCTGCCGGGACGGCAACTGGGTCGACAAGGCATTCTATGCCGTGAACGATATGTTTCAGTACCTGTCGTACCTGCACCGTCCATTTGCGACGGGTATGTTCATGCTTTTTGATCGAAAGAAATTCTGGGAGCTGGGCGGATTTCACGAGCAGATTTTGTTCGCAGAAGACTACCGGTTAAGCCAGCAGGTGGCGCGCAGCCGTTTCGGAATTGTCCGTGGGGGAGTTTATACGACGAACCGGAGATTCAAGAGGATGGGGCATGTGCGGGCGGGATGGCTGTTCCTGAAGACGGGGATGAATTATTGGAACGAGAAATATTTCTTGCGGGATCATAAGTATTGGGCGGAGCCGGATAGTGCTCCTCCGCAAGCTTCGGCTTAAAAGGTTTTGTTGTGTGGCCACAAAGACAGGATTCAGCCAACCAGCTGAATCCTGCTTTGCTTTGGAGTAACGGTCAGAAACGAATTACGAGTCCAGTAGACAGGCGAATGTTGTTTTGATGTGTCCCGAAGAATCGTGTCTGGACGTAGTCGCCCTGGAAACGCCAAGCGACCAAGCGAATGAGGCGGTAGTCGAGACCTCCGCCGAGAGCCGTGGCGAAAGAAGTGTCAGAGCCGGCGGCGTTGGCATTCACGTGACCGGCTCCGAACAAGGCTTCCCCGAATGGACGAAATCTCCCGACTGACACGGAGACACGAGGACCGAAGAGGATGTTGCGTTCATTTATGTTCGCATTGAATGTACCGGCACAATTCGGAAGGACGACGGGGCACGCGGCTCCTGGAAAATTCTGTGAGCCGTAGTGATCACTGAAATCGGCGACGATGCCGATGAAGGGAAACACTTTTCCTTCGACGGTCGCTTCCCAACCGTTGGTATTAGCGCGGTCAATCGAAGAGAGATCGGTGTTGTAATAGGAATATCCGAAGAATACGTTTCCTGAAGTTGGCACTTGAGCTGAGGCAAAAGAAGAAAAAAGAAAAACTACTGAGAATAGGAATAAGAGAACAATCTTGCGCATGAGGCTCCTCCTTTCGCATTCTTAACCCATAGAGACGCGGAAAGTTGTTTGATGCGGAGCCATCAAAATCGGATCGCGTGAAATTTTGTAAGGGCGGCCTAGAATCTCCAGACGATGCCGGTGGATGCGCGGTAATCGTTCTGCGTATTGCTGGCGTAACGCGTGTGCATGTAGTCGCCCTGGAAGCGCCATGAAAAATTCTTGAATCCCAATTTGTAATCGACACCACCACCTACATCGATAAGGATGGGATTGTAGACAAAGCCGCTGGAACTTAAGTGACGAATGCCGGCCATGGCATCGACGAAAGGACGCCACCTGCCGATGTTGCCGGAAAACCTGGGGCCAAGCACTCCGTTGTATTGGGTGACGCCGCTGGCGCGGTAAAAACCACTGGCATCAAGCACGATACCGACGCGCGGAAAGCGAGTAAAAGGGAGCGCCTCGAAAGAGCCATTCCAGCCGTGATAGCTCTGCTGGTTCACAACGTTGGTGAGTTGGGCATAAGACACACCGGCATAGACGTTTCCGTTGGGAAGAAGCCCGTTAAATTGTGCCGACATCGGAAGAGAGAACAAAAGGCAACCAATGAACGCCAGCACAATGGCAGCAGTTTTTGACACGAATTATTCCTCCCCGGCGATCGCGCCGGCAAAAAATGGCATTTTAGGCTACGAAATCCTTTAGATGCAGTGTACCGGATGGCCAAGATGTCCCGGGGGACAAAATTTGTCCCGGCCGGGAGTCCAGGCACCAATGGCTAAATTGGCCGAAAATTTACCAGATATTCATGGTGCCAAAACCAGTCGACTTTCGTCTATCTACTAACATGCAAACTATGGAAACGAATTGGCAAACTTGGGAGCAGCCGGCTGGTCCTGCTGCCTTTGGCATACACAAGGAGTCGAAGTTGAAACTGAGTCTGGAAACTCGAAATCGTGGCGAAGTGGTGATTGTTCATTGCCAGGGGCGCATCGTTTATCGCGATGAGGCGACTGCGCTTTCGCGCCTGGTGGGGGAAGCCTTGCAAGGTGGGAGCAAGGTTGTGTTGGATCTCGGTGGCGTGCGCTCGATGGATAGCGCCGGCATCGGAGAATTGGCCCTGCTGCAAACATGGGCACAAGAACGTAACGCGGAGTTGAAGTTTGCGGGCGCGAATGATTTCGTAAGCACGTTGCTCTGCCTTACGAATCTGGATTCGGTGCTGGACGTTTATCCTACGCTGGACGCCGCGTTGGAATCCTTCCCGGACATGAGAGTCTGCGCGGATTGCTAAGTTAAAGAGGATCCGAGTCCCGTGGGGTGATGTTGTCCCGTCCCCGCGGGACTCGTTCTATTTCTGGGCGTTCTTACCGGGACTACTTCCTTGGCCAGTGAATACCGCCGCTGAGTGGCTGATTCTTCATCGCGTTGGTCCTAGTTCTCGCGTTGGAAGCGGTAGCGTCCTTTGCGCTCAATGGCCACGGCTTCGACTACCTTAAGGAATGCGCGGGCTGCGTGCGAAAGATTCGCGTCTTTTCGGTAGATGAGACGCAGCTTGCGCTTGAGTTGCAATTCGCGAACCGGGATGCGAACGAGTTCGCCCCGCGCGACTTCGGTTTCGACACTGATTTCCGGGATCAATGCGACTCCATTTCCCATCGCAACAAATTGTTTGATTGCCTGCAGTGTGGGCAGCTCGAGGTCCATGTGCAACGGCGTCTTGTGGCTCTTGAAGAGCTGAATGACTTTCTCGCGATAGGGCGACGAAACGATATGAGCGACAAAGGACTCGGCTCCTAGTTGGCGAATACTGACTTGCGGCGCGGAGGCAAGCGGATGCGTGGGAGGAACGACGAACACCAGTTCGTCGAGAAAAACGACAACCGAATGCAGGGCAGCTTCCTGCGGTTCGTAAGACAGCACGCCGAATTCGGCGTTGTAACGGAGAACGTCATCCGGAATGTGGCTGCCGAGAGCCCGCTCAACCGTAATTTTGATCATGGGATGGAGGCGGCGGAATTCGGCCAGGACCGGCAGCAGATAGAGGACGGTGAATTCGTTCGCGGCAATGACGAGCTTGCCTTTCTGCAATTCGCGGAGCTCGGATAGCGATTCCGCCGCTTCGGCGCGTAGGTTGATCAGCTTCTCGGCATACTCGTAAAGAACCTTTCCGGCGTCAGTGAGGACGCCTTCGCGAGAGGAGCGGTCGAACAGAGCTTCTCCGAGCTCGTTCTCAAGCTTGTGAATGGTTTGACTGACAGCGGACTGGGTACGGAAGAGCTTTTCGGCGGCCCGCGAGAAGCGGCGCTCGCGAGCCACAGCGAGGAAGACTTCGAGTTGGGAAAGGTCCATCGGGGGCCTCTTAATCAAAGTGAAGATAAGTATTAGAGATTCTTATTATAGCAATCCTGCTAATGATTGCTAAACAATTATAAGTTTTCCTTCTAACGGTGAACTCTTTACGATAAACAAGACGGAGTAGAGAACTAGCGGCGGTGAAGCCGCGTCACGCGTCGGCAAATGTGCCACGCTACTGCCGGTGCGATGCCGGTGATACGAGGGAAACATTCCATGAGTGCAGAGCAAGTCCGCGTTACGGTTTTCGACACTACGTTGCGAGATGGCGAGCAGTCTCCGGGTTGCAGCATGAACCGGCAGGAGAAGCTGCGGCTGGCGCATCAGTTGGATCGACTCGGTGTGGACGTGATCGAGGCGGGTTTTCCCATCGCATCGGACGGCGATTTTGAATCGGTCAAAGCGATTGCGTCGGTCGTGCGGCGTCCGATCATTGCCGGCCTGGCACGAGCCTGCCGTCCAGATATTGAGCGGGCCTGGGAGGCGCTGAAGGATGCGGCGCATCCGCGGATTCACGTGTTCCTGGCGACCTCTGATATTCACTTGCAGTACAAACTGCGCATCACGCGGGACCAGTGCGTAGCGCAGGCTCGGGAAGCGATTCAGTTTGCCAAGTCGCTCTGCGACGACGTGGAATTTTCGCCGGAAGACGCGACTCGAACCGATCCAGATTTTTTGTGCCGTGTTCTGGATGCGGTGGTGGAAGCGGGAGCGACGACGCTGAATATTCCGGACACGGTGGGATACACGGTGCCCTCTGAGTTTGGTGAACTCATCGCGACCATCCGGCGGCGGGTGAGGGGAATTGAGAAGGTGACGATTTCGGCGCACTGCCATAATGATCTGGGAATGGCGGTCGCGAATGCTTTAGCTGCAGTGGCGGCAGGAGCGCGGCAAGTCGAGTGCACGATCAACGGAATCGGCGAGCGGGCGGGCAACGCGTCGCTGGAAGAGATCGTGATGGCGATGCGGGTGCGGCCGGACCGGTACCCGTATGAAACGGGGATTGTGGGTGAGCAGATTTTTGCGGCGAGTCAGATGCTCAGCGAGATCACGGGTGTTCCGGTTCAGCCGAACAAGGCCATCACGGGACGCAATGCATTCGCGCACGAGGCGGGGATTCATCAGGATGGAGTGCTGAAGAATCCACTGACGTACGAGATTATGACGCCGAAGTCGGTGGGCGTGCCGGATTCGAAACTCGTGCTGGGCAAGCATTCGGGCCGGCATGCGCTGAGCATCCGATGCGAACAGCTTGGCTACCAATTCGATCGCAGGGCTCTGGATGACGTGTACCGCAGATTCGTGCGGTTAGCGGACAAGATCAAGCATGTGGAAGATCATCACTTGCTGGAATTGATTCGCGATACTCATAAGCCCTCGGGCTCGGCGACTCCGTTGATTGAACCGATCGTTCCAGGGAATGCGGCGGTCGTGAATGCTCCGGCTGTGGAACCAGAAAAAGCGTTTGCCGTGGCCGCACAGACGAGTTCGTTTGGAGGGCCGCTGCCGGTTCATAGCGACCCCCATCATGAGCAGACTCAGCAGGAAGATTATTTGTGGGGAGTCTAGAGATTGAGTCGTTGAGTGATTCAGCCATTGCGTTACTAAGCCGCCTTTAGTGGCGGCTTTCTTTTTTCCCGAATAGAATTGCCGATTACCAAATACCTGATTAATCAAAATACAAAAATGAAATTGAACCTGACTGTTTTGCCCGGGGATGGGATTGGGCCGGAAGTGACTGAGCAGGCTGTGGCCGTGTTGCAGGCGGTGGCTGAAGGCTTTGGTCATCAACTTCAACTTCAAAACAAATTGATCGGCGGGGCTGCGCTGACGGCGGTGAATGATCCGCTGCCTGCCGACACGATTGCGGCGTGCCTGGCGTCGTCGGCGGTACTGTTGGGCGCGGTGGGGAATCCGTCATTCGACCAGAATCCCGGACATCTGCGACCCGAGGCGGGGCTGTTGCGGATCCGGCGCGAGCTGGGAGCTTATGCGAATCTGCGTCCGGCGGTGTTCTTTGCGGCGCTGGAAGATTGTTCGCCGCTGCGGGCCGAGATCGTGCGTGGGACCGACATCATGATCGTGCGGGAGTTGCTTGGCGGGGCTTATTTCGGACAGCCGCGTTCGATCGAAGGCGAGGCTGGCGCGCGGGTTGCGGTGAACACCATGCGCTACGCCGAGCACGAGGTCGAGCGCATCGCGCGCGTGGCATTTGATCTGGCCATGAAGCGCAAGCGGAAAGTTCTGTCGGTGGATAAAGCGAACGTGCTCGAATGCTCGCGGCTATGGCGCGATGTTGTTACGCGGATGGGAAAGGAATATCCCGAGGTGAAGCTGGGACATCAGTATGTGGATTCGGCGGCGATGCTACTGGTGCAGCGGCCAGCGGATTTTGATGTAGTGCTTACCGAAAATATGTTTGGGGACATTTTGTCGGACCAGGCGGGCGGAGTGGTGGGTTCGTTGGGACTGCTGGCGTCGGCCAGTATTGGAGGTCCGGTGGGGCTGTACGAGCCGGTGCACGGATCGGCTCCCGACATTGCGGGGAAGGGAATTGCGAATCCGCTGGGAGCGATCTTGTCAGTGGCGATGTTGTTGCGGCACTCATTTCAGTTGGAGCAGGAAGCGGCTTGCGTGGAGAAGGCGGTGTCTGCGGTTTTGTCGAAGGGCGCGCGGACTGCAGATCTGGCGAAGGGGACGACCGCTATTTCTACGACCGAGATGGGGCGGAAGGTCGTGGAGCAGGTTCGGGCTTCGGCTTAGAAATCTTTAACCACGAAGGACACTAAGGTTCACGAAGGAAAAACCAAGAATCCAACTCTTCCTTGGTTAACCTTTGCATCTGTCGTGGTTAATTTTTTTACGCTTAAGAATTGCCGGAACCGGTGCGCTTCAGTTCGGCGGGACGGACGGCAGACAGAGGTTCGGGTATGGGCACGGTTGGTGCCAGCTCGCGATCGTATTTGCCGGCAATGTTGTTCCACCGGATGTGAAGAATTTCCTGGACCATGCGCGAACCGTCAATCAAGGGATTGATGCGCGTGCCACCACTGTGTCCCCAGGCGACCGGGACTTCCTTCACTTTGAAGCCGAATTTGCGAGCGAGGAAAAGGATCTCCGGATCAAAGCCCCAGCGTTCGATCTTTTGCAGCGGAAAAATTGTCTGGACCGCGGGCTGCTTGAAAGCCTTGAATCCGCATTGCGTGTCTTTGAATTGAAGTCCTAGCGTCAACCGCAGCAGCAGGTTGAAGATGCGACCAAAAATCTGACGGTGCACGGGCTGCCGCTGAGTTTGGGTTTCAGCGCGGAGCCAGCGAGAGCCGATTGCAATGTCAGCGCCTTCTTCCAGGGCTGCGAATAATTTCGGGGCTTCCTCGATCGGCGAGGAGAGGTCCGCGTCGCTGAAAAGGACGACGCGGCCGCGAGCGTTAAGCATCCCGTTGCGAACGCTAAATCCCTTGCCGCGGTTGCCGGGATTTTCCACCAGCCGCAGGATCGGATCGTTAGCCGCGAAGCTGCGAACGATGTCGGCAGTGCTGTCGCGAGAGCCGTCGTTTACCACTATCACTTCGGCGTCCCACCCTTGTGAATGGATGTAGGAGAGAACGCTTTCGAGCGTCGCACCGAGGCGCGCGCTCTCGTTGTAGGCCGGTATGACGATGCTATAAGTCGGGGGCAAAGGCAATGTCTTTTCTCGTTTCCCGTGCTCAATTCCTGCCAAGAATTGATGCCCAAATGCCGGCTTTGGCTGCAAGGAAACGACTTTCGTCATTGTACTTTGTGCCCTGCGGGTTTCGGAAATGAGAATTTCCCTTAGGGCTGCGCGTAATACCCAGTACGCGTACGTGCGGTGAGCTTCGGTTTGTCGATTTGAATTTGAAGGCTGTGATACTCGTCGGGATGATCTGCGCGCGGCGACTCAAAAGTAAGTGTGTAAAAGGCTTTTGAGTCATCCAAGCAAGTTGCGATCAAACGGGCGATGTCATTACTAGAGTTAAGAACGCGTCCGCCAGTTTGAACGGCAAGGACTTGCAGGCCGAGGTTGCCATTGTCGACCTTGCCGGCGGAAGGCACTCCTTTGAGGAAACTCTCGTAGTAGAACGTGCGCATGCTGCCGGCATCCGACATGCCTGCCGGATCAACGCTGTAGAGAGTGATGCGGGCCTCGCGAAGGGCAGTGGAGAGCCCCACGACAGTATTGAAAATGGCCTGCCGACCTTTGTCTGTCATCTGTACGTTTGGACCTGAGAGCAGGGGCCATCCCGGGCTTAGCCAAACTAATAGCTTTCTTCCCGGCTGCTTGGTCTCGTATGCGATCAACTGCTCCAACGCTTTAATAGAAATCTGAACGCGATCGGCGCCACCATAAAAACCTTGCGATCGGCCGATGATCCGCAGTTCGGACTGATTGGCGTTCAGAGCCGTAACCAGAGCATTTCCATCGCGGCTGGGGGTAGGTTGAATCTGGGTCGACGTGTCGGAGAGGAGGATGAGAGACATGGGCAGCGGCAAGTGGCCGCCGTCGCGCTGCAGGAATTTGATGAGTTCATTTCGCTGATAGACGACACCCTGATACGCAGTGTTCACGCCATCGATGAGCACGATGACCTGCAGGGGATCTGCAGCAGTGCTTGGCTCTTCGACCGCGTGGAATGAAGTGATGGCTTGCGGTTGCTTATCGTCGAGAAGCGTGAAGTCCGACTGTTGCAATCCAGGTACAGGATGGCCGGATTTGTCAGTGACGACGACATCGAGCAGAACACGACGATTGACATCCGGATGCGGGTCAGAATGAGCTGGCGGGGTCGCGGGGGCTGGGGATGCGTTGTCTTGGGCGAGGAGCGAAATCGAAAAGCAAGCCACGAGGAAAGCGACCAGGCGGTAAAACGCGGGCATGTCTACCTCACGTCGATGAGAGCAAGTCCGACGAGCAAATGGAAATCCAGTTAAGCGACCTGGCGTTTTTGCTCGAGCATCGAGAAGTATTCTGCAACGAGCTCCTCGTCCCAGAGCCCACGGTTCGCTTCTGCGCGCATCGTCTCTGCTGCTTGTTCATGGGTCAGTGGAGCTTTGTAGGGACGAGCGGTTCGAAGCGCGTCGTAGACATCGACGACCTGCAAGACCCTTGGCAAGACAGGGATTTCCGATCCGATTAATCCGTCGGGATAGCCTGATCCATCCGAATGCTCGTGATGATGGCGAATGATGGGGAGGACGAGATGGAGGGAATGGAGCGGCTTGCAGATGTTTTCGCCGGTAATGGGATGGAGCTTCATGATCTCCCATTCGGGCGGAGTGAGGTCGCTGCCCTTCTTCAGGATTTCATCGGGGACGGCGATTTTGCCGAGGTCGTGAAGATATCCGCCGCGTTTCAGAGCGATCAGAGAATCCTGGTCCATGCCGAGGTGGCGGCCGAGCTCAACGGCGTGAACGGAAAGTCGTTCGCAGTGGCCCTCGGTGTAAGGATCGCGGCCCTCGACGATCAGTCCTAGAGTGCAGAGAACGGAGTCGGCAGTTTCAAGTTCGTCGGTGAATTCTTTGAGGCGAAGGAGCGACTTCACACGGGCGATCAGCTCTTCCGCGAGGACGGGCTTGTTCAGGAAATCGTCGGCGCCGGCTTCAATGCCGCGCACTTTATCGCTGCTATCGCTAAGTCCGGTAATCAAGACGAAAGGAATCAGGCGCGTGGCGGGATTGTCTTTGAGGCCGCGGCAGAAGTCGTAACCGGATTTGCCGGGCATCATCACGTCGGAGAGGATGAGATCGGGCAACTGGCGGCGGACCTCTTCCTCAGCCTGTTCGGCGCTGGAGGCGGTGACGACGTCGTATCCGCGAATTGTGAGCAACTGGCTCATCAGCCCGGCGATGCTCGGCTGATCATCGACGACAAGGATGCGCGCGCCACGACGTCTTGGTAGAAGGTCTCCCATGGTTGGGTAAGAAGCCGCTTCCCCACTCGAAGTTGTCCGGGCTGTGGGGCGCGGACTGCGGTGGGGAGGGGCGAAATTCATGGCAAAATCGTTATTCTGCTTCCTCGATTTTACCGCTCTTTTCCTCTCTCTGCCTGGATACTGCCCAGGTTTTTTGGAACAGTACCATGGGTCCGAAAAGTTTGCTATTCCCACTTCGGTACCCCGTTTGTTCGCATGTGATCGGCGGCATTGTGTTTCGGCGTAGTGGGTGCCTAGGCTCGGGGCATGCGATGGAACTGCCAAACCGGGTCTAAAACCGAAAAACACGCTGCGGGCCGCATACTTCATCGATCGGCTCCGCTTGGGGCGGGCTGCAGCCCACCAAGAAAACTACTTGCGAGCTGCCTAGTGTGCGTCCTGCTGCTAGCGACGGGAGCAGTAGCTGCGACGAAAGTTCATGTCATTGTGTTCGGAAAATGGATGTCGGTGCAATGGAATGTGGGGACTGACGCGAATGACAAACTGATACTGCTGAAGATTCGTCCACTGATCGTGGATGGGCGAGTGAAAGAGTACGTGCTCGGGCTGCCGCATGAAGTGACGGACCGGTTGTTTGTGGTTCGACGGATGTTTCGGGTGAATGACAGTCTTCCAGAGGATTCTGCTCCACGATGGCAATGGCAGCGCGGGGGATGGCTGCTGGTCGATCGTGTCACAGGTCACGTGTCAGTGATTAATCTTCCGGAGTTCGACGTTCTTTATTCGGCTTCGAGTTGGTATCGAGACTATGTTGCTTATTGCGGAGTTCGTGATGACGGAAAGAAGACGTTTGTCGTCGTTGCCCAACTGAATCGCCGCAAGCCGGTTTTGAAGAAGGCGCTCTCAGAGGCACTGGGAGAGGATGCAACGCCGGACTCGGCTTGTCCGATGCCGGTGTGGCAGAGGAGTCCGGTGCGCGTTAGTTTTCAAGGTGTGGGAGGGGAGAAGCAAACGTTCGCGATCCGAGGGCATGTGGTGGATTTAGTGAATGACACCGAGGACGAAGAAGAAACAAAATGAGATGAGGACAAAGGCCTACTCTGCGGGTCGGGGCCGACCTCACTTCCCGCTTAACCCATAGCGGCGCTTGAATGGCCTGCGACCTCTTTCCCACTCAAGCCAAAGGCGGGCTTGAATGGGCCACCCTGATTTTGATTCTCAATCACCAGCGGCTTCTACTGCCGGGAGTTCTTGCGCGACTGCTTTCTCTTTCACCTTCGCGCTGGTGACTAGAATGACAGACAATACGACGATAGCGCTTCCCATCAGGATGAAACGATCTACGCGTTCGTGCAGAATCAACCAGCCTAGAAAAACGGCGACAACGGGATTGACGTACGCGTAAGTAGACACCTTCGATGTTGGAACGTGCTCGAGCAGGAAGATATAGGCGGTGTAGCCGATCCAGGAGCCGCAAACGACGAGGTACGCGACGGCTCCGAGGCCACGTGTAGTCCAGGCGACGTGGTGAATATCTTCCGCGAAGAGCGCGAAGACGAAGTTGCCGGCGCCTGCTGCGACGATCTGCCATCCCGTAGCGCTGAAAACATCCACGCCAGATTGCCAGCGTTTGGAGAGCACAGAACCGAGCGCCCAGCTGAAGGAGCCTCCGATGAGACTGACGGAGGCGATGAGCTCGCGGCGTCCGAGACTGCCGGCACGCAGCTGAGGCCAGACCAGTACGAACAGACCTACGATGCCGAGAGCGAGCCCAGCTTTGCCGCGGCGCGAGATGTGGTGGTCGCCTAAAAGAAGCTGATCGAGCACCAGGAACCAGAGTGGAGTGATTGCAATAATCAGAGCGGCCAGACCGGAGGAGACTGCGAGTTCGGCGTAAGAGAGGGTGAGATTGCCTCCCATCAGCAGCAACAAGCCGACGATCGCGGCCAGCGCGATCTGGCGTGGAGAGTAGAAGATCTTGCGTCCGGTAGCAGCGCAAACGGCGAGCATGACGACGCCCGCGATGGAAAATCGCAGTCCGCACATCAGGGCCGGGGGAATTGTCTGGACCGCGATGTCGATCGCGAGATAGGTCGATCCCCAGAACAGGTACACGAGCCCGAAGGCAAGAATTACCAGCCATCGACTTGGGCGCGGAACAAAATGCATCGCGTAAGGAGAATGACAGGCGAAAACTACAAACGTTGGACGAGAACGGCCCCGACTTGGATTCTAAATTGATGGAGGCTCGCGAGGCGTTGCGGAGAATGGTTACTTCAGCTTTTCGTATTCTGCTTTCGCCGTCTTCAGAATAGGGACATCGGGGTCTGCATCTTTCCAGATGGCAAAGAAATCCTGATAGGCAGCTTTGGCCTTCACGGTGTCGTTCAGAGCCGCGTAGGCGCGGCCCAGGCCCAAACGAGCAAGGGAACAGATCGGACTGGTGGGGCTGATTCCGCGGTGATCGAGAATTTTCTGAAATTCCAGTGCAGCATTCGCGCCGTCACGCGAGTTCAGAAAGGCCTCGCCTCGAGTAAAGATGGCGGTGTAGGTATTAAAGAGGCGTCGATCCGCGCCAAGTTCGTAGGTCTTGGCGGATTCGAGTGCGGTCAACGCCTGGGCGGGTTGACTTCGTTGCAGCGCGAGGATGGCCCGTGTTGTCGGCAACTTCACCTGCATGAGCAAGGTGTCGAACGGATTCTCCTTGGCTAACTCCGTGATCATCTTCTCGGCCCGCGCTGAATCTCCTGTGCGAGAGTAGATACGGGCCGCGTCGGCTTTGAAATCCTTGCCATCCGAAAGGTTGAGAGCTGCGTTAAGAGTTTGGCGCGCTTCCGGAAGGTCGCCGATGATGGCGTCGCAGTCTGCTTCACTTTCGCGGACCAGTCCGCTCCACTCCTTGAATCCGTGAGCCTGGGCGGCGGCGGCTGCACGGGCAAAGCTCTCACGCGCGCTCTTGATCTTTCCCTGAGCACACTGACCTTGCGCTTGGAGCAGCACGATAATCGACTCCGCGATTTTGCCGGATGATTGCGCGACCTCTTGTTGCATGGCGGCTTCGTCGCCTCGAATGAAAGCGGTCCAGTAGAGCGTCATGTGGATGGACCACGGCTCGACTTTTGAAGCCATCGCTTGGTCAGCTAGGGTCTTGGCCTCGTCGTACCGGTTGAGATAGGTATAAGCCGCGGCCGTATTCTGATACGCGTAGGGATCTTTCGAGTTGAGCTGGAGGGCCGCACTGGCATTGGTCAGGGATTTATCAAACTGTCCAAGGTCCTGCTCCACGAGGGAAAGATTATCCAGTGGAACCGTGTCGCGCGGGTAGGCTTGCTTCCATTCCTCGAGGGCTTCGATGTCCTTATCTTTCTCTCCCAGATATGTTCCGTAATAGTGGGAAGAGATATAAAACCTTTCTCGCTCACTGGCGCGGTCCTTTACATCAAAGGCTTTTTGTAAATATTCGTTTGCCAGAGTGATTTCGCCGGAGTTGCTGTAGGCGACGCCAAGGGTCGCCAGCGCCATGGCGAAGTTGGGGTCGAGTTGCACAGCACGCTTCAGGTGCGGAACGGACGTCTCGTCATCGAACTTCGAATGGGCAGCTTCACCCAAGCTGAATTCCTTTAATGCGTCGAGGGAGGATGTGGTGGCCGCTTCCAGTGGGGTCGTGAACTTTTGTATCGAGCCGATCGACTCACCCAATTTCTCGCGCAGGCTGGAGGCAGCGTGGTCCAGGGATTTCAGGACTTGCTCTTTGCTGTCGGCCTCGACTTGTTCGCGGTCGAGAGAATCTCCCGTCTGGGCGTTGACGGCTTCGAGCGTGATCACGTAATGGCTGCCGAGGCTTGAGATGGAGCCGGTCAGCATGGCCTTAATGCCTTCACGGAGGCAGATCTCATGGGCGACATCTTTGGTGATGCGCTCGTCGGCGGGCCGTCCCATAAACTTCAGCGCCTGCTGGATGCGCGATTCTGGAAAAATGTTGAGATAGGGGGACTGCTCCAGTTGCACGGCCAGCGCTTGCTTGAGAGTGCCGTCGAATACCGGATCGCCGGTCGTGTTAACGAAGTCGGCGAGAATGACGCTGTCCTTGTCGCTGAGTTTGGCGGATTGCCTGGAGCGGAAATAGAGCACTCCCGCGAGGATGACGACGATCAGAGCTGCCGCAGCGATCAGAAGCTTTAGTCGATTCTTGGGAGGTGTTACGGTGCTTACGGCTGGCGAAGAGACGGCAGCGGGCTGCGAATGCGCCGACGTTGGGGCTGGCCTTACGGTAGGAGCGGAGGGTGTTTTCGCCGCCGACTGCGGGGGCGTGTCGGGAACCGCTGGCATCGATCCGGAGCTGGCTGCGGCGGAGCGTCCGCTTTCGGTGTCGCGCTTCAAGCGTTGTAAGTCGGCGCGAATGTCGGCGGCGCTCTGGTAGCGCAGGTTGCGGTCTTTCTCGAGAGCCTTGTTGATGATGTCTTCGAGCTTCGGCGGAAGATCGGGATTCAAGCGGATGGGAGAAACTGGGGCACGGTCGAGGATCGCCTGAAAGATCAGGGCTGACGTTTCACCGCGGAAGGGAAGCGTTCCGGTCGCCATCTCGTAGAGAACGACGCCGAAGGAGAAGAGATCGCTGCGGGCGTCGAGTTCTTTGCCCTTAGCCTGTTCCGGAGACATGTAAGCCACGGTGCCCAAAGTCGAGCCGGGGCTGGTCAGATGCTCTTCGACGGCGACAGCGGTGGGAGCGGTTACGTCGGGAAGCGACGCTGAGTCCCGCGGGGACGATTTCACTTTGGCCAAGCCGAAGTCGAGAATCTTAGCGTGCTCGCGCTTGGTGACGAAGATGTTGGCGGGCTTGATGTCGCGGTGGACGATGCCTCCTGCGTGGGCTGCATCGAGGGCATCGGCGATCTCGATGCCGAGCGACAGGATCGTGTCCAGTTCCATGGAGTGGCTGACGATCAGATGTTTAAGCGTGGCGCCGTCGAGGAATTCCATGACGAGGAAGGTGCGTCCGGCGTCCTCGCCGATGTCGTAGATGGTGCAGATATTGGGATGATTCAGGGCCGAAGCGGCTTTAGCTTCACGGCGGAACCGCTCAAGTGCCTGATGATCCTGGGCGAGGTCATCGGGAAGGAACTTGAGAGCAACGAAGCGTCCGAGGCGGGTGTCTTCGGCCTTGTAGACCACTCCCATACCGCCGCCGCCGAGTTTCTCGATGATCCGGTAATGAGAAATGATTTGGTCGAGCAAAGAACGGTCCCCGTCCGTGGTGAGCAATGCTAAGGCGGGAGGGGGCG
>CAWFQZ010000032.1:0-80527 GCA_963818115.1 uncultured Acidobacteriota bacterium
TATTCAGCGGCGAGTGATCGATCGAACGCAGCTGATCCTCGACATTTTTGCGAAGCATGCGCGAACCAGAGAAGGTCAGCTGCAAGTAGAACTCGCGCAGCTGCACTACATGCTTCCGCGGCTTGCCGGACGCGGCGTGGAGATGTCGCAGCTGGGCGGCGGCATCGGCACACGCGGCCCTGGAGAAACGCAGCTCGAGACCGATCGCCGGAAGATTGCGCGGCGCGTGCGCCACGTGGAGCAGCAAATCGAGACGGTGCGGCGCATTCGTACGCAGCAGAGGCAGCGACGGGAGTCCGCACCGGTGGCGACCGTCGCGCTTGTTGGCTATACGAATGCCGGGAAATCGACGCTCTTCAACGCGCTGACCAAAGCGGGAGTTCTGTCGTCGTCGAGAATGTTTGCGACGCTCGATCCGACAATCCGCGGCGTGGACCTGCCTTCGAAGAGAAAAGTGCTGTTGTCCGACACAGTGGGATTTATCCGCAACCTGCCGCACACGTTGGTCTCGGCATTTCGCGCCACGCTGGAAGAAGTACAGCGGGCATCGCTCATTTTGCATGTGTCGGACGCGAGCAGCCGCCTCTCGGCCGAGCAGGATGCCCAAGTGGAAATTGTCCTAAAGGAACTCGAAGCCGAGAAGAAACCGCGACTGCGCGTGATGAATAAAGTCGATCTGCTGGACGAGGAAGTCGCGAAGTCGTTGCTGGCCGACTCGGCAAGGGAAGGTTCGCAGACGGTATACGTGTCGGCCGTCGAAGGGACGGGCTTGGACACTCTCCTCGAGCGGATCGACAGGATGATTGAAGAAGATCCCGTCAGCCGCGTGCATCTGCGCGTGCCGCAGAAGGAAGGAAAGACGCTGGCAATGCTTGAGGCGAAAGCGCGGATCTATTCTCGGAAATATAAGGATGGCGCCGTGGAGTTGGAGGTCGATGCTCCCGCGTCGGTAGTGCGGAGGGCGAAGGAATTTGTGCTCGCTTAATTTGTGTTGAGGAACCTGCCCGGGAGGGTTAACAGGATCTAATCAGGATTGAGGGTAATTTAAATGGGCCGGCAACCAAGAAGCGGTGACATTCCTTGGCTATCGGCCCATTCGATCCTGAATTGGATCGGAGGTGATACTCACTATGCTAATCCTGTTTGGCTTGAAGTCAAGGGATATGTGCAGAAATCTGCGATCTGTGCCCATCAAAATACGAAGAGCCGTATAACTCTCGTATTTACAATAGTTCGCAGCCGTTCCGATGATTTCTCAAGGGGGTTCCCAAAAGGGTGATCCTGGCCTAAATCCGCGGCCTAAAACGATCTTCTTGCGTTGACATTAAACTCATTCGGACGTTAGACTTAACAGTTTTCATAGCCCTCATTTTCCGGTCTCTATCAGCACCAAATGGATCAGACCCTTCATCAACTAGGCGAATTACTGCTCGGATCGGTGCCGACAGTGATCCTTCTGACGCTGCTTTACGCGCTGTACACGACGATCGTGCACAAGCCTTTGCGGCGTGTGCTCGATGAGCGGCGCAGTAAGACCGAGGGCGCAATCGAAAAATCGAAGGCTGATATTGCGGCAGCGGAAGCGCGCACGTCCGAGTACGAGCAGAAGTTGCGCGAGGCTCGAGCTGCAGTGTTCCGAAAGCAGGAAGAAAAACGCCAGGCGGTAGTGCAGTCGAGAGCGAACGCGGTGAACGAAGCGCGTACCAAAGCTCAAACTCAAGTGCAAGCAGCCAAGGCTGATATCGAAGCGGACCGGGCTTCGGCTGAAAAAGGTTTGCAGGGCGAGGCGGGAGCACTGGCGCAGGAGATTGTAAAGCGCGTGCTGCAGCCGGCGGGAGCGGGCCGTTGAGGGATTCCAAAAAGAAAACGCTTCACGTACTTGCGATGGCGCTTCTGATCATTGGCGCTGCGAGTGTGAGCGTTCGCGCGCAAGAGCAGCCACCTGCTCCTCAACAGAACCAGGTGGCATCCGAGCCGCAACGGGTTGGGCCGGGCCGGCAATTGGCTCACGAGAGTCGTGAAGCCGCCGGTGAAGAAAAAGACGAAATGGACGAGTTCAAGCACTCGTCTTCCGTCCAGCTGGTTTCGAGGCTCACGGGACTGAATCTGCAACAGTCCTACTGGTTGAGCGTGATCCTGAACTTTGCTGTGATCGCAATAGTGATTATTTGGGCTGGTCGCAAATATCTTCCGGGAATGTTTCGCGATCGCACCGCTGCGATTCAGAAAGCAATGCAGGAAGCGCAGAAGGCCAGCGCGGAGGCTCGTCAGAAATTGGCCCAGATCGAGTCGCGTTTACAGAAGCTGGACGATGAGATCGCCACGATACGCGACTCCGCCGAGAAAGAAGGAGAAGCCGAGGCAGCTCGCATCTTGGCGGCAGCACAGGAAGACGCCCGAAAGATTATCGCTTCAGCCGAGCAGGAGATTTCCGCTGCTGCAAAGGCGGCTCGTCGCCAGCTTACAGCCTACGCCGCCGATCTTGCGGTTGGACTGGCACAGAAGCAGATTCACGTGGACGCCTCGACGGACCAGGCGCTGGTGCGCAGTTTCGCCGGACAGTTAGGATCGGCTGAAGCGGCTGTCGAGAACCCCCGAAAGGGCGGGGATTAGAGCATGGCTTCGGTCGCCAACACCTATGCCCGCGCTTTTGCAGATGTGGTTTTCTCTGCTCGGCTGGACGCTGTGCGCGCGATCGGCGGGCTGCAGCAGATTGCCTTGCTTTTCGACGAGAATGTCGATTTGCGACGGGTCTGGGAAAACCCTGCGGTTCCGGCCGATCAGAAACGCAGCTTGCTGGATGCGATCGTGCAGCGCGAAGGTATCGATAAGCCAGTACGCAACTTGGTTGCCGTGTTGATGGATCACCGGCGCCTGTCGTACCTCGGACGGATCGTCGAGCAACTGGAAAAAGAACTCGACGCCCGGTTGGGATTTGCCGAGGCACAAATTTCGACCGCCCGAGAGTTGGGCGACGCCGAGAAGCATACTCTCGAGGCGCAGATTGAAAAGACAACCGGCAAGAAAGTTCGCGCAACCTATGGGCTCGACGCATCTTTACTGGGCGGCGCGCTAGTCCGCGTCGGCAGCACGATTTACGACGGTTCGGTGAAAGGGCAGTTAGAAAAGATAAAGGAAGCAATAAGCTCCTAGCTGCTAGCTCCTGGCTTCTACCAGGAGCGCATCGGGTTGGCTAGGAGCTAGCAGCTAGAAGCTAGCTGCCGGGACTAAGAGCTGAACTTATGGCACAAATCAAAGCTGACGAAATTTCGAAACTGATCCGCGAGCAGATCGAGAATTACGAGACGAAGATCTCCGTGGACGAGACCGGCACCGTTATCACCCTGGGCGACGGTATTGCGCGCGTGTATGGGCTCGACAAGGTCATGGCTGGGGAACTGCTGTCGTTTCCGCACGGTGTGGCCGGCATCGCCATGAACCTGGAAGAAGACCAGGTTGGCGTCGTGCTGCTCGGCGAATATACCGAGATCAAAGAAGGCGACGAAGTCAAGCGTACCGGACGCATCATGAGCGTTCCGGTGGGCGACGCCATGATCGGTCGTGTAGTCAATTCGCTCGGCGAGCCGATCGACGACAAAGGTCCCATCGCCACCGACAAGTTTATTGCCTTGGAGCGCCTCGCCCCCGGCGTCATTGATCGTCAACCGGTGCGTGAGCCGATGGCAACTGGACTGAAGGCCATCGACAGCATGATCCCAATTGGCCGCGGCCAGCGCGAATTGATCATCGGCGACCGTCAGACCGGCAAAACCGCAGTCGCGCTCGACACGATCATCAACAGCAAGGGCAACGATCTGATCTGTATCTACAATGCGATCGGGCAGAAGCGTTCGTCGATTGCACAGGTTGTGAAGATTCTCGAAGACGCGGGAGCGATGGAATATACGATTGTCGTCGCCGCGTCCGCATCCGAGCCCGCTCCCATGCAGTACATCTCGCCCTACGCCGCAACCGCCATGGGCGAGTTTTTCCGCGACACCAAGCGGCACGCGCTTGTCATCTACGACGATCTTTCGAAGCACGCGGCCTCGTACCGCGAAATTTCCTTGCTGCTGCGCCGGCCGCCGGGACGCGAAGCGTATCCCGGAGACGTGTTCTATCTCCACTCGCGGCTTCTGGAGCGCTCAGCGAAATTGAGCGACAAAAATGGCGGCGGATCGTTGACGGCGTTACCTGTAATTGAGACGCAGGCTGGCGACGTTTCAGCATACATTCCGACCAACGTCATTTCGATTACCGACGGCCAGATCTATCTGGAAACTGACTTGTTCAACCAGGGCGTGCGCCCAGCGGTGAACGTAGGACTGTCTGTGAGCCGCGTCGGCGGCAGCGCACAGATCAAGGCTATGCGGCAGGTGGCTGGGACGCTCAAACTGGAACTTGCACAATACCGCGAACTGGCAGCCTTTGCGGCCTTCGGCAGCGATCTCGACAAAGCTACGCAAGCGCAGTTGAATCGCGGCCAGCGGTTGGTGGAATTGCTGAAGCAGAATCAGTTCTCACCGCTGCCGTTCTCCAAGCAGATTCTGATCATCATGGCGGGTACGGGCGGCTTCCTCGACGACCTGCCGGTGAATCAGGTTCGCGACTTTGAGAAGGAATTGTTCAAGTACGTGGATGCGACAAACCCTGCGATCCTACGCGCGATCATGGAGAAGAAGGTTCTCGATGACGCGTTGAAGGGACAATTGCAGGCAGTGATCAAGGAAGCGAAACAGCAGTTTGTGGCACAGAGGCAAGCAGTAGCGAAGTGAGTACCCAGTACCCGGTACTCAGTACTCAGATTTAGCTGAGCTCTGGGTCCGGTTCTTAAACTGAGTACACAACTGAGTACCGAGTACTGATTCATGCCTAACATTCTCGACATCCGTCGCCGCATTCGCAGCGTGATTAACACGCGGCAGATCACCAAGGCCATGAAAGTGGTCTCGGCGGCCAAGTTACGCCGGGCGCAAGAGCGTGCGCTGGCCGCGCGTCCGTATGCACAAATGTTGACGAATGTTCTGAAATCCCTGGTCACACGCGCGGAAATCTACGATCCGGAAACCGGCGAGCCGAAGCATCCCTTGCTTGCGCAGCGGGAAGAGAAGAACATCCTGCTGATCGTGGTCACAGGCGACAAAGGCCTGGCAGGCGCCTTCAACGCGAATATTACGAAGGCCGCTGGCCGATTCCTTGAGTCGAAAGCGGGAAAGAACGTCGACATCGAAGCCGTGGGCCGCAAAGGCCGGGACTTTCTACGTCGCCGTTTTCCGGCGGCAAGTGTCCAAACGAAGAGTCTTGCTGAATTGGTGGACTCTGTCGATGTCGAACCGGAGCCCGCTGAACGAGCCGGCGCCATCGAGATTACCGGTGAGCATGTTGGTATTCTGAACAAAGTGCAGTTCGCGCAAGCCTCCGCGCTGGCGCAAAGCGTCATTCGCCGTTATTGCCACGAAGAGATCGATGCAGTCTACGTGGTTTTCAACGAATTCAAGTCGGTAATTGCGCAGCGGTTGATCGTCGAGCAGATTCTTCCGATCGAGCAGATTGGCGAGCAAGCTGTGCGGCTTGCGGAAGAGCCGACCGAGGAAGAGAAGAAGAAAGCGAAGGAAGCCGCGATTAGCGCTGGCGTAGGGATGCGAGCCACTGACGGCGCAACGACCGATGCTTCTCAGTTTGGCACATCGCAGGTCGATTACATCTACGAGCAATCGCCTGAGGAGTTGTTTCGATCACTGCTGCCGAAGTATGTCAGCATCCAGATTTTCCGCGCGCTGCTGGAATCAGTCGCGGCCGAACATGCGGCCCGTATGACCGCGATGGATTCGGCAACGAACAATGCGACCGACATGATCGATTCGCTGACGCTGGTGATGAATCGCGCCCGCCAGGCGAAGATCACGAAAGAAATTATCGAGATCGTCAGCGGCGCGGCGGCGATGTGATGAAGCTCTTAGCTTATAGCTACTAGCTTCTAGGAAGACGATTAAAACGAGATTTTGAAATCAGCCTGGACAAACCTGCGGTAATTGCGCGGCAATCCAGGCTAGGAGCTAGCAGCTAGTAGCTAGAAGCTAATCTATGCCAGAAAATGTAGGACATGTCATTCAAATCGCGGGACCCGCGGTGGACGTGCAGTTCGCCGAAGGCCACCTGCCTCCGATCTACCAGGCCCTCAAAGTGGTCAGCGACGGCTTTAACGTCCCCAGCCCGATCAATGTCATCCTCGAGGTGCAGCAGCACTTGGGCGAAGGCCGCGTGCGCGCAATCGCCATGGAAGCCACCGACGGCATGGTGCGTGGGATGAAAGCCATCGACCAGGGCGGACCGATCTCTGTGCCCGTGGGCCGCGGAACGCTTGGCCGCGTCATGAACGTGATCGGTGAGCCAGTCGATCAACTTGGCCCTGTCGAATATACAGAGCGAATGCCGATTCACCGTTTGGCGCCCGCTTTCGATGAGCAGGCGACCACCGCCGAAATGTTTGAAACAGGTGTGAAGGTCATCGACCTCATCCAACCTTTCTTGAAGGGCGGCAAGATTGGATTGTTCGGTGGCGCCGGCGTGGGTAAGACTGTCGTCATCATGGAGCTGATCAACAACGTTGCCAAGAATCACGGCGGATTTTCCGTGTTCGCCGGCGTTGGCGAACGCACTCGTGAAGGCAACGACTTGTGGCTCGAAATGACGGAGTCGGGCGTGATCAAGCCCGGTAAACCGGCTGAATCGAAGGCCGCGCTGATCTATGGCCAGATGACGGAGCCTCCAGGTGCACGTCTCCGCGTGGCGCTGACCGGACTTACGGTCGCGGAATATTTCCGCGACGCCGAGGGCGCCGATACGCTCCTCTTCATCGATAACATCTTTCGTTTCACGCAGGCCGGATCTGAAGTCTCCGCTCTCCTGGGCCGCATGCCCAGCGCCGTAGGCTATCAGCCCAACCTTGCGACCGAGATGGGCGAATTGCAGGAGCGCATCACATCCACCAAGAAGGGTTCCGTCACTTCGGTGCAGGCGATTTATGTGCCGGCCGACGATTTGACTGACCCCGCGCCGGCGACCACCTTCGCTCACCTCGACGCCACCACGGTGCTTTCGCGTGCGTTGACGGAGATCGGAATTTATCCTGCTGTCGATCCGCTGGCTTCGACCTCGCGTATTCTCGATCCGCGCATCGTCGGACAGGAACACTACGACGTAGCACAGTTGGTAAAGAGGACGCTGCAGACGTACAAAGATCTACAGGACATCATCGCCATTCTCGGAATCGACGAATTGAGCGAAGATCAAAAGCTGACCGTCGCGCGTGCCCGCAAGATTCAACGTTTCCTGTCGCAGCCGTTCCACGTCGCCGAACAGTTCACCGGCGCGCAAGGACGCTATGTCAAGATCGCCGACACCGTCAAGGGCTTCAAGGCTATCGCGGAAGGGAAGTACGATGACATCCCCGAGCAGGCCTTCTATATGAAGGGCCCGATCGAGGAAGTGCTCGAAGCCGCCCAGAAGATGAAGGCGGCAGCGTAGAAGTGGTCAGTGGCCGGTGATCAGTGGTCAGTCCACGAGTGGACTGAGAACTGAGAACCGAGAACTGAGAACTGATGTCCGAAACTTTCCAACTCGAGATCGTTACGCCGGAAAAGAAAGTGGTCGATACGGCAGCGGAGGAGGTCCAGATCCCCGGCAAGAATGGGTATCTTGGCATCCTGCCGGGCCATGCTCCGCTGATCACCGAACTCGCGGTCGGAGAGATTACCTACCGCGAAAACTCCACCGAACAGCACCTCGCTGTAGCTTGGGGTTTCGCCGAAGTGCTGCCGGACAAAGTTACGATCCTTGCCGAAACGGCTGAACGCCCCTCTGAAATCGATGTCGATCGCGCACGTAAAGCTAAAGAGCGTGCCGAACAGCGCTTAACCAGTGGAGATACTTCCGTGGACGTGGATCGTGCGTTAGATGCGCTGCACCGCGCTGAATCGCGTATCGACGTCGCATCCGGGAAGTAAGAGCTCCTCAGAATCAGCAATTCACACCCGGCAGCCTCATAGATAAGCGAATTCTTCTCACCTGCTTTCTGCCACATCCCGCCCTCCTGCTATAAAATTGTTGCCGTTTTGTTTTCCAAGGAGATCGCGCCATGAAGCTTGCCTCCGTTCTGATCACTTCCTGTTTCTTATCTTCGACGATCACTTACGGCCAACAGGCGAAACCGGCGACTCCTCCGCGGCAAGGGCCGCCGCCGCTGATCTCGACCGAAGTGCACTCTGACGACAGCGTAACGTTTCGCTTCCGCGATCCCAATGCGCAAGAGGTCAAGCTGGCGCGGGAAGGCACGACCGAACCTTTGTCCATGAAGAAAGACGACGCGGGGGTGTGGACCGTGAACACGCCGCCACTACCACCGGACTACTACGGATATTCCTTCGTCGCCGACGGCGTGCGCACGATCGATCCCTTCAACCACCTGATAAAGACGAACCTGCTCTCGAACGAGAACATGGTCCACGTTCCCGGGCCGCCGTCGCTGTCTTGGGAATTAAGCGACGTGCCGCACGGTGAGATCCATCATCATTTCTACAAGTCGACCGTAGCTGAAGACGAGAGGGACTACTACGTCTACACACCGCCGGGATACGATCCAACCGCCAAGATGACTTATCCAGTCCTCTATCTGCTCCATGGTTACAGCGACGACGCCAGCGGATGGACGGCGGTGGGCCGCGCCAACGTCATCATGGACAACCTGATCGCGCAAGGCAAGGCCAAACCTATGATTGTCGTGATGCCGCTCGGATACGGCACAATGGAAATGATCACGATCGGTTGGGGTGCATGGAGCCACACCGACGTGCGCGATAAGAACTTCTCGCGATTCCGCGAAGCGCTGCTGACCGAAGTGATGCCGAAAGTGGAGGGCGAATACCGCGTGGCGAAAGATCGCAACTCGCGGGCAATTGCCGGCCTCTCGATGGGTGGCTCGGAATCTTTGTTGACTGGCCTGAATAATATCGACAAGTTCGCCTGGGTCGGCGCATTCAGCGCCGGTGGTTTACCCGAACCGTTTGAAAAAGATTTTCCGTCTCTCGACGCAAAGGCGAACGATCAGCTGAAACTGCTGTGGATCGCCTGCGGTACCGAAGACCGGCTCATTACGGCGAATCGTAATCTACGGGAGTGGCTCAAGACAAAAGGCGTTCAGCACACCGACATCGAAACTCCGGGGATGCATACATGGATGGTGTGGCGTAGGAATCTGTCGGAATTTGTGCCACTGTTGTTCAGATAACAACGAGTTTCAAAGTGACAAAGTTTCAAGGTTCAGAGCTCACGACCTCTTAAAACCCCGAACCCTGAACCCCTAATGCACGTTCAGGTGGTCGCGCGTTTCGGCCGCCGGAATATAGTTCACGGCGGCCGTTCGCTCCAGTTTGTCCCATGCGAACTTTCCGCCTTCCAGCGCGCGTTTCAGGGTCTTGAAGAGCACGATCGAAAACAGCTGCCGGTAGGCAAAGCGCTGCAACCAAACCTGGCTGAGCAGCCATGCATCTTCTTTGTCATCGGGACGACGGCGTTCCAGCGCAAATGCAATCGCCGACGCCAGAAAATCAATAACCAGGAACGCAAAGAAGAACAGCACAAGTTTGTGGAAACTCGCAGGATCAGTTGAGTCCGGGTGGAAGTGCTTCTGTACGAAATACCAGATCGTGCCGACGGCGAACATGATGTCGATCATTGGCGACACGAGAGGCAGCAAGATTTGAAAGATCCAAATATTCGGCAGCGCAACCCATCCCAGAGCGCCTTTGCGGGCCATCACGCCGCGGTGCTTATAAACCGCCTGCAAGATGCCAAAGGACCAACGGAAACGCTGGCGCATCAAGCCATTCGCATTCGTCGGTGCCTCGGTATAAGCGAGTGCCATGTCTTCGTATTCGACGCGATATCCTCGGCGCAGTAGGGCCATCGTGAGATCGGCGTCTTCGGCGACGGTGTCGATGTGGTAGCCGCCAGCCTCGCGAACCGCCGAAACACGCCACGCGCCGATCGCTCCCGGCACGACGCTAACGGCTCCAAGAACGTCGAGCGCTCGCCGCTCAAAATTTTGGCTGGTGATGTATTCAAGGGCCTGCCATCGTGTCCACAAATTCACGCGGTTGCCGACTTTGGCGTTGCCCGCGATCGCGCCAACTTTCGGGTTGATGAAGTGCGGAACGAGGCGCGAAATCGCGTCCGGCGCAATGATGGTGTCAGCGTCAATACCTACAAAAAGCTCCGCATCTCCAATGTGTTCGATTCCGTAATTGAGCGCCTCGGCTTTTCCGGAATTCTTCTTGCCGAGAATTAGAACCTTGCCCGTAGCAGCCTCTGCAGCAAACGCCTTGCGGGCGACTTCGAGTGTCCGGTCCTTCGAGCCGTCGTCGATCACAATGACGCGCAGGTTGGGATAATTTGAATTGAGCGCTGCACTAATCGTCCGCTCAATGACTTTTTCTTCGTTGTAGGCCGGAATCAGGACCGCAACTTTGGGTTTATACGAAGCCACTTCGGCGGGCTTGCCCAAAATCTTTTCTCGCACACGGTCATACACAGCCGCCGCTCCAATGAAGAGCAAGCGGCCAGTCATCAATATGTCGCCGACCAGGAAAATCCACGTAATTAAAACAATCCCGGCGTCAAAGAGCCAAAAGCCGAAGCGGTCCAAACGTGCCGCCCACAGCTCGCCGCGCGGCAGGGGGGCCATCACGTTTGCCTTCTGCATCCCGAGGAGTTCATAAACCGGCGCGACTTCGTATCCGCGGGCGCGGATCCCGTCAATGATCGCAGGCAGTGCTCGAACTGTTTCTGAGCGATCGCCACCGCCATCATGCAACAGCACGATGTTGCCACAACGTAGATCCTCCACCCGGCACGGCGGAAGATGCGCCAAGACGTACGAGGAGATTTCTTCGGCAGAATGCCGCCGCGGAGTATCGGACCAATCATTGGGATCGATTCGGTTACCCACTGTGATGAAGCCCATATCCTGCGGGATCTCGAGTGGCCGCACCTGGTCGGCTGTGTCGGGCTCTTCATCAATCGCATACGGAGGCCGCATCAATGTCGCGCGAATTCCGATTAGGCTGGCAAAGAGCCGCTCGGTCAAATTCAACTCCACCTTCATATATGCAGTGGAGATGTTGCTGACATCGGGATGCGTAAATGTGTGGTTCCCGATGGTATTGCCTTCACGGTAAATTCGCTTGGCGATTCCAGAAAACTTGTCGGTCTGAATCCCGATCAGGAAAAAAGTTGCGGTCGCGTTCTTGGCTTTGAGGACGTCCAGAATCTTTGGAGTCCATTCCGGATCGGGGCCATCGTCAAACGTGATAGCTACCTTGTTGGGACTATAGCCATAGCGTCCGACGCGGTAGGGTTCCGGCAAGTTCTGGAAAACCTCGTCGGTGATCATCTTGCTGCCTGCATCGATAGTCAGGTCGCGAATGCCGTGCGCCGGTTTGTCCTCAATTCGGAGGATTTCGCCTTGCCCTTCCATATCGACGTCGGCCCCCGGGGGCACGTCGCGCAGTTTGTCGGTCGCCCCCGCATCTCCGGGCACATCCCAGACCCGCCATAGCGATCTGTCTTCACTGCCGAGGCGCCACAGTGCGAATGTCTGAATTCCCATGTTCTGCGCGGCGCGCATCTGATTGAGCGCGGTAACACCATCGACAAACCAGACATCGCGGCGCAGGTTGTTCTCGTCCAGGTAACTGAAGTGAGGATTCATCGCGTCGTCGTCGAAGTTGATATCCTCGTCCGAATCGCGTGCTTCCAGCCATGCGTCCTGCACGCTCACGATGTGGTCACGTTCTCCGGGCGGCAACTTTCCGTTCTTCGGTTTCAACACCCAGTCATAACCGTAATTCGCGATCGCGCAGATCATCTTTTCGTTCGGGACGACATCTAGCGCGGACTTCAGATTCTGTACAAACCAGTCCTGAGACGCGACCGGACCCGACTCGGCTCCCGGATAGTGCTCGTCATAATTCATCAGCACGACGCCGTCGGCCGCTGCGGCAATCGACGCGTAGTCATATTCGGTGTTGTGCGCCTGCAGCGAAACGTAAAGCTTCATGCCGCGGCCATGCAGGTCTGCCGACAACTCCTGCAGCAAAGCGATATAACCCTTCTGCCCACTCGCGGGGAACGATTCGAAATCGATCATCAGGCCGTGATAGTGTCCCGATGCCAGAAACTGAGCGGCTTGGCGGCGGAAGAGTGCCCGGGCATCGGGGTTGTTCAGGAAATCCGCGATCTCGGGCATAAAGTTCGACCCGTCGGAGTTATTGACCATCGGAAAGACTTCCATCCCGGGGTCTTCCGTCTTTAGAAATGGCATCACCCGGTCGTCCACCGGAAGAACGTTCGATCCCTGCACCACATCGAAATATTTGCCGGTCTGGTCATCCTCTCCCTGGATTCGTCCATCGGCGGTCAACACATGGAGCCAGTCGGGATACAGAATATCGATCTGGTGAGCGTAGGCCTTGAGCGACGAGAAGCTTGCTGCGTCCCAGGGAACGTAGAACGCGGCACGAATGCCTTCGGACTGGTTCAGCGTGACCTGCGACGCGGCGAGTTTCGATTTGCGGTGCGAACGAGCGACCGCTTTCTTCTGGCGGTCTCGCGCTTTGTCTCGTTCGCTCTCCTTCAAAGCCTTGAAATTTCGCCGCTGCGGATAGAAGAGAAGTCCGGGGAGTGGCTCATCGCGCAACGCCGTATAGACGAAGAAAATAATCAGGGCGGAAACTAGGACTGCGGTTACGTCGAGCGTGCGCCGCAGGCGTTTCCAACGGGCGCGTCTGGGATCATAAAAGACTGGTTCAGCCATTGTTTAACGATGTTCATCGTATGCCGCGGGCGGCACACGGTCAATTCTCGGCGAGGCAGGGTGAGTGCGTCTCTGCCATTATACGATGCGCTTTCGCAGCACCGGGATTTCCGCAAACGCGCTATCATTCGCTCCGTGCGAGAACTGCGGGGATTCAAAGCAAAGCGGGAATCGGGCGGACTTGGTTTCAGAGATTCGAGATTCAAGGACCCCGACTTTCGAAGACAGCAGGCTTGGTTCTTTGCCGTGGCAAGCCTGATCGCGGTTGGGTTCCGAGTATGGCTGGTCTTTCGTTTCCCGGCCATCGTCGACGACTCCCGCCTTTACGCCGATATCGCCAAGAACTGGCTGCATCACGGCGTCTACGGCATCACGAATTCGGGCGTGCTTATGCCAACGTTGTCTCGCCTGCCCGGATATCCCGCCTTTCTCGCAGCAATCTTCGCCATCTTTGGCGTCGATAATTTCCGCGCAGTCCTGCTGGTGCAGGTGCTTTTCGATCTCTTGACGTGCTTCCTCATCGCTGACATCGCGCGCCGGATGTTCTCCGAGGGGGCAGCAAAGGCAGCGTTTCTGATGGCGGCGATTTGTCCGTTCCTGGCGAATTACGCCGCCACGGCGCTCACCGAGACGCTGGAAATCTTTTTCACTGTTTTAGCTTTCGACTTGGTTCTTCGTGGGTTGGCTGCGGACGAAGCCGGAGGAAATTCTTTTCCGGCTTGGATCGGTTGCGGGCTGGCGATTGGCGGCAGCATTTTGCTTCGGCCCGACGGCGGGATTTTGCTGGCCACGGTCGGCGGGTATCTGCTCTGGCTTCTCGTTCGAAACCTGCGATCGAGGGAGACGGCGCGCAGGCTGATGGTCGCGGGACTTTTAGTCGCCTTCTGCGCGCTGGCGCCGCTTATTCCTTGGACTCTTCGAAATATCCATACCTTGCACAAGTTTGAGCCGCTTGCTCCGCGCTATGCAAACGACTCCGATGAGCCAATCATGGTCGGTTTCAATCGCTGGGTGAAAACGTGGATGGCAGATTACGTTTCTGTCGAAGAGATTTACTGGAATGTCCCGGGAGATGATATCGATGTCGCGCGACTTCCGAAGCGCGCCTTCGATTCTCCGCAGCAGCGAGATCTCACTGCGACCCTGTTCGCCGACTACAATGCCGGGCACATTATGTCGTCCGAACTCGATGCTCGCTTCGGCGCGTTAGCTGCCGAACGGATTCATGCGGCGCCACTTCGATACTACGTATGGCTGCCGCTGTTGCGTATCGCTGACATGTGGCTGCGTCCGCGTTCGGAGCTCTTTCCCTCCGATCCGCGATGGTGGGAGTTCAACGACGACCGCCGCTGGCTCGCCCTCAGCCTTGCATTCGGCCTCATTAACCTGATCTATGTCTCGTTAGGGGCTGTCGGCCTGATCCGCAGCCGTGAATTTTTTGGCATTGGCCTATTCGTTTTGTTTCTGGCTTTGCGTTCGGGCTTTCTGGGCACTCTCGAAAATCCGGAGCCTCGGTATACGCTCGAATGCTATCCGGGGGTCATCATTCTTGCTTCGGCGCTATTTTCGCGAAATGAATAAATTTCCATCCCCGTGAATGACCCCCTGTGCCCTCCCTATTGAAACGTTTCACAGTGGCTGAAGCGGCATAATTTCTTCTTGAATTCCGTCATCGCGACGCGGCACAATTCTGCCCCATCAAATGTTCCCCGGGGTCTCAGAGGTCTCACCATCCTGGGCAAACGTGACCGAAAGTCGACGCCCGTTCGGGCGAAGGGGGTTTCCTATGCGTTCGAGCTCTTGGAGACTGATAGCACTGATCGGCAGTATTTTCGTTCTGGCCACAATGGCTTTCGCGCAATCTGCGACGACATCGCTACACGGCACGATATATGACCCGAAGGGCGCCCTCGTAACCGCGGCCGAGGTGACGATTTCCAATTCCTCTACTGGATTCTCCCGCAGCACGAAGAGCGACAGCCAAGGGTCGTACCAATTCCTGGAGTTGCCTCCAGCGACCTACGAGTTGGCAGTGGCCGCTACGGGCTTTGCCGCCGTAAAGGAGACTGGTATTCAGCTGCTTGTGAACACACCGGGCACTGTAAACGTGAACTTGCAGATATCAGGCGGCACTGTCACGGTCGAAGTGGCGGGATCTGCCCCTTTGGTGAATACCGTAAATGCTGCGATTGGGCACGCCTTTGACACCGAGCAGATCGCGGATCTTCCGTTCGAAGGCCGGGACCCAACCGGTATTCTTAGTCTGCAACCCGGAGTGGCTTACACCGGAAACAGCCAGCACATAAGCAGCGCATCCGACAGCCGCAGCGGTTCGGTGGATGGGGCTCGCAGCGATCAGACGAACGTCACCCTGGATGGCGTCGACAATAACGATCAGACATTGGGCACGGCCTTTCAGGGGGCTTTGCGGGTGCCGCTGGATTCACTGCAGGAATTCAAAGTCACGACAGCAAGTTCGGACGCCGACGCGGGTCGGTCCTCAGGAGGCCAGGTTTCTCTCGTAACGAAGTCCGGCACCAATTCTGTCCATGGCGGGGGGTATGCCTACAACCGCAGCGGGATTGGTGAAGCGAACGATTGGTTCAGCGAGCAAGCACAAGTTTCCTCCAACTTGCCCAATACACCTCCCCATCTAGTGCGCAACACGTTCGGCGCGTTTGTAGGAGGTCCGATTATCAAAGACCGGTTGTTCTTTTTTGCGGACTATGAGGGCGGCCGTTTGCGCCAGAATCTGCAAGTCACGCGCATCGTGCCCAGTGACAATCTTAGGATCGGGACGATCAGCTACCCCTGTACTTCGGACCCCACCTGTCCCGCCGGCGGGGTGATGACGCTGACAGCCGCGAACTTGGCGACCATGGACCCGAATTGTTCCGGCCTTGGAACTTGCCCCAACGGGCCTGGCGCGAATCCGGCGGTGATGGCGATCTTTCAACAGTATCCGCATCCCAATACGGACTCAGTCGGAGATGGCCTGAATTACCGCGGATTCACATTCTCGTCTCCACTTCCGCAAAAGCTGGATGCTTACGTTGTGAAACTGGACTACAACCTGACGGCAAACGGCAACCACCGTTTGTTCGCGCGAGGAGTGCTGGACAGCGACCGAACAGCGCAGTCTTCAGACCCGTCGTCTCTGACTGGGGATGGAGGCTCGCAATTTCCGGGAGACGGGCCGAACCGCAGTCAGGTCAATACCAGCAAGGGGCTTAGTTTGGGCTATACCGCAACTTTGAGCAACACGCTGATTAACGACTTTCGCTTTGGGTACATCCGACAGTCCCTCGACACGCTGGGTCAACAGACGCAACACTTCGTCCATTTTCGTGGCATGGATGACCTTACCGCAGAAACCCCGACCACCGATGTTGCTGTTCCAGTGAAGAACTGGGTCGACGATATTACGAAGATTAAGGGCGTCCATACGCTGCAATTTGGCGTCAACCTCCGCCAAGTGGATAACATTCGCCAATCGAACTCCACCTCCTACTTCACCGCTACTACCAACGCGTTCTGGCTAGCTGGCTCGTGCATCTCGAATTGCGGCACCAGTCTGGATCCTGCGGCTTTTGGGTTTCCTGCGGTGGACTCTACGTTCTCCACGAGTTACGACTTTCCTGTGACGGCTCTCGCGGGCTTAGTTACCGAGGTCGGTTCGAATTACAACTTGACCAAAACTCTTACCCCTTTGACGGAAGGCGCACCAGTTCCACGTCACTTTCGAGAACACGAATGGGAGTGGTATGGCCAGGACTCGTGGCGCATCAAGAAAAATCTGACCATGACGTACGGACTACGCTACACGCTGCTTCAGCCTCCGTACGAAACCACGGGAACGCAAGTGGCGCCAACTTTCAGTCTGAATGATTGGTTTTACCAGCGGGCGTCCGGCATGTTGACGAGCCAGACGTACGATCCACTCATCAGTTTTGGGCTTTCAGGTAAGGTGAACGGCGGCAAGCCTTACTGGGAGTATGACTATAAAGATATCGCTCCACGCCTGGCATTGGCTTATTCTCCCGACGCCGACGGAGGCTTGAGCCGCAAGCTGTTCGGCGGACCCGGCAAAACTTCAATCCGAGTGGGATACGGTATGTACTACGATCACTTCGGCGAAGGCATCACCAACAGCTTCGATCGGAACGGATCGTTCGGTCTGACCACATCGATCTCGAATCCAGCGGGCATTCAAGGCGTCGACACCTCCGCCCGCCTCACGGCACTGAACGCAATCCCGACCACCAGCGCTGCTACCACTAATGCTTGCCCGGCAGCGCCTTGTCCAATCGTGGAACCTGCTCCGAGTGGCTCTTTTCCAGTGCAGCCGCCAACGAGTCTCGCGGCCGGCGGATTCGCCATCACTTGGGGGCTAAACGATCATCTGAAAACACCCTATTCGCATGTCTTGAATTTTTCGCTCAATCGGGAACTGCCTAGCAATTTTGTCTTTGAAGCGGCCTATGTCGGACGATTTGCACACCGCCTGCTGCAAGAGGAAGACATCGCGATGCCGCTCAACCTGTACGACCCGAAGAGCGGTATGAATTACTTCCAGGCGGCTACGGCATTGGCGAAGCAATATCGCGCAGGGGTTGGGATTCAAAACGTTCAGCCAATTCCGTATTGGGAAGACATGTTCCCAGGAGCTGCTGGGCCCTCTGCTCAGCAGATTGGAGGATCGTTCTTTGGATTCGGTGTGCCGTGTTTAGGAACGGCCCCCACAAATGTCACGGCAACCCAGGCAATGTACGATCTGTTCTGCACCTACGGAGGGAACGAAACGACGGCATTGGAAGTGGCGGATGTGCCGGGTCTTATCACGGCAAGCTGCTATCCGGCGTGCAGTTCGTCCAACGGCGGGAACGGTTACGCATTTTACAATCCACAATACTCGTCGCTCTACGGATGGTTCAGCAACGGGAACAGCGCTTACAACTCAGGACAGTTCAGCTTGCGCCGTCGCATGGTGCATGGCTTGGAATTTGATCTCAACTACACCTACTCGAGATCGATCGACACTGGCTCCAATGCGGAGCGCATTAACCAGTTCGAGGGCGGAGGCTTTGCGAGCCAAGTCATCAATTCCTGGTTTCCAAAGCAGCTGCGGTCTGTTTCCGATTTCAATAACACTCACCAGTTCAATGCGAACTGGGTGTGGGAGTTGCCCTTTGGCCGCGCCAAGCGATTCGGGGCGGGGATGAACCGCGTTGAGAACGCAGTCGTCGGGGGCTGGACTCTCTCCGGATTGTGGCGCTGGAGCAGTGGCTATCCCTTCACCGTAGGTAGCGGTTTTGGATGGGCGACGAACTTCGAAGAAGAATCGTCAGCCATTCTGAATGGCCCCGCTCCGAAGACTGGAACCTTCAAGATCGCCGGCAACATTCCAAATGTTTTTCAGAACCCGGCCACCGCATTGACGGCTTTCCGACAGGCATTTCCCGGAGAGTCGGGCCAACGCAACGAGCTCATTGGTCCTGGGACGTTCAACATCGACGCGGCTTTGAGCAAGAGCTGGAACATTACCGAGAACCAGGTGATCAAGTTCACCTGGGAAACCTTTAACATCACGAATACGCCGCGGTTCGACGTAGGCACCATGCAGCTGAACGGCAACAACAGCATCTCGAACAGTACGAGCTTTGGCAACTTCAGCTCAACGCTGTCTCAACAACGTGTGATGGAGTTTGCACTGCGGTATGCGTTCTAGGCTCCGTTCGCTGACAAATCTTCCGGGGACGAATTCTTCGTCCCCGTTTTCTTTGCGGATTTGACTAGCTTCAAGTCGGAGTGAAGTGGATGTGCAGGCGTCGTTGGAACGCACTTTATCCTGTTCCCCACCAGCCCTATCGCGGAAATCCGTGACTCTCAGTCACTTCCGTAAAGTTTCAGCTTGATCATTCAAACAGCGAAGTTGCACAATAGCGCCCCATCAAGCTTCCCCCAGGGTCTCAGTCGCTCTATTTCCTGGGCACAACGTAATCGGAATTCAGACGCCCGTTTGGGCGAAGGGAGTTTCCTATGCGTTCTCGCTCACTGTACCTGGCGTTAACGATCGCCGCCTTACTGACAGTATCCACGTTCGGCCACGCCCAGTCCGCAACGACATCTGTACGCGGCACCGTTACGGATGCCAAAGGTGCGCTCGTAGCCGGCGCTGCTGTGATGCTTGAGAACAAGGAAACAGGTTTTTCCCGAACTGTAAAAACAGACGATCAGGGGATCTATCAGTTCCTGGAAGTGCCGCCGTCGACCTATTTCATTACCGTATCGGCGGCAGGATTCTCCACGACGAAACGCGAGAACGTCGTGCTACAGGTCAGCAGTCCCGCGACTGTTAACGTGGCTCTCAAAGTACAAGGCGGCTCCGTCATTGTTGACGTGACGGGAGAAGCGCCGATGGTTAACACGCAAGACGCGACGCTGGGGAACAATTTCAATGCTCGACAATTGACCGACCTGCCTTCCGAAGGCCGAGACCCGGCGGCCATTCTAAGCCTTCAACCCGGCGTCACGTATATCGGAAATACCACGAACGATCAGCAGATGTCCGACAGCCGCGGCGGAGCCGTGAACGGAGCCCGCAGTGATCAAACCAACATTACCCTCGATGGTTTGGACGACAACGACCAACTCGAGGGATTTGCCTTCGAGGGCGCAATGCGTACGATCCTCGACTCACTTCAAGAGTTTCGAGTCACCACCGGCAACTATGACGCAGGTTCCGGACGCTCCTCTGGCGCCCAGGTGAACATGGTCACGAAGAGCGGCACCAACGCCTTCCATGGTGCGGTGTACGAATACTACCGCCCGAACTTTACCGTTGCGAATGATTGGTTCAACAAGCAGTCAGAACTTGCGAACAATCAGCCCAACGTTCCCGGTTTTATTCTCCGCAATACTTTCGGTGTTAATGTCGGTGGTCCCATCAAGAAAGATCGGGCCTTCTTTTTCATTGCCTACGAGGGCCAGCGCACCGCGGACACTACGCAGCAAACTCGAACGGTGCCTACGCAGAGCCTTCGCGAAGGATTTCTAAAGTACCTCTGCGACCCGGGCAGTGATCCCAATTGCACAACAACGAATGCGAATGTCAACGTCGCGAGCGGTGGTGCAGCCTTTCCAGGATTCGATGTTGCCACGCTCACTCCAGACCAAGTCGCATCGCTCGATCAGGGTTGCGCCGCCAACGGCACGTGCCCTCCGACGCCAGGCAACCCCGCTGGTCCCGGCGCCAATGGCCTGATCACCAATATCAATGGCACTGGCAACCCCACTGCGCTGTTCACAAAATATCCTTTGCCAAACTCGAGCAGCGAAGGCGACTTGCTCAATACGGCCGGGTACACTTTCCCAGGCGCTGATCCAGTCAAGCACGACACCTATCTTCTTAAACTCGATTACAAAATCAACGCCAGCGGTACCCACTCGCTATTTGCGCGTGCCAATCTCCAGAACGATCACGAGAAACAGCCTCCGCAATTTCCCGGCCAGCCTCCTTTCGATTTCCTAACCAACAACAGCAAGGGAATTGCGGTCGGATACACCGCGCTGATCGGGAATAACTTCATCAACAATTTCCGCTACGCCTTCATTCGTCAGGGCGTTGGAACCGGCGGCCTCAATACTCAGGATTTTGTGAACTTCCGTGGTCTCGACGATACTCAAGCGCTCGCCAGCCAGACCATCTTGTCCAATGTTCCGGTCCACAACTTCGTCGACGACATCTCCTGGACGAAGGGTACGCACACACTTCAATTCGGTACCAACTGGCGCTTGATCCATAACAACCGCCTGTCAAACGCCGATAATATTTCCACTGCTCAGACGAATCTCTATTGGCTCAACCCATCGTTTATTGCGAACGAGAATGTCAGCCTTGACCCTACTGTCGACCCGACTGGCACATTTCCGCTCGTGGATAGTTCCTTCGGAACCTCTTACAGCTTTGCCGCCATGGATGTTGCGGGAATCTTGAGCGAAACCTTCACCGAGGCGAACCAGAACAAGCTGGGGCAGCAGATTCCCAACGGTACGTTAGTTCCACGCCACTTCAAGAACTTTGAGGGCGAGATGTACCTGCAGGACAAGTGGAGCGTCACCCCCAATCTGGTCGTCACCTACGGAGTCCGCTATTCGCTACTGCAGCCCCCATTTGAGAGGACGGGAAACCAGGTTGCGCCCACGATCGATATGGATCAGTGGTTCAGGAATCGCGGACGGGACGCCCTTGCAGGCAGCGTTGTCCAGCCCGATCTCACTTTCGATCTTTCAGGAAAAGCCAATGGCGGCAAGCCGTATTGGGCTTGGGACTACAAGAACCTGGCTCCTCGTTTTGCGATCGCCTATTCACCTCACGCCGCCAGCGGATTCTGGCACACGATATTCGGAGACGCAGGAAAGAGTTCCATTCGCGCCGGATACGGCATCTACTTTGATCACTTCGGCGAAGGCGTAGTTAACACCTTCGACCGGAATGGCTCTTGGGGACTCACTTCGACCTTCAGCAATCCCGCTGGCGTCTCGACAGTTGACGACTCGCCTCGGTTCACCGGCCTTCTAGGTCTGAATAATTTACCGGCCGGAGAAATCTCTCCTTCCCCCAGTGGTTTTCCGTACACGCCTCCGGGTAATCCGAACACTTATGGCTTGGCGATCGCCTGGGGCATCGACGATCACTTGAAGACTCCGTATTCGGAAGTGATCGATTTTTCGCTCACCCGAGAATTCGCACACGGCTTTGTGCTGGAAACGACGTACACCGGCCGTTTCGCGCATCGTCTCTTGCAGGAAGTCGACCTGGCTCAACCCCTCGATCTGGTTGACCCCAAGAGCGGAATGGATTACTTCCACGCGGCGCAATTGTTCTCAAAAGCGGCTGCGGCTGGAGTACCTGAGAGCGATCCTAGCGTTACCAACATCCCTTACTGGCAAAATCTGTTTCCGCAGGCCGCCGGCCCGCAAGGGATCTATGGCTGCACGGCCGGAGCTCCGGCCTCGCCCACGGCTACTCAAAATATGTACGACCTCTATCAGTGCTTCGCCGGCAACGAAACTACCGCGCAGGAAATTGCGGACGTGTTCTGCTTCCCGGCATGCGCCGGTACGGCAACAGGCACAAACCAATATGGCTATGGCCCGGGAACGGCCTACCAGTATTATCAGGACCAATTCTCTTCGCTATATGCGTGGCAAACTCGCAGCGCCAGCAATTACAACGCGCTCCAGGTTACGCTGCGTCACGCGATGAGCGCTGGCCTACAATTCGATCTGAACTATGTCTATTCCAAATCCATCGACGTCAGTTCCAACGCCGAACGTGTGAACGGATTCGAAGCGGCAGGCGGCGTGGCCTACAACAATCAAGCCATCAATGCCTGGTCTCCGGATCTCTGGCGCGCTCCTTCAGATTTTGATACCACTCACCAGATCAACTACAACATGATCTGGGATATTCCCTACGGCAAAGGACGCCGTTGGAACTCGTCGAATCGTTTCGTTGACTCAGTACTTGGTGGCTGGGGATTGAGCGGCCTGGGCCGCTGGACCAGCGGCTTCCCATTCACTGTTTCGGCGGGTGCCGGATGGGCGACCAACTTCGAACTGGAAGGCTCGTCCTTCCTCATTGGACCGAAACCGAAGACCGGTGTCTTCATCGACTCCAATGGCAATCCCAATGTCTTCAAGAACGCACAGAGCATCCAGTGCGAATGTCCTTACGCTCCGACCGGAACGGGTCCAGTTCTGTTCCGCGACACTTATCCCGGCGAAGCAGGTCAGCGGAATATTTTCCGCGGCCCGGGATTCTTCGACATCGATGGCGGCCTCAGCAAGGTCTGGGCGTTTAATGAAGCTCGGCAGCTTAGATTTTCCTGGGAAGTGTTCAATGCAACCAACTCGGTGCGATTCGACGCTGCCAACGCAGTCGATAACGAGGATCTAGTTGACATCACGGGCTTCGGAAAGTACCAGCGAACGCTGACCACGCCGCGCGTGATGCAGTTCTCGCTACGCTTCGCGTTCTAACCGCGACGTTCTTCTCGAGGGCAGGAGCGGCGGAAGCCGTTTCTGTCAGCAGCAGCCCTCCCGTCTGCCGGGATTCGCAAGCGCGTCTCAGGAAGCCGGTCGTGAGCCATCAGGACACACGACTGGAACGGTTCCGGACTCAGCTAAAGGATGCTGGATTTACGCCAGGGGCGAGTCACTCATGCGGAATCGCGTCCGCACGTGCTCCGAGATCAGCTCGATTGCAGTGCGATTTTTTACGGGATCTTCTTGCGCCAGATACTTCATGGCCTCGACTAGCAGCCGTTGCCCGTCAACGTAACGAGGATCGGACGTGCGTTCCCGGCGCTTGTTTCCCAGCTTAGGAGGGACTGTAATCGTAAAAACCTTGGCCATGAATGAACCCAACTGAAGGTGCGGTCAGTATATCGTCCAATGTGCAAATTTCAGCATCTTTCTTGCCCTTTATATTCAATGACTTAACCGCGAGGTGAAATCGTCTGCGTTTTGCTCGTGGTCTTTAGCTTAAACACGTCATCCGAGATCTTCTTCCCGTTTACCTGCACATCGGTGTACTTGGCGAGCCGGTAATCGCCCTGCGGTTGAAACAATTGCTGCTGGATCGAGATCCCCTTGTCGAGATCGATCCAAAGAAAGATCTCGCTATAAGTATTGCGCACCTTTTCCGACTTAGGCACGAGATGCAACTTGGCGGTGGCCGTTCCGTTAATGGTTTCCGGCGCCACATAGGTCACGTCGAACGCTTTCTGCAAATCTTGTCCGCTGCCTCCAAAACCCAGCACGAGGTAGCTCTCAAATTCCGACTTGTTCTTGCCCAAGTCGAACTCTGTCACCTGATCGACTTTCGGCTGATACATACGAATTTTTCCGCCGCTGAACAGCACAAATTTCGGTTCGGGCTTTAGTTCGGACTTGCTCGCGCCGGCCTTCTTGACTTCAGCCATCATTTCAATGTCTTTGCCCGCTTTGCGATAGAAAATCGTGCCCGTTTGGACGTCGTCAACCTCGTCGATGACTTTTTCGTAAGTGTCCCACTCGAACTCGGCTTGCGTCGTGCGAAAACTGGCCGATACTGCGTCCATTTTTCTCAGAACTGCATCGAGATTGTCCGAAGATCTTTCTTGAGGCGTTTCCGTAACACGAAGGAAGCTGCAATCAAATCCAGCTAACGCAGTATGTGAACTCGCTGCCGTTCCAGTCGGCAAAACTCCCGAGAAACCGCATAGCATGACAGGAAAGATGAGCGAGAAGATTTTCATTCCGAAGTCCGATTGAGGCTGAGTGGATCGCTTTACTATTCCCGCTTTGCCAGAACTTTATAGCTCATTACCTTCCCGTGACTGTCGGGAACCGCTTCGTAGTTCACGATGGAAACCGCGCCTGAAATCGGCTCGATAATCCGTAACAACTGATCCTGCACCGGTCCTTCGTTCGTCGATACCGCGCTTGCCGCAATCTGGTAGAAGAGGCGGCCTTCCGCATCGCTGGTGACCACTACTTCAGTCGGATGCGGATTCCGCGAGATGGGTTTGTCATTGAAGTTGATCACGCGCGGTGAAAACATCACAAAGATCAGGATCAGCGTGACCATGATGTCGTAATGGAGAGTGCCCCGCTCGTGCTGCCACAGAATATAGCTGCGGATTGTTCGCCAGATGGCGTTCATTGGCAGGGGCGCACTAGGCGCGACGGTCGTTATTTCTGCTCTATGCAAGTCTATTGAGCTCTCAGTCTCTTGGCAATGTTGGCGCAGCCAGTGGGTCTCGCGAGGCCCCGAGCAGAAGCAAATCGAGCCGCGTTCGCTCGTAGCTCATGGCTCATAGCTTTCTTTTCGTAATCCTGTCCGCCCCAATATACGGCCGCAGAACCTCGGGAATCACCACGCTTCCATCCGCTTGCTGGTAATTCTCGATAATCGCAACCCACGTTCGGCCCACCGCCAATCCGCTGCCGTTCAGCGTGTGAACAAATTCCGTTTTGTTCTTTCCTTCCGGACGAAAACGAATGTTTGCGCGTCGCGCCTGGTACGACTCGAAATTCGAACACGAAGAAATCTCGCGGAACATCTGCTGCCCCGGCAGCCATACCTCAATATCGTAAGTCTTCGCGGAAGAAGATCCCATGTCCCCGGTGCAGAGCGTTACAACGCGGTAGTGCAGGCCGAGCTTCTGCAAAACTTCTTCTGCATTGCGTGTGAGCTTCTCGTGCTCTTCGTATGAATGTTCCGGATGCGCGAACTTCACCAATTCCACTTTTTGAAACTGATGCTGGCGGATGATGCCGCGCACGTCTTTTCCATATGATCCGGCCTCGCTGCGGAAGCATGCAGTGTAGGCGGTTAAAGAAATTGGCAACTGCGCCTGGTCAAGCACTTCATCGCGATAGAGATTCGTGACCGGCACTTCCGCAGTGGGAATCAACCACAAATCTCTCTCGCCATGCGGCACGCGAAAAAGATCAGAAGCAAATTTCGGAAGCTGCCCCGTACCGTACATCGAATCCGAATTCACCAGATATGGCGGCAATACTTCCGTGTATCCATGCTCTCGGGTATGCAGGTCGAGCATGAGATTCATCAGCGCGCGTTCGAGCTTCGCGCCAAGGTCCCAGTAGACAGCAAAGCGCGCGCCCGTGACTTTCACGGCGCGTTCGAGATCCAGAATGCCAAGCTCAGCCCCAAGATCCCAATGCGCCTTTGGATTGAAATCAAATTTCGGCGGGGCGCCCCAGCGCCTGACTTCCACATTCTCCTCAGCGCTGTGCCCGACCGGCACACTCGCATGTGGCAAGTTAGGAATTCCCACCAGAATGTCGCGTAGCCGGGCGTCCAGATCGGTCGCTGTCTTTTCCAGCCCCGCTATTTTCTCGCGTAGTTCTTTCGTCTGGGCCATCGCCGTCGTGGCATCCTGGCCGCTCTTTTTCAACTTCGCAATTTCTTCCGACGCCTTATTTCGCTGAGCTTTATTGGTCTCAGCTTCGGTGATCGCCTGTCGTCGCTGGGTATCGACTTCGCGGAAGTCTCTGAGCACCGCAGCCGGATCCATGCCGCGCTGGCGCAGCTTCTCTTCCACCAACGGCAGGTTTTCGCGAACAAAATTCAGATCAAGCATGGGAACCTAATACTCTATCGGAAAACCGCCGGAAAATGAACGCTGGACACCCCTTCGTCATACTTCGTGGTGAGTGATTTTGTCATTGGTGTTTTCGCGTGCCTCGAAAGGTCCGCGAGACTATGATGGGGCTAACAGAGGTGTCCTATGGCTACGAACCGTCATCCCGGCATCACTATGCACAAGATCACGTTCGGCGGTGGATTTGTCGGCCTTCTTTTCGCCGTCGGCAGCGCGCTCATCTTCGTGCTCGGATTTCCCACCCTCTGGTATTTCGTGGCGTTCGCATTTGCCCTGGGAATCGGAATCGCAATTCTTCTGAATCTCGCAGCCCGCTGGAGATCCGATCGCAACAAGCCTCTCTCGATCGTGACAGCTGCTCAAACCGCCGAGCCAATGCTCAGCTCGCATCACCCTCGGCGAGGCCAGCTCCGCTCCCAGCTAAGTCCGACGAATGCCTAGCTCGGCCCTCGCATCTCGGCTTTTGGCTTATTCCATACGCCTGTGTAAACTACGTTCGCGATGAGATCGTCCCTCAGGGCAACCCGCATTCGACTCGTCTTTTTCTCTATCCTCTCCTGCCTGATCTCTTGTCTTACGCTATCTGCGCCCTGCGCTGCGTCAGCCTATAACGGTCATCCCAAATTGGTGGTAGTGATTGTCATCGACCAGTTCCGCGGCGATTATCTAGAGCGTTACCGCGATCAGTTCGGAGACTCGGGCTTTCGTCTTTTCCTCGATCACGGCGCCTATTTCTCGAACTGCAATTACAACTACGCCAACACGCGCACCGCTCCAGGACACTCCACGCTCTTCACCGGCGCCTACAGCAACGGCCACGGCATTGTCGCCAACGAATGGTGGGATCAGAAGAAGAAAAAAATGGTGACCTCGGTAGAGGACGACGAGACCAAACTCGTCGGTGTCGCAGACGCGCAGCCGGGCGCGTCGCCGCACAACCTCATGGCCGACACCGTTGGCGACGAACTTAAGCTGGCGACTCAGGGCAAGGCCCGAGTCTTCGGCATCTCGCTCAAAGACCGCGCGGCCGTCCTTCCCGGTGGCTTCGCAGCCGACGCCGCGTATTGGATCGATCCCAAGTCGGGAGCATTCGTCACTTCCACCTACTACCGTTCCGACCTTCCAAAGTGGGCCCAGGATTTCAACGCGAGCCGTCCGCAGAAGTATTGGGATCGCGAATGGAAAGACTCGCAGGGAGCTGTCCTGCGCTCGACTGCGCATCGCAAAAGTAAAGACGGTTCCGATGCCGGCTTTTATGAAGTCATCGGTTCCACCCCGTTCGCCAACGAATACGAGTTCGCTTTCGCCAAAGAGTTAATGGTTTACGAAAATGTCGGCCGCGGACCTGCAACCGATTTACTTTCCATCAGTCTCTCGGCCAACGATATTCTCGGCCACCAGGTCGGGCCTGATTCCCCTGAGATGCAGCAGATGGCCCTCGATCTCGATCACGAACTCGCGGATTTCTTCAATTTCCTGGGACACGAGATTGGTCTTGCCAACGTCTGGATCGCTCTCTCGGCCGATCATGGCGTCTCTTCGCTCCCCGACGCAGTGAAAAAACTGCGCATCCCCGCCGCTAATCTCGGTAACGCGAAGCTGCAAGACCAGATCAACGCCGCGTTAGCCTCAAAGATATCTCCGGGCCGCACGGCCGCCTATGTGAAGCTGGACTATCCCCTCGCATGGCTCGATCAGGACGCCTTCGCCGCCGCTCACTTGACCGAGCATGATGCCGAGGCCGCAGCCGGAGAGGCCATGAAGCAAGTCGGTCTCCGCGATTACTACACCAAGTCAGAACTCGCGGAAGGTTCCGTGCCCGACACTGATCTCGGCCGGAAATACCTAAACAGCTATTCGCCGGAAGGTAGTTGGTTCGTGATGGGCGTACCTGACATCTATTCGGTGGGAGGGGCCAAAGGCACCGATCACGCCTCGCCCTACAATTACGATACGCACGTGCCACTGGCCTTCTATGGCCTGCCATTCCAACCCGGCACCTATCGCGGAAAAACTGAGCCGGTCGACATGGCTGCCACGCTCGCATCGCTTCTGGGCATCAACGCGCCGACGCATTCTGTCGGGCGCGTGCTCACCGAAGCAATCGCGCCGCCGCATCGCGGGTCGGGCGCGGGAGAAGGCCAGCCATGAGCACACCCGATCTCGCTGTAAATGTCGCTGGCATTCCGCTAAAAAATCCGGTCATAGCGGCAAGCGGCACGTTCGGCTACGGCGTCGAATTCGAAGATATCGTCCATCTCAGCAAGCTGGGCGCTTTTGTCGTCAAAGGACTCTCTCGGGAGCCGATGATCGGCAACCCGCCGCCTCGTCTCTGGGAAACCGCTGCCGGCATGCTGAACGCCATTGGCCTGCAGAACATCGGTGCTCCTGCGTTTCTGCAGGAGAAGTTGCCGCACCTGCGCGACATCAAAAACATCGTCGTGATTGCGAATGTTTTCGGATACACCCGCGAAGACTATGAGCACACCGTCCAGATTCTCAATGACGGCGAAGGCATCGCTGCCTACGAACTGAACGTCTCATGCCCGAATACAACGCATGGAGGCTTGCAGTTCGGCAGCGATCCCCGCTCTCTCGACGAAGTGGTTACCACGGTCAAGCGAGTGGCGCAGCGTCCTCTGATCGTGAAGCTCTCGCCCAATGTCACCAGCATTGCGCAGATGGCCTACGTAGCCCAGGAGGCTGGCGCCGACGCCCTCTCTTTGATCAATACCTTCACGGCGATGGCAATCGATCCCGAAACTCGCAAACCTCGGATTGCCAACGTCACCGCTGGACTCTCGGGGCCGGCGATCAAGCCGATTGCCGTCCGCATGGTCTACGACGCGTCTCATGCCGTGAAGATCCCGGTCATCGGCATGGGAGGCATTTCAACCGCCGCCGACGTGATCGAATTCATGCTGGCGGGGGCGACCGCCGTCCAGATCGGCACTGCCAGCTATTGGGATCCCTGCGCCACCGAGAAGATTGTGGACACCCTGCAGGATTGGTGCCACGACCACCACGTGGAGCGCCTCGCCGACTTCATCGGCGGCATGCAACTGGAATAGCCTGAGCCGCAACAACCATGGCGGCTTTACCTCCAAGCCCCCAGGATCGCTCCCATCACCACGTAGCACACCAGTTGATAGCCCGTGTTGATCATGTAGAGTTTGTTGCGCTGGTGGCTGAACAATGCGTTGGTGAACTGAACGGTCGTCACGAATCCTAGCCACACCACCAGGCCGATCTTCAATCCGTCGACGGCCGTGACAAACCCTGCGACCGCAATGAGTTTTCCCAGCACGAACGCCGCGAGTATGCTCGCGATCAGCGACATCGCATACGACGGCCCCGCGCTCTTCTGCATCTCGGCGATCTTCGCCTTGTCGTTTGGATCGTAGCCCATCAACTTCATCCACGAATTGGCAAACAGCATTGGCGAATACCACACAAAACCCACCACCATGGTGGCAATCGCAGACACGAGAACAGCCCACAGGTTCACGCCCAAAAAGTGCATGGTACGCTCCGTTGCATCAGATTTTGACTAAGTGACTTGAGGCCTGGATCTGCGAAGCCTGCAGAATGCTTTTATGAAAGGGATTGCTTAAGAATATGCCTCGGGAAGCGTTGTCGAGGCAAAACTGCTATCGGCCGTGAGTGTACCAGATCGACCCCGGAGCCTTGTAGTTCTCGCCCTCGCCCCAAACCGCGTGCGTCGCTCCTTCACTGTCGATGGCGAGGCCGAAGAAGTCGCCAAAGGGAAAGCGGAAACCATTCTGCAGAATGTAGTCATACCCGCGGGCTGGGCCGGACAGCTGCATCTCTGGGCTCCAGGTTGCGCCGCCGTTCGTAGAGCTACGGAAGAAGGTATTCCAAAGTGGCCGTTCCGGATGATCGGATTCACTTGCCCGAGCGTCCATCCAGGCGACCCGCACATCACCCGATGCTCCAGCCACGATTGCCGGAAACCCCTGCTCGACTCCGAGAGGCGCCATGGAGACGGTCGCCCGCGACGACCACGAAGCGCCGCCCGTCGTCGACGACGAGAAGTAGATTCTCTCCGGTCCTAAGTTGGTTAAACCGGCATTCCAGAGTGCGTAAAGCGCCCCGGAGGCATCCGACGCCAGCGCGATTTGCGCGCCCAAGAACCCCGTCTCGCAGCCTTGTGCCTCGCACTCCGGAGGCGCGCTCGACTGATCCAACAGTTGCGTGCTCCATGTGCGTCCGCTGTCGGACGATCGGCTCACATACACACTCACTGGACGCGTCGGTAACTCCGTGCGCGCATATTCGGTCCAGCCAAAATAAACGTTCCCCGTAGGATCGACCGTGGCACCGCCCGCCAGCGACCATCCGGGCTCAGTTTCGGAATTCACGTTCACCACGCTGAAAGTCTGTCCAGCATCGTGCGAAGCCGCCACGAAAAACTTCTCTTCGTGGTTGAACCCGACGTAGACATCTGGTCCCCGCACCGCAAGCACCGGCTTGTCGGCATCCTCTTGACCGCGTTCCGCCCATGAGAACGACCACGTTCGCCCGAAGTCCAGCGACCGCGCGACTACGATATCCCGTTTGCTGTTTTGCATCCACGACGCATATATGGTTTGGCGGTCCACCGGATCAACCACAATCTGCGGATCAAACTGGCCGGTCGGGAAGGGAAGCAGCGGCTTAGAGGGCTGCCAGGACGCGCCATTGTCGTCGCTGATCAAAAGTGCGATCGTCGGTGCAGTACACGCGCGGCAGTCCGGCACAGCTCCGTATTGTGGATAGAGGATGTAGACGTGGCTATGCCCATCGGTAGCCATCGCGGGCTCCCACTGATCGCCAGTCTGGTAGCCAAGGCGTTGCTGCGGAGCAAATGCGGAGACCGCCAGCGCTGCCTGAGCCGTCAATATAGCTGCGACGGCGACTAGCGCCATTTGGCGCACAGCTCTGCTGATTGGTCGGAAGTGGCTGGTCGGAATACTCAAAAGACTGGTCCTAGGATACCCTGACCGGACTTTATCGTGATTCCGGGGGCCCGTCAATTACCTCTGGTGCCGGCCCCCAAAGTCACAAAACTGTCACTTTCCTCCCATTTCCCCATCTAAATAGAGGAAAATACGAAAACGCAGACCCGAAGAATGGGGTTCCCCTGTGATCTCGGTGTCCCCTATGGTAAAAGATTTTGGTTTGAAAGGGAGCAAAAATGGAAAAAGCCACGTTCGCAGCCGGATGTTTCTGGGGAGTGGAAGCCACCTTCCGGCAGATGCCGGGAGTCATTTCGACTCGAGTTGGCTACACCGGCGGTCAGACTGAAAACCCGACCTATAAAGACGTCTGTTCCGACGGTACCGGGCACGCCGAAGCCGTCGAAGTCGACTTCGATCCTGCGAAGGTCCGTTACGCCGACCTGCTGAAGGTCTTCTGGGAGAACCACGATCCCACCCAGGTCAACCGTCAGGGCCCGGACTGGGGTTCGCAATACCGCTCCGCCATCTTCTTTCATTCCCCGGAGCAGCAAGCCCAGGCGCTCGCCTCAAAGGAGTCATTGGAAAAAGCCCACCGCTACTCCAAGCCGATCGCGACGCAGATCGTCCCGGCCGTAACGTTCTATGCGGCAGAGGACTATCACCAGCAATATCTGGAAAAGCGCGGACTGGCCAGTTGCCACATCAAGTAGTTGGGGAGGTTTCGGGGCGTCGCGCTCGGAAGAAGAACATGAGCACGAAGCCGCCCAGGTAGTAAGGCGCGCTCTGCTGCACGCTGCATCCCAGGAATCGCTCCACAAGTCCAAACAGAGCTAAGGCCTCGCAGAGAGCGTAGGTTGCGAAGTAGCCGGTCTTCCAGTGATTTAGGCTGAGGCTGTCTTCCGGTTGGGTCGAGAGGCTTTCCGCGGCGCGGAAGACCAACGTTCGCCTCACTACGAAAATCACACCGACAATCGCGACTCCCAGCGTCGTGAAGAGATAGCCGAGTGCAGGATCCAGCATCCGCTGAACCGGGCGGACGAATTCGCCCAAGAGTGCATAAAGCAGGATGCTCCCCAGCATCGCCCACTGCACCGCCCGCAGCGTTTTTACAGCGTTAGACATAGAAGCGAGATTATGGCGCTAACTTGGGGGAAGAACTAGCTGCAATTCTACGGCGGAATTCCGTGGAATAAAACTGCCTTCTCAGTCACTCGGCTGGTGCGTCTTCGCCTTTGCTGGCCGCATTCGCAAAAAAATCTGAAACGACACCGGATTATTTCCATATGCCGCATCCAGCACCGCCGGCTTGGAATAGACCGTTATATCTGCCCCTAAGCCCAACTGCCACGCCTTATCGTGGATCAAATCCCGCACCCCACCGAACGTATACGCTCCAATCCTGTATGCGGGATGCACCATTGCCTCTGGAAACAGCTCATCTTTATCGACCAGTTCCATTCGCGTGAACGCGTAATTGCGACGGTGAAAGTTCACTGTCGATTCCAGCAGGTAACTGTTCAAGGTCGCATCGGACGCGATCTTGTGAACGCGTCCCCAAACGAACGTCGTCGCCCAATTCCCCTGCCCCATCGGCCGGTTGTATTCCACCGAAGCCGTTTGCCGCCACTGGCTTCCTGGCTCCAGCGCTTCAGGATGCTCCAGCCGTCCGACGCTGTACTGCGCCGCCCAATTGCGCGTCGGCGCGATACTGGCGCGGCCTGACCACGAATCCAGCGTGGCTGGTTGAATGCTCCACCGTTCCTCGTTTGGTTCGCGTCCGTTGAACGCGCACGCTTCCAGCTTCAGCCAATCGATCACGAATCCCGTTGTAACCACTCCGAAGCTGGTGTGCGTCGAGTCCTGCAAGTGATGGCTTAGCGGGGCAAGCGGCAACTCCGACGCTGAAGCGCGATGGATGTAAGTCACCGGGCCGATCGCCGGCTCGGCCGACGGTCCACCGTAAAGTTCCCACGAAATCTTGTCCGTGATGGGCAACGTGTAGAGCGCCGACAACTCCGCGAACACATTATGTGGATGTTGATGATCCACCAGCGGCTCGCCATGATAGGTCTCGCCTGTTTGGAATAATTCTGGAAATCCCGGGTGCGGCGACGTCAGCGATTCTGCCGAAAACATCTGCCGAAACAGAATCGTCCCAGCACCCAGCTTGTGCTGCTCCATCGTCATGCCCCAGTTCACCGACTCGGCTTTGCCTTCGCCGCGTGGGCCGCCCTGCTGGTTGTAGTCGATGAAGATCACCCCGTGCGCCATCAACATCCACCCGCCGCGCATCCACATCCATTCATTCCCCGTGACCGATGCCGGCTGCCAACCCGTTCCCGACCCTTCATGCGGCGAGGGCAATTGCAGATTCGTTGAAGCGTTCATCTCCATCTGCATCCCAGCCATGGGCGCGTTTTCCTGCGCGCGCAGAAGCGGTGCCATCACCAGGAACAGCAGGCCAACAAACTTGATTCTCACGGAAACTCCATAAGCGCGTTCTCAGCGCCGTCAGGATTCCCTAAATTCAGGTCGAGGGAATCCAGCATGAGCAACGGGGATGTTCACTGCAGAAACTTGTCCCCAGGTTTCCTTCGTGAACCTTCGTGTCCTTCGTGGTGAATGGGTTTTCTAGATTCGAAGAGGAGCACTACCCGGAGGGCTGTCAGAAGGAAGAATCAATCGCGAGAAATCGCGAGAGGAAAGACTGGTGAGAGATCGATTGACGGTTTCAACTTCAGCGGGACCGACTGCGGTGGTCGGATGTAACGAAAATGCACCCGCCGGAATCGCCCAGCGATGTCCGCTTATGCAGCATTGATAGCTTGGCGGCGCAGGGGAGGGATCGACGGGACCAGAATCATGACATCCAGCAGGATGATTCGCAGGCTGCGAAGGCATCGCCATCAACTGCAAGCTGGGCGCACCCGCCGCGAATGCGGCAATCAGCAGAAACGCCACTAGCCGTGAGTCTCGCATCTATGCCTAAGTCCCAGTGATTTTGATGCGGAGTTCTTCCGGGAGGCGTTGCCGGATTTCTTCAGGCAGCCGGTCATGCACCTTCCGAGCGCCTTGTTTGGCGGCGTCCAGCACAGTCACAGGGGCGGGTGTTGCCACGGCTACTCCCAGCCAGATCAGCGCGGACAGCGCGAAGCCTGTAAGTGCTGCGATCTCAAGCCAGAACGCATGCCGCGGCCCCAGATAGCGGATCACTCCAAACGCGAGCAGAAACACCCCCGCGGAAATCGAAGCGAGTGCGATCAGTCCTACATCAATGATTCGATGAATTTGTTGGCGGCTGCGGCAATACTCACAAGCCACAAAATGGTTTTCGTAGTCGCCGCACATCTCTGGTGCCAGGCCGGATATGTCATAGCGCCAGCCCGCCAGAATCTTACCTACGATTGGATCGATACACTGCTGACTCATTGGGGGTACGAAATCAGCCAAACACCGGAGCCCGACCTACAAACGAATCGGCTCCAAAGCTTCGGTCTGGGACGCCAAAAGCACGCGATTCGTGAACAGCCCGCCTCGCGTGGAAAGCGCTTTTTCTGCCTCTCTCCGGGCTATTTCCGGATGGTTGTTCTGCTCAGAGAGATGCGCCAGCACGACAAACGTTGCATTATTATCATAGTCGTTACTGAAGAAATCCGCGAGGGCCAGGTTCGAAAGGTGTCCAACCCGGCTCATTACACGCTGTTTTACCGACCATGGATACGGCCCCACCCGTAGCATCTCCACGTCGTGATTCGACTCGACCACGAGTACATCGCAGCCGCGCAAATGGTCGCGCACGCTGAGTGGGATATACCCCAGATCGGTCGCGACTCCAACCTTGATGCCTTCAGCCCGAAACGTGAAGCCGACCGGGTCTGCGGCATCATGCGGAATCGTGAATGGCCTCACTGCGATATCGCCCACCTGAAAGCTGTGCCCCGATTCGAAGCGCTCGAACTTTTCCAGTTGCGGCTTCTCGCCATTCTGGTTGCGCATCGCCCGCGACCACGCTTGGTGCGTCGCTCCGGTCATGAAGACCGGAATGCGCAGCTTCTTTGCCAGCACTGCTAATCCATAGACGTGGTCGGAATGTTCGTGGGTAATCAGAATCGCGGACAACGAGTGCGGATCTTCACTCAGCGCCTTCATCCGCTTGAATGTCTCGCGGCACGAGATGCCCGCGTCCACCAGAATCTTTGTGCTGGCGCTCGACACTAACGCGCAATTGCCGCGGCTCCCCGAAGCCAGCATCGAGACACTTACACCCATGCTCGCAGCATACGCGGGAATCCTGTGGAATCGGGAGTAACTTTTCGGTTATCCGATACCAATGAGCGTCATACGGCGGACGGCTTCCGGTTCCGGGATTCCTCCTGCCGGAGCCGGAAGCCCGAGCCGCCTTTACTTCAACCCAACCCCGTAGTAGTAGGTGTAAGGCGCGTATCCCTGAATCGGCAGTCCGGTCTGAAAGCTGGAAAAGATCACCGCGTTCCCCTGGAATGAAACAAACACATCCTGCTGGACTCCTCCCGTCGACATCCGAAACGTGAACATGCCATTGCAAGGATCGGACAGCGTGTTGGCCGTCCCGTCATACAGGTAAGAAGTGTCCGCCACGGCTGCGAGCGTACCGCTGGCAAGCGTGCTGTTCGCGCTGTCGGTGATCGTCATGAGCCCGCTGGCGCTGATCGTTACCGTTCCTTTGCCTTCGCTCGGCGTGCCAGTCTCCACGTTCCCCTGGCCGGTCTGCGCGTTCGCCTTCTTGTAATAGATCGCCGTGTAGTTCCCTGCGTATGTTGGATTGAAGTTCTTCGATGCCGCTTTCGGCAGGCTGAGAATCGTCCCCGCCCCTGTGTCCACAACGAAGAATCCGCTCGGCGTCCCAAAGGCATAATCCGATGAGCCATCCGATTCGTTGATTGCAAAGAAGTCGCCGGAAGCGTCTTCCGTCACGCTCGAGGCCGCAAAGCTGCCGCCTTGAAACAGGCTCTGGCTGAAAGCTCCAAACGGCCAGTAGCCATCATGTTGCGCGTTGCCTTGCGTGTCGATCGAGATCGTGCCCAACTCCATGCCCCCAGCCGCGGTCCGAAACTGGAGATAGTTGAAGTCCTGGCCGGCAAACGTGTTAACCGACGCGGGTGCCCTTTCGATCGCCGTAATCAAGGCCGGAGTATCCTTGTTCGGCCCTGCATTCGCAGCTTCCACCATGAACACAAAGCCTGGCACTTCATAGCCGGATAACAGGTTTCCCTCGGGATCGGTGATGGTATAAGTGCCGTCCGCATTCAGGGCGAACGGTCATCATCTGGGTATCGTTCGACGCCCAACTCACCTGGCTCGTGATGTCCTTGGTCACGGGTGGGTGGACAAAGGTTCCGAGAGCCCGGAGTTGGACCTGCAGCCCGGCGTCTTGACTCACGGGAATGTTGGAAGCGCCGAAAGTCTCGCCGGTGGGCTGAACCTGGATCGAAACCAGCTCCTGATTATGCGCGCAACTCGATAGGCTCAAGAGCGTAATTGCCGTGACAATGAGAGCTGTAGTGCCGAACCACTTCCGGATCATGCTAGCTCCTGGGACCGAGCGGGCCGAGTATGCACACTTCGGCTCGGGAATGGGCCAATTTAGTCAATGCCGGAGCAAAAAGCAATAGCTCGGAAGTGTCCTCCGCTTAGCTTTTTACCGCTTCTGCCACGCACTTCACGAACGCTTTTATGTCTTCTTCCGTGGTATCGAAGGCGCACATCCAGCGGACGATACATTCCTCTTCGATCCAGGGATAAAAGAAAAACTGCGCCTTGATTTTTTCGATCGCATTTTGGGGAATTTGAGCGAAGACGCCGTTGGCCTCAACCTTCCAGACCACCCTAACCTCGGGAATCTTGCGAACTTCGGCTTCAAGCAACCGAGCCATACGATTGGCGTGCTCCGCACTGCGGCGCCACAGGTCGCCAGTCAGCAGGGCCTCGAATTGGGCGGCGATGAAGCGCATCTTCGATGCCAATTGCATACCCTGCTTGCGAAGGTAAAGAAAATCCGCTCCCAGCGCGGGATCAAAAAAGATGACGGCTTCACCGCCCATTATGCCGTTCTTCGTGCCGCCGAACGAGAGTACGTCGACGCCCAGGTCGCGCGTCGCTTGCCGCAGGGATTGGCCCAGGCTGACGGCGGCGTTGGCAATGCGGGCGCCGTCCATGTGGAGAAACATCTGGTGATCGTGGGCGAAACGAGCAAGGGCTTCAACCTCTTTCGGTTGGTACACCGTTCCCATCTCAGTGCATTGCGTGATCGAAATGACCCGAGCCTGCACGTGATGTTGGTCACCGATGCCGTGATAGGCGTGGCGGACCGAATCGACGGTGATCTTGCCGTCCTGGTGCGGCAGAGGGATCAGCTTGCATCCGACATGTTTTTCCGGAGCGCCGCATTCGTCCGTATAGATGTGCGCGTAGTCGCTGCACAGGACCGCATGGTAGGGGCGGTTCAACGCCTGCAGGCCGAGCACATTGGCTCCAGTTCCGTTAAAAGTGAAGAAGACTTCGATGCCGGTTCCAAAATGTTCTTCAAATTTTGCGATGGCCGAGCGCGTGTAGGAGTCGTCACCATACGCGACGACGTGGCCCTGATTTGCACGGGCAATCGCATCGAGAATTTCGGGATGGACTCCAGCATTGTTGTCGCTGGCAAAGCCTCGCGTGAAAGTGGGGGAAACTTGCGGCATACGAATAAATGTAGCAGAGGAGAAGTTCAAGGACGGCAGGCATGGATCAGGCCTGCTGGCGACTGAAGACGCTTTACCACGAAGGACACGAAGTTTCACGAAGGAGTTCGGTATTACAATGCCTGATCCTTGGAGGCCCGTTCGAATGCGCGTTACGGCTCGCTACTGTGTGATCGTCCTGATGCTTGCTTCCCTTGCGGCGACCCAGACCGCTGAGCAAAAGACCGCGCGCTATCTCGACTCGATCCGCCAACAGCCGTCGCTTCTGCTCGCGTTTCTGCACGACATGCCCAAAGGCGGAGACTTGCACAATCATCTCGGCGGCGCAGTCTATGCCGAGGACCTGATCGACTTTGCGGCTTCGGATAATTTCTGCATTGATCGGACAACGTCGCAGCTTCTCAGCCCGCCGTGCGACTCTTGCGAAAAGTACAAGCCGAATCCGGCGATTCGCTGCGCCTACGCGGACCACGTTCTCTACAACCAGATCATTGACGCCTGGTCGATGCGCAACTGGCGTCCGGGTGACGAATCCGGACATGATCATTTTTTCGCCAGCTTCGACAAATTCCAGCCCGCTGCGGACGCCCACATGGCCGAGTTGGTTGCGAGCGTGATCAATCGCGCCGCCAAAGAGCATGTGCAGTACATCGAGTTCATGCGCAGCGCCGACCTCAATGCGGCAATCAGACTCGGAATGAAGCTGGGGTGGGAAGGCGACTTTGCCGCAATGCGCGAAAAACTTCTGGCCGGAGGCTTGAAGGAAATCACCGCGGAGACAAGCAAGGATATCTCCGAGGCAGATGCCCGTGCGCACTCAGAACTGAAATGCGGAACCACAGACGCCGAACCCGGATGCAACGTCACGGTGCGCTATCTCTATCAGGTGCTGCGCGGACTTCCTCGCGAAGCGGTGTTTGCGCAGATTCTGCTTGGATTCGAGCTGGCATCGTCCGATCCGCATTTCGTGGGGCTGAATCTGGTGATGCCGGAAGATTGGTACGTGCCCACTCACGACTTCAATGAGCACATGGCCATGATGGATTATCTGCATGGGATCTATCCCAAGGTGCATATCACGCTGCACGCCGGCGAGCTTGCGATGGGACTCGTAAAGCCCGAGGACCTGTCGTATCACATTCGCGCGTCGGTCGAGCGCGGTCATGCCGAGCGCATCGGGCACGGCGTCAGTGTCATGCTGGAAAAAGATCCGATTGGACTGATGAAGGAAATGGCTGCGCGGAATGTGCTGGTCGAAATCAATCTCACGTCGAACGATCAAATACTTGAAGTCAGCGGCGAGGAGCATCCGCTACCGATCTATATGAAGTACGGCGTGCCGGTCGCGATTTCAACCGACGACGAAGGCGTGGCACGCTCCGACATGACGCACGAGTATCTGCGGGCGGTCGAGGGATTTCGGCTGCCGTACACTGAACTGAAGCGCATGACGCGGCAGAGTATTGAGCACAGCTTTTTGCCAGGAGAGAGCCTGTGGAGCGAGACAAGGGGAACATTTCGGCCAACCGCCGCGTGTGCCGGGGACACTCTAGGCGAACAGAAGCCGTCGGCCGGATGTGCGAAGTTTCTGGCGGGCAGCGAGCATGCGCGCGAACAGTGGAAGCTGGAAGCAGCGTTCGCGGAGTTTGAGAAGAGATTCTGAAGTAAGGGTCGTACAAAGCATATGCCGCGCAAACGAACTCTGATCCCATCCCCGCTCGCATGGACCACGATGACCGCGCCGGTCCCGCATCCGCTGTTGCCGGTGGTAGCTGAGCGCGGGGGGACACAGTTGCGCACGCCGTTGCCAGTCGCGATCGTAGACACACGAGAACAGAATCCACTTTCGTTTCGACGCTTCCGAGGATGGTTCTCAAAAATCGAACATCGCGCATTGCGCCACGGAGATTATTCGGTCGCGGGAATGGAAGATATCTGTGCCGTCGAGCGCAAAGATCTCGCCGACCTGATTCAATCGTTCACCACAAACCGAGCGGTCTTTATCAACCGGCTGCGGCGCATGAGCGAGATGCCGCACAGCCTGCTGGTGGTGACCGCGTCGCTGACGGAGATTAAGTCGGAATACGCGTACCGCGCCGCGAATCCCAACCGCATTACGCAGTCGCTCATCGCCGTGCTCACCGGGCTTCGGCTGCCGTTCATCTGCACAGAGACGCACGAACTCGGCGAGGAGATCGTCGCGTCGTATCTCTACCAGACGTTTCTGTATGATTGGCTGGACCGCAACGGCCATGGGCGCCAGTTGGCCGACGGAGATTTGTAGAGGCTTTTCGCGGCGCTGAAGCGCGACTCTTCCACGAAGATATGAGCGACCAATACACACTCGCCGACTCCGCCGCGAACTTGATCCTTTCGCGTACAGCGCTTCGACCGCAGATCGGACTCGTTCTCGGCTCCGGCCTCGGCGCTTTCGCCGACTCGCTCACCGATGCGGCGCGCGTCCCTTATGCCGAGATTCCTTCGTTCCCGCAATCGACCGCGATCGGGCACGCCGGGCGGATGGTCGTCGGAAATGCAGGCAACATTCCAGCCGCAGCCATGCAGGGGCGTGTTCATCTTTACGAAGGATATTCTGCGCAGGAAGTCACGTTCCCCATTCGCGTGTTCGCGCGCATGGGCATCCGCGCCGTCATCATCACCAACGCCGCCGGAGGCATCAACCTCGGGTATTCGCAAGGCGCGCTCGTGCTCATCAGCGATCACATCAATCTGCAGGGAACGAATCCGCTGGTGGGACCGAATGACGACCGATTCGGCGTGCGCTTTCCCGACATGACGCAAGCCTACTCGCGGTCGTATCGCGAGATCGCGCGCGAGGAAGCCGCCAAACTCAACATCATGCTGCACGAGGGCGTGTATGCCGCGCTGCTCGGACCAAGCTATGAGACTCCCGCGGAGATCCGGCACCTGCGCCACATCGGCGCCGATCTGGTCGGAATGTCGACGGCCGCCGAAGTGATTACCGCGCGCCACATGGGACTTAACGTTCTTGCCATTTCATGCGTCACGAACATGGCGGCAGGAATTCTCGACCAGCCGTTGTCGCACGCTGAAGTGATGGAAACCGGCGAGCGCGTGAAATCGACATTCGAGGCGTTACTGCGTGCCGTACTTCCGAGAATCGCGAAGGACGTTGGAAAGTAGCGACGTACATGTGGCGACGGCCGCCTCGGCCGTCCCGCGAGGGCAAAGCCCCGTAGGACTTGGCACCAGTCAGATGTAGCGTCACTTCCCCGCTCGTGGAATCGTGAGCGCGGCTGGCGGCTTCACTCCATAAGTCGCCGCAAAGCTATTCTGGTTTACGGCCAGCGCGATGTGTCCGCGCGAGTCGACATAAAGCAATGGCTGATTCAGCGGCACGTCGCTGAACGTCTTCACGAACTTGATCTTCATTTCTTTGCCGGCGACCGTCACGGGGACTTCCTGCCCGCGCTGGTAACCGAGCTTCAGGAAATCCTCGCCATCCACATTGGTGACAAGGTTTCCGAATGGGCCGTCGGTCGCTATGACCGTGGCATTCAGGCCGTGATCGTCAATCGTGGCGGCCTTCAACTCGAGCCGCACGAGATCTTTTGCAGGCATCTCAGGACCAACTTTTGTCCAGTCATCGCCGCGTGCCATGTGCGCGCCTACGGGCGAAAAAATGTCACGGCCATGGAAGGTCGATGACATCTTGGTTCCGATCATCCAGTCGGGATTCGTAATCACCCGCACAACATCGATGCCATCACGCTGTTCGACCAGCGTCAGCAGTCCGTTGTCGGGCAGCACGAAATATTGTCCGCGCTTCGAGTGCGCCACGATGGCTTTGCGCGTGCTTCCGACAGTTGGGTCGATTACAACGACGAAGACCGTGCCCGCGGGAAAGTAGGGCGTAGCTCCAAACAAAAAGCGAGCGCCGTCGAGAATGGAGAACGGCGTGACCTGGTGCGTCAGGTCGACGATGCGGACATCCGGCATGATCGAGTACATGACTCCGCGGCACAGCGCGACCGAATCGTCGACCACGCCGAAATCTGTCATGAACACGATGGTCGGAGGATACTTCTGTGCGGGCTCGCTGGCCGCCGCGGTCGAAACCGCGCCTGCGGCCAAGAGGGCGGAAACGATCCATATGTGGGTAAAGAGTCGAGAGGAAACACTGCGTCGCAAACGAATCATGAGATTTCCTTGTGATCCATCCGGTATTTTCTGCAGTCTGAATTTTGCAGGTCCGCAATTTTAAACGAAAGCCACCCGCCGGCGAATCGCCGCCCGCGCCATCCTTACAGCTATAATGCTGCTGCATTGTCATTTCGTGGAGGTCTTATGTCGCAAGCTATTCCTGATAAGTACAAAGACCTGTTTCAGAAGCGGGCATTCGCGAGTCTCGGCACGCTGATGCCGGACGGCCGCCCGCAAGTCACACCTGTCTGGTGCGACTTCGACGGCGAGCATGTCATCTTCAATTCGGCCAAGGGTCGGCAGAAAGATCGAAACGTGCGGCGCGATCCGCGGGTGTCGCTGGCCATTATCGATCCCGAAAATCCTTACCGCTACCTGGAAATCCGCGGGCGCGTCGTCGAGATCACCGAACTGAACGCCAGCGAGCACATCGATAAAATGGCTAAAAAGTATCTCGGCGTGGACAAATATCCCTATGGCCAGCCCGGCGAAGTGCGCGTGATCTACAAGATCCAGCCGGAACACACTACGGTGATGGGGTAGAAGAAAGTTTCAAGGCTTCAGAGTTTCAAGGTTTCAACATTGCGTAGTTCCAGCGACTGGGATGGCCTCCCCTCCTTGAAACCTTGCGACTTTGAAACCTTGAAACTTTTCCCTGAAACTTTTCCGCGAGGATTTCGCCATCCGGACCTACAACCTCTGCTTCCTTGGATTCGGAAACGTCAACCGGACGCTGGTCCGGCTTCTTGCGGAACGCGCCGAAGAATTGCAGGAACGGTACGGCATTTCTTACAGAATTACTGGGATCGCTTCGCGGCGTTTGGGATGGATTGCGGATGCGAATGGGCTGGATGCAATTACTCTGCTCGACTTGAACTCTGATTCGCTGCCCGACAACTTGCGGTCACACATATCCGCTCCGCATGCCAGCGATGTGCGAGCGTGGCTGTCGGCTGCTAAGGCTGACGTCTTATTCGAAGCTACTTCCCTCAATGTCGCCGATGGCCAGCCGGCGGTCGATCATATTCGTGCCGCGCTCGAGCACGGAGCCCATGCCATCACGGCGAATAAAGGACCGATCGTCTATGCCTACCGCGAACTGCGCGATCTGGCGGCGGCGCGCGGGAAGAGATTTCTGTTTGAGTCCACCGTAATGGATGGCGTGCCGATCTTCTCGCTGTTCGATGAGATGCCAGCGATTCACCTGCAGGGATTTCATGGAATTCTTAATTCAACGACGAACGTGATCCTTGGCGAGATGGAGCAGGGCCTCTCGTTCGACGAGGCGCTGAAAAAAGCGCAGGCTCTCGGCGTGGCAGAGACCGATGCCACTCATGACATCGACGGCTGGGACGCCGCCGTTAAAACCGCCGCGCTGATTACGGTGCTGATGGATATTCCGATCCGGCTGGATCAAATCGCGCGAGATGGCATCCGCGATCTGACTCCGCAGGCGTTGCGGACGGCAAAGCGCGATGGCTGGGCATTCAAACTCGTCTGCCGCGCACGACGAACTGCAAGCGGAGTTGAAGCCAGCGTAGGCCCTGAGAAGGTTCAGAGCACTCAGCCGATGGCCCGCATCAACGGCACGTCGTCGTACATTTACTTCGAGACGGATATTTTTCCGGGACTTGCGTTGACGGAAGAGAATCCTGGACTATATGCGACCGCATACGGCCTCTTGGCGGATTTCGTGCGCGCAGCGGCCGCACGCTAATCGAAGCCTAAAGCACCGTGGAAGAGCGGCCCTTCAGGGCCGCGTAAGCATGCTCCAAAACATCCAATCGGGCTTTAGCCCTCGTGATGTTTTTCGCTCCTCGATCCTGACGACCACCCGCCCCGAACCGGACCGAGCGTCTTCGTCGTGGCAGAATAGTAATCATGCCGACCACCGAAAACGCCATCGTCACACCCGCCCTCGACCTCGCCTACGTCCGTTCCCACTTCCCTTCTCTTTCTCAAACCGTGAATGGCCATCCGGCCGCCTTTCTCGACGGACCCGGGGGTACGCAGGTCCCGCAGCGCGTGATTGACGCCATCTCCGATTACCTGCGCCGCGACAATGCAAACACGGGCGGAGCCTATGCGACCAGCCGCCACACCGACGCGATGATTGCCGAAGCTCGTGCCGCTATGGCTGACTTCCTGCACTGCAGCGCGGATGAAGTCGCCTTCGGTCCGAACATGACCACGCTCACTTTCGCGATGTCTCGCGCGATCGGCCGCGAGCTGAAGCAGGGCGACGAAATTTTCGTGACCCGACTCGATCACGATGCCAACGTCTCGCCCTGGCTTGCGATGGCGGAAGATCGCGGTATCACGGTGCGCTGGGCCGAGATTCACGACCAGGACTGCACGCTCGACATGGCTGACCTCGCGTCGAAGATTAATAAGAATACGAAGCTCGTCGCGGTTGGCTACGCTTCCAACGCCGTGGGTACGATCAATCCAGTGAAAGAGATCGTTCGCCTCGCCCATGCCGTGGGAGCACTCATTTATGTCGATGCGGTGCACTACACACCGCATGGACTGATTGACGTCGCGGCGCTCGATTGCGATTTCCTCGCCTGCTCGACCTACAAATTCTTCGGACCGCACATGGGCGTGCTCTACGGCAAGCGCGAACACTTGCAGCGCGTTCGCCCGTACAAGGTGCGCCCGAATACCAACGCGATTCCGAATTGCTGGGAGTGGGGCACGCTGAACCACGAGTGCATTGCGGGAATCACGGCATGCGTGGAGTACATTGCCGAACTCGGACGCCGCGCACGGCCCGAAGCAAAGACTCGCCGTGCCGCGATCGAAGCGGCTTATGAAGTGATTCACGAACACGAGCGCTCATTGATGGAGCGGCTCATGGCGGGCCTGGTAAAAATTCCCGGCGCGGAAATCTATGGAATCACCGATCCGGCCCGGTTCCACGAACGCTGCGGCACGCTGGCCGTAAGAATCGACGGCCATACGCCGCTCGAACTGGCTACCAAACTCGGCGAGCGCGGCTTCTTTACCTGGGATGGAAACTACTACGCCTTAAATCTCACTGAGCATCTGGATGTCGAGAAATCGGGTGGATTTCTGCGCATCGGGCTCGTGCACTACAACACGATGGACGAAGTCGATCGCCTGCTGGCGGCGCTGCGGGAAATCGTCGGGAAGAAGTAACGCTCGCCAGTCACATCGCACAAACACGAAGGCCCGGGACGCATCCCGGGCCTTGAATTCTTTCAGCGAATTTTGCCATCAGCGAAGCTTTATGGCCAGCGCTTTGCGGTATCTTCCCATCCAGCGGCGCGAACCGGCTGAGGCGATGGAATCGACGGCGGCGACGGAATCGTCACCCGTGCCGGCGGTTGCGGCCCGTTCACGGCGGCAGCCAAGGGCTTCGAAATGTCGGAAATGCTCTCTTTTTCCTCGGAAAGCAGGGGGGCTACCAGTCGAAGCGCCTCCACTTCCTTCTCTAACCGGGTCAGTTCCATCTCTTTTTGGCGCAGGACTTCATAGACGTTTTTCATTTCCAGGGCACCCGCAAATGAGGTTGGAATCGGCAAGCCTTTCTGAACTTTAGCAGAGTTGACTGGGTTGTCAAGGCTTTCGGTCGGCCGCTAGGTCTTGCCTTGGAAGGTTCTGAGAGGAAAGGGCTTCGTAGCTTGGCGGACGCATCGACCTAGCAGCCGTTGAATGAGCCTAAACTGGTTTTCGCGGATCCGGCACGGTTAGGGCTTTTGAGGCCGTTTCAGCTGTCCCCGCCACTTCTTTTCTTCGCATTCCACGCACAGGGTGCGTCCAGCGGAAACAGGGAAACCGCAGGCCTCGCACTTACGCAGCCCGCGCAGGACCGGCGGCACATGGCTTTGATCGGCCTCTGCCGCTCCGCCATCCGCTCCGGCGCTCGCGGCCGACCAGAACATCGGTTTCTTTGCGGGAACCGTTTCTGAGAGCGGCGGAACCGGTGTAGTGGCCTGCTGAGGCGAGGTGGGCTGAGCCGAACTCTGGGCTTGTGATGCAGCAGTCGTAGGCACGACCGGCATCACCGAAGTCTTCATCGGCTCATGAACTGGAGCAGGGACCTTCGCGACTTCGATCGCAGGAAGTTCGACATCCATAATCTGCTCGGCGACTGCTGGGGCAGTCGGCTCGGAAGCCGAAATCTGCATCGCCTGAAGCTGACCGGGCAACGTTGCCGTGGCACGAGCCAACCGGACCGCCGTCTCCACCATCTCGCTCAGACGCTGTACTGCAGAAAGATCGCGATCGCCAAAGGCATGGGCATGGCCGGAGAAGAGTTCGAACACGCCCAAGACTTCATCATCATTGACAACGGGCATCACGACGACGGAGGCAATTCCGAGTTGCCGGCAGACGTCATGATTGACGCGGGCATCGCGCTCGGCATCGTCACAGCGCAACGCTTTCCGGGTTCGCACGCTCTCACCGGAAAGGCCGAACTCCGTCGAGAGCAGCGCGCCCAACTCCGGGGCATTCGATCCGGTGGAGGCGCGGCAGAGCATGTCGGCCATTCCGCTGCGGCGCAGAGCGATCGCCGCTCCGCTAGCCCCGGTGATGTACTGTGCGCGGTCGGCAAGCAGTTGCAGGGCAGCGTCGAGGTCGCGCTGCGCCATCTCAGCCAGAGAACGTCCACCATCCTCCCCGGGAAATCGCACGCGCGACGCCAGAGGGGACTGCGGATTCCGGGTTGTGCCGTTCTCCTGCACCCAGCTCACCTGCTCATTTGTAAGGGTTCTTAAGAGAAGTCTCGCTCCTAACCTGCGAGCTGTCAATCAGATCGCCGCGCAGAGGTACTAACCCAAAAGTTTCCCGCAGGCGCGCTACGAAGTGTCGAGCCGGATAAAAGACAAGAGGGGAAAGGGAACTAAGGAGAACTATGGGCGCTGTCGCAGCGCCGCCTGCGCCAGGCAGTTCGCCTCTGCGTTGAATTCGCGCTTCACATGCGAGATGGAAAATTTGAGCGAGCGAGCCAGCTTCCGACAGGTCCAATGCAGCGAGTAAAGACGCGGGCTGCGGCACACGTACTGTCCGGTCATCTGTCGCACCACAACTTCCGAGTCTGAATAAACGTGGAGCGTCTGCGCTTTGCGCGCAACCGCGTACTGCAGTGCTTCCATGAGTGCAGCATATTCAGCGACGTTATTGTCCTGATTTCCGATCCACTTCGCGATGCGAACGGGGCCGTCCGCAAGGCCGTTGATGACCACTCCAATGCCCGACGGGCCCGGATTTCCCAGGCATCCGCCGTCTACATAGGCCACCAGTTCGGATGTCACTTCGTTGTTTCCTGCTGCACTCTGCACTGTGATCCCAATGCTCGCGATGGTCAAGATGAATATTTGGTTCGCTTTCAGCGTTTTGCGGTTGCTTTCATCGCTGTGACATTTTCTGTGCAAAAGGAGTCCCGAACAAAATCGCGCGGAACTAAGTTTTTGCGTTCCAACCATTTGCATTTTCGATTATGCACAGCTCGAAGCTCCGTCATTGCACCAATAGTTTGCGTTGACGTTTTTTAATTTGCTGTTAATGTGAATTGCGTCGACGGTCGAAAGGGTAGGCACAATAAAACGAGCCGATCCGAATAGACTGAGTGATCAGCCGGGCGGGGCGACCTGCAAGGCGACCGAACCTGAAAAAACCGACGGATCTGCGAGGTTCAGTTGGGGTTCGGAACTGCGAAAGCAGTGATCGCATCAAGGGGTCGTGACGGTACATGCCTCCACGTCGTTAGCTCCCTCGCAGGAGCTGGCGGCTAGAGCATAACCAATGTCACGGCCCTTTCAATTTTTTCCCCACCTTTTTCCCGTTCAATCTCCGACTTGAACGTATCCCAAGGTCTCTTATCGGAGTCGGCGTAATCTCCGCATTCTCGGCGGTTGCTCTTTTGCTTCTTACTTAAATTTGGAAAAGCAGAAGCCACCCCTGAATTGACAAAGTTCTCCTTCCGACTGACAATGCCGTAGCACGGTCCCTCCCCAAAGTACGGTTCCGCCTCGGAACATTTTCCTGCAAGGCGCGGCCCCGGGCCTTTCGCGTGTGCCGTTCCCCACGCGATTCATCTCACGGAGGCAACTATGAAACGCGTCAGCATTTTCCTGGTGGCGATCATCTGTTCGCTCGCTCAAATAGCGGCAGCGCAAGATACGGTCAAAACACTTTTATCGTTTAACGGCACGGAGTCCGAAGGCAACCTCATCTTCGACTCGGCCGGGAATCTTTACGGCACCACCGGCGACCAGTACGATCCATCGCTGATCACGGTCTTTGAGCTCAGTCCCAACGGAGACGGCACCTGGACTGAGAATGTCCTCTGGACATCCACCGGAGGCAACGAGCCTCTCAACATCCGTGCCGGCGTCATCTTCGACGCTAGCGGCAATCTCTACGGCACGTCGCAATACGGCGGCGCGTCGGATTGCGGAACCGTATTCAAGCTCACTCACAACTCAGATGGATCATGGACGGAGAACAACCTCCACGATTTCGACTGCACCGACGGGAATTGGGCGATTGCCGGTGTGGTTTTTGATAAGTCCGGCAATCTCTACGGCACGACCACCTTTGGCGGCACGTATAACGCCGGCGTGCTTTTTCAACTTACGCCGAACTCGGATGGCACGTGGAACTACAACATCCTGCACACCTTCACTGCGGGTAGCGACGGCGCTAATCCCGGCCACGGAAGTCTGACCTTCGATTCCAACGGCAACTTGTATGGGACCGCCGCAGGCGGTGGGGTGAGCAGTTGCTCCGTCCTTTATCCTGGTTGCGGCACCGTTTTCAAAATGTCGCCGGAAGCCAATGGCACATGGTCGTTCAGCGTTCTCTACAGCTTCAGCGGCGGCAACGACGGCGCCGGCCCGGTCTATGGCGTTACCTTCGACAAAGCGGGAAACATCTACAGCACGACTTACTCGGGCGGAAAATATCAGGATGGCACCGTCTTCGAGCTCATCGCCCATTCCAGTGGCAAATATAGCGAACGGGTTTTGCACGCCTTCCGGGGCGGCGACGGCCTCAATCCATTCAGTGGAGTCATTTTTGACAGCGCCGGAAATCTCTTCGGCTCGACCGCCTATGGTGGAGACAACCAGTGCTTCAATGCTCCCGGCTGCGGTGTCGTGTACGAACTCACGCCAAACTCAAAGGGCAGCTATACCGACGAAACCCTGGTTCACTTCCACGGCACGCCCCTCGACGGCCCCTATAGCAATTTTGTGATGGATAGTCAGGGCGACCTCTATGGCGTCGCCACCGGATATAACACTTATGCCAGTGGCGAAGTTTATGAGGTGATCCGCTAGGGCTAATTTGTTACTGCTCGGTGAGTGCAGCAAGCTCATGGAGGGGCGGACACCTTGTCCGTCCCGAGAAGCGAGAGCGCCGTTTCCGGCACCAAACGCATTACGGCGCTACGATGGCGAGCGCCGGCGCTCCGCCAACCTTGAGAACGCTGGCTTGCTTCATCTTCGCCGTGTCGATTACTAAAACGCTGTGCTTCTGTGGGGCAGCCGCATAGATCATCTTGCCGTCGCTGCCCATCACGGCGCTCCAGAAGGGCATCTTCGTTCGGATGGTTCCGACTTTCCGCCAGGTGCGAGTGTCGATCACGCGAAATTCATCCGCCGTCGCGTTAGTCGGCCGTACATTGGGTGGCCGCCCATAATCGAGGTAGAAGCGGTTATCGGAACGTTTGTCGTAGTCGTGCTTGTAGCCCAGATAGAGTCGGCTGCCATCAAGCGACGTCGGCCACGCAGCAGGAGGAACACGATTTGGCAGCGCCGGATGTAAAGGAGTATCTGCGAATTGCTGCGTCGCGCTGTTCAAATGAAACACGCCTCCATCTCCGCGCACGATTTCCATGTCCTGCGATCCAGGGAGCTCAATCGCCTCGCCAATGCCTTCGCGCCGCTCCCAGGGGATTTTGACATCCACATTTTGAATGGCGCGGGAGTCCGCGTCCACGCTAATCATGCGAACTCGATTCGTTCTGGGACAGAGAAAGTCAAAGCGGCTCGCCGTCGGGTAAGAGATGAAGCGACCCGGGCCGCAATTTCCGAGGTGAACGATTCCTGGCAGAAATTCTTCGGCACGCGTGTCGAAGGTTGCCAGTAGAAGCGCGTCCTCGTCCGCAGATTTCGGCGCGTCGATCAGAATGCGGAGAGCGAGTCCGTCGCCAGAGACGGCCATCGTCGAAAACGGAGGCAGCCCGTCGTAGCCCAAGCGTCCGTTGACCATGCCGCTCTTGAGCACTTCCCCGCCCGCGGTATCGATTACCGCGAGCTCGCTCGAATCCCCATCGACTGCCGAAGCAACATAGAGGCGGCTGCCGTCTGGCGAGAGGGCAAAATCCGGGCTCTCGCCGGTGCGGACACTCGCCATCACTTTTCCGGCTGAAGGATCGACTAACCAGACAGCACCACCGGCGGCCTTCGCATCCGGCTTCGGATCGAGAACATAGAGCCAGCCGTGTTGCGGCTGAGTCCAATTTTCGACGCGAATATTGGAGTGCTCGGGCGCGCTGGCCTGGGCTGGCGCCCTGCTCTGACCCGCTGCCAAGTTCGGGCCCGCAACTGAAAGTGTGAGGGAGACGAAAAGGAAATAAACTGCGGAGATCAGGAGGTTCGCTTTCATACATTCACCCAGAACGCCCCGAAATTCGAACTCTTGGAGCGGCATTATACGACGAACGCTCCTTAGGGGCTAGAAATCCGAATCTGCTATGCTGCACGCCTGAAGTTCGGTGCCCCGGCCCTTCCGTCAGTGGGATCTCGCGAGGTTTCGCATGAAGAAGCTTTCTGGCTGGCTGATTCCCTTCCTACTATTTCTCTGCGCTACGCAATCGTACTCAGCAGCCGACTCCGCTCGTCTCGTTTTGACTCACGTGACCGTCATCGATGCGACGGGAGCGCCTGCAAAAAGCGATATGACGGTGACGATTGTGAATGGTCGCATTTCCCAGATAGCCAAGACTCCAAAGGGTCATCCAGCGCATGATGCTCAAGTGATCGACGCCAGCGGAAAATTCCTCATTCCCGGCCTCTGGGACATGCACACTCATTGGGGAGAAATCGACTATCTGCCGCTATTTCTCGCCAATGGAGTGACCGGATTAAGAATCATGTGGGGCGATACCACTCATCACGAATGGCGACGACAAAGCGAGGCCGGGCAATTACTGGCTCCCCATCTGGTGATCGCCAGCGCTCTGATCGATGGCCCGAAACCATTCTGGCGGGGTTCGATCTCGGTTTCGAACGAAGATCAGGCGCGCCAGGCCGTCCGTCAGGCAAAGGAAAACCATGCTGATTTCGTTAAGGTCTACACCTTTCTTCCTCGCGAGGAATATTTCGCAATTGCCGACGAGGCGAAGAAGCAAGGAATCCCATTCGCCGGCCACGTTCCGTTATCCGTTTCGCCCGAGGAAGCGTCGCGCGCCGGACAAAAATCTTTCGAGCATCTTCTGACGGTGCTGTCCGCGTGCTCTTCACGCAGTGATGAATTCATGGAGGCACAGCGGGCTGACCTGGCTGACGATCTTTCCGGCAGGCCAGATTTCTGGGGAAGCCATTTCAAGGCGATACGGCAAGCCGAACTCGAAGACTACAGCCCCGAAAAAGCGGCGGCACTCTTCGCTATCTTCAAGAGCAACGGCACCTGGCAGGTTCCGACGTTGACCCTCCTTCGTTCGATTGCCTATGTCGACGATCATTCCTTTACTAATGACCCTCGGTTGAAATACATGCCGCCTCGATTACGCGAAGAATGGAATCCGGAAGACTCGGCGAACGACTTCGGACCCCGATCTCCGGAAGACCATGCATTCTTCAAAAAAGAGTTTGCCAAGGAACTGGAACTCGTAGGAGCCATGCAGAAGGCGGGAGTGGGCATTCTTGCCGGCACCGACACGTCGAATCCATATTGCATGCCGGGGTTCAGCCTGCACGATGAGTTGGGCCTCTTAGTCAAGGCTGGACTCACTCCCATGCAAGCTTTGCAGGCCGCCACTTCGAGTCCTACCCGCTTCTTGGGAACGGAAAAAGACTTCGGGACGATCGAAGAGGGGAAAGTCGCGGACCTGGTTCTGCTCGATGCCAATCCGCTCGACGACATCGCTAATAGCCGCAAGATCGCTTCTGTGATCTACGGAGGAAAACTGTTTCCTCGCGCGGTCTTGGACACGATGCTTGCGAAGGTAGAGGCGCTGGCTGGCCGTCCGCCGATTGGCGAGATCCTGGCAAAAACGATTCGAGAAAAAGACGTTACCGTGGCCGTTCTGCAGTACCGCGAACTCAAGGCAACGCAGCCCACGGGCTACGACTTCAGCGAAAATGAATTGATCCAACTCGGATATCAATTATTGCGCCAGCAAAAAATTCCAGACGCGATTGAAATCTTCAAACTGAGCGTCGAGGATTATCCCAAGTCCTATAACACCTGGGACAGCCTTGCGGAAGCGTACACGGATCATGGCGACAAAGATCTCGCCATCAAGAACTACAACAAGTCATTGGAATTGAACCCGAACAACACGAACGCGGTCAAAAAGCTGAAGCAGTTAAATCAACCATGAATAAACCCGATCACTTGTGAGGATGCTGAAATTCCAGATTGCGCTAAGTTTTGGATGCGCCGGAACAGAGTCGTCAGGCCTTCTTCGCCTTCAGGGCCAGCTTTTCCAGGGGCGGATAGGATTTCAATTCCACAAGCGTGACGGGCGGAGGCTGCATTCCCTTTTCCAAAGCCTTGATCACCATTTCCACCGCGACGGCCGTTGTTGTGAGAGCGACTACGGTCGCAGTCAGCTCTCCACGATTCACCCAGATTTGACCTTCATCAGGTAGTCCGTCTACGCCTGTAATCGGCAAACCCAGCCATCTATCGCGGTCTTCTGACGACGCAATTTCACGAAACGCTTTCCTCGCTCCGGCCGCAATCCCGTCGTACTGACAGCCGACGACTTGGATAGAGCCCGGACGCGAAGTGGAAAGCCTCAGCCACGATTGCACTGCTTCGTGAGCACTCTGTTCGGTCCACTGGCTGCGTATGGCACGAATCGTGACGTTCGCCGGACGGGTGCTTTCCATCCCCTGCGTTCGCTGCGCGGCAGCCGAACTCGTATTCGGTCCCTGAATATAGAGAACGGAACCTCCGTTCGGCAGAAGCGCGGCGAACTGTCGGCCTTGAATGCGGCCGATTTCGATGTGATCGCGCGTTACCACAAAGACGGGAACGTTCGGCTTGCTTCGCAGCCGCTCGAGATAGTCGGCGTCACTGTTGAGCAAAACCCAAGCGACGCCAGCGGCGACCGCCGCTTCCGCCACTTTAACGAGCGCGGTGGACGTGAGGGGCTCGACCAGAATGGCATCAGGGCGGTTATCACGGCTCTGCAGCGCTTCTACAATTTGCTGGCTTTGGTTAACTGGGTTGTTGTCGGCATCGAGCACGCGCGCTTCGGCGCCGAGCTGGCTGGCCCTGCTGGTCGCCGCCTTGGCTTGCTCTAACTGGTAATGATTTCGATTGGGAAGAGAAACCAACAGCCGCAGTGGTTTCATCGGGCTCCCGTCCAAGAGTCGTTCCCGCCATCGTAGACCGGCTCGCTTGCTTTTCAAGTGGCATGTCAGGTTCGGAGCCCGTTTCGGAACCGAATGCGGAAACGATTGAATGCCGCAAGAATAACGATTTAGCTTCTCAGGCCGTTTTGTGGGATAATCTCCAGCCGTAATATGTTTTGCACGCGCGTGCTCGCATAGAAGCCGACACGCCGGAAGGCGAAAAAATCGATGGCCAAAAATCCCTTTTCCCGTCGTCAATTCATTCAGCTTGGCACTGGCGCTATCGCCGCCACCACCATCGGCAAGAATATCTTGCAACCCCGCATCCTTTCTGCTTCGGCGCGCCCAGTAGCGCCTAGCGACACCATCCGCTTTGCGTCGATTGGCACCGGCATTCGCGGATGCGAACATCTCGAAGCATCGCTGAACGTCCCCGGAATTCAATGCGTCGCTGTCTGCGATCTCTACGACAGCCGCCACACCGCCGCGCAGGAATCGGTGAAAAATCCAAACGTACCCGCGACGCGGGACTATCGTTCGATTCTCGATCGCAAAGATGTTGACTCGGTTCTGATCGCAACCATGGATCACAACCACCGCCGCATTTTTGAAGATGCCTGCGCCGCGGGCAAAGACATCTATTGCGAGAAGCCGATGTCACACACCGTCGAGGACGGATTCGCCATGATGGAAGCGGCGCACAAGCACAATCGTATGGTCGCTATCGGCAGCCAGCGCGTGAGTTCCGTACTCTACGCCAAAGCGAAAGAGATTTACGATTCCGGAAAGTTGGGCGAGGTTTTCTCGATCAACGCCTACTGGGATCGCAATTCGCCGAGCGGCGCATGGGTGTATCCAATTCCTCCCGATGCAAGCGAGAAGACAATCGACTGGAACGCCTTCCTGGGTAGTGCACCCAAACACGCATTCGATCCGGTACGCTTCTTCCGGTGGCGCTGCTTCACCGACTACGGCGAAGGACTGGGTGGAGATCTCTTCGTTCACCTGCTCTCGGGAATTCAGTTCATCACTGGAATCACCGAGCCGGCACAGCGCGCGCAATCCTCCGGTGGACTGTTCCACTTCAAGGACGGCCGCGAGTTCCCCGACCTCATCGAGACTCTATACGACTATCCGAACTTCCGCGTCACGTTGCGCTGCAATCTGAATAACGACGGCGGAGAGTTCATCGGCTTCTACGGAACCAAGGGCACGATGATCATCAAAGATGCGTCCTTGACCTATAAGCCGCAGGACACTCGACCGGAACCGGAAAGCTATTCGATTTATGGATGGCCGAAGGCGCTGCGCGATCAGTACCTGCAGAAGTGGCACGAAGATCATCCGGAGCCGGTGGCGCTCAAGTGGGACGTAGACGCGGAGGGCGAGTCGTATGCCAATCCTCCGGGCTACAGCGATACCGTGGATCATCAAGCAAACTTCTACAACGCCGTTCGTACTCGCAAACCGGTTGCCGAGAACGAAATCTTCGGCAACAACGCCGCGATCGGATGCCACTTGGCGAACTTCTCGTACTTCAACAAGACGGTCGCCGTCTGGGATGCAGGCAGCAAGAAGATCATAAAAGGCTGATTCGAAGCACTAACTACCCCACTTCTCTACGGAGGGAAGTGGGGTTTTCTATGCAAGAACCATCTCTACGGTTTCTTCTTCGCCGGCAAATACTTTTTGTCGATCGACGCCACGACCACGTAATTTGGATCGACCATTTCGTTCAAATGCAACTTCCCTACCTTCGACAGCAATTCGTAGGCATCGAGCTCTGACAGTCCGTAATCGCGATGGATCCAGTGCACGAGTTCGGTCAGGGCAATGCGAGTTGCATCCTCAAGCGGGCGGTACGCGCCAACGGTCATGATGGCGTCGTCGTTTTCAAATTGCGGCCATTCGATGGTGCGTCCTTTGATCACACTTAACTGGACGCGCGCCTTTAGCGGAACCTCAATGGCTGATCCGGCAGCTTCGCCGTCGCCCATCGCGGCGTGGCCGTCGCCGAGATAGAGCAAGCCGCCTTTTACGTTCACGGGAAAATACACGGTGTTGCCGACACTGGCCTCGGGAGAATCCATGTTGCCGCCGAACTCCGCGGGAACGATCGAGCTACGCGCCTCGCCATTCGCGGGTGCAACGCCAATGCAACCGAAGAAGGGATGCATGGGAATCTTCACGGAAAAATCGGAGTCGATGGCTTTGAAGGTTGCGGTGTTGGCAGCGTGATCGATGTGATAGAACCACAGCCGTTCCGGGAGTGGCTTGGTCTCGAGCATCGGTGTGTAGTGCGAGGCGCTGATCGATCCGAAGCCAGGAGAAAAGGCACCGACGCCGGTGTCTCCGTCGACTTGCAGATCGAGGATCTTCACCGCAAGCGTGTCGCCGGGCTCCGCGCCCTCGACATAGAACGGCCCAGCGAGCGGATTGTCGCCTTTGGCCATGCTCAAGGTGTCGCCGGGCTTCTTGATCCCGTTGCCGAAACAGTCGAGCGTGTTGGTGTCGAGGATGTCTGCTGACTTCAGGTGGAGTACGGGATCGGCTGTGGCGAACAGATATTTCACGTTGTCGTTGGTGGTGGTGTAGTGCGCGACGTTCTGAGCGGAGAGAGCGGACGACAACAAGAAAGCTGCGGCTACGAAAGCTGAGAGGCGAGAGATCACGAGACCCTCCGATGACTCGGCGGCAGCGTGGGCCTGTGGCACGCAGGCAGTCGAGGCGCCACCAATTGTAAACGGCCGGTTCGCACGCCTCGAAGGGATGAATTGAGCGTCGCTCGTCATTTTTGTGGACCGATCTGGCAAAATCCTTATTTTCTGTAGTTTACATTGCTGAAGAGTCGTTTCTGCCTCGCAAAATATTGATTCTAAGGATTTTACGACGTAAAATATTGCAGAATAAGGAGTTGAAGCCGAATCGGTCAGTTCCTCGAAACTGCTCTTACTTTCGGTAAGATCCTTAGTATTCTGCAAAGTTATCCCTACCCGACCTCAAAGTAGCCGCGCAAAATATTGATTCTAAATGTTTTACAGGCAAAATATTGCGAAATAAGGAGTTAGCACCCCGATCTTGAGTATCCGAATGAAGGGTCAGACTGTTCAGGTTTTCCGATAAGTCGACGGCGCGCATAGGTCAAGTGTGCGCTTTCTATTGGCTCAGTAAAGGTCATCCGTCACAAGAATGGGTTTATTTCTGTGGAAAAACCTTGGGCCAAAGAGAACGGCTGGGGCTCGTGAAAGGTCGGGGGCTAGAGCGGTATACAACTCTGGTACTAGCACAGTTGCGTCAATAGGCGGTGGTTGCCGCTCGCTTTTTCTTCATACGCCATCGAAAGACAGGGACAGGGCAAAGGTCCATGAGTGAAATAGAGATTTTTCGCCAGTTGTAGAATCTTCGGTGCGCCAATTCTTAAAGGCTTCATGTCATGTTTACCATCGAGCAAATCAATGCCATTCACGGTCGGCTGGGTAGCGCGAAAACGCTCGCAGAATATGTTCGGGCTCTCAAGGCGCTCGGCGTCGAACGATACGATTCTTATCTGGCCGACGGCCATTCGGAGTACTTCGGACAAAACGGCCAGAGCGTCGTCTCTCCACCGGTGCACGAGGTGTTCCCCGTGGCTGCAACCAGTCGACGCGACACGTTCCTTCAGCACCTGGGTCGGCACGAGCGGCACGAAACGACGTACTTAGAGATGTCTATGGGCCTGGCGCAGAGCGGGATAGAGAAGTGGAGTGTGAACACGGGGAGGATGACGATGGCGTTCTACGATAAAGCCGGCACAGAGATGTTGTTCGAGCAAATCAGCTAACTCAGTGATTCAAAACAGACTGCCAGCAAGCGAGATGGCGATATCGCGCCTTAAGGGACGAATCGCCGGTCAATGAGTGAAATGGCGATTTTTCGCCAACTAACCCGCATATATTATTGTTGAGACTTGTCGCTGATAGCCAGACTGGTTTTCAATCATCAAGATGAACGTGCGGCGGAAGTGGGTTTGGATCACATTGGCGACCGTAACATTGGCTATTGCTTTGATAGTCAGAGGCCAACTCGGCATCACGCAAGCGCTCTAGCGAATATTCTTGGCCGACAACCGTCGAGTTGATGCCGCTCCCCGCAGATTGCGTTCCCTCCAATGAAACACCTTCATCGGAAGCTCTGAGGATCGTGGAATTCCAAAGGAGTTTCTATCGACTCAACTTTCAGAAGATAGCTGTCTGTCGGACGCCTCACAGATTTCCTGAAGGGGAGCCTGATTTTACTGAGCGGGTGTTCGACTCAAGAACCCGCAGGAAATGGCTGCCCTTGTACGTTGGTTGTTGCAGTTATCAGAACCGTCGCCATGTCGCAATCGTCATTGCACAACAGGACGAAAAAGGAACTCTCATCTCGCAAGCTGCTTTGATTCAGACTCGTTGGGATTTCCTGCGGTCCAATTGGAAGAGAATCTGGCGCACCATAACTCTAAGCCTTGGAGGCGATGAGGATTGTGGATGTTGTCAGCAGGCGTTTACACTCATTAACCCCGATCGGGGCCTGCCAGATTCGTCAATCAGTGTAATCGCGATTTTACAACAGTTAGAATACGTTATGGCCGATTCCGCGCAGTCTTACGACGAACTTGCAGCTTACTACGACCAAATATTCGAGGACTGGGAAGCCAGCATTGTGCGCCAGGCGACGGTACTGGGCCGCATCCTCCACCACGAGTGTGGTGACAGGCACTCCGTCCGAGTGCTGGATTCTGCGTGTGGAATAGGGACCCAATCACTGGGCCTCGCGATGAACGGTTTCGATGTCGAGGGTTGCGACATAAGTTCGGGGGCCGTTGAGCGGGCGCGCGCAGAAGCCTTGAAAAGGGGGCTTAGCATTCAGTTCTCGGTCGCGAACATGCTGCAACTCGGTGCAATCCCAGCATCGAGCTTCGACGCGGTGATTTGCATGGACAACTCTCTTCCACACTTGGAAAACGATGAGCAGTTGCTGCGGGCGGCTCAACAAGCATATGGCAAACTCAGGGTTGGTGGCTCATTCATTGGCAGCATTCGCGACTACGATCGCATCGTTGTGGAAAGGCCGACAGCCCAAAGGCCCAGCTTTTATTCGGACAGTGGCAGAAGGCGAATTGTATTTCAAATCTGGGATTGGCTGGATGAGAGGCATTATCGCTTCCACCTGTACATCACTCGAAGCATAGAATCAGCGTGGCACACGTTCCATTTCACCTTGACCTATCGCGCAGTGCTTCGGGGTGAACTCAGCCACATTCTGGAAGAGGCAGGATTCACCAACGTTCGATGGCTGTTGCCTTCTGATAGCAATTTTTATCAGCCAATCTTTATTGCGAACCGTAACTGTTGAACAGGCGATTTCACTCATTGACGTCCGGGGCTGGCGAACTCGGGTCAATGAGTGTAATGATTCCATAAACAATGTCGGCTCCCAGGCCCGAGTAGACTTTGGAGGCGCAAACCAACCAAAGGGCTCGGAGGAAAGGAGCCGAACATGCTGATTATAGGTTGTGACTATCATCCGGGCTTCCAACAAATTGCATGGGTGGATACCGAGACAGGCGAGTCCGGTGAACGTCGGCTCACCCACCCGGAAGAAGCCGAGCAGTTTTACCGAGAACTCAAGCAACAAAACAGAGATGGCGATGTTACGCCAACTGCGCGTCGCAAATCACGTTTGCGGCGATCAGCAATGGGAGGGCAGAGGAAGGCATGCCATGATGCCGGATGAAACATTTCGAAGGAAGTATTTTAGGGGACTAACACTTCCTCGCGCCGCCAAAGGGTCAAACCATCCGCACCCAAAGCAAGCATCCCGAGTGAAGGTTGCACGGACCGGTCTGGCACCTCTTGGATTTGAGCATCCGCCGAGTTCGCTCCCGTCAGTCCCGCGTCCAGACTCTTATTGGCGATGGTTTCATAGCCGTATTCCGTGATGGTAGCGGACATCAGGTTTTTGAGATCAACCGTTACCCTTATCCACCCGTAATGAGTTGCCCCTTTGATCTTGAATTTCAAACCGAGAAAGCGGTTCGGGTGGTTTCCTCCCCATTTGCCGGAAACCTTTCGCGAGAGAGTTCCCGAATGAGAAGCGTAAGCTGTTCCCTCAACCATGTCTTTGCCACCCGAAAGAAAATGGTCCGAGGGTCCAATCCTTGCTCCGCGAAGCAGGGCCGAGGCATACGGCCCGTTCGGTGCTGCGGCAGTTCCAATTACGCCACCACCATTGAGTGCGGCCACTTGCAGGGCTCGACTGTGGTCGACACTCGCGTAATACGAGATAAGCGAAAACTTGAAGTCATTAACCCCGTCGCCATTGAGGTCGATTGAAAGAGAACATGGGGCGAAAAAAGCACAAACTGGAATTGGAATGTTCTTGGTGGTAGTCACGACCTTGCCCTCCGCGGGCTGCGCTAGAGCCAGCATGCTCACGCCGGCGGTCGCTGCTGCGAGAGAATACAACCTGGCACGATGGTCGATACTCTCGGGAAGGGTTGTTTCGACAAGACGGGCTCGAAGGGTGCGCGACATCGTATTACCTCCAATGGCCAACCAAGTCTAGTCGCGCCACTTCCGTTGTCAATATGAAACGATCTGCACTTGCGTCCAGTCTGTTCGTTTGCCGGCGAAACGCGCCCTCATCCCGAGGCGGCAAGAAGCGCTGTATCCTTCAAGTTTAATGTGAAGGGCTCCCCTTCGAGCATGGCGCGTCCGAATGTTTCCTTTGTTTTGTTCGTTAGGACGCTCATCCAAGTGCTTTACGACAGCTCACCTACAACGGGAAGTTTTTCATCGAACTTAGTCGTGTCATATCTAATGGTTTCAGAATCTAAGGTAGGCTTCTTTTGAAGAAGATACTTTTGTTTCGGCAAAGCGTCGTTAAGCCAATTATCCCAAATGTGCTCTCAGCGTTTTTCGACGGCCTGTCTGTAACACCAAGCACATTGTTTTGCTGGGCGCTTTGGCATCCATGAAACCTAGGTCGTTTGGTTAGCCAAGTCAATTATTGCCAAAAAGAATCCCCACTCTGGCCGCGACAATTGCGAAAGGGTGGGGATTCGAAGGCCCTCTTAGCTTCCCTACTGCAGCTTGCAGAGACCGATCAGGTCGTTGGCGATTTGCTGGGCACCGGGCAGCGTATTCGCAAGCGAATGCAGGCCTCCCGCCACGCAGGCTTGCGCCTTGGTGCTGGTGATGTTGTCGAACCAGTCTTGGCCGATCGGGATGGCGGAGCTGCTGTCGGCGCCACCGAACACGAGGTTCACATAGGTCTTGGGGAAGGTATAGGTTGCGCCTGGTGCTTCGACGCTGTCGCCCAGGAAGAAGTTGAGGCCTCCGGGAGGCAGAGTGCCATTTACAGCCGCTGAGCACACTCCAGCTCCTGAGGCAGAATTCGGATTGTAAGCAGGATCCCAGACGGGCGCATCTGCTGTCCCGAAGCATGTGCCGAGAGTAGTGCTCGACCCGCATTGGACGGCCATCTTGCCCGCAGTGCAACCGCAGCCCCAATCGAGGCGGCCCGTGGGCGGTCCACTGGTGACTTCGGCCATGGAGAGAACGTCGAAAGTCGGATATTGCGACAGGGCGTAGGCGAGAGCTCCAGCGCCACCGCTGTTGGCAGTCGCACACATGGGAATGTTGTTGTTGTTTTGAATGTTGCTGTAAATCCAGTTCGTCACCGTGGCGTAGCGGCAGGCGGATGCGAGAACGCCACCCGGTCCTTCTGCCCAGCCATTCGGCTGATTGCTAGTAAACGGAGTTCCCCATGAAATTTGGACGGTCCGGAACCCGGCGTTCAGTACGTTTTGGACCGCAGTGCTTCCAAAGGTGAAGATGCTTTCGTAGAGACCATTGCCATCGGTGCCAGTGTTGTAGGTCGCCGTTCCCAGAATCGTTCCGGATGGAGTATTCGTCTTTACGAATGCCTGGACATTGGGCACTCCGGGACAAGAAACCGTCATTTGCTGGCACGCGCCATTCGCAATCGAGCCGGAACACGCGATGCTCGACACGCCGCTGACGCTACCGAGTGCCCTAGTTGCTCCAGTGGCGCAGACGACAGAAATCGTTGTGCTCGAATTGATGGTCGCGGTCGAGTACGTTGGAGTGCAGGCTTGGGCTGACGGCTGACCGGTCACATAGACGGTGTAGGTAGAGCCCGCCGTATACGTATTCGCAAAGGTCTGAGTACCGCTGCTGGTGAAGGTCAGCGTGTTCGATTGATCGTCCTCAAGAGTGACCGTGCCGGAAAGTCCCGAGACAGAAACGCTGAGCTTGGGACCGCCTCCCGAAGTTGCACACGTGGCAGTCACCGTGACGTTCGATGTGATGGTTCCACTGGCATTGCTGCTCAGCGTGCAGGTCTGTCCAGCCGGCTGCGTCTCTACCGACACAGAGTAGGTCGATCCACTGGCGTAGGTGGTGGCGAAGTTCTGAGTCGTGTTCGAAGTAAAGGTCAGAGTATCGGACTTGCTGTCCTGCACAACAAGCGATCCGGAAGTGAGACCCGTGACAGCCACGCTGATGGTGTAATTCACAACGTTGGTGGTGCAGGTGGCCGTCACTGTGATGTTTGAAGTGATGGTCCCGGTGGAGTTGCTGCTCAGAGTGCAAGTCTGTCCTGTCGGCTGAGTGAGCACCGTGACCGAATACGTGGAGCCGCTCGCATAAGACGTAGCGAAGGTTTGGGTGCTGTTCGTCGTAAACGTCAGCTTGTCGGACTTGCTGTCTTGCACCACGAGCGTGCCGGTCAGTCCGGTGGTTGTCACGCTAATGGTGTCGTTCACTGTGTTGGTGGTGCAGGTGGCAGTGACTGTGATATTTGAAGTGATGGTTCCGGTAGCGTTGCTGCTCAGTGTGCAGGTCTGCCCGGTGGGCTGAGTGACAACCGTCACCGAATAGATGGCACTGTTCGCATAAGACTTGGCGAAAGTCTGCGTACTGTTCGTTGTGAAAGTCAGGGAGTCGCCCTGGTTGTCTTGCACGACAAGCGTCCCTATGAGGCCGCTGGGTAGCACGCTGATCGTGTCGCCGGTGGAGACGGCACCACAAGTTACCGCAACCGTGATGTTCGCCGTGATGGTTCCGCTGGTGTTGGTGGCAGAACAGGTTTGCCCTGCCGGTTGCGAAACAAGGGTCACACCATATGACGCCCCGCTGGCGTACTTTGTGGCAAATGTCTGAGTCGTGTTGCTGGAGAACGTCAGCGTATCGCCGTTATTGTCCTGCAATTCGAAAGATCCCGAGGTGAGTCCCGTGACAGAGACGCTGATGGTATAGGTGGGGCTGGTCGTGGAGGAGCAGGAGACGGAGACGGTGACGTTGGAGGTCGCGGTTCCGCTGCTGTTGCTTGGGGTGCAGGTTTGTCCCGCGGGCTGGGTGAGGACGGAAACGCTGTAAGGGCTGCCGCTAGTTACAGGTGAACTGAAGGAGAAGGTTCCATCCGCATTGACTGTCAGATTGTTTCCACCATTATCCTGCAAAACGACCGCAGCGCCGGAATTAAGACCGGTGACATTCGCGCTGATCGTATAGGTAGTGGTCTTGCCGGTGCTGACCCCGGTTCCACCTCCACAAGCAGCGAAAGACAATAGTGCCCCAATGGTCAGTACGAGCAGGAATGACTTCATGACAATCTCCGTGGCCTAGGTCCGTTGTCCAGGGGGGAACCCGCGTCGGTTAACTCGGGAGGTAAGACAAAACGGGGACTCTCCTTCTCTCTTACAGAAGTGGCGCTCCAATATATACCGAAGCTCGGCTGGTCCGACAGTATGAAGAAATTTTCACGGTGGGCGGGGAAGGCATCCGATTGATAGCACAAGGCTTGGGTGAGGCTCATGCTGGGGGGACAGCGGAGCGGCGGAACTTACGTTGCGATGATGGGTGATGCCGAAGATCGCGGCCACTGCAACTGACAATTTGCTGAAACAAACTGACTTCTGCCGAGAGAGCTTTACGGCGGCCGAAGCCGAATTTGATTCCGCTGCCTTTGCGGAATCGCTAAAGCATTGCTCCGAAGCAAATCCAGAGTCTTCAGCATTCTGGAAAGCCAGCGTGCCGTCGAACAACCGTAGATCTCGGACGGTTTTGCTGACGATCTCTATACGGTTTAGTATGATCCCATCGGTTTACAAGAACCGACTCCGTAGGACCACACGCCATGCATGACGTCCGAAGACCCTTTCTATTCCTCGCCGTGCTTTCGGCTTTTTCGATGCCGGCGGTTCAAGCCTGGGCCCAGCAACTCACGATTCAAAATGAGGACGGAAAGCAGACTGTGCTCTCGCGGGGCGATCTGGAGGCTTTACCGCACGTAAAAGTACAGGCAACGGCGCACGATGTTTCGGCGACATTCGAGGGAGTTGCGCTGAAAGCCGTGCTGGAGAAAGCGGGGGTTGGGTTTGGCGAAGCGCTGCGGGGAAAACGGCTGGCATCGTGCCTGCTGGTCGAAGCTGCCGATGGATACAAAGTAGTGATTGCGCTGCCGGAAATGGATCCGGAGTTCACGAACAAGCAGATCGTTCTTGCATTCCTGAAAGATGGGAAGCCAATGGATTCGAAAGAAGGTCCGTATCGGATTGTCATCCCGGACGAGAAAAGGCCGGCGCGCTGGATACGGCAAGTTACGACCCTGAGAATTTTGGATGTGCCGTGATTGCATTTGATCCGTGGGAAGGATTGAGGGAGAGGAACTTGAAAATCCTAATGCGAGTTTGCATCGCGATTCTGGGAATGGCTTTCGCTTGCGGCTTATGCTCCGCGCAAGGGATCACGGTGGCAGCGGCGGCGGATTTGCAGTTCGCCATGCAGGACGTGGCCGCGCAATTTCACCAGCAGACCGGCAAGAGCGTGAAGGTGACGTACGGGTCGTCGGGAAATTTCTTTCAGCAGATTCAGAACGGGGCTCCGTTCGACATGTTCTTTTCGGCGAACCTGGATTATCCGAAGAAGTTGGAGACCGCGGGACTGGTGGAGAGCGGAAGCTACTACCCGTATGCCAAGGGCAAGATTGTGGTGTGGGTGCTCAACGAGTCGAAGATCAAGATTGATGCCGGGCTGAAGGTATTTCTCGATCCGGACGTGAAGAAGATTGCGATTGCCAACCCGCAGCATGCTCCATATGGGCAAGCGGCGGTCGCGGCGCTGCAAAAAGAAGGCATTTACGACAAGGTGAAAGACAAGTTTGTGCTCGGGGAAAACATTTCGCAGACGGCTTCGTTCGTGGTGTCGGGAGCGGCCGACGCGGGTGTTGTTGCGCTTTCTCTGGCGATGTCACCGAATATGAAAAGCAAGGGACGCTATGTTGAGATTCCCGCGAATGAATATCCGGCAATCGAGCAGGCGTGCGTGATTCTGAATTCTTCGAGGAATAAAGAAACCGCGCGACAGTTTCTGGCGTTCGTCCAAAGCGAAAAAGTTGGAGCGATTTTGTTAGGTTATGGCTTCGACGTGCATGACCGCCCTGCCAAATAATCTGCGGCGATTATTCCTCTTCGGCTTTCTTCCTTTTATAAAACCGGCGCACCTTGGCGCGATTGCCGCATTTCGTCATGTCGCACCAACGGCGACGATGATTCTTACTTTCATCCAGAAATAACCATTCACAAGTTTTCGAGGCGCAGGCTCGGACGAACTGCAATTGATCGGAGGCGAGCAGGTCGGCAGCGGAGCTGGCGATCGGCCATAGCGGCGCGTCGAAGTTCTTCGAGGACGAATCGAATTGCCATTCGAAATGGTGGCCGTGTGGAGTGAGCGTCGCGTGTTGTGCGGCGGACTGGATGTATCGGTTTAGAGTCGAGAGTGCCGACGGGGGCACGGTCTTCTTGCGGACCAGCGCCCAGAAGACGGCGTACATGGCTTCGCGCATCTCGATGGCTGCAGTTAAGGCTTGTTGCGCGGATTGTGGAGAGGCTGAACTTTCTGCCGCGAGGCGATCGGCCTGGTGGTGCGAGAGGACCCCGCCTTCTTCGGCAAAGAGTACGAGATCGGTGTAGCTGGTGAGAAGTTCTTTGGGATCGCTGCTGTAACGGTCGTCGAGTGTGTTCAGGAAGTCGAGGCAGACGGATCCCGCGATCAGTTCGAACCGGGGCGTGCGAGACCTGGATGTTTTCGGAGTTTGCTGGATGTTTCACTCCTCTGTATTTGTCAGCCTATTCGCTCTATTCATTATCTAACCATTAAAAGCATATTGACAAGTTAGACGCCGCGCGCTTAGCATTAGCTAACCGTTGATAGGATGTTTAGAGGTTAGTATATGTACCGAAAAAGTTCGACGCAAATCATGGCGATGATTCGCAGCGGCAAGGTGATAGACATAGGAGGCAGACCTGTGATCGTGCCCAATCCAAATTCGGAGCGCGGCGAGAAGCGCCGAGCTGAGTCGATCAAACTCGCGCTTGCGTTTGCGGCCATCTACATCGTCTGGGGATCTACGTATCTTGCGATTCGCTATGCGGTGGAGACGATTCCTCCGCTGGTCACCGCGGGCATTCGGCACAGCGTGGCGGGGAGCGTTCTGTTGGCATGGGCGTGTGCGCGAGGATTCCGGCCGAAGCGCGAGCACTGGATTGCGGGAACTATTCTCGGTGCGCTCTTCTTTCTCATCGGGCATGGCTCGCTGCACTGGGCGGAGCAGCACGTTTCGTCTGGACTGGCGGCGCTCCTGATTGCGACGGAACCGATGTTCATCCTGGTGCTGGCGTGGATGGGTGGACAACAAAAGATCAGCCGGTTGAGCACGGCGGGACTGGGGATTGGGGTGATCGGAGTTGCGCTGCTGACGGGCGCAGAATTGTCGGCCAAGGGATCGAGCCTGATCGGGATGATCGCGGTGCTGGTTGGATCTCTGTCGTGGGCGGCGGGCGTAGTCATCTCGCCGAAGCTGAAGCTCCCGAAAGACGCATTGGGACGGACTGCGCTGCCGACGATTTGCGGAGCAGTCATGCTGCTCGCTGCCGCAGGAGCGAGTGGCGAATTTCATTCGCTGCAATGGTCGGCAGTTTCTTTGAAGTCGATGCTTGGGCTGGCGTATCTGATCGTGTTCGGATCGATCGTGGCGTTTACGGCCTACACGTGGCTGCTGCAAAGGTGTCCACCGGCGCTGGTAGCGACGCACACGTATGCGAATCCGGTGGTCGCAGTATTTCTGGGATGGCTGCTGGCTTCAGAAGCGTTGACCCTACGCGTAGTGCTGGCCTCGGTGGCGATTCTGGGAGCAATTTTGTTGATCCGCAGAGGCGAGCGAGCGACGGAGCAAAGAAAAAATGCTGCGCCCGCCTCGGCGGATGGGGAGTCGGTGGAGCAGTGCGCTTAGTGGTCGCGATCGTGATCGTGGTCGTGATCCCGGGCGCGAAGTTCGGAGCAGACGATCCAGAGGTGGTCCATGTATTCGCCGCTCGTGGAACGGAAGCCAGTAACCACGGAACCGCGCGGGCATTCGGCCTGCGCGGGATGTCCTCCAGCATTGGGCCGCATGACAGGCTGCGTCCATTCGGTGCGGGCATTGTCGACTCGCGCGGCGATTTCATGAAGTGGACTGCATTCGCCGACGGCTTCGTCGATGGAACCGCCGGTACGCCCACGCAAACCGCGTAGGGCGAAGTGCTCGGGACAGTAAGCGTCGTGAACGGGACGTCCGCCAGGACTGCCAGTGCGGCCGGTCATCTGACGGTCGCCGCTGAGGTGGCCATCGCGATCGATGCGAGCGCAATCAAGCCAGGCCGTGTTGAAGAACTCCCCCGTCTGTACGTGGAAGCCGACTGCGACCGAGCCTTCTTCACAAAGTGCATCGGACGAGGGCCTGCCGCCGTGACCTCCGCCGAAGTCGATCGCCATGCGCTCGTGAGCAACGAAAATGAATCGATCGAAGTCGCGGTCGCGATCATGATCGCGATCTTGTTGAGAGGCCCGGGGCGCGGCAAGCGCACCAAGAGCTATCACGAAGAGAATGGCGAAGACGGGCACGATGCGCGCTGTGCCGCGTTGCTGCGAAGTACGGTTCTGAACTTGATGGTTGCGATAGGAAATTTTCATTGCACGCCCTTTGAATGGATCGACGATTCCACACCCGATCGTGAAATCGGCAATCTGGATTTGATCGGATGGTAGAAGCGAGATCGAAGCGTGTCAATGCAGGATGAGATTCGTTTCGCGAGGAAACGAGGCGGGAGGCGATAAAGCGCTGCTCCATTCGGCTGTAACTTACGCGGCCCTTAAAGGGCCGCCCTTCCGAGGTTGTGCACGCATTCGATTTCTCTCCAAGCGCACGACCTTGCTTCGTTACCTTTTCTCATTACCAGAGTGATCTAAAGCGACCATCGTTTTTTGAAGTCGGGCGTGCGTTTGTCGATGGATCAGTGTGGCCTCCCCTTGCCTCTTCGCGCCAACACTCCAATCGAGGTGCATATGCAAACAGGAAAGACGCTTGCGCTGTCGCTTTTTGCGGTGTGTATTTCACTGAACGCGTGGGCGCAGGCTCCGGAAAGAACCAATCCGGCGAGAGATCTCTTATCGACTCTTCCGACGGATCGTGTCTCGGCTCCCGTACTGAATGATCAGCGGGTCGTGCTTTCGGGGCAACGCCATCCATTGGCGCGGCCTGAGTTTTCCATCGGCAAGGTAAGGCCGGATCTTTATATGGGGCGGATGGTGCTGGTGCTGCGCGCTGATCCGGCGCAAGACTTGGCGTTGGAGGAACTGATCCGAGCGCAGCAGGATGCGGAGTCACCGTACTACCATCGCTGGCTCACTCCGGAGCAATTTGGCCGGAGGTTCGGGATCGCGCCGAACGATCTCAAACAGGTGACGAAGTGGCTGCAATCGTTTGGAATGGAAGTGGAAGAAATTCCGGCATCGCGACGGACGATCGTGTTCAGCGGAACGGCTTCACAGGTCGAATTGGGGTTCCACGCCAGCATCCAGAAATATTTGGTCCGAGGCGAAACGCATTATGCGAACGCGAAAGATCTGGAAATCCCGCAAGCACTCGCTGCGGTCGTTCGCGGAGTGGCTTCGTTGCACGACTTTCGCAGTGTGCCGGCACATGTTGTCTCGCCGCAATATACGGCGGCGAACGGCGCACACTTTCTAATGCCACAGGATTGGGCCACGATTTACGACGTCGACCCGCTATACGACCAAGGGCTCGACGGCACCGGACAAAGCATTGCGGTTCTGGGCCGCGTGGACATCGCGCTTTCCGATATACGAACATTTCGCACGAGTGCCGGGCTGCCTGCGAAGGATCCGCAGATCATCGTGAACGGAGCTGATCCAGGATTTCCGTGGTGCGATGACGAACTGGAATCGGCGATGGATGTGGAATGGGCGGGTGCAATCGCGAAGAATGCAACTATCAAGTTCGTGACTTCGAAATCTACGACCACAATGGACGGGATCAATCTATCGGCGCAGTACGCGGTGAATCATAACGTTGCACCGATCGTAACCTTGAGCTACGGATTGTGCGAGGCATCGCTCGGTTCGGCTGGCAACGCATTCTGGAACGCGACGTGGGCGCAGGCGGCGGCGCAAGGCATGACAGTGTTCGTCTCATCGGGAGATAACGGTGCGGCAGGATGCGATTCGCCTTCGCAGGCAACCGCGATACGAGGGCGCGCAGTGAATGGACTGTGCTCGACTCCGTACACAACATGCGTAGGCGGGACACAATTCAACGATCTATACAATCCGGGACAATTCTGGTCGCCCACGAATGGCACAGGGGAGTCCTCGGCGATCAGCTACATTCCGGAGTCTGCGTGGAATGAGAGCAGTTGGAGCGGTGGATTGTGGGCGGGCGGAGGAGGAGCAAGCAGTGTGTACGGCAAGCCGGGATGGCAGGCTGCGCCGGGAATTCCGGCCGATGGAAGACGCGACGTTCCGGATGTGTCGATGCACGCCTCGATTCAGGATGCGTATGTGGTCCAGGTGCAGGGAGGAGTGTTTTATGCCTCGGGGACCTCGGCGGCGGCGCCTTCGCTGGCGAGCGTGATGGCGTTAGTTCTGGAACATACCGGCGCGGCGCAAGGGAATGCAAATCCGGGCTTTTATGCTTTAGCGAATCAGCAGTTCTCCAGCGGAGGAGCGGAGGCGCTTCACGATGTGACCAGCGGCAACAACAGCGTGCCCGGAGTCTCCGGCTTCAACAGCGGATCGGGTTATGACGAAGCAACCGGGCTGGGTTCGGTGGACGCGAGCGTTCTAGTGAATCATTGGAGCGCAGCCACGCAGTTGAATTTCACGCTGACCCCGAATACATCGAGCATTACATTAGCGCCGGGTGGGTCGACCATGGCAACGATATCGCTGACGCCGCAAGGCGCGTTCGGCTCTGCCGTCACTTTGAGTGCTAGTGGAGTGCCAGTGGGAGTGACCGTAAAGTTTTCGTCCGCTACGATCAAAGCGAACGCTCCCGTCACCGTGACATTCGCAGTAGCGAGCAACGCAACGGCAAAGAGCTCAACCATCATCATCAGCGGAAGCGGAGGCGGTTTGACGCGAACTGCAAACATCGCTGTGACCGTGGCCGTGCCCACTTTCACGCTTACAAGCAGCGCAACGTGCACGAGCGTGACGTCTGGAAATTCGAGTTCATTCAATGTTTCCACGGCGGCGGCGGGAGGATTTAAGTCGGCGATCACGTTGTCCATCAGCGGACTGCCGAAGGGAGTGACGGCGAAGTTTGCACCCACGAATATAGCGACTCCGGGAAATGGGAGCAGCACGCTGACCCTGACGGCAGCGTCTGGAACGGTTGGTGGGACGTATTCTCTGCTTGTCATGGCGAGTGGGGGAGGCATCACGAAGACACAAGCTCTCGGACTCACCGTGATCGGCCCTACGTTTACGCTCGCCGTGAGTGGAATGAGCGTGGTGCTGTCGCGGGGAGGATCGTTGCCCGTGACGGTATCGACTGCAGGCAGTAACGGGTTCGCGTCGAGCATTTTGTTTTCCGTGACCGGGCTGCCGAAGAATGTAACCGGAACGTTTGCGCCGGTGACGATTGCTTCGCCTGGAAACGGGAGCAGTAGTTTGACTCTGAAGGCTGCGACGAGCGCTAGCATCGGAAGTTCTTTCATTACGGTGACTGGTAGCGGAGGAGGAGTAACTCGATCGCAGACGATTAGTTTGAAAGTACAGTGAGCTCGCGGGTGTTTAGAATTCAGAAACCCCACTTATCGTGCAAAGAATGCGCGAGAAATGGGGGACCCGCGAAATTGTTGAATCGAAGTCAAATTCCCCACCCAGTCGCATAAGACGCGACAAGGGTGGGGCACCCTTCTGTTTCTACCGTTTCTTTTCCGTTTTGTTTTTTATCTCTTCTTCTAGTGGTGCGGGTCGCGGCGGCGGAGGTAGTCGATAAACATTTGCTCGACAGGTTTGTCGTAGGCGATGAGGACGTGGCGGACGGTGTGTCCGCTAACGAAGTGGCAGACTTCTTCTGCTAGATTTTTGGCGTGATCGCCCGCGCGCTCGAGAGATTGCGTCATGAAGATGACCTGCAGGCTAGCCTGGCGCGCGACGTTTTCGGGATTCTCGATGTGGCGAAGGAAGATGAGATTGCGGAGGCGGTCCATCTCGGCGTCAGCGCGGAGGACGTCGACGGCTTTACCGATCTCGCGGGCGGAGAATGCGCTGCCGCAGTCAGCCAACATCTTTTCGAGGATGGTCGCCATCTGTGTAAGGTCGCGAGTGTCCTCGGAGTCAATGCGTCCGCTGACGGCCTGAGCGCTGTTGGCGAAGCTAAGCAGGAGATCGCCGATACGCTCGAGGCCAATCATGAATTTCATGCAGGCCAGCAGCTCGCGGGCTTCGGCGGGGCCAACCTCGGTAATCGCGGTCGTCACACCGCTATCGATTTCCATGTCGAGGGTATCGAGTTCGCGTTCGCGCTGGCGGAGGGAATTGAGGAGAGCAGCCGATCCGGTGGCGATGCCTTCGGCCGCAGCGCCCGCAGCTTCTTTGGCCATATGACAGGCTTCGACGGTGCGGCGCACGATGTAATGGTGGGCCGGTTCGGGAGTCGGGCTCTTAATCGCGGTGCTCATGAGTGTGTCCGCCGGGCGGGGACGCGGGCGACGCGGAACTCGAGCGGAACCGTCGCCGGTCGTCTGCCGTTTATGAGATCGGATGGCCAACGGTTAAGCATAGAATTTCCCGCGAACGCTGCGGTTAATAGGCTGTGAATTTTCCGTCATTTTTTCGCTCGGGCAAATCACGTTTACATATTTGTAAACACTATTGTCGGGCAAGACAGAACAAATGCAAGGGGAATGTGGAGGAGGATCGAAGTGACAACCGCGCAAGTTCGGATTCGGTGCGCGCGAGATACTTCCCTCCGCCTGAAAAGCGGCTCTGGTCAGGATGACGCCGGTATGAATGGAACTTTAGGGCTTAAGACTCAGTGCTTGTTGCCGGGCTTTGCCCTGGCTGGACCGCCGAGGCGGCCGTCGCGACATGATTTAGGCGGTGGGGAGGGTGAAGAGGAAGGTACTGCCTTTGGTGAGTTCGCTTTCGGCGCGGATCGAACCGCCGTGGGCACGCACGATGTGCTTAGCGATCGCGAGACCGAGCCCAGTGCCTCCGGATTCGCGGGAGCGGGCTTTATCGACGCGATAGAAGCGTTCAAAGAGGCGCGGCAAGTGCTCGGAGGAGATACCTGCGCCGAGATCTCGGACATAAAATTCGATGCCGCGGTCGGCGGAACGAGCGCCGAGATCGATGCGCCCGCCAGCACGTCCGTACTTCATGGCATTGTCGATCAGATTTGAAAATACCTGGTGAATGGCTTCGCGGTCGGCAAGGACGGACGGCAGCGATTCGATGGAGCCACTGCTTCCCTGCGCATCGATGATCTGAAGTTCGACGCCTTGTCCACGGGCGATTTCGCGGAAACTTTCCTCTGCATCATTCAGTAGTTCGATGGGAGCGACGGGCTCGGTGTCGAAGCGAGTCTCGCCAGACTCGACTCGCGCGAGGGTGAGCAGATCTTCAGTAAGGCGCGACATGCGAGCGGCGTTCTTGCGAATGATTTCGAGAAACTCCCGGGTAGAACCAGAATTGTCTGGCGCAGTGTCGAGGAGAGTTTCGGAATATCCCTGAATCGATGTAAGGGGCGTTCGGAGTTCGTGCGAGACATTTGCAATAAAGTCGCGTCGAGTTTTTTCTACGCGCTCGGTTTCGGTGAGGTCGCGGAGCACGGCGACAGCGCCGCCATCGGGGAGCGGAGCGGCGGTCACATCGAAGGCACGGCCGGGAACGATTGATGTAGCGCGGGCGGTAGTGACGTCTTTGTTGGTGGTTGCAGCTTTTACGGCGGCGAGAAAATCGGGGTCGCGGATGGTTTCGACAACGGGCGCGTTGAGACGAGTACGCTGCGGAACGAGGCGGTCCATGGGCTGGTTCGCCCAGCGGACAAGGCCGTCAGAACTGACGGCGATGACGGCGTCCTGCATGCTGTTTAACAGAGTTTCAAGCTGGCGCTGGCTCGAGCGAACCGCGGCGAAACTGCGCTCGACCTGCCCGGCGGTGCGATCAATGGCTGCGGCAACGCGTCCGATTTCGTCGAGTGGTGTGTCATCGACGCGGGCGCGAAGATCGCCGCGCTCAATGCGGGCTGCGACATCGACGATGCGTTCGAGACGGCGCGAAGTCCAGACTGAAGCCGTAATGGCAATCAGAAGAGCAACGAGACAGGCGAGAAGAGATCCTCGAATCAGAGGGCGGCGCACCTGCGACTGGACAGCTTGGACGTCGGAAAGGGGATAGGCGAGACGGACCGCACCTCCAGTGATGGGAACGGCAACATAGAGAAACGGGATACCGAGAGTGGCGCTGCGGCGCTCGTTCTCGCCGGTCTTGCCTGAAAGGGCGGAGGCAAACTCGGCGCGGGTGGCATGGTTCTCCATGTTGGCGGGATCAGATTCAGAATCTGCAAGGACCTTGCCGGAAGAGTCGATGATCGTGGCGCGGGCTCCGGCGGCTCTCGCTTCCTGTGCAGCGATGTCGGGGAGCGAGTGGACGCGATCGGTGTCGACTCGGTGCGCGAATAAGATCGTTTTCTGCGTGAGGTTGCGCTCAATATCGCCGCGCAGCGAGGCTTCCCAGGCATTGCCGATGGTAACGTCGAGAATGGCGGCGGTAGCGGCGATAACGACGAAGAACACAGCGAGCAGCTTGAAGAAAATGCGGTTCTTCACATTCTCCTCATATTAGGGATTCAGGACCAACAAGTGAAATCGAGTTCCTCAGGAAAGTCAAAATCCCACCCGATTTGTGGGGAGTGCCTATCATTTTGGGACCTCGAAGCGGTATCCGGCGCCGCGAACGGTTTTCAGATAGCGCGGGTTCTCGGGGTCGGGCTCGATCTTTTCGCGGATGCGGCGGACATAGACGTCGACCGAGCGCGGGGTGACGTACGCGGTATCACGCCAGACGGAATCGAGAAGATGGTCGCGGCTGAAGACGCGTCCTTTATGGCGAGCGAAATAATCGAGCAGGCGGAACTCGGTAGCAGTTGTGGGCACCATGGCACCGCGAACAGTGAGGGTCATGGCGGAAGGATCAATCTCGATTTCTCCAACCGTCATCGGGCTGGGTGGCAAGGGGCGCTCGAAGCGGCGGAGGACGGCTTTGACCCGGGCCACGAGCTCTCGCGGACTGAAAGGCTTGGCGATGTAGTCGTCGGCACCGAGCTCGAGACCGAGAACGCGGTCGGCTTCACTGCTTTTGGCCGTAAGAAAAATTACGGGAACTGCCGACAAACCCGGAGTCTGGCGGATGTTGCGGCAGATCTCGAGACCATCCTTGCCGGGGACCATGATGTCGAGAACGAAAAGAGCCGGGCGCTGGCGCTCGGAATCGGAGAGAACGTTCGATCCGGTGGGATAGATGCGAACGACGAAACCCTCATTTTCAAGGTGATGGCGGACGAGTCGGGAAATATCGGGATCGTCTTCAACGACGAAGATGCTTGGTTTCACGGGATCATTTTATATAACGCAGTACGGAGTACCTAGTACCGAGTGGCGCGTTGCCGGGTCGGAGGGACGATTTTCATCGTATTTTAACAATCGAGGCAAAAGATCTTTCACCACAGGGGCATGGGGTTCACCGAGGAAAGCATTAGAGGGAGACGATCAGGTTTGCGGCTTTGTCGATTTCGAAACGCTTTCGTGGTGGGATTACCGTGGTGGCACTGTATTCGGTGATGATCGCGGGGCCGGAGTATTTCTTTCCTGGCTGGAGTTCTTCCCTGGAGTAGATCTTCGTCTTCAGTTTCTTACTGTCGAAATGGGCGGAGGCTTCGGCTGCGGAAAACTTGCCGATCTTTGCTCGGCTTGGGCGGACGAATGCATCCGCCCCTCCACGGCCTGAGGTGGATTTCACGACCGCTCTAAGGCGGAGCGTGACTAGTTCGATCTCGCGCGAAGGATGCGTGTAGCCGTAGCGCCGGCGGTGTTCCTGTTCGAAGTCGCGGAGGAGATTTTTCGTCAGTGGGATATTCAGTTCGTATCCCTGGCCGCGGTAGCGGAGGTCGATGGTACGTCGATAGTGCGGAGTTCCCTGCCAGGATTCGTCGCGGAAATCTCGAGCTGCGATTTTTTCGAGGGCGGCGAATTCCACATTGATTTTCGCGTGCGGTATTTCACGATTCACTCGCCAAAGGATTGTTCGGGAATAGTCTTTGACAACGTCGCTAGCGAGAATGCCTAGAGCGGACAAAGCGCCGGGGAATGCTGGAACGATGACGTGCGGAATGCTCAGAGCTCCGGCAAGAGCACAGGCGTGAAGCCCTCCGGCGCCGCCGAAGGCAACGAGGGCAAATTGGCGAGGATCGCGTCCGCGCTCGATGGAGACAACACGGATCGCTTTTTCCATGGTGGCGTTCACGACGCGAATCACCCCGGCGGCGAATTTTTCCAGAGTGAGATTGGAGCCAAATTTCTTGAGCCACTCTTGGGTAATGCGGCGGGTGCGATCGAGATCGAGAGTAAAGTCTCCGCCGAGAAAGCACGTGGGCTGCAGACGACCGAGGAGGAGATTGGCATCGGTGACAGTTGGTTGCGTGCCCCGGCCGTAACAGATAGGGCCGGGATCGGCGCCAGCGGATTCGGGGCCAATGCGCAGGACTCCGGCAGCGTCGAAGCGGGCGAGCGAGCCTCCACCTGCGCCGACGGTATGGATGTCGAGCATGGGAACGCCGATCGGAACTCCGGCGATTTGGGCATCGTTGGCGGTCTTGGTTTCACCTTCGACGAGAGAGACGTCGGTGGACGTGCCTCCCATGTCGAAAGCGATGATGTTGTGAAAGCCGCTCGCACGCGCGGTGGCAGCGGCGCCGACTACACCTCCGGCGGGCCCAGAAAGTACGGTGCGGACGGGTTCGCGGGCCGCGGTGGCGAGGGCGGTGATGCCTCCGCTGGATTGCATGACGAAGATACGTGGAACCACGGGGGCTGAAGCCCTGCCTTTGTCGTGCCTTTTCGCGGCCCTGAAGGGGCGCTCTTCCACGTTTGTGCGCTTCGCCGCGCGAAGGCCCAAGGCCACTCCCGGTCCCTCATTGGTGAGGATCGATGCCATAACCTGCGCGGACGAGGCGCCCGCGGCTCCGTGGGGGTGGGCCATGGCTAGCGATTTTGCTTCTAGATTTTCAAGGTAACGCTGCATCACTGGCTGCAGGTAGGCGTTGATGACTACCGTCGAGGTGCGCTCGTATTCGCGAAATTCGGGGAGGATTTCGTGCGAGATCGAGAGCGGAACATCTATCGCTTTCAAAGCTTGGGTAACGGCTTCTTCATTTTTGGGATTGGCAAAGGAAAACAGGAGTGAGATCGCGATGGATTGCGGTTTTGCAGCGGCCACGCGAGCGGCGAGTGAGCGCAATTCTTCGGGAGCAGGCGCGGTCAGGATTTCGCCATCGGCGGACGTGCGTTCGTTGATTCCGAAACGCAGGTCTTTGGGGATCAGGGGCTCGATGCGATCGAAGAAGAAGTCGTAGAGCTTGGGGCGGGCCTGCCGCCCGATTTCGATCGCGTCTTCGAAGCCTGCAGTGGTGACGAGAGCAGTGCGTGCTCCTTTGCGTTCGAGAAGCGTGTTGGTGCCAACTGTGGTTCCGTGGAGAAGGATGAAGTCTTCGGCGGATGAGATTTGCTCGAGGACTTCGAGGATCGCTTGGGACGGATCGGCCGGAGTCGAGAAGATTTTCAGCATTTTGAGTCGACGCGTTTTCGGATCGGTCCAGACGCAGTCGGTGAAAGTACCCCCGGTGTCGACGGCGACGCGGAGGAGTTGGGGCAGGCGAGGCATGGCGGTTGGAACGCTAGATTAACATCGAAGGTGGGCGTGTCGCGGCAGCGGCAGGAGAGCGGTCGGGAAGTTGCATAGGTCCTTCGCTTCGCTCAGGATGACAACGTTGTTGGGAGTTTCGGTCAAACCGCGGGATGCGTGGAGCTCATTCAGCATTCACCCCGCTTCGCTCGGGGGCGGACGAAGGCGTCCGCCCGTCCACTGCATTTCTATCTATAAGACTCAGTTCTTTGCGACTTTTGGCTCGCTTTTCGGGAGCAGATCCGACGATGGGAGCTTCGCATCGAAGAGCAAGTTGAAGAAGCCGACCATCATTTCGTCGGAGTTTTGCTGGCCCCAGATCACGGTCTTGGTGGGATCGGGATTCTCAGGATTGTCGGGTGAATTGTCGAAGTGGGCGGTGCACTCGATGGTTGTTCCCCTGGGAAGAGTGATCGGTTCAGCGAGGTTGTACCAAAGCTGCCAGTGCCAATTGTAGGCGGGGACTTTGAGAAGCGTCTGCGTCTGGCCGTCGGGAAATTTCAGGCGATATTCGAAATCCTTGCCGCGCGTGTGCATATGAGGGTGCAACGAAACGAGCTTGACCTCTCTCGGAACTTCGAAGGAAGCATCGACGCGGTAATTTGGATCTCCAGGCGGAATCTTGAAAGTGCCGTTCACGGCCGAGAGCGTCAGAACACGGTTTTTTGGCGGCTCTTTTGCAAAGATGATTCCCACCCTCGTCTGGTCGGTGGTGGCCTTGCCGTTGGGCGTGTAATGAACTTCGAGGACGATGTCGGAACCGGCTTTGATCAGCTTCGCCTGGCCGGGCTGCAAGATTTCTGCCGACTGACCGGGGGCGTAGCCGACGAGGAAGTCGCTGGGGAGAGCGCTGGTGTCGTTCTTTTCGTTCTGCTTTGGCGGCGGGGCTTCGAAGAAAACTCCGGGCTTCTGGCCTTTGAAGTAGTTCGATCCGGGCTCGCGCACGTACGCGATGATGTGATGTACCACCGAGCGATCGGTGGGACGCGCCTCGGCCGCCTGTACCCATTTGTCTTCGGTGAATCCAGTAGGCAGGATGACGTATTGATATTCCACCATGCCGGAATCAGGAACTGAATAAGCGTGTGGAAGCTGGAAAACTACGTCGGGCTTTGGGATGCCCCAACCTTCTACGAAATTCGCAGGCGCAGGCATGTCTTTTGGATCACCTTGCGGTGCGCCGGCATTCGCCCACGCGAGGATCGTGCTGATCTCTTTGTCGGTCAGGGAGCGGTCGTTTGAGAAATGTCCGTAAGAAGGATCAGCGAACCACGGCGGCATCATCTTCTGTTTCACGACGCGCTTCATGCTGGCCGCCCAGGGGCGCGCCTGCTCGTACGTCAGCAGAGGAAACGGCGCGGCTTCGCCGGGGCGATGGCAGGTTTGGCAGTGTTGCTGAAGGATGGGCGCGACGTCTTTGGTGAACGTGACGCTGGGGGTTTGCGAAACGGAATACGCAACCGCGCAAAGGATGAGGGCAATTGCCGAAAGAATGCGACCCATGGAATGAGATCCTCGAACCGGATTCGGTCGAACTGGTGGACGAGTATACCGTGACCGCGCGGCAGTGAGACGAATGACGAAGATCAAAATCCCACTTCCGGCAAAAGAGGCCGGAAATGGGGTACCCGGGGCGGAATCTCGCTTCGCTCGGGGGCGGACGAAGGCGTCCGCCCCTCCACAAGGCTATTTAATTGTGAATGCCAGGGTCAGGAGGGTCTTTTGTTCGACCTCGTGGGCTTTGGCGCTGCCGGTGGCTGGACTGGCGCCGGAGCTGCGCTTGACGCTGAGGACGGGGCGATCTCCGGCGATGCGTTTCAGGCGAGGCAGCATGTTGAACATGGCTCCCATGTTCGCCGGCTCTTCCTGCACCCAGACGATGTCGGCGGTCTTACCGTGACGATCGAATTCGGCGACGACTTCTTCTTCCGGGAAGGGATAGAGCTGCTCCAAAAAAACGATAGCAGTGCTGGTGTCTTTTCTCTTCTTACGCTCATTCTGGAGTTCGTGGCCGATTTTTCCCGTACAGATCAGAATGCGTTCGGCTTCCCCGACTTCGGTATCGGGGATGACGTTCAGGAAATTCTTGTGGGTGAAGTCTTCGATGGGCGAGCTGGCATCGGGATGCCGCAGCATGCTCTTCGGAGTGAATACGACGAGCGGCTTGCGCCAATGACGCAGGGCCTGGCGGCGCAGAAGATGGAAGTACTGCGCGGCATTCGACGGCTGCGCGATCTGGATGTTGTGCTTGGCCGCGAGCTGGATGAAGCGCTCGATGCGGGCGCTGGAATGTTCCGGCCCTTGGCCTTCGTATCCGTGAGGTAGAAGCATCACAAGGCCGGAAAGAAGATTCCATTTGGCTTCTCCGGCGCTGATGAACTGATCGATGATGGCTTGCGCGACATTGACGAAGTCGCCGAACTGGGCTTCCCAGAGAACGAGCGATTCAGGATAGTCGCGACTGTATCCGTATTCAAAGCCGAGGACTCCGGCTTCGGAGAGTGTCGAGTTGTAGATCTCACAGCGGGCCTGATCGGCAGCGATATTCTCCAGCGGCACGTACTCATTTTCGTTCTCAATGTCCACGAGGACGGAGTGGCGCTGACTGAAGGTGCCGCGACGGGAATCCTGTCCAGACATGCGGACGTGCGTGCCCGTCTTCACAAGGCTTGCGAAAGCCAGAGCTTCGGCCATGCCGTAATCGACGGGGCGTTTCCCATTGCCCATTTCGGCGCGCTGCTCGAGGAGTTTCTTCACCTTGGGATGGATGTGGAAGTCTGCAGGGTAAGTGGTCAGACGAGCTGTGAGCTCCGACAGTTCTTCGGGCGAGAGTCCGGTTTCGACTTCAAATTCGGGGCGGTGGATGCCGCCGAAGTATTTTCCCCAATACTTGGGAAGCTCGCGCATCAGCGGCTTGGACTTGAGGCTGCTGGCTTTTTTCTGGGCAGCTTCAAATTCAGCTTTGATGGCGTCGGCGCGAGATTGCGCGTCGGTGGCTCCGATATCGTCGGCATAGATTTCCCAGAGCGGCGGATGCTCCTTAATCTTCTTGTAAAGCAGCGGCTGCGTGATGGTGGGGTCGTCGACCTCGCTATGGCCGTGACGACGATAGCCAATGAGATCGATGACGACATCGGTGCCGAATTGATAGCGGTATTCGACGGCCATGCGAGCAACGCGAACAACGGCGTCTACGTCTTCCGCATTGACGTGGAAAATCGGGATTGATTGGCGACGCGCGATACAAGCCGCAAAACGGGTCGAGTGCTCTTCGGTATAGCTGGTTGTGAAGCCGAGGAGATTGTTGACGACGACATGGATTGTCCCGCCGACGGTGTATCCCGGGAGATCGGCATAGTTCATGGTTTCGGCGAGGATGCCCTGCCCCGCAAATGCAGCGTCGCCATGGACCAAAAGCGGGACATACTTTTCTCGTCCGCCTTCGCCGGTGCGATCCTGCTTGGCGCGGGTGCGGCCGACGGTGACGGGATCGACGGCCTCGAGGTGACTTGGATTCGAGACCAGGTGAATGTGAACTTTGCCGCCGCTGTGCGTGACGTATTCGCCGGTCGCTCCCATGTGGTACTTCACGTCTCCGGAGCCGAGAACACTGCGCGGATCGACGTCTTCGAACCCGGCGAAAATTTCCTGCGCTGGGCGCTTCGCGACATGAGCAATGACGTTGAGGCGTCCGCGATGACTCA
>CAWFQZ010000033.1:0-298776 GCA_963818115.1 uncultured Acidobacteriota bacterium
TCAAGAGTATGGCCGGTGATATTTTTCATGGATGCGTGAAACCTGATGCGCGGAGAATCCGCTTCGACCTGGATCGTTCGTGTGAACTGAATCCCAGTTTGAGGATCGGCGGGACTTTTAAGCTCGATCTGGCAGCTTTGCCCTTCCGAAAGCTTTCGAAAGCTATACGGCCCGTCGTCGATCGTATCTGAGTTGCCAAGCCAGTGCTGCTCGTCGTCATTTCCTTCAGGCAAGAGCCAGAGCTTGTCGCCCCCGTAGTTGAACCATTGACTGGTGCTCGGAGGCAGATACTTCCCCGCCAACTTCGGATTCACAAACAAATACGAGTGCCCGCCGAAGGTCACCTGCATCAATCGCCCACCGTTTTGCGGGACAAGAATCAGTTGCACCCACCGGTTCGAGATTTGTTGCGCGTGCCAACCCTTGTAATCCGTGGCTTCGACGCGACAGTCCGAACTCTTTTCCCGCGTAGATTGGCCGATCGCATGGACCGCCATCCCAGCCATTCCGAGTGTCATTAGAAACGAAATTGCACTCAGCCAATGCTTCCGATTCGCCTCGAAGAGATGTCTCCTCATGATTGCCCTTGCCTTGCCCGATTTTGCTGCGCCTGAGGTTAGCACGCACGCGAGAATCCGCAAAACGTGCTTCTCCTCTTTTCTGAACGAAATGAAACCCAATGAAACGAAATAATTCGATTTGCGTCAAGCAAATTGTGTGGTATACCCAACTTCTCCAATGAACCGGGTTTGCGGACGCAATGTCAGTATTGGTCTGGGAGCAGCGCTGCTATTTTTGTCGGCCGCGTCGAACTTGCTCGCCCAGGATCGTAAGGTAGACCCCACCTGGATGCATCGGTATGTCTCGCCTGCTAGCGATCCGGCCTCGGCAGGTTGCCACTACAAGCCAATTTTTGGCGAAGGTGACTCAGAGAGTCGAATTCTTCGCAGTGTTGCCCGCTTCGGTGAACTGACCGTCACCGCTCAGAGCAACTGTCAGAGCGTTGCTTACGATCGTGAGGAAGAACTGTACTTTATTTTGGACGGTTCCGGCATGCTGCAGTATGCGGATGAGACTCATTCCTTGCGCACGAACGATTTCACCTATATCGCGCCCGGAACAAAGCACTCGATCGCGAATCATTCGGACAACAATTTGCGAGTCGTGGTCATGGGCTTCAAAATCCCTGCGAAGACGTCGATTGGTCCGCCGGCCGCGCATCCAAAGATTATCAATCTGGATGAACTCAAAGAGGGAACCGTCGACGGCCACCCAAACTCAGTTCTATACAAGCTTATGATTGGCCCGCGGGGCGCAACACGCGACGCGATCGACGATGCCTACGTTGTGACGAGTCTTTTCTTGATGGACTTTGCGCCGGGCGGCACGAATTTTCCGCATCATCACGAAACGGCCGAAGAAATCTATTTGGTGCTCGACGGTCAAGGCGACATGGTGGCGGGAAGTGGAATGGACGGCGTCGAAGGCCGCTATCCAGCCAAGGCGGGAGATGCTTATTACTTTCGCGCAAACTGTACCGTCGGCTTCTATAACCAGAACAAACCGGGAGCGAAGGCTCACATCCTGGCGGTACGATCACGAATTCCGCTGCCTGAAGAAGACGATTGACAGTGTCGCTTTCAGGGTCAAGCCGAGAAAGCTCTGAAGTGTACTACGCTCGTTATTGAACGATCCCATGAGGAGGTTTTTGCAATGCCGGTGCAGAATTCCAGTCGACGATCTTTCGTTAAATGGGTGGCGGCGGCTCCGTTGCTAGGTCAACTCGCCGCACGCAACCTCTATGCGCAGGCGGCCACAGCCGTGGGCAAAGACCCGCGCCAAAACGTCTATTCGCGTCTCGGAGTAAAAACCGTCATTAATTGCCGGGGCACATGGACCTACCTGAGCGGCTCCCTTGAATTCCCCGAAGTTCACCAGGCGCAACTCGAGGCCGGCCAATATTTCGTAAACATGATTGAGCTTCAGCGTGCGGTAGGCCGAAGGCTATCTGAACTCACCGGTGCGGAGTCGGGCATCGTTACCTCGGGTTCAGCTGGCGCCATGGCAGCCGCAACCGCCGGATGCATGGCCGGAATCGATGACAAACTCATCTGGCAACTCCCCGACACCACCGGCCTAAAGAATGAAGTCGTCATGGTCGGAGGCCGGAGCGCCTTCGATAGCGCGATACGGCTGACCGGCGCCAAGCTCGTTCTAACGTATTCGCCGGAAGAACTCGCGAACGCCATCAACGACAAGACGACAATGATCTACACCACCGATCTCGGCGAAAAGCTTCAACGCGTGCTTGCCATTGCGAAAGACCACAAAGTTCCACTGCTGCTCGACGATGCCGCCGGCATTCCCCCTGTCGACAACGCCAAGCTCTATGCGCGCATGGGAATTGATATGTACTGCTTTTCGGGCGGGAAAGGATTGCGCGGCCCACAATGCAGCGGCTTGCTTTTGGGTCGAAAGGATTTGATCGAAGCCGCGCTTCTCAACAGCAGTCCGAGGGAAGGCGCCGTCTGTCGCCCGATGAAAGTCGGGAAAGAAGAAGTCATCGGCTGCCTGACGGCGCTTGAGACTTGGCTGAATCTTGACGAAACGAAGCTATACGCCGAATGGAATGGCCGCATTGACCGCATTCGGAAGTTGGTGGAGACCGTGCCGGGTGTGAAGACCGAGACTTACGTTCCGGATGACGGCAACCGGTATCCCACGCTAAAGGTTTCCTGGGATCAACAGGCCTGGCGCTTCACTATTGCAGACTGCGTCGAGCAGTTGCGTGCAGAAGAGCCTGTGATCGAAGTGCTGGGGCTCGATAATCCGAGTTTGGTAAAAGCAGTCCGTGAGGGCAATCCGAATCACAAAGAACATAAGGGGCCCGATCACATCGAACTCATTTCCATGACCATCAAGCCCGGAGAAGAAATGATCGTTGGGCAACGGCTCCGCGCGATTCTCGGCGCCGCGCAGAAGAAAGCGGCGTAATCAGACACAAGGTTGGTGAAGGAAATCGGACCAAAAGGTGCTCTATGCGATTTCTGCTGATTGGACTTTTGCTTTCCACTTCCCTGTTGGCCCAGGAGCGCATCCACGCCGTAATTCCGACTCAAGCGCCGGCGCATACGAATCCTGTCTGTTCGCCGGGCGTAGATGCGGGCGACTACGTTTACGTCTCGGGCCAAGGCCCCCTTCGCCCGAACGGCAGCTCGCCCGCAACGTTCCCAGAACAAGTGCGACAGGCGCTCGACAATGTGAAAGCCGTGGTCGAATCCGCCGGATTGACCACTGAAAACGTGGTCTACACCCAGGTGTACCTTTCCGATATCAGCCAGTACGGAGAACTGAATAAAGTCTTCGCCGAATATTTTCCGAAAACTCCTCCGGCTCGCGCGGTGCTAGGAGTCGCCCGGATTCCCTCGCCGCCGATTCAGATCAATGCGGTTGCAGTTCGAGATTTAAAAGACAAGCGAGTCATATATCCGCCGAATGAGAAGAAAGAGAATTCATTTTCTCCGGGGATCCTCACGCATGATCGGCTTTTTGTATCCAGCATGGCTGGCGCTGATCCGATGAGCGGCAAGGTTCCGGCTGATCCTGCAGCGCAAGTCGATTTGTCGCTCGATCGCGTAGAAGCCGTTTTGAAAGCGGCAGGACTGGAACTTAGCAATATGGTGTTCGTGAATCCATACTTAACTGCCGACATTCCATCGAGAGTGATGAATGAGCATTACGCGAAGCGATTCGAATTCGGCAACACTCCGGCGCGCGCGACGATCGAAGTATCGAGTCTGCCCGGCGGCGCTCATATCGAGTACACAGGCGTAGCGGTCCGCGACCTGAGTCAACGGAAAGCCGTGCGCCCCAAAAATATGCCGCCAAGTCCGACGGCCAGCCCCTGTGTCTTTGCAGGCGACACCCTGTACTGCTCGGCCAAAAGCGGATTCATTCCCGGGCCGCACGGCGGCGTGTATGCGTCCACCACGCAGACTCAGCTTCGGCAGACGATGCGGAACCAACTGGACAACTTGGAAGAGGCGGGCATGGACTTCACCCAAATCGTGTCCACAACCGTATATCTGGATGACTTGGGCGACTCGGCTTCGTTCGACAACGTCTACGGCCAATATTTCGGCCCGACTATGCCGGCGTGCACCACGGTCCAGCAGATTGCTCCAGCAGATCGTAAGGCCGATAAAGATGCTCACTATCCTGATCTGGAGCAGGTTTCCTTGATCGCCATCCGGAGCAGGACTGCAAAATAGCTCCTTGCGCTAAGGCAGAGGCAGGTTCTTCAGTTCCGGCTCGATCGCAAACGCCTTGGCGAATGCGTGCTGCGCCTCGTCGTTCTTCCCTTCCTGACGAAACGCCAATGCAAGGTTGTAGTGGGCTTCGGCATAGCGCGGTTTGAGTCGAATAGCTTCTTCAAACTCAATCTCAGCGTTGTGAATTTCCCCGGATTGCAACAGCACCAGCCCAAGATCGTTGTAGCCTTCGGCAAACTTCGGATCTCTCCTCACCAGATCTCGGAAGACATTGGCTGCTGCAGCAGGATCGTTGTTCTGACTTAGCGACAAACCTAGCTGCACTCGCGCGTCTACGTTTTGCGGATCCAGCGCCACGGCCTCGGTCAATTCGTGGACCGCCTCTTGCGGACGCTGCAATTGCGCCAGCGCAATCCCGAGGTTGTAATGCGCTTCAGCGAGATCCGGATCGCTCATCACCGCCTGCTGAAATTCCTGCAGTCCCCGCGTCTGATCTCCCGCCTTCCATAAAAACAGTCCGTAGCTGGTGTGTGCTTGGGCATAATCTGGCTTCAGTTCAAGGGCCTTTTCGTACGCCTCTTTGGCGCGCGCCGCTTCACCCTTCCCTTCCCATGCAAGGCCCACGTAGTAGTAGCTGGTGGGGAATTGAGGCGTCAGCTCAACCGACTGCCGGAACAAATCCAAGGCATCATCGAACTTCTGCTTCCTAAGTGCATCCACACCTTGGGTGATCAGCAGCTTCGACTGTGCCAGTTTCGCGCGGAAATCGTGCAGCCCCGACAGTTCATCGAATTCCTTCTTGGCATTACTGGTGTCTCCTTGCGTGCGTAAGGCAAGGGCAAGATTGTAGTGGGCCTGCTCCAGATCCGGTTTGAGCTCAATCGCACGGCGAAAGGCGGCGATTGCCCCCGCATTGTCGCCTCGAGATCGCAATTCCCGGCCTAGGTTGTATTGGGCATCCGCATCGTTCGGATTGAGCGCCACTGCCTTCCTGAATTGTTCTAACGCGCCGCTGTCATTTGCCTGACGGCGCAACGCGATCCCCAACATCAGGTGCGCCGCAGCGAGGTTCGGATCGATGCGTATTGCATCACGAAACTGCGCGATCGCCTCATTGAGCTTGCCAAGTTGTCCTTCAACGACTCCGAGTTCCAGATGTGTGTCTGCAGAAGGCTTCAATCCGAGAGCTAGTCTCAGTTCGTGCTCGGCGTCTGTAAGATTGCTCTGCTGGGAGAGAATCCGGGCCAGCAGCCGATGAGTAGGGGCATTTCTGGGATCGAGGGTGTCGGCGATGCGCAGTTCTTTTAAAGCCGCAGCTTGATCCCCCAGGTCGAACCATATACTTCCGAGTCCGTAGTGCGCGTCCGCTGACTTCGGACGGAGTTCAACGGCCGCCTCAAATTCCTTCAGCGCCTCCCTGGTCTCTCCTTTGTACTTGAGCGCCAACGCCAGGTCGTAGTGCGCGACCGCATCATTGGGCTCGAGTGCGAGGGCACTGCGGTAGTTCGCGATGGCATCATCCCAGGACTTCGTCTGTGCCAATTCGGTTGCCCGCTTGCGATAGTCTGCCGCGGTTTGCGCGATCATCTGCGGAGCAAACAAGATTCCAGCCAACAAGGCAGCCGACAACCAAAGATGGATCAGACCGGTTTTCCCGCGGAGATTGGCCTGCATCCCAACACTTTAACCCAAAGAAGGAAAGGGACAGCCTGCTTATGCTGTCCCTTCGCGGAACGTTCTTGCACTACCAGACGAACTTGGCGCTCACCTGGCCGATGCGCGGATCACGGGCGCTCGTAATGTTTCCGAAGCTTCCACTGCTGATATCCCCACTCGGATTCATGAATTGCGCGTGGTTGAAAATATTGAAGAATTCACCCCGAATTTCGAACAACTTGCTTTCAGTCACCGGGATCGTCTTCTGAATCCCGAAATCGGTGTTGTTGAAGCCGGGGCCATGGAAGAATCGCCGATTTGCTGTGCCGAAGGTGCCGCAATCAGGGCTCGGGGTGGTGCCAGTAAAGAAGCAGTTGGTCGCGACAAATGCGCTCTGGTCAAAATATGTGAACGTGCCAGGTGTATCGCGCGGGTTGCGTTTGTGAATCGGTCCCACGAGGTTCGGCATATCGGTGGAGGGACTGCCAGCAAGAGAGCTATCTCCCACGCACGGCTGCGGTGTGGCCAGCGTCAACCCCGGACACAGCAGGGGGTTGGTCACGGGATTCGACTGACCCATCTGGATTGGAAATCCCGTCGCGAATCGAGTAATACCCTGGACTTGCCAGCCTTTCGTCAGCCTTTTCGGCAAACGTTGGAAGGCCCGGTCAAAGGGCAACGCCCAAACATAACTCATCACGAAATTGTGGTGAACATCGGTCGACGACAGGCCACGGCTCAGCTTTGGATTGATGAAATTGACCAGATCGTTAAATCCTGACGAGTCATCCAGGCCTTTGGCTATTGTGTACGCGGCCAGCAAGGTTACGTCTCCGGCTTTGCGTTCCACCGTCACCTGACCAGCGTTGTAGATGGAATTTGCCGTCAGCTTGGTGAAGGTATTGCCAAAACCAAAACAGAGGGTCTGGGCCGCAGGGCAGTAGTTCGGATTGAGCAACTGGTTCCTTGTGCCGTAAACCAGTGGGCCGCTGGCACCGAGCTGGAAAGTGTCCTGCTCAGCGTTCGGTCCGCAGCCGACAGCACCCGCCGAAATGTCTGTATAACCCTGGGCAGTGAGTTGCTCGCAGAACCCTGCATTGCCCGGATTGGCTTCCTGTTGAGTTATGAGCCTGTGACCTTCGGTTCCGACGTACGCCAGAGTCAAGACGGTCGATCGGCTGAGTTCCCGTTGGATGGACATGTTGAAGTGCTCGGCATAAGCGAGCTTGTTGTGAGTGTCGTATCCGGGGAAATAGGACATCGGCTCGTAAACCGCGAAACTGAGCGTCTTATTTGCCGGACTCCCCGGAATTGGAACTGTGAACGGGAAGCGCTGTCCTTCACCATCAGTACCTCCGTCCAACCGATTTCTGAAAGGCTCCGAAAACGACACTGGACCCGGACTGCTCCAGTACAAGCCAAACGGAGCATCGGCCACCTCGTAAAAGAGGTTCAGATCTTCCACCGATGTGTAGTAGATCCCGTAGGCTGCGCGAATGCTGGTCTTTCCCGGACCGCCAAAAATCTTTCCCAAGACTCCTCCACTGAAGCCAGGGGAATAGGCAAGGCCGAGGCGCGGGCCGAAATTGTTGTATCGGGTGGGAGCGAGCGTCTTAGGAATTCCCGGATCGCCCGGAAATACGAGACCCGTGGGAGAACCCGGAAAAACCTCTGACTGCTTTCCTGGGACCCAGGTCTGGATTTTGCCCTGAGTGTCGTACCAAGGCATGCTCACCTCCCAGCGCACGCCAAGGTTCAACGTAAGGTTGGGAGTTGCTTTCCAGGTGTCCTGGGCGTACGCGGCACCGTAGCGAGTGCGGGAATCCAAGAGCTGTAACGCTGCCTGGCTGTAGCCGCCTCCACCCCCCGTTGGCGCTCCAATGAGGTAGTCGGCGAAATCGACGCCAGTCACCGTGCCATCGAATACAAATGCCCCGTCCTGGCTGGCCAGGTTGCGTTCGTTGATTTGCAGATAGCGGAATTCGCCACCGAACTTAAGCGTATGCTTGCCCGCTACCTTGGAAAACCCGTCGGACACGGTGTAGGTGTTGTTGGGTTGGAACGTGATCAGGGAGGGTGCGCCAATGGCGAAGTTGTTGAAATAAATTTGGGGCACATACTCCGGATATCCGGGATAGCCATCGGGGATAATTCCGAGGCTGCCGGCACCGGTCACAAAGCCCAGGGAGGAAAGCGACGCTTTTCCGCCCGTGGGGTTATCCAAATGGGTGGCCGTTCTGAAGAAGGTTACCCGCGCCTCGTTCACAGCGGTAGGCCCGAGAACTTTTGTATTGCTTATGACAAACTCTTGAGCACGAGTGGGCGTCTGCGCGGGGAATCCTGGCACACTTGCGCCGCCGCTCGGCAAGGCGCTGAGAACGGTCGAATCGTCGAAGTGATAATAGAACGACCAGTTGCCGGTCTTTCGGTTGTTGAAATCGACGCGCTCTCCGATTTTATTATCCGTAACTCTGTTTCTTTGGCTATTGTCGGAATACGTACCCGTCGTGGGATCAATGTTTGGCTGCGGAATGTAGGGAATGGTCCCAATCGCCGCCGGTGACCACGCGCTCTTCGGAATTACGCCTCCCGGAAACACGCACATACCGCTCTGGGCATCTTGCAACGTATTACAGCCGGCGACCCAGTATGGCTCACCATTGCTGACCGTGTAACCCAGCCGTTGCGAGAGCTGCGTCGGCCAGCCACAGGCGGGACACACGCCACCGGCAGTGCCATCGACCGTGCCGGTTAACACTCCAGGCCCAAAGTTGCCTTGAAACTGCGCAGCCGGCGGCAGGTTAACGATGCCCGTTTCTGCGCCTTGCACCTGTCTAGTTCCTTGGTAATCCGTGAACCAAAATAACTTGTCCTTCCAGAACGGCCCTCCCGCCACGCCTCCGAACTGATTCCGCCGCAGTTCGGACTTGACGGGTGTAAAGAAGTTCGCTGCATCCATCTTGTCGTTGCGCAGGAATTCGAACAAGTCGCCATGGAAGCCGTTCGTTCCTGATTTAGTGATGGCGTTCATTACAGCGCCGCTGAATTTTCCGTATTCCGCGTCAAAGCTGTTGGTAATCAGGCGAAACTCCTCAACGGAATCGAGGTTTGGGACCAGTCCGGCACCCATATTTCGCCCCTCGCTGACGTCGCCGCCGTTCACCAGAAACGCATTGGCTGTCTCGCGCTGGCCATTCACCGAGACATTGCCGGCGTTATCGATGTAGCCGGAGACCGGCCTTGCGCCTGTTCCGGAGTTGCCACCAATCGTCACGGACCCGCCGGGCGCTACTCCTGCCTGCAGTCCGAGCAGGTCAAGATAGCTGCGGCCATTCAGCGGCAGAGCCAGCATCTTCTTCGAATCGATCACATCGCCCAATTGGGTGCTCTCTGTTTCAACTTGAACTGTGCCGGCAGCCACACTCACTTCTTGCTGCACGCTGCCAACGGTCAGTGAAACATCCACGCGTAATTGATCATTCACCTTCACCACGATGCCAGTGTCATTGAATTGCTCGAAGCCCTGAGCCGTCACATTCAGCGTGTAAGTTCCGGCAGGTAGTGCCAGGAAACGGTAAGAACCATCCTCGGCAGAAAGTGTCTTCTCCGAGAAGTTCGTCTGAGTATTCGTTACCGTGACTTGCGCACCCTTGAGCACAGCCTTGGACGGATCCCGCACCACGCCAAGGATGGAGCCGGTAACATCGGCGAGCAGAACTCGTGGGACCGCGAACAATATTGCGATGACGACAATCGGAGCTAGAACACTGTATCGATTCCTCATCACTATCTCCTGCGGCGGCGCCCTAACTCGACACCCCGCCACTGTCTTGTATTAGTTTGCAAGCCCCATCTACTGATCCGCGCGCACTGCATCACCTGAACCGCGAGTATTGACACGATACAAATCCCATTCCTATGGCGCGAAAACATATTCCACAGAATGAAATCTGTCAACACAAAGAATTCATCTCTCGCATCACTTCGGGCCATCGATCGGGTACGGCACGAAACCCGTTGCATCCGTCTTCAGCTTGTAAATCGATGTAGTGGCCGTGATGTACAAAGTCTTGAGATCAGAATCGCCCCATGCAAGATTCGCAGGCTGTTCGGGCACGACAATCGTTCCCAAATGATGGCCGCTCGGATCCCACACCCAAATTCCTTGCGGGCCAGTGACGTAAAGATTTCCAGCGCGGTCAACTTTCATCCCGTCCGGAACGCCATCGCCCTTCTCACCTGGCTCTTCTCCAAAAATTCGACCGTTGCGGACCGATCCATCTTTCTTGAAATCGTAGACTCGGATATTCCTTTTCTCGCTGTCGTCTACATACAAGCGTTTTCCGTCGGGAGAAAATGCGAGACCATTTGGCTGGGAAAGGTCTCTGGTTACCAGGCTGACGCTCCCAGAGGCGTCCAGCCGGAACACGCCTTGAAAATCCAGTTCCTGCTTTTGACCTTTCGGCAAATCCAATGTCGGATCTGTGAAATAAAATGCCCCATCGGGACCCATCACCACATCGTTCGGGCTATTGAGTCGCTTGTCCTCGTACTTATCCGCCAGAACCTCATAAGTTCCGTCGTGGTGGAGACGAATAATGGCGCGCAGCACGCTCGCACAGTCGATCAGTTGCCGATGCGAGTCATAGGTATTCCCGTCCGGATCGCCGAGCGGAACGAACTCCTCCTTGTGCCCATCAGGAAAAATGCGGAATATTTTGTTCAGTTCTTCATCGCTGGCGTACACAAAGCCATGCGGATCCCAAACAGGTCCTTCGGTAAAGCCCAATCCCGTGATCAGAAGATCCAGCTTCGCGTCCTTAGGGATGAGTTTCCAAAAGTCCGAGGACAAGGGCTGCAGACGAAATTCGCGCCGCGGGGTGTCGCCTTGTGCCCACGCAATTGACACCAATAATCCAAGCCAGATCGCGAATTTGAGTTTCTTCGTCAAATCACTCCTCATCCCAAGTCTTCTTTTTCGGCTTCGCGATGACCTCGCCCTTCGCCTCTTCCTCATGGGCAACACTCAACAAATAAGCGACCACGTGATCCACTTCGCTCTGGCTGAGTCTTTTCGCGTAGTCTTCCGGCATTAGAGGCTTTGAGCTGAAAGTAAGGTCGGCAACTTCGGATTTCGCCAAAAGATGCAACGCGCCATCGAGCGACTGCAATTGCATTGAGAAATTGTCTTCATTCCGCACCAGGCCAGTCACCGCCTGACCGTCCTTTGTCATCGCCTTCGCTAAAGATTTTCGGACTCCGGGTTTCTGGCCGGGATTCACGATCGCTCCCCGAATGTCACTCGCCGTGTGACTCGCTCCATAAGTCGAAAGATCAGGACCGAGAAATCCTCCAAAGCCTTGCACCATGTGGCATTCAGAACAGCCGCCCTTATTTGCGAAAATCTCTCTGCCCTTGTCCGAGTTCCCCGTAAGCGGAGCTGCGACTCCTTTGCCTTGCAGAAGTCGCAAGTGTTTCACTGTGTCGGATATCGTCGCCGGACCGAGCGATGCAAATGCCGGCATTCCTGCTTGTGGAATGCCCATTCGCAAAATCTTGGACAGCTCCTCATCGGATTTTCGGACTATCTCCGGTCTTGTCGCGATATCGGGACCACGCTCGCCGCCTCTCCCATCGAGCCCATGACACGCCGCGCAAGTTGATTCAAATGTCTGCCTGCCAATCGGCGAACTGGTCCGTTTGAGTGATTGCGAATTGTCCGAAGTGTGATTGGTCTGAGCAAGCAGGCAGCAGGCTGTCGAGACGCAAAAGAGGGCTGCCGCAAGTGCTTTTCGATATTTCCGAATGAGGGCGCAGCTCGGCGAAGAAATTCTTGGCTTACCTGGGGCGACACGTCCCCGCACGCTAGACTGAGTGATCAACGCCCCTCGCAGTAAAGTTATGACCCCACTACGCGGATTGCGAACAAATCCGGCTGGCTGAACTCTACGCAAATTTCATGCAATGAAAAATGACTTTGACTGCGACAAAACTGGTGTCAGTGAGATATCTCACACCTTACTCCACTGTCAACTTGTTTTCTCGTCAGAATCGAAAGGCAATTCTTTCGATTGACATAACAAATGCGCATATCGAGGGGGTGAGACGCGCGTGATAGGAGCCCTCGATGACATGCTGGACTTCCTCCGGGCGCTGTGATATCAACTTTCAGCTGACGAACTCGGCTTTCATTTGGTCAAACCCCCAGCACCGGACTGTAGCGTTCCTGATGGCAACGGCATCGCGCGAATACAACATCACGTCGCTGCAACGCGGCCTTCGCATGTTGCAACTTCTCGGCCAGACCGAGCGCGGGCTCCCCGCTTCGGAGATTGCCAGGCGCTCCGGTCTGCCAGTCAGCACCGTCCATCGATTTCTTGTAAATCTTGAGTCTGGCAATTTCCTGATGCGCGACAACACGGGCAATTACCATCTCGGAATCGCCTGCGTCTTTCTCGGGCAAGCAGCACGGGAACAGTTGGACGTTCGCACAGTGAGTCTGCCGCATCTTCAGATGCTGAATCAGCGTACTCGTGAAACCGTGCACCTGACCGTCCGTCACGGTCTCTCTGCGGTCTACATCGAAAAGCTCGACTCGACGCAGCCCTTGCGCATCCATTCTCGCGTGGGCGCAAGTGTGCCGCTTTACTGCTCCGCGGTTGGAAAGGTACTTCTTGCTTATATGAACGAAGGCGAGAGAGATAGACTCCTAAGCCAAATGGAGCTTCGTCGCTTTACTGAAAATACGGTGGGCAGCATCCAGGAATTACAAACACAATTGTTGAAGGTGAGAAGGAACGGCTTTGCTTATGACTTGGAAGAGCATGAACCACATGTTCGCTGCGTTGCGGCGCCGGTGTGGGATCCCGGCAGAAATGTCAGCGCAAGTTTGAGCGTGACTGGGCCCGCAGTTCGGATGTCGACGGCTCGTCTCCGCGAAATCGCAACTTTAGTCCGACAGGCCGGGCTTGATATCTCCCGCGAGCTCGGATATAGCGACGGCGCTGCACCTGAGCGCTTGATGCCGAGCAGTGTCCGGACGGCAAAACGTGCCAAAGTCGCGCGCAAGTGATTCCAATCTGCTCGCTGTCTGCAGCTCGGCTGGAACATTTGTTCGTTACCCCAGAGGCTTTGAAAAGATCGATGAAGGCGGCAATTCGGAACGTACTTATAGCGGTCTCTCTTGCATTGTCGCTTGTGCCCGCGAATGCGCAAGAGGCGCAACCGTTGGCGGCGGGTATCAATCTTGACGTCTCTCCGCATCTTCTATCTCTAAAACCCGTGGGCGCTGACTGGCTGTCTTATAACGGCGACTATACCGGACGGCGTTATAGCACTCTCGACGAAATCAATCCCGGCAATGTTTCTCATCTCCGGCCACAATGGGTCTTTCATGCTCGGAACTCGGACGCTCTTGAAGTAACACCTGTCGTTTTCGAAGGCATTATGTTCATTACCTCCGCGAACGATGCATACGCGGTCGATGCACACACGGGCCGCACGATCTGGCACTATGCCCGTCCGATCACCGAGGGTTTGATCGATGACGCTTCGCAACATCACAATCGCGGAGTTGGACTCTGGCATTCCCGTGTCTACATGGAAACGGACAACGCCCATCTTCTTTGCCTCGATGCACGCTCAGGTCATCTGCTTTGGGACGTTGCCTACACCGACGGCGGTCCCAACTACGGCGCGACGAGCGCACCACTCGTTGTGAAGGACAAAGTCATCGTGGGAACATCCGGTGGAGATGATGGTGTTCGGGGATTTGTTTCAGCCTTCGACGCCGAAACCGGGAAACTAGCCTGGCGCTTCTGGACGATTCCCGCGCCGGGCGAGCCAGGCTCGGAGAGTTGGCCCGGTAATTCTTACCTCCATGCCGGCGGCACAACTTGGATGCCCGGCACTTTCGACCCCGAACTCAATACGATTTATTGGGGCACCAGCAATCCGGCTCCCGACTTCGACGGAAGTGTTCGTCCGGGCGATGACCTTTACACCGACTGCGTACTCGCGCTGGATCCCGACACCGGCAAATTGAAGTGGTACTTTCAATTCACCCCGCACGACCTTTACGATTTCGACGCTACCGAAACTCCGGTGTTGATCGATGCGGATTATCAAGGGCAAGCGCGCAAATTGCTGGTCGAGGCAAATCGCAACGGCTTCCTCTACGTCCTCGACCGCGAAAGCGGCAAGTTTCTTTCGTCGGCTCGGTTCGCTGAGAAAATGAATTGGGCCAAGGATATTGGCCCGGATGGTCGCCCGATTCGCACCGGCGTTCAGCCGTCCGCGACCGGAACCCGCGTCTGTCCGGGCTTTGCAGGAGCAACCAATTGGTATGCTCCCTCTTATAACCCATCGACGGGACTCTTCTATTTTCTATCTTTGGAAAATTGCAATCTGATGTTTCAGGCTCCGGATAAATATGCTCCCCGCCATACTTACTACGCGACCGGATCGAAGAGCAGTCCAGACGACAGTAGCCAGAAAATTCTGCTCGCCTATGATCTCGCTAGTGGAAAATTAGCGTGGAAATATCCGCAGGTTGGCTCTGGGCGCTCCAGCGCTGGCACGATGACCACAAGCACCGGACTGCTTTTCTTTGGTGACGATGCTCAATCTTTCGAAGCGGTGGACGCTCGTACTGGCGCTCCACTTTGGCACTTCAACACCGGCCAGACCATTGTCGCCTCGCCCATGAGCTTTGGACTTTCAGGCCATCAATACGTGACTATTGCGGCCGGTAGCGACGTCTTTTGTTTTGGATTGCTATAAGACAAGACTTCACACTTCAGGAGGACTGAATATGTTTTCACCTACAAGTCGGCGTACGTTTGCATCCCGAGTCGCTTCCCTGTTCACCGGCGTTGGACTCGCCGGACTGATTGATCCTTCACCCGCCGAGGCTCAGGATCAAAGCGGCGTTAGGAAGTTGGATTACGAGGCCAAACCGGCCGGCACCGGCTTCATCACGCCGTTGATCATTCACAACGGTGTCATCTACATCGCAGGTCAAGGCGCGCACTCTCATGATCCCGAGGGCAAGTTCCCCATGGACATCGAGACTCACACCACAAAAGTGATGGAAAACGTAAAAACTCTGGTCGAAGCCGGAGGCGGCTCCATGGACAGCATCCTCCAACTCACGGTTTTTCTCACAAGCATTGACAATTACGACGGCATGAATAAAGTCTTCAAAACCTATTTCCCGAAGGGTGGACCAGCCAGAACAACGGTTGCAGTCGCCGCCCTTCCCGGTCAGTCGCTCGTAGAGATTAACTGCACTGCCGCGGTAGTTCGCAAATAACTAGTTGGCAAATATCGTCGAGGAGCGTCAGCCCATGAACATCAATTCGAAGTGGCCTCGCCGCAGTTTTGTGACTGCTGTTTTGTCATCTGCCGGCGCCTTGTTGGCTCCGCGATCGTCATGGGCACGCCCCAAAACTTCTTTATCTCCTACCTCCCCTGCCCTATCGGGCTTCGGCAGCACCGGCAATGTGTACGACGAACTCGGCGTGACCACGGTTATCAACGGGCAGGGCACTATGACGGTGCTCGGAGGCTCGTTGATGCGGCCCGAGGTCGAAGCAGCGATGGCCCTGGCCGGACGCCATTTTGTGAGCATCCCCGATCTGGAAGTCGCGGCCGGCAAGCGCATCGCTGAGATGCTGAAACTTCCGGACGGCTACTCTGCAGTTGTCACCTCTGGCGCCGCGGCGGCGATGCAATCGGGACTCGCCGGCATTCTCACGGGCAACAATCCACAGTTCGTCAAACAACTGCCGGATCTCACCGGCATGAAATCGGAAGTCATCATTCAGAAGTCGCACCGCAATCCCTTCGATCACCAACTGCGAGCCACAGGTATTCGCCTGGTTGAAGTGGAATCTCGCGAAGACTTCGCTAAGGCAGTCAGCGACAAAACCGCCATGATGCACTTCAGCAACTTCGCGAATCCAATCGGACAAATCAAAGTGGACGAATGGGTCAAACTAGGTAAGCAGTACAGAGTTCCGACCTTCATCGACGCCGCAGCCGACACGCCGCCAGTCTCCCATCTTTGGGATTATGCGCAGATGGGATACGACCTCATCGCTTTTAGCGGAGGCAAAGCGATTCGCGGGCCGCAGTGCGCCGGCTTACTTCTGGGCCGCAAGGATCTGGTCGCAAATGCTTTGCTGAACAACAGCCCTCATGAAGACACGCTGGGCCGCAGTCAAAAAGTGGGCAAGGAAGAAATCATCGGCATGATCAAAGCGCTCGAGTCCTATTTGAACGAGGACCACGACGCTCTCAACCGCGAATGGCAACGCCGGCTCGATTTCATCGCCGCACAAATCGGTAAAATTCCGGGCGTCACAACTTCGTTTTCCGTTCCCGAAGTTGCCAATCACGTGCCTCACATGGAAATCCATTGGGACAGTCGCTTGTCCATGACTCCACGTGAAGTCGCCAAAGCTCTGCGTCAAGGCAAACCGGCGATCGTTCTTGCGGTAGGTGAGGAAAAAGAAGTCCTCTCGATGAACTCATTCATGCTGCAGCCGGGCGAGGAAAAGATCATCGCCGACGCACTAGTATCATTTTTCAAATCTCACATGAGCTAGCCATCGACGATTCTTCTCCTTTTCGCTCTCAACCAGGCTTTCGTCCACGAGTCTAGTCAGCAGGCGTTACAAAGAACGCTGCATCTGTGAATATCCGGTTAAAAATGCTGTTAATGCACAGTATGTCAATGGACTTTATTGTATAGTAACACTCGTTAGAGAACCTGTGCATTAAGGAAATATTCATGTTGGCTTTCTTGGGAGAGACCTGGTTTCTCTGGTGGCTATTTGCGGTGATACTGATTTTGCGTTGGTTCCACCACATCACCGTAGATGTCTCCGAGGATGTCACGTCTTATGAAGACGACAGTGACGATGGAGGCGTTGCACGACATGAGATTCAATCCTTCTCGTCTTGACTTTTGTGGCGTAGCGCAGCACCGCCGGCAACATCGCCAAATGTCTGTCTGAAATCCCCCCAGGGCGCTGGCAACGTCCCGAAAGGCGCGAGCCGAAAGTGGTTCGCGCCTCTCGCCCAGGTAACGCCAGGCAGGGAGAGACCACTCGCCCTTGAGTCCAGGCTGCCGCTACGATCCTCAACACCGGCGCGTCCCAACCGATGTCTCGTGATACCCTTCCGGAGCGGCCCTGTTTGAGAGAGATCGTTCATGAAGGAATCCCGGCGTAGCACACGTGTTCCGTTGAAGGTGGTCATCACTATCGAGGGAGCCGAGAAGAGTTCGACGTGTGAAGCTGAAACCATCGTCGTCAGCCTGCATGGAGCTTTAATCGCCACGCCAATCCAATTGCAGATGGGAATTAAAATCTCAATTTACGTTTATGTGACCGACAAGAGCGCTGCAGCTCGAGTTGTCTACTTGGATCCTCGAAACCCTCTGCACTGTGGCATCGAACTAGACGAACCGAAAAACATTTGGGGCGTTTCGCTGCCCCCTTCCGACTGGGAACGAACAGCAAGCATGGAGAGCGGGCGCTAAACACGGTTCCGCTGTTCGACAATCAATTGCTCACTAAAACAAGAACTTCAGCGCCACCTGGATGACCCTCGGGCTAACGTCGGACTGGACTTGTCCGAAGGTAGGCGACTCGATATCGCTGACGGGCAGCCGGAAGTTAGTGTGGTTGAGCACGTTGAACAACTCCCCGCGAAACTGAAGTTCCTTCGATTCGGTGAGCCGAATATTCTTGAAAGCCGAGGCGTCCCAGTTCACATATCGCGGCCCCCAAACTGCGTTGCGTCCTTCGTCTCCGAATACCTCGAATCGCCCCAGCGGATCTGGCTGCAGTTGCTGGAAGGCGCTCGTGTTGAACCATTCCGCCACGGTCCGCGGACCAGAATTCGGATTGCCAATTACATTCGGACGGTTGCTCGAAAATCCGGAGATCTCCGGCGCCTGGCCTTGCAAAGAAACATCATTCGAATCGAACACCGTAAAGGGTGTGCCGCTCATCGCGGTCAGAATTCCGTTCAGCTGCCAATTGCCGAAAACCTTGCCATACCATGCGCTCGAACGCTGCAGGAAAGGAATGCTCCATTGGTAGCTCAGCACGAAGCGATGACGCGCATCGAACATCGACGGTCCACGCTCTGCCGCAAGATCAAACGGATTCTGCGCCAGGTCGTTTTCTCCGGCAACGGGTTGCGACGCTGACCCGGTGATGTTAAACGACGACACATCGTCGATCGAATGCGACCACGTATACGAGGCCAGGAAAGACAGACCGTGACCAAATCGCTTGCGGAGGCTGGCTTCCAAAGCGTTGTAGCTCGAGTTTGCGATGCCCGCAATTTCACCCACCGAGCTGTATACGCAATTACTCGGCTGCGCCAACGTGCATCCCGAATAAATCCGCCGTTGATTCACATTGTTTTCGTTTGAAAGCAGGTTACCAGTGCTATCTACACCCGGAATAAATACCGCTGGATTTCCTTCAATAAATCTCGGCAGTCTCACTCCAGTCGTGCCAACGTATCCAACCTGCAACAGCCAGTCTGCGCCAAATGATCGTTGGATATTCAGGTTCCAATCCTGCGCGTACGGCAGATGCAAGTTGCGCGCGACCACTAGTAGCGTCATCGGCTCTGGAAACGCCTGCCCGAAAGGGTTCGGTGTATAGAACGGATTGGCAAACGAGTTCACCGGAAAACTGATTTGCTGGGTCTTGAGGTACGGAGGCGAGCTGACTGGATCCTGCAGCGGGCCGCCCTCGCCCGTGTAGTACGGCTCATAGAAAATTCCGTAAGCCGCGCTCACTACCGTTTTGCTATCTCCTTGCGGGTCCCATGCCACACCGAAGCGCGGAGCAAACGCGGTTTTCTGTGTCGGAATCAGACCAGCCGGAACACCTGGATCCCCTGGATAAAGCAGTCCCGCCGGAGCATTCGGAAGTACCTTTGACTGGACTCCCGGGACAAACAAATTCACTTGGTTGTTATTTTCCGTGACTGGAAAAGGCAACTCGTAACGAAGGCCTACATTCAGCGTCAGGCGGGAATTGACCTTGTAATCATCTTGCGCATAAGCATCCAGGGCACGATTGCGAATCTCGCGATCGAAATTGCCGCCGCCTTGAAGAAAGACCACCGGATTGCCGGATAGAAAGCTGGCAAACCCGTCACTATAAGGAAAATTCGCAAAGACAAAGAAACCGTTGCTCGCAATTCCCTGCAATGCATTGATCTGGTCGCGACGATAGCCACCACCGAATTTGAAGTCGTGTCGACCGTAAATCCAGCTGACCGAGCCCGACGCATCAAACGTATTTTGAAAGGTGTTCCGTGGGCCTGTGATCGGATCGCCCACCGACGCATATCCTCCCACTTGTATAAACGGAGGTCCCGCGGCTGAAGGTAGAGTCGGAGTGTATTGGAATCCCAGATCTGTCGGCGACTCGTGATTCAAATGCTCATCGAGCAGGAACTTATTACGAAGATACGAAAAACGAACTACGCCGATTGTGTTCGACGAGAAAATGTGCGTTTCCTGGGCAACAAAGTTCTGAGCCCGATCCTCTTCGCCTACCGGAAAGCCCGGCACATTCGCTCCCACTGGCGAAAGAGGGTCCGTCGTTGGACCGCTGCTATATATGTATCGGAAATTCAGGTTATCCGCGCGCGAAAGATAATGATCCAAGCGGACGCCAAACTGGTCGTTGTTCTCGCTCAAGGTCTGCGTCGCAATGAATCCGTTCGCCCCCTGGTTTGGCAGCGGAAAGAAAGGCAACACATTCGTCGCAATCGGATCGATAGGCGTGAACAATGTCATCTGGTTGAATGGCACCGGCGTCCCAAAGAATGTCAGCTGACCCTGCGGGTTGCTGCACAAACCGGTACTCGAATTGAACGATGCTCCGGGGAGGCCAGTACACTCTTCCGCGAAGTTGCCCTGCCGTTCCGCAACGGACGGCACGGTTGCCGGTACCGTCTCACCCTGCCGGTTGCGGAAGCCTTCGTAGTATCCGAAGAAGAATGTCTTGTCCTTGAGAATCGGGCCTCCGAGCGTGGCGCCAAACTGGTTTTGCTTCAACGGTTGGATGCTTCGCGTGAAGTAATCCGACGAGTCCATGGCATCATTACGCAAGAATTCCCACGCAGCTCCGTGAAATGAGTTAGAACCAGATCGCGTCACGATATTGGTCGTCGATCCTGTGTTTCGCCCGAATTCTGCGTTCGCGTTATGGCTCAGAATCTTGAACTCGGCAATGGCATCGATCGGCGGTTTGAGTACAAATCCTCCATCGACCGCGCTCACATTGTCGGCGCCGTCGATCATGAAATTGTTCGATTCAGGTCGCTGCCCATCGACCGCATATGCCTGGTTCTGACGCGCCGGACCTCCCGCTTCCAACAGTCCGGGAGTTAACGGCACGACGCCGGGCTGAAGGGTTCCCAGTTGTGAGAAGTTACGCCCATCCAGCGGTAGGTCGAGAATTTCGTGCTCCATCACGGTTTGCCCCAGGCTGCTCACCGTGCTTTGCACCAAGGCAGCATCCGCGCTCACTTCGACCTGCTGTGTTTCCGCCCCGAGCCTGAGATGAATACCGACCGTTGCACTTTCGTTTACATCAAGCGATATTCCCTGCTGCAGGTATCGCTGAAATCCTTTTGCACGAACTTCCAGCTGATAATGCCCGATTGGAAGCTCTACGAGGAGATATTCTCCCTGGCGATCCGTAGCCGCGCTACGCGTCAACCCGGTCTCTGTCTGCTTCGCAGTAACGATTGCAGCCTGAACCATCGCTCCGCTCGGATCCGCCACCGTTCCCCGGATGCTGCCCGTGATCTGCTGTCCGGAAAGGTTCACACTTGCCAGAACTGTCAGCACAAACAACATCACGATCCTTGCGCTAGACATGCTTTTCCCCATTCGTCCTCACGAATCAATATTTTGATTTCGCAAAACACTTCCGCGGCGTTCGAAGAACGCACGCGCGAATTCGCCCACAGATTGAAGTGCGCCGATTATAGGGATGCGTCGAAGCCAGTCAATAATCTGAAAGAAGTATCAGCCAGTTTGATTAGGAGAGAAGCAATGCGTAGGTAGCAGGTTTTGATTATCGTGCCGCCTTACAAACCTGCGGAAAAAGGTGTCGCGATGTTATCTATTCAGTTTAGAGATGGCAGACCCTATCTTGAGACGTTTGGCGTGACCTTCATCTTCGACAGCATCTCGTAGATTGTGGCACGCCCGATGCCCAGCACTTCTGCAGCCCTCGCCTTGTTGCCTCCCACCCCTTCCAGCACACGAAGGACGTGCCGTCTCTGCACCTCTTCCAGTGACAACAACGTATCATCAGCACTCGCTTCACCGGCCAGACGTTCACGGAAACGCTCGGGCAGATCGCCGACATCAATCACACTGTCGTCGACCATCATGCAGGCATTGCCAATTACGTTCTCCAACTCCCGGACATTGCCGGGCCAGGGATATGCAGCCATCCTGAGTTGTGCCCGGCGAGAAAGTCCCGCGATCGGCTTTTTATACTCCGATGCAAACTTCTCGACAAAGTGTCGGATGAGAAGCGGAATGTCTTCCCGTCGGCTCGCCAGCGAAGGTAACTGCAATTCGACGATCGCCAAGCGGTAATAAAGGTCCTCGCGAAATTTTCCTTCTTTTACCATTGTCTTGAGGTTTCGGTGCGTCGCTGCAACCACGCGAACATTTATATCGCGTGTGGCTACCGATCCCACTCTCTGGATTTGTCGATTCTGCAGAACGCGCAACAGCTTCGCTTGAGCAGTCGGAGACAGTTCACCAATTTCATCCAGGAATATGGTTCCACCGTCAGCGTACTCAAAAAGTCCTGCCTTGTCCTGAACGGCCCCCGTAAATGCGCCCCGCACATGTCCGAACAATTCGCTTTCCAGAAGGGTCTCAACCAGGGCCGAGCAATTACACACTACAAACTTATCGCGAGTCGCCGGGCTGAGCCGGTGTAACGACTGTGCAACCAATTCCTTTCCCGTTCCCGTTGGGCCGGTCACTAACACTGTTCTGAAATGCGGCGCAATACGGCGCACTTTGGCAAACACTTCCAGCATTAGCGGACTGCGCCCCACGATCCCTTCGAAGCTATACGCCTCCACCATCTCTTGATCCAGGGTCAAAGTCTTGCGCCGTTGTTCCGCATCCCTCAAAAGTCCAGCGATTCGCGATCGTAGTTTATCGATATCGAGGGGCTTTACCATGTAGTCACACGCGCCTTCTTTAATTGATGCGACGGCTGACTCAGTCGAGTAATCCGCAGCCATCAGAATCGCGTCGACTCCGGGATCGACTGCAAGCATCCGTGCCAGAAGGACCATTCCCCCGCCCGCCTTCATTTCCAGACGTAATAGGACAATCTTCGGACGGCTTCGAAGAAATGTCGCGAAGCCTTCCTCAGGATTTTCAGCAGTTAGAATTCGGAGACCATGCTGCTCTAGCGCCGTTCGAACCAGCGTCAGATTTTGTGTGTCTTCATCGATCACCAGAACAACAAAGGGATCACTCGCGTTCATCTAGGCTCCAAGCGACATGATTCGTCACGTCGAACCAATGTCGATGAGTGACTACGTCTCGATTCTTGCGAAAAGCCGTGGCCCGACACCTTGAGCGAGCGGATACCTGGCGCCGAGCTCCCGAAACGCTTCTTTCTGAATTGCCTTGTGGCGGCTAGTAAAGCTTGTCTCTGTGCGCGCCATAATGCCGCGCATCAAGTTTTGCCTTCGATGCTTTCTGGGGGGAGAAGGGTTGTTGGTGAGAAGCCTGACAGAATAACCAGCAGCCTTGTCGGAACATCGAAGTCTGTAACTGAGCACACTAAAGCGCGGACTTCAACGAACATAGTAGAGGCAAACACCTCGGCGTTCGATGCCTGATCGCGTTATATTTGTACCCGTTAACTGGAAGTTAAACTTGAGTGTATCTGAGACACAACCTCTCGTTCTCCAGTTCTGTTGCTCTGTTACGAAACCCGAACACCACGGTCTTTCCTCTCTTTGAACCATTGATTACATTCGGTTTATAAGGACGTCGCCCACCGACTCAGTCCTCTGGCCGCCTTCGATGGAACCTTACTTAACACCGAGGTACTTCGCAGCCAACCGGGGAAGCCACGGAAAATGATACGTAAACAGTTGGAACCCAGCCGTTTTTGAGACGTCTGGTCTTTCTAGCCGGGATCTTTCCCTGTGTCTGCGAACTGGACATCGTCTCTACTTCGGACAATAGCTGACGCGTTTAGTCCCAGATTTAACACCGCTGACTCATTATTTCTTCTGTCTTGAGGGATTTAGCGCCTTCGATCATTGTGGAGCATCACGTGCATACTCCACTATGCTATGACATCCCAAATCCGACTCGACGGCCTTCTGTTTAGTCATGACACCGAAGTTCTCGGAGTTATGAATCAGGTCCTAAGTACGTTCTCGATTCAGACTGAAGTCTGCCAGGAGTTCGGAACCGCCGTCGACGCCGTGACGCATCGGCGACTCGATGCCATCATTGTTGATTGGCAGGATCCCGACACCACGACACGCATTGTTCGCTCAGCGCGGAAATCTTCACCTAATAGCAATTCCACGATTGTCGCATTGGTCAAGCCGGGTGCTGAAACACACGCTCTCCTTGTCGGGGCTAATTTCATGATTCACAAACCGGCGGACGCTGAACACGCAGGCCGTTGCATGCGTGCGGCCTACGGGACCATGCTGCAGAATCGGAGGCGCGCAGCGCGCGTACCCGTGGACATTCCAGTTTCCGTTCGCGTCACCGACCTCGGACTCATTGGCGCACGGGTCAGCGACCTTAGCATCGGAGGTTTGGCATTGCAGTGCGAACAACCATTGCAAATTAACCAGGAAGTCTTAGCTACATTCGACCTTCCGGCAACTGATCGTCACATTCATGTGACCGGGAAGGTCGTAAATGCCAACAGTTCAGGCCGCGCTGGCCTGCGTTTCTCGTTTGTTGCCGAAGATGACCTCGAAACGCTTGAGAATTGGCTGGCCGAGGAGCTGGCGCAACTTGAGGATGCCGAAATGCCAAGTCTCGCAACAGCGCTGTAGAAGTTGATCGGCGCTTAACGCCGCAGCGGCGACCCTTTCCGCATACTGCATCGTCCGACATTCCCTTCACTCCGCACAAGATACACAGCCTCTACTGTTCAGCTACGGGACACAATTCTTGAATACAGACTGTCCCCACAACCTGTAATTAACCCTTCTTGATCTAACTTCCAGAATCCATGGATGTTATTAGTGCCCGCCATCCCTCGGCACTGGCAGCTCCCGTGCAATATACATAGCGTCCGTTGTCGTTGCGAGTCACCCCTCCCCCAGATTACCCAACGACCATTTTGAGAGCGGACGATTCAACTACCTCAGTCATAAGGGGACTAACCATGCGCGTCAAGAATATCTGCAGGATTCTATCGGTGGCACTCGCAGCGACTATCTGTCCGGCACAACAAGCGGCGAAAATCGCTCCGCAGGTTGCTCGTTACGGCCAGTTGCCGTTGACGTTCGAGGAGAATCGGGGTCAGACCGACCCGCAGGTAAAGTTTCTCTCGCGCGCCAAGGGATACACGGCATTTCTGACTGCCAACGGCATGGTCCTGAGTTTGCGGCCCACAGAACTGGCAAAGCCTGCCAATTCTTCCACGCCATCTTCTCAACAGAAACATCCGGCGAATACCGCATTGGAGTTCAGGCTCGTCGGCGTGTCCTCCAATATCAATGCAGTCGGAGAAGACCCGCAGCCCGGACGCGCTAACTATTTCATCGGCAACGATAGGACAAAATGGCGCACGAACGTGCAGACGTATCGGCAAGTTCGATACACAAGCGTCTATCCTGGCGTTGATCTGATCTATTACGGCAATCACCGGCAGCTTGAATATGACTTCGCCATCGCGCCGCATGCGGACCCGAACAAAATTCAATTTGAAATCAAAGGTGCCAACGAGCTCGCGATCGGCTCGGAAGGAGATCTGATCGTCAAGTTGGCCTCTGGCGAACTTCACTTCCACGCACCGACCGTCTACCAGGAAGTGAACGGGTTGCGTGCCCCGCTGCAAGGCGGGTACGTCATCAAAAGTGCAACCCGTGTCGGATTCCAGGTCGCCGATTACAATTCCGCCAACCCGCTTGTCATTGATCCCGTGCTCGACTACTCGACATATCTGGGAGGAAGCGGCGATGATCAGCCAACGGGAATTGCGGTCGACAGCACAGGCAGCGTCTACGTTACGGGATATACGGACTCGACCGATTTCCCGCTGGCTTCGCTGGGTTCATTGCCGCCGGGAACGGATCACGTTTTCGTAGCAAAGTTTGACCCGACTGGATCGAATCTCATCTACGCGGACTATATTGGCGGTAGTAACGAGGATTTCGGCTACGCTCTTGTTCTCGATAGCGCCAATGAAGTCTATGTTACGGGCAGTACCGGATCGAGTGACTTCCCCGTCGTAAACGCTTTTCAGTCCAATTATCCTGGTTCGTTCAATGCATTCCTGACAAAGGTCTCCGCTGACGGCTCCGCGCTTTTGTACTCCACCTACTTAGGCGGAAACGGCTCTGACGAGCCAAATAGCGTGCAGATCGATAGTTTATCGAACGTGTTGGTTGCCGGAGTTACGTCGTCTACGAACTTTCCGGTCGTCAATGCCTATCAATCCACCGCACCGACCAATCAGGGCGGTCTCTATGGCGACTACGGCTTCTTGACGAAATTCACTCCTGACGGATCTTCGTTGGTTTATTCCACCTATCTTGCGGGCAGCTCCAATGTGCCCAACAACTGCGGTGGTAACCCTTGCTGGACGGAGCCGGTCAGCGGCATCACGGGAATGGCGCTCGACGCGGCTGGCAACGCATACGTCGCAGGAGCTACGAATACATACGACTTCCCCGTAACCTCGGGCGCGTATCTGGCTACCGACTCGACACAGATGAACGCTTTTGTTGGATTCGTCAGCAAAATCAGTAGCGCCGGCAGTCTGCAGTATTCGACTTACTTCTACGAGCCTTCTGGCTTTACCGACATTCACGCGATCGCCGTCGATGCTGCCGGCTCGGCATACATCACGGGACTTTCATACAGCAACGGCTCCTTCCCGGTTACCTCGACTGGAATCTGCGATCCTTCCGTCTCTGGGGTAGCGTGCAGCTATGCCTTCATCACCAAATTCGACGCAACCGCTTCCACGCTTGTGTATTCCACGTTCCTGGGCGCGAATAACTATGCAGCGCCGGCGGCGATTCTTCTCGATCAAAGCAACGACGCTTACGTCCTATCCACCACCTCCAACAGTTCGTTCAACACCGTCAATGCGCTTGAACCTTATGCCGGCGGAAACGATATCCTCTTGGTAGAGATTGACCCTGTCGCGGGCTCGCAGCTCTTCGCGACTTACCTGGGCGGCAGTGCGGATGAGAACGCTGCTGCAATGGCTCTGGATGCGGCAGGCAATCTGTACGTCACCGGCACCACCGATTCGACGGACTTTCCCACCACGCAACAAGCTTTCCAAAATCAACTGGCGGGGAATACGGATGCTTTCATCACCAAGATTGAGGCTGTCTCGGCTCCGTTACCGTCTTTCACTCCCAACAGTCTGCAATTCTCGTCGCTGCAAGTAGGATCAACCAGTTCCACGCAGCAAGTGGTTCTTCGCAACATGGGAGGCGCGGCGCTGATCATCGGATCGACGTCGACTACCGGAGATTTCGCGGAAACGGATAGCTGCGGCTCCAACGTCCCCGCGGCCGGTAGCTGCACTCTGTCGGTGACCTTCACCCCGACCGCAGCGGGACAACGTGCGGGAACAGTGGTAATCAACGACAATGCGGCAGGATCGCCGCACACCATCAGCCTGAGTGGAAATGGCCTGGCCGCAATCGTTTCTTTGAGTCCAGCGAGCCTTCAATTTTCGGGCGTTCCAGTGGGCGGATCAAGCGCAGCCCAAACCGTGACGCTCTCAAATCAAGGCAATGCGAGCCTGAATATTAGCAACGTCGAGATTGCAGGAGACTTCACGCAGACCAATAACTGTCCCAGTGTTCTTTCTGCGGGCAATTCTTGCACGATCAACGTCAAGTTTGCTCCCAGCGCTTCTGGAAATCGCAGCGGCTCTCTCACGGTCAGTGACAATGGCTCGGGGAGCTCGCAAAGTGTGGCGCTGGAGGGATCCGGATCGGATTTCGCTCTGACAACGTCGAGTAGCTCCACATCAGTCAAAGCCGGAGCAACGGCCACATTCGCGTTGACCGTTTCCCCAGTTGGAGGAGCTTTCACGACCCCGATCCAGTTTTCTTGCAGCGGGGCGCCAGCATCCTCGACATGCAGTGTTTCTCCGGCCTCGATTACTCCAGGCTCGAATCCTGCAGCGGTAACGGTCACTGTTGCTACAACTGCGACCTCCGCCAAGGCCTCAGCCGTTCTGCCCCAGCATCGGCAGCCTGTTTTCGCTTTCTTCGTGCAGATGCAAGGATTCGGTATCTTCGGGCTCTTGCTGACTTCAAAGCGCTGGAGAAAGAAAGGAATGGTTCTGATTTTGCTGGCCTTGCTTATCCCGGCAATGTTGTTTATGTCCGGTTGCGCTGGCGGAACGGGAATTGTATCTCAGGGCTCGACGGGAACTACGGCGGGAACTTACTCGATCACGGTTACCGCAACGTCCGGCGGCTTGCATCACTCGCTGCCACTCACTCTCACTGTCCAGTAATCCGCTTTTAAGTAACCTTGGCTCCGGAGCTTTCTTGGCTCCGGAGCTTTTCTTCTTTTAGTTGCACGCGATCATGTTCTGCGTCGTACCCTGCAGGCTTGAGATGGCATTGCCGATTAGCGGCACGCTCCATAGCTTGCTGTGGTGCTTGCGAAGGTAGTACGAGGCAGCGATCGATCCCACGCTCTTCACCGAGGCCACAGCGTAGGCACGGGCAACCGTCGGGTGGGTCCCATAGAGGTACGCGGACTCTACCTCAGCGTTGCATACGTTTTTCTTTCCAGCCAGCCAGTTCTCCCGGGCAAACAGGGTCGTGTAAGAGTCGGCAAACGTGCTGCCCGCTGAGACGATCGACAATGCGATGAACTTCTGGTCCACTACCTTGTTTTCAGTGCGAAGATTAACGATGCGCGTCGGCTGCACGGCCGGGGTTGCGATCACGATGGCCGGCATGGCATTCATCACGCTGCTCGGAGCAGATGGCAGTTCTCCCGCCATGGCGCTGGCAACAAGTACCAATGGTACGAACACACAAGAGAGGGCGCGTTTCATAGTATGAGTTCCCCTTCGTAACCTTGCACCGTTGGTCAAGCTTCCTTGGATGTTCTGGCGTCCGGTGAAGGATGATTTCGTGTAACGCATCATGGTTAGAGAGTACCGTCCGCAGAGAACCCAGACCATCGCAAGAACGTGCAGAATGGCGCTAGACCGTAACGGAACTTGGTAACCTCAGGTAACCATCCACTAGTGCCATATGCCACATGACCAAAGGGCCGATGCATGACCTCCAATCGGACATGAACTTCCGTCCGTTTTTATCGGAATCGCGCGACGTGGTGCGCGGTCTGAGAGGACACGCCTCCTTGCTTTCCCAGGTTCCTAATCGCTCGCAAACGCTGACTCGACTCATTCGACAGCCACATTCATGCCCTTGTGCGTTCTGCTTTCGTAACAGCTTCCTCTTTTTAGTTGAGTCTCAAAGCCCAGAGAGTTAGCATGTCGCCGCGTTGATGTTCGACTCTGGCAAACACTCCCAATTTCCCCACGATTGCCAGAGCAATGAAAAGCGAGTGTCGCAAAGTTGCTGGCGGATTTTGTTAAGAATTCCCAGATGCTTTGCGGGAACTGTCCACCAAGAAATTCACATTCAACGCGACCGAATCCGCGGGCAGTCAACATCACAAATGGAACCGTGTGCGCCCTCTGTAGACTTGGGGTGCTAGAAATCGAGGAACGTCGATGGATATGCAGAGTCTCCCGCAAGTTATTACCGCAATCGGTGGGCTAGGCACCGCGGCCTTTGGCCTGGTCGACGCGAGTAAGGCCCTTGGCGGCGGAGTGAATCACATCGGCTTTGGAGGGATCAAGACCATGATCCGATCCCTCACGCCGGGCGACTCCGTAAATGCCCTGTCGCAGAGCCGGATTATCGCGACCCTGCAAGCGAATTGGTTCAATGGCACCGATTTGGGCAGCCAAAAGGCAATTGCAAAATCACTCATCAAGCTAAACCTCAGCCCTGACAATGCCGCCGCCCTGGCGAAGGCAACCGGCGTCGACCCCGCAACATTGACTGCGATCGCGGCAAACATTGCGGCATCGAAGCCGCTCGACACGACACAGAGCGACATTTATGCACGATTTGACCTGATCCTGACAGCGTTGCTCGACGAGACTTATCAACACGCGGATAACGAGTACTGCAACTGGACCAGGGCAATTGCGGGGATCGTGGCTATTACGCTCGCGCTTGTAGGCAACGCCACGATGAGTTCACACGTCAGCACTCCTGCCGCTGTATTTGTCGGCCTGCTTGCCACGCCCTTGGCTCCCATCGCGAAAGATCTTTCCTCTGCTTTGGCAACCGCGGTGAATACTCTTCAGTTGGTAAGAAAATAGGAATCGCAATGACACGCTTTCTCGATGTGCGGCTGAATTCAGTGGGCGGCGACCTAGCAACGACGGTGGCTGTCAGCCAAGGGACCAATCTGGATAATTATCAAAGCTACGATCTGCTGCAATTACAAAACGACATTCGTGGACGCAATGTGTTAATCGGTACTCACGGCTTCAAGGTCAACCGGCAGGATGGAATCGGTTGTCTCTCGAACTGGGAAGGACTTCTGCAACTGGCCCCGCCATCTATCTTTCTTGGGCTGCTATGGCCGGGCGATTCGGTCTGGGGACACGGTCTTGACTATCCCCTCGAGCCGCGGGTCGCGGACGACGCTGGTCAACTCGTTGCCCCTTTCGTTGACGCCAATTTTGCGGACGCCGCCAGCATCTCCTTCGCATCGCATAGCCTTGGCGCCCGCGTGATTCTGCAAACGATCCTGAAGATGAATCTTCCCATCCGGCGCGTCACGCTCATGGCGGGAGCCATCGACGACAACTGCCTGATTACAGAATTCCAGGCCGCAGCGGCAAGAATACAAACGATTTCTGTCCTCGCTTCCTATAAAGATGATGTGCTTGCCGCCCTATTCCCTCTTGGGAATTTCGTCGGAGGTATCATCGCGGCTGGGCACCCTTGGTGGCATGCGGCATTGGGCCATTGCGGCCCGGCAAACCCAAAACCTGCCAACTTGCAGGCTCCTTTCCAAATTCCAGATGCATGGGCCTATGGACACCATCACTATCTGCAAGTGGACCCTCCGCCGACACCACCCATCGCCCTGCCTGCCGACGTCCCCGACGCCAACGGGCCGATGCCTGGCAGCGCGGCGAACGGTTGGCAAGAAGCATGGTCCGCGGCGTTTTGTTCGACTCGGTTTCGCTAAGCGGGGAATCCGCGCTCAGCTTCTCGCGCAGAGAACCAACGATCTAGATCGCAGTGGTTGCCTCATACGACTTTCATCACATCGGGATCCCACTTCACAACAGCGCTCCGTTCGAAACTGAGATTACTGAGCAAGGCCGCGCCCGCGGCCCGGAAGCCGAATACTGCGTCTTCCACGACGGGCTGCCGCGATCGAACCGCCGCAAAGAAATTCTTGAAGTGGTCGTAATTGTCGTGGTATCCGTCGGGCGCCACATATTTCTCGAATCCTGTCGCTGGTGGTCCCGACGGATGCGTAACCGGATACTTCTCTCTGTAGCTCGCCAGAATTTGCTTCTGCATCGCTTCGGTAAAAGTTCCCACCGTGTAGCCCGGCTCTTTCTGCAATGGCGTGCGGCCCACGCTCACCGAGTTGCCGGCAATCTCCATCGTGCCTTCCGACCCGGTGAATATCAGCCCCTCGCTCTCTTCTCCGCCGTCCACGAAATTCACGCGCAAGCTCAAGTTGAATCCTTCGCGGTAGTCGAACAGACCGAGCATCACATCGGGCGCATCCCGGCCGTCTTTCCAGAAACGCAACCCTCCCGTCGCCATGGCTCGCGTCGGACCGTTCGTTCCAGCGATGAAGTGCGTTCCACTGAACAGATGAACGAAAAGATCTCCCGCAACACCGCTTCCGTACGCCTTCCACTTGCGCCACTGGAAAAAATGTTCCGCATTAAACGGGATCTTCGGGGCGGTTCCCAGAAAGCGCGGCCAGTCGCAAGTTTCGGTCGAAGCATCGAGAGGAACCGTATAGTTCCACGCGCCGATCGAAGAATTGCGGTCCCAATGCGCTGTCACCATATTGAGTTGGCCGATGGCCCCAGAAGCAAGCAACTCTTTCGCCTTCGCATAAATGATCGAGCTCACGCGCTGGCTCCCAATTTGGATAACGCGGTTCGTCGCGCGAGCTGTCTCGATCATCTCCGGCCCATCTTCGTAGAGATGGATCATGGGCTTCTCGCAATAAACGTCTTTGCCCGCCTTCATCGCGTCGACGGCCGCCTGCTTGTGCCAATGATCGGGCGTAGCGATGAGAACGGCATCAACATCCTTGCGTGCGAGAATTTCTCTGTAATCGCGAGTCGTGAAGATGTCGTTGCCCCACAGTTCCTTGCTGTGTTGAAGCCTGCCGTCGTAGCAATCCGCAACGGCGACAAGCTTCACTCCCGGAACTTGAACTGCAAACTTCGTGTCTCCCTGCCCCTGAATACCGGCGCCAATCAGCGCGAGCTGAATTTGATCGTTCGGCGAGACCGGTGCAGCCAGCTCGGGTTGAGTCGGCATCAAAGCGTGTACTTTCGTTGCGAGAACTGTTCCTGCCGTCGCGCTTCCTGCTACCTTCAGAAAACTTCTACGATTCAACATGTGTGCTTTTTCCTCGAAATGAAAGTCTGCTTCGGTATTAACGTTCTGTCTAGGCGTATCCCATCCCTGTCAGAACTCCTCGCATGTACGCAAAGCTGCTGATCACTCCCGGCATCGGATCGTCCGGATGAACCTCATACTCGAGATCCACAAAGCCTCGATATTTGGTCGCGACCAGCGCCTCAAATATTTTCCGCACTGGCATAGTTCCATCTCCCACAGCGACCTGACTTTCTTTGCTCTGAAAATCTGTTAGATCTTTCATGTGCATATTGAAGAGTCTTGGTCCTACTTCGTGAATCGCCTGGACCACGTCCGTTCCAGCCCGAACGGTATGGCCAACATCAATGCAACACCCAATCCGCGGATCCATGCCTTTCACAGCTTTCAACACATCGAGTGGCGAGGGCCAAACTTTATCCTCTGGCCCATGGTTATGGATCGCGACGCGAATATCGTATTCCTTGATAAACTTCTCGATTCGCGGCAAGGTCGCTGGTGTGGGATCGCCCGCAACAATTACCGAAATTCCGGCCCGCTTGCAGTATTCAAACTTGCTTCGAATGTCCTCATCTTCATCTTTCGCGAAATAGATCGCCCCGGCGGCGTGGAGACGAATTCCTGCCGCGGCATAGTCCGCTAGCGCCGCCTGCTCCTGGTGAGGATCCATCGGGAGGTGGTCCTTCACATCCTTCGCGTTTAACTCGCTTGCGTTCAGCTGCTTCATGAATCCAATCAGCTGCGCGCGAGTGAAGTTCCGGAATGTATAGCTGGCCAGTCCAAGTCGAACAGAATGGCCGTTATCCGCACTTTTCGGCTTTTGCGGCAACGATAAAACACCGGATGGCGCAGCCAGCACCGCTCCAGCCATCGCGCTCGAGCAAATAAAATCGCGGCGGGAGACATTCCTCTTAAACATGCGGCTCCCATCCCGGCTCGTACTCCCGTCCCCACATTTTCATCGCTTCCGCATCGTTTTCAATCTTTCCGTCTTTCGGATCGAGATGCAGTTCTCGGTTGACTTCCCACGCAATATTCGACAGTTGCAGCATCGTCACCGCAACGTTGCCGACAGCGATCGGAGCGTTCAGCTTCTCGCCTTTCCGGATTCCCGCGATAAAGTTCGCGAAGTGCGCATCCGTCATGGAATCGCGGCCGAGAAGATCGGAAGATAGCGTCTTCAACCCGGTCTTGAACTCATTCGTCTTCTTTCCTTTCAGATCGTACATTTCGTAGCCGTCACGATCGATCAGCACCGTGCCATTTGTTCCCATGACCGTCGTCCCGCGATCGCGGCCGTAAAACTTCATTCCCTGGCAGCTCTTCCCTTCCCACGAAATCATCTGATCGTCGTATTCAAAGCTGGTTACAAGCGTGTCGTAAAACTGCCAGTCGTCCTTGAATTGATACCTTCCTCCCGACGCGGTGACTCGCTTAGGATAGTCAACTCCCAGCGCCCACCGGCAAACGTCAACCTCGTGCGTGCCGTTATTGAGCGTCTCCCCAGTCCCATAGATTCGGAACCAGTGCCAGTTATAGGGATGGACATTATCCTTATATGAACGCCGCGGCGCGGGTCCTTGCCACAGATCCCAATCCAGCTGCGGCGGCACCGGAACCTCTTTTCCCGTTCCGATCGATTTCCGATCGTTCACATACCATGCCTTCGCAAAATAAGGCCGCCCGATCGCGCCACCGCGAATCTTCTCGATCGCCTCGATCGTATGCGGCGAAGACCGTTGCTGTGTGCCCATCTGCACCAGCTTCCCGTACTTCTGTTGCGCCTCCACCAGCAGCGCTCCCTCGGCAGGATTATGGCTGCATGGCTTCTCCACGTAAATGTGCTTCCCCGCCTGCAACCCCGCGATGGCCATCGGTGTATGCCAGTGGTCTGGACTCGCAATGGTGATCGCATCCACGTCTTTCTGCTCGAGAATCTTTCGGAAATCCTGCCCGGTCGCTGGAGCTTCGCCCATCTCCTTCTCCGTGGAGTCGGCAAACTTCTGCAGAATTTTCGTGTCGACGTCGCAGACGTGCGTGATTCGGGCCGCACCCTTATTTGTCTTGAGCGATGAGAGATGCGCATATCCCCGCCCGTTGAGTCCGATCACCGCGAAGTTGAGGCGCTCGTTCGAACCCATGATCTGACCGTAGCTTTTCGCCGTGGTCGCGACCGCCAACCCGGCGGCCCCAGTTACCAGTGTCTCCACAAATTCACGCCGTGTAGCCATCATCCCTCCGGGACCGCCCCTGTCCGGCACAAGGATAGTTTCTGATCAGGCAGCCCGTCCAGCACCGGCCCGAAATCCGCCCAAAGACATAGCTAGCCAAGCCCTTACACCGGAAGCACAGTCGGCAAAAGAATTTCCGAGACGACGTAATAAATCGGGATATGGGAACGTCTTTACTGATGAGAAAGGAAGTTAGGAGGCGTAATCTGCAAAGCGCACTGAAAGAAGAGCCGGGTATCGCGATTCCGACCGAACTAGAACTCGCATTTCGGGCGCATCATGGCATGGTCTTCCGCACCGCGTACCGGATTACCGGCAACTCAGCGGATGCCGAAGATGTGCTGCAGGTCGTGTTTCTGCGCCTGCTTCGCCGCGAATCAACCGCCGAGGCGCTCGACAACCACGAGAGCTATCTGCGGCGGGCTGCGATTAACGCATCGCTGGATGTCATTCGAGCGCGCCAGGCCGATCGCACCGTCGAGTTGACGACTGACTTTCCTCGCGAGGAAACGCCCGAGCTTCGGCAGGCTCTCGGAAGAGCTCTGGCACAGCTCCAGCCGAGGCCGGCAGAAATCTTCGCCCTTCGCTTTCTTGAAGGATTCACGAACTCAGAGATCGGAAAAATGCTGGGTATTTCCCAGGTGCTGGTGGCCGTCATCGTCCATCGCACACGCCAACAGCTCCGCAAGGAGCTCGGCAGCTACTTAGGAGACAGATCATGACTAATGAAAAGTTCGATCGTTTGCTATCGACCATTCGAAACGAGCACGTAGACGACAAAATCATCGATCAAGCGAGCGACCGCGTGTGGACTGCAATCACAGGCGATTCTCCGAGCGCTGGGATGGATCTCCGCACGCTTCGAAGCTGCGACGACTTTCAGTCTTTGATCCCTGCCTACCTCGGAAACCGAATGGCTGCGCCTCGTCGGCTGCTCTTCGAAGATCACGTACACGCCTGCGTGGCCTGCCGTCACGCCGTTGAGCGCGCGCGCGAAGGCGACCGCCAAATGACATGGCGAGCCGAACCAAAGTCTCCGGCATTTCGTCCGTGGCGCTGGGCGCTGGCAACGGCTGCAGTCGCAGCTATCACATTCGTCGTTATCTCATTCAACGATGGTCTTCTTCCCGGACAACATCCCGTCCGCGGCTCTGTGGAAAGCGTAAACGGTTCGCTTTACGCGGTATCGGGCGACGATATGCGCCTGGTGCCCGCCGGATATCAGATCGACAGCGGCGTGCATGTCCGCACAGCAAAAGGATCGACCGCGGTTCTCCGCTTGCAAGATGGCTCTCTCGTCGAAATGGGAGAGCGAGCAGGCGTCTCCGTCTCCCGTGCATGGAAAGGCACCACCATTCACCTCGATGACGGCCAGGTGATTGTGCAGGCTGCGAAGCAGCATTCGGGTCATTTATATGTCGCAACAGACGATTGTCTGGTGTCGGTGAAGGGAACAATTTTCTCCGTCAACCATGGGATCAAAGGATCACGCGTGGCCGTGATCGAAGGCGTGGTCCGCGTGGATTCGGGCGAGAACACGGCCGAACTGCATCCCGGCGAGGAGACGACTTCCAGCGCCAGTGTTTCCAAGGTTCCAATCCCGACGGAAATCGCCTGGAGCAAGAACTCGGCGAAATATCTCGCGCTCCTCGGCGACTTCTCGATTCTGCAGAAGCAGTTCGCCGCAATCCCCGGCCCCGGATTGCGCTACAGCTCCGACCTGTTGCCGTACGTTCCAGACAACACGGTCGTGTACGCCGCGATTCCGAATATCTCAAACACTCTGAATGAAGCTGGGCGACTTTTCCATGACCGGCTCCAGCAGAGCCCCGCTCTGCGGGATTGGTGGCACCAGCAGCAAAAAGGAAACGGTCCAAAGCTTGACGATGTTCTGAACCAACTCCAAACCTTTAGCAGCTTCTTGGGAGACGAAATCGTATTCGCCGCTGGAAAAACGGGCTCGACCTACACCGCACCCGTCATTCTCGCGAAAATTCGGCAGCCTGGAATGGAAGGCTCCGTTCAATTGGAAGCCTTTCTTCAAAAGGAAGCCGCGCAGATAGGCGCGAACCGATCTCATATTCCTTTGCAGATCGTGCATGATCCTTCGTCTGTCACGGCCGCGTCAGGTGAAAGCCTGCTGGTCTATATCGACAACGATTTGCTGATCGCCAGCCCCGATGCAGGTCAACTGCAGCGGACCGCAGCCCGCGTAAAACAAGGCTCAACCGGCGCGTTCACCGCAACGCCCTTCTACCAGCAAATCACCCAGGCCTACCAGCAGGGCGCGGAATGGCTTTTTTCTGCGGACATGGAACAAATTGTCGCGCACGACGTACCTGCTAATGGCGGTGGCAATCACCTGCCCTCCGGAATGAGCGACGTGCGCTACCTGACGATGGAGCATCGGGAAATGGGCGGCAAGACCGACAATCAAGCGGCCTTGACGTTCGCCTCTCAGCGCCAGGGCGTAGCGTCATGGTTAGCTTCGCCCGCTTCCATGGGCTCCCTGGAGTTCGTTTCGCCGGAAGCCAGCATGACGACCTCGGCAGTCATCAAGAATCCCCGAAGCATTCTGGAAGAGCTCTTCAACGCGATGGGAAGCAGCGATCCGAAGTTCTCCGAGAGCCTTGCCGAATTCGAAGCCAAGAGCGGAGTACGGGTGCTTGACGACATCGCTGCTCCACTCGGCGGCGAAGTCACCATGGCCTTCGACGGACCGATGGTCCCGACCCCGCGATGGAAGCTCATCTTCGAAGTGTACGATCCCACGACGTTGCAAGCAACGATCGAGAAACTGGTCGACGCTTTCAATCGTGAAAATCACCAGGGTCACTCGTTGCAGCTAACCAAGCGCCAAGTTGGCTCGCAAACTTATTTCGTCGTGCATTCCTCGAATCCGAAATCGGCTGACTCCCTAAATTCGGAAATCGACTACACCTATGTTGACAACTATCTGATAGCGGCGCCGGATGTGGCGACGATCTCGCGGGCGATTCAGATCCGCCAAGCCGGATACTCGCTCCCGCATTCCTCAACGTTCCAGGCGCTGCTGCCGAGCGACGGTTACACGAATTTCTCGGCAATCTTCTACCACAACATCGGACCGGTCGTGGGCCCGCTTGTAGAGAGTCTGAAATCGAGCGGCGCGCTCACCGCGCAGCAACGTCAATCGATCGACGCCCTGACCGCGAACTCCGCTCCCGGCTTAATCTATGCGTACGGCGAGAGCGATCGGATCGTTGTGGCCAGCAACACTGGATTCATGGGCTTCGATCTAGGCACTCTATTAACGATGAGCCATAATGGGCCGTTCCTGCCGCAGATGCTTTTGGGCGGCGCGATGAACCATTCTTCTCAACCAACTCAGTGAGCACGACGACACAAAACGGAGCAGCCACCGCCGAGCTTCAGCCGGCGGTAGCTGCCCCGCGCACGCCTCTCATCGAACTCGAAAATCTTTCGGTGAAGTTTGGGGACCGCGAGATTCTGCGCGGTCTCACTGCTTCCTTACGCGGACGCGCCATCGGCCTTCTGGGTCCGAATGGTGCTGGCAAGTCCACTCTGATCAATACTCTTCTTGGCTTTTATCCGCCCCACAGCGGTTCGGCGCGGATCTTCGGACACGATATTCGGACCGGCAAGAGAGAAATTCGCGGCCTCGTCGGCTACATGCCTGAGAACGACGCTTTTATCTCGAAGATGACCGCCGTATCGCTAGTCCGCATGATGGGCGAACTTTCCGGATTGCCTTCGAGCGTCGCTCTCGAGCGCGCGCACGAAGCCTTGTTCTACGTCGGCCTTGCTGAAGCCCGCTACCGGCAACTCGGAACGTATTCCCTGGGCATGAAGCAGCTCGCAAAGTTGGCGCAGGCGATCGTCCACGGTCCGAAGCTCCTCATTCTCGACGAACCCACAAACGGGCTCGATCCCTCGGCCCGGCAACGCATGATCCGCATGATTCACGAAATGCGTGACAGCCAGCAGGTACGCATCGTTCTCTGCTCGCATCTGCTCCGTGATGTGGAAGACACATGCGACGAGGTCCTGATCCTCAAGCAAGGACGAATCGCTCACTACTCTGACCTCCAAGAAGAACGTAAAGCCAACCGTCGCTTTCTTGAGATGGAGTTCTACGGTGCCAATGGCGATTTCACTGAAGCGATCGAAAAGTTGGGATGCGAGTGTGCGATCCGCGCTAACCGCATGAAGATCATCCTGCCCGAAGGAATTGAGACGCGAGATATCTTCCGCCTGGCAGCGGAGCGCGACGTCCGCATTCGCCGGCTGAATTTCCGGCGCGACACGCTCGAGGATATTTTCCTCAAGGCTATGGAGAGTTAAGAAGCAAGAAAGCTGAGAACTGGCATGTTCGAGATAATTCTGGCACCACGGAGCTTCGATGGCCGTCTATAGGCGCACCTACGCCTCTTACACCGGACCGCTCACTCCTGGTTGGTCGCGCTGGTTCGTGCTATTCCGTTATGCTCGGCAGAACCTGTTTCGCTCGAAGTTTCAGACTGCCCTTTTCGTCGCATCCTTTTTTTATCCGCTCGTGTGCCTGGCGATGATCTACCTCGCTCACAATCTGGCGTTTCTGCAACAGATCGGCGCGCCCAGCCAGGTGCTGGTCATCGACAACAGATTCTTTTTCTATTTCATGAATGTGCAAGGAGTGCTGGCCTTCGTTTTGACTGCATTCGCAGGCCCCAGCCTGATCTCACAAGACCTCGCCAACGGGGCGTTGCCTCTTTATTTCTGTCGCCCGCTTTCTCGCCCCGAATACGTTCTCGGAAAAGCATCCGTCCTCGGAATTCTTCTCTCGCAGATCACATGGATTCCCGGACTGGTTCTGTTCCTCGTGCAAGCCACGCTTGCCGGACCCGCATGGACTTGGGATCACCTCTGGATCGCAGGCAGTATCATCGTCTCATCCCTGATTTGGATTTCAGTCCTCTCTCTCCTCGCGATGGCACTCTCCGCGTGGGTGAAATGGCGGATCGTCGCTGGCGCCCTGCTATTAGCCATGCTCTTTTTCGGAGCCGGATTCGCCGAGGCAATTAATGCTGTCATGCGCACGCAGGCAGGCCATTTCGTCAACCTCGCCTATCTAATGCGGACGGTATGGAATTCTCTGTTTCAGATCGACGTCGAACACGCTATCCCCGTCGTCGATGCATGGATCGCCATTCTCATCTATTGCGCCGTTTGCCTCGGGCTACTGCTTCGCAAAGTCCGCGCCTACGAGGTCGTACGATGAGCGACCGAATCGTCCTCGAGGATGTGTCGAAGTTCTACGGGGAAATTCTCGGCGTGAACAGGGTCAATCTCTCCATCCCTCCGGGAATCACCAGTCTCGTCGGACCCAACGGCTCGGGCAAGACGACGCTGATGAACTTGATGACCGGGCTCGTCCGCCCCACCCGCGGCCGCATCGAAGTTCTAGGTTGCCAGACTAACGACCCGGAAAATCTCTTCAAACTCGTTGGTTACAGCACGCAGTTTGATGCGATGCCCAAGGGTCTTTCGGGCCTTCAGTTCGTGAATTCCTATCTCCGCTTGACGGGGATGGACGCAAGCAAGGCCGAGCAACTCGCCATGCGCGCCATCGAGAGAGTCGGCCTGACGGAAGCCGCGAACCGCAACGTTGCCGGATACAGCAAAGGGATGCGGCAGCGGATTCGCCTGGCCCAAGCGCTGGCCCACAATCCGAAAGTTCTGATTCTTGACGAACCGCTGAACGGCCTCGACCCGCTCGCCCGCTCCGAGATGATCGCCATGTTTCGCTGGGCTGCGTCGGAGGGCTGCTACGTCGTGATCTCCAGCCACATCCTTCACGAAGTTGATGTGATATCCGATCAGGTCATCCTGATGAGCAACGGTTACGTCGTTGCCGAAGGCGCGATCCAGGACGTGCGCAGCGAGATTCGCGAACATCCTACGCAAATCCTGATTCGCTGCAAACAGCCGCGTGAACTCGCATCAAAGATCCTATCGTCCGAGGACACAATCGAAATCTCGATCCATAAAGATGGACGCGGTCTGCTCCTGAAGACCCGCGACGCCGACGGCCTGTATCTGACGCTGAACAAAATTGCCACAAACGGAATCGAGATCGAGTCCGTAGCTCCGGCCGACGACGATGTGCTCTCCGTTTACGAATACTTGATTGGCAACGACGAGGTCGTCCGATGACGCGAATCTGGTGGGCACAAATCAAGGCGGTCGTCCGGATCGAACTTCGCAAGACGTTCTTCGCCCGGCGGGGTCTTTGGATTTACTTTCTCGCCCTGCTTCCCGTCCTGCTTTTCATGGGATATTCCGTCGCCAACACGATCCAGGCAAAGCGAACGGCAAGCATTGCGCGCCGCAGCGAGAAGCCGCTCACAGCTCAGGATCTGCAAGCGGTCAAAACGGGGATGACGAAAGAGGAGGTCTTCGCGCTTCTCGGCAAGCCGCCCATCATTTTTCGATGGGATGAGCACCGCGATCGAGGTCAGGACCATTCCGTCCCGACCACGCATGAGGAATATCATTACTCCGATGGGCAAAACGATCTTTACGTGAGCCTGGTCGACGGAAGCGTCGAAGGCATTCATATCGAGGATGGTTATAACCTGGGCCGAGACTCCATCATGTTCGCCGGAGTTTTCCAGTTCTTCTTTCTTCGCCTCGCAGTCTTCTTCGGCTGCCTGGGAATTTTCATGAACCTGTTCCGAGGCGAGATTCTCGACCGCAGCCTTCACTTCTACTTCTTAGCTCCGATTCGCCGCGAAGTTCTGATGGTAGGAAAATTTCTTGCCGGCCTTTTGGCCACCTGTGTCATTTTTGTAACCAGCGAACTTCTGCAAAACATAGCCTTCGTGTGGCACCTGTCTCCGGGAGTTCGCGACCTTTACCTCTACAACAACCACGGGATGGAGCACGCCGCCGTTTATCTCGGCGTCACCGTGCTCGCCTGCGTCGGATATGGCGCCTTCTTCCTCGTCGCTGGAATGCTCTTCAAGAATCCGATTCTGCCAACCGTTGGAATTTTGATCTGGGAGATGGCGAATCCATTCTTGCCCGCGCTGCTCAAGCAATTCAGCGTGATCTATTACCTCAAAGCGCTATGCCCGGTGAATATTCCCTCTCCGCCGGGAGTGCCTCCGCTCCTCGCCTTGCTGATTTCCAACCCAGACCCTGTATCCGCTCCGATTGCAGTATTCGGCCTGCTGATCGTCGCCCTGATTGCGCTTTACGCCTCGAGTCTTCAAGTCCGGCGTATGGAAATCAACTACACCACCGAATAACTGCGGATGGCGCCTCACTTGAACTGCGTCTTAAGCAAACATTCGCCGGTCGGTATTCCATACCACCCCCGATAGGTACTTCTACGAATTGAAATATGCGCGCAATTGAGCGACGCTGAAGTATTCCCGCCATTCAAGTATGTGCGATGGTATGGACCGCGGCCGGTCCATTGGCCGAGTTATCGGTTCATCGTCATTGGAGGTCTGTTGAAGTCGGTATCGAGCGCCAGGCTGTGCATCATGTTAACGGTGCTCGTAGCCTTGTGCGGCGGAGCCTCGCTTCAGTTCATCGGAATTCGCTCTCATACGGGTTTCGCTCAGGCCGCGGCTCGACCGGCCAATCTGCCCCTTGAAACCGCCGGCTCTTCGAACGGGCGAGGGCCCTCTCAAAACCTGAGCTTACTAGAATCCGGCCAAAATCTTGCCGCCGCTTTTGCTTACGGACTCAATTTCGTCCTGATCCTTATTGTTTTCCTTCTTCTCCGGCGCAACGGGCGCTATCGTCAAAATCTCTTCGCCAAGGCTTTCCGCTCCAGTCCTCTTTCAATCACGATCAGCACCGTCGCCGACGGACGTTACGTCGACGTAAATCACGCATTTCTGCAGATGCTCGGCTTCGAGCGCCGCGATGTCATTGGTCGCAGTTCGACGGAACTCGGAATCTGGGTCGACTCTCTCGATCGCTCAAAACTTCTTCAGCAACTCAACGACTCCAGCGTGAGCCGCGGACTCGTTACCCGATTGCGCACTAAGTCGGGAGACGTCCGGGAGGCGAACGTGACCGCTGAGGCCATCGACGTCGACGGCACTCCCTGCGTCCTCGCCGTAACGCAAGATGTCACCGAAGCTCGCCGCCTTGAGAATCAGCTTCGACAAGCGCAAAGGATGGGTGCTATCGGACGCCTCGCTGGAGGCGTCGCACACGACTTCAATAACATCCTGACCGTGATCATCGGATACAGCGAACTCGCCGTTTATCGACTCGGCGCGGGCCACGGTGTGTCAAAACATCTGAATGAGATCAAGCTGGCCGCCGAACGCGCCGCTTCGTTAACTCGACAACTATTGGCCTTCAGCCGCCAACAGGTTCTTTATCCGCGTCCTCTTGACTTGAACGCCGTCGTGAACAATCTCACGCAGATGCTGTTGCGCATGATCGGCGAAGATATCGCTCTCTCCTTTCAACCCGGCACGGTCGGTTCCATCCGCGCCGATCTCGGACAGATCGAGCAAATTCTCATGAATCTCGTCGTAAACGCCCGCGATGCCATGCCTCAAGGGGGAATGATCGCGATCGAAACTTCCAGCGTCGACCTGCGAGAGGGTTACGTCGATTCGCATTTGTCCGTCCGTCCAGGCCGCTATGTATTGCTCTCCGTCACCGACACCGGCTGCGGCATGGACGAGAAAACTTTGTCCCAGGTCTTCGAGCCATTCTTTACTACCAAGGGCCCCGGCCAGGGAACCGGGCTGGGCTTGTCCACCGTCTACGGGATCGTCAAACAGAGTGATGGCTATATCTGGGTCTATAGCGAGCCGGACCGCGGAACTACCTTCAAGCTATATTTCCCTGAACAAGATCACGCTGCGCAGCCCGCGGCGGAGCTCACGCCATTGCTTGATATCGTGATCGGCGCAGAGACGATTCTTGTCGTCGAAGATGATGAAGCACTTCGCAAGCTCATCACCGCTCTTCTCTCGAGTTCCGGATACAAAGTGCTTGAGGCTACAGACGGGCCCCATGCTCTCCGCGTCGTCCAAGAAAGCCGGGAACCAATTGATCTGCTGCTTACCGACATGCTGATGCCGGCCATGAGCGGCATCGAATTGTCAGAGCAATTGAGGGAACTTCAGCCTCAGGTGAGAGTGTTGTTGATGTCGGGATACGCAGGCGACTTGTTTCAGCGCTACCGGCTGTCGACCACAGAGATCATGCTGATTGAAAAGCCGTTCACTCGCCACAATCTTCTGTCGAAAATTCGCGTCGCGCTGCAATAACGACTCGCGTCATTTTTGAAATGCTGCGCCAAACCGCCAATTCACGGCTCAACAATTTTGTTCCGCACAGCGTAAAGAACGAGTTCGCCGACCGATTGCACCTTCAACTTCTCCATGATTCTGGCGCGATGGTGGTCGACGGTACGCTTGCTGATGTTGAGGGCCGCACCGATTTCCTTGTTGCTCTTGCCTTCTGCGAGCAATTGCACGACTTCTCGCTCACGAACGCTCAAGCGGTCCCCTGACGTGCGGACATCCTTTTTCGAATGTCCTTGCCGCAAATGATCAAGGATCACCGCCGACGCAGCCGATGTAAAAAATGTCTTGTTATGGAGAAGCGCATCGACAGCGGCGATCAAATCCCGTTCGGCATCGGATTTCAGTACATATCCACTGGCGCCCGCATTCAGGGTTTGCTCAATCAGGGCTTCCGCAGCGTGCATCGTCAGGATCAGGATGCGTGTTTTGGGGTTTGCCTTATAGATCAGGGCGGCGGCGTCCAGCCCATTCAACTTGGGCATGCCGATGTCGAGGATTACCACTTGCGGGCGAAGGGTGGCAGCTTTCTCTACGGCCTCCCGCCCGTTGCCTGCTTCCGAAATAACCCGCCAGTCCGGATGCGTTTCCAGCAGAGCGCGCAGACCACGGCGCACGACCGCGTGGTCATCTGCGACCAGAATCGAAACAGTTTGCATGCCGCCCCCTCCCGTACCGGGTTGACGGTTGCATGAACTCTCCCCGTTACAGCCGAGTTCAGCGCCCGGTAAAGGCTTCGGCAAGTTCGCGCCTATTCTACTCTCGCCCTGCAAGCCTGCAAGGGATTGCCCTCAGTTTCGGCTGTTGCGCGCCAAAAGCAGTGTTAGAATCGCCGTACTTCGGCCGGCCCCGGGGGAAAACATGAAGCGCCGGCGTTTCCGTTCGAGTCTCGCTACATTCCGACTTCATCGGCGCGTCCAGACACTTCTTCGCGCAGCTTTTGCGGACTGCCTTGTCATTCCTTTGCTTCTCGGAATCATGGCGTGTCACGCAACCGCGCCCGCATCCCCACCAGTAACAGTGACACTGCTTGATCCCGGATGGCTCGATAAACAGTTTCTTTCCTGGCGCGCACACGAAGAAGAAGAGTTCACCCGCGAAACCGGCATCATCGTCAAGGACTTCCCGGCTCCGGAAACAGCGATCGATCAACTCGCTCTGTTGCGCAGGCTCCTCGACAATCCCACCGATGCTCCAGACGTCTTTGCCATCGACGTAATCTGGCCGGCAATGACGGCGCAATACTCTCTCAACCTGAATCCTTATCTCGCGGACACCGCCCAGGACTTTCCCAATTTGGTCGCCAATGATACCGTCGACGGAAAACTCGTCGCTATGCCGTATCACGCCGATGCGGGACTGCTCTTCTATCGCTCCGACCTGTTGCGCGCGTACGGCTATCACGCTCCTCCCGCGACCTGGGACGAATTAGAAAAGATGGCCGCCCGCATCCAAAAAGGCGAACGCGCCAAAGGAAATCAGGAGTTCTGGGGCTACGTCTGGGAGGGTGCCCCCTCAGAAGGACTCACCTGCAATGCCCTCGAATGGCAGGCTTCCGAAGGCGGAGGGCGGATCATCGAGTCGGACGGAAAAATCAGCGTCAACAATCCCGCCGCGATCCATTCCTGGGAACGGGCTGCGCGCTGGGTCGGCTCCATCTCTCCGCCTAGCGTTGTCGCATATCGTGAATGGGACGCACTCAATATCTGGCGGGCGGGAAATGCCGCCTTCATGCGCAATTGGCCGGCAGCTTACTCGACCAGTCAAAACACCGATTCCGCCGCACGCAACAGGTTCGTCGCAACCGTTTTGCCGGGTGGCCGTTCCGGCCACGTCGGAACTTTAGGAGGAGCCAGCCTTAGCGTTTTCCGCAACTCGCGCCACCCTCTCGAAGCTGTTGCGCTCGTGCGCTATCTTTGCCGTCGCGACGTCGAAAGAGCGCGCGCGATGGCAACTTCTCAACCTTCCGTGATGCCCACCTTGTACGACACCCCCGAAGTGGTCAAAACTTTCTCGCATTTTGCGGACCTGAACCAGATTTTCCGCAGTCCCCTGGGAGTTCGACCATCGACCGTCTCTGGAGCGCACTACGAGCAAGTTTCCCAGGCATACTTTGAGTCCGTGCATTCGGTGCTTACCAAACAAAAGCCGGCGGCGCGGGCTGCCGCAGATCTCGAACAGGAATTGATTCGCATCACAGGACTACCTTCAACGAATCAACGAGGCGAAGAGCATGGAAACTGAATCCAATTCAGGTTCTCCACCGTTCCCGCTTCCAAAGTCCTTCTGGCAGCAGTTGGAGCGCGCGCGTCGCCCTCGGCAACTCAACATCGGCGCTCGCTTGACGCTATGCTTCGTGACGATCGTGGTCTTGATGATTGCTAGCCACGCTTTTACCCTCTGGCAGTTTGATCGGGTTCGCCATCAGGAAGAACGTATTCACGATCTCGATCTGGAATCGCACGCTGTGCTCAGTGTCCACGCCAACCTGCTGATTCTCCGCGACAAATTGGAAGATCTCGCCACATCGGAGGATTCTCATCGTTTCTCCGAAGAAAGCGCCACTCTTCGTCGTCAGTTTCTCGACGACATGGAGCGGGCCGACCGCGCTCTCCGAACGCCGTCCGATCTTCTGGCCCGCGATCCGACGATGCTGAGCGCCCTTGACACCATCGAAAGTGCGTTGCCCGCACAAATCGACGCCTTAACTGACCTCGCGAATCTTGGAGATTGGCCTGCCGTCCGCTTGCGTCTCGAGAATCAAGTACGGCCACTTAGCTCGTTAACGTCGATGTTGGTCGAGAAAGTCGATGTGGAGGTCGCGGCCGAGCGAACCCTCACCCAGCAGGCGATTCAACGCCAGGAAAAGCGCGTTTTCCTGATGCATGCTCTGACCGCGCTGTTCACTTTGGTCGTCGCGACCTTTCTGGGAATCGTCGTCACACGCAGCATCACGCAACCGCTGGCGCAGCTTGACGCTGGCGCAAAAGCTCTCGCCCTCGGAGACTTCCAGAAACCAGTCCACGTCGAAGGCGAAGACGAACTCGCAACGTTGGGGCGAGTCTTCAACGATGCGACCCTCCGGCTGAGCGGACTCTACGGAGCGTTGAAGACGAGCGAGGAGCGCTTTCGCACAGTAGTCGCCACCGCTCCGGTGGGAATCGTAGTGCTCGACAGTAACGCAGCCATACAGATTTTTAACCCGAAGTTTCTTGAAATCGCGGGCATCAGCGCCGCACAGGCAGCCTCCATGAGCCTGGCCGATCCCGCGCTTCACGTACTTCGCGAAGATGGCACTCCCTGTCCGATCGCAGAACGCCCTAGCCAGCGTGCTATTCGCACGGCTAAGCCGGTGCTCAATGTTGCGCTCAGGAATTTTCATCCTGCCACCGGTGAACGCCGCTGGGTGCTAACCAGCGCGTGGCCGATTCTTGGTGACGACGGGAAAGTTCGGCAGGCGGTAGTTACACTTACGGATATTACCGAGCAGAAAAAAGTTGAAGAAGAGTTACGCGCCGGCCGCGAACTACTCGATCAAGCTCAAAGAGCGGCACACATGGGATCTTTTGATCTCGACTTGCAAAGCAATCAAGTCTTATGGTCCCCGGAACTGGCCGAACTTTTCGGATTACCAGTGGGGACTGTGCGCGGCACTCACGTGGACTGGGAAAATCTAATCCTCCCGGAGGATCTCGCCCAAGCCCAGGCCACCGTCTCCCAAACTCTGAGAACGGGCCAGTCGCGCGCCGAATATCGGATACGTCGCAAAAGCGACGGCGAAATCCGCTGGGTGGAATCACGAGGCCGCGTTTTCTTCGACAGATCCGGCGAACCCCTTCGACTCGTCGGCCTCACCATGGACATCACGGGCCGCAAGCAAGCGGAAGAGGCGCTCCGCCGAAGCGAGGAAGAATTTCACATCATCTTTGAGCACGCCGCCATCGGCATGGTCCTCGTCGACCCTGAAGGGCATCTTCTACGTTGCAACCCTGCATTCTGTTCCATCGTTGGCTACACGGAATCCGACCTACCTTCCCTCACCTTCGAGAAGATTTCTCATCCCGAGGATCTGGATCTCACCCGCACAATGTATCGCGAGGTGGTCCGCGGCAATCGCGATCGATATCAGATCCGAAAGCGTTATGTACGCCCGAATGGTGAAATCCGGTCGGCCAGGGTCACCGTCTCCGCTTTGCGCGCCAACGACGCTGAGTTGAAATATTGCGTAGTCATGGTCGAGGACATTACTTCACAGGAACTGGCCGAACACACGCTGCTCCAGATGTCCGAACGCCTGTTGCGCATCCAGGAAGAAGAACAACGTCGCATCGCCCGCGAAGTGCACGATTCTACTTCGCAGGAAATGACTGCGCTGACGCTCAACCTCGGAGCCCTCATGGCCGTGCGGCGTTCCCTTCCGGAAAACGCGCAGAAACAAGTCGCAGAATCGCTCGCACTCGCCAAGCGCGTCGCGCGTGAGATCCGGACCTTCTCCTATCTTCTGCATCCACCTATGCTCAATGAACTCGGCCTCTGGTCTGCCATGCAGATGTTCGTGGAGGAGTTCCGCGACCGCAGCGGGCTCCGCGTGAAGGTCGAAATTTCGAAGGACCTGAAGGCCGCGACGCTGCACCCGAATCAGGAGATCGCGATCTATCGCTTCGTGCAAGAGGCGCTGGCCAACGTTCACCGGCACTCCGGAAGCGAAACAGCCGCGGTCAAGGCGAATCTGCAAGATCGCATGATTGAAGTGGCAGTCATCGATACGGGCCACGGATTCCGTGCCGATCTCCTCAAAGAAATTCAGGCCTCAAGCGGGTTCGCAGGCGGAGTCGGTATCTCCGGCATGCACGAAAGAATCGGATATATCGGCGGACGCGTCGAGTTTCGGAGCGACGAGCACGAAACCACCGTCGCTGCCATCATCCCAGTCGCATACCAGGCATCTTCCTATGAAGAAACGCCGGCGTCAGCCGCTTCGCCCGTACGTTTCCCGCTGGAAACTCCTGAATAGGATCGCCCATTACTTTTCGCCAAGACCTTCTGAATATGTATTTTTCGCCCGCATTTCAGGCACTTTTGCCTATTGCAAAACTTTGCCCAGTGCCCAAAGATGCATACATAAGCGTGGGGCAGAGGCGGGACAGTCCTCCCCGAGCATGCTCAGCCTGACGGCTGCCCCACGCGACCTTTTTACAACCGGATGCATGTCCTGGATAGTTCGTCGCCGCAGCTGAGGTATCTATGAACTGTTCTGAGTGTCGCGATTTGTACCGGGTCCTGGAACGCAGGAATGCGAGTTACGAAGAGGCCCGCTCTGCCGCCTTTTTCAAGATCAGCCCAAGGCTCGCCGCCAGAAAGCACGTTGATTTGCAGCGCGCCCTGAGCGACCTGCAGGAACATCAGGCCGAATGCCCATGGGCCATTGCGGCCGAGCAAGTGGGCGATCGCCTGCAAGCCTGAGGGCCGCTAAACGTTCAACGCGACGAAGTTCACCAGCGTTCCAATCCCACCGATCTCGATACGCACCTCGTCTCCAACTTGCAGCGTGAACGAATCAGGTGGAACAATCCCAGTGCCCGTGAACAAGAAACATCCCTTCGGGAATTCGTTGTCGCGGTACAGATATTCCACCAGCGTCGCGAAATCTCTCTTGATGGACCCGACAGTCACTGATCCAGCAAAAACCTTCGCACCACCACCCAAAATCTCTAACCGGATCTCCGTCGAGCGCGCCGGAGCCTCCTCCGAAACCAGCACGCACGGCCCAATCGCGCAACTTCTGTGATAGACCTTGGCTTGCGGAAGATATAAGGGATTCTCGCCCTCGATATCCCTCGAGCTCATGTCGTTTCCGATCGTGTAGCCAAGAATTTTTCCGGAAGGACTGATCATCAGCACCAGTTCCGGTTCCGGCACAGACCATTTTGCATCTTTCCGAATCGCAACTTCACCTCGATGGCCCACGACTCGGTTCGGCGTAGCCTTAAAGAAAAGTTCCGGCCTCTCGGCGTTATACACGCGATCGTAGAAATCAGCTCCTCCCGCCGACTTCGATTCTTCCATGCGCGCATCCCTACTGCGGAAATAGGTCACACCGGCGGCCCAGACTTCTTGCGATCCAATCGGAGCCAGCATCCGCGACTCATCCAATTTGTCGACGGTGCGTTCCCCTTGAATTACATCGCGCAAATGCGTCCCCAGATCCTCGCGAGCAACCAACTCATCCCACGCGCATTCATCCCCGGCATAGAACTGGCCCTCGTGCTCAACGACATACCCAGACGCAGTCCTATAAAGTTTAAAAGATGATTCTGGCTTCAAAAGTAATTCCTCAGGAAAGTATGTTGTTGTTCGCAGCTACTCTTGCAGTTTAAAGACTCTCTCCATCAGCAGCCATTTTTCCCCGGGCTTGGCTTGCGGCAAAGGGCGCTGAAATTTCCACATCAGTTTCTCCCACTCCTGCACTTTAGGATTCAGCCGGTCCGCCTCGCCTTTCGCTTCAAAAGAAAACTTCTCGCCCACTTCCATAATCATAAACATGCGCGTCCCGCGCAGATAAATCTCCATGTCCTCGATGCCCGAGTCCTTAATGCTCAGCGTAATCTCCGGCCATATCTTCTCGTGATAGCGCTTGTACTCCGCGATCAACTCTGGATCGTCCTTCAAATCGAGCGTCAGGCAGTAGCGTCGCGTCACGAAATCTCTCCCGCAGGAACTCCCAATGCCGTCACAACCGGAGCTGGCCGATATCCGCTCAATGCGAAGTAAAGAATGTACGCATGGCAGATCAGCGGGACCACAAACGCGTACTGAATATTCCAGGCATCCGAAATTCTTCCCATAATTACTGGGCACACCGCCCCGCCGATAATCGACATCACAAGTAGTGACGACCCGAGTTTCGTATACGGGCCCAGATTCTTCAGGCTCAACGCGAAGATAGTTGGAAACATGATGGAGTGAAACAGTCCAACCAGCACAATCGCCCACACCGTCGGACGCCCCGTCCCGAGCAGTACCACGAGCAGCGAGATCAACGATCCGGCCGCGAACAAACTCAGCAGCCGCGATGGCGCCACCTTCTGCATGATGGCCGAACCGCCGAACCGTCCGATCATGAATCCCGCCAAATGCGCCTGCAAGTAATGGGCGGCAGCCTTTTCACGCATTCCCGGCATGGTGAACTCGCTGAACCGGATGATGAAGCTCGCCACCCCTACCTGCGCTCCCACATAAAGAAACTGAGCAATCACTCCCCGAATCAGGTGCGGATGCGCAAGTGTCCCTCTCAACCCCACCTTTGCGGACCCCAGAGGTTCATCGCTCGTCTCACGAATCTCCGGCAGCTTCGTCAGGAAAATCAGCAGCGCGATGAATAAGAAAATCCCCGTAATCACCAGGTATGGCATCTTCACCATGTTGGCTTCCGACACGCGATAAGCCAACAACTGCGCCGGGGACATCGCGGCCAGTTCCGCCGGACTGTGCTCAATTCCCGACAAAATAAATTTTGACCCCAGCAGAGCAACCAGTACGGCGCCCGTGGCGTTGAAGGATTGCGCCAGATTCAGCCGGCGCTCCGAACTTTCTGGCGGACCCAGCGTCGTTACGTAAGGATTGGCTGCTACCTCGAGCACCGACTGCCCGCATGCCATCACAAACAACGCAAAGAGGAAAAATCCGTACACTCGCACCGATGCGGCCGGAATAAACAAAATGGTGCCCGTCGCGCAAACCAGCAGCCCAATCAGAATTCCCCGCTTGTAGCCCAAGCGTTGCATTAGCCATCCAGCAGGAAATGCCGCCAGAAAATATCCACCGAAAAACGCCATCTGGATCAGCGACGATTGCGTGTCCGTCAGCCCGAACGCTTTCTTCAAATGCTGGATCAGCACGTCATTCAGGTTGACCCCAATCGCCCACACAAAAAACAAGCTGGTCACCAGGACCAGCGGCATCACGTAGCGGCGTTCAGTGATCGGAGCCGATTTCGTCATTCGGATTTCTTTTCGCTTACGTCAGAGCGCGATCCAAGTGCACGTACCCGCCATCCACGAACAAATGTTGCCCGGTCGTATGGCTCGATTTCGCCGACAGCAAAAACACCACCATCGCCGCGATCTCTTCCGCGGTGGTCATTCGTTTTTCCAGGGGAATCTTCGACAGGATGACATTCAGCTTATCCTCCGGCTTCGGAAACGTGTCGAGCCAGCTGCGATAAAGCGGCGTCATCACTTCGGCGGGAATTACTGTGTTTACGCGGATTCCGTAGGGCAACAACTCAGCCGCCCATTCGCGTGTCAGCGCCATAATCGCACCCTTCGACGACGCATACCCCGATGTGCTTCCCTGCCCCGTCACAGCAGTCTTCGATCCAATATTCACAATCGCACCGCGAGCCCGCTTCAGATGCGGCAAGGCGTAGTGCGCCATGCTGTAGTAATGCACCAGGTTGCGCTTGAGGGATTCCACGTACTCGCTGGGATTTCCCTCTTCCAGTCCCACTTTGTCGTTACGCCCCGCGTTATTCACCAGCGCGTCGAGATGTCCAAACTCTTTCAGAACGCTCGCAACGGATTGCTCGCAGCTCTCAGCCGTCCCCAACTCAACCGTGATCACCCCGCAACGCGCGCCGCTTTTTTTCAGTTCGCCTTGCAGTTCCCTTGCAACATCCCCGTCACGCCCGACGATCACGGGGATCGCACCCTCTGCCGCGCATTCGCGAACAATCGCCGCGCCAATTCCTTTCGCTCCGCCGGTCACGATCACGACTTTGTCTTTCAGCTGCAGATCCATGCCCTATCCCCGCAGGTTGAAAAATCCACCGTCCAGCGGATAATCGCTACCCGTAATAAATGAAGCTTCGTCCGAGCACAAAAACAAAGCCAGAGATGCCACCTCGGTCGGCTCGGCCATTCGCCCAATTGGCTGCGACTTCGCCAGCTCCTCAAACATCTCCGCTTCGCGACCCGGATACGTCCTCTTCAAATAATCGTCTACAAACGGCGTATGCACCCGCGCCGGAGAAATGCAGTTGCAGCGGATGTTGTGAGCAAGATAATCACGCGCCACCGAATACGTCATCGCGATGACTGCTCCCTTCGTCATCGAGTACGCGAAACGGTCGGCCAGCCCCGTCGATCCCGCTATCGACGCCATATTCAGAATGATGCCGCCGCCCTTCTCCCGCATGTGCCCGACCATCGCATGCATGCAGTTGTAGAAGCCTTTGACGTTCACTCGAATAAGCCGGTCGAAGTCCGCTTCCGTCGTAGTTTCGACAGTGCCGATGTGTGAAACTCCGGCATTGTTCACGAGAATGTGAATGCGCTCGCGACGGAACAACTCCGCAAACGTCGCCTTCACCCCTGCCTGATCGGTCACGTCGCAGCGATGCGCTGATGCTTCCCAGCCGCTCGCGGCAATCTGCTCGCAGGTCGCCGCCGCACCTGCGTCATTCACATCAAGCACGCGGATCGCCGCCCCATGTTCCGCAAACCGCAGCGCAATGGCCTGCCCGATTCCGCTTCCGGCTCCGGTCACGAGAGCCACTTTTCCATCCAGCCGGAAATCGCGCGGAGTATTCGTCTCGTTCCTCAGAGCGACACTCCTCGCTTCCACGGAATGAAATCTTCTTGCGCCTTCACTTCGGCCTTCACGCGAGCTTCGCCGCTCGCCACTTGTACCACGTAATCCAGAATTTGTTCGCCCATCTGCTGGATCGTGATTCCGCGATCGATGATCGGCCCCGTATCCACGTCGATGATGTCGTGCATCCGTTCTGCGAGCAGCGAATTCGTCGACAGCTTCACCACCGGAGTGATCGGATTCCCCGTCGGCGTCCCCAGCCCCGTCGTGAACAGCACCACGCTCGCGCCCGCGCCCACTTGCGCGGTCACGCACTCCACATCGTTTCCTGGTGTGCATTGCAGGTTTAATCCCGGCTCTGTCGAATACTCTGGATAGTCCAACACCGCGGTCATCGGCGATGTTCCGCCTTTTTTAGCCGCACCCGCTGACTTCATCGCGTCAGTCAGTAATCCATCGCGCATGTTTCCCGGCGAAGGATTCATCTCGAATGCCGACCGCACTGCCACCGCCCGTGCAGCATAATCGCGCATCAGTTGAATGAACCGGTCGCCCACTTCCTTATTCTTCCCCCGATCGATCAGTCCCTGTTCTACTCCGCACAGTTCCGGAAACTCCGAGAGAATTGTGCGCGCTCCCAGCGCAGCCAGCAGATCCGACGTATGTCCGATCGCCGGATTCGCCGAAATTCCGGAAAAACCATCCGATCCGCCACACTTCAATCCAACGCACAACTTCGACAACGGCGCCGCAGTGCGCCGCGCTTTATCCGCTTCGACTAGGCCGAGAAACGTCTGCTCGATCGCCTCCTTCATCATCGCCGCTTCCGAACCGCTTTTCTGCTGCTCGAGAATGAACAATGGCTTGTCGAATTTCGGATTGCGCTTGCGAATCTCTTGCTGCAGAATTTCGATCTGCGCGTGCTGGCATCCCAGGCTCAGCACCGTCGCTCCCGCTACATTCGGATGATGAATATATCCGGCGATCAGCCCGCAGAGATTATGTGAATCTTCGCGTGTCCCGCCGCACCCGCCCTCGTGCAACAGAAATCGGATGCCGTCTACATTCTGAAACAACCTTTGCTGCATCGGCGGCGCCGCGTTTTTCTCCGCCGCATGAACTCCCGCCTCGCCAACCTTTCCTTCCCGATACCGCCTCGCCAGCTCCGCCACTTGCTGCCGATAAAGTTGCGGCGCAGCAAATCCAAGTTCCTCTTCAAACGCCTGCTTCAGAACTTGAATATTCTTGTTCTCGCAGAAAACCAGTGGCACTACGACCCAATAATTCCGCGTGCCGACTTGCCCATCCGATCGCGCGTAGCCCTGAAATGTCCGTGCGGTCCAGCGTGAAACATCCGGAGCATTCCATTGGAAGTCTTGAGATTTTTCGTGGAACGGCGACGCCTGATGTTGAATGTTTCCCGTCGTCAGCGCTTCTCCTGAGGCAATCGGCTTTGCAGCTTTGCCGACGAGCCCGCCATACATCAGAACAGCGTCACCCACCGCCAGGTCGACGGTCGCGAATTTGTGTTTCGCCGCGACATCGGTTCGCAGGCTATACGACTTGCCTCCTAACTCAATCGCCTCCCCCTTCTTGAGATTGATGAGAGCGACCAGAACGTTATCGCGAGGATCGAGTTGCAGCACCCGGGAGTTCATCGTGGAATATGCCGTCTAGGAATCGCAAGCAGTTCCCCGGCAGTGTAATCGTTTACGCAACCACCCGCAATTCTGCCTACGAAGAGTTGCGGATGAAATTCGCGGCGGCGGGTGGCAGGAAAATGCCCACTAACGATACCCTGTGCGGTAGACACAACTGAAGCCGTACCCATCAATGATCACTCTCGACGACATCCGATCCGCCCAATCCCGTCTTAATGGTGTAACGCGTCGCACTCAACTGATCGAAGTCCCCGCGCTCATGTGGGGACAGCCGCCATCGGCTGTCCGCGGGGTGCAACCCGGCTCTAGCGCCTCGATTCGCCTCTTCCTCAAGCCCGAAAACCAGCAGCCCATTGGAGCTTTCAAACTCCGCGGAGCCTATAACAAGATCGCATCCTTACCCGAAGCCGAACGCAAACGCGGCGTCATCTCTTACTCCAGCGGGAATCATGCGCAAGGCGTCGCCTACGCCGCTAGCGCGCTTGGAGTGAAGTCCGTCATCGTCATGCCCAATAACGCGCCCCCCATCAAGCGCGAAGCCACCGCCAAGCTCGGTGCGGAGATCGTCCTGGTCGGTCCCGGCAGCGAAGAGCGCAAAGTAAAAGCTGAAGAACTCGCCACTCAGCATGGATACGTCATCGTCCCTCCCTACAACGACGAAAAAATCATTGCCGGCCAGGGGACCATCGGACTGGAAATCCTCGAAGATATGCCCGAAGTCGAAGCCGTCTTCGCGCCCGTCGGAGGCGGAGGCCTCATCAGCGGCGTAGCCACCGCGATCAAGTTGACGAATCCAAAGATAAAAGTGATCGGCGTCGAACCCGAACTCGCCGCCGACGCCCAGGCCAGCCTCCGCTCCGGAAAAATCGTTGCGTTCCCCGCCGAGCAAGTCTCCCGCACCCTCGCCGACGGACTCCGCACCCAAAGCATCGGCGACATCAACTTCGAGCACATCCGTAAATACGTCGATGACATCATCACCGTCACGGAAGAAGAAATCCGTCAGGCGATGAAGTATCTAAGCGCGAATCCCGACACCGTCGCGGAACCTAGCGGAGCCGTCTCGGTGGCAGGGTTCATCTTTCACGCCGCCGAACTGCCCCGGACCTCGCTGAACGTAGCCATAATCAGCGGCGGCAACATCGAGCCATCGATGCTGAAGGATCTGCAAGTCTGAGCGTTTCCTCTGTGCGCCTCTGCTCCCACGGCGGTGAGGAAAGTTGCCACAAGTTTTCCTTCGTGAACCTTGGTGGCCTTGGTGGTTAACAGCTTTCACCGGTGCGACCTTGTACCCCTCGGATCGAGAGGGTTTTGAGAATGTTCAAATGACCTTGACTTCACCCATCTGAACGACGATCCTGATAAGAACACCGAAAAATATGACGAACGACCCGCAGAGCGACCGTAAGTCCTTCGCGCTCAAGATTTTGCCCTCAACTGCTTGCAGCCCTAAGATTTTTTCTCGATTTTCCTCTAACCTCATGATTCCAATACACGGGGGGGAGGGGGGGTGCCCACCTCAGCGCCAAGCTTCCCGTTTTGGGAACGATCATTTTTTCTCTCCGCTCTCGCTTTTGCGCTCATCTTTTCCACAGGCCAAGCCTTCGCCCAGGCCCAGCGCGGAACGCTCATCCACGAAGAAACAATCCGCGTCTCTCCCAGTTCCGACTCCGCCAAACTCGGCCAAGCCAGTCGCGGGCACGAACTCGTCATCATCGATGCCAGCCGCGACTGGACACACGTCGAAGCCATCATTCGCGAGCCTCGCAAAGATTCCGACGAAGACGATCCAGAATCCGAAGGCAAGACCATCACAGGATGGGTTCCGAATAAAGCCCTGGTCAGCATGACCACACAGGATGGTGACAAGATCATCTTCGGTGAAGCTGCAAATTCCGAAGATGAAGCCAGCCGCCGCCGCGGTCGCCGTGATGCCGCGCAAGATGCGATGCGTCTTTATTACCGCGTCTATGATCTCTTTCCCGCTTCACCGCTCGCCGCCGAAGGCCTCTACCGCGCCGCCGATATCCGCTGGCAGATGGAGCGCGCTGACGTCATGACGCGTCCGTCAGCTCGCGAACGAGAAGCCTACATGCGCGGCCAGATCGACGAGGAGTGGATGAAGCTGGTGATGAAGAAATATCCCGGTACGAAATGGGCTGATCTCGCAGCTTTTCACTTGATCGAAAACAAACTATGCGGCGATTGGCAAGCAGCGTCGAAATGTCCGGAAAAAGAATCCGAGATGTATGAAAAATATGTCAAAGAGCACGCGCAGTCTCCGGCTGCGCCGGAAGCTCTTTATGACGCCGCGTGGCGTCAATCCGCATTGATCGAGATCTACAAGACGGAAGCCAATCTGAAAAAATCAGCGGAGGCAAAAACCCGCGCTCTCGATCTCGCGCAAAGAATTGTCAGCCAATACGGACAAAGCGATTGGTCCAATCGTGCGCAAACTCTCATCTTCTACGTGCAAAACAGCGTTCCCACGTACGGAAACGCCACCGACTAGGTTTCGAAGTCCTACCTCAGACAAACTCCCTGTGCTTTAAAAATCGAGTTCATCCTGACCGGAGCGCAGCGAAGCAAGCGAAGTGGAAGGACCTGCTTTTTCTTCCGTACTCCGAACTGTAACGTTTGTCGAAACTTTTTTCTGAGATACTGTTTCCTTAATTTTCGGAGGAAGATTGAACGACTACTTGCTCTCCTTGATCCTGGGAATTGTGGAAGGCCTCACCGAATTTCTACCAGTCAGCTCGACTGCACACCTGCGCCTCTCGGAAGCTTTGCTGCACGTCTCAGGTTTGGCCCCCGGTCTGACGATGGATAGCGGTTATTGGAAGATGTATTCCATCGTGATCCAGCTCGGCGCAATCCTGTGTCTCCCGGTTTATTTCTGGAGCCGCATCACCAAGTTCCTCTCAACTTTTCCGCACGGTGAAAGCGGAAACAAAACGGCACTGACGCATCCGCTCGGACTTGTAGCGGTCGCATTCGTAGTCACAGCGATTCCCTCGTTCCTCCTGACGAAGGTCATCGGCAAGCATCTGGAAGACATCGTGATCATTGGCTGGTCTTTGCTGATCGGTGGAATCGTGATGTGGATCGTCGACGCCATGCACGCCAAGGCCGAAGCCGCGGGTCCTGTTCCAAGCAGCAAGATACGCACTTGGAAGATGGAAGACATGAGTCTCGGTCAATCGATCTGGATCGGTTTCTGCCAGATATTCTCGGCCGTCTTCCCCGGAACTTCGCGCTCGATGTCGACCATCGCAGCCGGACAAATTGCCGGAATGTCACGCGCCTCAGCCCTGGAATTCTCGTTCTTCGTGTCCATCCCGACGATGGCAGCGGCGACGCTCTACACGCTCTACAAATCTCTTCGAGGAAAGGGCGAGAACCCGATCGGCGTCGCCCAGATCGATGCTCACGGATGGGTCGTTCTCGCCATCGGATTCATCGTCTCGTTCATCGTTGCCTACGGATCGGTCGCGTGGTTTATGGCTTATGTCCGCAAGCGCGGCTTCGCTCCCTTCGCGGTGTACCGAATTATCGTGGGAATTCTGGTGTTGGTATTCGCTTCAAAGCTCGCTTAGCTGCCTTCGGCGTAGCACAACTGCTTGTGGCCGCAACAAGTTGAACGCCACAGGCTGCTCCGATAACCAGATGAACACTGCCCGAGAATTCCTTCATTGTCGGAACCTTGGCTTCTTGGCATAATGGTCTGGCTCTGGCCGCACGCGGCGCTGAAGACGTGTCTTCGGCGATGAATCCGGCCTTCATGGATTATCTGGCAAAGATGTTTGTCCCCACAGGGAACCGTCGGCTCAACGAGCTTGTCGGATTCCTGATGTGCGTCTCCGCGCTCCTCCTCTTCCTCGCTCTCATCTCTTACTCCCCGCTCGATCCCTCGTGGGATAGCGCCTCGGTTCTCACTGGCGCACATGCTGCCCGCAACTGGATCGGCGTTGTCGGCGCATATATGTCCGACGCCGTGCTGCAGTTCTTTGGCATGGGTGCGTTTCTACTCGTCATCTTCCCGGTGATGCTTGGCATTCGCTGGTTCCGATCGATGAAAGTGCAGGCCCCGTTGGCTAAAACCCTCGGCGGAATCTGGCTGGCGATGTTTGTGCCGGCATCTGCTGGCGTTGTTGCCTGGTCACATGCGCTGGATGGGAGTGATTCCCGTCGAAGGCCTGATGGGACGTGTCCTCGGCGACTTCCTCATCCACTATCTGAATCTGGTTGGCGCCTACATTGTTTGCGCCACCGTGCTCGCCGTCGCTCTCTATCTCTCGACCGCATTCTCGTTCTCGGCGATCCGCCTGTGGGCTCCGACGCGCTTCGCCTTCGTCACTGCCTTATGGAATCGCTATCAGGATTGGAAGCAGGAGCGACTCAAGAAGCGGCAGCAAAAGGAACTGGAACAGCGCCGGATTTCGAAGCCGATTGTGAAAACACAGCTCATTCCCTCCCGTCCTTCGGCGCCGGTCGCGCAGGTTTCCGAACCGCGCCGCACTGGCATTGAAAAGATGATGGAGGAGGAAGCTCCGGTCACGAAATGCGCGACTGGAGGGATTCTCGCGGAGACGCTGCCAACTACCTCCGCAGTTTCTTCAGTAATTGTTCCCGAAGTCACAGAACGCGCCGATAGCAGTGTCAAAGCGAAGACGACGATGCCGCGCATCGCCGGTGGATACAAACTGCCGTCGAGCAGCTTGCTGCAGCGTCCAGATGAGCAGCAAGCGGTCGATGCCGACGAACTCAAACTGCTGGCGCAAGTGCTGACCGAGAAGTACGCCGAGTTCGAAGTCCACGGGCAGATCACGCAGATCAATCCCGGTCCTGTTGTCACGACGTTCGAATTCAAACCGGAAGCCGGAATTAAGTACAGCCGCATCACGAATCTTTCGGATGATCTCTGCCTGGCGCTGAAAGCCGAGAGCATCCTGATCGAGCGCATGGCCGGAAAAAGCACCGTCGGCATTCAAGTGCCGAACCGCCAACGCGAGATTATCTGGCTGCGCGAGAACATCGAGTCGCAGGAGTTCATGGGATCGAAGTCGAAGATGACGATCGCCATGGGCAAAGACATCAACGGCCGCATCGTCACCGCCGATCTCGCAGGGATGCCTCACTTGTTGATCGCCGGATCAACCGGAGCGGGCAAAAGCGTCGCGATCAACGCGATGATCATGTCGATCTTGTATAAGGCAACGCCCGATCAAGTACGGCTCATCCTGGTCGATCCAAAGCGGTTGGAACTGGGAAACTACGAAGGTGTTCCGCACCTCTATACGCCGATCATCACCGAACCGAAGCTTGCTGCCAACGCGCTGCGCAATGCGGTGCGCGAAATGGAACGGCGACTGAAGCTCCTCGCTGCCAAGGGCGTGCGCAATATCGACCAGTACAACAAGCTATTCGATCAAAGTGGCACGCCAAGTCTGTTTGAGGAAGGATCGGACGAGAAGCCGATTCCGTATATCGTCATCATCATCGACGAGTTGGCCGACCTGATGATGCTCGATTCGAGCAACGTCGAAGAATCGATTACGCGTCTGGCGCAGATGGCGCGCGCGGTCGGCATTCATCTCGTGCTCGCAACGCAACGACCTTCGGTCGACGTCATCACCGGATTGATCAAGGCAAACTTCCCGGCCCGCGTTTCATTCCGCGTGGCGACGAAAGTCGATTCACGTACGATTCTCGATGCCAACGGCGCAGAGGCTCTGCTTGGCAAAGGCGATATGCTCTATCTGCCTTCCGGTTCAGCACGCGTGCATCGCCTGCACGCACCATTTGTCACGGAGAAGGAGATCGCCGCGGTAGTCGAATTCTGGAAGTCGCAAGGCTTGGCGGAATATCAGCAGCAGTTCCTCGAAGCGCCGAAGGGTGAGCGCGAGGCCGGAGCGGAAGGTGAGCGCTGGAGACGGTGGATCCGATGTTGACGCCGAAGACGATCCGATGTATGGCGATGCCGTAAAACTTGTGATCGAGTTCGGGAAAGCTTCGACTTCGCTTCTACAGCGGCGCTTGCGCATCGGCTACGGCCGTGCCGCACATCTCATCGATCTGATGGAGCAGGACGGAATCGTGGGTGCGGCCGATGGTCCCAAGCCGCGAGAAGTGCTGAAACGTCCCGACTGGATTTCGGAGATCGAAGAGACGATGCGGTAAAGAAGTCTTCGCTGTCGTTGCTCCGCCGCATTATTCAGCCTTGTTTCTCCGAATCCAATCCAACCAACTCTTATAACGCAGCAGGAGTTTCGCATTGACGTTCTTCGACGCTCCTGGATCGAACCGGTTGCTGAAGACGACATAATACGTCTCCGCACCCTCAGGCAGATTCTGCTGCAGTTTTCCCTGCGATACTCTGCCGCTTTCGTAGACAAGCCGCTGGTCGATCCCTTCTGCCAGTCGGCGAACGCAGATTCGCTCATCACGAAGACTTCAATGTTGCTGCCAAAATCCTGCGCTTTGTCCGAAGCAGCGCTTCCCAGTGCGCTGTGCTATTGGTTACCGCCGATGAGGTAGAAGTGCCCGACGACCGCGACGTTCTTCGATCCTTGGGGCAAGTCGAACTGGTAATAACGGAAGCTGCGAGCCGCGACGGTGAATTGCTTATCCAGGATGGGATGATCGGGCTTCGATCCCACTAGATCCTGGAAACCCTGCGCAAACGGGTTGTTGCTCACGACAGCCCAGACAAACGCAGCGAGGAGCAGAGCGAGAAATATCCAAACAGTCCTGCGGCGTTTTGTCATTGTGCGTTCCCCGCGCGCAATCCGCGTATTGCGAGAATCGCTAGCGCCAAGACAGCAAGCAACATGGCTCCCCAGAGGATGACCGTATGCTGTTCTGACCACGGCCTTGCATCTGGCCGCCCTGAGTATTTCGGATTGTGACTGCCAGGACCTAGCTGCGCCTCGGCGGGAACGGATTCCACATGAAAGAAGCGCGCGTAGTCGTAAACAGGCGCGGAAAGTTTTTCGTCACCGTAATAAAGCATGAGCAGCGTCTTGCCCTGCGGATCGAAATAAACACGCCGCTCGATGGCAAACGGATCGGCTTCCGTAATGTTGAGCGGCGGGTTATCTCCATTATCGACGACGATTGTGAACTGACTGGGACTTCCGGAAACATTGATGGACAAATTCTCGGCGGTGACGAGTGTGCCGGCGCGATTTACGCGCACGCGACTGATCTCTCCGCTGGAGAACTGAGAGCCTTTGGCATCTTCGACGCTGACGGCTCGGCGAAAATTTATCTGCGTCGGCGCGATTTGGAATGAGATACGCCCGACTGGTACTCCGTGTGGGACGATGCAGGAAATAAGGGTCAAATGCTCCTTCTGTTGCGGAGCGGCGCACGAACCGAATTTCGTCCAAGCAGCGCGCTGCTCGTGCAGGTTGTAGATCGTGGCTCCTTTCACCTGCTGAGGACGGATGCCCGGCGAGAGCCTGACGTGGACATAGCGGAAGCTGGACGTTGGGAACTTGAGTTGCAAATTGGAACCGAGTTGTTCCTTGGTGAAGTCGTAGAGCGTTGACGGTGGCAGCTCGACGTCAGTCGCCTTTCCCGGTGCAGTACCACCCGACACCGACGCCGTAGCGACGAAATCGTGTGCGTCAAGACGAAGATGGATGCGGTCGTACTCTGGCAAGAACGTGGCATCAAGATCAAATTCGGTATGGCCGGAGACGCTGCCAAGGTTGAGAATCTTTGCCTCGACTTCTTCGGAAGAGATTCCTGCGCTCTGCTCCGATAACGCATACTGCACAGAAGAGTCGCCATCGATACAACCGGAGGTCACCGAGGTCAGAGCGGGAATGGTTCCACAGATCCTCGTCGACAATGAAGAAGTTCTGACGGTCCGGTTGTGAAATATGAACCTCGCGGACATTCGTGAAATAAGGAATGGCCGGTTCGGGCCGGGCGGGAGCATCAGCAATCAAGAACAGAAGGAACAGCGATGCGATGACTCTCATGCGCCGGCGGAATTCCCTTCTGTGCGGGTGCGGGGTCGAGTCTTAGCAGAGAGTTGCAGCCAGTCCCGCTGGTAGACGAATGAGATTGCCAGCAACAAAACGCCGAGGACGACAAAGCTGACGATACGATAGCCGCGATCAAGTTGTGAGACGTCGTAAACGAATACTTTAGCGATCGTGGCTGCAATGAGGATCAGGGCCTGCCAGCGGACGAAGGAACTCCGCCGCACGAATCCGATAATCATCAACATGGCGCCATAAGCCATCCACAGAGCGGAGTAAGTGAAGTCACGCTCGATGTCAATGCGATGAAGTTCTGTGTAGGCGATCCTTCCACGACGGTACAGCGTGGGGCCGAACGTAACCGTCTGCCGGGAATAGTAGTCCGCTACCTCGCGGGTGAGCGCGATCAGCGCAAGGACGTTCAGAGCAACTACTGCGAATGCCGCTACCGTGGCGGCCGACTCATCCTCCCGTTTCGACGCGTACCAAGCGACGGTTCCCAAGACCGCGACGGCAATCGCATAGGTCGCCATACGCATGTTGAAGACGAGTTGGGTGACCTCGAAGTTGTCGATTAGAAGCAATCGCCCCACACCCAAGACGAGTGCACCGATAGCAAGGGCATTCAGGAAATCGGAATCGATACGGTTGCCCACCCACAGAAGAACTGCGGCCTCGACAAACCAGCCGATGGTGATCCAGTGAGCGTCGAGGCGAATTGGAATCGCGATCGTGATGAAGCCGATCGCGACAGCCAAATGAAGAAAATAGAGTATGTCCGAGGTTGCCGGTGTGCGATGCCTGGCGTGGACTTGGCGGCTGAGGAAGATGTAGATCGCGGCGAGCACCAGCGCAAACCACGCCATGTAGGTCTTGTCGACCACTTCGATCATCACGTAGGCCTGAAGGAAATACACTCCGGCATTGACGAAGGCGAGCACCGCCGGAATGGCGGCGAAGATCGGCAGTTCTCCTTCCGGATGCAGGGTGACCAGAGGAGCGGCCGCGAAAACTGCGAAGAAGAAAGTGGCGAAGGTCAGAGTGAGGCCGAGTTGGCTGCGATTGTAAAACTCGGAATACCAACCGACATATAAGAGGAGCGTGCCGGCGTAACTCATGACGAGAAGCCGGCGCCATGGCTTGAATGTGACGAGGACGAGCGTCGCGACGTCGAGAATCGCAACATAGCAAAAGAGGGCGACTTCGCGGTTCTGCCCGGTAGAGAGCAGAAGTGGCGTGCTGAAGCCTCCGATGAGGGCGAAGGCGGCGAGGATTTGAGCGTCTTGCGCCAGCGCCATGGCAGCCGCAGAGGCAGTGACGAAAAGCATCATCACGAACGCAACGCTGCTGGGAACCAGGTTATATCGCTGGAAGGCTGCCCAGATGGAGAGATATAGCGTGCCAATCCCAACGGCTTTTAAGGAATAGGAAAATGCATGGTATCCCTTGCTACGGAAGCGCTCGCTCCATACAACAACTGCGATGCCAGCAAGCAGGCCGATGGTGACGCGGCCGGCAGGGCCGATCCAGTTGTTGTCGAAGGCGAATTTCAGGAAATACGAAATTCCAATCAGGAGCGCGGCGATCCCGATGCGATTGAGCCAGTGGGAGCCTATACGGGATTCGAGATCGATCTCGGGCTGGACGTTGGCGGGCCTCGAGGGTCGCGTTGGAATATGAGGTATCGGCGCGACCGGTGCAACTGGCCTTTGGGGCTCACGAACAAGCGTCGCAGGAGGTGGTGTTGATGGTGTATCTAGTGTCGGGGATGGGACGATTGTTGGGGGAGCATCCGAGTGCGGTTGCGCGGCTGGCTTCGATTCCATCTCAAGCCGACGCTCAATGCGATACACCCGGGTTGTGAGCTCGGCCAGAATCCGCCGGATTGCTTCCAGGTCGGTTTGCGATGGGTCCATAGCTGGACAGGAGATTATCGGCGAAACCCGTCAGCCTTGCACGCTATTTTTGATCCGCAACCGGTGCGGGATTCACGCTTGCGACGCTTCCGTCTAAGCCTAATTCTTTTGCGATCGGCTTCAGGGCTTCGATACAGAAGGCGATGTGCTCGTCAAGTTCGACGCCGAGGTCAGCAGCACCGTTAATGATGTCGTCGCGGTTGACTTTGCGAGCGAAGGCTTTGTCCTTCATTCTTTTTCGCACCGACTTCACATCCACCTCGGCCAGCGACTTGCTCGGCTTGATCAGGGCGACGGCAGTGATGAATCCGGCGAGCTCGTCGCACGCGAAGAGAGCCTTCTCCATCGGCGTGTCGCGGGTGACGCCAGTGTATTCGGCGTGCGACATGATGGCGCGGCGAATGTCGTCGGGGTAACCGCGTTCTTTGAGGATCTCGTTGCCACGGTAAGGATGATCCTCGAGGCTGGGCCAACGTTCGTAGTCGAAGTCGTGGATGAGACCAACGATGGCCCATTGATTTTCTGCGTCTGGAGATCCGTCGCCGTACTTGCGTGCACCGGCGCGCATGCAGGCTTCGACGGCGAGCGCGTGCTTGCGCAGACTTTCCGATTGAGTGAACTCAGTTAGAAGTTCCCAAGCTGATTCTCGAGTGATGATTTTTTCCTCCTCATGTCCGCAATCGTTCCATCAGTGCGTAATGTGATCCATGACCAGTGCCCCCAATTTGAATCCGCCAGCCGTTCCGACAAAAATCCAGAAGAGTTGAACGACACACAGAGCGGCACCGACGAAGTTCTGCACCTTTTTGGAGTATTTCTCGAACCTTAACCAGATCGTTCTCCCGAGCTTCCATTCAACCGAAACGATTACGGTCCCCAGAATTAGCGCCGACGGTATGGCGAGAACGTACCCAAGTGCTCCAGCTCCTTTGCTCCTGAGTTCGGCAACCGCAGCCGAGACGGGCATGAAGAAGGCTATCAGTGCAAATAAATCAGCGAGGCCGACCTGTCTTTGATGGCGCCTTTTGTTTGAGAGTCGACCATCCATCTGCGAACCCGGTACGAGGGCTGAGTTGCATTCTACTGCGGAAACAAATCGTTTCCCGCTCGAACGGTTTATTGCACAAACGGTCCATGCACAATAATCGAATACGCGAATAAAGTTAGTAAACACCAGGCCGTTTCGCGATTGATCATGGATTTCTCCGTCAATTGCGAGTTTCACAGTTCGGTTCGCGCAATGCAAATTTCAGGTGCCGCGTTTTGTGTGCATTTTAATCTTGACTTCCACAGGGCACATGCCGCAGATTGTCCGTGCAGTTGACCTCTCCCCCATAAGAGCTCCTGCAAGGCTGTAAGGAGGGCCCGCTCTGGCACTCCCACAACCCGATGGCCACTACACTTGCCCCGGTAGATTCAAGGGAAGTCGTACGCTGTGACCACTGCCTGTTAGTTCAATTCCGCACATCTAACAATAATTGCCGACGCTGCCATGCGTCTCTGGACGAGGAACCAGAGCCCGAACCAATTATGGTGGCGCCGCCTGTACTGATGCCCATGCCGGGCACCGGACGCGGACACCTGAACCTCGCGACCTCCATCCGCTCACTGCGCTTGCGCAGCGGGCTTAGCCAGCGGCAGCTCGCCGGAAGAATGGCGGTGCCGCGCACGTACGTGTCGAAGATCGAGAACGAGAAAGCCACGCCTACGCTGTCGTCTCTGGAACGGCTGGCGCGTGCACTGGAGGTTACTGTGCCCGAACTGCTCAGCGGCGGAGAACGCAGCCGTCAGGAAGAAATCAACGAACTGATGAAAGATCAGTTCATCGCCGAGCTCCTGCCGTTTGTTACGCAACTGAATGGGATGCAGATGTCGAGCATCCTGACGCAGGTGCGAGATTTGACGGTTCGGCCGAGAAGGAGCGCGTAAGCAAAGTTTTTAAGCTCTGTGCCGATCTTGGTTGGGTTCGGCACATTTTGCCGATTTTTATCCGGGCAACCAGCCAACTCTAGCGCCGGGACCATCCTCTGGTCCCGGCTTTTTTCTGGCTAGCCCCGAACTTTCAGGCTGAATCCGAATTACATTGATCGTCATCTATCCATCATGAATCTGGAAATGGGTGACAGTGTTTTCTTGGCCGAGTCCCGGGCTTCGTCTTCGCATCTGGTCTCGGAGGAGGCGCGGCTCGGGGAAATCCCGAGCGGAGCACACGGATCGGACGCGTCCGACGGTTCCCTGCTCGATGCGTATTCGAATGCGGTTACGGGAGCGGTGGACAGGATCAGCCCGTCGGTCGTGCATATCGAAGTGCATCAGGCGGCTGGACGCACGCGTTCGGGCGAGCCGCGGGAGAGGCAGGGCGGAGGATCGGGCTTCGTATTCACGCCGGATGGGCTGATTCTCACGAACAGTCACGTTGTGCACGAAGCGGTGCGAATTGCGGTGACGTTGGCGGACGGGCGGCACATGGCCGCGACGTTGATCGGGGATGATCCGGCAAGCGATCTGGCTGTAATTCGGCTGGAACAGACGAGATTCGACGAGCCTGGATTGAATGTGGCTGAACTCGGAGATTCGCAGCGGCTGCGCGTGGGACAGATCGCGATCGCGATCGGCGCTCCGTACGGATTTCAGTCAACAGTAACGGCAGGAGTGGTGAGTGCACTTGGCCGTTCGCTGCGATCGTATTCGGGGCGGCTGATTGATGATGTGATCCAGACGGACGCTTCACTGAATCCCGGGAATTCGGGAGGACCGCTAGTTGATTCCGGAGGGCGGGTGATCGGCGTGAATACGGCGACGATCTTGCCCGCGCAAGGAATCTGCTTTGCGATCGGAATCAATACCGCAAAGTTCGTGGCGAGCCGGTTGCTACGAGATGGGCGCATCCGGCGGAGTTTTGTCGGGATATCTGGACAGACGGTTCCTGTGCACCGTCGTGTCGTGCGGTTCTACGATCTGCCGAAGGAAACTGGGGCTCTGGTGCAATCGGTTGAAGAGGGCAGCCCCGCGAAAAGAGCAGGTCTGCGAGATGGCGACATCGTCGTGGCTCTGGAAGGGCAACCTGTCGCTGGAGTCGACGATCTGCACCGCCTGCTGACCGAGGTGCGCGTAGGAGTGAGTTGCACGCTGACGGTGCTACGGTGGACCGAGAAGCTGGAGTTGAAGGTTGTGGCGGAAGAGGCGCGGTAAGTCTTGTGGCGCGGGCGGCCCCGCCCGCGTTTATTCCAGTGATTTTGTGCGCATTCGCTCTCCCGGACAGCGGGTGGCGGCTGTTCGACTGCCACATTTCCGGTCATTGCCATCCCTTGACTGCTGTGTTAGTCTCTCTTTGAGAGGTCACTTTGCAACACAAAGTACCCGAGGGACTGGACCGCAAGGAAAGCGAAGTCTACCGCAAGCTGGATCCGGCACGTCTCCCGAAACATATCGCGATCATCATGGACGGCAATGGTCGCTGGGCGAAACGGCGGCATATGCCGCGCGTGGCCGGACATCGGGCGGGCGTGACATCTGTGCGGTCGACAGTGGAGACTGCCGCGCGCATTCACCTGCCTGCGCTGACGCTGTATGCGTTCTCAGAAGAAAACTGGAAGAAGCGTCCGACCAGTGAAGTCGGATTTCTGATGAGCCTGTTGAGCCGCTATCTGAAGGCGGAAGTGCCCACGCTGAATAAGAACAATATCCGCTTGGAATACATCGGGCGGCAGCACGAACTGCCGGGCGATGTCCAGGAACGAATGGCTTGGGCGCGTGAGGCAACCGCGCGCAATTCGGGCATGGTGCTGACCCTAGCTCTCAACTACAGCGCGCGCAGCGAACTGGTGGATGCGTTCCGTTCGATTGTTGATGCAGCCTCGCAGAATGGCGGGGTCGATCACGTGCGCATCGATGAGGACACGGTTTCGCAGCATCTGTACACGCGGCATCTGCCGGATCCTGATCTTGTGGTGCGGACTTCGGGCGAGATGAGGCTCAGCAACTTCCTGCTGTGGCAACTGGCCTATGCGGAGATTTATGTGACGCCGACTCTGTGGCCAGATTTCCGCGGCGTGCATTTGCTTGAGGGCATTGCGGAGTACCAGAAACGCGAGCGCCGGTATGGCGGGCTGAACCACAACGACGCAGCCGTGCCGCTTGAGACGGTAAAAGCCTAGCCACTGAAGCTCAGAGGTACACTTAGGAAAAACATCCGGCCCGGCCTCTGTGTTTATAATTGCGCGTTCCTTCAACGCGATCACTTCCCTTGCTCAAACGAATTGCGACCGCGGTCGTACTCATTCCTGTCGTGCTCGTGCTGATATTGCGAGCGCCTGTCTCAGTACTCGCCGTGCTTACGGGCGCAGTGGCGCTGATTACAGTTCACGAATTTCTGAAACTCACAGAATCGTACGGAGTGAAACCGCTTCGGCTGCTGACGTACATCTTTTGCGGAATTTTCTTTTTGCTGCTGGCGTTCAATGTTGGGAATGAAAAGCCACTTCTCTCGACAGCCGTCTTTGTTTACTGCCTGGGATTTGCCGCAGCCATCGCGCCCTTTATTTTTCTGACGCGGGCGATGAGGAACGAGGATCTGAGCAGCGGCTATCCGGCAGCGGCGGCAGCGGTCTTTGCGTTCACTTATATCGCTCTGCCGATGGGCATGTTGGTGCAGTTGCGGCAACAATGGGCCGGAGCGTTTTACCTGCTTTATTTGCTACTGGTGGTTTGGGCGGGAGATATTTTCGCGTACTTCGTCGGAAAGTCGATTGGAAGACATTTGATGGCTCCGCGAATCAGCCCGAAGAAAACCTGGGAAGGCGCGGCGGCTTCGGTCCTGGCAAGCGTCGGCGTGGGATGGGTTCTTTTTCACTACGCTCTGCCATTGAGCTCGGCTTTGCTGCGCGTCGGATTGATCGAGCGGCGCGACGGATTATTCGGACTCGAACAGCCGGCGATGGGACCGGTTATCCTGCTGACGATTGTGTTGAACGTCGCTGCTCAACTCGGCGACCTGGTGGAGTCGTTGATCAAGCGCGGAGCAGGAGTGAAAGATTCAGGAGCGATCTTGCCCGGGCACGGGGGTATGCTGGATCGCGTCGATGCGTTGCTCTTCGCGGCTCCGGTGCTGTGGTACTATGCGGCTTGGCGCGTTATGCAGTAAGGAAAAATGGCGGATTCAAAGCAGTTCCCTCCCCTGAAGCCGCTTCATCCAGACAATTCTTTGAATGTGGTCAAACTTGCGCAGATGGATCGCCTCTCGACCGAAGTTTTGCTGGCCACTCTCGTTCCCGGGGAGAAGGGCTGCCTGAAAACCCGGCCGGATGGAACTATACTGGATGGGCACCATCGGATATGGGTTCTACGGAATCGAGGCATTGATGTCGAGATTCTGCCGCGAGAAGTGATTGACAAGGAGGAAAAGGTCGAGGATGTCGACGGAACTCCATTGGGTTAGTGGGCCCTGGGCCGGTAAGCTGGCAGTGGAGGCTCGTCCGCGCGGCGGAGACTGGGTTGAAGACGAAATCGCGAATTGGAAGCGCGGGGGAGTGCATGCGGTTTTGTCATTACTCACAGCCGAGGAAGAGCGAGATCTCGATCTGCGAGACGAGGCGGACCAAGCCAGGCGATCAGGACTCGAGTTCTTGTCGTTTCCGATCCCCGACCGACAGGTTCCGCGATCTGAGGCGGAGCTTGGTGCAACATTAGAAAAGTTGAACCGGATGTTATCTGATGGAAAGAACATTTTGGTTCATTGCCGCCAGGGGATCGGCCGCACAGGGCTCGTCGCGGCTTGCCTGCTGGTGAAGAACGGAATGAGTCCAGGAGCCGCCGTGGATTTAGTATCCGCGGCACGAGGGTTAGCTGTTCCCGAGACCACCGAACAGAGAGATTGGATTGAGCGATACGCTCCCGCATTTACGAAATAAGCAAGAGCCGCTGAATTCTTAAATCATGAAACGCATTGCCATCCTAGGGTCTACCGGATCGATCGGGCGCAGCACTTTGAGCGTGGCTGAGTCGTATCCAGAGCGATTTCAGATTGTCGCACTCGCAGCAGGAAGTAACCTCGAATCGGCATTTGAACAAGCGCGGCGATGGCGCCCGCGCGTGATCTCGATGGCCGGTGAGGCTCATGCCCATGCGCTCCGAACTCGATTGAAGAATGATGGCTTGGCTGAAATTGAAGTCGTACATGGGGCGGCTGGTACCGTTCGCGTCGCGACGCATCCGGACGTCGACTTCGTTGTCAGCGCGATCGTTGGCGTTGCCGGGCTCGAAGCAACGTACGAAGCTGTGTGCGCCGGAAAAACTCTGGGCCTTGCAAATAAAGAATGCCTCGTGGCAGCCGGAGAGTTGATCACGGCCGAGGCACGGAAACGGAATGTCTCGCTGCTGCCGATCGATAGCGAGCATAATGCGGTACATCAGTGCATGCGCGGCGGACGCATGGAAGAAGTCGACCGTGTGTGGTTGACTGCATCGGGCGGACCATTTCGCAATACACCGCAGTCGGAGTTTGCATCGATCACAGTCGAGCAGGCCTTGAATCATCCTACGTGGAAGATGGGAAAACGGATCACGATCGATTCAGCGACTTTGATGAACAAAGGCTTTGAGGTGATTGAGGCTTGCCGGCTGTTCCACATGCCGCCGTCAAAAGTCGAAGTAATTGTCCATCCACAATCGACGATCCATTCGATGGTCGAGTTCGTCGATGGCAGCATTCTTGCTCAATTTTCAGTGACGGATATGCGGCTTCCGATCCTTTACGCCCTAACATATCCCCAACGAATTCAGTCGGATATGAGGTTCGCGGTCAGTGACTTGCGTCATCTGGACTTCACCCCGCCGGACCTGAAAAAATTTCCTTGCCTGCACCTGGCGTATGAGGCAGCAGAGGCAGGCGGCGCCAAGACTGTCGCTCTCAATGCAGCCGACGAAGTAGCCGTAGCCGCGTTCCTGGAAGGCGGCATCCGCTTCGACGAGATTCCCAAGGTGATTGAGAAGGTCCTTGAGGCAACAAGTTCCGGGGCTCTGGAGTCTATACAGAAAGTGCTGGAAGCAGACGCAGAGGCGCGCAGGATCGCGCGGGAGCAAGTTTCGGTTCTTCAGAAAGCGGATCGGCCACGGGCAACATCTTTCGCGTAGTTTTTGAATCTAATCAGTGGGAGCGTTCGTACCTTCAAATATGTCTGATTTCCTTACCTCTCTCGTTGCCGTAGTCGCGGTTTTGGGCTTCATGATCCTGATCCACGAGTTTGGCCACTACGCGGTGGCCAAGTGGCTCGGAGTGCGGGTCGAGCAGTTTGCCATCGGCTTCGGCAAACGCTTGATCGGCTTCCGCAAAGGAGAGACGGACTACCGAATCAATGCCATCCCGCTTGGCGGCTACGTCAAAATGAGCGGCGAAAACCCGATGGATCAGCGCACGGATGATCCACGGGAGTTTATGAACCACTCGCGCTGGCACAGGTTCCTGATCGCTATTGCCGGCCCGACGATGAACATCCTGTTGGCGATTGTTCTTCTCACTACCGTGTACATGGTGCATTACGAATATCCGGCGGTCGACGATCAACCCCCAGTCATTGGATGGGTGCTGAAGGATACGGCTGCCGCGAAAGCCGGGTTTGAAGTTGGGGACCGGATTACACGTGTTGACGGAATTCAGAATCCAACTTGGGAACAGGTCGGACTGAAGGAGATGATGAGCCCGGGTCAGCCGCTGGATGTTCAGATTGATCGCGGCGGCCAGGTCTTGGACAAGACCATAACGCCGGAAGCCAGTGGGGTTGATCAAATCGGATTTGCCGGATGGGCGCCGAAGGAACAGACGGTCACAATTACCGATTTGGTCGAAGGCATGCCTGCGGATAAGGCTGGACTCAAGGAGGGCGACAAGATCCTGACGATGGATGGCAAGCCCATGCCGGCCCTGGCGGCGATGATCGAAAGCCTGAAGGTCAGCAAGGACAGGCCAATCACCCTAACCGTCTTACGAGATGGTCAGGAGAAAACATTCACGGTGCAGCCAGTTCTGTACGACAAGTCGTATCGCATCGGAATCGGCAGCTTACAGATGAAAGTGAAGACGCTGCCCTTCGCTGAAGCGTTGCAGTTGTCCCTGCATGAAAACCGGCAAAATGCGCTGCTGATCCTGGAACTGGTCAAGAAGATGGCGCAGCGGAAGATTTCCATGCGGTCCATTGAAGGACCGATTCGGATCGGACAAGCTGCGGGCGAAGCGGCACGGCGCAAGGGCTGGACGCCGTTGATGAGCCTAACGGCTGCGATCAGTTTGAACCTCGGAATCTTCAATTTGCTGCCGATCCCAATTCTCGATGGCGGAGTGATTCTCTTCCTGCTCATCGAGGGACTGATGCGCCGCGATATCAGCATGAACATCAAGGAACGCGTATATCAGGCGGCTTTCGTGTTCCTCGTGCTGTTTGCGGTGATGGTGATCTACAACGATCTGATGAAGACAATTCCCGGCTTGGCGGACAAACTGCCATAAAGACCGACAATTCTTCCGGAGAAAGATCAGCCGACGGTTACAGCCGTCGGCTGAATTGTTTATACGGCCAGTGAATGGTTATGACGCCTAAGAGGCTCCCGCCTAGTAGGCGATCCGAGGCGCAAAGGGCTGTTTTCGCGTGATAAACTAGAGGTTCCCATATGGCTACGATTCAACGCAGAAAGACCGTTACAGCTGTGGTTGGGGGTGTGCGGGTTGGATCGGATGCACCAGTTGTGGTGCAGTCGATGACCAATACCGATACCGCCGACGTGAACTCGACCGTTCAGCAGGTGGCCGCACTGGCCCGCGCGGGGTCCGAACTGGTGCGGGTAACGGTCAACAACGACGAAGCCGCTGCGGCCGTTCCGCGCATTGTCGAGCAACTCGATAAGCAGGGCCTGCGCGTGCCGATCATCGGCGACTTTCATTACAACGGACACGTTCTGCTGACTAAGTATCCGGAGTGCGCGAGAGATCTGGCAAAGTATCGGATCAATCCCGGCAATGCCAGCATCGGCAAGACGGGCGACTCGAATTTCCGCACGATGATCGAAGTTGCGGTGAAGTATCAGAAACCAGTACGCATCGGCGTCAATTGGGGCTCGCTCGATTCAGCCCTGCTGACGCGCATGATGGACGAGAACTCGAGGCTGGACGAGCCGAAAGATGCGCGCGAAGTGACGATGGAAGCGATGGTTGTTAGCGCGCTGAATTCGGCAAAGCTCGCTGAGCAGTTCGGGCTGCGATCGGATCAGATCATCCTGAGCGCAAAAGTAAGTGGCGTGCAGGATCTCATCGATGTGTATCGGGCGCTGGCTGCGCGGTGCGATTATCCACTCCATCTGGGATTGACCGAAGCCGGCATGGGCGCTAAGGGCGTTGTCGCTTCGAGCGCCGCCATGGGTGTAGTGCTGCAAGAAGGAATTGGCGACACGATCCGCGTTTCGCTAACGCCTGCTCCAGGCGGCGACCGTACCGAGGAAGTGCGCGTCGCTCAGCAGATTCTTCAATCGATGGGCATTCGCAGCTTTACGCCGCAGGTCACGGCATGTCCGGGCTGCGGACGAACCACCAGCACCTTCTTTCAGGAAATGGCCGAGCAGATTCAGACGTACCTGCGCGAGCAGATGCCCTCATGGAAGGGACGCTATATTGGTGTCGAAGAGATGAAGCTGGCCGTCATGGGATGCGTGGTCAATGGTCCCGGAGAGTCCAAGCACGCCAACATCGGGATCTCTCTGCCGGGAACGTTCGAAGAACCGAAAGCTCCGGTTTATGTGGATGGCCGTTTGTTTACGACGCTGAAGGGCGACCGCATTGTCGCAGAATTCATCGAGATTCTGGATGAATATGTGGACTCGCACTATGCCGCCCGGGAAGCAGTGAAAGAAGAAGTTCCCGCCAAAGTCTAGACTCGCCCACCTGGGCTAAAGAACTTATTTCCCTAAGAGCATCGCGGCCCTAAGGCGCCGCTCTTCCACTCTGACGGCGGTGTCTTCTGCTGCAGGCAGACAGGAACAATCGCGAAACCGCTATTGCCCTGAAAGCAGGAATATTGGATTTTGCGGCGGCGACAATGGGACAGCCGTCCCTACATCGGCAGTTGATCCGGTGTTGGCTTGGGAAACGACGGCTTCAAATTGCGTCGCGGACAAGCCCGTCGCGATGACTGTCACTGTCTGCCCATCGAGTTGCGCGCCGGCGCTGCTCGCCAGGCCTGAAATCGACACCTTCACCCCGGGAATGAAGTTATTAATTGCCTGAAATGTCACCACGTTCGACGTAATCGAAAACGACGTGATTGTGGCGACCGAACTGCAACTCGTGGCTGCACAGCCGCCGTAGGGTGCGACGATGTCGGTAATCAGAGTGTCGGGAGCATTACTGCCACCCGTAGAGATCGCGCTGGTAGTGGTGTTGATGTCCGCAATCGTTCCAGCGTCGCAAATGCTTACATAAACGTGACTGCTGTCGGTCGCAGCGACGGCGAACATGCGGAAGCGCGTGTTCCCTGGAGCGTATGTAGCGGCCGGTACGCATGAGGTCGCAGGAGCTACGGCATATTGCGTGCCCGTGAACTGCGGCGTGCTAAGCAAAGATAATGACGGCGTCGGCGACAAGAATGACGATGGCGGAGTCTTGACCGACATGCTGAGAGCGTCAAACACCGTGAGCATCGGAATGACGCAAGGCGCGGAGGGGCCGACATTCGGGTCGGAGCACGTCGTTTCCGAGGCGTAACTAGCGACGTAGAAGCGTGTGCCATCTGGCAAAGCGGCGACCGAAACTGGAGCGCACCCTTCGGGACAGGGCGGATTCGAGCCGGCTGTCATCACGATCGCAGATAACAGCGACGGAGTATCGTTTGCCGTCCCACTGGCATCGACGCCACCGGTCGTGGAATATACATAGACGGTGCTGGTCACAGGATTTGTGACATAGAGCCGGTTCAAATTCGGGTCGTACAAAATAAAGTTGGCGCCCGCTCCCACCGAAAGGTTCGTCTGACTGGTCAGCACCGTGTTGCTGGGAACGTCGATCGGAACAAGCGTTCCGTCTCCTTGGGTCAGCACATAGACGCGTTGGTTATCGGAACGTGCAACAGCCCATACAGGAGTATTGCCGACCGGAATCGTCGCGATCGTGGTCAGATCGGTTGGTGAAAGATTGACGACAGTGTTGTTGCCTTGGTTGACGACGTAAAGGTTTTGGCCATCCGGCGTCTCGGTCAGACCAACCGGATGTGCACCGGGAGTCAGATAGGCCACGTTCGTCATTGAACTCGTAGCCACGTTCAAAGATGAGACAGAGTCCGTGCTGGCGAGACTGCAGTTCGATCCCGCCTCTGCTCCATAGTTGGCAACAAAGACCGCTGTATTTTGCGTAGTCGCTACGAAATCCGGAAGGTAGGAGCAAAATGAGGGCAGAGCTACCGAGCCGCCCGAGGAAGCTGCGAGTCCAGTCACCGAATTAGAGTACTGAATCGTAGTTCCCGTGACGGAAGTGATCGGAAAACTGCCGTCGTATCCCTCAACACCGACGCCAGAGACATTGATGATCGAACCAACTTGAGCCGAGGCGAGAGCGACGCTCAATGTCATGGTTACGACGCTTCCGGCTTCACTGATTGCCGTGATATTCGAAGAAGGCCCGGCGCCGGTCCCGGGATAAGTAAAGAGGGTAGGGGTTCCCAGTCCGGTTGCCACTTGGCTATCGCCGGCGGGAGTAAACGCAGCGATCACGTCCGAATCTCCGGCATCCAGACTGCCGGCGCTGGCGACAAAGACACGGGAGTTGTTGGGAAGAGCCGCCGCGTGGGTCGGATTCACTCCCATATTGGCGATGCCAATATCGCTGTCGCCGGAGACGTCAATCTGAAGGGCGGTGCCGGGATTGAATGGAACGTTGTTGCTGATCCCAAAGACGGCATGGAAGTTCGCCGGACTCGGCGGAGTCGGGTTCACCGGAAGGACGACTGGCCGGTAGACTTGACCGCAGGACATCCAGAGAATCATTGCCAGCGCGCTCGCGGCCAGCCCGCCCACACGTCTAAAACTCATCGGCACCCCGAAGCAGAAGATCTTGTTCAAATGACAGAATTGAGTATTGTAGCGGTTGCTTGGCTTAAGCGCTAGGGAAGGAACAAGTTCTCATTCTCTCGGCATCTAGCTTCTAGGAAAAGATGCGACGCGGACAGTGGAGGATGCCTGAGCGGCACTCCAGATCAGTCCGGCTAATAATGGCTTACCCTCGGCCGCGTCGGGATTTTGCGGGCGGCGCTTCGCGCTCCTCCGACTTGATCGTGGCCGCGGGTTTCTTCTTGCCTTCCATCTGGGCCAAGCTCTGCTTAAGGGCAGCCATGAGATCCACGACTGGGGCAAGTTTCTTGGGCTTCTCAACCGCTGCGACTTCCCCGCCCTCAAGCTTGGTCTCGATCAGCTTCTTCAGGTTTTCCTGGAAGGTATCTTTGTATTTTTCCGGGTCCCATTCATCGGCGAGCGCCTCGATCAACTGATGAGCAACCTTTACCTCGGCGTCTTTGAGCTCCACATCGGGCGCACCAAAGCCTTCGACTTTCTTTACTTCCTCTGCGTAGTACATGGTGTGGAGCATCATTCCGCCCTCGTGCGGACGAAGGAACACCGTGTATTCGCGGTTATGCATGGTGATCTTAGCAATGGCGACGTATTCGCTCTCCTCGAGAGCTTTAGTCAGTAAAGCGTACGGACGGCGGCCGGCTTCCTCCGGCATCATGTAATAGGAAGATTCGAAGTAGACGGGATCAACGTCATTGGCCTTGACGAATTCCAGGATCTCCATGGTTTTCGCGGTCTGCGGTTCGATTTTCTTAATCTCGTCGGGCTCAATGACGATGTACTCGTCTTTACGGAACTCGTATCCCTTGACGATTTCGCTGCGATCGACCACGACGTTTTCGAGCGGGCAGATGTACTGTTGCTTGACTCGCTGCTTGTCGGGACGATGAAGCATGTTAAAGGAGATGCCAGAACTTCGAGCGCCGGAGAAGAGGCGCACAGGCATGGAGATGAGTCCGAAGGTTAAGTGACCAGACCAGACCGACGACGGCATAGGTTCCCTCGAAGGCATTCCCGGAGCATGGCTCAGCGCTAGATCCGGAGATAATTGCTAAACTCAACCGGCAGAGAGAGTTTAGCCTAGAACGCACGTTTGATGCATCAAACGCGAAGCACGGGGAACCGAAATTCGAAGCCGGAGCGAATGGGGGTATGAAATGGGGGACACAAGCAATGGTAGTTACGACAATGGTTCGGGCGTCGTCACGGCTGATATTGCCAGAGATCGTTGAGTTTTCCACCTCCACCGATCCATGTATCAGAACCGCCGAATAACCAAAGACTTCCTGCGGAATCAATCCAACTTACAGCACTGTCGCGTGCCCCTGGGACATTGTCCGGACTTGCCGTTCCTTTCGTTCCGTAACTGCCGGTCTGGTCGGCAAGCTTCGATCCGTCGATCCAACTCCATTCGCCGCCGCTATACTTCCAGAGATCATTAAGGTCGCCGAAAACGAGGTTAGGGGAGGGACTGGAATCAAACCCAAATCCTCCGAAAAGCCAGAAATTCCCGCTGGCATCGCTCCAACCCACGGCGCTGTCGCGTGCGCCCGGCACATTCGAGGGCGCAGGCCTCCCCCTAGTGCCATAGGTGCCCGGCTTCTCAACTACATCGGAACCGCTCATCCATATCCAATTACCGGCGCTGAATTCCCATAGATCGTTCAGATCACAAGGACCGGATGTTTGCCGACAAAGCTGGCCGTTCAGATCATTTCCTTGTCCGCCGAAGAGCCATAGGTTTCCGGTGGGATCCGTCCAAGCAATGGCGTTTGAGCGTGCTCCTGGTACATTGCTCCGAGCAGAAATCCCTTTGGTCCCATAGACGCCGAACTGGTTCGCTTTCTTCGAACCTCTGACCCAAGTCCACTGACCGGCCTCGAACTTCCATAGATCATTCAGGACTCCGAGCACTCCCCTGGAGTCGTACCCGAAGCCTCCGAACAGCCACAGAGCGCCAGAGGAATCGGTCCAGGACGAAGCACCCACACGCGCTCCGGGTACATTGTCGGTGTCTGCGCTTCCTCGGTTTTCATACGTTCCCGATTGGCAGCAGACATCGGCCCCACTCATCCAAGTCCACTGACCCTGACTGTATTTCCATAGGTCGTTGAGGTATCCACGAGTTGAAGTGGAATCAAGGCCCAGTCCGCCGAAAAGCCAGAAGTCGCCGGAAGCGTCAGTCCACGTGACCGCTTGGTAACGCGGCCCTGGAATGTTGGTAGGCGCGGCTACTCCCTCAACTCCGTATGAGGCGGGCTGATCGGCCAAATCCGGCCCGCTTACCCAAATCCATTCTCCGTTGCTGTACTGCCAGAGATCGTTAAGATCTCCTTCGTGGGCAGCATTGGTCGAATCGACGCCGTAGCCCCCAAATAGCCAAAGATTGCCGGATTGATCCGCCCAGGAAGCCCCCAGCACTCTAGCCCCAGGCGCGTTGCTGGACGAGCCGACCCCTTGCGTGCCGTAAATTCCAGGCTGATTTATGAGGTCGGCGCCGCTCATCCACGCCCATTGGTGATGCACCGACGAGGGCGACGGTGCTTCCTGACCCCATGCGGTCCCGCAGCAATGGAGAGCAAAAAATACGATTCCCGCTAATGTGAAATGCGCCAATTTCACGCGAATCCCACCATCTAAACCCGACGGTGAACTCTTAGTTGTGATGCGGGCATTGGAACTTTTGAAGTTTGAATACTTAGTCTTGATAGCCCGCATGAACCGTTTACCGGGCTGAGATCATCCCTTATGTGTGCTTGAATGTCAATCGAAGGAGAGGGCATGACTGACGCAAGATTCCCGATCGGGAAGTTTCAGTACAGCGGGCCTCCCAGCAAAGAGCAGACTCAACAATTTCTGGAGGAAATCGCCCAAACGCCGGCGAATTTGCGCGAGGCGGTAAAGGGACTCTCCGACTCACAATTCGATACACCTTACCGACCCGGAGGATGGACCGTGCGCCAAGTCGTCCACCATGTGCCCGACAGCCATTTGAACTCGTACCTGCGCTTCAAACTGGCCCTGACCGAGGACAGCCCTACGATCAAGCCATATGCCGAGGACCGGTGGGCCGAATTGAGCGACTCCAAGGAGACGCCGATCGAGGTCTCTTTGTCCCTGCTCGAATCGCTGCACGACCGGTGGGTACGTCTGCTGAGGTCCCTGACTCCAGACGACTGGAACAAGACATATCGCCACCCTGTCCTTGGGGAAATGACTCTGGAAAAGACTCTTGCACTTTACGCATGGCATGGCAAGCATCACGTGGCTCACATCACGGAGCTGCGAAAAAGGATGTCGTGGTAGGGTGTCTTCCCGGAGGAGACTCTTATGGAGCAACGGTTGAGCATTATCACGCTCGGAGTGGCAGACCTTGTCCGTAGCAGGGAATTCTATGAACGCCTAGGTTGGAAAAGATCGCAGGTCAATTCTGATGGGATCATCTTTTTCCAGGCGGGAGGAATGGCACTCGCACTGTATCCGCTCCGAGAGCTAGCCAAGGATGCGAATGTCGACGCCGAGGGCACAGGATTCCGTGGATTCTCCCTGGCATTCAATGCCAGGAATCGCGAAGAGGTCGACGCGGTCTTGAACGAAGCGCAAGGTGCCGGTGCAAAAATTCTAAAGCCGGCCCAAGAGGCATTCTGGGGCGGCTACTCCGGATACTTCGGCGATCCAGACGGATTTTTGTGGGAAGTCGCATGGAATCCGTTTTTCCCGATCGCAGCGGACGGAGCCATTCAGATTCCTGAGTGATTGTCGCTCTCTACTATTCAGTCTCACCGACACGTTTAATCTTTTTGATGAAGGAGGACAGCGCGGTGATCGCCAGAGTTTGGCACGGATACACGAAGCCTGAGCACGCCGATGCATACGAGGCCATGCTGAAACCCGAACTTCTGCCGGGTATCAGCAAGGTAAGAGGCTACAAGGGCAGCTATCTTATGCGGCGAAATCTCGGGGCCGAGGTGGAATTCATCACGATTTTGCTTTGGGAGTCGATCGATGCAATCCGAGCCGTGGCGGGAGCGGATTACGAGACAGCAGTTATCCCCGAAGAGCGACGACGATATCTATCGAGGTACGACACCACGGCGGCGCACTATGAGGTCACATCTGTAAATGGGATTGGTTAAGCCTCGAATGATCGACGCCTGCGCGAATGGAAATTAATCCTGCGATGAGGAATCAGCGAACGCCTACCCGCCACAACAGATAGCTCGTGGCTTCTCGCAGAGACGCTATGGCTCTCTGAAAAATGTTATGAGGTGTGGAGTCCGGTCGAGGCGCCATAAATACCGGTCCGATGCCTTCATGTTCGAGAAGTTTGCGGATGCGGAAGACATGATAAGCATCGCTGACGGCGACGCAGCTGTGCAAACCGTTGGCACGCATGATGACGGCGACCCGTTCCGCGGATTCGGATGTATCGCGGCCCTGCGTTTCGGCGATCAAGCTACGCTCTGGAACTCCGTGGCGCATCAGGTAGTCGCGCCCGACGCCACCCTCGCTAAAGGTCGGATCTAACGCGGCTCCGCCAGTGGTGATTACAACCGGAGCCAGTCCGCGATGAAACAAATCGAGAGCGTGATCGAGACGTGCCCGCAGCACGGGTGAAGGATGTCCCGAGTATTCCGCCGCTCCAAAAACTACGATCGCATCCGCAGGGTGGAGTTCCTCTGACGAAGCAGTCCGCGTGATCCGGAATGCGGTAACGATCAGGAACCCAGCAACAACCAATACCGGCAGAATTAACAGACCAAGCCACCAGCGCGTCGATCTAGGCCGGTTGGCGATGTCGTCGGTCATCCTTGGGCGAAAAACTTCGAGATCTCGTCGGATGGGATCGCGCCTTCGCGAATGATCCGCCAGCGCGTGGCTTCGTCACTGAGATCGATGATGGTAGACGCCACGTCGCGCGGAGAGTCCCCGCCGTCAACGATGATGCTGATGCGTCCCTGCAGCTGGTCGCGGACTTGCTCGGCGCTGGTACATTCCGATGCACCGCTCAAGTTGGCGGATGTTGCAGTAATCGGGATTGCCGCAGCAGTTACTACCGCCAATGGAATTTTGGCATTGGGCACGCGGAGGGCGACGTTGCCGGTATTTGCCGTTACTTTCAGAGGCAAACGGGACCCGGCTCTCACGATGATCGTCAGCGGGCCGGGCCAGAATTTGCGGGCCAGTGCGTAGAATTCTTCGGGAAGCGGCTTGGCTAATTCTTCCGCCTGATCTGTGCTCTCGATCAGCAGCGACAAAGGCTTGTGGCGAGAGCGCGTCTTGATGTCGTACACCTTATCGACGGCGCGCAGATTGAATGGGTCTGCGGCAAGACCATAGAAGGTGTCGGTTGGCATGCCCAATACTTCACCAGAACGGATCTGATCAGCGGCGTATTTCACCAAGGATGATTCGGGGTTATCAGAACTGATTTTTACGATCTCGGCGCGCACAGCGCTCCCTTCCCTATTTGCTAGAGGCTCAGATGAATTTGAACGGCGAAACCTATCATAATACTGCACAACGCTCAATGCGAGGCAGGTATGATGCAGGTCACTAGAGAGTTGAGAGGATTATGACGCGTACGTCTGAAACTGCGCCTGCCAAGCATCGCCTGCGACGCATCGAAGGCCGCCACAATGCCGCAGCCAAAGAATTGCGGGCGGCTTTTGCGCACGCCGAACGCACGGAAGACAGGCACTGCGCCATCGAAGGGTTGCGCATTGTGGAAGAAGCGATCCGCAGTGGGCTGCGCTTTCGATCCATTTTCTTCAAGGAGTCAGCCGAGAATCTTGCGGAACGGCTTCTCCCACAGATCGGGGCAAATGTCGAGACTCTTATGCTGGCCGACAAACTGTTCGATGCGACGGTTCCCAGCGAGTCGCCGCAAGGCGTGGCGGCACTTGTCCGGATCAAGGATTTCGCGCTCGACGACGCGCTGGAGCGTCTGCAGGTTGGACCGGTGATCGTTGTGGTCGGGCTGCAGGATCCAGGCAACCTGGGGACGATTCTGCGCTCGGCGGAGGCGTTTGGCAGCGCCGGGGTCGTGCTGGGAGAAGGCACGGTCAGTCCGTTCAACTCAAAGGTGATTCGGGCTTCGGCAGGATCGATCTTCCGGCTTCCGGTGATCCTAGCGAAGGCGGCTGGCGGGTTGGAAGACGTATCGGCAAAGCTTCGCAGGGCGAATGTGCGTCTGATTGCGACTTCTTCGCATAAAGGAACACCGCTTGACCAGGCCGGATTGACTGGGTCGTCGGCCGTGTTCATCGGAAGCGAAGGTTCAGGCTTGCCCCGAACGGTGATGGCGCAAGTCGACGAGTTGGTTGCGATTCCGCACACGGCGCAGGTTGAGTCTTTGAATGCGGGCGTAGCCGGTAGCATCGTGCTGTACGAGGCGGCACGGCAGAGACGCGGCGAGGCATAGTCGCGATAAAGGATCCGACCGCATTTCATTCATCGCTTAAATCGCATCGTTTCGCTGCCAAAACTCTCAATACCGCGGCCTAACCATTCGCACGATTCGTGGCTTGCAGTAATTCACTTCTTGTTTTTCCTGTTATTTCAGTATATACTGAATACAAAGAAATTAGTAAGGCGGATTTCTCGAACGGAGGAGCGATGACAGCCGCAAGAGCTAGTGAACAGGCGGTAAGCGCGCCAGGTCTTGTTCATCCTGTTGAACCGCCAATTGGACTGGAACAGTATTACAGCGAAGCTGGGCCGGATTATGCAGCGTGGAGCCGCGAATTCAACATGCACTTCGGCTACTACCGCCTCGGAGCGAACCCGTTGCGCCGCGAAGCCATGCTGGAACAGATGAATGCTGAAGTACTCTCGCGGCTCAAGTTGGACGGAATCCCCGAGCCGCGCCTGCTCGACTTAGGCTGCGGCCTTGGCGCGACTTTGCGCAGCTTTGCGCGTCGTCTGCCTGCCGCGAAACTGACCGGCCTCACGAGGGTTCCGTGGCAAGTGGAACATGCACAATCGTTAAACGACGCTGCCGGCTGTGGTGAGCACGTTTGCATCGTTCAGGGCGACTACGAAGACACTCCGCTTCTTCCATGCGCCAGCTATGACGGCGTGTATGCGTTGGAGAGTAGTTGCCATGCACATGGCGCGGACAAAGGACTCCTGTTGAGGGAAGCGCATCGCTTGCTGCGACCGGGTGGACGCATAGTAGTCGCCGACGGCTTTCTTACCAGTGCCCGTTTCGTCAGCAGTCTGCAGGAACGCATCTACCGCAAACTATGCGAGTGCTGGGTCATCGAAGAATTAGCGCAGCTCGACATTTTTACCGCAAGGCTGGAACAGCTGGGATTTCGGAATATCGCTGTAGAACATCTTCAGATGCGCGTGGCGGCTTCGGTTGCGCACATCCCATGGGTCACGCTGAGGTTCTTGCTAACGGAAGTCGTGTTTGGCAGCCGGGCGATGACTCGCGCACGCTGGAACAACGTACTCGCACCGGTATTACTGCCGCTTGTCAGCGCACCTTTGGGGCCGATGGTTTACTGCATGATTACGGCGACGAAAATCTAGTCCCTAAGCGCCGCCTTAGCTTCATGGGGACGGTCTGGTTGGTGAAAGAACGCTTTTGCTGTCGATCCTTTTCATTCGCTCTCTCTGGACATCAACATTTGTTACGCCAGTCCGCCGCCGTCAACGACGAGCGCTGCGCCCGTAATCCAAGTCGACATTGGGCTGGCCAGAAACAGGACGGCATTCGCGATATCTTCGGGAGTGCCGATGCGAGCGAGTGGGCGATTGGCGGCTTCATGCATGAAGTGTTGAGCGTCCTGACCTAGCTGTGCGCATTCGCTGCGAAGCATCGGCGTATCGACGTCTCCAGGACAAACACAATTCACGCGGATATTGTGCTTGCCGTGATCAATCGCCATGGCGCGCGTCAGATTGACCGTCCCACCTTTCGCGGCGCAATAAGAAGCCGCTTGCGGACCGCCTTTGAGCGACCATCCTGAACCGATATTGATGATGCTGCCTCCGCCGGTGCGGACCATGTGCGGAATGACTTCGCGCGAGAGCAGATAAATTCCTTTCAGCGTTATGTCTAGAGCGCGGTCCCATTCGTCTTCGGCGAGTTCGATAATGTCTTTGCGGATGGCGATACCGGCGCAGTTGCAGAGGATATCGATCTTGCCCGTTTTTTCGGCTACGGTTTTCGCGGCTCGATGGCAATCAGTTGCGCTGCGAACATCGCACTTCAGGAAAAGAGCCTCGCTTCCCTGCTTTTGAATTTCAGCGGCGGTCGCAGCTCCTTTGTCTTCGTCGATGTCGAGGATGGCAACGAAAGCTCCCATTTCAGCCAAGCGTAATGAGATGCCGCGGCCGATACCGGAGGCGGCACCGGTGACCATCGCGGTCTTGCCACGGAGCGAGAGTAGTTGGGCAGCGCGGTCTTCGATCTTGCCAGATTGCGTTGTCATGCAGGGATCTGAGCCGCTTCATCCAGTGCTTTACTCGCCGCTTCGATCGTGAGATCCACATCTTCCTCCGTGTGCGCCAGCGTCACAATCGAATGCAGCGCAGCGGACGGCGAGGCATATACGCCGAATGGAAACAACGACAGCACGAATTTCTGGAATGCGGCGCGGTCGACATGTTGGCAAAAATCGCGGTAGTCGCCAATCGACGGTTGATCGGTGAACATCAACTGAAACATCGGGCCGACATTCTGCACCACCACTGACCGGCCTTTCTTCTTGAACAACTCCCGGTACCCGGCGCACAGGCGTTCGGCGATCATCCACGTATGGCGGAACGAAGCGTTGTTGTCGCGCGTCAGGACGCGTAGATTCGCTCTTGCGGCGTGCATGCCGATGCGCGATCCGTTATGCGTGCCGTAGTGCAGAACGCCTCCCCATTGCAGGGCATCCATAACTTCCGCACGACCGACGAGCGCGGCTACGGGCAAGCCGCATCCAAGAGCCTTGCCGAATGTCACCAGATCCGGGGACAGTTTGTAATACTCCTGGCAGCCGCCGGGGGCGATGCGGAATCCGGTCACGGTTTCGTCGAGGATGAAAAGAATTCCGTTGGCGCGCGCGATCTTCTGAAGGCCTTGCAGATATCCATCCGCCGACGGAATCACGCCCATGTTTGCCATGATTCCCTCGGTGATGATCGCGGCGATCTGGCCCGGATGATTTTCGATAGCACGTTGCAATGCAGGCAGATCGTTCCAGGGAACGACAATCGTATCGTCGAGAGCGGTTCGGTTGAGACCCGAGCTGTCCGGAATCTTGACGGGATCAGTGCGAAGCCCCAAAACTGAGGGCGGTAGAACATTTGAACTAACGAGCAAGTCGTCGTGCCAGCCGTGGTAGTGTCCCTCAAACTTCAGAAGCTTTGGTCGTCCCGTAACTCCGCGCGCCAATCGGATCGCAGCCATCATCGCTTCAGTTCCGGTATTCGCGAAGCGAACACGTTCGGCGTTTGGAACGATCTTCTGGATCATCTCTGCAACTTCAAGTTCGACTGGAGTTGCAGTGGCAAAGTGAGCACCGCTAGTCGCCGCTTCCGTGATCGCTTCCACCACTTCGGGATGCGCATGTCCGAGAGGCAGCGCGCCGAAGGCCATCATCCAGTCGATGTACTCGTGGCCGTCGACGTCGTAAATGCGAGAGCCACGGCCACGATCCATAAAGATGGGATACTTGCCGAAATTTGCCGGACCTCTTGAAGACGAACTGCTGGCCTCGATCAGCACGCCCAGCGTGCGTTCGTACGCTTGCCTTGATTTTTCAGTGCTGAACGTCAAACTGACCCTCCAAATAGCCTGCCGTGCGACTCGCCATGGTATCGCAGATGGCTTCATCCGCGGGTTATCGGTAACGAGTGCCTGAGGTAACCCGCATGAAATTCTCCGCAATATTTCGACACCTCGACATTCTTATCTCAGGGCGCCGCTGCCGCTGACCAATCCCCCACCAAAAGAAGCGATGCCCACAGTCGTTGGAGTGAGGGTTGAATCATGCAAACTTCGATTCTCGCAGTCGCTTCGCCAGCAAGAAATCTCGGTCTTCGGTCCTTGATTCCATGGCTCGCCGGTGGTGCTCTTTTCTTCGGAACCGCCGTATGGGCGCAGGATAAGCCGGTCGAGCCGTCCCACAACGCGGGATGGGTCGTCATTCCGGTAGAAGAATATCGAGTGCTTCGGGCAAAAGCCTATCCCGTTGAGCACGATCCCGAACCACCTCCGCTGGACGCAACGTTGACCCGCGTCGATTACGACCTGCGAGTCGTCGGAGAGTTGGCAGCCGGACGCGCCACTCTCACCGTCGACGTACTGAAGGATGGCTGGGTCCGCGTACCGGTGCCGACGGGGTTGCTGGTTCGCGAAGCTCGACTCGATGGCAAGCCGCTATCGCTCGTGCCCAGCGCTCAGGGCAGGAGCGGAAGCCATCTTTCGGCACTGCTGTCGCACGCCGGGCGGTCGGTGCTAGAGCTCGATGTCGATGTGCCAGTCGCGGTCTCGACCGGAGATGAAAGTCTTTTGCTTCCCTCCACTGAATCCGGCGTAACGCGCGCCTCGATCCAGCTTCCCCGAAAAGGAATCGATCTCCGAGTGAGTGGTGGACTGATCTCCGAAAAATCGGAGACCGCGGATGAAACCAAGTGGATTGCTTACGGCCGTGGCAACGAGGCACTGAGTTTTACGTGGCGAAAAAAAACAGAAGATCATCATGTGGAGTTGCCGTTGCGCCTACGCGGATCACTGACGCAACTCACCACTTTGGCTGAGGATTCAACATCCATCTACGCCGAGGCGAATCTCGAGGTCGTGCAAGGCGCAGCGCGCTCGGTGAGCATTCAACTTCCGGAAAAGATCACCGTGAACCAGGTTTCGGGCGCGGTCGTCGCTGATTGGGAGATGAAGAATGGCGATCTGACCGTGACGTTCCTGGAACCGGTCGAGCACAGCGCCCGTTTTACGATCAGCGGCGAAGCACGGCTTCCGAAGGACGGAATTATTGATATTCCTCTGCTCCGCCTCGTCAACGCAGAGAAGGATACCGGTGGCGTCGCGGTGGAGATCCTGGGCGCGGGCGAGATCAAAGATCAGAAAGCAGAAGGACTCGAAGACGCCGACGCAACCGATCTCGGCGAGATGGTGGCCAGCCGTCAGTCGCCTGCGTTGGTCGTATTCCGCACGCGTCCGGGCCAAGCCGGAGCTACGCGATCGTTGAGCGTGAATGTGGCCCGTTATGACCAGCAAGCCGTGTTGATGGCGAACATCGAAGAAGCTCGCTATCAGGTGCTGATGAGTTCCGACGGGAAAGAACTTGTCCAGGCGCGGTATGCCGTGCGCAATAACGAGCGCAACTTTGTGAAGATCACGTTGCCGGCTGGGGCAACGGTGTGGAGCGCATCATTGGCGGGAAGGCCGATTCGTCCGGGCCAATCGCCCGATGGGAGCTTGCTGCTGCCTCTGGAAAAGGCGAAAGGGGGCGATGATGCGCCGCCGTTCGCAATTGAGATTCTTTATGTCACACGAGCGACTGCGTGGGATCAAAAAGGACGCGAGAAGGTACCGCTGCCGTCTCTCGATCTTCCAATCTCGCGCACCGGTCTTCTTCTCTATTACCCGCCAATGTTTCGCGTGACCGCGGAACCGGGAACATTCCGCGCACAGGAATATCAGAATCCGGTTTCCTCGGCATTCGCTTCCATGGGAGGCGGAGTGACGGGAGGCATGGCAGCCCCGATGGGTGGCGCGGTTGCTGCCAAAGAATCCCGACAACTCATCGCCAAGGCACAAGGCGTAGATGAAAAGAAAGATTCCACTCAGGCACTGCTCGACAAGTTCAAGGCAAAGTCGCTCGGCGGAAGAGTGACTGGAATTTTACCCGTCAGCGTTTCGTTCCCAGCATTTGGTCCGTCGATATTTCTCGTCTCCGAACTCACTGGCGAGAACCAGTTTCCTGAAGCCGAATTGAGCTTTCAGCGCGAGAAAAAGGGAGGTGCGCGATGAAGTACACATTCACCGTCGTAATGAGCTTGTGTTTATGTGCGTCGCTGGTTTGGGGAACGGAGGAAAAGTCCACGCTGCCCTTGCCTGACTCAGGAAACGTCACCCTGACGCTGGATGAATACAACCGCTTAATGGAGCTTGCGTCCAAAACACCGAAGCGACCGGATGTCGCGCCGCTTCCCTACTCCATCAAGCATGCCGAAGTAAAGCTCAACGTGGCGAACGATGCAGTTCGCGGCACGGTGGAACTGCAAGGTGAAGTATTTCGCAAAGGCATCAGCAAGGTTCCGCTCACGAGTGGAATGACGATCCTCGATGCCCACCAGAGTGGCAAGGGAGTTCCGCTTCTGCAGGAAAATGGCACGCACATCGCATTGTTGCCAGGACCGGGAGAATTTTCCATCGCGCTCGATACGGGAATTCCCTTGCGAATCGAAGCCGGACGAGCATCGTTCAGTCTTCCTGCGCCCGCGGCAGGAAGCGTACAAGTGTCCGTGATCATCCCCGGCGATCACACGATTGCCAATCTAAACTCGGGTTTGATCACGAGCCGTAAATCGGAGAATGGACACACTACGATCGAAGCGACACTGGTGCCGGGACAGCCAGCAACGTTTTGGTGGGCAACGCGGGAAGTTGTCACGCCAGTCATTCCGCGCGAAGTTCGATTCCTGTCAGACGCGAAGAGCCTGGTGTCCGTCAGCGAAGCCGAGATGCGCGTCGCCGTGCTCGCTGACATCACGGTCGTGCAGGGCGAGCCGTCTGAATTTCAAGTGGAATTGCCAGCGGGATACGAAGTCACGGGCGCGACCGGAGCAACCCTCGATTCAGCCGAAACACTATCTGGAGTGATGACACTTAAGGTGAACGCGCCCAGCCAACGCTCACACGAATTTCTCATCTCGATGGAGCGATCGATCCATGATGCCAAGGCCGACACGCCATTCCTGCGATTCAAAGGGGCACAACGCGAGACCGGAGAAGTCCTCGTCGAAGGCGCGGGCACCATGGAGATCACCGCGAAAGAAGGAGGCGGCCTGAAACGGATGGATGTGACAGAAGCGAATCCGTACCTGCGATCGCTGGCGCACTTTCCTCCGCAAGCTGCGTTTCGCTATCACCGACAACCGGATGAGAACCCAACCCTGGCGCTCGACTGGGTTCGCTTCCCTGACGGAAGCGTGCTCGCTGCCGTGGCGGAGAGTGCGGTGGTTACAACGCTGGTGACATCGGAGGGCAAATCGCTGACCGAGGTCAAGTTAACCCTGAAAAATCAAGCGCAACCATTCTTGAAAGTTGCGCTGCCGGCGGGTGCAGTCATTCTGTCGGCCGATGTCGCCGGTGAACCCGTGAAGCCGGTGCAAGGCGCCGATGGAAACCGCGTGCCGTTATTGCGGTCGGGATTCCGTCCGACCGATTCGTACACTATTTCGTTCGTGTTCATGCACTCCGGAGCTCCGTTCGCCAAGAAGGGCGGCGCCGAACTGAGCCTTCCGAACATGGATATTCCGATCAGCATGCTCAGCTGGGAAGTGTTTCTGCCGGAACAATACAAGGTGAAAGACTTCGGTGGGGATGTGATTGCGTCGAATCTCGTGCCACCAGCATTCCGAGCCGACACTGTTGCTTATCAATACCCGGCAGACAGCGTTGCCGTTTCAGCGAGCAGTGTGACGATGGCTAATCTGTTTCCCGGACAAGTGGGTGGAATTCTGTCTGATCCCTCGGGGGCGGTCATTGCGAACGCGCGTGTGACGGTCCGCGACCCTGCGACAGGATTCACCATGAAAACCGTGACCGATCAGCAGGGACGATGGGTTGTATCCAACGTACCGACAGGACAGGTGAAGATTCAGGCCGAATCTCCGGGTTTCCAGACAACGGTGCGCGATGCCAACTACGACGCCGGACGGCCATCTTTATATAGCTTCGGTTTGAACGTCGGGTCCGTCGCGGAGACAGTTGAGGTGAGCGCCGAGACTTTGCCGAGGACTGGACGCAATTTCTCAGCATTGGAGCAGCTACCAAAGAACGCTCCCCAACAGGCGCAGGCCTCGGCGAATGTCCTAAATCTCCAAAAAAGAGTTGCGGGAGTGTTGCCGGTTCCGGTGGATGTGCCGCGCATGGGCACCTCGTTCAGCTTTGTGCGGCCGCTTGTGCTCGACGAAGAAACAAAAGTGACCTTCAGCTATAAGAGCCGCTAACGGGCAATCGCAGTGAGCACGGTCGGTAAATGCACTCGATATGACGTGCTCCGGCGAATGGCATAGAATGATGGTTCGCCGGAGCCCTGATGAACAAAACCGAGGCATGGAAAACCTGGGAAGGCCGCGTCGTGAGCGGGAAGTATCCGCTTCAACAGTGGCTGGGCGGCTCGGATCACAGTGCCGTTTTTCTTACCGACAGGCCGGGAACGGCATCCGGAAAAGCCGCCATCAAATTGATTGAGGCCGATGGGCCGGAGGCAGATCGGGAAGTAGTACGCCTGCGCTCAGCGGGAAAACTTTCTCATCCTCACCTGATTTCTATCTTTGAGGCAGGACGCACGCAGTTGAACGGCACAGCCGTCGTGTACGCACTGATGGAGTACGCGGAGGAGGATCTCTCGCAGATCCTTCCGCAGCGGCCACTGACTCCCGGTGAAGTGTCCGACATGCTGATTCCGATGCTCGACGGACTCTCCTATCTTCACAGCAATGGCTTAGTACATGGGCGGATTAAACCGTCGAACGCGCTAGCGGTCGAAGATCAAATCAAGATTTCCTGCGACTCGGTCACACAGGCTGGCGAACCCAATCCGACTCGCCGGATGGTGGGCGTCTACGACGCACCAGAAACTTCTGCGGGCACAGTTTCTCCCGAAGGTGACGTGTGGTCTCTCGGCGTGACGATCATCGCCGCGCTGACTCAGAAACCTGCTGGCGCTCCTCAGGGTTTGCAAGGTGATCCGGGCCTGCCGGGAGGCATTCCAGAACCATTTCAAGGCATCACGAGAGAGTGCTTGCACATTGATCCAAAGCGGCGCTGCTCGATCGCGGACATTCGCGCGCGATTGCAACCCGCAGCGCGATCCATGCCGGCTGAGCCAGAGACAACTTCCGTTGCTGAATCGTCGGGGAAAGCTCGACCGATCCTCATTGGGCTGGCTTTGGTGGTAGTCGCAGCGATGGTGGTCTGGGGGCTCATGCGTTCGGGAAGCAAAGAAACGCCAACGCCCGTCGCTACTACACAGCAAAACGCTCCGGCAGCTCAGCCTGCTTCTCCGGCGAACCCGGCGCCCGCTACTCCTAGACCCGCTGATTCGGCGAAGACCACCGCAACTCCAACCGGCGCTGTCGTACGTCAGGTCATGCCCGATATCCCTCAGAGCGCTGAGCATACGATTCGCGGCACCATCAAAATCGTGGCACAAGTTGAAGTAGATACTTCTGGCAGGGTGACATCGGCGAAGCTGAAATCCGCTGGACCAAGCCGGTACTTTGCTGAACGTGTGCTGAAAGCAGCTCAACAGTGGGGGTTTGCTCCGCCGGAAGTGAACGGACAGCCAGCCACAAGCGCATGGCTGCTGACATTTCGGCTGCGACGCGGTGGAACTCAGGCTTCTGCGCAACGGCTGACTCGTTAGCTCTTGTTGGGCAGTTTCAATTTCCAAACAATCTTCCGGACCATACCCAAGAGAAGCTTGGCATCGTAGGCTTCGAGTTTAAATCGAAGAACGAGTTGCCGCGCCTTCTGCTCGAACATCTTGTCGGTGCCGGGCTTCACGTATCCACTGATTCGTAGTGCTTCGAACAATAGTTCGGTTATCTGCTCGGCTTTGTCCGCTGTTGCTGCTTCAAGTTTCTCTTCCACCGCAGCAGCCGAGGCCGACCTCGCCATCTCATATAAGCAGACGGCGACGGCCTGTCCCAGGTTCATCGAGATATTGTCCGCGTGTGTCGGAATCGTCATCAACCAGTGACAGTGGCTGAAGTCTGCATTGGTGAGCCCGATTTTTTCCGAGCCAAAGAGCAGTGCAGCTCTGCTGGTTTTGAGCTCAGCTCGAACGAGGGCAGCGGTAGGGTCATCCAGCTTCCGGACAGTCTGCCGCAGGCTTCGATCGCGCACGGCGGTGGTTCCCACCACGAGAGAACAATCCCCCACGGCTTCTGCGACCGTTTTGAACTCCTCAGCGTCCTGTAGCACGTGCGCTGCACCCACCGCAGACCGAGCTTCGCGAAATGCGAGTTTGTAAGGATTTACGAGTCGCAGATGACGACAACCGAAATTCGTCATGGCGCGAGCGGCCGCACCGATGTTCAGCGGGTTGCGTGCACGCACGAGAACGACAACCAGATTGTCGAGATGGGAAGGTGGCAACCGATCAATTCTAGCGGAATTCATCCGCAGCGGTGGCAACGTTTCCCTCTGCAAGTCACCTGCCGCAGCCACTTTTGACACCGATTTTAAATTGTAAAAAAAATGTCAAAAAGCCCGGAAAGGCGCATAATTACGGGCAAAGAGATGTAAGCTGCATGAGTCGAGTCGCTTCCGAATGGGGCCCTCAGGGCGGGTTTTGGAAGCTCTCCCCCCGAATCAACAGTTAGGAAAATCGTTATGGGGAACCTTGCCACTCCACTTTCGGCCGGTAGAACCGTGAATCCGGCACCAGCAGTCAAACCGAGCGGGCGCATTCTTGTCGTGGAAGACGACCCGGCGGTACAGAAAGCTTTACGTCGACTTTTCGAGACCGAGGGGTACTCGGTCGAGACTCAATCCGACGGCAAATCGGCCATCGAGAGTTTTCAGTCCGCGGCGCCGGCCGCTGTCGTCCTCGATCTCCGTCTTCCCAAGGTTTCGGGACGTGACGTCTGCAAGGAACTTAAGGCCCTCGCTCCGACGCTTCCCATAGTTGTCCTCAGCGCCGCCAGCGACGTTTCGGACAAGGTGCTCCTCCTCGAACTAGGGGCAGATGACTACGTAACAAAGCCGTTCAGTCCTCGGGAGCTTCTTGCGAGGGTTCGCGCCGCCCTCCGCCACACCGCGCGCACGCCTGACCTGCAACTGGTCAGCTTTGACGGGATTACCGCGGACTTCAAGAAGATGGAAGTTAAGCGTGACGGCAACGTGGTGGTACTGACTGCACAGGAGTTCAAGACTTTCCAGTTTCTGGTACAGAACGCGGACCGCGTCATCAGCCGGGATGAGCTGCTGAACGAGGTTTGGGGTTACCAGAACTATCCTTCGACCCGAACGGTGGACAACCATATCCTCAAACTCCGGCAGAAGTTGGAGAGAGACCCGTCGAGCCCGGTACATTTCCGCACGGTCCACGGTATGGGCTATAAGTTCGTTCGCTGATATCGTGAAGCCGCTATCTGAGTCCGCGCGAAGTTCATCTTCGGCTGAGTCTGGTCGTCTCGTGCCGCGACTCCGGCTGCGTACGCGCTTTCTGCTCTCGATGCTCCTCATCACGGCGGGGCTGACCACCACAAGCCTTCTGCTGGTAAGGCGAAGCGTCGAGACCAACGTCCGCCAGAGCATTGCGGTTAATTTGCGCAACTCCGTCGCCGCATTCCAGGATTTTCGCCACGAGCGCGAAACCATGCTGACCAGCGACGTGGCGTTGCTGGCGGATCTCCCCATCACGCGCTCGATCATGGGCGCTCCGGACGCTCTGACAATTCAGGACGCGTCGCGTGATATTTCCGACATCGCGAACAGCGACCTCTTTGTGTTAGTCGATCGCAGCGGCAAAGTGGTCGCGCTGCACACAAAGACGCCGGGCTTCACGGAAGATGCCGCGGAGAAATACTTCCAGCAGTCTCTCGATGAAGACCGCGGCGAATCGAGCCACTGGTGGTTGGGTGGCCATCATCTATATCAAACGTTTATTGAGCCAATCTACCGGGGATCGCGTACCGACGGCGTTTTGCTGGGATTCCTCGTCATCGGATACGAGATCAATAATCGCCTTGCGGGCGAAGTGAGCAAAGTCGCGGGCAGCCAGGTCGCGTTTTCCTGCGGAGACGAAATCGTTGCGACCACACTGCCTCCGTCGCAGTTGCAGGGACACAATATCCAAGCGCTCATTACCGGGTCGGTTCAAGAAGACCCGCGCGATATCGAAATCGGCAAGGAACGGTTCCTCGCCGCCTCCCTCGAATTGTCCGGTTCGCGGACGACGCCAGTTCGGCTCAACGTACTTGGCTCGTACGACCAGGCAACCAAGTTTGTTGACCAACTGAATCGCTATCTTCTACTCCTGAGTCTCGCCGCAATTGTGGTGGGTAGCGGATTGGTATTCTTCATCTCGCATACCTTCACACGGCCACTCGGCAATCTTGTTGAAGGCGTTCGCGCCCTGGAAGGCGGTGACTTTCACCATCCGCTTGATTCCCGCGGAAGTGACGAGGTGGCAGAGTTGACGCGCGCTTTCGACCGTATGCGTACCAGCCTGCTCAAGAGCCAACATGATCTGCTGGAATCGGAGCAATTGGCAACTATCGGGCGCATGGCAAGTTCCATCTCGCACGATTTGCGACACTCTCTCGCCGCCATAGTCGCAAATTCTGAATTCCTCTGCGATAGTCATCTGACCCCGGTGCAGCGCGAAGAACTCTACCAGGAAGTACGGACGGGCGTGAACCTGATGACGGATCTCATCGATTCTCTCCTTGAGTTCGCTCGGACGCGCGAGTCTTTGAATCCGGCAATGGCCAATGTTTCGGAAACGATACAGCGTGCGGTGCAAGCCGCCCGGTTGCATCCCCGCCACCACACGCGCACCATCGATGTGCTTTGTGGAAGCCAGGTGTCGGGGTGGTTCGATCAACGCAAGTTGGAGAGGGCTCTTTACAACTTGCTGCTCAATGCCTGCGAGGCGGCTCCGGCTGGAGTTGGAAAGGTTGAAGTGACGGCCGGGGAGGCCTCGGGTGCCATCACGATCTCGGTGGCGGACAACGGTCCAGGGATTGCCGAATCCATCCGTGAACGTTTGTTTCATCCGTTCGTCAGCTACGGCAAAGAGAATGGGACAGGCCTCGGACTAGCAGTCGTCCAAAAAATTGTCCAGGATCACGGCGGCGAAATTTCTGTGGAGCGCACTGCGCAAGGCAGGACCATTTTTTGTATCACATTGCCGGGCCGCGTCCGGGAAAGCTTTCGTAGTTCAGGTGACCGGGGCGCGGACATCGGCACGCTCGTTCCAGCGCAGCAGAGCAATGCTGGCCAGAATTCGATTTCTCGACCGGGTCCGTAGGCACGACCCTAATCTTTTCCAGTGCCCGGACGCCGGAAAGTGCAGGAGGACGGCGTGAAGAGTCATTCGATCCCAGGAATACGTGGGACGGCACTGGTAGTTGCCGCTTTCGTTTTATTCAATTTCAATCTCTATGGCCACGCGCAGGACGCGCAGGCATCGCTCCCGGGCGACACTGCGAGCGCGGTGCACGATCTTCAGGATCAGGTCCGCCAACTGCGGAACATGATGGAAGAGATGCGAGCCGAAAACGCGGAGTCGCGGGCCGAGATGCACCAACTGCGCCACGATCTCCAGGCGACGCGAGCTCTGCTCGAGCATCCTGGAACTCCTGCTGACGCTCAGGTACCCCAATCAGCTTCGGCGGACCATGCAACTGAAACGGCGCCGAGTGCAGACGCAGCGGTAGGAACGGGCAACACGGGTGGGCTCGAAGAACGCGTGCAAAAGCTGGAAGATTCTACATCCCTCATCGGCTCAAAAATTGACGAGCAGTATCAGACGAAAGTCGAAACGGCGTCGAAGTATCGTGCCCGCCTGCACGGAATCGTCTTGATGAACGCATTCCGAAACGTCGGTGGATCCGACAACTTAGACTTCCCCAGCTATTCCGAACCGGTGGCCCCGGGCACATCGCAAGCTTCGCTCGGCGCTACATTGCGCCAGTCGGAGATCGGCTTGGAGATTTTTGGTCCGACCATCGCCGGAGCGAAAACATCGGCGGATGTGCAAATGGATTTCTCCGGAGGTTTTGCAGCAACGGGTAATGGCCAGAACTTCGGAATCGTCCGGTTGCAGACCGCGAATTTGCGACTGGATTGGGAACATACCTCGATTGTTGCTGGGCAGGATTCTCTGTTTATTTCGCCGCTCTCTCCCACTTCTTTCGCTTCGCTTGCAACGCCCGCCTTCGCTTTTGCCGGAAACCTCTGGGGATGGACACCTCAATTCCGAGTAGAGCACCGCTTCAACATTTCTGATCAACAAACCATTACGATGCAGGCCGGTGTTCTCGACAACCTCGACTGGGAATATCCCACTGACCCTTTTTATCGCTCCGCACAGGCTGGAGAGCAATCCGGGCAACCGGCGTACGCTTTCCGCACTGCATGGTCCCGCACCGTGCAAGAGCACCCGCTGAGTCTTGGTGTTGCGGGATATTACGGCCGGCAGGATTGGAATTGGGGACGCACCGTCGATGCGTGGGCGGCCATGGCGGATTGGCAAATTCCGATCGCTCCACGACTCGGATTGTCCGGCGAGTTTTATCGCGGACGTGGCATTGGAGGACTCGGCGGCGGAATCGGTACTTCCATTCTCTATGGTGGCGATCCGACGGTAGGGTTCACTCCGATACGCGGTCTCGACACTGCTGGTGGTTGGACACAGCTGAAGCTTCGATTAACGCCCAAAGTCGAGTTGAACGGTGTCATTTCCCAAGACAATGCCTTTGCCGGAGATGTACGAGGATTTGCCTCCGATCAGAATAACTTTGGTCCGATCCTCGGGAGAAATCGCGGTGCCCTTGCGAACATCGTGTTTCGACCACGCTCCGATCTTGTGCTTTCGGCCGAGCTTCGCCGTCTTCAAACCTTTCCCATTTACAGCAGCAGTAGCGTGACCAACCAACTCAACCTTTCCGTGGGGATTCTCTTTTGAGGACCAGATCAATTGCGCACGCAGTGCTGTGCATTTTCCTGCTGACCGCCGTCTGCGCGCACTCCCAACAGCAGTCGTTGCGAGCGCATGTGGACCTATCACGCAACGGGCATCGGCTTAAGGATGCCTCCAAGGCTGTGGTCTGGCTGACACCGGTTGGAACGACCGTCGAACCACCTACTCAGAAGCCTTCTGATATTCCACAATTAGTGCAGCGAGATAAAACCTTTCATCCTTCACTGATCGTGATTCCAGCCGGCGGCAAGGTTGAGTTTCCTAATCGCGACCCTTTCTTTCACAACGTGTTTTCGCTGTTCGACGGGAAGCGATTTGATCTTGGCCTGTACGAGAGCGGCACAACGCGCTTCGTGAAGTTCGACAAGCCTGGCATCTCATTCATCTTCTGCAACATTCATGCGCAGATGAGCGCAGTCGTAATCGCCCTCGCTACGCCTTTCTATGCGGTTTCGGATGTGCGCGGGGATTTCAACATTCCAGGTGTCCCGCCGGGTCGTTACCAAGTGCAGATCTTTCACTCGGCAGTCGCGCCCGATGAATTGCGCGCTCTTACTCGCGAGATCACTCTTGCACCCGGCGAGTCCTCTATAGGAACCTTCACGCTCGCCGAATCGGACGTGACTGTGGCGCACAAGAATAAGTATGGGCGCGACTATGACCGGCCGGAACCGGATAGTCCGGCGTACGCGAGACCCTAGAACTCACCAACTCAAAGAGAAGAGGCGTGCCGTTAAGCACGCCCCTCTCGCCTCTGTCTTCACTTCGTTTACAGCAACTCGCTCTTCGAAACAGCCTCGGCTAACAAACGTACAAACCCTTACCGGTGTCCTCCACCGCTACTATGGCTACCTCCGCCACCGCCGCTGGCGTGACCGCCACCTCGTCCGCCCGTTGAGTGACTCCCACCACCGCTCGGAGCGTGACTTCCGCCACCGTAGCTGGGAGCGCTATGGGAACCACCATAACTGGGAGTTCCTCGCGATCCGCCGTAGCTAGGCGCTCCGCGATATGCACCATAGCTGCCCGACTCTCCGCGCGAATAACCGCCGTAAGACGGACCTCGCACGATTGGCTGACGCATATCGAGTTGCGGACGCGAACCACCTCGGTACGCACCGGCGGACGAACCGTAGCTACGCTGGCCCATGGAGCTCGGCGCTGTACGATTCCAATACGTGCCGCCACCGCCACTGCCTCGCGCCGACGACGCCCCTGATTCGCCGCGAGAAGCCGAGCTATTGGGCGGCGGAGTGAAAGGACGGAACCCGCCGCGATCGACCGGCTGTGACGCGGTACCACGTGCAGATTCAGAGGAGCGATTGGCACTCTTCGGAGGATTAAACGACCCTGATCCAGCGCGATTGCCATTTTGCGTACCCGACAATCCGGGGGAAGCGTTACGGTTGCCGATATTACTCGACTCCCGGTTTCCCTGGATTCCTGCACTCGGTCGCCCCGTTGAGTTGTTTCCTCGAGCCGCGAAATCGCTATTCGTTCGGCCTCCTGCGGGAACTGCGCCTACGTGGCTCTGTTGCATCGACTGCCGCAGACCGGCTGTTTCCTGCTGGAACGAGGCAGGCCGCGACAGGTTATTGTGCGTTCCGAAGTAGCGCTCTGATCCGCCATTACGAATCGTCGACGGCGCCGCCGACCGTCCGCTGGCAGATAAGCTTGCACGCGACGGAACCACAGGCAAGTTACCCGCCATCATGCGCGCTCCACCGATCTGTTCCCGGGTCGCGGCTACAGCGTTGACGCGCCCAGCTCCGAAATGTCCTGCATTCACGGTCGACATCGCGCGGAAGACATGATCGTTGTGAAGGTTATTCACATTCGAGAAACGCGTTCCCCCATGCAGAGGAGCAAATCCTCCATAGCGTCCGTAGTTACCGAAACGGGCGTCGAACACGCCGAAGCGGCCGCGATATCCACCCCACCATGGATGGAACCAGTCACACGGTCCCAGCGGCAACCAACCGAATCCACCCCAGCCGCCAAAACCAAATCCAAACCCGAAGCCGCCGCCCCAGCCCCAAAAAGAAACGTACGCGGGAGCCCAGAATGGGTTATATCCGGCATACACTGGACCCGGCCACCACGCCCACGAACGGCCGTACCAGAACCAACGCCCGTAGTGATAGGGCGCCCATCCCCAAGGCTCGTAGCCAACCCACGTCCAACCGTAGTACGGCTCATACACCCAGTTGCCATTGCGATACGGAGCCCAGTCGCCTGGCTCGTTTGGAACCCACACGTCGCCGTAGTCGGGAACATTCTGCCAATTGCCGTAGGCATCGAGATCCTGTGTTCCGGTGTAGCGGCGATTCGTATGACGCCAGGAACTGGCATCACGAATGATATGGTCGCGGTCGCTATTCCAGCGATCCCAGTCATCGCGATCGGGTGCCGGAGAAATCTTGTATTGCGCTGAATCCGCATTGCCACGCACGGTCGCCATCTCGCCCGTGCGCACTTCGGTGCTGCCCTGGGGCGTCGCAATCTGCGCTTCGCCCTGCCGAACGATCACGATCGTGTCACCGTCCGGACGCACTTCAATGCGAAATATTCCGTCCTTATGCGCGGGATGGACGGCGACATTCGGAGTGTCAATTTCGGGCTCAGCTTCACTCTCTTTCGAAACCGAGTAATTCGCGATGCCCTGCCCCAACTGGATTTGAATATTCTTGTGAGTGAGGTTCGCGACATTGGCCTTCGAGCCTGGGCCCAGGCGAAGCGTATTCGCATAATCGAGCTGCAGCTCGGCGCGCGCGTTATCTCCCGTGGAGACTTTGTCGCCGCTCATCACCGGCTGATTCAATGTCACCGCTGACCAGTCACCGGAATCGCCGCGTTGCGTCGAAACGTCACCGTGAATCAAGCTGATGCGAGCGACTCCCTGATCAGTCTTTGCTGGACCTTCACCGGACGGCCCGCCCGGTTGAGCCTCGGTCGGCTGAGCGTTCGAGTCCTGCATGTCTGCGGACGGCGGACCCGCCGGTTGCGAATCCTGCGGTTGTTCCTGACCGACTTCCATCGGAGCGTTCGGCTGGTCTGCGGGTCCGGGACCAGGATCCGTTGTTTGCGCTAACGCGCTGAGAGCCAGAGCGCCCGACAAACCGAGAACCAGAATCGCCGATTTCGCCATCAGTGTATTTGTCATAACCCACCTCTTCGCCAGCGAAGCTTTATCCAAAATCCTCATAAAAGTCTGAATATCGAATGGCAACTGCCATGCCAAAGGACATCAGATTTACCGGCTGTAAGTGTTTTGTTTTCAGTGACGAAATAGAAAGCAAAAACGAATTAGCGGCGAGATTGGCCGACCTCAACCAAAAGTGGTGGTTTTCGGCCACTAGCATCGAGTCGGAGAATCTACCTGCCAGCCATCATTCCTGCATACATCCGATGAAATGCGTGCACGCCTTTCTCCTGGCTGACACTAAATCTGCCGCGGGAATAACTGCGCGAGCGAAGATTCCTCTGGACAACTTCGCAAATGGCCACATCCTCGATTTGGATCTGATGGCTGAATTCCACGGAAGCTGTTGCGGCCGGAGTGCCGTGGTCCTTCTCGGGCAGATACCACTCGAAAATTGCGAGAGAACGTTCCGCTTCGAGCGGCAGAACAATGTTTAGCGACACGTTGTCGGGATAGCAATTCAGCATCCAGTTGGGAAAGATCCAGAAGTAATCCGTGGTTAAATTCTCGCGCGATTCCGGATACCGCCGAGGTGTGGGATCGCCGGGCTGAGCCCCTCGAATCGGGCTGAACTGCCGGACGTGTCGAGCATAGGGCTCGACGACGTATGCGTTGTAATCGAGTTCTCGATTGAGTCCAGGATGCACGCTCGGGAGATGGTATCCCTCAAGATAGTTGTCCACATACGTTTTCCAATTGCACTTCATGTCGTACGACCGACGCTCGAAGAGCTTCATTTCCGCAAACGAAAACTTCTCCGCCTGGGGAAGCAATTCCTTCAAACTCTCGCGCAGCGGCGGCGCCTGCGGATCGAGATTCACAAAGACGAGATTGAACCATTCCTCAGTTCGGACGGGCGCAAGCGCAAACTCCTCTGGACAAAAGTCTTCGACCCCCTCGATCTCAGTCGCGCTGATGAGGGCGCCATCCAGGCCATAGGTCCATCCGTGATAACCACACCGAAAAAGCTTGCGCGACCCGCAGCCTTCCGCAGCCGGCCCAGCGCGGTGACGGCACACGTTGTAGAAGCCTCGCAGTTTGCCATCGGAGCCGCGGACCAGCAGCAACGGCTCTCCCACGAGCTGAGTGGTGAAGTAATCACCGGCATTCGCAACCTGAGAAGTGTGACCGACGACCTGCCAAGTTCGACTGAATATTTTGTCTTTCTCCTCGGTGTGAATCGCAGCGGAGGTGTAAAGGCTGGAAGCTAGCGTCCAGGCTCGAGAGATATCGGAGTCGATATGCATTGGGTTCGATTCAGTTGTCATTACGAATTCCGTGATGAAAACTCGCGGGACATTCTACGGGACACGGTCTGCCTGTTTTCACAAATCCGTTCAGATGGCATGGCCATCAACTCGTGAAATGCGATTACCTTGGTGCCGCCGCTATCGATTGAGCCCATGTTCCCTGTGGTTAAATAAAAATTATGCCGTCCGCCCCAACTGAATCGATTACTTCTCCGCGCGCGAAGCAGACCGCGCTGTTCGATTCCGTAGAGAAGCGCCGGTTTGTTCTCTCGCTTCTCCTATTCGCCTCTGTCTTGCTGCTTTACGGACAGACCAGTCACTTCGCTTTTCTGAATTACGACGACGGCATGTATGTCCTCCAAAATCCCCATGTTCGCGCTGGATTAACGTGGAATACAGTCACATGGGCCTTCACCTCCACCTACGCGAACTGGCATCCCATCACGTGGCTGTCGCACGCGCTCGATTATGATCTGTTTCGCCTGAACGCGGGCGGACATCATTTCACCAGCGTCCTGCTCCATGCGTTGAATGCTGTTCTCTTGTTCTGGTTGCTCGCACGTGCGACCGGACGTCTCGGAGCGAGCTTCGCAGTCGCGGCACTATTCGCGGTACATCCGATCAACGCCGAATCTGTTGCATGGATCTCGGAACGAAAGAATGTTCTCAGCACCACGTTCTTTCTGATGAGCCTGGCAGCCTATGGCTGGTACGCCCTCAAGCCCGGCTTAAAGAGATATCTGGCAATCGTCGTCCTCTTCGCATTGGGACTGGCGTCGAAGTCGATGCTCGTCACTCTTCCCTTTGTCTTATTGTTGATGGACTATTGGCCGCTCAACCGGTTTTCGTCAGGGAAGGAGGAAGCCGCCTTCAGCTTTTCGCGAGCACCCGCTTTCAAGCTTTTCGTCGAAAAACTTCCGCTCTTCTTGATATCAGCAGCCGACTGCATCATCACAGTTATTGCCCAACGAAAAGCCGGAGCAGTCACAACGTTCGAACGATTCCCATTCGTCGTTCGCCTAGAGAACGCGATTTACTCGTATGCCGCGTACCTTGGAAAAGCTTTTTGGCCGGCGCATTTGGCGAATATCTACCCGCATCCGGGCAGCACCCTAGCTGGCTGGAGAGTGGCTGCCGCAGCTGCGCTCCTCCTGGTTGGCAGTGTCGCGTTTCTAAAACTGCGAGCCCACCGTTACTTAATTGTGGGATGGCTATTTTTTCTCGGGACGTTGGTTCCCGTCATCGGTCTGGTACAGGTCGGAGATCAGGCCATGGCGGATCGGTACGTCTACATTCCGTTGATTGGCATTTTCGTGATGGCCGTTTGGGGCGTCGCCGAGATTAGTGAGCGAATCCCTAACAGGGCTTATATGGAAGCGGCCCTGGCGACGATCGCGATTGGCGCCCTCTCTATTGTGAGCTACCGGCAAATCGGTTACTGGAAGGACAGCATCACACTCTGGTCTCATACTTTGGACGTCACACAGAACAACTTCGCCGCAGAAAACGGCTTGGGCGGGGCGCTGATTCAGGCGGATCGTCCTGACGAAGCGTTCCATCACTTTCAACGGGCAGCGGCGATTGCTCCAAATGACCCCCTGTCGCATGCGGATATGGGCACGTATCTGCATCAAAGCGGTCGGGTGCCCGAAGCGATTCAGCAATACGAAATCGCGGTGCGGCTCACGAATAATCCTGGACTCCTCGCCAATACCTACACGAATCTTGGCTCCGCCTACCGCCAGACAGGCGACTACACGAAGGCGCAGCAGAGCTTCACACATGCGCTGCAACTAGACCCGACGAGATTCAATGTCTGGTTACAACTGGGAAAGCTGGCGTCCGAGGAAGGCCAGTTCGATTTAGCAATTCAGGATTATTCCCGTTCGATCGAATTACAGCCGACCGCCGAAGGATACTTGCAACTCAGCCGCGTACTCGACCTCGCCGGACACCGCCCCGAGGCGATTCGAGCCCACGACGAAGGACTTAGGCTTTCCAACGATCGTGCTGCCGCCGAGCAGGCCGCCCGCGCGCTCTCAGTAGAGCGCTTCTAATCGTGTCGTTAAGACCACAATCGAAGAATGCGTGATCTCCCAAAAGGAGAGGTCGTTCTACGTCTAAGCGCCGCTAACCCTCGAATTCGTTGATCTGACAGAAAGTGGCGGAGAGTTCGACATAATTTGGCAATCTTTGGGGTGAAAAGTGGTGAAAACTCACTCGGAAGTTTGGGTGGCTAATGAAAACAAACGCTTTTCAGAACGGGGCCTTGGAACTTACGTAACTAGCGACTTTGGCCCGGCAAGTGCCAATATCATGCCGACTGCGTCATACGTGACCAGACAAATTCAAAATAGATCCAAACGAGGGAAAAATCGAGATGCGTAAACAGAAGGGTTTCTCGCTGATTGAGCTGCTGATCGTGGTGGCAATCATCCTGATCATTGCAGCAATCGCTATTCCGAACTTGATGCGTGCGCGTATGTCAGCCAACGAGTCTTCGGCCGTGGGCTCCGTCCGCAGCATCAACACTGCTGAAATTTCTTACAACGCCGCGTATTCGAACCTGGGCTTTGCGACGTCGCTGCCTTACTTGGGTGGCCCTGCCGGTGCGGCTTGCGTTCCGTCCACCAGCAGCGGTTGCTTCATTGACAGCGTTCTTTCGACCAGCACCAAGAGCGGTTATGTGTTTGCTCTGGCGATCGGCAGCAGCGCAGCCGTGGGTGGCGTTGTGCCTTCCTACAGCATCATCGCTTCGCCGTTGACTCCGAACCAGACTGGCGTCCGCTACTTCTGCTCGTTTGAAGATGCGGTTGTTCGTTCTTCGACCGGCGCGATCACCGCTCCTTGCGCTGCGACCACCACGGCCCTGCAGTAATCGTGGCTTAGTTTTGGCGAAGTACCTGGGGGAGGGTACAAAGCCGGAGCAGCGAACGCAAGTTCGCTGCTCCATTATTTTTTAAGCTCAATTCCGGCCGATGTCCATATCTTCAAAGGACTTGTAATCGCAATTCTCGCCAGCGAGGCCGCCAAAACGCCCGCCCCTAGCGGATTCCCAATGCAAGATCCCGCCTCTCGCTCATTCTGTCGTGGTAATGTGCCGGAATTTGGCTCATTATAGGTGTCGGCCAAGAGACGAGATTCGCTGACTTTAAGCAATCTAACGGTTGGTGCCCTGAAACCTGTGTTGGACGCCTTCCACCGGAACCCGATTCGAGAGGACTAAATCATAATGCGTAAACAAAACGGATTCTCGCTGATCGAGCTGCTAATCGTGGTGGCTATCATCCTGATCATCGCAGCCATAGCAATTCCGAACTTGATGCGCGCGCGCATGTCGGCAAACGAAGCATCGGCAGTTGGCTCGGTCCGCAGTATCAATACCGCTGAAATCTCTTACAACGCCGCGTATTCGAACTTGGGCTTCGCCACCTCGCTGCCTTACCTGGGCGGCCCCGCCGGTGCGGCTTGCGTTCCGTCGACCAGCAGTGGTTGCTTCATTGACAGCGTTCTTTCGACCGGTACCAAAAGCGGCTATGTATTCGCGTTGGCAATCGGCGGCAGTGCGGCGTCTGGAGGCGTGGTCCCGTCCTACAGCATCATCGCATCGCCGTTAACTCCCAATCAGACTGGTGTCCGCTATTTTTGCTCGTTTGAAGATGCGGTCGTGCGCTCTTCAACGGGTGCCATCACCGCACCATGCGCCGCAACGACTCCGGCTCTTCAGTAATCCGTCCTTTTGCAAAGAGAGGGAGCAGCGACGACATCGCTGCTCCTTTAACCTTAGCGAATCTCTCTAACTCCTATCGCCGGTAGGACTTCTGAGTTGCCATTCCGCGCGCGCAAACTGCCAAAAAATGTCATCTTCGATGCGAGGATCAGAGCTGCTACTGCCTCTTCGTCTCCTGCCCCTTTGCAATCATCTACTTACAAACCACTGCCAGCACCTCAAGATCGGCCCGGAACATGCACATTAACCAGATGTAAGATCGCAAGCCCAATTTATTCCTGTTCCCCCGCGGGAACCCGACGACCGAGAGGATTCAGATCATAATGAAGAAACAGAGGGGTTTTTCACTGATTGAGCTGCTGATCGTTGTGGCAATTATTTTGATCATTGCAGCCATCGCAATTCCGAACTTGATGCGCGCCCGGATGTCGGCCAATGAAGCATCTGCCGTGGGCTCTGTCCGTAGCATCAATACCGCCGAAATTTCGTACAACGCCGCGTATTCAAACTTGGGTTTCGCTACCTCGCTGCCTTACCTGGGCGGCCCGGTGGGCGCAGCCTGCGTACCTTCGACCAGCAGTGGATGCTTCATCGATGGCGTGCTTGCCAGCAGCACCAAGAGCGGTTACAAGTTCAATTTAGCAATCGGCGGCAGCGCGGCTGTGGGTGGCGTTACGCCGTCTTACAGCATCATCGCATCGCCGATAACTCCTAACCAAACTGGCGTCCGCTATTTCTGCTCGTTTGAAGACGCTGTTGTTCGTTCTTCGACCGGCGCGATCACGGCTCCTTGCGCCGCAACCACCACTGCACTTCAATAGACGCTTCAATTCATACTTGGCGTTAGAGGAATTTGGGAAACGCGGGAGCAGCGAACGCGAGTTCGCTGCTCCTCGCCATTTTTGCTGAGCCTTCTACTGCCACTCTGCGGGACCGAATGACAAAAACTGTCATCAGGCAGGGGTATTTCCACAACCCGTTCGATTCTCTTCTTTTTGATCCGCCGCTATTTGCCAGAAAATGAGCTCTTTAGGAGCTAGCGGAGAAATTCAACAGGTGGCCCACAAGATGCATACAGATTAGTGGCTCGAGACGAATGTCGAGATTCATTCGCTCCTCACGGGGAACATGAACAGACGGCAAGGGGACCAACTTCGATGCAAAAACAGAAGGGTTTCTCACTGATTGAGTTGTTGATCGTAGTGGCGATCATCTTGATCATCGCCGCGATCGCCGTACCCGCCCTTACGCGTGCGCGCGTTTCGGCAAACGAGTCTTCGGCAGTAGGCTCGGTCCGCAGCATTAATACCGCCGAGGTCTCGTACAACTCTGCTTATCCCAGTATCGGCTTCGCAACGAGCCTTCCCTACCTGGGAGGCCCAGTCGGAGCGACCTGCGTGCCATCGACCAGCAGTGGCTGTTTCATCGATAGCGTCCTGGCCAGTGGAACGAAGAGTGGTTACACATTTGCCATGACCGTCGGCGCAAGCCCGGCAGTGGCTGGCGTGACGCCATCGTATAGCGTCATTGCAGCACCGCAGAACACGAACTTCAGCGGAGCACGGTATTTCTGCTCGTTCGAGGATGGAGTTGTACGATCCTCGACGGGTGCGATCACCTCGCCTTGCACGGCGAGCTCTACCGCCCTGCAGTAAGGGTCACATCCAGAGGGCAGGAGATAAGTCTCCTGCCTTCGAAGATCCAGACTCGTGCGAAAACAAATGCTGGCATTTCCCGCGTAGGTTACGTCCGTACCCTGCCCATCCAGTCGACCTCAATGCGAAATCCTCAAAGCTTTTATAATTTTCTGTCATGGGAACGAGGTCAGAAGTGTCGCCGGCGAACCTGTTGATGCCGACGGATAACTCCAGCCGTACCGCGCAGGGGATATTTTCGTCCGCGCGCACGCGCACCCTCGTTCTGTCTTTGCTTCTCGCTCTCGTGACTCTCGCTCTATACCGCCCTATTGTTCACAACGGATTTATCAACGTCGACGACAATGGATACATCACAGAAAACGACCACGTTCATGCCGGGTTGAGCATGACGACATTGAAATGGGCGCTGACGACTTTCGACTGTGAGAATTGGCATCCTGTAACGTGGCTTTCCCACGTGGTGGACTGGGAGCTATTTGGAAAGAATGCGGCCGGACATCACTACATGAGCGCACTCATTCATGCGCTCAATGCCGTCCTCTTGTTCCTGCTGTTGCAAAGGGCGACCGGTTTCACCTGGCGCAGTCTGATTGTCGCTGCTCTGTTTGCTGTTCATCCAGTCAACGTAGAATCCGTAGCGTGGGCCTCAGAGCGCAAGAACGTACTGAGCATGACGTTTTTCTTGCTCGCTCTGATCGCCTATAGCTGGTACGCGGAACGCCCTTCAGTTCGCCGTTATGGATCGGTAGCCGCCCTGTTCGCGCTCGCGTTGATGGCGAAACCTCAGGTGATTACGCTCCCCTGTGTTCTCTTGCTGTGGGACTATTGGCCGCTGCAACGCTTCGGCTCGCGCCGAACCTTCGATGGCCCATCCCAGTTTGCGCCGGCGACGTTTCGCTGGCTGGTGCTGGAAAAAATACCCTTTCTGGCCCTTGCTGCCGGCGATGCCTTTCTCACGATGCGGGCCCAACACAGCGCCGTGCATGACGCCGACTATTCCTTTTACGTACGGCTCGCAAATGCCCTGCTTTCCTATGCCCGCTATGTCGGGCATGCATTTTGGCCGCTCCATCTATCGCCCGCATATTCGCACCCGGGAAATACTATTTCCTGGTCACAGAGTTTGGCCGCGGGAGCGTTTTTAGTGTTGGTCACGGGCCTTACCCTCGTTTCGAAAAAACGACATTTACTCGTTGGCTGGCTTTGGTTCCTCGGAATTCTTGTTCCCATGATTGGGCTGATTCAGGTGGGTGATCAGGCGATGGCTGATCGATATGTCTACATCCCATTCATCGGTCTATTCTGGATGGCCACTTGGGCCGTCGCTGAAATTGCCAAAGACTGGCAAATTTCTCCGCGCTGGCTGGCAGTGCCAGCGTGTTTGGCCATCCTGGGCGCTGCCGTAATCACTCCCCGCCAAGTCAGTTACTGGCACGACAGCGAAACTCTGTGGCGCTATTCTCTGAGCGTTACTAATCGCAACTTCATGGCGCATTCCTACTTGGCAGAGGTCCTCACGAAAGAGGACAAGCATGAGGAAGCGATGACGCAATACCTCGAAGCCGAGCAACTGCACGCGTATCCGCTGACGCAGGTGGTTTACTTCGCCGACTACGAGTTGCGTCACGGACATGTCGACGGAGCGATCATGGATGCAGAACGAGTCGTTCGAGGGACAAACGATCGTGTCGCTCGAGAGATGGCCTTCCGGGACCTGGGGGTCGCGAACACACAACTGGGTAAGAAATCCGACGCAAAACAGGCCTACACTCAAGCACTGCAACTTGACCCGAATGACCCGTACGCGCTGATGGGATTGGGGCTGCTCGCCTATCGCGAGGCCGACTTCCCCACCGCGGTCGACTTCTTTTCGCGCAATGCTACAGTTGCTCCAAGCGACTTTGATTACCTGCTGTTGGCAAATGCGTTGCAAAAGGCCGGTCGGCAAGCCGATGCGAGCGCCGCTTCCGCGCACGCTGAAGAGATCTCCAAAGATTGGTCCGAAGCGCAAAACAAAGCGCGCTGGTTCCTTAGCAACTAACTTCCTCCTCGCCTCTCGATCCATTTTCATCCCAGATTTCGAGTGACTCTCGTAACTCGGCAGGGGTCTCAAAATAGGGAGACGTTGCATATAATTGTCCTTGAGAATTAGGGGTTTTTACGCGCGTCGTAACACGCGCCTCTGGCTGCTTTCACTATGTCCGCGATCGAAATCCTAGGGCTCGAAAAAACCTACATGGTGGGCTTCTGGCATAAACGCCCGAAGCGCGCCCTTCAACCGCTCCATCTCACTGTGGAAGAAGGAGAGATCTTCGGCTTCCTCGGTCCGAACGGCGCCGGTAAAACCACAACTTTGAAGATACTGATGGGCCTGGTGTTTCCGACCGGAGGCAGCGCTCGTATCCTAGGCCGGGACTGGATGGAACCTGAGGTCAAGGCTCAGATCGGATTCCTTCCAGAGCAGCCCTATTTCTACGATTATCTGACCGCTCACGAATTGCTGGAATATTACGGACAACTCTCCGGCGTTCCTGCCAAGGATCGCAAGCGCCGGGTCGAAGAAGTTTTGCAGCGAGTGGGCCTCACCGAGGTCAAGGGCGTGCAGTTGCGGAAGTTTTCCAAAGGGATGTTGCAGCGCGCCGGAATTGCCCAGGCGATCTTGCACAAGCCCAAACTCGTGTTTTTTGACGAACCGATGTCAGGCCTTGATCCGCTGGGCCGGCGCGAAGTGCGCGACCTCATGGAACAGCTCAAGCAGGACGGTACGACTGTATTTTTCTCCACTCACATCCTCTCCGATGCGGAAGCGCTGTGCGATCGTGTTGCCATCATTCACAAAGGCGAATTGCGCGGCGTCGGAGCCGTGGACGAATTGACATCCAACGTTCAAGGGAAAGTAGAAATCATCTGGCAGGGTACACTCGTGCCTCCATCCATGAAAGCCATGGGCGCTGAGTGCCGAATCTCGGGAGACAAAGTTAGGGCCGTGATCTCAGAGCGGCAACAGGACGCAGCCATTGACGCGTTACGGCGCGAGCGCATTCGACTTATCTCAATTACTCCGCTGCGCACTTCGCTCGAAGCGTATTTTGTCGAAAAGCTGCAACATTCTCAGACCACAGCGGGGACACTCGCATGAATGCCCGCATTTACTCCATCGCCTCGAATACCTTCCGGGAAGCGGTTCGCGACCGTGTTCTGTACAACTTGATCGCCTTCGCCCTCCTGCTTTCCGCTGGCGCGATCTTTGTGGGACAGATTTCGATCGGAATCGAACGACTCGTCGTAGTTAACCTCGGGCTGACTGCGGTATCGCTGTTCGGCATCGTCATTGCCATCTTCATCGGCATCGGACTGGTGTCGAAAGAAATCGAAAAGCGAACGCTTTACACAGTGCTTTCGCGCCCTGTACGCCGGTGGGAGTTCGTTGTCGGCAAGTTCTTTGGACTAGCCGGTACGCTCGCCGTGAACACATTCTTCATGGCGATCGGCGTTTTTGGCGCCCTCCTCTATGTAGCCCACAAGTTCGCCGCAAGCGATGCGTTTGTTCTGGTTGCACTGTACTTCATCATTCTCGAATTCTTGATTGTTTGCGCCATCGCATTGCTGTTCTCGTCATTTTCGTCCCCGCTGCTCTCCGCGGTTTTCGCTTTCTCGCTATTCATTGTTGGAAGCTTTGCTGATGACCTGCGCGGCTTCGCCAGCCTGACCCACGGACTCACCCGTTGGTTCGTAACCGCAGCCGCCTACCTTGTACCAAATTTCTCAGCATTGAATGTGATCAGCGCTGTGGCACACCAGCAGCCAATCGCGACTCAACTCATCTTGCAAAACACTTTCTACGCGCTTTTCTATACGGCCATGACTCTCAGCGGTGCAGTCCTCATTTTCGAGCGCAGAAATCTGAAATGAATGCTAGAAACACAGCGCGGAGCGTACCTCAATGACCGCCCGTCAGCGCACTACCTTTCTTGCCACAGCGTGCCTGACGGTATCGATGGCCGCTTCCGTGCTCTCTTTGCACCGAATCGACGAACTTCGTCCTACGGCGAATCCGGAAGATTCGCTCTACATCACCTCACCGAATGCAGTAAGGCGCGCCAGCCTCGGTTTTAATGGACTGATGGCCTGCATCTACTGGACGCGTGTGGTTCAGTACTTCGGACACCGGCATCACGAGCAAGCCACCACCTATAACGAACTCGCGCCATTGCTGGAAATCACGACCACGCTCGATCCGCACTTGATGATCGCGTATCAGTTCGGTGCTAGCTTCCTTGCTCCCAATCCCCCGAATGGAGCCGGAGAACCCGGCCGCGCCATTGAACTCATGGAGTATGGGATTCGGCAAAACCCTGACAACTGGCATCTTTATTACAATCTCGGCTTCGTTTATTACACAGAACTCAAGGACTACAAAAAGGCTGCGGAAGTGTTTCTGCGCGGCGCGCAAGTTCCAAACGCTCATCCTTATTTGAAACTCCTGGCGGCAATGATGAACGAACACGCCGGAGATTACGCCACTGCCCGCATGCTGTGGAGCGCTACTTACGATTCGGCCCAGGAGCCTTATGTGCGGCAGAACGCCGTGGAGCACCTGCGCTCAATTCAGGTCGATGAGGACGTGACCAACTTGCAGACCGCGGTCACGCACTTCGGCGAGCGCACCGGACGCCTTCCCACCAGTATTGGAGAACTCGCACGCGCTGAACATATGCCGGGCGTCCCCGTCGATCCAGACGGCAATCCATACGAAATGACCGCCGAAGGCCGTATCCAGGTAAAGAAGCCCGATGATTTTCCCTTCATCAAGAAGGGATTTCCCGCCGGATACGTGCCGCCGGCGCAGCCCAAATTCCACTCCATCCCATAGCGCAATTCAAGAATGTAAAGGATCGGTCGTCTTCCATTGCGTTGTCGCAGGATTTCGTATGATGGATTTCGGTAACGAAATCATGCTCATGGTGCGATCCGAACCATCCGAGCCGCAACTTCTTTCCGCCGCCCGCCAATACTGGCGAGATATCGCGTCTCGCTCCGGCCCTTTCGCAGCAACCGGTGCCTTGATCGCGGCGCTGTGGGAATTCTTACGAGATTCGACGCCATCACGGCTGCGACAACGATTTGGCGATGCGGATTACGACTGGGACTACCGCGTTAACACCACGAGCGGCGCCGTGGGTTGGCGCGATCGGTTACTTGGCGTTCTTTATTCCCCATACCAGCCGACCGAGCCGGCGCTCTTTCACGAAATCTTATCGGAGCTCAGTCAGCAGACCAAACTGAATTTCGCGGACTTTACGTTCCTGGATTTAGGGTCGGGAAAGGGGCGAACGCTCTTGATGGCTTCCGATTATCCGTTTCAGCGGATCGTAGGAGTGGAGTTGCTTCCGGCGCTCAATCGAATCGCTGTGGAAAATTTAGCGCTCTACGAAGCCCAATCACAGAAGTGTTTTGCGCTGGAATCGATATGCGCCGACGGTAGCACATTTCCCTTGCCGGACGATCCGCTCGTGATCTATCTCTTTAATCCGTTTTCAGAATCCGTTCTCAGCAAGGCCCTAGAGAACATCTCGCAGAGCCTGTTCAACAATCCGCGCCCCGTCTATCTGCTTTATCACAACCCACAACTTGAACGACTTTTAATCGACAGGCCTGAACTGAAGAAGATCACCGGCTCCCACCAGTACTCAATTTTCAGCGCTTCAATTTGATCGGCAGTCTTCTTAGTCCAACTGACGTCATCAGAACACGAACCCGACGCCACCCGTAATGAGGTTGCTCCGCCAGTTGTAGAGCCCGTTCGGATTGTTTTGATTGTCGACGAATTTGAAATAACGGGTTTCGTAGCTCGCCTTCGCGTACCATTTGCCAAAGTTATAGCCCACGCTCCCCCGCACAAAATATCCGTGATCCAGATCCGGATGCGGTAACGGAGACAGTGAACCTGCGGAGCGATAGTGTGGCGCAAACTCCGGTGCTCCTTCCGCTTGGACAAAGGCGCGCTTCGAAGAGAGAAATCTGTATTTCAAAACGAGGGGAATCTCCAAAAGTTCAAGCTTGTATCGAACGAACACCTGATTGTCGACATTCGCCGGAGGCAGATAAATCTTCCGAACTTGCGCATCGATACCAATCGACAAATCGTGGAATTGAAATTCGGGACCTCCGAAGACGGCGAATTCCTTCGCGTGATTCTGCGTGTCGGTGGGCAGGCGGATCTCGCCTCCGGCAATAATGGCAGGGCGCCCGGTCTTGGGATTGGACGGGAAGACTGCAAACTGCCCCTCGATATCAGCCTCCAGGCCTGAAACGGAAGAGAGTGCGCCAAATTTATCCGACGTCTGGCCGACGTCGACACCGAAGGTGCCCCGTTGGCAATAGGCCGGAACCGCAGCCAGAAGAAATAAACACACTTGCACCAGATGCGTTTTGCAGCGCCTCATCCCTGCTACCCCTCCCTTGTCGGGAAAAAAGTGATCACTTCCGCGGATACCACCAGACTGAGAACAGTGGTCCTTTGAATTTTAATTCTTTTTCTGAGATGCGGGTGGGGGCGGAATCGTTTTGTGTATCGGCACCCGAGGCGGGTCTCACAGCGGGATTAAGACACAGACGGTGGGCTACAGGCGAATCTAAGCAGTCATGGGGTGCAGTCGCCGCCCTCAAAGGCGCGTCCTACCCCATGACTGACGAAGATTAGGAACCCTGTTTCTCGTAGATAAACTCGGCTTTTTTTGCGGCTGTCTTTTCCTTGCGGTAGGCACGAGCTACGTCGCCCAGCGGCGTTGGGACCGACACTGGCCCGAACTGCCACAACGGTTGCTCGCCTTGCCCGTAGCTGTAGGCGTCCGATGCCCCTCCCACCAACGAATTCTCAATTCCCATCGGATGAAACTCAGCATGCTGGGTGTGTTGGTTGAATTGGGTGATCGAAACCTCGTTGGATAGAACCGTCGCGCTCTGACCAAAGGCAGCGGCGGCGCAAAGAATGAAGAGTCCAAGCAGTGTGTTTTTCATAGTGTTTGTCCAAATTCACTTCATACAAGTGCAACCCCCACTCCAAACTTAATCGTCTATTTATCAATCACTTAGAGCAGATTTATCAGGAAACGCGCAAGACTTTGCACATTCTTGGAACGCTTTCTGGACACCTCGCCTTTGACAAGTTCGAGTGTCTTTAACAATCTTTGCTTCAGACGCGTTCGGGGTGTATGTTTCCGCTGGATGATGCCAAGCTTCAATCCTTCCGTGACCGCGACATGCTTCACCAAGAAAGGCCTGTCTTCACTGACCTTCATTGCAGCAACTCTCTCGATCGCCTGCGCCCTTCTCACGCAAGCGAATGCACAAACGGATTGCATGGAAGGCAGTGACGGCGTCGATACGGCTCAGCCAAAGTCGATGACCGCGCAGGAACTGATTCAGAAATTCACGTCGCGGGAATCGGCGCTTAAAGATTTGAGATTGCATTACACCTACACTCAAGATCTCTTGGTTCAAACCCTTGACGAGACCAAGGTCGACGGGCAGTTTCATCAGATCACGCAAATCTCTTACGACGACAAAGGCAAGCGAGTAGAGAACGTAACGTTCTCGGAAGAACCCACGATGCGGGTCAAGCTTTCTGACCGAGACATGGAAGATATTCGCGTGTTCATGCCATGGCTCCTCACAACCGACGAGGCGGCTCGGTACGAACTCACCTACGCGGGCCAACAGCATGTGGACGACCTCGACACTTATGTTTTCCATGTCGCTCCGAAGAAAGAAGAAAAAAATGCTCATTATTTTCAGGGGCGCGTGTGGGTGGATAACCGTGATTTTCAAGTTGTGAAGCTGTGCGGGAAAAGCGTGCCCGACGCCGTCCACCCGAAGAAAAACCAGCCCCTCGACATTCGCCCCACATTTGTCGGCTACCGGCAGTTCATCGACGGAAACTGGTTCCCTGCCTATGCAAGGGTCGACGACACCCTCCACTTCGGCGTCCAGTCGATTCACGTTCGTGAAGTAGTCAAATTCACTGGATACAAACGGACGACCTCGGCGACTGCTGCGTCCAGACCGTAACTCCTTAGTTCCACGTCGAAATCAGCACGACACTGGAACTGCGGTTTCAGGTATGCTGTATTCCTCTTATGGCTCAGGAAAAAGAGAAAAGTCGCAGCAAAGACATCATTCTGTGGATCATCACGGTTGCGCTCGTTGCGCTGGCGATCTTCTGGTACAAGAAGTAAGTTTCTTCCGCCCGCGGTCCTGTGCAAAAGATGCTCTGTGCCGCCGTCCCTCTCGATCTCCGCTGATCGCAGGCCCTTTGTGTGAGTCAAGGCCGCCCTCGAAACGAAAACTGCGCACCGCTTGAAATTGAAAACTCGGCCAACGTCCAGAAAAATTTTACTTGCTGGTGACAAACCATCGAGAAATCAGGATTATCTTCGCGCCCGGTGCCTCAACTGTGAATGTTGCAAAAACATTCATGGTTGACAGCCCCGGTAAAGGTAAGCAGAATCGAACCCATCTTTTGTCCCCTGTGTCCCGGAGATCTGTGGACCTCCGGACTTCAACAGAAGCCTCTGGCTCTTGTTCCAACAACTAGATTGTTCAATTGACCCTAAGGAGAAGCGATTCACTATGAAGCAAAGACTCAGTGTGCTCAGCCTGCTGGCTGCGCTCACAGTAATTGCCTGCGTGACAGGCGCCGCATTTGCCCAGGAAGCAGATACCATGCCGGCGCACCCGATGTTCGAACGTCTGAAGCCAGTTCTGCGTTATGACGTTGCGAAGCCCGCAACGCCTCTCACCACCTGGAACGGATCGTTCGTCTACAACAAGAAGACCTACAACTACAACATGGTGGGCGCGGCACCTTCGACGGGCAAATCCACCACGATCCCGGTCTTCATCATCCCAGTCGTTCTCAAATTCACGGGGAAAAAAGGCACGACCACTTTCAGCCCTTTGACCAAGCTGAAGAACGGACAGACGGCGGTAACCAATACCACGTCATCCCCGATCTACAACAACCTGGACTTCAAGTCGGGTGGTGTCGATATGGGCACGACCCAGTACGAAGATGCTTTCCAGCGCGGAAACTTCTGGAGCACCGTAAAGACCAAGACCGGCTACCACATGCTGCTGGGCAAGCCCACTACGCTGCCGACCTTGACTCTGACTGTTCCCTCGGCTGACGGCGCTGTCGCCACCGAGTTCGGCATCACCGTTGGAACGGCTGACATCAACTGGTTCGATGGTCAGCTCCAGACCTACATCAGCGGTCACTCACAGATCGTTCCCAATTCTCTGCCTGTGTTCATCACCTACAACTCCTATCTGACGGAGTTCGGTGGCTGCTGCATCGGCGGTTATCACAGCGCTTTCGGAAGCTCTTCTGCTCCCCAGGCGTATGCACACTTCACCTACATCAGCACCCCTGGAATCTTCTCCCAGGACGTTTCGGCTCTTTCGCATGAGACCGGTGAGTGGATGGACGATCCTCTTGTCGTGAATACCAACGGCAACACCGTTGCCTGCGGCATTCTCGAAGTCGGCGATCCTGAGGAAGGCTTCGCGAACTACGGAGCATTCCCCTACACGCTGGGCGGTTCGACCTACAACCTGCAGGATCTGACGTACCTGCCGTACTTCGGCGCTCCCGCGAGCACCTCGGTTAGCAACGAAATGACCTTCCAGAGCAATCCCTTCAACCTGAAGGTTTGTTCCAACGGGGGCTAGTCAGTAACGTTTTTCGTTAGAGAACCCGCTTCGCGAGAGGCGGGTTTTTCTTTGCGCGTTCAAATTTTTCAACGGACATCGGGAAAATCCTGATGATTTGTACGGGTATTCGCGATTTTTACGAAACGCGAAAAGACGCAGCTGATTTACAAAAACAGAACAAGACGCGGTCTTAAAACATTTCTACATTGACTCGCGCTTTACTCAGACATTAGAAGATCTGAACCCGAGATCATTCGGGCGCAGTTTTCGCCGCGTCACTTGGTCAGAAAGAACCTCCCAAGGAGAAAAGCTCACTATGACGAAAAGTAGAAGCGTTTGCCTCTGTTCGATTGCTCTGCTGTGCTTGTTTACTTGCCCGATGTTGATTTCCGGCGCCTCCGCCCAGGACGCCGAGATCGAGAATCCACGCGCAATGTACACGGTGATGCCACCGCACCTTCGCACGGACGTCGTGGCGCCCGCCGCTTCTTTGCAAAGTTGGAATGGCTCGTTCACCTATGGCAGCACCAACTACAGCTACAACATGGTCGGCGCCGCTCCCTCGACCAATTCCACTGCTACGATCACGACCTACATCATTCCGGTCAAGATTACGATCACTGCCCGCAACGGTACCAAGACAACATACGATCCCTCGCACGTTCTCTCGAACGGCAACACAGTGACGAACAATACGCTGCTGTCGCCGATTTTTGATTCGACGACAACGTATACGCAAGGTGGGGTCAATGTCGGAACAACCCAGTATATCGATGCGTTCCAACGCGCCAATTTCTGGGGCACGGTGAAATCGGACACGAACTCTCACCTGCTGTTGAGCGCGACAGTGCTCGCCGAGCAGAGTCTCAGCCCAACCAAAACCTACGGAAAGACCGGTTCGCCTTTTGGATTCACGGCAGCAGAAGTCGATATCAACTGGTTTGATTCGCAAATCCCTGGGCTCATCAGCAAGCTCGGAATTCAACCCAACCAGTTTCCGATCTTTCTGCTGTATGACACTTATCTGACACAGGGCGGGCAATGCTGTATCGGCGGATACCACAGCTCCGAAGGCAGCACGAGCAATCCACAATCGTATGCGGAAGCAACATATGTGGATCATGTCGGCGCTTTCTCGCAGGATGTTTCGGCGCTCTCGCACGAAGTCGGCGAGTGGGCCGATGATCCACTCACCGTCAACTACAACGGGAACAATACGCCGTGTGGAATTCTCGAAGTAGGCGATCCTCTCGAAGGAAACGCCAACTACGGTGGCTATCCTTACGTTCTTCACGGCTTTACCTACAACTTGCAAGATCTCGTCACCTTGCCATACTTCGGAGCTCCAACCAGCACCTCGGTCAACGGATGGCTTAGCTTCCAGGGCGAGTCCCTTGGCGTCTGTTCGAACGGGTCCTAGAACTCGGACGTTTTTCCCCATCGCGAGCCCGCTCCGACAGGAGCGGGCATTTTTCTGCTGGCACGCTCTTCTAGGGTTTTCTGCTCTTCATCGGGTAAGATACTTCGGCTGCAAGGGAGACGGTTTGCTAACGTCTCCACGATCGGCCTTCTCATTCTCGATGAATCGCGAATATCACAAAGCTTACAGTCAGGAACTTCACCGCGACATGGAAGCCCTCGTTTTTGGGCACTCCGGGATGCCTTTGCTTGTCTTCCCAACCTCGATGGGGAGATTCTTCGAATACGAAGATCGCGGAATGATTGGCGTGCTCGCGAGCAAGATTGATCGCGGCGAGCTACAGGTATTCTGTCCGGACGCCGTCGACACCGAGAGCTGGTACAACAAAAGCGTCCATCCGCGGGTGCGGGTGCTGCGACATTTGCAGTACGAGCGCTACATCCTCCACGAATTCCTACCCTTCATCCGGTGGAAGAATCAAGCGTGGCAACTGGCTACGACCGGGTGCAGCTTTGGTGGGTATCACGCGGTCAATTTCGCTTTGAAGCATCCTGACGTGGTTACACATTGCGTCAGCATGAGCGGGGCGTTCGATATACACCAGTTTCTGGACGGCTACTACGACAACGATTGCTACTTCAACAATCCTCCCGACTTCGTGCCAAACATGTCGGACGACTGGTTTCTGAGCCGCTACCGCCAGATGAAAATCGTGCTCGGCTCCGCGGACTGGGACATATGCCTCGATCAGAACGTCAAGTTTTCGGCAATCTTGAATAACAAGGCGATTCCGCACTGGTTGGACGTCTGGAACGACAATTCGAAACATGACTGGCCGTTATGGCTAAGGATGACGGGAAAGTATTTTTAGTTTTTCATAGAGGGCAGTCAGCGTTGCAAGGAACATTCTAGGGAGTGGGAAATGAAGAAAATCGGTCTCTTGTTTGGCATGGAGAACACGTTTCCGCCGGCAGTAGTCGAGAAGATCAACTCGATGAAAGTCGACGGCATCGAGGCTGAATTCGTGAAGATCGGCGGCATCCGCATGGATGAGCCGATGAAATACGCCGTCATCATCGACCGGATTTCCCAGGACATCCAGTTCTATCGCGCGTACCTGAAGAACGCCGCCCTGCACGGAACGATCGTCGTCAACAATCCGTTCTGGTGGACGGCCGACGACAAGTTCTTCAACTACGCTCTGGCGCACAAGATGGGCGTCGCAATTCCGCCGACTGTCATCCTGCCCCACAACAAGCATCCGGAAGGCACGACCGACAAGTCGATGCGAAACCTGATTTTCCCCTTAAATTGGCAGGAACTGTTCGACTATGTCGGCTTCCCGGCATTCTTGAAGCCCTACTCCGGCGGCGGATGGAAGCATGTCTACAAAGTGCATTCTCCAGAAGAATTCTTCCATCACTACAACCAGACCGGCGACCTGTGCATGACCCTGCAGCGCGGCGTGGAGTTCGATGAGTACTACCGCTGCTATGTCGTCGGACAGGAAAAAGTTCACATCATGAAATACGACCCGAAAGCGCCGCATCATGAGCGCTACGTCAAGGGAAACCCACCCCCTTCGACATCGGCTTTGAGGGAGCGTATTGAAAAAGACTCCCTGAGCCTTTGCCGCGCACTGGGCTACGACTTGAACACCGTCGAGTTTGCTGTCGAGGGCGGCATTCCGTATGCCATCGACTTCCTGAATCCAGCTCCAGACGCCGAGATCACCTCAGTCGGTCAGGAAAATTTTGACTGGATCGTGAATGCTGTCGCAGAGATGGCGGTGAAGATGGCCCTAAGCGGTGAGAATCCCGTAAGGGAGTTGCGCTGGGCCGAATTTCTGCAAGGAGGGCCTGCGGAAAAACCTGCTCGCAAAGGAGAGCCCGACTGGGTAGCGGCGCGGAAGCGGAAGCCGGGGAAATAGAGGTCCTTTATTCGTGCCGCAGGAGCCGCAGCGTCGAAGGAACTACGGAGTTGAGCAGATGGAGGTTGATCTAAAGCGAAAGCGATTTCTGTGGGGTGCGGCCCTTGCGTGGCTGCCGTGGGTTCCGATGATGATCGGACTCAGTTACATGTTTCGGGGAATCAATGGGTCGAAAGCGACGGGGCTCGCGGCAGTGGCCGGCGGATTTGCGGAGGTATATGTAGTGTTCGGTCTGGCCGCTACACTGATCTGCGAGGTAGGCGCGTTGGCACTGCTGATGCGCGCATTCTCGCGGGGCCATGCGGCACGCAGTGCTTTTTCTGTGCTCTCCATCTGCATCAGCGGGTTGATGATGATTCTCTTTTGCCTATCGCTTTGGATGTTTTGGTTCGCAAGACATCACGCATTCTGAAGATGAAAAAAGGCAAAGCGGCGAGGACGGTCAGCGAATATCTAGAGGCCACGCCGGAGCCGGCGCGGTCGACTTTAAAGCATATTCGCGCGGTAATTCAGTCCGTTGTTCCCAAGGAGACCACCGAAGTCATCAACTATGGGATGCCGATGTTCAAATACAACGGAATGCTCGTTGGTTACGCGGCTTTTAAGAAGCATTGCAGCCTCTTCCCTACCGGCTCCGGCGTGCTCGACCGGTTTGAAAGAGAGCTAAAGGGTCTTCGCACATCAAAGGGAACGATCCAGTTCCCTCCTGACAAGCCTTTGCCCGACTCTCTGGTGAAAAAGATCGTGAGAGCACGGGTCAAGGAAAACAGGGAATGGGACTAGGAACCTGATTTTGCCGGATTGTTATACTGTTAGGACCCTGTTGCAGCCGGCGCAACCGCGATTTTGCCGGACGACATCTGATTCCTCGCTCCGCTCGGAATGACAAAGATTCGAATTTATGCAGCCTACTTTTACCATCGGAATTGAAGAGGAATATCAAACCATAGATCCCGAGACGCGGGATCTGCGGTCGCACATCAACGCCGAGATCCTGGAGAAGGGCAAGATGATTCTTCAGGAGCGCGTGAAGGCGGAGATGCACCAATCCGTCGTGGAGGTCGGGACTTCGGTTTGTCAGAACATCAAAGAAGCCAAGGCCGAGGTCAAGAAACTGCGCAGCAACATGGTGCGACTGGCGCGAGAGAATGGATTGCGCCTGGCCTCGGCGGCGACGCATCCCTTTTCCGACTGGCGCACGCAGGAAATTCACCCGGACCAGCGGTACAAGAATATTGTCGAAGACATGCAACTGGTGGCTCGCGCTAACCTGATTTTTGGTCTGCATGTGCACGTCGGCATCGAGGATCGCGAAACCGCGATCCACATGATGAATCACGCGAGGTATTTCCTGCCACACATCCTCGCGCTCTCGACGAACTCGCCCTTCTGGCTGGGAATGAACACGGGCCTGAAATCCTATCGCTGCAAGGTTTTCGACAAGTTTCCTCGGACCAACGTTCCCGATTATTTTCCCAGCTGGGGAGAATACGAAAACTTCATCAAGCTGCTGATCAAAACCAACTGCATCGACAACGCCAAAAAGATCTGGTGGGATATTCGTCCGCATCCATTCTTCAACACGATCGAATTTCGAGTCTGTGATATCCCGATGCGGGCTGACGAGACCATCGCAATCGCCGCTCTGATTCAGGCGACCGTAGCGAAGCTCTACAAGCTCTATACAGCGAATCAGGGATTCCGTCTTTATCGCCGAGCCTTGATCATGGAGAATAAATGGCGCGCCGCCCGGTACGGACTCGACGGTAAGCTAATTGATTTCGGAAAGCAGAAGGAAGTTCCGGCTCGCGACCTGGTCCACGAGTATCTGGAATTCATCGACGATGTTGTCGACGAACTCGATTCCCGCGAGGAACTGAACTACATCCACGAGATCCTCGAGCACGGCAGCGGCGCCGACCGGCAGCTAAAAGTTTTCCAGGAAACCGGAGATCTGAAGAAAGTAGTCGACTACATCATTGAGGAGACAGAAGCGGGGCTGGCAGAAAGTGAAGAGCCGGCAGCCGTCCGAAAAATAGGTTAATGAGCATTTCCGTCGATCCCAATCACATCCAACTCAATAAAGTTCCCTTCGACGCCGAATTTACTCCGGGCGCCTACAACGCGGTGAATGTTTGCCTGCGCATCCAGCCTTCCGAGCGCGTCTGCGTCATCACCGACGAAGCGACCATCGAAATTGCTGCAGCCATTGCGGCCGAACTCGAAAAGATTGGCGCGCCCTATCACGCCTGGGTTCTCGAGGAACTCGCACCACGTCCGCTGAAAGACTTGCCGCGTGAAATTCTCGACGATCTCGAGACCAGCCAGGTTTCCATTTTTGCGGTGCAGGTGCAGACCAATGAATTGCGCTCGCGCATCCAGATGACCGACGTTGTGAACCGGCGCAAGATTCGCCACGCGCACATGGTCAACATCAATCGCCAGATTATGCTCGAAGGTATGCGGGCAGATTTTCAGCGCGTCGACCGACTCAGTCAGAAAGTCGTCGAGATGGTCCGCAAGGCCTCAAAAATTCGCGCAAAGACCGCTGCTGGCACCGACCTGGTCGCAGACATGAATCCGAACTACAAGTGGCTCAAGACCAGCGGAATTATCTCGCCTGAGAAGTGGGGTAATCTTCCAGGCGGAGAAATCTTCACGACTCCTGGTGAAGTGAATGGCACCTTCGTGATCGATGGCGTGGTCGGGGATTATCTCTGCGCGAAATTCGGCAATCTCAAGGACTCGCCGCTGACCGTGCGCATGAAGGGCAACCGACTTGTCGAAGCACACTCAGCGAACCGTGAACTCGAAAGCGATTTCTGGAATTACACCCACACAGACGCCAACAGCGATCGCGTGGGCGAATTCGCCATCGGCACCAATATTGGCCTGAAGGACCTGATCGGAGAAATCCTGCAGGACGAAAAATATCCCGGCGTGCATATCGCATTCGGCAATCCTTATGGCGCCCATACCGGAGCCGACTGGGATTCGACTACCCACATCGATGTAGTGGGACGCAAATTCAACATCTGGGTCGACGACCAACAAATCATGCAAGATGGCAAGTTTCTCGTCGAAGCCTAGGTAGCTCGCAGGCGACGTTAGGATCGCGATCATGACCGTTTCTTCCAGCACATCGCTTTTGGAACACGCATACGCAGCCTTCAACGCCCGAGACCTCGACGGCGCCCTGACCACGATGACGCCAGACGTCGAGTGGCCCAACGGGATGGAGGGCGGCACGGTTCACGGCCACGAGGGTGTTCGAGAATATTGGACACGTCAGTGGAGCATGATCGATCCGCACGTGGATCCGGTGGGCTTCAAGGATGAGGCAGACGGGCGGATTGCCGTAAGTGTTCACCAGGTGGTGCGTGAACTCTCTGGAAAGCTTCTTCTCGACCGCACGGTCGAGCATGTCTACTCTTTGAGGGATGGGCTCATCAGCAGCATGAAAATTCGCGAGTGATGGTGCCGACCCGTCATGGGAAATTGAGCAGTTGAGTCAGGTAATCTCTCCACTCATGCCAAATGCCTGGTTTTCGATTACCGAATTACAAAGTTACCCAATTACAGAATCCCTCGTATGATTCCCTCTCTGCGCGAGCGGTTTAATCGTGGCTTCACTCCTGCCAAATACCAGACCTTCCTGCGCCACATCGATGAAAATTGCGGGACGCACGTGCAGTTCCGGCTCTCTGAAACCCCCTGTTTTTTTCCGAAGTCACTGATCGATCGCATGGCTCGCGACGGTGGGGAACTGATTCGCCAACTGGTCGACAATCCCGATTATCGAGCAAAGTCCGAAGCAGCGGTCCCAGCCGAATTCAATGTTCCCAACGAAGCCGCTCATCCGATGTTTGTCCAGGTGGACTTCGGCCTTGTACGCAACTCCAGCGGCGAACTGCAGCCCAAGCTGGTCGAGTTGCAGGCTTTCCCTTCTCTGTACGCTTATCAGGGGCCATTGGCGCAGGCCTACATCGACGTTTACGGCTTGGCTGATCTTGGACCGCTCAAATATCTCTTGAGCGGCCTCGATCCCGGTTCCTATCGTGATCTCCTGCACCGCGCCATCGTTGGCGAACATGATCCCGAAAACGTCATCCTGATGGAAATTCATCCTCGACAACAGAAGACGCTCCCTGATTTCCTGCTCACAGAAAAAATGCTAGGCGTGCGGACAGTCGACATCATCGACATCAAAAAGCAAGGGTCACACCTCTACTACGATCGCGGCGGCAAACGCATTCCTATTCAGCGTATCTACAATCGCGCGATCGTCGACGAACTCGAGCGGAAGAACGTAAAGTTGAATTTCGACTGGCGCGACAATCTCGTGGTCGAGTGGGCCGGCCATCCAAACTGGTATTTCCGGATCAGCAAATTCTCGATTCCCTACCTCCAGCATCCGTCGGTCCCGAACACCTGGTTCCTCGACAAGTTGGACCAAATCCCTCCGGACCTCGAGAACTACGCACTGAAGCCGCTCTATTCATTCGCAGGCCTGGGTGTTGTAATCGCGCCGAAGAAGGAGGACATCGCCTCGATTCCTGCAGACAAGCGCCCGTACTACATCCTGCAAGAGAGAATGAACTTCGAGCCGGTCATCGAAACTCCTTTCGGCGGCACGAAGGCAGAAGTACGAGTGATGTATATCTGGCTCGACAAACTCACGCCAGTCCTGACCATCATCCGCATGGGCCGCGGATTGATGATGGGCGTCGATCACAACAAAAACATGGAATGGGTGGGCGCTTCGGCGGGTCTGTATTTAGACGAAAACCACTGAACGCTGCTTAAATCAGATTAGAGATCGCTGGCTGATGCTGTCACTCAGGAGCTGTTTTCCAGCCGGTGGCTCGCGAGAATTCCGCCGGCAATTAGCGCCCCGGTGAGTCCAATAAACAGCGCGAGCCAGCCCCAGTGCTCCAACGGATGCCGAAGGATTCGCAAGAAATGACGTCCGTAGTGACCAGCAACGTAGGCGATTCCAAAATATCGGGCAGCTCGGCATACAGCCACAATCGTTAAAAATCTCCCTAACGGGTAATCCAAAGCTCCGGCCGCCGCAAAAAACATGCTGGTCGGGGTGGGCAGTGGGATGAGCGTCGACGCCGCCAACGTTCCGGTTCCCCACTTCTTGAAAAGCTTAAGGAATTTCGCTACTCGACTCTTCTTGAATTTCTTATCCAGGTACTCTGATCCCGCCTTGCGCGCCAGCCGGAAGGTAAAGTAGGCGCCTATCACCGATCCTGCCGTAGCGGTGGCAGCGTATTCCCACCACAGTGGACGGTGCGCGGCTGCGAGCACCGCCGTCAGGATATCGGGCCCTCCGAATGTCGGTAGTGGAGAACTATCTAGAATTGCGAGAAAAAATAGACCCGCAGCGCCCAGATGCTGCAACGTCGACGTAAAACTGTGACCGCCCCGCCGCCTCTGGCTCTGCACAAGCAGATTCAACATCTTCGCAATATATCAACTCCATGCCGTGCATAACCTTTGGGCGACATAAATTAGCGTAAAGATTGGTCAGCCTATCTTCTTAACAATTCTGGTTTCCAGTTCCTTTCCGTTTGGTCGCCGGACGAACATTTTGTCCCCCTGAATTCGGACCGGGACGTCCGCACCCCTGCCAAATTCGCCTGGAACATATCCATCTGAGAGTTCTGGCTGGTACTCGCCGATGTACTCCACACCGTTTAGTCTGACGACAATTGCGGTCCGGCGGACCGACTGCTGCGCGGCGATCTCTTGTTGGACCTCCCGCTCGGCCTGTATCCAATTCTCCTTGTCACGGCCCGGAATCCTGCCGCTGCGCAAGTAAATCTCCTCCGCCCTGCGTCGAATGGCCTCTTGTTTGTTCGCAAGCGTCGAAGGTCGGCTCGTCGCCGTTTTTGCGGACAAGGTTGTGTCCATTCTGAGCCTCCATTTCGAAAAGCAAAATTAGCCATCTCCATCTTAGTACGTCCAAACCGCAGCGGCGACGATCAGCATCTTACGGAGGGTCGTACTGATGCTGTTTAGGGAATTCACTGTACGATTATCGATACGATCCCGCAGAGTCTTCGATCCCAAAGTCCGACAAGGCAGTTGACCGGATTGGGCGCGGGGCCTAACATTACCGCCGAACCAGGTCGCACGTTCTCATGATCGGCCAGCAGGTCTCCCATTACCGCATCCTCGGCAAACTTGGGGGCGGTGGTATGGGCGTTGTCTACGAAGCCGAGGATATGAAGTTAGGGCGGCACGTCGCCCTGAAATTCATCCCTGAGAACCTCGCCGGCGATCCAAAATCGCTCGAGCGTTTCAGCCGCGAAGCGCGGGCTGCATCCCTGCTTAACCACCCCAATATCTGCACGATACATGGCATCGAAGACAACAACGGGCATCCTTTCATCGTCATGGAAAGGCTCGAAGGCGAGAGCCTCAAGCAACATATTGCCGGTCACGCGATGAACGTCGACAAGGTGCTCGATGTGGGAGTCCAGGTCGCTGACGCTCTGATCGCCTCTCACGCCAAGAACATCGTCCATCGCGATATCAAACCCGCCAACATCTTCCTGACGCCGACCGGACAGGTGAAGGTGCTCGACTTCGGACTGGCCAAGCTGGTGCACAACCTGGGGACCGAAGACGATGCCGGCGCGGACAATTCCCTCACTGCCGTTGGAGTTATTCCCGGCACGGCCGTCTATATGTCGCCGGAACAGGCCCGCAGCGAAACCGTCGATGCTCGCAGTGATCTGTTTTCCTTCGGCGTCGTTCTCTACGAGATGTCCACGGGCAAGAAGCCTTTCACCGGCGCCAACTCGCTCGTCACGCTCGACGCCGTGCTGCACTCCAAGCCGATTCCGCCACGCGATGTGAATCCAAAGATTCCGATTGAGCTCGAAGGCATCATCGGCAAGGCGATGGAGAAAGACCGCAACCATCGTTACCAGAGTGCGGCCGAAATGCGGTCCGACTTGGCATTGTTGAAGCGCGAAGCTGAGTCTGGAACCATCAAGACGCCCAGCGCCACTGCGAAGCTCCGGGTGGCGACGCGCACATTTGGCAGAAATTCACGCCTGATGACCTATCTGCTCTTGGCCACGGCAGCTTTGCTGGTCGCCGTGCTCTCCGCCGTGGGCGCCTGGTGGTTCAAGCATCGTGAAGTGGCCAACGCAGAACAACGCAACGCGATCGCGGTCCTTCCGCTCCAGAACATGAACGGAGACGTCAGCGTCGACTACCTTCGATTCGCTCTGGCAGACGAACTGACCAGTGTGCTCACATATTCTAGAAGTCTCGAAGTTCGGCCTTCTTCAGTTACACGTAAATATGTGGCGCTCGATCTCGATCCCAAGAAAGTTGGCCAGGAGCTTCGCGTTGGCCGCCTGCTCCAAGGTCACTTCATGAAGCAGGGAGAGATGTTGACCGTCACCCTCGAAGCCACAGACGTTCCGACGGATCGTTTGCTCTGGGAGACGACAGTTTCGACGAAGGTCGACAACCTTATCAGTCTTCAGGAGCAGCTTAAGAGTCAGATCCAGCGCGGACTCCTCCCCGTGCTTGGCGGCGGTGGAGGAGCCATTGAGACCTCGTCAGCTCCGAAAAACCAGGAAGCGTACGACTTCTACCTACGCAGCGTCGCTCAGCCCCACGACCCCAAACCGAACAAAGAAGCCATCAAGATGCTCGAGTGGGCAATAGGGATCGATCCCACCTATGCGCCCGCGTGGGAGGCCTTGGGTCAGAGATACAACTTCGACTCGGTGTATGGGGGCGGCGGCGAAGACGTCTTCCAGAAGTCAAACGCAGCTTATGAACGCGCGATCTCGCTCGATCCGAACCTTGTGATGGCGGCCAGCAGCCTGATCACGAACCGCGTTGAGCGCGGTGACTTGGGACGAGCCTACGATGCCGCGACCGATCTGGTGCGTCGTCGTCCACAAAGTGCCGATGCCCATTTTGCCCTCAGCTATGTCTATCGCTACGCGGGCATGTTGCCGGAGTCCACTGAGCAGTGCAATCAGGCGAGGCAGCAAGATCCCGGTAATTTCGCTTTCCGCTCCTGCGCATGGTCATTCCTGGAGATGGGCAAGACAGACCGCGCGCAGGATTTTGTCCAACTCGACCCCGGTTCGGAGTGGGCGGCATGGGTAACACCTTATATCGACCTGGCAGAAGGAAATGTGGCCGAAGCCCGGACCAATGCTAAGAACATGGCAAAAGCTCCGTTCTACCACCGCGACTTGATGGAAGCTTGTACCGCAGCGCAACGTCCGGTGGACATGGCCAAGATCGTTCGCGAGTCAGAATCCTCGGTCATGATGGAACCGGACCCCGAAGCTTGGTATCACGTTGGCGCATTGATGGCCTATTGCGGGCAAACCGAGCCTGCCCTGCGATTGTTAAAAGCTGCGGTCCAGCAAAACTACTGCGCCTACTCGGCGCTCCTCGATGATCCGTTGCTCAAAGATTTACGGAAGGAGACCGCGTTCAACGAAGTTTTGACAGCCGGCAGCAATTGCCAAGCAGTATTGAAGGAAGGCCGTCAGTAAATCCACTATCCCCAAAACTGGTGATTTTCACATCATGCGTAACCTGACGCGCCGGTCTCTTCTGAAATCCTCGCTAGCGAGCTTGGCGGCCTCGCAACTTCTTCCCTCCGCCGCAGGACAAGCCTCGTCGACCACCATTCGGAAGGGTCGTATCCATCAGTCCGTCTGCCAGTGGTGTTACCCGCATATTCCCTTGGATCAGCTCGCAGAATACGCAGCCAAGATCGGTCTTCGCGGCGTCGATCTGCTCCAACCGGATCAATACGAGGTCCCGCGGCGCTACGGCTTAATCTGCACCATGGGCTACGCCGGGGGCGGGGAGATCGGCAAGGCCCTTAATCGTGTAGAAAATCATGCCGCCATCGAAGCGGCCTTCCGAACGAATATCCCCTTAGCGGCGAAGGCTGGAGTCCCCAATGTCATCACGTTTTCTGGCAATCGTGCCGGCATGTCCGACGACGAAGGCGCTCGCAATAGCATCGCTGGCCTCAACCGCGTTAAGAAGATCGCGGAAGACCACGGAGTAAACATCTGCCTGGAGTTACTCAACAGCAAGCGAAATCATCCCGACTACATGTGCGACCACACCGCGTGGGGAGTTCACGTCATGCAGCAGGTCAACTCGCCCAACGTGAAGCTTCTTTACGACATCTACCACATGCAGATCATGGAAGGCGATCTGATCGAGACCATCCGGCAGAACATCCAGTGGATCGGACATTTCCATACCGGCGGCGTCCCCGGACGACACGAACTTGACGACACACAAGAGATTCAGTGGGATGCAGTGATGCGAGCCATCGTAGACACCGGCTTCAAGGGCTATGTTGCGCATGAGTTCGTGCCCACCGGAGATCCGCTGGAATCCCTCCGCAAAGCCGCGGACTTGTGTGATGTCTAGAGGACGCTGAAAGGAACTACTACTCCGAGGTTGAATCAGATTAGTGGATGCGGGCAGGGATTTCCTGCCCGCGAGCCATAAGAACATTACTTGCTGCCACCATTCGCAGTCGGTGCAGTCATGGTCAGTGGACGGTTCAATTCCATCGTCAATTCAGTTCCTGCAGGCAGAGTGGCAGAGCGGTGCTTCACCAGCCAATGTGTCGTCGTGGCCCCTGCTCCTACTGCGCCTCCAACCAGAATACCGGCAGGTCCACCGATTAATCCCCCAACCAGCATGCCACCCGCCGTTCCTGCGCCTTCTTCGATCGTGTCGCGCCGATCGTGCGTTGATCCCTTGAACTGGCCTTCGGAATTCACATCCGTGCCGCGAATGTTCGTATCGGTCAGCGTCGCGTCCAGATAATAGCGCTCGCCCGTTGGCATAATTACCGCTTCCGGAAGAATGCCGATCGTCGGCTTGCCCGATATGCGTCGCGGCTCGCTAATCTTCGTGACGCGCCCCTCGACGGTTGCGCCTGCCGGAATCACGGTTTGACCGTTGACGACGACGGGCTGCGTGATGCTGCCTCGGAACGGGTCCCCAGCTTTATTGCTGAAGGTTGCAAGCGTCGTGTCGAGCCGGACCATCAGGGCGGTGCCTGCGGGCACGGGCGTGGTCGCCTGGGCTGCGACCATCGTCGCAAGCAGGATGCTGGGCAACAACAATAGTTTTTTCATGTGAATCTCCTGGTTTCCGGAGGTTCTTTTGACTGTAGCTCAGGTCACGGACCGGAACAAGCGCCAGATAGTCCATCAGAACCAGCAGAGATAAGGTCTAATTCAATCGGCCGTCCGGACACTCCTGAAGTGGAAATTTGTCCCCGAAAAACGTGTCACTCGTCACATCGCCGTGATGTCCATCCGCTATAATCGTGAGTTTCACAGCGCAAGATGGGTAAGACTTACAGTGGTATCGGCTACCTCACGGGTCGCAGTATCACCGCCAACAGCGATTACCCCAACGGTGTGGACCACGTTCATCGAAGTGTCGAAATCATCCCAGCAAAGGAAATGGACCTACCTATGTCGAATATTGCAGCAATTCATGCTCGAGAAGTTTTGGATTCCCGCGGCAATCCTACGGTTGAGGCAGAAGTGTTTCTGGCCGATGGCGCAGTGGGCCGGGCCATCGTCCCCAGTGGCGCCTCCACGGGCGAGCACGAAGCAGTCGAACTGCGCGACCAGGATACAAATCGCTTTGTCGGTAAAGGCGTGTTAAAGGCGGTCGAAAACGTCAACGGAGAGATCGCCGATGCCCTCGCGAACTGGGACGGATTCGACCAGCGCGGACTCGACGCCAGGATGATCGAGCTTGATGGCACGGAGAATAAGGGACGCCTGGGCGCCAATGCCATCCTGGCAGTCTCGATGGCTGCAGCGCGCGCTTCTGCCAACAGCTTCGATATGCCGCTCTATCGCTACCTCGGCGGAGCGGGCGCGAATACCTTGCCGACGCCGATGATGAACATCCTCAATGGCGGAGCCCATGCCGACAATAACGTCGACTTCCAGGAATTCATGGTCATGCCCGTCGGTGCTCCCTCGTTCTCCGAAGCTTTGCGCTGGGGCGTCGAAGTCTTTCACACTCTGAAGGGAGTTCTGAAGAAGCGCGGCTACAACACGGCTGTCGGCGATGAGGGCGGCTTTGCTCCTTCGGTAAAGTCGAACGTCGAAGCCATCGAAGTTGTTCTCGAAGCCATCACGAAGGCCGGCTACAAGCCCGGAGAAGAAATTGCCATTGCGCTCGATCCAGCGGCCAGCGAGTTCTTTCAGGATGGAAAGTATGTCTTCAAAAAATCTGACAAGTCCGCGAAGACTTCTGACGAAATGGTGAAGTATTGGACGAAGTGGGTCAACGATTATCCGATCGTCTCGCTTGAAGACGGATTAGCTGAGAACGATTGGGACGGTTGGGTCACCCTGACCAAGGAATTAGGCGGAAAAATTCAACTCGTCGGCGACGACATTTTCGTCACGAATATCCAGTTCTTGCAGGAAGGTATCGATAAAGGCGTCGCTAATTCGATTTTGGTGAAGGTCAACCAGATCGGAACGGTTAGCGAGACCCTCGACGCCATCGATCTGGCTCGTCGCAATGGCTATACGTCTGTGATCTCACATCGCTCCGGTGAAACCGAAGATACATTCATCGCGGACCTGGCAGTTGCCACAGGGGCAGGACAGATCAAAACCGGCTCCGCCTCGCGCACTGACCGCATCGCCAAATATAACCAACTCCTCCGCATTGAAGAAGAGTTGGGTGGAACGGCGCGCTTCCTGGGGCTGCAGGCTCTAAACTACAAGGGCTGAAGCGTTCGTCATTCTTTGCACGATGGAGATCTCGATGAAGTGGAAATTTCTGCTGTCTGCGTGTTTCCTTGCTGTGTCGATGTGCGCCGGTGCGCAGACCACGGTCTCCGTCGCTCCTGATGCTGCTTCTAAAGAGGATGTTAAGAAACTCTTTGACATCATGGCCAGCCGCGACCAGATGGCCAACATGATGAAGCAGGTTTTCGCCCAGATGCAGACGATGAACCGCGAACAACTCAAGAAGAACCATCCTGACCTGACAGAAGCGGATCTCGCCGGCATGGATCACAGGTCGGACGAGTTCCTCAAGAGCTTCCCCCTGGATGAAATGCTGAACGACATGATCCCGATCTACCAAAAGCATTTCACGAAATCTGACATCGACGCCTTGACGGCGTTCTACTCGTCTCCGACGGGGCAAAAGTTTCTTCACGAGATGCCCGAGGTGACCTCGGAGAGCATGAGGGCCGTCTATCCGCGAATCCAAGAAGCAATCGACGCTGCCCTCAAGCGAGCTCAGACTAAAACCGACACGCCCGCAAAGTAATGGGACGCATTGCGACCATTTCGTCATAACTGATTTCAAAATTGAGGATTCAGACATGATCAGCGATCTACTCCTGCTTGAACTTGACGAAGAAGTCAAAAAAACTCGCGCCATGCTGGAACGAGTCCCCATCAACCCGGACTTCAAGCCTCATCCGAAATCTATGCCTCTAGGCAAGCTTGCGCCTCACGTCGCGGAGCTCGCGGGCTTTGGTCTTACAATTCTTACAACACCCGAGTTGGATTTCGGTAAGTCTTCAAGCAAGCGCCTGCCTTTCGAGTCAGCTGATCAGTTGGTGAAGGCCTTTGATGAAGGCACTGCAAAAGTCCGCGCCGCACTGAAGAACACTCCGGATGACGCCTGGACGCAAAGCTGGAAACTGAGTTTTCAAGGCAAGAACATCTTCAGCGGCTCCCGCTTTCTCGCATACCGTGAGATGTTCTTAAACCATCTCGTTCATCACCGCGCTCAGCTGGGCGTCTACCTTCGCCTGAACGACAAGCCGCTGCCGGCGACCTATGGTCCGTCCGCAGACGATACTATGGGTTTCTAGGAGAAATTTCGAAATCGGGTTCCGATCATATGAGTTATCCGTGTGATCGGCGCGAATCCGCGGCAAAGAGGTTTTGCATTAGCTAAAAGCTAGGAGCTGCACTTGTCTCGTCCTAAACCACTCGTTCTTATCATTCTTGACGGCTGGGGGTACCGCGCCGAAACCAAAGCCAACGCTATCGCCCTCGCCCGCAAACCGACCTATGATCGTCTTCTGCGCGAGTATCCCAACACCCTCATCCACACCAGCGGACCTTTCGTCGGCCTTCCCGAAGGCCAGATGGGCAACAGCGAAGTTGGCCATCTCAACATCGGCGCAGGCCGCATCGTTCACATGGACATCACTCGCATTGACCTGATGATCCAGAACGGCGAGTTCTTCTCGCATCCCGTCCTGCTCGACGCAATGAAGCACGCTCGCACCGGCGATCGTAGGCTGCATTTGTTCGGGCTCGTCTCGGACGGCGGCGTGCACTCGCAGCAAGCGCACCTCTATGCATTGCTGAAGATGGCAAAGCAGAATGGGCTCGACCGTGTTTTCGTCCATGCCTTCATGGACGGCCGCGACACGCTGCCCACTAACGGCGCCGGATATCTGGAACAACTGCAGCAGAAGATGCGTGAGTACAACTGCGGCAAGATCGCCACCGTCAACGGCCGCTATTACGCCATGGATCGCGACCGCCGCTGGGAGCGCATCGCCAAGGCCTACAACGCCATGGTTTTCGCCGACGCCGAAGGCGGCAAGCAGGTCGACCCGGTTCAGGGCATGAAAGATTCTTACAATAAAGGAGTCACCGACGAGTTCGTCATTCCTTTCGTCTGCACCGACAGCCAAGGCCAGGCGCTCGCCAACATTCGCGATGACGATTCGTGCATCTGCTTCAACTTCCGTGCCGACCGCGTTCGCCAGATCACCCGTGCGCTAGCCCGCAACAGCGGGCTCAACGATAAGGGCGGCAGTGATCTGCCTGGGGCCGCCGATCTCGACGCCACCATCCCGCGCGACCGCGTTCCAAAGAATCTTCACTACGTCTGCATGACGCGATACGACAAGAATTTCTCGATGCCCGTCGTGATTCCGCCGGAGTCGATGGCTAACATTCTCGCCAACGTGATGGGTGGCATGAACATGCGCAACCTGCGGATCGCTGAAACTGAGAAATATGCGCACGTTACTTACTTTTTCAATGGCGGCGTAGAACAGCCGTTCCCGGGCGAAGACCGTGTGATGGTCCAATCGCCCAAAGTGGCAACTTACGATCTCAAGCCGGAGATGAGCGCCGCAGGCGTTGCCGACGCCGTCGTCAAAGCGACAGAAGACGGAACCTTCGATGTGGTGATCGTGAACTTTGCCAACGCCGACATGGTCGGCCACTCCGGGAAGATCGAGCCCACGATTAAAGCCGTCGAAACCGTTGATGCATGCCTCTCGCGCATTGAGGCGGCCATTCGCGCCAAGGGCGGCGCCATGCTGATCACGGCTGATCACGGCAACGCGGAAATGATGATCGATCCAGCCACCGGCGGACCTCACACCGCGCACACCACTAACCCAGTACCATTCATCGTAGTGTCGGAGAACGCCAAGCAGTTCACGCTCAAGCCAAACGGCTCCCTGCGAGATATCTCTCCAACAGTTTTAGGAATGCTGGGCGTAGACGAACCAAAAGAAATGACTGGAGCAGATCTGAGGAGTTTTCTGAAAGATAAGCGCTAAAAGAAAAAAGCAGGTAGGACACAGAGGTTTTTCCTGTGAGACCCTGTGTCCCTGTGTTGAAAGAATTGCCGTCGCCGATTCAGTTCTCAAGCAACGCTGGAGCGGTGGCCAGTAATCCTGCAGCCAGCTCCAAATCATGCAGATCCTCGCGGCTGAAATCCTGCGCGAATCGCGGATCCAGCCCTTTTCGTGAAATCTGAATCACGCCCACGACAGCCGAGTCGCGGTCCATGATCGGCACCGACATCAACTTCTGAATCGGAGCTGGAGCCGCAGGTTCATCCACGCCATCCGGACTGGGCTTGATCGTTTCAAAGATGCTGGCGTGCTTCACACGGGCGAAATTGTTGAAGATCTCGGCTTTCTTACTCAACGCCGTGTGCGCTGCCACCGCTTTACTCGACAGCGGAATCGCTCCGGTCGTCCGCAAATGCTCTGGAAAGACAAACCGCAACAGTCCACCTTCCAACCGCAGCAACGCCACTTCGGTATATTGCACGCGAAAAATCTTGGCCAGGACCATGCAGAGATCCAGCGCAGACACTCCCTGCCCCAGTACCGTGCCCAGGGGCAGCAAGTGCTCAGGAAGCACTACCTCTTCTTCCATCATCGTCTGATCGTTATCTGAGGTCATAGATAGCTCGCACAATCCGTTTCCACGACGGAACACTCACTCTATCGCACTTTATCCGCCACAAGGTACTTCCCAAAGTAACGGATCGGCGCCACTTAACCCCCTTATTTTCAGTATAGAAGCGCACGAAAGACCGACTTTAGGACAATGCCCACCACTTTGGAATCAGACGCAAACCAACACTCGGCTGACAGTTTTTGTCACCTGCACCGAGTTTGGGGCGGTTGCCTGAAAGGCCGGTTTTGCCATTTTCCGCAGTCATCGCAACTCGTTTACACTTTGTTCGTATGAATAATCCGCAGCAGCCCAACGTTAAGTTATCCAACGATGCCACCTACCGCGAGAGTTATGCCAATAGCGTGCAGATGCGCGTCAATATCTGGGACTTTTTTCTCGTCTTCGGCACATTGCAGCAGCAAACCGAGACCAACGTGGAAATCCGCAATTTTCAGGGCATCTATCTGAGCCCGCAACAGGCCAAAGCCCTGCTCGGTCTTCTGCAGCAAAATATCGCGGGCTACGAATCAGCATTCGGTGAGATCAAACTGGACCCGCGCATGGCTCCCCAAGGCCCGGTTCACTAGGAGCCGGTGCACTAAGGTTCGGTCGCGTTGGGGACTAGTATCGTGGAGACGTAGTGAGCTGTGTCTCTGCGTCCACAATTTCGAGAGCTCTCCGACACGGAGACGTTGCCTTCAAGGCCTCTCCAGATAGAATGTCCTCTCTCATGCGATCGCGCCCGCATCCTGCCTTGGTGTTTGTGGTGATCTTTGTTTCGATCTTTCTGCTGCACATCCCGCTGCTGCAGTTGCCCTACTTTTGGGACGAAGCCGGATATTACGTTCCTGCTGCCCGCGATCTTTTGCTGACCGGAAGCTTAATTCCACACACGACGATTTCGAACGCGCACCCGCCGCTCGTGATGGCCTGGGTTGCTTTGTGGTGGAAGCTAGCTGGCTACGCGCCCTTGGTGACGCGTTCGGCAATGTTAGTCGTAGCCGCGTTCTCTCTCTTAGGCGTCTTTCGTCTCGCCGAACGCGTCGCAAATACGCAAGTCGCAATTGCTTCGACCCTGTGCACAGCGTTGTATCCGGTCTTTTTTTCGCAAAGTTCGTTGGCCCAGGTTGATCTTGCCGCAGCCGGGCTCAGCTTTTGGGGCATCTATGCCTACCTCGAAGACCGTCCACTGGCTACCTGTGCGTGGTTTTCCTTAGCCGTGCTTGCGAAAGAAACCGCAATCCTGGCACCCGTGGCTTTAGCCGCGTGGGAATTCTTGCGTATGGTCGCGCAGCGACAGGGCACTCTTGCCTTTGTGGGGACAGCCGCCCTCGGATGTCCAGTCAAGCAAAGCTCGACTTCCTGGCAGCGCCGAGTCATTCCTCTTCTACTTCCCCTGCTCCCGCTGCTCCTCTGGTACGCCTTCCACTACACCCACACCGGATACGTCTTCGGCAATCCAGAATTCTTCCGCTACAACGTCGCCTCAACGCTCAACCCTTTCCGTTTCCTGCTGGCTCTGATACTGCGCCTCTGGCAGGCCTTCGGTTATCTGCATCTATGGCTTCTGACGGCAGCCATGCTGTTTGCCATGCTCCTACCGCCAGTAAAAGATTATGTAGGGGCAGCCGCCTCGGATCCTGTCGAGCGTAGGTCGACAGTTGAACGAAAGCGCATCGCGATCCCGGTGCAGCTCGTTTTCTTGGTAGTCATCGCTGCGTACGTAGTCGCGATGGCCTTGATCGGAGGCGCGGTCCTGGCTCGCTATATGCTAACTGCCGTCCCGCTCGTCATCATCCTGGCCGTCTCGACCCTGCGCCGAAGGTTGCGTTATTGGCTCGCCGCGATCGCGATGATAGCGATCGCATTCGTGATCGCGTGGTTCTGGAATCCGCCCTACGGATTCTCTCCCGAAGACAACCTCGCCTATCGGGATTACGCCATCCTGCACGAAGACACCGAGCGCTTCCTCGAAGCGCGCTATCCTATGGCGCACGTTCTGACCGCGTGGCCGGCGTCGGACGAACTCGCCCGGCCCTGGCTCGGCTATATCACGCGCCCGGTACAGGTCGTCCGCATTGAAGATTTCTCGCTGGACGAAGTTCTTTCGGCTGCCGATTTCCGCTCGCACTTCGAAGTCGCTCTGGTCTTCTCGACCAAATACGAACCCGCGCACCCGCTCTTGAATCTTTGGAAGGGCTGGACGGATCTCAAACGCCGCTTCTTCGGCTATCACCGCGATCTGCCCCCGGGAGCGGCCGCCCAGATTCTCGGAGGTCGCATCGTGTTTTCCGAAGAGCGCAAAGGTCAGTGGATCGCAGTCATCGAGATGCAACGGGAAGAAATCGAAAACGCCAAACTAGATTCCCCGAAGCGTTAGCGTCTGAAGCTGTGGTACCGGCCAGTCGCATGGTGCCCCTCGCCCCGCCAGACAAAGCCAGATTAATCCGTCGCTCGCTGCATCAGATGGCACGAATGCGTCTTAATCACCAGCCACACTTCTTTCCCCGCCTCCAGTTGCAGCGAATCGCGTGCCGCCAAAGTCAGATGGACTTCCATCTCGACTCTGCACTTCACGCGCGCAGAAATAATCACATCGCGTTGCTCTAGCGACTTGATCCGTCCGGGAATCACGTTCCGCGCGCTCAACCCGACCGGTGGCGAAGTCGCCAGCAAAATATCGCCCGCCCGAATTCCCACGCGCAGCGCAGCGCCAACACCACCACGGACGAGCGGAGTTTCCAGCGCAAGTGGTCCACCGTCCCCTTCCACTCGGCACGTCATCGTGCCGCGCTCCGGACGCACCGCTTCCACCACAGCGTCGAACACATTCTCAAAACCCACCAACTGCGCGACCGTCTCCTGCTGCGGCGCTGCCATCACCTCGTGCGGCGTACCCTGCGCGACAATCCTTCCTGCGTCGAGCAGAAGCACGCGTTCTCCCAGCGCAAACACTTCCTCACGGCTGTGCGTCACATACAGAATCGGAATCTGATGAACCCGGTTCCACTCGCGCAAATCATCGATGATGCGGGCCTTGGCCGTTGCATCGAGAGCTGCCAGTGGCTCATCCAGAAGCAAAACCTCGGGATCGGTGACCAGAGTTCGCGCTAGTGCCGTACGCTGCCTTTCTCCACCCGAAATCTCTCGCGCATTCCGTTTCGCAAGTTGACCGATGCGAAATGCCTCTAAAATCGAACCCGTTTGACGTTCGCGCTCCGCATGCTGCAGATGCGCCAAGCCGTAAGCTACGTTCTGCTCCACGGTCATGTGAGGAAAAAGTGCGAGGTCCTGAAATACATACCCCGCCCGTCGTTTCGAAGCAGCTAGATCGACGGATCGGGAAGAATCGAACAGCACTCGTTCGCCAATCGAAATCGTGCCCGAGTTTGGCTTCGTGAGACCGGCGATGCAATCGAGCAGCGTCGTCTTGCCCGCCCCCGACGCACCGAACAAGATGGTGAATCCACTGGGAATCTCAAATGTGACTTCAAGAACGAATTCCTGACCCTGCGCAATAATTTGCTTGCGAAATTCCCCCCGCAACGAAGCTGAGCCCGTTGCGGGAACCGAAGGCGGACCAGCGAGTTCTTGGGCAGGAATGCGCGTGCTGCTCATCGCGCCTATTTTACGGGATGAATCATCCAAGCCTTGCGATTAAGGCCGTAAACCAGCGTCAGCAGCGCAAAGCAGAGGACGAGCAGCACGACCGCAGTCTGATTTGCACCCGAGTAATCGGTGGCCTGAACACGATCGTAGATGTCGATGGAAACCGTCCGCGTAACCCCAGGAATATTCCCGCCCACCATAAGCACTACGCCGAACTCTCCCATAGTGTGAGCAAAGCTCAAGGCCGCGCCAGTCACCAGTCCAGGAATCGAGAGCGGGGCGATCACTCGCAGAAACGTGCGTAAGGGAGATGCGCCTAGCGTAGCCGAAGCCGCAATCAGCTTACGATCCACGCCCGCGAACGACGCTGCAAATGGCTGCACCGCAAATGGAAGGCTATAGAGGATCGATCCGATGACAAGTCCTGTGAACGTGAATGCAAGCGTATGTCCAGTGAGTCCGGTCCACCATCGTCCCAGTGGACTCCGGGGTCCCAGTGCCACCAGCACATAAAATCCGAGGACGGTTGGAGGCAGGACGATCGGCAACGCGACCACGGCTTCAACCAGAAATTTCCAGCGCCAGCGCGAGAAAGCAATCCAATATGCGATTGGCAAGCCAAGCAGCAGCAAAAGCACCGACACAGTGGCTGCCAATTTCAGCGTCAGCCAGAATGTTTGCCAGTCGACTGCCATGAAGTTGAATTCCCAAGACGACGGATTCGCTCGCTGCCAGCTACTGCGCGCGGCTCGCCGGCGGAACGATCCCGTTCATCCGCAAATAAACTACCATCTGCCCGTAGTGGTCGAAGCCGTGCGATGGGACCGACATTGCCAATCCGAGGCGCGAAACCGCTCCCTCCCCAAACGGACTCTTTACGGTTCCCGTCAGATTGCTGTCGTTCACCGTAGCAATCGCCTTGTGTACATACTCAAAAGAGTCTTTCAGGTATTTCAGAATGTCATCCTTGGAAACGACAGACGCTGGGCCGGATTCATCACCAATGTCGACGGGAGGTTTCTGCTCGAGGAGCGCAGCCGCCAATTCGTAGTTGACCGCAGCGACATGTTTGACTTGTTGACCAAAGGTGCGCGCACCTTTGAACTCCCCATTCGTCGGGGCAAAGTCGAACTTGTCGGCTGGCATTGCGTCGACCGCTGGGACAAACTCGTGCTCAAAATTGCTCACATTGCGCTGCAGTAACTCGGTCACCGTCCGCCGTTCGTCTTTCGTCTTGGCAGCCTGCGCGAACGCGGCTATCGCAAACAACAGCAAGAGTCCGCAACAGATCAATCCACGTTTCGTTTTCATAGTCCCCCCGCTTTCAATCCCGCACCACTGCCGGAGTCATTTTCAACTCTGCCCCGGTCAGCCGATGACGCCGGATTGTGGTCAATCCAATCACCATTGCGACCGCCGACCACGCCAATGCTTCGGGTACACCACGCTTCGCTGCCAGTTCCCCCCAAACCGCGCTGCCAATCGCCATGCCGCCCTGGAGCACCAGCAAGTACATCGAGAGGGCTCGAGCCCGCATCCATGACGGGCACATCGTCTGTGCCACCACGTTGAAGCAGGCCAGAATGCCGATCCACGCCGCTCCCGCCGTAAACAATACCAGACACAGCCATTCAAAGACATGCACTTGTCCGGCGGCGAACGTCATAACCGCAAAGACAACCGTGGCGCCGGCCACAAGCCCATCTACCGAATATCGCAATCGCAACTGCGGCAGCACGGCGGCCCCGCTCAGAGCTCCAAGCCCGAAGCACGTCAGCAGGAACCCATAGCCTTGCGCTCCGTGTGGTTGGCAAACTACGGGCAATAACGCCAGCAGTGATGTCGCGCCGAAGCTGAATGCTCCTGTGCGAATTAGTACCGACCGCACTTGAGGCGCTCCTCGCACATATCGGAAACCCTCCTGAATTGCCTCACGCACTCCATGCGTGGGCAACGGTTCATGAGGAGCACATTTCCACATATACAAAAAGAGAATCACCCCAAAGAATGAAGCAGCATTGAGCAAGAACGACCAACCCGATCCCGCAGCCGCCACCACGATTCCGCCCAGTGCTGGACCAACCGCTCGGGCCACATTGAAGCCCGCGGAATTCAGCGCCACTGCCGAAGCGTGGAGCTGGGGCGATACGACTTCCGGCGTGATCGCCTGCCATGCCGGATCGTTCATCACCGCCCCAAGGCCCATCAGGAAAGTAAATGCCAGAAGCATCCACGGACTGACGGCATTGAACAGTGTCAGAACACCCAACGCCACCGCCGCCACGACCATCCAACTTTGCGTGAATAGCAAAAGCCGCCGGCGATCGACCATGTCCGCCAGCGCACCAGCAGGGAGAACGACGAGGAAGACGGGAATCGCCGCGGCGGCTTGCACGAGGCTCACCATCAGCGGAGAAGTCGAGAGCTGCGTCATGAGCCAGCCCGCACCAACGTTCTGCATCCACGTGCCGGTATAGGAGATTACCGCCGCAATCCACAGCGACCGAAACACCGGCTCTCTTAGGGGAGCCCACGGCGAGTCGGCTCGCCGAATTCCCGCGCCGCCCAACGGAACTGAAACGTGATCAGCCAAAGTATCTATCCCTGTGTAACCGTGTGTTCCGTGTGTTTAAGATTTGGCACTTAGTGCGAAGGGCCACTGAGAATCCTTCCAAGCCCGGATCATATAAATGATCACGCCAGTCAGTAGGATCAGGGCCGCATAACGCATTTCCCTCTGCCAGTTCTCCCGATTGAACAATATGAAGAGAAAACCCGCGCACGCCAGTAACGCCGGTAACGGGTACAGCCACATTCGGAATGGACGCGGCAACTCCGGCCGGGTAATTCTCAGCACGATCAGGCCGACTGCTTGCACCAGAAATTGTAGGATCAACCGGATCACCACCAGCGCCGCGATCGCATCCTTAAGCCGGAGAAAGCAGAAGGCCGCCGCAACCACTCCCAACGCCAACAGCGAAATATGTGGGAATCGATAGACGGGATGCACCCTGGCAAATGCCTTGAAGTAATTCCCATCCTTGGCCGCGGCATATGGAACCCGCGAATACCCCAGCATCAGCGAGAAGACCGACGCAAAGGCCGTCGCTATCACCAATCCGGTCACCAACCGCGCCGCCCAGGCGCCATAAATCCTCTGCATGAACAGCGACACAACATACAGCCCACTGTTGTTCTGTCCCGCCTTAAGCATTTCCCGCCAGGGCACGACAGCCAGAATGCATAGGTTCATCATTAGATATAGACAGGCCACTAGCAGAATGGAAAGCAGCAACGCCCGGGGAATGTTCTTCTCGGGATCTTTGATCTCGTCCCCCAGAAAGCACACGTTGTAGTACCCCCAATAGTCATAGGTCGCCACCAGCATCGCCCCACCCAAGCCGGTGAAGAAATGACGTGAAAGCGTAAAAGCCCCGGGCGGAAAATCGAACGCCAGCGCGGAATTGAAGTGCGTCAACCCGGCGAAGATTACCCACCCGATGGTACCCATCACTCCAAACCACAGAATCTTCGAGAGTCGCCCGATCGCGGTGATCCGCCGGTAAAGCAGCAACACCGTGAAAAAACAAATAGCGACGGCGAGCGCCGTTCCAGGAGTAACGATCCAATTCACTTGCACCGAACCCGCCCATGGAATGTGCAGCGCCGCGTCATGATGCGCCCAGACCGTTTCCAGGTCCGGCCAGTAGTAGGCCGCATATCCCGCGAGCCCGATGCACCCGGTCGCAATCGACAGCGGCGCCGAAAACGAAACTTGCCAGATAAACAGAAATGAAATCAGCCGTCCCCACTTCTGTGGACCGTACATCTCCCTCAGATAGCGGTACGATCCGCCCGACGCGGGCATCGCCGCGCCCAACTCCGCCGATACAAGCCCATCGCATACGGCCAGAAACGCGCCGGCGATCCACCCCAGCAAGGCTTGCGGCCCGCCCATCGCGCTCAGCACAAGAGGCATCGTGATGAACGGTCCCACGCCGATCATGTCGATCATGTTCAGCGCAGTCGCGCTCCACAACCCCATCCCGCGGATGAGGCCCGGAGACTCAGAGATGTGATTTCTGGGAATTTCCATTTGGAGGATAAGTAGCTAGTGGCCAGTGATGAGTAGTATCTACTTGCAACAAACCTGTGCGGGTGAAACGCGACCAGGAGTTTTTCAGTCTGCCGAACAACTGGCCCAGTTCCCTGACTCTTAATCACTATCCACTATTCACTGCTTCTCATGCCCTGCGCTCAACAGATTGACATATAGCCGCACTGCTCCCGGTACTCCCGCCGGCAACTGCCGGAAGAACGCATATCCCGTATAGATGTAGGTACCTTTCCCGAACTGCGCCCGCAGCAAGCCGCCCTTTTGTTCTTCTTCTCCGGGATCATGGCACCCTAGCAGCGCTTTGAAATGATCGTCCCACTTGTCCATAAAATACAAACCGCGTTCCTGCACCCAGCCATCGAAATCGGCTTGCGTGATCGTGTTTGGAGAATGAAAAACAGAATCCTCCGGCGCGAGGATATCCACCGGCGCCTCTTCCACCGAAACGCGAGCTCGGCTCAATTCCGCGGGATAAGGCGTGAACTTTCCGCTATTGAAGTCTCCAACGGCCGCGTTATATTGCACGACCAGCGTTCCACCGGCAGAAACGAAGCCCAGTAGCTTCTTGTTATTTGCCGCAACATCTTTTTGCGTATCGTAAGCGCGAATGCCAAGGACAATCGTTCCATACTGGTTCAAGTCTTCGTTCGCGAGCTTCTCCGCTGGAACCAGCGTCACATTCATTCCGATTTGCTGCAGGACCGTTGGAATATCATCTCCCGCGCCCATGATGTAGCCAACCTTCAAGTCATGGGGAGCCTGCACGTCCACAATGCTCACGCGCTGCCGCGCCGGCTGGTAGTAATAGAAGCTGCCCAAATCTTCCCGCGTGACGAGCGTATAGCCCTCGCTGTATTTCTCGCCTTCCGCGTCGAGCACTGCGCGGATCGTCGCTCTCCCCACCTGTAATCCGGCAGGAACAACTTTGAAGTGCAGTTCATGCTTCTCGCCGCGGCGTGCAGTATCCACCGCGATCTGCGCGGGTTCCGAACGCCAGCCTGGCGGCAACTCCAACCTCAATTCGCCATGAATCTTGCGGTCGAGATTGCAAGTCACTCCGACGGTGACAGTCGAAGTCGAGCCGTTATGCGTCGAGATCACTTGGGTTCCCGGCTCCAGCATTACGGAGAAGACTGGAACGACCGCAAGCGTGCGCGTTCTTTCTTTCCCATCATCGTCGGTAAAAGGAGTGACCACTGGCACGGTCACGCCGTTTCTCGCATGAATTTTGTCCGATCCGGTCGCCGAATACTCCACCCGCGCCCGCAGCGCCGGAGGTGGAAACGGAAGCGTCGCATATTTTTCGTTGTCGACGTGGTTGACGCTTTCCGTATTCGGATCGTCGCGGTGCAAATATGGCCTCGTGTACGCCGTATCCTTCGGAACACGCAACCTGAAGTTGACGTGGAGATCATCCCCCGGCTTCACCGTCTCCGGCTTGGTCTTTCCGTTGATCGTGTTCCATCCGGCAGGAACATCGAGCGCCACATGATCGATCAGCATCGCAAGCTTCGAACCATTGTGAAAGGTTAACGCGACCACGAACTCCTGCCCGGGAGAAACCGTAGTCAGCGCATCAGCTTCCTTTGGAAGGGTCGCCTTTCGAACATCGTCGGCAGAAACGTACGCCGACAGCTTCACGCCGAGCGCCAGGTTCAGCGCCACTTCGGCTTGTTGCCGCTTCTCAGCGATCCGTCCTAGAAGATCGTCCTTGGTCGTCGCATCCCACTCACTTGTGCGAATCTCTTCGCTGGCGTGCTTCAATCCCGTGACGATTTGCATCAACGGCGTGACCGCAGCCGAGCCGTCATTCCCCTTGGCCGCGCCGGCTGCCTGGCCCACCAACTTTGCGATGTCTTCTAACTGTTTTCGCAATTCCGAAGGCTTCTTACCTTGGGGTGCCAGCGCCGGCAGACTTGTATCGATGCCGTCGAAGAAACGTTTTTCGTGCCCATCCTTCCCCACCGTGGGCGGAATCACTGAATCCAGCAGTTTGTAAAATGTGAAGCGGTCTCCCGGATCGACCGTCCAGTTTGCCGCGCCCTGCGACATCTGGTGACGCAATCCCTGCATGGCAAACTGAATGTACGACGTTCCGAGTACATCGTTTCGCTCGCCAGTATTGAGCCTTACAGTCCAGTCCGCGTCAGGACACGTCATCGCCCCGAATCCGCATACATTTCCGACATACAGTTTCTTTGCCTGCCACGGACGCAATCCCTGTGCGAGCTGCTCTGGAAATCGCTTCGGATCCGCCGCCGCGCGGAACGCCTCTTTCGTCAGAATGCTCGACGCCTGATGATTCCCGTGCCCGTCGCGTTCAGTTCCCGAAAATCGTGCGACCAGCACATCCGGACGGAACGTGCGAATCACGCGCACCATATCCGCCAGGGCGACATCGTGCCCGCCCCACTTGGCAAAAGTTTCGTCTGCCGTCTTCGAGAATCCAAAATCGGCGACCCGCGAGAAGCGGTCCTGCAGCCCGTAATACTGATCCGACGCCAGCAGTTCTTCCGCCCGGAGCACGCCCAGCACGTCTGATAAATTGCTGCCGATCTTGTTTTGTCCACCCTCGCCGCGATTCAACGTCATCAGCAGCGTGTTCACACCATGCCCGCGCGCCTCCAGAGTCAACATCCCGCCGTCTTCGTCATCGGGATGCGCCACAACCTGCATCAAACGCGCCGTCGTCGCCAGACGCAACAACTGCAATCGCAATCCGGCAATGCCCCGGTCTTGTGGAATGTCCGCCGGCACGCCCTGGTAAAGCAATCCCGGGGGATCGGGCAATGCATCGCTGAGGGCTGCGGCCTGCGGCGCTGTCGCAGTCGAGTGTTTCGCGGTTTGCGGCTTGGCGGGCACTTCGGTCTGCGACGTCGCCGCGATGACGCAAAGCAAAAGAAGAACGAACGCATGAACCCGCAATAAGCGCAATTTTTGAATGGAGGAAGTCAGGCGACGCCCTACGCGCCGCGTCAAGCTCAGGGAATATCGCACGTTACAAGGATGGGGCCTAAGGCCCTTTTGACGCAAATTCTTTCGTGAAAAGAGCGAAGTTCGGGATGACCAAACGCTACCTACGCACCGAACAGCAACTCGCCTTCGCTGAGCACCTGCAATTCGATCCAGCCCTCGAGCGGCAACGAATCCACAGGCAATCGGTCCTGCCACAAGCTGAATCGCAGCCGAAGTTTGGAGGTGGCGGCCGTTCCCGTTGGACTATGCTCGCCCGACCTGTCGGATGCTTCATTTGAGGGTGTGGCCAGCAGCCATACCAGCGGTACTTTGAATTCAAAGTTTCGCAGCAGCGCGATTTTCACATGCTCGTTGGGCTCCGCCGCCGAAGCCAGCACCCGCTCCGCCGACCCGTTCTCAATCTTCCAGCCTTCCAGCCTCCGCTCCTTAACCGACGCACCAACCCGTAACGTCCTTCGCGGACGCGGCTCTCCGGGCGCCCATGACTCCACATTCACGACCACTTCAAAATCTGTCTCCGGAATCTTTCCCGCAAAATCCAGCCGGCCATACAAGTAGGTCGAATCAATGCCCGTATAGACCGAATCGAGCAGGAATTGCTTGCCGTGCATCGCTCCCGCACGATGATCGGCTGTATAAATTGCCGCCCCCATCCACTCGAAATAACGCACCTTGTCCGCCGCAACCCGCGGGTGGATGTAAGCCGTCTGCGGAACAAACTCCGGACGCACCTCCGCACCTGCAATCGGCTGCGCCAGATAATCTGGCGGCGTCGCGCCCAGCGCCTGGTATACGTTAGAAAGATGTTTTCGATATAACTCGTCGAAATCGCGGTCGTTCGCCGAATGATGTTCCGGCCCGTACCACCAGTTCCAATCGCTGCCCTCGGCGATCAGAAGTTCATCAAACGCGAGTTTGCGTTGTGCCTCGGTAGCCCGGGCTGCGTGCTGCGTATAAAACTCTCGCGCGTGTCGCAGATAATCCCATGCCCGGTTGTCTTCTGGGGCACCAATCCATACGTTGAAATTCGCATTGATCCACGATCCCGGAACCAGCGACGTCAAGCGATTGAAATCTTTATGCCGTGAGATCGCTTCGGAAATCGTCACCGCCTCTAGCCCCGGTTCGTGCTGCAGGCCGTCATAAAACCGACGCAGGAATTCTCTTCCGGACCTCGGATAGTATTCCCACGCATTCTCACCATCGAGAATGATCGACACCACTGCATCTCGCCCTCTCGACAGCACCGGACGCGCAGCTTCCTTGATGTTATTGATTAAGTGCCGGGCCGCATCCTCGGGCGGCATCCCTGAATAGACAAATCCGATCAGGTCGGAAATAGTGTGGTCACGAAACACCAGGTGAATCGACGCCGAGCCATTTTCGTAATGATGAATGTTGTACAGCTTTTCTCCCAAGTGCGCCGGAAGACGGCCGTTTCCGTCGCGAGCGAAGAATAACCCCGTCGTGCGTCCTAGAACTCCTTCGTCAGTGGCCATCCACTCCACGCCCACGCTGTGCGCGATCGCCAGCACTTCCTCCGACACGCTACCTTCCGATGGCCATACCCCCTTAGGTCGAACACCGAAAACCTTTTCGTGGAGATCGAGCCCGCGGATCAGTTGCTCGCGCGCATCTTCCGGATGTCGAAACCGATTCTGCGGCAATGGCAATCCCGGCGACGACACCGCCCCTGCATTCGTATCGCAGATCAAGGGCAGAATAGGGTGATAAAACGGCGTCGCCGAAATCTCAATCGATCCCTTTTTCGCGGCCTCCGCATGTGCCGGAAGAACGCGCCCTAGCACTTCCCTTTCTCGGGCAATCACAAACTTCTGATCGTCGAGCGAGAAGTTATGCCCTTTTGCGACTAGCGCGGCCACATCTTTCTCTTCCAGAAAAAACTCGTCGAACCAGGCAATCTGCGATAGAACCTGCAAGTCAGTAAAATCCTGCGCCTGGAAGTATCGTTCCGCCCGCTCCGGATGATCTCCATGCGCTCGAAACCGCTCCCAAAGCTCCCGATACCGCGGATACCGCCCGATCACATTCTGCGGATTCGCCTGAAACAAATACTGCAACGCAAACCGCCGCTCATCCAGCGATAAATCTTTCGCCGGCTTGGCCGCGACTTGAAGGAAAGGATCCTGCGCCGTTCCCGCCACGTAATCCTGAATTTGCACCATCAGCGACGGCACAAGATTGAAATTCTGATGGACGTTCGGGAACTCGTCGAGCAACTTCACCATCCCGTAATAATCCTTGAGCGCGTGCAACCTCACCCACGGCAAGCGGTATTCGCCGGTGACCAGGTCCTTATAAAACGGCTGGTGTTGATGCCAAAGAAGGATTACGCGCAAGGACGGCATGTTCGAAGCGTCAGTCTAGCATGGCATTTCGCAGGTCATCCCGCTCAGGCTCGTTGGTTACCCGAAGTGAGAATCGTAGATCGAATGCGATGACGGTCGCCGCAGTTCTCGCCTGCTAACCGGAAGATTGAATCGACTGCCTTGTAGATGCTAGCTCGACCGCAAGGCATACCTCGGGTCCGCCTGAGCAGCGCGTACCGCAGGGAGCGCGGACGCAATCAGCGCCACAATCACCATCACTAGAACGCCCGCCACATAGATGAATGGATCGGTGGCGCTCACTTCAAACAAGAATGAACTGACAAGACGTGAAACAGTGAGTGAACCCAGGACACCAAGCCCGCACCCGAGAAGCGTCAGTCGTGCGGCCGAAATCAACACCAGCTTGGCGATGCCGATGCGTTGCGCACCGAGCGCAATTCGAATCGCCAACTCCTGTGTTCGTAGCGAGACCGAGAACGCTACCACTGCATAAATGCCCGTGATCGCCAGCAGCAGTGCACCTACGGCGAACGCCGTGATCAGGTCAGTATTGAAACGGCGTGGCGCTTCCACATTTGAGATCGCATCCTCCATCGGTTGCACTTGCTGCAACGCAAGCAGCGGATCAACCTCTGCAACGGTAGAACGTAATGTTTGCGCCATCTGCTTGGGAGGCAGAGAAGAACGCAGCGTAAAATACCCGCTGGCCGGGCCCGTCAGATTGCCGGAGTAATCCGAGCCATTGAGCACTGTGGGTTGTTCGGCAGGCTTGTACCACTGATCTTCGCTGGGCTCGTCGCCTGATCCCATTTTTACATCGCCGACCACCCCGACCACAGTGGCCCACGGGTACCCTTTCTGCGGATTGCCTACGTGCATGCGCTTTCCCAACGGTGATTGACCGGGCCAGCAGTGTCGCGCCATGGATTGATTGACGATCACAACAAGTGCGGAGTTGGAGCGGTCGTCCCGAGTGAAGTAGCGGCCATCCACCAGCTTGATGTCCATTGCGCGGAAATAGTCTCCATATACCGTTGCGAACATTGCGAACTTAAGCTTCCAGCTGCCAACCGGCTGTCCCTCAATCGTGTACGCGGCTCTTCCGAAGGAATCGGATGCCGGCAGCCCATTCGTACTCCCGGCGGCAATCACACCCGGGCGGTTCGAGAGCCGCTCGATAACCTCATGATTAAAGTTATCCGCCGCTACGCTCGTGGAATACTGTTGGAGAGGAAGTTGATACTCAGCGATTAACACGTGGTCGGCGCGAAATCCAAGATCGACGGCGCGCATCCTCTGAAAACTCCGCAGGAATGCGCCCGATACGGTGAGCAGCACTAACGCAATTGCAATCTCCGATACAACTAACGCCGAACGCAACCATGTATGGCTCGAAGCTCCCGTGCCCGTTCGCGCCCCTTCTTTCAAACTCTCGGTCAAGTTTGTCCGCAAAGCCGCGAACGCGGGTGCAAGACTGCAAAGAGCGCCCGTTATGATCGCCACACCCAGGGCAAACGCTGCCACAGTCTCGTTGATCGAGATCGAGTCGATGCGCGGCATAGAGTCGGGCAATAGATGAAGAGCTGTTCTGAGAGCGGCCGCCGCAAACGCCAAACCAAGCAGTCCCCCGGCGAGGCTGATCAGCAATCCTTCGAATACCGATTCCCGGACGATCGCGCCGGAACGCGCCCCCAGGGCCAGTCTCAGGGCATACTCCCGCCGCCGACGAATGGCGCGCACCAATAGCAATCCTGCAGTGTTCACGCAGGCAATGAGCAGCACCACGCAAACAGCCATGAATAACGTCTGTAGTAACGGTCGAACATCTGCTATATCGAACTCGCGCAGCAGTGTGGTATCGCCCTTGATGTGAATGGCAGACATGCTGGCGGGAAAAGTACGCATGATCTGGCGGCTGACGCGGTCAGCATCCGTCGCTGCCTGCGCGAGTGTCACGCCGTCCTTGAGCCGGGCGACCAATTGATATCCCCAGAAACCCAGATTCTGGTCAGAAAGCTCGTCGGGAGTCAGGCTCAGCGGCACCCACAACTGAGCTTGATCCAGGTGCCCTGCGCCCAAAGGAAATTCAAAACTGCGCGGCATCACCCCGATGATGGAATAGGCCTTGCGATCGAGAACAATGGCCTGTCCCAAAACATTGGGATCCCGATGGTAGCGATTCGTCCACAAGGCTTCGCTGATGACCGCGACCGGCTGACGGGCATCCTCTTCCTGTTGCGTAAATACGCGTCCCAGAATCGGAGGAGCACCGAGCGTCGGGAAAACACTCGCCGTGAAACGCGCGGCATAAACCTCTTCCGGGATCGCTCCGCTGGAGAGTTCATAGTTCGTGGAGATGTAGCCGCCTACTGCGGAAAAAGCGCTCGTCGCTTTCGCGTACGTGTCGATCTCGCGAGCCGTAACTGAAATGCTCGGTCCGTCTCCCAGATGATCTCCCAGCACCACCAGCCGATCCGGATTGCTGAATGGCAGCGGACGCAGCAGCACACATTCCACAAGGGAGAAGATCGCCGTCGTCGCTCCAATGCCGAGAGCTAGTGTGAGGACCACGGTTACCGTAAAACCGGGCGATTTCTTCAGTTGGCGAAATGCAAAGCGGAGATCCTGCGCGAATGCGGCCATGCGTCCCCCAGAAAAGAGGTTTCAAGTCCGACCAATGCTTGCGGGTTTCATTCAATCAGCAAAAAACCGGTACCCCGCGTATCGTTTCGCACATTATTTACGAACTCAGTGTGGCTTAGAAAGCAAAAACAGATGGCGAGGCTGGTTTTCCAGAAACCCTTCGCAACGCTAATTTCCTGATTCGTACAAACAACGGCCAACCCTTTCTCAGTTCCGGTAGACTATCTAGCGACCCATGAGCCCTGATACCACGCTCGCCAGTCCGCAACTCCTGACCGAACAGGACCTCTACCTCTTCAACGAGGGCAGCCATTACCGTATTTACGACAAAATGGGCGCGCACGTCGCCACCCATAACGGAGAGTCCGGATCCATCTTCAGCGTCTGGGCGCCCAATGCGCGTTCGGTATCTGTTGTCGGCGACTTCAACGGCTGGGATACCAAAACTAACCGCCTCGCCGAACGAGGCTCCTCCGGTATCTGGGAAGGCTTCGTCCCCGGCGCCAACCACGGCGCTCTCTATAAATTCCACATCGAATCGCAGCGCCACGGGTATAAGGTCGATAAGGCCGATCCCCTTGGCCTGCTGCATGAGAAGCCGCCGCGCACCGCGTCCGTTGTTTGGGACCTCAATTACCAATGGAACGATCACGACTGGATGCAGAAGCGCGGAGAGCGCAACTCCCTTCGCGCGCCGCAGTCTGTCTATGAGGTTCATCTGGGCTCATGGATGCGCGTCCCGGAAGAGCACAACCGGCCGCTGACTTATCGCGAAACCGCCCCGCGCCTCGCTCAATACGTTGGCCAGATGGGATTCACCCACGTCGAATTCCTTCCCGTGATGGAGCACCCCTTCTACGGTTCGTGGGGATATCAGACCACCGGCTATTTTGCTCCCACTTCGCGCTATGGCACGCCGCAGGATTTCATGTATCTGGTCGACTACCTGCACCAGCACGGCATCGGCGTGATCCTCGACTGGGTTCCGTCGCACTTCCCTTCCGATGCGCACGGGCTCGCATATTTCGACGGCACGCATCTCTACGAGCACGCTGACTCGCGCCAAGGATTTCATCCTGACTGGAAGACGCACATATTCAACTACGGGCGCGCCGAAGTCCGCAGCTTCCTCATGTCGAGTGCCATGTTCTGGCTCGACAAATATCACATCGATGGATTGCGCGTGGACGCCGTCGCCTCCATGCTTTATCTCGATTATTCGCGGAAACAGGGTGAGTGGATTCCCAACAAATTCGGCGGCCGCGAAAATCTCGAGGCTATCGACTTTCTTCGCCGCTTCAATCAGGAAGCTTACAAAGAGCATCCGGAAATTCAAACCACCGCCGAGGAATCCACATCGTGGCCGATGGTTTCAAAGCCCGTCTACGTTGGCGGCCTCGGCTTCGGCCTCAAGTGGGACATGGGCTGGATGCACGACACGCTTCGGTATTTCCAGAACGATCCCATCCATCGCAAGTATCATCACAACGACCTCACCTTCCGCATGCTGTATTCGTTCCACGAAAATTTCGTACTGCCGCTTTCCCATGATGAAGTCGTTCACGGCAAAGGATCGCTGATCGGCAAGATGCCCGGCGACGAATGGCAGAAATTTGCGAACCTGCGCCTGCTTTTCGCCTATATGTACGCGCAATCCGGCAAGAAACTGCTCTTCATGGGCGGTGAATTCGGGCAGGTGCGCGAGTGGGCGCACGACTCGAGCCTGGAATGGCATGTTTTGCAATACCAGGTTCATCGCGGAGTGCAGGCCTGGATGGAACAATTGAATCGCTTTTATCGCAGCGAACCGGCCATGCATGTGCTCGACAACGATCCGGCAGGATTTGAATGGGTCGACGCCAACGACAACGCCACCAGCACCGTTTCCTTGCTGCGTAAGAGCGAGAATCCACGAGATAGCGTGCTCGTCGTCTGCAACTTCACGCCGGTGCCACGGCTGGGCTATCGCGTCGGCGTTCCACACGGCGGCTACTGGCGCGAGATGCTCAACAGCGACGCCCGCGAGTACGCCGGCAGCGGCATGGGAAATCTCGGTGGCGTCCAAGCCGAAGAAATCTCAATGCACGGCCGCCCATTTTCTCTTAGGTTAACGCTACCCCCGTTAGCGGCACTGTTCTTCAAAGCCAGCTAACCTGAGCGATAGACCGACTAGAGCAGTTGCGCGTAGGTAACGTAGACAGTAGAAACTATCGCCACTAGGATCAGGCCATGCGTCGGGTTCCGCTGCTCGTTGCTGCATGCGTTATCGGATTAGTCCAGATATCGGTGACGCAAGCTCATGATCCCTGCCGAAACGCCATTCTGCCAGCGCGAGCACAGTCGCTAATTGCCAACAAGTTTCCAGAATGGCGAACGAAACGCCTGTCGGATCTCGGCACGGACGACCAACAGCTTTGGACAAAAGCACACCCCGCGGAATGCCCCGGGTTCACGGCCGGACACTTTGAGGAACCGAACGTCGTCGCCTACGCACTGATTCTGGTTCCGAAATCCGATGCCGATGCCGGCTACATGCTCGCCGTACTCTCCACGAACTTAACCTCTGAAGACTTCGCGGTGAAAATTCTGGATCACGCCAAGGGTCCCCGAAGCGGTGCCTCCAACCTTGTTATCTCCAGACTTCGGCCCGGCACCTATCCCAACTTCGACGGAACCAAATCGCTGCGCCTCAAGCTCGACTCAATCAATGTTGAGTGGATTGAAGCAGCCGCAATTGTTTACTACTGGTCAAACGGCCAGTACCTGACACTTCAGACAGCCGATTAGCGGCCGGCAGCTGCGCTTTGAAACGTAGCTCGAGTCGTCCGCATGCTATCCTCGCCTAAAGCGCGTCTCATGCGGATCCTCACCCGCTACATCTTGCGCGAAGTGACGGCTCACGCCCTGATCGGCGCGGCCATCTTTACCTTCGTCCTCTTCACTCGCGATCTCGGGCACATCCTCGAACTTGTCGTCCGCGCCAGCGCTCCCCTACCCAGCATCGCCGAAATCTTTTCCTTCACCGTCCCCCTGGCTCTCACTTACACGCTCCCCATGAGCGTCTTGGTCGGCATCCTGATCGGACTCAGCCGACTTGCCGCCGATAGCGAGATCACCGCCATGCGCGCAAGCGGCATGGGAGTCTGGAGTTTCCTGCGTGTGCTCTCGATCTTCGTCCTCGCGGCCTGGGTCGTCGCTCTCGCCAACGGCCTCTACATCGCTCCGCGCTCGCAAGCCGCACTTGGGCACTTGGAAGACCGTCTCAAAGGCTCCCAGGTTTCTTTCGAAATCCAGCCGCGCGTTTTCTACGAAGGATTCCCCAAGTACGTTCTCTACGTGCAGGACGTGAAAAGCGCACAGGGCGCGGCGGTTTGGAAGGGCGTCTTCATGGCCGACATCTCCGACGCCGCCAATCCCAAGATCACCCTGGCGAAAGAAGGCGTTGTCATCAGCGAAGGTCAGGATCGCCTCCACCTTCACCTGATCGACGGCTCGGAGCACGAGACCAATCCTACAAATGATGCCGACTATCACATATCCACATTCCAGCAGACCGACATTCCCATCGATCTGCCGTCCACTGAAAACAAGGCTGACGAATCTCTGCCCGCCAGCCTCATGGATACTGGCGCATTGCTTGAGAAGGCGCGCCGCTCTGATCCTGTCTCCGCCCGTTGGTATCTGATCGAATACCATCGTCGCTTCGCTCTGCCCACGGCCTGCCTCGTCCTGGCTTTAGTCGGCATTCCTCTCGGCCTTTCCTCCAAGAAGAGCGGGAAGTCCGGCGGCTTCGTGCTGACCATCTTGCTGGTCTTCGTGTACTACGTCATCTCCCTCGTTGGAGTATCGCTCGCGCGGCAGGGACGCGTCTCTCCGTGGTTTGGAGCGTGGCTCGCCGATCTCGCATTTCTTGCTCTTGGACTCTTTCTATTGTTTCGCGCCGAGAGGCGCCCGATCGAGGTAGCTTCTTTCCGCTTTTGGGGTAAGAAAAAGGGCGCTTTGCTCCAGGCCGGTCTCGGACGCCGCCGCGAGAACGCCTTTGAGCGCGCTTCCACCCGCCGCCGCGTCTTCAGCGCAAGCTTCCCCACTCTAATCGACGACTATGTCCTGCGGGACTTCTTCGTTTATCTGGGAATGATCCTTTCCACGTTCCTGGTGCTCGTTCTGGTGTTCACGCTGTTCGAGTTGCTCGGGGATATTCTCCGCAACCGTGTTCCCGCAACCGTCGTCGCCGAGTATCTGTTGAATGTCACGCCCTATCTTCTCTACAACGTCGCGCCATTGGTCATGCTGCTGGCTGTTCTCGTCACCTTCGGACTCATGCAGCGCTCCAACGAGATCACTGCCATCAAGGCCACCGGAACCAGCATCTACCGCATCGTGACGCCAGTGATCGTAGCCGCCGGCATGTTGGCCGTCGGACTCTTCTTCGCCGACCAGTTCTATCTTCCTCACACCAATAAGCGGCAGGAAGCACTGCATAATCAGATCAAAGGCAAGCCTCCGCAGACCTATCTGCGTCCAGATCGCAAGTGGATCTTCGGCCAGAACAACGACATTTACTACTACCAGTTCTTCGACCCTGATCGCGATCAGTTCGGCAATATCACCGTCTTCCAACTCGACAAGACCAGCTTCACTGTCACCCGCCGCATCCACGCCGATCGCGCCCGATGGGCCGAGAACATCAACCGTTGGGAATATGAACGAGGGTGGGAGCGCACGCTCAACAACGTTTCCGCAATTGCAGAATACCGTCCGTTCGAGGTCGCAACATTCCCCGAATTTCCGGAGACCCCTCCATATTTTAAAAAGGAAGTGAAGCAATACAGCGAGATGAACTACGAGGAACTCCACCGCTACATCCGCGACTTGCAGCAGGGTGGATTTGACGTCGTCCGTCTTCGGGTGGAGCTTCACAAGAAGCTCTCCTACCCTCTAATAACCCTGATTATGGCGGTTCTCGCCATCCCATTTTCGTTATCGACAGGAAAACGCGGAGCTATCACTGGCGTCGCAGTCGCAGTAGGAATTGCAGTCTTCTATACGGTGGTATCGCGCCTGTTCGAGGCCATGGGCGATCTCAGCCAGCTCCCGCCAGCCCTCGCAGCGTGGTCGCCGGACCTTATCTTCATTCTGGTCGGGGGATATTTAATCTTGAAGGTTCCGACATAGGGAAATAGGGGCCAGGGGTCAGTACAGTCAATAGTGGGTAGTGATGGGTGAGAAACAGACGTCTTGCAATTGCGAAGCAGCCGAACAGCAAACTGCAGAAAAAGTGGAGAAGCAGACGCAAAGAGCGGTAGTTCACTACTCACTAGCCACTAATCACTGATTCCTAGCTGCTGCCTTCACTTCACTGCCAGTCCCCAAGGATAGTTGTCAGTCGGAATCACCGGCTCCGCCGTTAGCAGGCCAGTCGACGGCGCGATCGAGTATTGCGATACCGTGCTGCCGCCCAGAGCCGTATTGCCGTAATTCGCCACGAACATCCAGTTGTCGTCCCCGCGAATCACGATCGAAACCGGTCCAACTCCCGTCGCAATCGTCGGCGTACTGAATGCAGTTAAAGCCCCCGTGACCGGACTGATCTTGAAGGGCGAGATGGTGTTCGACAGCGTTCCCAGCGTATAGACGTAGTTGCCATACGGGTCCACTACGATTGGGCCGGGCGCATTCGCCCCCCCCGCCAGCAGAAACGGCGAGCCTGCAATCGGAACCAAGCTTCCATCCGCAACAACGCATGTCGGCTGCATCACTACACTGCAAATCTGGTACGCGCTAACTTTGTTAGTCAAGCTGTCGCTCACATAAGCGAAGCGGTCGCACGGATCTACCGCAACTCCCCGCGGCACTTGATCTGCGGGAAACGACGCCACCGCGGCCTTCGAGGGCGGATTTCCCAGTGCCCCACTCGTAGTGTCCACTGAAAATTCCCAAACTACGTAGTTAACGGAATCCACCGCGTAAAGAAATTGAGCTGTCGGAGGATTATTGCCGGGGGCAGAACACACGGCATTCTGCACTCCGCTGATACCAATATTGGGGAAGATGGTCGGTGTCGGCGATATCGCCACTATATTCGGCGTTTGGAACCCTGCTCCATTTACGAAACTGAAGGTCGGAGGCGCTGCCGTCAATGTCGCGCCGCTTCCAATCATGTAAGAATTGACCAGCGCTGATCCAGTCCCTTCTGCTACAAACAAGAATTTGCCGGCGGGATCCATTGCCAGAGCGACAGGACTCGGGTCTGAAATTAAGCTGCCCACCTGCGTAATATTCCCATCCGAACTCACTTTGAACGCCGCAATCCCGGTCTTACTCCCCGAGCAGGACGAATTTGCTTCAAGGATTGCGTAGGCATAGACTCCCGCTGGATCGATCACCATCGACCCCGGCAACCCATTGAGTACGCAGGTCTGGCTCGAGGTGTCGATCGGAGTGTTGGCGATCGCCGATACGTGGCCATTACTCAGCGTGAAACTGAATGTCTCGATCAGCCCCGACCCCTGGCTTCCCACCAGTAGCAGGCCATCCTGAGAGGCGTCGTAATTACTTCCGCAGGCCAATAGTAGTCCGATCAGCACCAACGCCCCCAGCCCGAGCAGCCACGATCGTTTCGACATTCTCTAGTTCTTCTCCATTTTTATGTGAGGTTTGCGCGAGCACGCCTCGACGACCCGAAGGCCGGGTCCCTTGCACTCTGAAAATGCGGGAAATCTCAACCCATTTGTGTATCAGGAAAGCGCGGGAAGAGCAATCTCCCACAAACATTGATTGGAACCTTGGGAGCTCTCGGGAGTTGCCCGTGTCGCCTTAAGGGACAGTATACGAGATGTGCTGGCTAGTCGTCAGGCCGCCGGAGAGCGGAGAGTTAACTTCGCGATCAACCACACCACAAATGGCAGCCGCAGCTGTCCGCGCTGAAATCAAGGGAAGACTCCCCTTGCGGAACCCCATGCCCTCTGTGGTGAAGGAGTTTGTGTTGTCTGTGCCTGGAAATCTCGAAATGTCTACGCTTCTTGACCCGCGGAAACTGCTTCAATCGGTTTCGGAGCCAAGGCCGCCCCTGCAATCATCGGCAGCCGGATCTCCACCATCAACCCGCCGCCTTCACGATTGAACGCAGTGACCCTTCCGCCATGGAAGCGCACAGCCCGCTCCGTGATAGCCAGACCCAACCCAACTCCGCCCGTCAGCCGTCCGCGTGCATCGTCCAAGCGATAAAACGGCTCGAAAAGTTTTCCCAATGCATCTTGCGGAACACCCGGCCCGGAGTCGCTCACTTGCACGACCGCCTCTGAAATTCCCGGCTTCGTTTCGGTCTTCAATTCGATCTCCACCGATGTCCCTTCTTGCGTGTAGCGAATCGCATTGCGGACCACGTTCTCGATCGCACTATGCAACAGAGATCCATTTCCCCGCACCTGCCACCTTCCATCCGGGATCTTCGTATTCACGTGGCAATGACGTGCTTGCGCTTCAAACTCTGCATCTTCGCTCACGCTCACGATGAGTTCGTCCAGGGGAACCGGGGTCTGCGGCACCAACTGCTCACCATCTTCCAGCCGTGCGAGGGTAAGAATCCTGCCGATCAGCTCATTTAGTCGGGCAGCTTCGAGCTCGATCCGGTCCAGCATGTCGGTGCTCTCCATGTCGGCTCGCTGCCGGGCCAATCCCAGTGCCACATTCAAACGCGCCAGCGGCGATCGCAATTCGTGCGAAATATCGTTCAGCAATCGGGACTGTGCCTTCAGCAGCGTCTCAATCCGTTCCGCCATCGCATCGAAGTCGCGCATCAACCCGGCCACCTCGTCGCGCCTCTTCCCGACGGGCGCACCAATTCGCGCCGTCAGATCGCCCGCCGCTAGCTGCCGTGTCGCCGTCCGCAGCCGGACGATCGGTTTCGTCAAATACCACGAAAGGAAATAACAGACCAACCCAGACGTAATGATGCCGATCAGCAATCCTGTTCCCGGCACACCGCGGGGTCCGATAAACACTCGGGGTCCCGGAGGCAGACCGAGCACGATCGTGTAACGGTGTTTGCCGTCCGACGAAGCACGCGAATCTCGTTGCACGGGAGGAGCAGGAAACAAAAACCCATCGTGAGGCGTGCGCGGTCCGCCCGAAGCTACTCGAATCGCCCAGTCCGGCGCCCCACGCTGCGAGACCTCGATGCCATGCTCGTCAAAAAGGTACGCTCGCACGTGCTGCGTGGCGTCTACATTGTCCAGATATTGCCGCAGCGCCTGCACGCCGCCATCTTCGTACGCGCTGACGCCCTCATTCAGTGTCGTCGTCCGCAGCGCTTCCCACGTCGAACTTCGCGGCCGGAATGCCACCGTCACTAGGATCGCCAGCACCACGAACATCGCTTGCGCAATCCAGAACGACAGGAAGATTCGAACGAATAAGCTTTTCATGTGGGATTCAACCTTCCACGTAAACGTTCGCGAACTAAAACTGGAACGGCACGGCTATTCTAAGCCGTGCCACAGATTGCTCAATCCGGAAGTCGTAGCTCAGGCCATTCTAGCTCGATCCAACTGAAGATCTAAGCTTTCACCTTTTCCCGTGGCCGCGCAAAAATATAACCTACTCCTCGCACAGTCTTAATGTGCTCATCGTTCTCTGTGTCGCCCAGCTTCTTACGAACCTTGCTGACGTGCATATCAATGCTGCGGTCAAAGGGCGAGAATTTGCGACTCAATACTGCATTCACCAGCCGCTCCCTGGGAACTACTCTTCCCGCCTCGCGCAACAAAACTTCCAACAGATTGAATTCCACCGAAGTCAGCTCGACGGGCTTCCCCTCTAGACGAACCGTGCGCGTTGCAGGATCCAGTTCCACATCTCCGACGCTCACCATGTCCGGAGCTGTGCTGCCACCTTCCCCGTGTGTTCGCCGCAACACCGCGCGGATCCGCGCTACCAGTTCTCGAGGATTAAACGGCTTCGGCAGATAATCATCGGCTCCGATCTCCAGTCCCACGATGCGGTCAACATCCTCTCCTCGCGCCGTCAGCAATAGTACGGGCAGCTTCGAGGTTGCGCGAATGCGCCGCAGCACTTCGAATCCGTTGATGCCCGGCAGCATTACATCGAGAACTGCCAACAGATATTCTTCCGTAGTCGCTTTTTTGAGCCCGCTTTCGCCGTCGTGTACAAACTCGGTGGCAAATCCTTCGGCGCGCAAATACTCGCCCACCAGGTGGCAGAGTTCCACGTCATCGTCGATCACTAAAATTCGTTCCATGTCCTTTAATTGTGCACCAACAGAACGATCACCCGTAGTAAAGAATTGTCAAACTCCGCCATCCCGAAATCCTCAGTATTAATGGCATCGTCGTGGACGACAGTGGCGCGAGCAGCGTCCCACTCACTAGCTTTACCATCCGCGCTTACAAAACTTTACGCCAGTTGACCGACTTTTTACCGCTTTTCCCCGCCTCCTCGTGTTCCTATCACTGTACGCAACGCCCGGACAACCGGACGAACAGGAGCCACACATGAAATCGATTCGTTATCGCCTGCTGATCGCTGCCTTGGCAGTTCTATTCGGCACCGCTATTGCTAAGTCTCAGACTGCGGATACGGCAGCACCGCCTCCAATGCACGGCCACGAATTTGGCCTCGGCGGCCCCATGATGGGACATCTCGCCAAAGAATTGAATATCACCGATGAGCAGAAGACGCAGATGAAGGCCGTCCTGCAGAAAGAACATCCAGCGATGAAGCCTCTCATGGAGCAGCAGCACCAGCTCGATCTGCAGCTCCGACAGTACGTCGAAGGGACGTTCGATCAGGCCAAGGTCCAGGCTCTTGCCACACAGAAAGCGCAGCTTCAGGCGCAGATCACGGTGCAGGAAACGCGCATTCACAATGAACTCTACCAGTTACTCACTCCCGATCAGCAAACACAGCTCAAGCAACTTGAAGCGACACATGAGGCGCGCATGCAGCAACGCATGAACCAGGCGCCCCCCGCTTCGAACGAGGAATAACTGCAGCCGGATCTCTTCGCCTGGGACGGGGAGTTCTCGGCCTTCCCGGCGCGATCCAGTTCTCTCCGAGCTGTCTCGCGCCGGCTTAGGCGGCGGCCTGGGGGCCGACCACATGATGAGTGACTCTTTTCTTTCCGATGCTGGATGGCTCTTCTTCGCCGGTTGGGCCCTCGTCATTGCCACACTTGGCATTGTGGCTTTTGGGCGCGATCTTCTCCCCAAAAGTCCCAATACCGAGTCAATACACAGAACTGATCTGGCGAATCCCAGCCTCTCGCTTCAACCTGCAAGTCCGGCGGAACCACCTCTCTCGCAAACTGTGGAAAGACGTCGCCAAATACAGGACGCCTTTTCGGCTCCTCCGGCAAGCACTTGATCCGCTTAACTCTGCCTCGTCGTATTATTTCCGTTACGCCAGTTTGCGTCGTCAGCTGCCACCCCCAAAAAAGGCAGCACACAGGCTGGTCAGGCGGTGCGTTGGATCCGCGTAGTCCCCCGTCGCGGAGATTCTCAGGTTGTTAACGAACGGAACATGGGCCCAACAGCCGTTTACCCTGACGGCTTCAAATTCTAAAAATCGAGAGGCCAACATGAAATTGAAACTTCTAGCGGTTTTTCTCCTCCTGCCGCTCTTCGCGGTTGCACAGACTTTTACATATTCCACGCTCGTCAGTTTTCCTCCTCAATCCAAGAAGGGTCCAGCCACTCCCAACGGCTACTTAACGATCGATTCCAAAGGCAATCTCTACGGAGCGGCGGGCGGCGGTACCTATCGACAATCCGGCTACGGGACTATCTTCAAAGCAACACCCAAGGGAGTTCTAACGGTACTGCATAACTTCAGCGGCTCCGACGGTTTGGACCCGCAAGGCGCTGTCGTCTTCGATAAAGCCGGAAATCTCTACGGCACCACCCAAGAAGGCGGCGCCCACAACTGGGGAACGGTTTATAAGTTGACTCCGAAAAATGTTGAGACCGTCCTTTATAGTTTCCGGGACACTCCGGAAGACGGCAATTATCCCATCTACCCTGTAACGCTCGACTCCAGCGGAAACGTCTTCGGGTACACGTATTACACCGTCCAGGACCAGCCTTCGAGCGGAGCAGTCTACAAGGTGACTCCCGAGGGAAGTTTTTCCATCGTGTATACCTTTGGGCAGAACCAGGGCTACGACGGCTTCAACCCGGTCGGCAGCATGATTACCGACAGCGAAGGAAACTTCTACGGCACGGCCAGTCAGGGCGGAGACTTCGATGCTTGTGGCCTGCCGAGTGGAGTTGTCTTCAAGATGACAGCTGACTACGACTACACCGTTTTGCACACATTCTGCCCCAATACTGGCGACGCCGCATCACCGCGCGGCAAGCTGACTCAAGACAATGAAGGAAATATGTTCGGTGGAGGAGGCGGCATCTTCAAAATCACGCAAACCGGGGACGAATCCGTGATCAACAACTGTTGCTTTAACCCGCCATTCACGCCCCAGCCACTCGTTAGGGATAGCGCCGGAAACCTCTACGGCGTGGCTTCGAGCAGTAGTACGACGACTAATTCCTATGTCTTTAAGATAGCCACTGACGGAACGGAAACCGTGCTGTACACCTCTGTGATGCCAGTTAACATCGGCGAAGGCCTTGTTCTCGACAGCGCAGGGAATATCTACGGTACAACTTTCAATGGCGGCATCAACGGAACAGGATCCATTTTCAAACTGACGAAGAAAGCAAACTAGCCGTCTTTGATCCCTACCTGTCGTTTCTACCCCATTCCTGCCAACCGCAGGAATGGGGCTTTGCAATCCCCAAACCTACCCGAAAAGAAGTCCCGTTACCCCGACTCTGCAATCACGCAGGCCGCAATGTTGCAATGTGAAAACTTTTTCCTAGGGCATTTCTCCGAGTCGAAAAACGCAACACTGAGTGTGCAGTTTTCTGCATTCTTGACAGCATCTTCTTCTCGCAGCATACTTCCGCAAATTCTCTGGCCACGCTTTCTCGGGTCGCGCCCCAAGCCACCTGCAATCTTGATTTTGTTAAGAGAGGTAGTCACTCACGTGAGTTCCGTCATCTTTCTCCTTATCCTCTACTCATGCCACTATGATTTCCGTAGTGTCGGCCAGAACCCGCGACCATCGCCATGTTCCAGCGGTTGCTTTGATTCCTTCAAATCGAAATTTTTCGTGCTCATCCGTTGAAAAATGAGAAACACCTGCGTATGATTGCGCTCACGTTTGTACGGATTTTTCTCCAACTTGACAGCTCGCCCGTCAGGACTTCCGTCACTGCCACTACAAGTAGGCCGGGAAATCGAATCGAACCGACTCGAGCTTGCTCTCAGCTCCAGATGAATTGCTCAACAACGATGGACTCACACCGATAATTGCTTTAGGAGGCTGCATGATCAATTTTCCAAAGCTGCGCGCACTCTCGCTGGCCGCTGCTTGCGTTCTCGTCGCAGGGTTCGGAACCGAACTCGTCTTCGCTCAGGACATCTCTTCCACTCCGAGCTCCCTCAAGTTTGCCAACACCTACGTTGGTAAAGCCTCCGGCAGCAAAGTGCTGACCATCAATAAAGTCACGAGCTCAAAGATCACTATCTCCAGCGTGAGCTTTGATTGCGCCGGTTACGGCTTGGCCTCGGGAGTTGCTCCTTTCACCCTCGGACCCAGCCAGACTCTCACGCACTATTCCGTTTTCTTCCAGCCCGGCGCCTCCGGAAGCTACGACTGCAATTTCGTTCTCGACCTCAGCGATGGAACCACCTTCAAAGTTCCTCTCACGGGAACAGCCTCGACCACCACTGCCGCATCGTCGGTCACGCCCTCTTCCTTGACCTTCTCCAATCAAACCGTCGGCCAGACCAGCGCCGGGCAAACCGTCACCGTGAAGAACACTGGCGGAAAGAGCATGAAACTCACCGGCATCACTTTGTCTCCGCCGAGTTTTTCCACCAGCAAGGTCACGCTGCCGGCCACGATCGCATCCGGCGGAAGTATGTCGTTCTCCGTTTACTACACTCCGAGCCAGGTCACGTCGGAATCGGGCGTGCTTGATCTGACATACGATTCCATCCCCGACAGCGGTTCTAGTCTCACCGCCAATGGAATCGCCTCCAAATCTCTGATCATTTCCAGCCCGGCAACGCTCCCGCAGGCAACGCGCAGCGCGGCTTATCAAGCCACTCTCGCTACAAGTGGCGGGACTGGGCCCTTTACTTGGAAGCTTTCCTCCGGTTCCTTGCCCAGCGGATTGTCCTTGTCTTCCGCGGGCGTCATTAGCGGCACGTTGAATTCGTCCGTCGCTGCTGGCAGTTATACATTCACCATTCAAGCGACGGATTCAACTAGCGCAACCGCAAAAACCGCATTCACTCTCGGCGTCTACTCCAACCTCGGCGACAACTGCGCCGACATTTCCTTTAACGTTCCGGGCGCCAGCACTCCGATTGTTGCTCTCAACGATCTCGGTACAGGAACGTTCCTGGGCTCCGAAGGCGGACTCTATCCCAACGGCAGTAACATTCGCCCAACAACGCATGATTCGGACGGCGTGACCATTGCCCAAGGCATCCAGGCCCTCGATTCCAACGGCAATCCCGATCCCAATGGAAAATACGTTTTGATGGCCATCGGCGAATCTACCGCTCAAAATGAATTCAACCGCTTCCTGCCCATCGCCAACGCCGATCCCACCAAGAATTCCTCGCTGGTGATCGTTAACGGTGCTCAGGGCGGCGCGACCCCCAACAACTTCACCAGCACTACTTCGGCTTATTGGGCCACGGTCATGAACGATTACCTGCCCCAGAACAACGTCACCGCGCAACAGGTCGTTGCCATCTGGATGGAAGATACGGATGGAATCGCTAGCGGCACCTTCCCGAGCGATATCACGACACTGCAGTCCGAGTACGAAACTATGATGCAGACCATGCTCAAGCTCTTCCCCAACTTGAAGCTGGTCTATTTCTCCTCCCGCGTCTACGGCGGATACTCCAACGGCGTCGGCAGCCCCGACAATCCTGAGCCTTACGCATACGAAGTTGGCTTCGCCGTGAAGTGGGCGATTCAAGACCAGATCAACGGCAAGGCCAGCCTGAACTACAACGCGAAGAACGGACCGGTTCTTGCTCCCTGGATGTCGTGGGGTCCCTATTACTGGGCAAATGGCATGCTCGGCCGCGAAGACGGAACCGAATGGGATTGCGAGGACTTCTCTCCCGACGGCACTCATCCTTCTTCCACTTTCGGCCAGTTAAAGGTCGCGACTCCGCTGCTGACGTTCTTGCGGACCGACGACACGACTACGCCATGGTATTTAGCGCATTAAAGCTGCATCGATGACACAACCTCGGGAAGCGAAATAGGTTTTGAACTGTTTCGCTTCCCGACAATTTTTTAGGGCTGCGGGGTTGGGCAATTATCTTCGCACGAAGTTCCAATCACCATATTCAGAATCGCATCCCACTGCTGCTCGCTCACTGCTCCGCGATAAGGATCGAGATCCACTTTGTGAGCGATCACCATGTCCACCGCCGGCAATACGGCGATGTATTGTCCTCCGGATCCCGCCGCGAGAAACGCTCCCTGCATCGGCCCGCTCCAATCGTGGTCGAGAAATGTCGGCTCATCCCACACAAACCACATCAGCCCAAACCCCCAGCGGTGCGGCCGCGCGTATTCCTGAAAGACCGTCGGATTCATCTCTTGAAAAGGCGTAAGCAAACTCGTGGAATAACGAACCCAATCGTCCGGGATCAATTGCTTCCCGTTCCAATTCCCCTGCCGCAGCATCAACTGCCCCAGTCGCGCCATATCGCGCGTCGAGAAGTACATCGCATATTCGGGATGCACTGACGTCGCAACCGGAATTTTCACCTGCCGCGCGCGGTCAAAGTCCTGCATCCCGATTGGACGCGCCAAATCCGTTTCCAACGCATCGTAGATGTTCTTTCCCGTCAGCTTTTCGAACGCCGTACCCGCCGCCCCAAAATCCCATTCGTTATATGAATAATGCGTCCCCGGCAACACGCTTCCTCGTCTCAATTGAAACGAGTCGGCACTCTGCGCATCCGGCTTCTCCGGGATGATGTAAATGCCCGACCGTCCTGCCAGTAACTGGACCAGCTTCGCGCGCTCCTCGATCGGAAGAAACGGCTGCTTATCTTCCAGCCCAATTTCTTTCACCGTTTTCTCGATATCAACCTTTCCGTTGAACACGTAATTCCCATAGAGCATTCCGAGAATGCTCTTGCGCACCGAAGCAATTTTGCTTACACGCGCGGTGTCTCCATACTGATAAATGATCTTCCCATGGACAGCGACGACCATCGATGTTGTGAACCCCGTCTTTAGCCACGCCGTCAACGCATCGAATCGTGCCGACGAATACCCAACCGACTCTGGAGTAATCTTCTCCCACTCCGCCCCGGGGCTGGTATTGTTCCCCGCTTGCCCAAAACACGACGGGCACGCAAATCCGCCCACTACTAAGTAAACGCAAACCTTCGCGATCAGCCGCTTGGAGTGCATCTCTAGCCTCCTAGTCGCCATCAAGAATAGTGGTCGCATCCGTACGTGTCCACGGCCCGTAAACCGCCTGGAAGGTGCTCGAATTGCCCCCGCAAGTATGTCGAATCCGCATGCCTTGCAAGCGAATCTAATAAGCGATGCGCCACCGAAGAAGCATTATTGGATTTATCGTCGTCATTCAGTCCATCCTCTTTCTCACGCACTTTTTTCTCTATAAAACTTGGACCTTCGCACAAACCGCTCCGAGCCGCACCGAGAGTATTTGGATCGCCGCCCTTCTTGGAGTGCTCTCCATCAGCTTCGTTGTGGCGTCGGTACTCGCGTTTTCTCATACCAACGCCCCGCTCCGAGCGCTTTACCGGGCCGCCGCCGTCTGGATGGGCCTGCTGAGCTTTCTCTTCTTGGCCGCTGCCTTCTCTTGGATTATTCTTGCCGTCGCTGTTCTCGCCGGAGCGCATATCAACTTCCATGCGCTTGTGCAGGTGCTCTTTGCCGTCGGCATCGCCATCGGCTCCTTCGGACTTTTCAATGCTGGTTGGACGCGCATCACCCGCATCCGCGTGCGCCTCGAGAATCTTCCTGACGCCTGGCGTGGACGCAAAGCCGCTCTCGTCAGCGACGTCCACCTCGGTCACGTGCGCAACGGCAACTTCCTGCGCCGCCTGATCGCCAAGATTCTTCGCGAAGAACCTGACCTTATCTTCATCGCTGGAGATTTATTCGATGGCACGGCCATCGATGCAGCGAGCGCCGCCGCTCCTCTCAGCCAACTCACGGCACCGCATGGTGTTTATTTCGTCGCAGGAAATCACGAGCAATTCGGGGACGACAGCAAGTATCTCAATGCGGTGGCCGCAACGGGCGTGAGAGTACTCCACAACGAACGCGTCAACGTCGATGGATTACAAGTCGTCGGGGTTTCCTATCGCAACGCAACTTCGAGTGGAGATCTCGCGACCTCGCTGCGGGCCGTTCCTCTCGATCGCAATCGCGCCAGCATCCTGCTAACTCACGCGCCCGATCATCCTGAAGTCGCAGAGGCCGCCGGATACTCGCTTCAACTCTCTGGTCACACTCACGTCGGACAATTCATTCCCTGGAGCTGGATGGCGCGCCGCGTCTACCGCCAATTCGTGTACGGCCTCAGCCGCATCGGCAAAATGCAGGTCTTTACCTCAAGCGGCGCCGGCACATGGGGCCCACCTCTCCGCCTCGGTTCCAACCCCGAAATCGTTGTTTTGGAATTTGACTAGCTGAATGAGCTGAAAAGAAGTGTCTCGCTTACTGCTGCGGTTGGGGCGACGGTTGCGGCTGCACCTGCGCCTTCGCCGGCTCTTCCAGCCGCTTCAGATGTGGATAAAACGGACTCACCTCGAACGGCCTCTTTTCCGCAGCCGACTGCAGCCGAGGAGCCTGCCCTTTCGCCAGTTCAATTCGGTCAGACCATGGATCAAGTGAAATTCTCGAACCCAACGGCAATGCAGCGACCTGTTCGACATTCTCCATCTGCAGATGTTTCCCGGGATCTGCCAGCGCCTTCATCCCCACCAGATGACTGCTGCCAAAATCGTTGCTGAACCGCCCGTGTAGCAAGTTCGGCAACTCCGGACCTCGCGCCTCCAGCGCTTCCACGAATAATCCCGCCGCCGCAATCTTGTCCTTGTACGGAGACTTCGAAAACAACTCCAGCCCTTTCTTATCCGCAGCCTCTTCTTCCGCGGGCTCGAAGTGAAAATTCAGGTGGGCGAAAATCTCAAGATCCGGAAATGGCAACGTCAGCCCTGCCATGAATTTCTCACCCGTCGAATGCTGCAAAATAATGTGGGCCAGTTCGTGCGCGAGCACTGCCGCCAGCGTCGCCTCGTCCGGCAGCACATCCACTAATCCCCGGCTCAGCACAATTGTTCGCCCCATGACAAATGATTCCAGCGGCGTCGTCAGCAAAACCCGGCAGCGCACCGCCGGAATATCGAGATCATTTGTTACCAGTATGTTGTTGACCACAGTTTCAAGAATGCGGTTCACGTCGCCGCTGGGCGCCATCAATCCCGCCACCTGCAGGCGCTCCACTACGTTGTCGTCGGGCGTGTACGTCGTCTTCCCTACCGTGTAGTCTGCACTTAAATTCTGCGACGCTTCCTGCCGGTTCGGATCCACCGCCGCGGGATTATCCGTCAGCCGCTTCGTGAACTCCTTGTGATCCCCGGCGTTCGCCAGATCGTAGCCCCACACCCGCGTCTGAGCTTTGAGCCACACTCCGTGGCGCGACGGGTCGTGCGGATCCGACTCCTCCGTGTACACATATGCCGGCGTCCACACGATGCTAATCGTATTTAGACGCCAACTGTCGAAATGAAACGATCGCTTCGAGAATGCCTTCGACCTGTACGTGCCTGTGAACCGCACAATGTTGTAGTTCTGATCTTCAACCCAGATTCGCCCCAGAAATCCCCGATTATCTGACTTCTCGTGCGGCGCCACATTCAAAGCAGCGCAATGAATGTCCCCAAGGTTTTCCCATCGAACAAACTCAAAGTCATAGTTCTGTCGGTCGAAGTGATCGAGATCCGGGAAGAGCGCCTGCGCAAAACCGTCCGCTTGGAAAGCCTCCACATTTTTCGCAGACTTCTTATCGCCCTTCTCGCGATCTTCTTCCGCAAAGGCCATGGTGCTCGCCGCTCTTCCCGTCACATCGAGCCGGCTCAAGAAATAATCATCCGCTTTCGGCGTCGTGCCCAGCGCTGCATCCGGCTGTTCTTCCTGGATGTACGTCTCCACAATCGGCTTGAAGTTGCGCATCAAATTATTCATGCGCTTTTCCTGCTGCGTCATCGCGTCGACCAGTTCACCAAGCGTGATCGTCTTATGCGCGGGAGCGGCGGCCTGCGCCGCGGGTGCAGTCTGTGTCGCGGCAGGCTGAGCTGTCTCGCCCGAATTCTGGGCCGCAGGAGCCGTCGGGACCGTGCTCTGCGCCGTCGCCAGCCCCGCCACCAACACTCCGAAAAGTGCCCCGGAAATTCGCCACCTTGTCTTCAGCGGTCTCATAGTCTCAAGTTTAAATCCTGCCCCAACTTCATCCGGCGGGAAACTCAAAGATAATTCGGCATGAACCTTACCAAACATGCCTGCCCCACCAGTTGCGATTTCTTCCCATGGGAAGTCCTGCTGTTCATCTCCTATTCCAGGCAAAACGGCATCCAACTTTGCCAGGGTCAGGAGCCCTTCCGATTGGATTATCTTGTCATGCAAAAGCCGGCCACTTTCCCCTTAAGAATGAGCCATTTGAGACAACAATTGCGTTCCAAAGTAACCTTCCCGGTTAAGGTTCCGCCATACTATTCTTGAAACTACAAGCTGCTTCTGGGGTTAACCTTTCTTTCTCGCACTTTTTCGGAGGGGTACCCGGCTACTCGGCGTCGAATGAACTTGGTTTGCGGTTAATTCTTGGACGGTTTCGGGCCACACACGTCTGCCGGTCCAGTTGAAGGTTGACTAATTCATGGGAATGAAATTTGTACGCAAGGTCTCATTGTTTTTCTTTTTTGCGTTTAGCATCCAACTCTTCGCCCAAGCTCCGGCTGCGCAGGCTCCCGCGGAACAGCCTCCCGTTGCAAATGATCGCCCCGCGGGCTCCCTCGCCATTTTTGAAGCCAGCGGCGGATATGTCTTCATGAGCATGACCTCGCCTTCCACATCGCGAGTCAACTTCAATGGGGTCGACGGCAATGCGTTATTGCATTTCACTCCACGCTGGGGCGCAACTCTCGACCTCACCTTCGCCCGCTCCGGCATTTTGCCGGGAACTAACCATTCCGACAACGTGTTCTCCGCCCTCATCGGCCCGGTCTATTACATCAAGGACAGCGGAAAAACCGGAGTCTTCGTGCACGCACTCATCGGCACGGCTTGGGTCGATAGCGCAGTTCCCCTTTCTCCAACCAGCGAGTTTAAGGGCTACGAGACTCGTTTTTCGTATGCTTTCGGCGGAGGCGTCGAACGCACCCTTAGCGGCCCATTCTCCTTCCGGGTCACCGGGGACTATCAGCGCACGAGCTTTGTGAATCCACTCCTCGCCCTTGAGGGTCAGAACAATCTCCGCGTCACCACCAGCCTCGTCTACCGCTTCGGCAACCGCTGGTCGCGTTAGGCAAAACGAAGGACGGCAGGCAATATACAAAGGGCGCACGCGACGAATCGCCGAAATCATTCAAACACCGGCTGCCCCACCCGTCGCGATTTTCGACGGGCCGGAACCACGGACCACAAAGTCGCGCCGGTTTCGCAAAACGAAACAGAGCACTACTCACGCCGTAACGTCTCCGCTGGATCCTGCCGCGCGGCCCTCCACGCCGGCAGAGCGATCGCAATCAACGCCGGTCCAATCAATAGCAAGACAGTCCCCGCCAACACCGACAGCGTCGTCGAATGCACTCCGTAGAAGCGCGAACGTAACGCATACCCAGTACTGATCGCGCAAGACACTCCTGTGAATGTACCCACTATCAGCCACCGGCTTTCCTCGTAAAGCAGCAGTTGCACAATCCTCTCCCGCGACGATCCCAGTGCTAAGCGGATGCCGATTTCCTTCTCGCGCAGCGATACCTCATAAGCCAACAGTCCATAGGTACCTAGGATCGCGAGGAAAAGAGCAACCCCGCCGAATGCCATCGCCACTTTCATCAGGAATACGCGCTCTGATACTTCGCTCGACATCTCCTCTGGCATGGTCTCGAACCCCGAGATTCTCGCTTCAGGAAATTGGGACTTAAGCTTCGCGCGACACACATTCTTAAGCAATCCCGGATCGCCCTTCACATTAATCACAAATCGCGCAAACCCGCTTGGATCCTCCGCCCGTGGAATGTACAAATCGGGCCCGGGCTTCGATACCAAATCATAGTTGTGGACATCACCCACGACGCCAACCACCACGGCCCAACTCTCTGCCTCGGGCAGATGAATCTCTCCGGTATGCACTCGATGCCCCAGCGCGCTCTCCCCGGGCCATTCGCGCTCCGCCAGAGCGCGGTTGACGATTGCAACCTGACTGCGTCCCTCATCGGCGTCATTAAAGTCGCGCCCCTCTATGACTGGCTGCCCGATGGTTGAAAAATATCCCGGGCTGATTGCATACGAGTTGGGATTGATATGGACTTGCTCCTTGCATTCCCCCGGATGCTCATCGGAACAGAAATCGTATCTGTTGATGGCATGTCCCAACGGCTGGTGATCCGTGAAAGCAACGGACACCACGTCCGGCAATTGACCCACGGTGGCGGCCATCTCGGCCAACTTCTTTTCCGCCACTTGCGAACTAGGCCTGTCCAGTTCGCCCGATCCGAATTGCGCTTTCAACATCAGCAGATGATCCGGCTCGAATCCGAGTGGCTGGTGCAGCAACAGGTATACCCCGCCAATCATCCATCCTGCGCAAGCCAGCAGCACTACAGTCAGAGTGAGTTGCGCCACTACCAGAAAGCGTCCAGCCAGGCGCAGGCTGCGCCCGGCGGAACTTCTCCCCGCGCCTTGAAGATCCTGCAGCACGCGGGGCTGCAAAGTCCTCCATGCCGGCAGCAGCGTCAGGAAGAAAATAACCACAGCCGCAACTGCAACCACGAACTCCACGACCGCCGGATGCAGCGTGGCGTGCCCTAACCGCGGCAGGGTCAGCGCAGTTGTCGTCTTCAACAATGTTAGAACCAGCAGGGCGAGCCCGATGCCGACGACCGTGCCCATGCTCACGAGCACAGCGCTCTCGATCATCAGCTGCTGGAACAGCTGGACCAGTGAGGCTCCTAACGCCGCCCGTGTCGCGAACTCCCCACGACGCCGAGTGTTCCGCGCCAGCAATAAGCTCGCAAGATTGGCGCATGCGATCGCCAGCAACAGCCCGCAGGCGCCCAGCGTCATCAGAAGCGCGGGCTTCGTTTCCGTGCCCACAATAAGCTCAACATAAGGGAAGACAACCGGTGATTTCCGGTACGACACCCTTGCTCCATAATCGTTTGGATAATCCTTCACCAGGTTTCGATCGACCCGCGCCAGATCTGCATTGGCTTGCGCAATCGTCACTCCCGGACGGAGTCTCCCGATTAATTCGAAGCTATTGTTTCCCCGCGACTGAGCATTCTCTTCACGGTCGCAACCGATCGGCACAAACACTTCCGGCTGGTTGAGGTTGTAGGAACCCTCAATTGCCTGTTCCACCGGCAGTACACCGGAGATCTGAAAATCGCGCCCGTCCAGGTTCACGACTTTGTTGCCGAGTTCCTCGCCCCCGCCCAGGCGCTTCCAATAACCGCCGCTCACTACCGCCTGCGACGAGCAGTCCTGGTCGTTCCCCGTCATTGGCCAGCCTGATCCCAGCGCAAATCGTGTTCCAAGCGTCGTAAAAAATGCCTGCGAGACGAGAAGAATGCGGAGCGCGGCTGTGGCGTCGGTCGTCTTCTGCGGAGGTGACCACCCGCGATAAGCACCGAGGCTCATGAACGCGGTCGAGCGCGACTGGTAGTCCTGCATCGTCGGAATCGAAACGACGCCGTCGGGTTGGGCTGCAACCGCGACCAGTCGATCTGGCTGCGCGAAGGGCAACGGTTCCAGCAGCACGGCATCCAGCACGGCGAAGATTGCCGTCGAAGAGCCGATCCCTAACGCCAGGGTCACGATGGCGGTAATTGCAAAACCAGGGCTTTTCCAAATGCGGCGAAATGCGTGGCGAAGAGAAGAAGGCATCGTCGACCCCCAAAACCGATACGGCAATTAAATCGCACTGCGGCATATTCCTAGCTTAATGATCGCCACAAAATCGCGAACTTTCCTTAAATCGTTGTGACATCTGACCTTGACGCTGAATTCAGAAAAGCAGATCATCGCCACGGCGAATGGGCTAAGCGCAAAATCTCCGAAAGCAGGTGTAACTCTATTGCTTTCAAGATTTTGACCTCTAACCCCTACGCGCTCAAGATTTTGCAGACCATTTTTGCAGAACCCGCGCCAGTCAAGGCTTTTCGAGGGGGGTGGGGGAGGGGGGTACTCTCAAATCTCGAGACTTTCCCAAATCGACACAAGCCAAAAAGGCTCGAATCAGCCTTCAAATCAAATTTATTTAGAGTTTTTTTCCACAGTGGCGAAAATCTAGCAGCGGCCATGTGGAGACAGCCGCCCTCGGCTGTCTCTCCGCCAAAGCCGGACTGTCCTCACTCACGACCGAAATCCCTTGCACCCTGCTTGCTACAATTTCATCTACTGACTTTGCATGTTGCCTAAAAGCTTGCGACCGCTGCTTCCGTATCTGAAGAAATATCGCTGGCATTATGCATTCGGCACTGCCTGCGTCTTCCTCACCAACGGAATCTGGATTCTCTTCCCGATCGTCATCGGCAAGGCTGCAGACGATCTCAATGAAGGCGTCACGCGCCACAAGCTTCTGGTCTACGCCGGATTGCTCCTCGCCATCGCCGTCACCAAAGGAATCTTCCAGTTCCTCACGCGATGGGTCGTGATCGGTATCTCGCGCGATATCGAATTCGACCTGCGCAACGATCTCTTCGCGCGCCTCGAAAGCCTTAGCTATTCCTACTACCAGCGCCATCGCACCGGCGACATTATGGCGCGCGCCACCAACGACCTGAACGCCGTGCGAATGCTGCTCGGTCCCGCGATCATGTATTCCGCCAATACGATCGTCTACACCGCAGGCGCGCTCGCCTTCATGATCTCCATCAGCCCTTGGCTGACACTCTTCACCTTCTTGCCGCTGCCCGCAGTCAGCGTCGTGATTCAGACCTTCGGACGCCGCATCCACGAGCGCTTCGAGCGCATCCAGGCCATGTTCTCCGACATCTCCGCCCGCGCGCAGGAGAACTTCTCCGGAGCGCGCCTCATTCGCGCCTACGTGCAGGAAGAAGCCGAGATCCAGGCCTTCGAACGTGAGAACAAGGAATACATTCGCCGCAGCCTCAAACTGGTTCGCTTGATGGGCATGCTCTGGCCCACGCTCGAACTCATGCTGGGGTGCGCCGTCGTGCTCGTGCTTTGGCTTGGCGGACGCGAAGTCATCTCCGGACATTCCACCTTCACCCGCGTCACGACGCTCATTCCGTCGTTTCCCGGCATCGCAACCACGCTGAAGCTCGACGGATCCATGAGCGTTGGGCAATTTGTCTCGTTCAGCACCTACATGATGCAACTCACCTGGCCGATCATCGCGCTCGGATGGGTCATCAATATCTTCCAGCGTGGAACGGCCTCGCTTATTCGCATCAACGAGATCATGCACGAAGAACCTGAGATCAAAGATGCTCCCGGAGCGCAGGCTCTCGAGATCGAAGGCAACGTCGAATTTCGCGGACTCAACTTCGCTTACGACGGAAAGCAGGTCCTGCACGACGTCAACCTGCAAATTCCCGCAGGCAGCAGCCTCGCTATCGTTGGTCCCACTGGTTCGGGCAAGACGACGCTGGTCGATCTGATCCCTCGCATCTATGACGCAGATCCGGGAATGGTTCTCATCGACGGTCGCCCGATCCGCGAATACACGATTTCTTCGCTGCGCCGCAATATCGGATTCGTCCCGCAGGAGACGTTCCTGTTCAGCGACCGTATCCGCGAGAACATCGCGCTTGGCGTTGAAACGGCAACCGATGCGGAGATCCGCATTTCCGCCGCAGCTGCCAACATCGCTGCCGACATCGAAAGCTTCCCGGAAAGCTACGAAACGGTCGTGGGAGAACGCGGCATCACCCTTTCCGGCGGACAAAAGCAGCGCACCGCGATCGCTCGCGCCCTCATACGGAATCCACGAATCCTGGTTCTTGACGACGCCCTCTCCAGCGTCGATACGCACACCGAAGACAAGATCCTCAACCACCTACGCGACGTAATGAAGGGACGAACCACCATCTTCATCTCCCACCGCGTTTCCACTGTCCGCAATGCCGACCGCATCGCCGTCCTCCACGGAGGACGGATCGTCGAACTTGGGACCCACGAGGAACTGTTAGCCTTGAATGGTTACTACAACGACCTGTATAACAAGCAACTGCTGGAAGAAGAGCTAGCAGAAGTTTGACAGTTCCAATTCTCGGCAGCAGCGGTTACATTCCCTTGACACACGCTTCGGATTGAACCTCTACACTGGAAATCAGGAATATGGGAACTCGCGCCTTCGAAGCACTATTCGAGATGCAGCGCACCGACTCAGAGGAGATTCTCGATTCCAGTAATTGCCCACCCGCCGAGATAGAAGTTTCCCTTCGGGATATGTGCCGTATCAACCGCTGGTTCGGAGGAATTGCAACCACGCGGAAGCTTATCGAGCGAGTTGCACTCGCAACCGGCAAGAGGCAGTTCTCACTCCTCGAAGTCGCAGCCGGATTTGGTGAAGTGCCGCGAGCCGCCGCCCGCGAACTAGCAGCGAAAGGAATCTCGCTCGACATCACGGACCTCGATCGCGCGCCAACACATCTGCAGCGTAGCCACCGTGGCCTGGTCGCCGACGCGCTCGCCCTTCCCTTCCGCGACGGCAGCTTCGATCTGGTGAGCTGCAGCTTGTTTGCGCATCATCTACAGCCATGTGAACTCGCGCGATTCGCCGTCGAAGCGTCCCGCGTAAGCCGTTATGCACTCCTAATCAACGATCTCATTCGCCATCCATTACACCTGGCGCTTGTGTACGCGGGTTTCCCCCTGATGCGCAGCTACGTGTCACGCATCGACGGAGTCGCATCTGTCCGCAGATCCTATACTTCGAAAGAGATGCGTAACATCCTGGCGGACAGAGGATCTCCAAACCGCAAGATCGAGATCTCGCAACACTACCTGTTCCGAATGGGCGCGATCGTCTGGGCTTAGAGCCGCAACTGCTCGCACATTCTGCACTGGACTATTTCGCTTGCACTTCGATGGGCTCCGCGATGTTCAACGGCTGTCCTGGCTGACTTCCGATTTCGATCTTTCGTCCATGCTTCGCGTACGCTGCAATCACGCCAGGTTGCGACCAGTCCAATTCCCATCCGTTCTCAATTGCCAGAATTGTGTAGGTACCGGGAACCACAGCGCGCATGCTAAACGTGCCGTCCAGATCGCTCTGATCGCGATGAAACAGGTCACGATTGATCTCCGGATCTTTCGGCACCAGAACAACCATCGCTCCCGCGAAGGGTTTCCCGGCTCGCTGCACGGTTCCCTGGATGTCCCCACTTCCGGTCGTAAGCGTAATTGCAACCGATGGCGAACCACCGGCTTTGACGATCAGACTGTGCCCGGCAACTTCCGCACCCTCGGCTGACATTTGCAGAATCGAGTAGGGCTTGCGCGCGCCCCAGAACAGTAATTCATACCGCCCCGCAGGAATCTCTGTGAGTTCCGCTCCGCCCTTGGCATCCAACGTTTTCCACGCGGCGATGACTCTGCCTTTGGATCGCAAGCCAACTGAGAGCTGTGGAGAAAGTGCGGCTTCGCCCGAAACTTGCGTCGACACTTTCACAGAGCTGAGTGGTTCAGCAGTGGAAACGTCGATCCGCTCTCCATCTTTGGCGAGATCAGCGTTCATCCGTGCTGCTCCGCCGCTTCCCTGTACTCGAACATCGTAGTGTCCCGCAGGAACTCCAGAGATCTCGAACACTCCCGGGGAAATCGCGCGCACGCTACTGCTTTGAACGAAGGTGGAATCCTCAAAGGCAGGTTGTTCCAGCCGAGGAAACGAATACCCGGTTTTGCTATCTCCCGGTACCCGAAAAATCACACGCAAAGCTGGAACTGGATTTAAGTGAACATCAACATCAAGGCGCTCGCCGCCGCGAACAGGTATTGGCGTTGCACTGTCGGAGTCAGGGACATCTGCGTAGTAAGTCGTTGGATACGCAACATCGAGCGAGTGGTCGACATTGGTTAAGGTATCGTCCTCCCTACCCGCTCCAGTGTTCGCCTGCTCCGACTGCGGATGAATCGCATACCAGGGTACCGCGCTTGCGGAGACAAAGTATGTTCCGGGCATCAGCGGAGTCATTTCATAGATGCCGAGATCGTTCGTTTGCTCGACGCGGAATCGCTGAATTTGATCAACTCCCTCGCGGTGATTGTCGTAATACAAGGAAACCATCGCGTGGCGAACCGGGTCTCCCGCTTCGTCAAGAACTTTGCCCGAGATGACTGCCCCCGGCGAAAGTTTCAGCAGCAGGTCTTCCGTGGCCACTCCAGCACCCGTAACGATCGCAGTTGAGAAAGAATCGTGCTGATCGTACGCAGCAGCGATGAACCCTTTCTTGAAACCGCCGAGCGAATATTTCCCGGCTGGAATGCCGGTGAACTCGAACTTGCCATCGTCGGCAGTGATTCTCGTTCCGAAATTCTTCGGATTCTTCACGTCCCTCAGAACGATCCTGGCTCTAGAGAGGGGATGCCCGTCGATTTTGCTGACCACGGTTCCAGCAACTCGGAAGCCATTAGCGGAATCCGCGGATGGAGGAACGCTCACGCTTTGCGCCGCAGACGAGAGCGGAAAAAGGTTTATCACGTTCGTCAGCAGAAAGAGATGAACCCAGACTCGCATCGTGCGAGGCCCAGTTAGTACGCGCGAGATCCTTAGCTCCGCCTGAAAAGCGGCTCCGCTCAGGACGACGCACGAATTGGAATTCTCCGGATTCATTTATGTTGCATCGACTGCTTTCTAATCCGTACCCGAAATCAGCTGCACTTGAACCGTTGCCTTCTGTCCGGATGTCAGATGAACCACTGGGCCCTTAGTTTCGTAGACCTTCATGCCCTCAGCGTCGTGATAAGGGAGGTTCGGCTGCCGGGTGGAGAAGGCAAGGACGCGATAGGATCCCGGCGCCATCATCGTGTACGAAAATTTGCCGTCGTTAGAAGCACCTAGCTGCTGAAATTGTCCTGGGCTGTCAGGCAAAGGGACAAGATAAACCCAAGCCTCAGTCGACCGACCCGCAGGGACAGGGCCTGCGAGCATCGCGGATCGATCAGCGATGGACGTGACAGTGCCATCGATTTCGGCACAGTCGTCGCGCAGCTTGACCTCGACAGAGATAGTCGCGCCGGAGCCGACAACAAAAGGCTCGTGCAGCAGGTCAAGACCTCCTATCGTTGCCGACGCCACATATCCGCGTGAGGAACTGAGTTCGAGCCAGTATTTCCCGGGTTTCACATTCACAAAGCCCATCGAGTCATCATTCGGCCCTGTAGGAGGTCGAGTGCTTCCACCTAGCGGCTGTGCAAAATCATCAGCTGGGACGAGAACAGGGCGAAGATACAAACGCGCGCCGTGAATAGAGAAGGTGCCTTTGTTGGTCGTCATGGTACCGGATCCATTCCATGTGTTGTCGCTGAATTCCTCCTTCACATCCAGATTGATCGACGAATTCCGAACCAGCGTCATAGGCGGGCCTTCTGTCGGCCCACCCTTCACGTTTAGATTAACAATGCCGGTTGCAGACTCCGCACCGTACGTCGATCCTTCGACCACATAGGTCCCGTTCGGCAGCGTAACTTCGATTCTGTGTTCGCTTCCGTTATAGCCAAGTGAATATCCGGGACCGCGCTGCCCCTGCACCGAAACATTCACCCCGCCGCTAATATCGCTATTTATGACTGGAATTTTTACGGGATAGTAAGGCTGATTGACGAGCGATAAATCCAGTTCGACAGTCTGCCCGGTCCCGAGTTCGATTTTGGAGGCTGCAGTAAAATCGGCCGCGCCTGGGTAATAGACGGGCGGAAATCCGTAGAGAGGATCGCCGGGAAGGGTGGCTGCAGGATCGTTATCCATGAATTCGCGTGTCGCCAATTTGTATGTGCCGCGGGCAAGCTCGGCAAATCGAAACTCCCCCGCGAGATTAGTCCGCGTGGTTCCCGCCGCGGTCCATCTCGGGCGGCCTTCCCGAGTCTCCCTAGTAAAGATCTCTACGAAAATTCCAACAGCCGGGTCGTTCGTGTTAAGACTCACTCGTCCCTTAATGAGAGATTCAGGAACAAGCGAGATGATGAGATCGTCCGATGTAGAGGGTTCGGAGATCTGCGACCCGGTAGGATCGTCCAAAAAACCAGGCTTCCGGGCCATAGGTCGAAATAGATTCATTGCAGCGCTGTAGGAGAACGACGGACCTGGGCCTGAAAAACCAGTCATAGCGTTGGTGTTTTCATTCTCACCTTTGGTTTTTGGCAGGATAAATTCAAAGTGACCTTCGCTATCGGTGAACATCGCGAAACGCTGGTCAGGAGAAAAAACCAGAGCGCGTGGTACCGGGGCTTGCGTGACGGAATTGATGACCGTGCCGCGAACGATGTTTTTTTGCTCGTCGGCGGAGCCCACCTGACCAAAGGCACGCGGGACGGAGGCTAAAACAAAAAGCAGAAATGGCGCGAGGGCGCAGACAGCAACCACATGTCGGGGCGGATTCTGATGCTGCGGCAATTCGTCGGCTCTTCGAGAGAACATCCCTACCACTCCTGCTGGGTGAAAGGGCCGTGAAAACAATTCGAAGGAGACCATTTGACTTCTTTGGGCATTGTTCCGTCAATCCTGGGCCACTTGGGAAATTGAACGCGACCGCGTTGGGGCCATTTAGTATGGATAGACTCCAGATCAGATGAGCTAATTCATGTGCGGGATATTCGGAATCGTTGCTCACAATGCGCGCGTGCCGGAAGGCGTGCTTGAACGCGGCACGCGGTCGCTTGCGCATCGCGGACCGGACGATTCTGGGACGATCCTGCTGCGCGATTCCACGGATAGTGCTGTCGAAATCGGATTGGGCAACCGGCGATTGGCGATTCTGGACCTGTCTCCGCTGGGGCACCAGCCGATGCAGGACGCCGAGACCGGCAACTGGATCGTTTACAACGGCGAAATTTATAACTTTCGAAAAGTCCGAACTGATCTGGAAGAGCTAGGCACGAAGTTCGTCAGCCACTCGGATACGGAAGTCCTGCTCAAAGCGTATGCGAGATGGGGCGATGTGTGCCTGAAAAACTTTCGCGGGATGTTCGCGTTCGCGATTTGGGACGCGACGAAGCACCATCTGTTTCTCGCGCGCGATCCCATGGGGATCAAGCCACTTTATTACGCGCAGAGCGGTTCCTATTTCGTGTTTGCGTCGGAAGTCAGGTCGCTGTTAGGGACCGGGCTGGTAGCGCCTCGAATCGATCACGCGGGGCTGGCGAATTATCTGACATTTGGCTCAGCTTACGATCCGTTCACCTTGGTAGAAGGTGTGCGGACCCTTCCCGCCGGACATACCCTAACTTGGGAAAACGGATCGCTGCGAGAGGAACGATATTGGGATCTGGTCGATGAGTCAGCGACTGGAGCTGGCGAGAGTTTGTTGCCGCACGATGACGAGGTGTCTGCGATGCGGCAGTTGCAGCCGATGCTGGAAGACGCAGTCCGCATGCAGTTGGTAAGCGATGTTCCGGTGGGAGTATTTCTTTCCGGCGGAATCGATTCGAGTGCTCTGGTCAGTATTTTGAGGCGCGGGGGAGTTACGCCCAGCACCTTTTCGATTGTGTTCCGCGAAGCGGATTTTTCTGAGGCGCAGCACTCTCGCGCGGTTGCGGCAAAGTTTCACACAGAGCATCACGAGATCAACGTTTCGCAAGAGGATGTGCTGCTGGCGATTCCCGACGCGATGCGTGCGATGGACCTACCGACAATGGATGGAGTAAATACGTTCTTCGTCTCCCGTGAAACGCGTAAGGCGGGCGTGAAAGTTGCATTGTCCGGGTTGGGCGGCGACGAAGTGTTTGCGGGGTATTCGACATTTAGATCCGTGCCGCGGATGGAGAGATTTGCGAAGAAATGGAACCAAATCCCCGGCGAAGTGCGAAGCCCGTTGGCCGCGGCGTTCCGAGCGGTTGCTCCGGAGAGTGATCAGAATCGAAAGTTGGCTTCGCTGGCTGAAAACAACGGACGCGTATTGCATCCATATTTCTTGAGCCGAATGCTGTTCGCGCCAACGCAGCGCGATCTGCTTCTGCGTGACGTTGGTGCGGAGGCCTGCGAGAGCGCCGAAGCTGCCCAGCGCGAAAAACTGCGGCTCGCTATGTGTCTTGATCCAGTGAATCGAGTCTCTTATCTGGAATCTCGCTGCTACATGCTGAATACGCTATTGCGCGACTCCGATTTCATGAGCATGTCGCAGGGATTGGAAGTGCGCGTTCCGCTGATCGACCATCATTTAGCGAAGGCCGTTCTAGGACTCCCGGGGAAATGGAAGTTGAACGGAACGCCGAAGAGACTGCTGGTGGGAGCGCTTGGCGGATCATTGCCGGATGAGATCGTTCACCGCCCGAAGCGGGGATTCACTTTGCCATTTGAACATTGGATGCGGCAGGAATTGCGGCCTGAGATTGAGCCAGTGCTGACGGCGAAACGAGTTGGCGAGGGGCCGCTCGGTGGCCTGCTCAACGGCTTCGAGACGGAAAGAGTGTGGAGGAATTTTCTCGAAGGCACAGTCTCGTGGTCGCGTCCATGGGCGCTTTACGTGCTGCAGCGGTGGTGTGAGTTGTATTCGGTAGGAGGATGATCGGGGCTAACGATCAATTCGGCTTGGTAGCGGATATGAGCAGAAATAATCCCCAACGACGGGCGAACGTCCGGACGGTCGCGCGAGGGAACAGTTTCCAGATGATGCGGTAGAACCCCGACTGAAAACGCGCGGACGGCTGATGCAGCAGCAGATCTCCGGGGCTGAAGACAACTTGCATCTTCACATCTGTAAAGCCTTGAAAGAGCGCCAGCGCCTCTTCGCGCGTGTAGGTTTTCGTCCCAGGACTCTCTAAGTGATCGAAGACCGACTGGCGAAGCGTTTTGCGGTGCAATAATCCGTAGCGCAACCACAACATGAGACCGGTGATCGAGGGATGGTGATACACCATGATCCGCGCCTGTCCCCCTGACTTCAGCACGCGATACGCCTCACGGATGCATTGCGGCGTGTTCGGACTGTGGTGCATCACACCGTAGGAATACACTACGTCGAAGGATTGATCCGGGAAAGGTAGTTGTTCTGCATCCGCGACTCGGAGGTCGGGCTGATACCCCGCCATGATGCAGCGGCGGCGGGCATTTTCGAGCGATGCCGCGGAAAGATCTACGCCGGTGGCGTGGGCTCCAGCTTTGAGCCATTCCAGATAATCGGCGCCCATCCCCACTCCAACTTCGAGCACCTTCAGGTCTCTGGCTTCGCGAAAGCGCGCAAACTCGAAGATATGCGGTTCAAGTTCGTAACGAGCGCGGGCATGCGCTTCGAAATCTTCTTTACCGTCGAGATAGCGCGAGCCGCAGGGCTCGGCGTTCCAGAAATCGCGAACGGTCTCTTTTTGGGCGGCAATCGAGTCCATGAGAAGTTCGCATATCAGTATAGCCGCGCCCGGAGCATGGGCATTTGAACCGTACTCGGGAGTGGTCCCTCAGAGTAAAATGCTGAGAGCCTCTCTGTCGCCAAATGCCTGAACTGGAAGAGTCGAAACAAGTGCGGAACGAGATCGCCGCGCCAATCCTTCCCATCACGGTGATCGTGGCCGCGCGCAATGAGGCTCGCAACCTGCCGCGTTGTCTGGAATCTCTGCGCGAGGTCGGGGAAGTTTATGTGATCGACTCCCAGAGCACAGACGAGACTGTGGAGATCGCACAGGCTCATGGTGCGCACGTCGTACAATTTCACTACCAAGGAGGCTGGCCTAAAAAGCGCCAGTGGGCGATGGAGTCGTTGCCCCTCGCCTACGATTGGATCTTCCTGGTGGATGCGGATGAGGCGTTGACTCCCGAGCTGGGGCGAGAAATCCGCGAGGCAATTCAGAATCCGAATTGCGATGGGTATTACGTTGCTCTACGAATGTTTTTCTTAGGGAGAGAATTGCGGCACAGTGGTGCCAGCTTTTTCAAGCTGTCGCTGTTTAGACGAGGTAAGGGCCGATTCGAATGCCGGCTTAAGGATCAGGATCAATCGATGGCCGACATGGAAGTCCATGAGCACATCGTGCTGGAAGCGGATGGAGGTTCGGCGAGAACGGCGAGGTTGCGGCATCCGTTGCTTCATCACAATGTCGAGTCGTTATCGCACTACATTCGCAAGCATGATGAATATTCAAACTGGGAAGCCCGCGTCTGGCTAGAAGGTGAGGAGAATGCAAAGGATCTGGCTCCAGCGTTGTTCGGAACGCAAGCCCAACGGCGGAGGTGGCTGCGGAAGAACCTTTTTGCGATCCCAGGATCGCCGGCGCTTTTCTTTCTCTACAAATATGTTTTTGCTCTGGGGTTTCTCGATGGGATTCCGGGGCTGATTTATTGCGGGATGCAGGGTGTGCAATTCTTCCACATCAAAGCAAAGATTTACGAGTTGAAGGCGCAAGGCGCGCCGAAAAGGAACTGACCGAAACGAATGTGCGGAATTAGCGGCGTCGTAAATTGCGGAGATCGGGGAACAGTCGCACGGATGACGCAGGTGCAGGCGCATCGCGGGCCGGACGACTCCGGACTGTGGGAACGGAAGTTTCCTGACGGTTCCTACATTGGTCTAGGAAGCCGGCGACTGGCTATCCTGGATTTGTCGCCGGTTGGGCACATGCCCATGTGCAATGAAGACCGCACGGTGTGGATCACCTACAACGGCGAGGTCTACAACTTCGCCGAACTCCGCCGCGAACTCGAGAGCAAGGGACATCGCTTCAGTTCCCATACAGATACAGAGGTGATCATTCATCTCTACGAGCAGGAAGGCCCGGATTGTGTGAAGCGGCTGAACGGAATGTTCGCTTTTGCAATCTGCGACCTGCGTGCAGGAACCCCGACGCTGTTTGTCGCGCGCGATCACTTCGGAGTCAAACCTTTTTATTACTTTCACAGCGGAAAGTCTTTTGCATTCGCATCGGAGATCAAGGCATTGCTGCAAGTGCCAGGAATCGAGGCCGAACTCGATGCGGAATCGCTTCATCAGTACCTGACATTTCTGTGGGTTCCCGATCCCAAGACGATGTTCCGGCGAATCTTTAAACTGCAAGCCGGGCACTATGCGATATTGCGCGACGGCGAACTGAAGATCACGCAATACTGGGATCTCACATTCCCTGCAGCGAATCAGGTTTACACGCGCTCGGAAAAGGATCTGGCGGAGGAAATTCGCGAGCGCTTCCGTCGTTCGGTGGAAGCACAGATGGTCAGCGATGTTCCGATAGGAGCGTTCCTCAGCGCGGGGCTGGATTCATCGGCAATCGTTGCCATGATGAGGCGGGCGACAAATCAGACCGTGCGCACGTATACGATTACGTTTCCGCGGAAGTATCGAGTCGGCGAAAGCACGCTGGACGATCCAGAAGTTGCCGCGAGACTAGCCCGGAACCTGGGTTGCGAAAATGAACGCATTGTGGTCGAGCCAGATGTAACTGACCTGCTACCGCGACTCGTCTGGCATATGGATGAGCCAACCGCGGATCCGGCGATCATTACCGCATACCTGGTTTGCCGGGAAGCTCGCCAGCAGGCCACTGTGCTGCTTTCGGGAGTGGGAGGCGATGAACTGTTTGCGGGATATCGCAAACATGCGGCGCATTACTGGGCGGAGGCCTACCGGCAATTGCCTGCTAATGCACGCCGCATGGCTGAGGCCGGGCTGGAGTCGTTGCCCAGCCTCCGAGGAACTGCGGCGAAGGGTAGCGTGCGCCTGGCGAAGAAAATGGCGCGGAGTGCGTCGCTCGATCCGATCGATCGCTTCATCCGGAATGGAACGTATCTCGACGGCGATCAGAAGTCCGATCTGTACGCCAGAGAATTTGCGGCTTCTCTATCGGATCCGACCGAACGGCACCGCGCGGCTTTCGATTCCGTGCGAGACGCTGACTTCCTGCACCAGATGTTGTATGTCGATTCCAAGATTTTCATGGCGACACTGAATCTCACATACAACGACAAGATGTCCATGGCATCGTCCGTCGAGGTGCGCGTGCCGTTTCTGGACCGCGAACTGGCCGAATTCGCTGCGTGGCAGGTACCGCCAAGTCTGAAGCTGAAAGGACGGTTGCGGCCGAAAACGAAATACATTTTCCGGAGAGCAATGCGCGACATCCTTCCGCGTGAAGTTCTGCAACAACCCAAAGCCGGCTTCGGTGCTCCGGTAGACTATTGGTTGGCCCACGATCTTAAGCCCATGGTGGACGATCTGCTCTCGGCGTCCCAAGTTCGCAAGCGCGGGCTTTTCCGGCCTCAGGCGATTGAGCGATTCATCGAAGAGCACCGAAGCGGACGACGCGACTGGTCGATGCAGCTTTGGCAATTCCTGACGCTCGAACTCTGGATGCAAGCTTTTTTGGATGGGGGCGCAGAAAAGTTTGAAGCTAGTTCGCTCCACACGAGGCAGGCTGCGACCGCATGAAACAGGTCTTGCAGCACGCGCGCACGGGTGCGGTCTCGGTAGAAGATGTTCCCGCACCTCAACTCCTTCCAGGTTGTGTGTTGGTACGCGTATCTGCGTCAGTAGTTTCGGCGGGCACGGAGCGCGCCTCGTCCGAGTTTGCGAAAAAGAGTCTTCTGCAGAAGGCGAGGTCGCGGCCGGATCTGGTGCGCGATGTGATCAACAAAGCGCAGCGCGACGGAATCCTAGCCGCCATTCAAACAGTTCGTACCCGGCTCGACCAGCCACAGAACCCGGGATATAGCAGTGCAGGAACCGTCTTGGCTATTGGTGAAGGAGTAACGGACATCCTCCCTGCGGATCGTGTGGCGTGCGCGGGAGCGGGATTCGCAGTTCATGCCGAGATAGCTTGTATTCCGCGACTGTTGATGGCGCGAATTCCTGTTAGTGAGGGAAATAGCGGAGTTGCCGTTCCGTTCGAAGAGGCTGCCTTCGCGACGTTAGGGGCAGTTTCCCTGCATGGAATTCGCACATCCGAGGTCAAACTCGGGGACATCGTTGGAGTGATCGGTTTGGGTCTGATGGGGCAACTGACCGTGCAGTTATTGAAAGCGGCCGGCTGTCGTGTCGTGGGGATGGATATCGACGCATCCCGCGCGGATTTGGCCCGGCACATGGGCGCAGATGGAGTAGCGCACTCTACCGAGACATTTCGCAATTTATGTCTTGAAATGTCGCACGGACTGGGGGTCGATTCAGTTCTAATCGCAGCTGAGACTTCGAGCAGCGATCCGGTTAACCTTGCGGGGGCTGTTGCGCGAGATCGGGCCATCATCGTCGCCGTGGGCACTGTCGGAATCGATATTGATCGCAAGGCATATTACGAAAAAGAACTGGACTTCCGGGTTTCGCGATCTTACGGACCGGGTCGATACGATGCCGCGTACGAGCAGAAGGGGCGAGATTATCCGATCGGCTACGTGCGTTGGACGGAAACTCGCAATATGGAAGCGTTCCTCCAAATGCTCGCTGAGAAGAAGATACGCGTCGGGCCGCTCATCACACACCGGTTTGCGATTGATCGCGCCGAGAGCGCATACGAACTGATCACCGGAAAATCGAGTCAGGGTTATTTGGGAGTCGTCTTCGAATATGCGGAGAACGGCTGTGAGTCGCGAGCGCTCACACTTGTGACCGTAAAGCCGTCAGCCACTCGGCCGGCCGATGCTTCGGTCAAGGAGTTAGCTGTCGGGATTCTGGGAGCCGGCGGATTTGCTTCCTCGACATTGATTCCGGCGATGAAGTCGTCGTCGAAGACATCGCTGCTTACAGTGTGCGCAGCCACTGGAGCGCATGCGCAACATGCCGCCCGCAAGTTTGGTTTCCGCGATTGCACAACGGACGAAAACGAAGTCTTACGGAATCCGACTATCAATACCGTAGTCGTCGCCACCCGTCACCATCTTCACGCGGGGCAAGTTGTTGCCGCACTGGCAGCGGGCAAGAATGTCTTCTGCGAAAAGCCACTCTGCCTTTCGGAAGACGAGTTGGGGGCGATACTTCGTGCGTATTACGGATCGGAATCGGGAAGGCCCTCCCTGATGGTCGGCTTTAATCGCCGCTTCGCGCCGATGACGGTGCGTGTGAAAACATTCCTTGCACCGATTTCTGAGCCGCTGGCTCTTCACTATCGCATTAATGCAGGATTTCTCTCTCCAGATCATTGGGTCAACGATCGCGAACAAGGCGGAGGACGCATTCTGGGGGAAGTCTGTCACTTTGTCGATCTGTTGATGTTCCTTGCAGGGTCTCCGATTGTAGAAGTGGGGGCTCGCTCGGTTGGGGCTGGGCCACGATACAGCGGCGATAATGTGCTGATCTCGCTGCGTTTCGCGAATGGCTCCGAAGGGACGATAAGCTACCTGGCGAACGGCGACCGTTCTTACTCGAAGGAGCGGATCGAGGTATTTGGCGGGGGTTGCACCGCGGTGTTGGAAGATTTCCGGCGGTTGGAACTGGTTCGCAACGGGCACAAGGAAGTCGTAAGTTCGCGATGGCGTCAGGACAAAGGGCACCGCGCGGAATGGGAAGCGTTTGCGGGATCTGTGAACCGAGGAAGCGGCTCCGTGATTCAGATCGAAGAAGTGGTCTGCTCCACGCTGGCAACGTTGCGGATCGATCAGGCCGTTGCCACTGGGGAGCGGCTCGAGGTGAACAGTACCGAATTTATCGCAGCGTGTCGGCGATCTTCTGTTCATAATTCCAGCCTGAACGAATGATCCAACAATTGATGCGACCTCACGGGAGATGTAGCTAGTTCATGCTCATTCTGGGCCTCAACATGTTTCACGCCGACGCTTCGGCTGCGATCGTCGTCGACGGAGAAGTCAAGTTTGCCATTGCCGAAGAGCGGCTGAACCGGCACAAACATTTTGGCGGCTTCCCTGCTCTTGCGGTCAAAGCATGCCTCGACGCGGTGGGGGCAAAGATTTCGGACGTGGAACATGTGGCTGTTGGACAAGACAGCGACGCGAACCTGGTCAAGAAAGTTCAGTATGCGCTGAGCAATCCGGCGAAGGTCCTCAACTTCATTCGCATTCGTCAACGAAAAGAAGCGATGCGCGATGTGCAGTCTCTGATTGCGAAGGCCCTGGACGTGGATTCGGGAAAGTTGAGTTTTCAGGAACATCACCTCGAACATCACATCGCGCATATTGCGAGCGCCTATTACTGTTCGCCGTGGGAGAAAGCGGCAGGGTTCAGCTATGACGGGTCGGGAGACTTTGTCTCGACCATGATGGCGCGATGCGAAGGCAACGAGATCGAAATTCTGGAGCGAGTGTTTCTGCCACACTCGCTCGGCAGCCTCTATACCATGATTTGCGAATTCATCGGCTACTCGAAATACGGCGACGAGGGCAAAGTCATGGGCCTGGCTCCATACGGAAAAGATACGTATTGCGGCGAGATCAGCAGGATTGTGAATCCTAAGAACGGCGGCTTCCAATTGGACCTTGGATATTTCAAGCCATTGGGCAGTAATCAAGGCATGCAGGTGTTGCCGGATGGGACGGTACGATTAGCGCGACATTTTTCTGATCGCATGGAAAAGCAATTCGGAGAGCCGCGCAAACCACATACTGACATCTCCCAGCGTGACATGGACCTGGCGTTTGCGCTGCAACATCGATTTGAAGAGATTTTCTTTCATCTGCTGAACAACTTGCACAAACGGGTTCCGCTGGACGATTTGGCGATGGCGGGCGGGTGCGCGCTCAACAGCGTGGCCAACGGCAAACTCTTCGATCGCACTCCATTCCGTAAGACGTACATCCAGCCGGCAGCGGGTGATGAAGGACTCGCGATTGGAGCGGCGCTCCACACCTATCACTCCGTGTTGAAGCAGCCGCGGCGGCACGAATTGAAGAATTCGTATCTTGGGCCAGAGTTTTCTGAGTCTCGAATTCAGTCGGCACTGCAAAGCGCAGGATTGCAATATCGCAAGTTCGAACGGGCCGTATTACTCGAAGAAACGGCCGACCAGATCGCCGCCGGGAATGTGGTGGGATGGTTTCAGGGGCGAATGGAGTGGGGACCCCGCGCGCTTGGGGATCGGTCGATTGTTGCGCATCCGGGATTGCCCAACATGAAAGATGTCCTCAATGCGCGTATCAAGCATCGAGAGTGGTTCCGTCCTTTTGCACCGTCGATCATGGCGGACTACCAGCAGGAGTATTTTGAGCACGACCATCCTTCGCCCTTCATGCTGCACGTCTATAAAATCCGGCCGGAGAAACGCAAGGAACTATGCGCCGTGAACCATGTGGACGATACGGGCCGAGTGCAGACCGTTACGCATGAAGAGAATCCCCTATACTACGATCTGATTTCGGCTTTCCATCGCAAGACGGGGATACCGGTCATTCTGAACACCAGTTTCAATGAGAATGAACCGATCGTGTGCACTCCCGAGGAAGCGATCGACTGCTTTCAGCGCACGCGAATGGATGTGCTGGCGATCGGGCCGTTCCTGGTTGTGAAGGCAAGCGCAAATTGAGAGAAGCTGTTACTTCTTCGGAGCCAAAACGCGGAGACACCAAGCGATTCCTAACAGGCTTAATGCAAGAACGGCGCTGTTGCTGCGACGACAATGCCGAGTACGCCCAATAAGATCCCGAGCCACCAGAAAATCCTGCGACCCGAGAGCAGCGTGATCGAAGTAATCACTAACCCAACTTCGAGGAAAACCTCGGCTAGATCGTAGCGGTCGGCGCGATCTCGTTCGGTGGAGACTTCCCCTTCCATTTCGCGAGCCTTATCTTCGATTTCCTTCTGCTCGTCTTTGTAACGCGCGGCTTCTCCGGAATACTTCTCACGAAGCTTCGCCAGACCGGCTGCGTCAGTGGTGGCCTGCACTGATGTCAGATCCGTGAATAGTTCGTCGGTATGGCGGCGAATGTTTTTCGCCTGATAGAAAGCCCATTGATCGGACGACTTCGCCTGCAACACGACTTCCTCGGTGTGAGCCCGATGCCCCAGCAGTGAAACCACGGCGACCAGCACCGCAAGGATGGCCATGGTCACCGATACAGGAGCCAGCGTTGGATCTTCCTTGGCATGCTCGGCGTGTTCTTTCAGTTCGTTCAACTCTTCCGACATGTCGTCACTCTCCCATGACTTTGACGATGACGCGCTTGTCGCGCTGTCCATCGAATTCGGCGTAAAAGATTCGCTGCCATGTGCCGAGATCGAGCTTGCTCGCGGTGATGGGCACAACGACCTCGTGATGAATCAGCAGCGCTTTCAGATGTGAATCGCCGTTGTCTTCGCCAGTCTCATGATGCTTGTAATTCTTGCGAAAAGGCGCGAGATGCTCCAGCCACTGATCGATGTCTTCGATGAGGCCGCTTTCGTTGTCGTTCACGTAGACGCCGGCGGTAATGTGCATAGCCGAAATCAGGACCATGCCCTCCTTCACGCCACTCTTGCGGACGATCTCCTCGACTTGGGGAGTGATGTGCACGTAGGCGCGGTGTGTCTTGGTATGGAACTTCAAGTATTCAGTAAGAGTCTTCATTGAAAGATATCCTGGTGATTTAGCGGAGCGACTCCGCGATCTTGCCGGCTGCGAGCAGATCAGAGATGCGTGCAAAATCCCCGTACATCACACGATCTTTCTCCATGGTCGGACATACCGAGCGGATGGCCGCATGGGCAGCCTGTCCGCGTTTTGACGTCTTCAGGGGAGCCAGGAAATCGAGCGCCTGAGCAACCGCCATGGCCTCGATCGCAAGCACGTTCCGGGTGTTGTCGAGAACGCGCTTGAGTTTGAGCGCGGCCGTCATCCCCATGGAGACGTAGTCTTCTTTATTTCCGGACGTGGTAATCGAATCGACCGAGGCGGGATGCGCCAGCACTTTGTTTTCGCTGACCAGCGCTGCCGCGGTGACCTGCGGCATCATGAAACCAGAGTTGAGGCCTGCGCCAGGAGCTAAGAACGGCGGCAACCCTTCGCTGAGCGCAGGATTTACTAAGCGCTCGATTCTCCGCTCGCTGATGCCCGCCAGTGCCGTGAGCGAGATCGCGAGGAAATCCAAGGCAAAGGCGAGCGGTTCGCCGTGGAAATTTCCGCCGGAGATCACGTCTCCCTCCGCATTTTTTGCGTCAGTGATGAAGACGAGCGGATTGTCCACGGCGGAGTTGGCTTCGATTTCGAAGATAGTGCGACAGTGAGCAAGAGTATCGCGAACGGCGCCGTGAACCTGAGGAATGCAGCGCAACGAGTAGGCGTCTTGCACGCGGCCGCAATCGCGATGAGATTCCCGAATCTGGCTGCCTTCCAGCATTCTGCGCAGGTTAGCCGCGGTCTTGATCTGCCCATTGTGTGGGCGGGCCTTATGAATGCGCTCGTCGAACGCAGTGTCCGTTCCCTTTAACGCGTCGCAACAGAGTCCGCCAAGCACGTCGGCGGAATCGACCAGAATTTCCGCTGCAAGCAGCGAAAGAGTGCCGAGGGCCAACATCGCCTGCGTCCCATTAATCAGCGAAATCGTTTCTTTCGACTCGAGGACCAGCGGTTTGATCTGCGCACGCTTAAACGCCTCTGCGCTGGGAATGCGAGCACCCTTATCGTCGAAGCACTCCCCTTCTCCGATTAGAGCGAGGGCCAGGTGCGCCAAAGGTGCCAAATCGCCGCTTGCGCCGACGCTGCCTTGTGACGGGACAAACGGAGTGACACCGCGATTGAGAAGTTCGCAAAGCGTATCGATGACGAGGGCGCGGACGCCCGAGTGGCCCTTTGCCAGCGAGTTCGCGCGCAACAGCATCATCGCGCGAGTTTCAACCACGGGGAGCGGCGTACCCACGCCGACCGCATGCGATCGGACGAGATTGACCTGCAATTCGCGGATCTGATCCCCGGCAATGCGGACATCACTCAGCTTGCCCACGCCGGTGGTGATCGCGTAAGCAACTTTATTGCTCGCAACGATCTCGTCGACCACGGAGCGCGCCTGATTGACTGCTTGGCGCGCATCGGGCGCGAGCAGCACGGCGCGCCGATCAACGGCAACCTCGCGTACAGCCTCGAGCGTCAGATCATTTCCTGAGATGTGAAGTGCGTTCAAGAAGTTCCTCGGATCAATCCTTACTTCCCAATTGCAGCGCGGAAAACGCGCAAATACCTCTCCGGCAAAGCCGAAACCTTCATATTGGAGTCGGTGACGACATGCGTCGTCTCACCCTCGGCCAGGAGAGCACCCGTTTCGGCACGGCAGAGTTCGTAGTTGAAGATGACGACGGACTCGCGCACATTTTTGATCCGCGTCCGCACTAGAACCTCCTCGTCGTAGTAAGCCGGCGCCCGGTAGCGGCAGGTTGCTTCGGCAACGGCGATGAAGAGACCATCTTCCTTCTCCATATCTTTGTAGGAAAACCCCATTTCGCGCATGAGTTCGACGCGTCCGACTTCGAACCAGATCAGATGGTTCGAGTGATATACCACGCCCATCTGATCGGTTTCCGCATAACGCACTCGCAAGCGTGTCTCATTCCAATAGTGTTTGCTAGAGGTCATTTTCCAGTCCACACTGGTTTGCGTTTCTCCAAGAATGCGGTGATGCCTTCGCGGAAGTCGGCGGTGCTGCGGATCGCGGCATTTTCGCGAACTGCCGCGTCAATTTGAGCGTCCAGTTCTGAGCGAGCATGATCGGTCAGTAGTTGTTTCGTAGCTCGGAGCGACGCAGAGCTGTTGGCCATCAGGATCGCAGCTAACTCTTGAGCGCGAGCAAGCAAGCTCTCGGGGGGAACGATTTCGTTGATCAACCCCATGCGCAGCGCTTCGTCCGATCCGAATATTCTGCCGGTCAACAGAAGATCCCGAGCTTGTTTCTCGCCGACCTGGCGAAGCAGAAAGGTTGAGACGATCGCGGGCACGAAGCCGATGCGAACCTCCGTATAGCCGAACTTGGCTTCCGGAACAGCGAGGGTGAAATCGCAGAGAAGAGCTAACCCTGTGCCGCCCGCGATGGCAGGGCCGTTTACGGCGGCGATCGTTACCTTGGGAAATTCGTACAGCGCGCGGAAAAGCTGGACCATGGTCTCGGAATCCGAGAGATTCTGCTCTGGCGTGCGGCCGAGCAGCGATTTCAGATTTTCCAGATCCATGCCTGAGCAGAATGCCTTCCCTGCTCCGGTCAAGATCAGCACGATCGCATCCGACTTCGACACTTCGTCCAGCGCCTGCAGCAAGTCATCAATCAGTTCGAAGCTGATCGCGTTGCGCTTGTCGGGACGATTCAGCGTGATCGTCGCAACCGCGCCTTCGTATGCTAGTTGGATTGTGTTGTAGCTCATGGAGAAACCAGCCACGGATTTTCGCGGATCATCACTGATAAAGCAAAATATTTCCGAGATAAGAATGCATCAATTTGTAATTCGTAGTTGTCGAGGCTTTCTAATCAGCAGCGTTTGACTCTGAAAATCTCGCCGCCATGCCGGAGGTCGCCTTCAGAAGACTATCGAGTGGCTTCAACGCTGGCAAGTCCGCGCCCCTCTGGCGAAGCGTATCGATCACCTTTTCCGTTGGGATGTTGCCCACCAGAGCGTCCTGCGCGAAAGGACATCCACCCAAGCCGCCCAGCGCCGAATCAAATCGCCGGCAGCCCGCATCATAGGCGGCCAGTATCTTCTCGGGCGCTTGTTCGGGACGGCTGTGAAGGTGCACGCCGATTTCGAGATAGTCGTACTTCGCCATCACCGCGCCGACCAGTTCGCTGATCTGCTGCGGCCTGGCCATTCCAACGGTGTCCGCCAATGAGATCATGTGTAAATTGTCGACTTCCATCAGGGAAATGGCCTCTACTACTTCTTCGGGATTCCAGAGATCGCTGTACGGATTTCCGAAAGCCATCGAAATGTAGACGACGACATCCAGCCGCGCTTCGTCCGCTTTCTTCTGAACTTTTTCTAACTCTTCCAGAGCTTCTTCAGGAGACTGATTCTGATTCTTTCGCAGAAAAGTTTCGGAGATGGAGTACGGAAACCCCAGAGTAGAAACCGCCTTGGTATCGATGGCTCGTTGGGCGCCTTTTTCGTTGACCACAATGGCGATGATCTCGACATCATCGGGTGGATCGAGTTCCTTCAGGACCTCCTCGGAATCAGCCATCTGGGGAACAGCTTTCGGAGACACGAACGAGACGGCGTCGATGTGCTTGAAGCCAACGCTGATCAAAGCTTTCAAGTAGTCAGACTTCAGGTCAGCCGGGATAATCCCTTTCAGCCCTTGCCAGGCGTCACGGGGACATTCGATTAATTTAACCTGCTCGCTCATACGAAATTCTTAGCCACGGATTCACGCGGATCGCACGGATTGGAGAACAATATTAAATCCGTGGACCTCGCGCCGAATTGCTACGTCTGCAGAACTCCTACTTTGAATTCTGCCACGTCGGGGTTTAGGGCTGCTGCCTCGAGGGCTTGCGTGATCGCGTCACGGGTTTCGATGGGATCGATGATCTTGTCGATCCACAGGCGAGCCGCGCCGTAGCGGGGATCGGTCTGTTCGTCGTAAGTGCGCTTGACCGATTCGTACAATTCTTTCCGCTCCTCGTCGCTCAGTTTCTTGCCACCACGTTCCAGTTGCTTCACTTTGATCTCGACCAGCGTTCCGGCGGCAGAGTCCCCGCTCATTACCGCGTAGCGCGCCGTGGGCCATGCAAACACAAAGCGCGGATCATAGGCTTTGCCGCACATGGCGTAGTGGCCAGCACCGAAAGAACCTCCAACGATGACCGTAATTTTGGGTACGACAGAATTCGAAACTGCGTTCACCATCTTCGCGCCGGCCTTGATGATGCCGCTCCACTCGGCGTCGCGTCCGACCATAAATCCGTTTACATCATGGAAAAAGACGAGCGGGATCAGGTTCTGGTTACAGTCCATGATGAAGCGTGCTGCTTTCTCAGCCGACTCTGTGTAGATCACTCCACCGAACTCGACTCGCTTATGGCCTTCGTGGTCGGTCTGGTGCGCGTGCAATTTTTGATTGGCGACTATTCCGACCGCGAAGCCGCCGATGCGTCCATAGCCGCAAATCAGCGTTTTGCCGTATTCGGGTTTGTACTCATCGAAGCGGCTGCCATCGAGCACGCGCGCTAATACTTCTTTCATGTCGTAGGGGCGTGCAGGCGATGGATCGTAGATCCCGTAGATTTCTTCTGTCGCAAGGACCGGCTCGACGGGTTTTTTGCGGTCCCATGGAGAAAGCCGGCGGTATCCCCACTTCTCGATGATCGAACGAATTCTCGTGATGCAAGCTTCGTCGTTGGGCTCGCGAAAGTCGACCGTACCGCTGATCGCCGAATGCATGGCCGCACCACCGAGTTCTTCGGCGGAGACTTTCTGGCCGATCGCCGCTTGCACCAACGCTGGGCCGGCGAGAAACAATCCGCTGCCATCCGTCATCAGCACGTGATCACACATCACCGGAAGGTAGCCTCCGCCGGCCACGCACATACCCATGATGGCCGCGATCTGAGGAATACCCATCGCCGACATCACGGCGTTGTTGCGGAAGACGCGTCCGAAATCGTCGGTGTCGGGAAAGACATCTTCCTGCAGCGGCAGAAATACGCCTGCAGAATCGACGAGGTAAATCGTAGGAATGCGATTTTCGATAGCGATATTCTGTGCCCGGATGACCTTTTTCGAGGTCATCGGGAAGAACGCACCGGCTTTTACGGTAGCGTCATTGGCGATGATCATCACAAGACGGGTTTGGACTCGCGCCATCCCTGTAATCACGCCTGCGGCGGGAGCGCCCCCCCATTCCTCGTACATGCCATGCGCTGTGTACAGGCCGAGTTCAAAGAACGAGTCCGGATCGGCGAGAAGATGAATGCGCTCGCGCGCGGACAGTCGGCCCTTGGAATGTTGACTCTCAACTGCTTTGGCGCCTCCGCCTTCGCAGATCTTTTCGCCTTCGTTACGTACCTGTGACATCAAGTCGGCCAGGAAACGCATGTTGGCTTCGAAGCGCGCCGACGTGGGATCAACTTTCGTCGTCAAAACGGTTCCGGAGGCCAAGGAGTTCACAGCGAGAGTTTCGTTACGGTTCGACATGGAGGAGTGGACTGACTACGGTATAACACGCGGGCGGAATGGCGCAATGCAGCGGAGTCCGGAGACTAATCTGGAACGGCGCCTGACAGCGGCCAAGTTCATCAGTGGGGTCTTCGAGCGATCTGACGAATCGCTTCGGAGAGCGGGTCCGGAACGATCGCGTCAATGAGTCCCATCTCGAGCGCTTGCTCAGCTGTCACTTTCTCGGCCGCAACGAACATTTGCAAGGCCCGGGCCTTGCCGATTAAGCGCGGAAGGCGCTGCGTGCCGCCCCATCCGGTAATCAGCCCGAGAGCCGCGCCGCGATGCCCGAAGACAGCATTGGGTGAGGCAATCCGGCGATGGCATACGAGAGCCAAGTCCAACCCTCCACCCATGCAATATCCCGAGATGGCTGCGCAAACGGGCGCGGGAAAGCTCTCTACAGCCGCCATAAGGGCTTGGCCGACCTTGGAAAATTCGCGAGCTCCGGGACCATTCAGGGCAGCGATCTCTGCCAATTCGGCTCCAGACGAGAAGAATCGGTCATTTCCCGTGATAACGAGGGGCTGCATTTCCCGCTGCAGCTCGAAGATTTGACTGGTTAACGCGAGAATGCACTGCCGCGTGAGGCGATTCGTCCCATCCTCGGAACTGAGGCGGAGAACGTATAGACCCTGAAGCGATTCGAGCTGAAATAGGGAATTCGACATCGTGCAGGAAGATGACCGGAGCGGCGGCTACGGATTGCGCGTGACCCAATCGGCGAGCCGGCAGCCATCCTCCTCCAGCAGAAACGTTCCGACGCCAAAGCATTCGCCAACGATGCGCTGAGATTCAGTGTCACGCACCGCGCGGGTGATCCACTGCTGGCCTACACGATATTGCGCCGCTGTGAACCATTTCTGGGGTAGGACCTCCACCAGTCCTGCTTGCAAATAAAAAACAAAGAGCGCGAACGCCGGATCGTCGTTCGACATCGCCTTATAGCTGGTAGGAAGAATCAACTCATCGACGGCTGCGAATTCCGACGGAACCTGAATCTTGTGCGTTCCCGGACCAAGGGTCAGTGGCGTTTCGAAGTCTGCTACAGGCGGGGTCGCGGCATAGATACGTTCGGAAGACGCTTTGAACCACCCGGCAACCTCCGCGAGATCGAATGCCTTGAGCTGGTCGGGATCGAAAGATGCCATCCGAAGGCTGCGTCCCTCGGGACACCAGACACCCAGAAAATTTGGCGGGACCAGAAACGGCCGGCAGTACGTATTCAACGCGAGCCGCGGTTTGTCGGGCTCTTGCTCGAGCCCAAGCGTAATGAGGTGACCCAAGGGACCTTCAGATCCCTGATGAGTCCAGCGAAAGCGCTGGCCCGCTAGCGAACGGAAGGAAGGAAATGTTTCCCAGTACCACGGAGCCGGACCGACAGACTGAGAGAGGATCTTGCTGACCCGAGAGGCTTCGATGCCAGACATCAGCCAACCGCCGGCACGCCGGGCCCCTTCACGTGAGTGCGAATGAATTGAACGATGTCGTCCATAGCGGTGCCGGGCTGAAAGATCGCAGCCACGCCGGCCTTCTTGAGGCCATCGATGTCCTGATCGGGAATGATGCCGCCGACGAGCACGATCACATCTTCCATCTTGTTCTGCTTGAGCAGATCCATCACTCGCGGAACGATCGCATTGTGCGCGCCGGAAAGAATTGAAAGCCCGATGACCTGAACGTCCTCTTGCAGCGCAGCAGTAACAATCATTTCAGGGGTCTGGCGGAGCCCGGTATAGATCACCTCCATGCCGGCATCGCGAAGTGCGCGGGCGATGACCTTTGCCCCTCGGTCATGTCCGTCAAGACCGGGCTTGGCTACAAGGACGCGAATCTTCATGTCAGGCATCGCTCACCATTTAATCACAGACGAAGGCTGACATCACAGATCACGCCGGAATGAATTAGGTTCACACGGTCTTGATGTCGAGACTCCGCCACATGTACCAGCAGGCCACGCTGCGATATGGTTCCCAAGCGCGGGCGATCTTTTCCATATCCTTCGGCTTCGGCAGCTTGCGCTTCTTGTAATGCTTCTTGACGGCGACCTGCACGCCATAATCGCCGGTCGGCAGCACATTCGGTCGCCGCAGAGAAAAAATCAGAAACATGTGCGCCGTCCACACTCCGATGCCTTTGACTTGGGTGAGATGCTTGATCACCTCTTCGTCCGGCAGGTCAGCCATGTGTTCAAAATCGAGCAAGCCGTTCGTTGTCTTGGCGGCAAGGTCTTTCAGGTAAGACGACTTCTGCTTTGAGAGACCCACTCCGCGCATTTGCTGGTCTGTTAATCTCAGAATGCCTTCGGGCGTCAAAGGCTCGCCTGCAAGGTCAGCAAATCGTTTGAATATCGTCGCCGCCGCTTTACCGTTCAGTTGCTGGTAAACGATCGCCTCGGCCACGCTGCAAAAATCCGCCAGACCGAACTGCATGCGACACGGGCCCACTCGCTCGATAATCGCTCGCAGGACCGGATCGCATTTCTTGAGATGATTTACAGCCTTTCGCATGGCCTATACGTTTACCATAAAACCGGGCCGTAGGCGAACAAAATGCGAATTACATGCTGGAAATTCTCGTCACTTTTTCACTGCGATTCCCATCACTTCATACTTTCCATTGCGCAACAGCGAAGCGGCTCCGATGAACGCCCGCGCCGGATAGTCGCCATGAAAGTAAGTCTTGTAGACACTGTTGAAGGTTTCGTAATACTTCAGGTCCGTGCAGAAAACTTGGACCGAGACCACGTCATCCATGGTCAAACCGGCTTGCTCGACGGTTGACTTCACGCCTTCCATCACCAGTCGAGCTTCGTCCTCCGCGCTGGCCGGCGGAGTGCCGCTCTTTGGGTCCAAGCCGATGTGGCCGGCAATATAGAGCGTGTTACCGACCAGGACGCCGTCGCTGAAAGGCAAAGCCTTCATATCCGAGGCGCGCGGCTTTACGATGTACTTTCGATCAGCCGCTCCGGCGGCCACGCAGAACACGAGCAGCATGACTCCCACAGCAATTTGACGCGGTTTCATGACATTCCTCAAAAGTGAGATTGAATTTCGACTGGAGGCTATCACGCTCAGCGCCCGAGGGCCAATAGTCCGACGATGCCGCCGCCCAATACCACCCAGGCCGGACTAACTTTCCACCGCAAAAGGATTGCCAGCGATGCCAACGCAACCACCCACGACATCCATCCGCGCAAAGCATCGGATCCCAACTGGAATGTCACTCCGGCCATCAGAGCGACCGCACACACGTTCACCGAATCGAGGAATGCGGCGATCCAGGGGGACTTGCGAAGGCGAAACAATACGGGAGCAAGTAGAGCGATATAGAAGAAAGATGGCAGGAATATCCCAATGGTAGCGACGGCAGCGCCCGGTGCGCCTCCGAGAATGTATCCGATGAAGGTCGCTGTCGAGAGGACAGGACCCGGCGTGAACTGCCCGATAGCCACGGCATCCAAGAGTTGCTGACGCGTCAGCCATGCGTGCTGTTGTACAAGCCCCTGCTCGAGAAATGCCAGAAGCACATACCCTCCGCCGTAGAGGACGGCTCCGACTTTGAGGAAGAACAACGCGATCTTACCGACCGTCGGTCTCGCAGCAGTGGTTCCAGCCGCGAAGGACACAGCTGCGATCAGGCTCGTCGAACGCAACGGCGCGATCCGCAGGTTTTTCCATGTGCTCGATGTAAGCACGCGAAGCGGAAACACATTCGATACGAGCGTTGCGGCAGCGGCGCGCAGACTTCCTGCGCGACGAACCAGCATCCCAATCAACCCGCCTCCGAATAAGATCGCGATCGGATTCAGACCAATGAAGAAGGCCGCAAAAGCTAGGACGCCCAGCGCTGCCAAGCCTGCGTCGCGGACCGCCGATTTCCCGAGTCGCCAGATTGCGATCGCGATCACAGCGATGACCGCGGACTTGATTCCGGCGAGCACTGAACCAGCCTGCGGGAGGCTTCCAAAACGCACATAAGCCCAAGCGAAGGCTCCGGTAATCAATGCCGCGGGCAGGATGAAGCTTGCGCCGGCAACGCATAGCCCAGCCCAACCAGCCCGAAAAAATCCTATGTTAATCGCGATTTCGGTTGAGGTGGGTCCCGGAATCAGATTCGCCGCGCCTAGCATGTCTAGGAATTGCTGTTGCGTCAGCCACTTCCGCTTTCGGACGACTTCATCCTGGATGAGCGCGACATGGGCCGCCGGGCCGCCAAAACTGATCGTGCCGAGTTTCACAAAGAGGGATGCGAGTTCCCCCAACCGTGAGGCCAACGGCGAATCTGACTGGATTTGCTGCAGTTCATCCAAGGATGGCTTACCGTTATCGCTCGTCCGAGCGTCGATGGAGTTCCGAAATCAGAAGGAAGAGCAAACACATCAGCATCGCAAAATCTGTACGCGCGTCGCTGACCATGAACCAGAATCCCTGCCCCGGACGAGTCAACTCAGGAATCTTCGTCGTCGCAATGGCCGTGCAGATGATGACAAGAAGTGGAGCAACTGCAAATCGCGTGAACAGTCCGAATAAAACCAGCAAGCCGCAGAGAATTTCAAACGTTCCCACGAAGTGTGCTGTCAATGCAGGATGCGGGAAGCCAATACGCGTGAACCGCTCCACCCCCATGTGCGAATCAGTGAATTTGAGAATGCCTTGAGTGAAGAAAATGAGTCCAACCGCGATCCGAATGAAGATCGCTCCTTTCGGCTGAGTCTGCATTTCGCGGTAGGTCATGGCAGATTCGCGCGCTCTCAAGCGGCTTTGTGCTCGCCTTGGCGGAAGTTCTCGATCAGATGTTCGGAGGTTCGCAACGAGAACGCGAGAATGCTAATGGTAGTCGTCTTGTCGGTGCAATTGAGAAAAACGCTGGCATCGCAGACATACAAGTTCGGCACGTCGTGAGTTTGTCCGAAACGGTTCGTCACGAAATTCTTCGGATCATTCCCCATCCGGCACGTACCGGTTTCGTGCAGGCTCCAGCCAGGAATTTCGGGGGAGTCTCCCAAACTTTCCACCTCTCCGCCGGCTGCGCGCAGGACTTCGGCACAGACGTCCTTTGAGTGCTCCCACATCTTCAGAACGTTCTCGTCCCACTGGAAGTGCATGCGGGCGACAGGAATTCCGTAAGGATCTTTCACTTCTGGATCGAGATCTAGATAGTTCGTGTCCGATCTCAGAGTCGGCGCTTGAATTCCAAAGCTGACCGGCGCGGGATAGCGTCGTTTGACTTCCTTCTTGAACGACGACCCGAAGCCATCAAGCTCGGTTGCAAAACCTGGAAACTCCTGGCAGCCGCCATCCGGGTAGACGGAATATCCGCGGATGAATTTCTCCTCGTGCGGATCTTTCAGATTCTGCCAGCGCGGCATCCATGCGATCGTGCTATCGGCGACGTGATCCGGAAAGCTTGGCTGCCCTAGTAATTGCGGCAGATATCCTCGAGCCGTTTCGCCATAGAGATGATCGCAAAGATTTCGGCCGACTTGACCGCTGGAATTCGCAATCCCGTTTGGCCATTGGCGGGATTTGGAGTTGAGCATAATGCGCGCCGATTCGATACACGACGCCGCAACCACAACAGCGCGTCCGTAGACTTCGACTTCCTGCTTGGTCTTGCGATCAATGTATGCCACACCCGCCGCCTGACCGTTTTCGTCGACGAGAACGTTTTTGGCCAGAGCGTCGGTTCTCAACTCCAGATTTTTTGTCGCTTCCGCTTTCGGCAACAGAAAGTATGGAGTCGAGAAGAAGGCGCCTACATCGCATCCAGTCGTGCATTCTCCGCAAAAGTGACAGGCAGGGTGCCCTTCATGAAGCTGCGTCAACTGAGCACAGCGATCTGGCAGGTACGGCACACCCACCTTCTCGCAACCAGCCTTCAGAATGTAGTCGAGGCAACGGAAGTTAAATGGAGGCAGGTAAGTCCCGTCTGGGTTGCTCGGACGGTTTTGTACCGTGCTGGCCACGCCAATCATCTTTTCAACCCGCGTGTAAAACGGGCTGATCTCGTCGTACGTTATCGGCCAATCGACGTCGTAGCCATCCATTGAGGCTGCGCGGAAGTCAATCTCCCCAAAGCGAGCGGAGCTTCGTCCCCAGAAATTTGTCTTGCCACCGACGGCATTGCAGCGCGGCCACATCCATTCTGTCCCCGGGGCGACCGTGAACGGAATCTCGTGATCCCATGCTGCTTTCGTGTACTCGTTGTCCATGTAGCCGAAGGAATCGCGCCGCTTCGGATCGTCCAAGCCACGAAACTTCATGTCCCAAGGCATTCGGTGGTAGCGAAAATCTTTTTCGGGGTTGAGTCTGCGGCCTGCATTCAGGGCGCAAACCTTCAAGCCTGCCTCGCACAGGGTCTTTATCGTCATCCCGCCGCCGGCACCGGTTCCAATTACGATTACGTCGTAGATTTTTTTAGCCATGATCTGCTGCGGTAAATATCTCTAAGAATTCGTGGGGACGAGATGCCGGTGCTCACGATCGTCTTTGTGTGGACATTCCGGAGACTCGGAATAAAACTTGAGCGCCGGATTGTCCAACTCTTTGAATCCGATCTCGCTCGTATAGAAGCCGGTCACCGTATACTCGCGCATCAGCGCAAAAAACTTCCGGCCATCTTCTTCGCCGGGACGCGCCTTATCTTTGAACCCCAAGGGAGTGAGTTCATTAATCTGCTGCTCGGTGTTTAGAGCGACGAACGCCTTTCCATAATTCCTGCTGCTATGGGCGTTCAACCATGACAATCCAAGGCGGAATCGATATTGCACGTCAGCATCGTTCGCAACCATGAAGTCAATGAACTCGGCCACGCCTGCTTCCTTTGCACCTGGGGTGGCATCGCTGGGAATGATAATTTCGGCAAGCCGCTCGACAGCCGCATATTCGGCCGGAGTGAAGAACTGAGGATGATAGGCCGCGGGTTTAATCTGCAATGCTGCGTTGCCGATATGCCCACATGCGAAACTCCACTTGCTGAAGCCGGGAAACTGCGCCGCGGCTGCCGCGGTTCCCAGGATGCGCAAAACTTCCCGCCTTTGAATTCCCTGCCCTGCCATAATTTTCTCTCAAACGAATTCCGTGCGCCGCTGACTAGGACAGAAACTTTATCGTTTCTTGTACCAAAGTCGCGGTCGGCTTGTATGGATCGCCGGGGGCATCGTATTCGATTGAGCAATATCCCTTGTAGTCATGCTTTTTCAGAATGGCGAATGTCTTCGCTAAGTCCACGTGGCTGGCTTTACCCTGTTCGTCAACCTCCCCGTCTTTCACGTGGCAGATGCCGTAAGCGTGAGAGAACATCGCTTCCATTGCGCGTTCGTTGAATTCCTCGTCGTGCGCAGCCAGAGAATTGCCAAAGTCCGGCAATGCGCGCAGCCACGGACTATTAACCTTCTCAATCACGCTGACAATAAAGAAAGGATCCTCGCTGACGGGATTGTCATTCTCGAGATGAACGACTACTTTCTTTTTCGCAGCGTAATCAGCCACGCGCGATAGTGTGTCGGCACATCGCGCTACATCCGGCTTGGAATCTTTAGCACCGTCGATGTGAGTGCGAATGCTGGGAGATCCTAAAGCGGCTCCAACATCGATCCATTGGTTGCTCGCGGTTACAGCTTTCGCGCGTTCCGCTGGATCAGTTGCATATTGGCTGTGCCCGCCATCCACGGCGATGTCGACTACTGCGGAGTGAGCTTTCTCGACCGCAACTCGAAATTCCTCAAGATATTTCGGGTCCGTTGAGGGGAAGATCGGGCTCCAAGGCTCGATCTTGTGAACGTTGAACTTCTCCGCAACGTGCGCAGCGAAGTCCTTGAGTTGCATCTGTTGCGCTAAAGGAACGGTACTGGGAGTTTTTCCGTCCCAACCCTTCCATCCGACGATGAACTCGCGAAATGGATAGGCCGCCACGGAGACACGCTCTCGTGGCGACGAAGGAAATCTAACGGAAGGGCCCGACGATGACGCTTGCGCAAGGCTGGGAACGAACCACGCCGCAACTGCCGCGCCAGTACACAGTCCTAGAAATTCTCTTCGTGTCGCGTCCATGCGCGCCAGTGTAACAGGAAATTGTTGAAGCGCGCGCGGATCGAACTCACACCGAATGAACAGAAAGGGCGCGGCCCTACAGCCGCTCCCTTTTCCGTGCAACGCTGCTCTTTCCGTTGCAAACCTACATCCCATTCTGATGAAAGACCAACGCCTCTTTCTGATGCACGAAGTCGATTTCTTTGAGTTTCATCGCCTTCGTGTTGGTTCGATCCAAGACAACATCATTCTGAGTGACGTTTGAGTCGTTCGTCTGAAGTTGTGCAGGAGCAGTTGCTATGGTTTTCCCTTCGTGAATGAAATTGACCTGCACGGCGGGCCCAGCTCCCTGCCATTCCACTTTGTAGGCGCCGGGTTTCAGATGGGTCCCTCCGATGGTGACGGGATCGTTGATGGTGACAGAACGCTTATTTGTCGTGCCTGCGAGTGCCGATAGCGGCACCAGCAGAGCTAGAGTTGCGACGATGGCAAGATACTTGAGCTGTTTCACCTTTATAAATCCTCCTTCGAGATTTCATTGCGAGCGGAGAAAAAACCGTTTGTCGTTGGAGCAGACTCGAGTCGTTCAGGTCCGCACTTTAGCGTCCATGAAAGCCTCCTCCACCTCCACCGTGAAAGCCTCCTCCGCCGCCGTGGAACCCGCCTCCACCATGGAAGCCTCCCCCACCCATCCGGCCGAAGCTACGTCCGACTCCCACCGATCCTGAGTGAAAACCGCTTCCGGTTGATCCAGGGCCACGATAAATACCGCGGGCGTAACTGCGACCCGTCACGTAATGAGAGCCCGGACCCCAGTTGTGATAGTTCGTGCTGAAATAGTGGTGATAGTGTCCGTATCCATAGCCATATCCATACCCGTAAAACGGAGCTTGATAAACCCACCACGGCGAATAGAAACCCCACCCGAACGGACTGTAGAAGATGCCATCGCCCGGGATGAACGTGAATGCATCAAACCACGGATCCCAATACCAGCCGGCTCCCCACCAACCCGGGCCGCCCCATCCGTCTGACGCATAAAGACCAGCCGCATCAACATTGGCTTCGGCCACATAGGCAGACCGAAGGCTGCTCCAGCGATAGAGATCGCCCTCTTCGTATGTCTTCTTGTCGAATTTGTGAACTTTGTAGTTGCCGTTGTTCGCTAAGGTGAGTTCGTGTCCGCCCTTCACTTTTGCGTGGGAACTGCCGTCCTCGACAAAAGCCTCGCCGTCAAAGACTCGGAGCTCGCGTTGATTCAGATTGAAATCGTAGAGTCCGGTCTTCAACAGCCGGGCTGTGGTTCCATTCGCGGTGATGCGGATATCGTTTTCTGGATGAATCTCAGCGACTTCGATCATCGCGTTGCCTCGATCGACTTCGACCTCGGTGTTGGTAAGGCTGGGTGAGATCATCCGTACCGAAGTGTTATTCCCGACCCGCAGGAAAACTCCAGGGGTCAACAGGACCTCCGCCTTCCCTTGCTCCGTCGTCAAAAAATCACCGGGCTTCAGTTCTGCGGATCCTACGGCTTTCGAATCGAGCGATTCAGAACCTATCGAAGCCTGCCCCTCGACATAGTTGAGAGTTCCAGGTGAAGCGGTTTTGGTGTTCGGCACGCTCCCCCACGCGAACACCGAAAATATAAGTGACATCGAGAGGCTGGCGAATGCTTTGAACCATCGTGTCCTCATTGTTGCCCTCCTTCCAGCCTTCACTTGATTGGATGAGCGGAAGAGAGCGCACGATGCCCAAACCGCATGGAGACACATCTCGTAACACGATATAACTAGCGCACAATGCGGCGGAGATTGCAGCGAACCATGTACATCTCACAAGAGTCGTTGTGCATCGCGGAGAGCAGAAGCGAGTACTCGTAAAGAAGTGTAATTTTCGGTTGCTGTTGGCGATTGCTGTAAGCGCCGATGAAACTGCAAGTCAGCGCACTTTCCAACCACGACGGTAGAGTCGCTACTTATTTTCGTTGTGCCAAAAGATTCAGTGCATGATTGGCAGCCACTGCGGTCTTGCGCTCTTTGCATCGATCAGTTCGAGAACTGTTGACTTGCTACTTCTGATTCAAAACCCAAACCCGCAAAGAGCTCTGTCGTAGTTGCCATTCTGACTAACTACTTAGTACAAAGGTAGAAACGAACCGGAGTCGAGCGTGTGGGCGCCCCGACGAGCGTAAATCTGTGAGCTGTTTTGCTCAAGGACCGCGAAGCTAGTGCTCCGTCTGTCTCTCGGCAGTGAACGAATCCATGCTGACGGCCATAAACGATAAAGGACAAATGCGATGAGTGAGGCAGCGCTTTCGTCAGGAGCAGTGCCGGCGATCTGGCGTCCTGCAGCCAATCCCTGGCTCATCGCCGTCACTGTGTCGATGGCAGCTTTCATGGAAGTGCTCGATACGGCCATCGCCAATGTCGCGCTGCCGCATATCGCCGGAAATCTAGGGGCGAGCAATGATCAGAGCACATGGGTCCTCACTTCGTATCTGGTCGCGAATGCCATCGTTCTACCCATCACCGGATGGCTGGTGAGTTTCTTCGGACGCAAGCGATTCTTTATGGCGTGCATGGCGATCTTCACGCTTAGCTCACTGTTTTGCGGAATGGCTCCCAGTCTCGGCTTTCTTTTGCTATTTCGCGTGATCCAGGGCGCCGGTGGAGGCGGATTGCAGCCGATGGCCCAAGCGATTCTGGCGGACACCTTTCCTCCTGAAAAACGCGGCCTGGCATTTTCGATTTACGGAATCACAGCAGTTTGCGCTCCCGCAATTGGCCCAACGCTGGGTGGTTGGCTTACCGACAATACCTCGTGGCGATGGATTTTTCTGATTAATCTTCCGGTCGGTCTCTTGACGCTGGCGCTGGTCATGCGACTGATCGAAGATCCGCCGGACATGGTTCGCCGCAAGCGATCGGAGGGCAAACTCGACTATGTCGGATTTTCGCTGCTCGCGCTGGGCGTGGGAGCTTTGCAAATCATGCTCGACAAAGGACAAGAGGACGACTGGTTCGGATCCCATTTCATCACCACACTAGCGATCACCGCGGCGGTCTGCCTCACGGCGCTCGTGGTGTATGAGTGGTTTCACGAGGATCCCATCGTCGACGTCCGCCTGTTCAAGTACGCGAACTTCGCCACTGCGAACATGATGATGTTCATGGTCGGTGCAGTTTCGTTTGCAACGACCGTATTGATGCCCCAATTTCTTCAGACACTGATGGGTTATACGGCACAATCGGCGGGAATGGTTTTATCGGTGTCGGCGATTCTGCTCCTCGTCGAGCTGCCACTTGTGGGACGTTTGATCGGACGATTTCAATCGCGCTATCTGATCGCGTTCGGTTGGATCACACTGGCCGTAGGTATGTATCTGTCGACCCAAAGGATAGATCTGTTGATCAGCTTTCGTTCGGCGACCTTGCTGCGGATCGGCCAGTATCTGCCGATGGGATTTATCTTCGTGCCAGCCACTACAGCAGCCTACATCGGGATCCGTGCGGAGAAGAGCAACGCGGTTGCCGGACTAGTGAATTTCACTCGAAATATCGGGAGCAGCGTGGGCACTTCGATTGTGACGACAATGATCGTTCGGCGTTCGCAATTTCATCAATCCAGGCTGGTTGCCAACACGAGCATGGGGAACACAAGGTTTCAGGGCGCAGTGGACGGGATGGCGCAAGAGCTAGTCCATGCGGGACTGAGTCTACACGAAGCACAGCGGCAGGCTTTCGCGCGAATTTATGCTTCGGTTCAAGCGCAGGCCGCAGCGCTGGCGTACATCGACACGTTCTGGGTGCTGGGAATAGCAGCCGTCGTTATGTTTTTCCTGTCGTTCGTTTTGAAGAGAAATAACCCGCGGGCCGGCACCGGCAGCGTTGCTGCACACTAACCGAGCGCGAATATCAATCCGGATCTCGATCCGTCATCAAGCTTTCTTCGTCTTCCCAGGAGACGCCAACGCAACCGCAGCCTCAGCCGTGAGAAAAAGAAACGTGAATGTCTCCTGGAGATACAGGCGGACCGTGTCATCCGTGTGGTTGAGATAGCCGATGGAGACGTCCTGTCCGATGTGTAGTTCGAAATCGCCGCCGCGAGTAGTCAGGACGAAGGCTCCCGAAATCGCTGGAGCCCAGATGATTTGGTCTTTGACGAGTCGCTTGACGTGCTCCAATACCGGGTATCCATGATCGCTGGTCTCCGCGAGCGCAGTATAGGCGTCGGCGCCGAGCAACACGGCATAAGGGCCATTTACTCCGACGAGGCGCAATTGGCTTAGGCTGTGAGCAATCACATCCGGGTACTCACGTACGTCGGCGGGCAGCGTCATCACCGGATTGCTAGTTCCTTGGCGTATGCCTTCAATTCCGGCTGCGGCGTATCCCTCAAAGATCGCGGAGTCTTCTGCAAAAGCGATCTGTCGCGCGGCTTCCTTTGCCGGTTGCCAATCTGAGTCGTTCGCGCCACGATCGACGTCGTCGACTGACTGACGACTCAAATCGAATGGCACACGCAGTTCGACCAAAGCCTTCACCTCGCGCTGCCTCGCGACAATGCCTTTGGCGGGGGCGTTGATCGACCGTAAGTGCCCGGTGCCCACGGCAGACAGACCGATGCCAGCCGGCCCCTTCAGGTCAACGACGCGCCGGCCAGCAAGGTAGCGCTTGAGCGTTCGCGAGGTTTCGGATTCGATCTGGCCCCATGCCGAATCGGAAATGGGGGCGAGTTCGCGATGAAGATTATTCATGTCGAATGTCTCCTTTGAGTGAACCGATGCCGAGTGAACCATCGGGCGCGGATGGATTGGACGAAGGCGAGTTAGATGACGGGGCCTCGGCTGCGGGGGCTGCCGGGGAATCCCCTGGCTCGGCCGCTGTTGGTTGGTCATCGGCTAAGTCTTCCAAGAATGTAGCTGACGGCACGAAGAAAAGATTTCCCGTAACCGCTCGGCTGAAGTCGAGAAGACGGTCGTAGTTGCCCGGTGGGCGCCCAACAAACATATTCTCGAGCATCTGTTCGATGGTGCGTGGAGACCGGCTGTAGCCGATGAAATATGTCCCAAATTCCCCTTGCGACGGTCGGCCGAAAGGCATGTTATCGCGTAATATCTTGATCTCTTTTCCGTCTTCGACAATGGTGGTGAGCGCGCTGTGCGCCGACGTTGGCTTGACGGAGTCGTCCAATTCGATGTCGGAGAGTTTCGTGCGGCCGATAATACGTTCCTGCGCCTCAGTGGGGAGCGAATTCCACGCCGTGAGATCGTGGAGATATTTCTGGACGATCACGTAACTTCCGCCGGAAAAATTGGGATCCTCATCACCAATTACCACGGCCGCAGCGGCTGCCTCTCCCCGGGGATTCTCCGTTCCGTCAACGAAGCCCATGAGATCGCGATCGTCGAAATAGCGGAAGCCCTGCACTTCATCCACAGATGAAACAGCATTGCCAAGCCGGGTCATAATCTGGGTGACGAGTTCGAAGGATAAATCCATGCGTTTGGCACGGATGTGAAACAGCAAATCGCCCGGAGTCGAGACCGCATGGCGCGATCCCGCGCGAATCTCGCGGAATGTGTGAAGCTGTGACGGACGCGGCGCCCCAAAGAGACGGTCCCACGCTTCGGATCCAAAACCGATAACGCAGGAAAGTCCGCCTTCCAAGTCGCGAAATTCGACTGCGCGGACCAATGCGGCAAGGTCCCCGCAAAGCGAACGTATGGTGGCTCGATTGTCAGGGCCCGGGTTCAGGGTGGCAACAACAAAGATCGCGGCGCGAGTAAGCGGCGCAGCTACAGCCTGCGCGAGGGCGGGCGATTTATTCTCCGCTTCCGGCTTACTTAACGCATCGGGATGAACATCGCGTGGCATCGGGGTTCGCGCCTGATGGGAGATTGACTTCGATCCTCCCGCAATATCGCGCACGGTTCGTGGGAGCAATTTGCCCAGCCAGCTTAAACATCCAAAGCGAAACCTGCAACCGCGGCACCGGCCGGGAGGGCGTGAAAACGAGTCTGAGCGAAGACGACAGGATAGTTTGTGAACAAAGGAAAGTGGTGGAGGCGGCGGGAGTCGAACCCGCGTCCGAAAATGTTACTGGTCAAGAGAACTACATGCTTAGTCGTGTTCATGCCCCAGGCATTACCCTGGGACGTTCGCGGCCCGCGCTCAGAACCGACAAGAAACGCGTTCCGCTAGCCTGTGATCTTAGCCTCTCGCCCCAGACGTAGACGAAAAGAGCAGCCCGCTGTGTGACGTCCTTCGGAGGCCCACGGGCGAAGCCTCTTGGGACGGCTGCCTAAACTAGTTAGGCTGCGTATGCCATCTGTTGATTGGCAATTATCATTTTCCACGCGATTACGGGTGTGTGGATCCCGGCATGCCTCTTGGCCGCAAGCATCTCCGTCGAAGCCGTGACGCCCCCACTTTGTGGGAATGGCCTTGCAAAGAACCACTTCCAATCTAGGGTTCGCCTGACGGGAAGTCAATTCGTTAGATGATGCCGCGACCCGAAGGTTCCCTTTTCGCGCTCACCCCTCGCCGCAGTTTTTATCTAAAATCGCAAAATATTGAATTGATTGCACTTAACTCATTTCAACGCAGACACGGGCCGCAAAATCTTGCAAAATAACGACTTACATGCAAAATATTCAAAAATAAGGAGTTAGTCAGATGCTCCCAAGCCTGCGATTCTGTTCGCGAAAACACATTTATTTAACAAATATCGTGTTAAAATAAATAATAAAACAAAAACACCTTGACTTACTTAATTTTATTAAGTACAAGATAGTTATCATTTAGATTTTATGGCAAATGACCCCAATTCTTCGAAGGACTGGCAGGAGTTGACCCAGCTCACACAAGGCCAGCCGATTACCGTGGAGCGCGTCCGACTCAGAGACAAGGGAATTGCGATCGAGGGGAGCTTCGAACTTCCTCAACTGGCGCGACTCTCGATGGACGACCAGATCTTCATCACCGCCTTTGTCCGGTCCCATGGCTCGATTAAAGATATGGAGAGGGTCTTCGGCGTCAGCTATCCGACGATCAAGTCCCGACTCACGAGAATTGCCGACAGCCTGGAATTTGTGGAGACCAACGCCGCCCCTTCGAAAACCGAAATCCTCGAGCGCTTGCAGAGAGGCGAAATCAGCGCCGACGAGGCGATCCGCGAGATGGAGACGTTGAAATGATTCCGTTCGTGGCTGTCGTGAGTCTACGCAATCAACAGAGCCGCACGTTTCGAGTCTGGATTCCCCTGTTTCTGATCTGGCTGCTGCTTCTGCCGCTGGGCATCCTGTTATCGCCGTTCATTTTTATTGCCTGCCTGGTGTGCCGGGTGAATCCATTTCGCGGAGTTGCTGTGATGTGGCAGATCCTGAATGCGCTGACCGACACGAAACTAGAAGTCGAGCATCGCAGCGCCGGCATGTCATTTCACATTCTCTAGGAGTTCATTTATGAGCGAACACCGCCGACAGATATTGCAGATGTTGTCTGAGGGAAAGATAAACGCCAACGAGGCAGAGCGATTGATTTCAGCAGTTGAAGAGCCCGCGAGCGCAAGGTCCGCCGACTCGGGCCCGGCGCCGACGAAGAGCCATCCGAAATATCTTCGCGTTGTTGTCGATTCCGAAGACGACGGTGGTCATGATGGCCCGACCAAGGTGAACGTTCGAGTGCCGATGCAACTGCTTCGGGCAGGAGTGAAACTAGCGGCGCTACTCCCCGCTCAGGCTCTACGCAGCGCAAATCATGCGATGCAAGCGCAGGGCATCCCCATCGACCTGTCGCAGATCAAGCCGGAAAATCTGGAGGAGTTAGTGGAGCACCTGAGCGATCTAACGGTCGATGTCGATCAGAAAGACGCGTCGACCAAAGTAAAAGTCAGGGTCTATTGTGAGTGAGTTCTGAGGCTGCCCTGAGGAGCAGCCTTCTGGAATCACTGTGGATTTGCCATTTTCGAGCCGATCAATACGGCGTCCTGCATCTGGCGGTAGAGGTCGGTGACTGCGCCGGGCGAGTGGGACATGAGAATTGTATTGCTCTTGTCGTTGCTGCCAATCTCTTTCATCGTGTCCAGATACTGCGTGACCAGCACCAGCATCATGACGTCTTTGGGCGTGGATCCTTCCACGGCCTTCGAGAAAGCTTCCACCGAGTCTTTCAATCCCTCGATGATGGCTTTACGCTGATTCGCAATTCCCTGCCCCTGCAACGCTTTACTTTCGGCTTCGGCCTCGGCCTGCTTCACTTTCAAAATCTTTTCGGCCTCGCCACGCGCGGTGGCCGCAACTTGCTCGCGCTGCGCGGCGTTGATCTCGTTCATGGCAGCCTTAACCTTGTCGTCAGGCTGAATATCGGTGACGAGTGCCTGATCGATCGCGTAGCCATAGGTCCGCATTACATCGTCAAGACCCTGCTTAATCGCTACTGCGATGTCAGATTGCTGCAGGAAAGCATCGTCGAGATTCATCTTAGGCACGTGGCCGAGGATCACGTTGAAGACGTAAGAGGAGATTTGCTGACGCGGATTTGCCAGCTTATAGAAAGCCTCGAAGACGTGGTCGGGAATCACGTGGTATTGCACGGAGACGGGGATCTTGACGAAGACGTTATCCTTCGTTTTCGTTTCCACGTCCAAGGCGAGTTGTTGCACACGGAGGTCGATGCGCCCGGCGATTTGATCGAGCCAAGGTAGTTTGAAATTGATGCCGGCGCTGGCGACGCGCTGGAACTTGCCCATGCGTTGCACGACGACAGCTTCGGCGGTGTGAACCTGAAAAAATCCGCTCAGAAGGGTGCCAATGGCAAAGATGCCCACGATGAGCACTAACATCACGGACAAAGTCTGAGTGCCGTCCATCAGGATCCTCCCAACCAACGACGTGGCTATCGGGATGATTTTCGCATCTGGACAAGACGGCGGGAATCGCAGACTTGATGCCCGTCGCACTTCCGTAACTCCACTAGGGATGTGATGGGGACAGGCGTGCCTCGAGCTTCGCTTTTACTTCCGGCCACTCGTTGTCAAGAATGCTGAAGTACACAGTATCGCGCACGCGGCCAGTCCAGGTGAGGAGATGGCGGCGAAGAGTTCCCTCTTCTTTGGCGCCAATGCGGAGAATCGCGTTGCGGGATTTCTGATTTAGCGCATCCGTTTTCAGTTCCAGACGAATACACTGCCACACTTCAAACGCATGGCGGACCATCAGATATTTCGCTTCAGTATTGACCGCTGTACGCTGCCACGGCGGAGCAATCCAGGTGGATCCGATTTCGACGCGGCGGTTCACGCGATCGATATTCATGAAGCGGGTGCTGCCAACAGCCCGTCCGGAACTGCGCTCGACCGTGGCGAAGACGATGGACTCGCCACGTTGTTGTTCGTCGAATGCTTTGTCGATCAGTTTGCGGAAATCGTCTCGAGTTTGAACGGCATAGGGAATCCAACGAAATATGTCTTCGAGATCGTTGTGGGCGACATCCCAGAACAATTCGGCGTGCTCATGTCGAATCGGTTCGAGGCGAACGAGAGAGCCTTCAAGGGTTAAAGGGCCGGAAATCTGGAGCGGAGTCGATTGAGATAGATTTGTCATTGATGACTAATGATCGAGAATGCAATTTTCGTGCATTTGCCTTCGCAGTCAGGCTTCCTGCATCATATCTTGCATCCCGCCACGGTTTCCTGCATCTCAACTACGGCGCCAGTTTCTTACCAATCATGAGCTTGCACGTCCAACAAGCGTCGACACTCGAATGTCAGGAGAGCTGTCAGTGAAGGCGCACTGTCTCCCTTTCTCGCAAATTCCGCACACAACGCGATTATTTACCGATTTCCTGGGGTATTCCCCGAGTATCCAACCGTTTTATCCGCGATCTCCCTATTTCAATCAGTGGGTGAAGGAAGAGGCGGGGAGCATCTCGTACGACGAGACGCGGCGGGAGCATGTGGCGGCGGTTCTAAAGCGTCAGAATGAAGCCTACGGGTCTGCGCCGAAGACGCAGGCGAATATCGATCGCCTACGGAAGGGTGCGGCCGCTGTCCTGACTGGGCAGCAAGTTGGCCTTTTTGGCGGACCGATGTTTGCAATCTATAAGGCACTCACTGCGGTGAAGCTAGCGGAAGAGGCGACAGCAGCGGGAGTGGATTCTGTGCCGATTTTCTGGCTTGCCACTTACGATCATGATCTGGCGGAAGTGAATCACGTTGCCATTCCGGGCGCAGACGGTGCGCTACAGGTTTTGTCTACGTCTGCCCATGATGTTCCAGGGGCGCCAGTGGGCGCGGTCCATTTTTCGGATGAGATCACGCCTCTGGTAGAACAGGCCGCAGCGCTGCTCGGTGATTCGGAGGCAGCGCAGTTCTTGCGCGATTGTTACCGCCCCGGAGAATCGCTGGGTACGGCATTCGCTCGTTTGTACGCACTAGTGTTCGCGCAGTGGGGCGTGATCCTGATGGATGCTTCGGACCCTGAACTCTCGGGAATCGCCGCACCGATTTATCGTTCCGCGGTGGAGCGTGCGCAAGAACTATCTTCTTCCCTTCTCGCGCGTGGGAAGGGGCTCGACGCCGCCGGGTATCACCAGCAGGTGAAGGTAACGGAGTCGTCGGTGTTGCTGTTCACATTGCGGGATGGCGCGCGCGTGCCGATTCAACGTCACGGAAACGGCATTGCGGAGGAGTTTATTGTCGGCGGCGAGAATGGACACGAGAAACGTTCGAAAGCCGAGTTGATCGCACAGATCAACGACCATCCGGAGCATTTCAGCCCGAACGTGTTGTTGCGGCCGATTGTCGAGGACTTTCTGCTGCCAACTCTGGCCTACACCGGTGGCGCTGCCGAGACAGCGTATTTCGGGCAGGCGGGAGCTGTCTATCAAACGCTGCTGGGCCGAGTGACGCCAATTGTGCCGCGGTTCTCGGCGACGCTGGTGGAACCCAAAACACAGCGGTTGCTTGAGAAGCACGGGATATCCGTGACAGACACCTTCAACGGACCCGAAGCATTGCGCCAGGAAATCGCGGCGCGCAGTTTGCCGGCCGATCTGAAAGCGGCATTCGAATCTGCGAAGGAGGCATTCGATTCCAGACTTTTGACGGTGAAAGAAAAACTGGAGAAGTTAGATCGCACGCTCGTGGATGCGGCAGAAACGGCGCGTTCGAAGATGCAGCATCAGTTGGAAAAGCTATATTCGCAGGCAGCGCGGGCGGAGGCACAGAAGGGTGAATTGGTGTCGCGCCATGCCGACAATCTGAGCCAGGCGATTTATCCTGATAAAGGCTTGCAGGAGCGCGGCATCGGCGGGATTTACTTCGTCGCTCGATATGGACGAGAACTGCTCCATCAACTCTACGAAACGATGCACTCGGACTGCCACGACCATCAGATCGTAGAATTGTAGAAAGCCTGCTCAAATTTTCTGCTTCTATTTCTGACCCGGCAGGGATTGAATCTTGGCAAACAGTGAAGAGTAATTTGACTCTGTCAACGACCCGTGAGTTTGCTGGACTATTCTTCCCGTGCCGTCGAGCATGATCAGATACGCATCGTCGGGCTCGTGATAGTTTACGACCTTTTTCAGCTCGGCTTCTCCCTGCAGGATCGGCACGAAATGATCTCGGTTATTGTCTGGGACACCCCTCTTGATGCCGGAAATCACCATGCCACGCAGTAATCGCGGAACGTCTTCCAGCACCGGCAATTGATACAGCTCGAACCCGGGACGAGATCCGAAATCCGCTGAGAGTTTTCTTGCCCACTCGCTCGTCGGAGTCTTTGATGCTTTGGTAAATCCCAGCACGAGGACAGTGATGTTGCCTGAAGTTGTATCCGGGAAGACGACGTGACGCCCGGCGAAGGTTTCTCCCTCGATCTTCGGGAGTTGCTGGACTGTCTGTGCGGACGCCGAGACCAGTGCCACACTAACGATGATTCGTACGAGCCGTAGTACAACTTTTCTGCACATCATTTCTGTTGTCTTGAGTTGGATGCCTTTCGACGATCAATCAGTGACTGTCGCTAACGGCGAGATAGGCTCCCAGTCCGATCATGATCGCCCCTGTAGCGGTCCGTTGACGGCGTCGGAACTTCGCCGAGGAGCGAATGCGCTCGCCCAGAGGTCCGGCGAGCGCTATGACAATGAGGTCAGCGGTTGTGTTCATCGCGACGGAGATGGTACCCAGCGTCACGAATTGAAGGAAAACGTGGCCGTTCGAGCGGTTCACAAACTGCGGTATGAATGACAGGAAAAACAACGCGGTCTTGGGATTGAGAACTTCGGTGGCAATCCCCTGCCAAAGCGGATTGCGGGCATTGTTCTGTTGGGGCGCAGGCTCATCGGCGGCGACCTCTGGCCGGCGAGCTTCGAGGATCATTTTGATCCCGAGAAAGCATAAGTAAGCTGCGCCGACGTATTTCACGGTCGCGAAAGCCATGGCGGACTTTGCGAGGATGATCGATACTCCCAGCGCAGCGGCGAAGACATGGACCATGCCGCCGACGAAGGTTCCGAGGGCCGATAGCACTCCTTCGCGCTTGCCTCCGGCGAGGCTGCGCGCAAGAACGTAGAGCATTCCTGGGCCGGGAGCGATTGCCAACAATAAGGCCGCGGTGAAAAAGAGAAAAATCTTTGTCGTGTCAAACATGTTGTGTCCTGCTTCTTCTCTCACTTGGATTTCATTGCTGGAGGAAGGACTCCAGTTGGATCAGGGATTCGACGCGCGCGAATTCTTTATCGCGATACGCGCCGGCGACATCGAAGAGCACAGCCTGCATTCCAGCATTGCGCGCACCGACATAATCCACCGAATACACGTCACCGATATAGAGGCTGCCGGCGGGATCGGCATTCATCGAACCCAGCGCGGCAGCGAAAACGTCTGGGTGCGGCTTCTCGAGGCCGATGGTTCCCGAGTCGGTGATCGTGGCAAAGCAGTCGCCAATGCCGCAGCGCGAGAGCACAGCATGGATCTTGCCGTCGGAGTTGGAAATCACAGCAAGCGGATATTTCTGACGGATGCGATCGAGGGCCTCGCGCGTTCCGGGAAGGATCTGATCCCAATTAGAGGAGCTTTGCGTATTCTTTACCAGTTTGTCGCGGACAGTTTCGTCGAAAGAATCGATCTGCTGCAGCAGGTGGGTGTGGAAGGTCCACCAAAAGCTGTGATCGACTTTCCCCTCGCTAAGGCCTTGATCAAATTCGTGCTTAGTGCGGCGCTCGAGGGCTTGCCAACTCGATAGCGTGGGATGCTTTTCCACGGGTAACGGCTCGAGGATCCGCGCACGATTGGGGAAGAGCAGCGTGTTGCCGACGTCGAAGAAAACGAAACGCGGACTAGCCATGATCCATATTAACCAAGAGTTGCGAGGTTAGGGGCCCGTGACTAGCTAGTTGCCTACGATGTGTACAGGCGTTGATCGTCCCTTGAAACACGATAATATCCATTTCAGGTTGTGCTAAGGCACTTGCGCGGTGACTCGCCGTATGGCACTTGTGTCCACCATGATCGTTGGTAGCCTGACTCGAAGCGCGAAGACTGCGCTTTGGATCTATCCGGCTGCGCGCAGCTACGCCATGATGTTCCTGACCATAGCGGTGGCGATTTTCTATCGCGGATCACGACAGGACGTTTACAACATCCTCTGGGCCGTGGTTTTCGGATTCGCGACACTCAACATTCTCAGCCTGGCCGCGCGACGCATGGAACCGGCCCGCCGTGGAATGACATTTGGCGAACTCCTGGCCGTCATGGTGGTACTAATCTCGGTCTTTCTGCTGGGCTGGGAAATGCTGACGATCTTCCACATCTTTCCCCTCAAGCTGCGGCACTAAAACTCGCAAAGAACCGGATCGGGTAATGCGTACGTTGGAGGAATACCTCCGCGAGCGTGGGGCACGGCCTGCTAGCGGACTACGAGGACTTCCCTCACGTTGTCTCGAGCGAGGAAGAATTTGATCGAGGCAAAATCACGGAAGAGGGTTTCGATGTGGCGATTGTTGAAGACGCGCTGCAAACGGAATCCATCGCCGATGGCAGTATGGACGGCACCAGTCGGTCCACGGCGGGCCTCGCGCCGTAGCACGATACGCTGCATCTCGAGCACATCTTTGTCGAGGATGTGAAAACGATAGCAAGGGGAATCAGGCCCGGCGTCCTTGGTGTGGAAGAACGCGAGCAACATGCCTCCGGGCTTTAAAACTGACCAGAGGCGTCCCATCACCGGGCGGACCAGGCTTTCATCGAGATAATCGGGCAAGTTCCAGCAGAGCACGACATCGAAGTGGGCAGCAGGGTATTGCAGGTTGTCGGCGAGGAATCTGCGACTGTCGAGAACAACGTTGCCCTGTTCGTCCTTGGTGACGAGATGAGCTTCGGTCGAAGCGACCAGAAGATCTTCGCTATAAATTTTGTGGCTGCGCTCGGTGAAGAAGCGAATATTGGATGGCGAAGTGGAACCGAGATCGAGAACGCACAGGGGGCTATCACTGTCCCAGAGCCGGGAAAGCTCGCCCAAGCCGCTGGAACGACGAGTCAGTTTTTGGGCCGGCTGCGGGGTCTGTCCCTGTGCGCTGCCCGACGAACCACGAAAAAGCTTCATGAAGTTTTGGGTAACTGATGCCATCAGACTACTCAACCGAGTCCGAGGCAACCGGTACTCTGGGACCTGAAATAATTAACTGTAATGCGCGAAGCGAATCGGCAGAAGTTACTTTCCTGCAGCCTTGTCTGCTTTGCCTTGAATATCCACCTTGCCTTTGAGGTAAGCGCCCTCCTCGATGGAAATTCGCTGCGTTGAAATGTCGCCCGTGACGACCGCGGATTTACGCAGTTCGACCCGGTCGCTTGCCTGGATATTCCCTTCCAGCTTGCCCTGCACAACGACGCCCTTAGCTTCAACCGAAGCCTTAACTTGGCCGTGAGGTCCGACGGTCAAACTATTGCCCTTCAGCGAGATCGTGCCTTCGACTTGACCATCCACGTAAAGGTCTTCACTGCCGGACAACTCGCCTTTGATAACTACCGATTTGCCAATCTGCGCCAAATCTGCCGACAGGGGAGCACTCATGTTTTCTCCTTGGAAACGGATACTGCACCACCAAGACACTGGGAAGGCGGGTACAGGACGGCCGCGTCACTGCATCGACTATACCCAAGTCGATGAACTAGCGGCAAGCGAGGGAACGGACAGAACGTGGGAGTCGTCACTGCAACCCTTTGCAGGTCGTTGCTACACTAACGATTACGCATGGTGGGAGCGAGTCCAAAACGATTTGCGGCGAAGCGAGCGTTGTGCATTGCAACATTGATAGCCAGCGCGCACGTCCTGTGGGCGGATGAGAAACCCAAAGAGATCGCGCCGGGTGAGTTGGTCCGGCAGACAGTGGCGCGGGAAGTCGCGGCCGCTAACGACTCAACTCTCAAACATATGTTCCTGTCGAAGAAGCAGACCTCCAAAGGCTCGCAAACTCGGATTTATGTAGAGACCGACGATGCTATGGCCGGGATGCTCATCGCCCTCAACGGTAAGCCCCTCACCCCGCAACAACAGCAGGCCGAGGCGGGACATCTCTCGTGGTTGATGGACAATCCCGAACAACTTCGAAAGAAAAAGGCTCGGGAGAAGGAAGATGCGGATCGCACCTTGCGCATCGTGAAAGCCTTTCCGGCGGCGTTCGTATACCAATACGAAGGAACGGAGGTGGGAACAGCTGAGCTGGGCAAGCCCGGAGACGAATTGGTACGCCTGAAATTCACTCCGAATCCGAGTTACACACCACCGTCGCACGTGGAGCAAGTCCTTCAGGGCATGGAGGGATATCTGCTGATCGATCGCAACGAGAGAAGGATTGCGAAGATCGACGGAGTATTGTTCCGGGAAGTCTCATTCGGCTGGGGAATCCTTGGGCATCTGGATAAGGGCGGACACTTCCGTGTCGAACAAGCTGACGTTGGGAATGGCTCGTGGGAGCTTACGGCGATGAGTCTAAAGATCACGGGGAAGATCCTGATGTTCAAGTCCATCAGTATGGTTTCGGACGAAACCTTCAGCGACTTTCAGCGCGTGCCCGACCGCCTTACGTTTGCCCAAGGAGTTGCGCTGCTAAAAACTGAGCAAGAGAAGGTGGCACATCTGCACGCACCGGAGCCTTCCGGGCCCAACCCGACTACGCGGTAAAGTTCAGGCGTGAAACGCTTCTTTCCTCACCGTCAACTTCTCAATCAAATCAGTCTTGACCCGGTAGCCGGTCCCGGATACGTCGCGAATAGCAATCATTCCTTGCGGTGACACTTCGACTTCAGGATCGATGATGTCTTCCTTCCAGTAACGGCGGGAGGCGGAAACATCGCCGGGTAGGCTGAAGTTTGGCAATGTTGAAAGAGCGATGTTTTGGACGCGGCCGATGCCCGTCTCGAGCATGCCTCCGCACCACACGGGAACCTTGTTCGCCTGACAAACGTCGTGAACGCTGATCGCCTCGCTGAAGCCGCCTACTCGCCCGACTTTAATGTTAATGATCCGGCATGCACCCGTCTCGACCGCGAAGGCGGCGCTGCGGGCGTTGACGATGGACTCATCGAGACAGATCGACGTGCGAAGCTCTTTCTGCAGACGGGCATGATAGTAAATGTCATCGTTCCAAAGAGGCTGCTCGATCATTAGCAGATTGAACTGGTCGAACTTCCGCAAGTGCTCGACCTGGTCGAGGGTATAGGCGGAGTTCGCGTCGCAGCTCAGGACGATTTCGGACCAGCGGGAACGGATGCGCTCAAGAACATTGATGTCCCATCCGGGCTTTACTTTTACTTTGATGCGGCGGTACCCGGCCGAGAGCTCAACCTGAATTTTTTCAAGCAGTTGCTCAACTGAGTCTTGGATGCCTATGGATACACCACAAGGAATCTCTTGGCGCGTGCCTCCAAGAAGTTTCCAAAGCGGAAGCTGTTTCTGGGTAGCCTCAGCGTCCCAAAGCGCATTTTCGAGACCGCCTTTCGCCATGCGGTGGGCGCGTACTTTGGCTAAAAGAGCCGGACAATCGCGGGCGGATTCAATGCGCTTTCCCAAAAGCATTGGGATCAGGTACGAAGTCAGCGTGGACCAGGCACTTTCGATCCACTCGCTGCTGTAAAAAGGATCTTCGCCGACAACGCTCTCACCCCAGCCGTCAATTCCTTCGCTATGAACCGTAATGAGAAGGATGCGGCGGCTGTAGGTACGGCCAAAACTCGTCTCAAAAAAATGCACGAGTGGCATTTGAATTTCACGGAGCGTGATGGCTTCGATTTTCATGTTTAAGAATTCAGAATTTCAAAGTTTCCGGATTTCAGAGTTTCAAGTTTCAAGAACCCATGAATTCTGCGTCGCATGTGCCGTACTGCGAAACCTCATTCTTATGCTTCCGAGGCGTAGGACCATTTCTCGTCCCATCGTCCCAGCAGGAACGTACCATTACCTTCGGCATCCCGTTCATACCCCAAGACCGCTAAGCCTTCGCCGAAAGAGCGAAGGAACTCGTCGCGGTTGCTCTCCTGAACCTGCTGCGCTTTCGGCCGCGTTTCGGCGGTCGCCTTCCAATCGTAGATCTGAGCCGGGACCGGAATTGACCCTTGGTTCTGGAACGGTGGGTTTTTCCCGTCTTGCAGCAGAGTGTTGACGCGCTTCGACCGAAGCCACCATTCGGCAATCAGACGGTCGCTGGGCAAGCCTCCCTGCAGGGGAGATGATGTGATGCCGTATTGGTTAATGTTGTAGCGGCGAGCGATAGCGCCGAGCTTTTCAATATTGAGATAGGCATTCTTGATTTCGAGAGGATCGAATGTCCATTCGATCAAGTCGATACCACGAGCAATCGCATCCTCGCGCTGCATTAATTTCAAGCGGCGACCAAGTCCTCCGTTGCGATGGTCCTTGCGCACCGCAAGCATGTGAGAGTGGAGGTAGATGTGGCCGGAGCGAGTTCCGGGTACGGAAAGCGCAAAGCCGACAAGGGTCTTGCCGTCGAAAGCACCCATGACCTGGCCTCCGACCTTGTCGGCAACCACGAACATGCGCAGCGGCACGAGTTCGGCATCAGTAAAGTTCCAGACCTCCTTTTGGAGAGCGACGCAAGCCCGGAAGTCCTCGATATCGTGGCAGCGGCGAAGTTCGATGGGACCGGAGGTCACGCCGAGAACTCCCGGGACCCTGAGATCACGACCTTCTCGCCGGATTTCTTCTCTTCGGCCTTTGCCTGTTGCCACAAAGATTCAAGCTCTTCTGTGGATGCTTGATCTGTCGAGCGGCCGGATTCGTGGAGGCGGGCCTCCATCCATTGAAAGCGGCGCTTGAACTTGCGGTTGGTTTTCCGGAGGGCGGACTCGGCATCGAGAGAGAGGTATCGCGCGATGTTAACCAGAACAAAGAAAAGGTCGCCGACCTCTTCTTCGAGCCGTATTCGCAGATCCTCTGGAACGACGGTTCGGCCTGAGGATGCTACGCCGCGCCCTTGCGGGCGAGGACCGGGAGGGGGAAAGTCTTTGAGCTGCTCGCGCAATTCGTCCGTCTCTTCGTGGAGCTTGTCGAATAAGCCGTCGATGTTTGGCCAGTCGAAGCCGACTTGCGCTGCGCGCGAACTCAGCTTGTGAGCCTCCATCAAAGACGGCATTGCGGAGGAAACTCCGGCAAGGACGGAATGTTTTTCCTCTTTGGACGGAGCAACAATCTCGCTGGCCGCGCTGGAACTCTGCCGCTTCTTCTCCCATTCCAGCTTCTTTTCTTCGCGCTTGAGTGCTTCCCAGTTGCGCTTGACATCATCCGAAGTGTCGGCTTTGGTGTCGCCGAATACATGGGGATGGCGGTTGATCAGCTTGGTCGACAGCCGCTCGATCACGTCATCGATCGAAAATGAAGATTGCTCTTTCGCCATCTCGGCGTAAAAGAGAACTTGCAGGAGCAAGTCGCCGAGTTCTCCGGCAAGTTCTGACCAGTCGCGGTTATCAATGGCCTCGAGAACTTCATAAGTCTCTTCGAGCGTGTAGGGCTTGATGGAATCGAAGGTCTGTTCGCGATCCCAAGGACAGCCGCCCGGAGCGCGAAGGCGCTCCATGATTGCGACCACGCGTTCGAAACGATCTCCAGTGGCGGGCATTTGGCAACCAATGTAAACGACTGTCGATGCAACAAGCAACGCTTTCGGACTTGAGGTCGGGCTTCAATGCCGCAATTGCCTTCGCCAACCGCACCGCCAGAGTTGGCATCGAAACAGAGTCGAAATAGTTGAAGATCTTCCTCACAAATAAAACGTATACGAACCGCATTTTTCATAAGGAGGACACAAAATGACAAGCGCTAATCTTCAAGGAAAAAAAGTTGCGATTCTTGTGACCGACGGATTCGAGCAATCCGAGTTGCTGGAGCCTAGAAAGGCACTCGACGAGGCGGGCGCAACCACAATGGTTGTCTCTCCGAACGAGGGCAAGGTTCGAGGATGGAATCACAAAGACTGGGGAAATGAAGTGCCGGTGGATGTTCCGCTCGCGTCGGCTAAAGCCGAAAGTTTCGATGCGTTGCTGCTACCGGGGGGAGTGATGAATCCGGACCAGCTTCGTATGAAGCCCGAGGCGGTGAAGTTCGTGAAGCACTTCGCAGAAGCGGGCAAGCCGGTAGCAGCGATCTGTCATGGTCCCTGGACTCTCCTGGAAGCAGGGGGAGTGGGTGGACATACGATGACTTCGTGGCCGTCGCTCAGGACGGATTTAAAAAACGCCGGGGCCATCTGGGTGGACAAGGAAGTGGTCAGCGACAAGAACCTGGTCACGAGCCGCAAACCGGATGATATTCCAGCGTTCAACCGGGAGATGATTCGCTTGTTCGCCGACGACCGACAACAGATGAGGGAGTTGCGAAAGAGCGCATAGCCGAATCCGAACTCGCTTCCACGCAAGAGTATTTCGCAAGAGCATTAGCCCGGCGTTGTACACGCCGGGCTTGCTTTTGGAGGGGAAACGATTTTTTCCGCCTCGGTGCGCTGTCGCCTGCGGGTTACTTTCGGTATCATTCTGGCTAGAAGTCCATGGGAAGCAGCCGATTACCGGGGTGGACCAACGTGACCTTCATCGGCATGGGTCACAAGCGCAGAATAGCAACAGATGAGAGTGTGTGACTGAAAGCCAGGTTCAGCTTGGAATCACCGTATTTCCTTTAAATCTATGGCCTTAGCGGTCAAACTCCGAGCATCGATTGAAGGCCAGCATTTCCATGTCGTCGTGATTGGCGGCGGGATCAACGGCGTGGCCATCGCGCGCGAGTGTGCCCGTGCCGGGAAGCGCACATTGCTGGTTGAGCAAAACGATTTCGCTTCGGGCGTAACGAGTCGGTCGACGCGCATCATCCACGGCGGGCTTCGATATCTGGAGCATGGTGAGATCGGACTGGTTCGAGAGTCGGTGCGCGAACGGGAGCGGCTTTTGCGGGAGCGGTCGCACCTTGTGCACCCGGTGCAATTCCTCTTCCTCCTGAACGAGCAAAGCCAGCGCAGTGCGATGAAGGTGCGCGCGGGGTTGTGGCTTTATCAGCGGATCTCCGGCCGAAGGGCAAAGCAACCGGGTGAGATCGAGTTGATGCGCGTGCAGCGCGCGCTAGACGCCGGACACCAATGGCTGCTGCTGAATTACGAAGACGCGCAGTGCGAGTTTCCGGAAAGACTGGTCGCGGAGTGGATGACCGAAGCCGCTGCGGCGGGAGCAGTTGTGCGCAATCATTGCGAAGTGCTCGCCGTTAACGTCGGACAGGGGCGCGCAAGAGGCGTGCTTCTGCGCGACCGCCTGACGGGCAAAGACGAGCGCGTCGATGCCGGATGGATCATCAACTGTACCGGGCCATGGGCCGACCGGGTTTGCCAGCGATCGACGGTTCGCACGGGCAAGCCGATGCTGGGCGGAGTGCGGGGATCACACATCGTCCTGCCGAGATTCTCGGGGTCTCCGACCGTCGGTCTTTATACGGAAGCAGCGGATGGAAGGCCGGTTTTCGTTTTGCCTTGGAATGAGCAGGTGTTGGTGGGGACAACGGAAGTTCCCGATGCTGGAGATCCGGCCAAGACAGCGCCATCCAGCGAGGAAGTTGAGTATTTACTTCGCACGGTCTCGAGATTATTCCCGAAGGCGAAGTTTTCAGCGCATGACATCAAGTATGCGTTTGCGGGAGTGCGCCCGCTGCCCAATTCGGGCGACAAGCCTTCAGCCGTTACGCGGCGCCATTTTCTGCACGATCATACAGATGACGGGGCAGCGCGGCTGATTTCCGTCATTGGCGGCAAACTCACGACGGCTGCCTCGCTGGCGAGAGAACTCGCTCGCAAGATCGGCATTTCAGTCGAAGAACCCAAAGCAGTCACAATTGGTCCGGGGAGCTCACTTGATCCGATGCTCGATCAGGAAGTATTGGACATTGCGCGGGCTGGGTCGGTGAGTGAAGAGACCGCCCGCGGGATGATGGAGTGGCATGGGCAGCGTGCTATGGATATCGCCCGAATGGCATTGGTGAGCGCCGAGTTGCGGGCACCGATCTGCCCGCATACCTCGCACATTGTGGCTGAAGTCATCGAGGCGTACCGGAAAGAATATGCCGTTACTCTGGGCGACGCCCTTCTGCGTCGAGTTCCGGTAGCTCTCGGGGCATGCTGGTCAGAATCCTGCAGCCGCGAAGCTGCATTGCGCATTGGCGCCGTGATGGGCTGGAGCGAACAAGACCTCGGAGCAAATCTGGAATCGTTCGAAACCGAACGAGCGGCATTTCTGCAAAAGCCGGCACGCAGTGCGTCGGCGTTAGACGCCGCAGCCGACTAGATTCGTCCCTTTCAACGTCCATCGGCCGAAAACTTTCTCACCTAGTTTCCTAACGTCTGAGCGAGAAGACCTGTGTCGTCGGAGATGATGCCTTCGACACCCGCTTTGGCGAAGCGTTTCATATCTGCGGATGCGTTAACGGTCCAAACCAGAACTTTTATTCCTGCCCCCTTCAGTTCGCTTAAGAGATCGGGGGTAGCCAGCTTGTGGTGAGGAATCACGTATTGGAGCGGGAGATGGGTCCACACTCGGAGTTGTGTCCCCGTCTCGCAGATCAGGCCTAGCGGGATTATGGGATTCAGCTGATGTAACGCTTGCAATGCTTCCGGAAGAAACGAGGAAACAACGAATCCGCGGCGTGGAGGATTTCTTCTAAGCAGGGCCGACGTGACTTCTTCCAGTCCTTTAACTTTCAGCTCGATATCAAGAAAAGCGCTGTCTTGATATCGGGCAAGTACGTCTTCCAAGCGGGGCAGGTTAGGCAGTTGCGCAACCGTGGCGTTAGCGATCTCGATGTCTCCGGTCTTGGGGTCGTGACATACGACGGCTGCGTTGTCCGCTGTGAGGCGTACGTCGAATTCGAAACCGTCACAGCCGTCGGCTAGTGCGCGATCGAACGAAGCGAGCGTGTTTTCCGGGATCGACTTGAGAACACGCGCTCCGCGATGACCGAGAAGCAGAGGACGATGCGTACGCGGCGACTCGGGCATGAATCAGTCGAGATCGAAATCTCGAATCGGCTTGCCGGTGTCGGGAGATTCTTTCGCTTTCTTCAGAGCCTCTTGGAATTTCTTTTCGAGCAGGCTGGAGGCGTTCTTCTGGGCTTCGACGGACTGCTGGAAGATGGATTCGCGGCGACTGTCCTGCTCACGCATCGCTTTCGCAGCAGCTTCCATGTCGCTGAAAGTCTTGGGCTTGACGGCCGCGGTGTGAGCAATAACGGCACGGGCCTCAGCGTCTATTTTCAGCACAGCACTGCAGCATGGGCACGTTACTTCGAAGTTTGGGGGATTCTTCTTCGCCATTTGAGCGAATGATAGCGCAAATACGCCCCTACCGGTAAACCTAGCGCACGGCAACGATCAAATCGTTATTGCAGTTTCTCGATTGCAATCCTCACACTGTATGTGCCTGTTCCCGAAGCACACGCAGTATAGGCCGTCGAATATGTAATAGGGGAGTTGCCCACGGACCAAATTGAGAGGTCGCCACTGCCAAAATTCGTGGACTGTCCGAGCGTAAGGCTGTTTCCTCCCAAGACGCCGGCGCCTACCAGCGGCACACGAAGAGACTTTGCACTCGCCTCGTCCTTCCAGCCAATAGTGAGAGCCGTCGATCCGTTGCCGGCAGAAGCGCAGGCACCGGTGGCGTCAACGTAATAGCTGATCCGGTACTCACCGGAGCCGCACGGGGCTGCGCCACAAAGATTCGTGGAACCGATGGCCGCTTTTTGTGCGGTCAGGGAGACCGACCATCTGGACGGGGCGCTGGCTGCGGCACCGCCCATTCCGTTGCAGCCCGCACACTTCCCCGTCACCGTGAGATCGCCATTAATCGTGACCGGAACATTGAACGTTTTCGCGGAGGCAGTCAGCTTCTCTTGGGGGTTGCCGTCTGGAAACTTCCCAACGTATTCCCGAAGCTCGCTTTGAGCACGTGTGTAAAAGGTATCAATCTTATTCTCATAGCCAAGGTCGAGATCGTTCACATCCGCCACGGGCCGATGATTGGAGGTGGACCAAGTCTTTCCCCAGTTGCTGTCGCCCAGCGTGATGAGCGGAGTGAAGCCACCTGGGCGGCCCGCGTGACCAAAATTCAACCTTCCCTTGTATCCGGCCGGAGCCTGCTGAGGCAGGTTCGCTGCCGCGAGGATGGTTGCCCCAGGGAATGGACCAATGCCATTCGTATGGGCGGACTCGATATTGGCAGCTGCGGGTGGAGTTGCTGGCGATCCCATCAAGGTGTTGGCTTCGCCGGTGATTTCCCATGCGGGTTGGGTCGTAACCACTCCTCCGACGCCCACGACATCGGCTTGCAACGTAAGCGCTGGGACGTTGTGCCTTTCGCTCGACATATCCTCACCGGGACTTAAAACAATCGAGCCAGGCCAGAAATCCAAACGCGGCATATAAATGTTCGCGGTCATATTCTCGCCCGCATTCGTGTAGGACGAGAGAGATTCGCCGTTGTCAGTGAAGGAACAGGTCAGAGCCGCACAGGAACTTTGCTGGATCGTCGTCAGTAAATACTTACCGGTCCCTTGGGGATACGGTCGGGGAATGGAACGATCATCCCAATCCATTTTAAGAATTCTGTAGCTCGTCGCCCCGGCGATGCGCGGAAAGATGCCCTTGATACTGCCTGAGCCATTGTTCAGAGCGCGGCCTGCGGGCAGAGGAATTCCGTCTCCATACTTTTCGCTTACGGGAACAACCCAGTACAGCCAGTCGTGAGATCCCGTCTGCGATCCCCAGTTTGGAAACAGTCCGTAAGCGCTATTGGCACCCAGTCCCGAAATCATTACGTGAACCCCTTCCGCAATGATTGCCGCGTTCCCGACGTTGCCGTACGGACTGTGCTCCTGGCACGGTGCGGCCTCGAAGTAGACGTTGTCGGTGATTAAGCCAGCAGACCCGCCACGCTGATTGCTGACGCGGACCCCGTACATGGACCAACCTTGAATCACGCTGTCGGAGATCTTCACTCCGTTTCCTGAAATCCACTCGACGCCCTTGCCCGCACATTGGAGCGAGATGTTTAGGTTTTTGAGCCAGCCGACAGCCGACCACTTGTTGAAGGGACCGGGAGCTGTGACGATTGCGCCGCAGAAGTTTGGATTGCAAGTCACGGGAGATCCACCAAGGACGGTGTCCAAACCGTCCAGCAGAAATGCCTGATCGTCGTCGACTTGAACAAATGTGCCGAAACTTCCACCCCGTGGTGGCCAACGCGTGCTGACGTTGAACAGACGAGTCTGCTGGGCGTTCACCTCAATGAATGGCTTCGTGCCGGCCACGGTCATGGGACGTCCGCGAGGACTGTTCAGCGTGATGTCTTCGAACGCGTTGGAGGACTTCGCATCGCCGACGAAAATACAAGCGTCATTTGGCGTATAGCAGTTGACGACGGACCCTTCGAAGTCGACCGTCTGATTCGCGGCACGAATGGAAATTGGCGCAAACACGTCATATTCACCGGGTGGGACTACGACCTTCCCGGCTTGCGAAACTCCTTTGGGATTAGTGGGGATGAATCGCGCGGCGACGGATGCTTCTTGAATTCCTCCAGACGCGCTGCCGATGACATACCCGGATGGATGCGGGTGGACCGTAGTGAAGTCAAGAGTTCCGGCGCGGCCATCACCCTTGCAACTCCCTCCGGTGACGCGTACAGCTTCAGGGGTTCCCGTGCCCGATATATACACGTAGTATGCCGGTTCGGCGGCGATGACACCGGGGGGACATGGATCGAGGGTTACCGAGTTCGTGCCTGGCGAGTTCAATACCGAAGATGGGCTTTGGCGCCAGTTGAAGTCGGTAGCGGATCGAATTGAATTGGTGGCCAAGGGTTGAGAATCGGAGGCCGAGGCGTCACAGCCATGAGGAAACGTAACAAAAAGAGCCGATCCTAGAATCGCGATTCCGAGCGAACCGCAAAAAGTGCGGCCAAGAGAGCGTGAAAGAAAACGTTCCGGCGCTGATCCTCGTTGATCAAACATTAGTCCTCCAGGCATGCGGTTGCGAATTGGGTGCACGCAGCCTTCCGCTTTGAGTTCTTGTGGCTGGTAAAATCAGACCCACAGGTCCTTGAATGAAAGAATCTCCGGTCACAGTACCTTATCTCGATTTGCGGGCACAATATCGCAGCATCAAAGCTGAGATTGATGCGGCGATTGATGGTGTCTTGGACAGCTGCCAGTTCGTACTAGGCAGTGAAGTGGCGAAGTTTGAAGAAGAATTTGCGCGATACTCCGGCGCCGCCGACTGTATTGCTTTGAATTCCGGCACGAGCGCGCTGCATCTGGCCCTGCTAGCTGCGGGAGTCGGAGCAGGAGATGAAGTCATCACGGTGCCGTTTACGTTTGTCGCCAGCGTAGCTGCAGTTCTGTATGCAGGAGCCCGACCCGTGTTGGTGGACATCGATCCGCGCACCTTCAACATGGATCCGGCTGCGATTGAAGCGGCTATTACTCCACGCACCAAAGTGATCTTGCCAGTCCATCTCTATGGACAGCCCGCCGATATGGACCCGATCCTGGAGATTGCGCGGCGCCACGGCCTGGTCGTGATAGAAGACGCTGCCCAGGCCCATGGGGCGGAGTACAAGGGCCGGCGAGCGGGCAGCATAGGCGACATCGCTTGTTTCAGTTTCTATCCCGCCAAGAACCTGGGAGCGTACGGGGAGGGCGGAGCGGTCACGACCAATAATGCCGGCTATGCAAAAACCGTTCGCATGCTTCGCGACTGGGGCCAAGATCGCAAGTATCACCACGTGATGCGCGGGATTCAATTACCGTATGGAGGGTCTGCAAGGCGCAATATTGCGAGTGAAGCTGCGACATCTGGAGGAGTGGACGGAGCGGCGGCGCTCGCTGGCTAAAGCCTATAACCAGGCGCTCGCAGAATGCGACGTTGAATGTCCAGCGGAAATGCCATGGGCTCGCCACGTCTATCATCTCTACACGCTTCGCAGCAAAGATCGCAATGGGCTTCAAAAAGCACTGCTGGCGGAAGGAATTCAGACAGCAGTTCATTACTCAGAGCCCGTGCACGTGCAGCCGGCATATAGCGATCTGGGATACGTCCGAGGAGCTTTCCCGCAAGCGGAGCGGGCAGCGAGTGAGGTCTTATCCTTGCCGATGTATCCGGAGATGAACGACGAGCAGATTCAGCGGGTGGGACAAGCGTTCGATCGCATCTTTACAGACAAAGCCGCAGGACCTGCTAGATAAGTTTCTGTCTACGACTTTACCCACAGCGAGGGTTTTGCAACATAGGGTCTTCTACCGCAATTTGCCCGATCGTTGTGACACCTTTTTATCGATCGCCGAAATGTCTGATCACTGCGGTGCCAGACTCGCACTGGTGCGCTGGGTGCTCAGTGGATGCAGAATCGAACGACTGATCGGCGATGGCCGCTTCACGGGGTCGTTGACCGACTAAAGCCCTGCAGAGTTCAAGTATCTTGTCGACGTGCGTTTTCCAGGAAAACTCAGCGGATCGAGCGCGCCCAGCTGTAACCATACGGCCCATTGTTTCGCGCGATGATATCAAGCAGGCCAATTTTTCCGCTAAACCTCCGGGTGAAAATTTCGGAAAGTATTCCGCAGCCTCCGCACAAATCTCACGGTGTACTGGAGCATCTGAAGCGAGAACAGGCAGCCCGCTTGCCATCGCTTCGACTAGAGGATGAGCAAAGGTCTCCGCGTAGGCAGGAGTGACATAAACATCCGCGGATGCGTAGAGCTGATGCAGTTGCGAATAAGGGATTGGCCCGAGTTCCACAACCATGTTCGATACGCCAAGCGTATCCAGTAAGCGTCGCGCGGATTCGGGATTGTAGTTTCCGGGATTGCTTCCGGGCGCGAGATGGCAGGTGAGAAGGAGTTTGATCGGTCGGGGCGAAAGGCGATGGCGCAAAAGCGGTAAAGATCGAATCAGGGTTTCGAAGTTGCGGTAGTAATTGTAGTGGCTGACGAAGAGCAGTTTGAATGATCCTTCCGCAGCCTTTAGCTTCTCCTTGACGTCGGGCGTTAGGGGATCCGAATTTTCAGTAAAAGCATCGCGGTCAAACCCATGATGGATGGCGAATACCTTGCGCCCCGTCCAGCGGGTTAGGTCCGTAGCAAAAGCCTGGCTCGGAGCTACGGTTAGATCGGCCCACGCAATCGACCTTCGCGCGATGATGGCCCTCAAGCGCGTATCCAGCCAAGTGCGGTATTCGTGACGCGAGCGCAAGTCCCGGTAGAAATCTGAGGACAGATAAATTGAATTGCGCGATAGCAAAATTTGGGGGACCGGGGACCGACGGAGAGAAATATTCCCAGTCGAAAGCAGGACATCCGCGCGAGAGTTCTGGATCACGCGCGGAAGTTCGCGTTGTTCAAACCAGAATCTGCGAGCCGATGGAACATTAAGGTCGAGAAACTCAATGCTGTCGCCACAATGAAACTCTTTTCGCAGGCCAGGGCTCAAAGCGACGGTAATGTGCAAGTCCTGTATGCCGTCGAGAAGAGGAAGGACATTGCGGATGTAGGTCAGTCCGCCGCCGGCGCTGGCCGCGAGGGAGTTGATGAACAGACGCATTATCGACTCGCAGCAACGGCGCCCAGACGCTGTCGGAGACCTCTCGCTTGCTTCATCAAAAAGGGACGGGCATTGCTAACAAAAAGGCCAGCCGATTGATCTACAAAAACGAAGGCCATACACCAAAAGAATAGGCAGAGATAGTATCCCGGAGCAAAGAGCCAGTCTTCAAATGCCGCGTGTACGAGGCCAGCAATCATCAGAATCGCGAGCGGAACCGCCGGATGCGAGGGCGTGCCGTTTCGATACATCCAAAGGGCAACGCGCAAGGACTTACCGAAAAGCACGGCCAATAACAACGCAAATGGCAAGAGGCCGAGGATCCCTACCCAGGCAACGATTTCCAAGTAACTGCTTCCATGCTCCGTCGTGGCCGCAGTTGAACTGGCAAATTTGCCGAGGTTATCGGTCGGATCATGCCCCGTATCGGACGTTCCGAATCCGGTTCCAAACCAAACGTGGGCGCGAATGGCATCGACACTGTCTTGCCAGGGGGATGTGCGAGAACCAAGCATGCCCTGCGAAGGATCCTTGCCCTTGTACACAACCGTCGAACTAATCGACGATATGGTCCTCGAAAATGCTTCGGGCTGAAATATGGCGGCGGTTGCGGCCAGAATCACGATGACCGCGGCTCCCTGCGCCAAGAGGCTGTATTTGCGCAAGGCTATACAAAGAACGGCGCAGGAAACGAGCGCAGCGAGGATGCCGGCGCGAGCCTGACTGACGTAGGTAAGGTACATCGCCACGAAGTACAGGAACAGGCGCCGACGATATGAAAATGGTTCCTGATTCAACAGGGTGCCCCAGAGCAGAATCGGAGCAGCGACAACTCCCATCACGGCGCCCAGCGAATTAGGGTTGCCCATTACTTCCCTGCCCATCGCATAAGAGCCTGCGATCACTACGACAAATATCTCGCAACCAATCAACAGCCCCGCGAAGAACCGGTTCTCGCGATTCATGACAGCCAGCCTGGCTCCGGTAGCGGCATATAGGAACAGGAGAAGAAGGCTCAGGACCTTTAAAGACGACACGACCGTGTAGCGGGAAACGGCTGCTGACATGAGCGCCGCGCACACACAGAAAAATGCGAGGACGTGAAACAGGCCAAAAGAATAACGGCGCTCCTTCAGCATGATCGAAGCGCCAGCCAAAGCCCCCACTGCCAGAACCACCCAGCGCGCCATAGTCCAAACGGAACCGACCGGTAAATCCATGCCAGCCAAGAGAAACGTAACAACGACAAGCGGAAAGAAGCTCCTGCGATAAAGCCAAACAGCCGCGATCAGAGCCTCCGTTAGAAGAAGGCCTCCGAGGTATGTCTCGCTGCTGAAGTATCCAGGACGTGAATAAGCCAGATACGCCAGTACGGGAGCAATGAGAATGACGCTGGCGATGAGCAAGACTCGTGTTAAGCCTTTATCCACGCTTCATCCTCAATGCGCCCATCATCCGCACGATCCCGTCGGCCCAATCTCGCGGCGAATAAGCTGCAATGCGCCTCAGGCTATTCAAACCCATCGCGGAACAAAACTCCGACCGATTCGCAAGATTGCGCATGGCAGAGGCGAGGGCTGCGACATTTCGAGACGGAACAATCTGGCCATTCCAGTTCTGTGTGACTAAATCGGCGGCGCAACCGGCGGTCTCGCTCAGGATGACTGGCAAACCACAAGCCATGGCTTCGTTTACTACCAGTCCCCAAGTGTCGGTGTAGGTCGGCAAAACCAGCATTTCCGCCAGCGCATAATACGCTGGCAACTGCTCTTGATGGGCGAAACCAACAAATTTTATCACTCCGCGAGAACATGCAGCAGCTTCGATCTCGAGCGCAGTACGGGATGGGCCATCACCTACGAATACCAAGCTAATCCGTTCGCGCACTTCTGGTTCGAGCGATACATACGCGGCGAGTAATTCAAAAACCCCTTTCTCGGGAACTAACCGTCCGACGAAGACGAAATATCGGGCGGGCAGAGACAGTTGTCTGCGGAGTTGAACCGCTTTCTCTCGCATTAGCGTGGCGGCGCGGCCAAACCGATCGTTGTCGACCGCATTTACGGCTATAAAGATGTCGTGTTCTTTGATCCCTTGCGCGCACAAGTACTCCAGAGCAGAACGCCCGGGCACGACGAATCCACTGCATCGTCGGAGGAATTGGCCTTTAAGAAATTCTATTAGCAAATTCCCTGCGCGCATGTCTTGCAGATTGCTTTCCGACCACAGCAGGAACGGGACGTCACGCTTTCTGGCCCATGCGAGCGCTTGCCAGGAAGCGAGATAGTTGTAGCCGCCACAGAGGATGGCATCGGGCTTCGCGATGGAGAGCGCGCGTCTGACACCACGGTTAAACAACGCGTTGTAACCGAAGATGCGCTTTCGATACGATGGGAGAACCTCATAGGAAAACTCGATCTCGTCCTTATAAACCCTCCACTGCCTAAGTCCCGGGTCCGTCTCAGCCAGAAAAATCACGTGCAGATCTATGTTCGGCTGCCGCGCCAGCGAGTTAAACAAAGGGATGCGATAAGGAGAAATGATCTCCGTGATGATGACGAGGCGGGGAGTCACTGGAGGCGTTCCCGATAAATCCGCGCGAATCTCTCGGCTTGATGCGCGAGAGTCAATTGGTCAAGTATCGTGTCCCGGGCGGACGTTCCAAGGTTCCTCCGGCGATTCTCATCGCGAAGTAACATGGCGAGCGCCAAAGCCAGTTCCCTTTCGTTGTCGGGGCCGACTAGAAATCCATTGGAGCCGTGTTGAATGATCTCAGCGATGCCCTGCCCTCGGCATCCGATGACTGGTTTGGCCGCCGACATCGCTTCCAGGTAAACACAACCCAATCCTTCATAGCGACTGGGCAGGGCGAAGATCGTACAGCGACGCATGGTTGCGGCAACTTGAACTCTCGCTTGCGGGCCGGCAAAATGCACTGCATTGCCAATCCCAAGTTGGTTTGCAAGTTCCCGCAAGTTTGGCAATTCCGGGCCCTCTCCGATAATCTCCAGCTTTAAAGCCGGAAAATCTTTCGAGATTGACGCCACAGCTCGGATCAGCACTTCGTGCCCTTTGATAGGAATCAGGTTGCCGACGCTGAGCACCACTTGGTCAGTAGGAGGCTGTTGGCCTGGAGAGAATAATTCGGGGTCCACGCCGTTGTAGACCACGGATGTGCGACACTTTCTGCCCGTCCCCTCCAAGACTTGTTCGCGGACGCGTTCGCTGATGCAAATGACTCGCCGAGAGGACAGGTAGACTCGCTGAGAAATACGCCGGCACCAATCGCCGGCACGTCCACGGACCTGCTCAGTAGAGAACGCATCAAGACCGTGAACAGAAACTACATAAGGAATTTTCAGCTCGGCGCTGATCAGCATCGCGGCGTGGCCGCAAGGCAGCGGAGCATGAGCATGGATTAGGTCGATTCCATGCGAGAGATGCAACTCACGCACTTTTCCAAGAATGCGCGCGTAAACGAATGCTCCCGCACTCGAAAGTCCGGTTCCTCCCGGCAAGGAGAAATACCGCATCCATTCAGCTGGAATACCTTTTTGCGACGGTAGAGCTTTTCCACGATAAAACGGTCGCACAGCAAAAACGACGCTCTGAACACCAATCTTAGACAGCTCGTCGAGAGGCTCCGCGACGAAACATCCCGATACGTCATTTCCGACGCTCGGATAGAAAGGCGTGAGAGTGAGAACACGAAGCGGCGTGGACTCAGACGGACGGCGCACCTTTCCGAGGATAAGTAATTGAGGATAATCACTCACAATTGGGGCCCTCGCAGGGGTGCGGCCTCTCTAACCGTTTCGTCGTTTCGCGACAACGTGTTCAAGTGCCTCCTGCCACTTTCTGGCGATGATATCCCAATCGAATTGCCGCGCATGCGCGACAGCGGCCTCTCCCATGCGGTGGCGGAGGTCTGAGTTACGAATCAACTCGTCTAACTTCAGGGACAGGTCGTCATCGGTGTCGACGAGAAATCCGGTGGTTCCGCTCACGATGCAATCGGGCCGATAGATCCACATCGCCACCACGGGAAGCCCACTACCTGCAGCTTGCAACAAAACTTGCGGATGACCCTCGAGAATGCTCGGAAAGAAAAAGATATCAGCGCGCCGCATCTCCTCGCCTAGCCGCGGCTGAGAAAGATGTCCCAAGAACTCGATATTCCTGCAGCCCAGTTCGGCGGCTAGTTTTTGGCAAATCCCCTCCTCTTCTCCAGTACCCGCAATCCGGAAACGAATGTCGGGCCAGCGCGCAGCTTGGCGAACGACTAGAGGCATTCGTTTGTATGGCCGATAGGATCCGGCGCAGAGAACCGCAAGTTCGCGGCGGGAACTCCGCGCAATATCCGGGGCAAAAAAATAGCGACGATCAATGCCATCGTATAAAGTGCCGGCCGAAGATATTCCCATTTTCTCCTGCAGAAGCTGACCGAGATAGTTGTTGTTTGCAAATACGGCATCCGCTTCGCGAATGTGACGAACCCGCGCTGGAGAATACGGTCCGGATTGAAGGCCGCCGGATACGACATAGCTCACAAGCGCTGTCTTCAACTTCAAATGGCGGCGCAAGCTCAAGAAAGCGGCGTCCAGAGGGCCTTCGCGCGGGAAGAAGTACAGGTCGGGAACCTTCATCAGGATTTGAAAAACAGTTCGCAGCGTGTTTCCGTGTTTCTTCCAACGCAAGAGGCGCGTGTTGGGCCGCGCTGCGATGCGCGGATCCACTTCTCCTTCATGCAGCATGGTCACGGCACACCGTGAGGGATCGAGCCGGGCGACGATCTCTTTCACGGAGAGATTTTGCGCGTTGGTGCCGGCTTCGTCGGCGTACGACGGCGTAAAAATCGTAATCATTTCGGATGCAAATAACAGCCAGTCTCAGGTCAGGAAGCCAGTGGCGAGGCCTTATCCGCTGGGTTTTTCCATTCTAGCTGAAGTTCGCGCAGACGTGCCCTCACACGCGATCGAGCGTCTCGATCGCGAATGGATCGGCTGATATGCTCTCGAGCAGCACTGAGAAGACGGCGACGCACAGCCGTTTCTGCGTTCCTGGGCAAGGGCGATTTCTCATCAGGATCCGATTCCAGATCGTAGAGTTGCTCGATAACAGGGTCAAAAGACAGCGCCAGCTTGAAGCGCGCATCCCTCACAACAAGTACGCGTGATCCTAGACGCCGGTCCGGATGAAATGGGTTCGTGCATCCTGCAATGCACTCAGAAATTGCGAGGCCATCGAATTCGCGTCCGCTATGCAACTCGGACCAGTGGCTGACACCCTGAAACGAGGAAGGGACAGGAACATTCGCTGCGTCCAGAATTGTGGGAGCCAGATGAATGTGGCTGAAAGGTCCAGGCGAAACATTCTTCTTGCCCCAACCGGGCACACGCAACAAGAGAGGAACATGGATCAATTCCTCGGCCAGCCGGGAAGGCGGATGGTAGCGACCACCGTGTTCCAGAAATTCCTCGCCGTGGTCGGCGGTCAAGGCGAAGATACAATCCTCCCAACGGCTGGAATCGCGCAACATCGTGATCAGACGCTTTAATTGGCCATCAACCCATCGAATTCCGGCGTCATAGAGTGCGATGATATCGTCGCGATGTTTTGCCAAACGGCGCGATCCGATATCCGACCGGTTCCAGAACGAATTCAGATAACGCGCTCGGAATGGCGAAGTCGGGCCGTCTCCCATCAGGCGCAGCGCTTCTTCTTTCGGGTAATAGGGCGAATGTGGATCCATCAGGTGCAGCCACAAGAAAAACGGTGACTTGCCAAGCGATGCCATCCACTCGTGTGCGTCATTGATGATTGTGTCGGCGGAAGGAAAGCGACGAAGCTCATCGAGCGATGCCCCCAGAGGAGCAACGCGTTGGCAATATCGGAAGTAGAGCTCATCGTAGACGGCACCGAGCGGCCCCAGCGCGGGACGAATCTTCTTTAGCTCGCGGTTCAGACGACTGGCCAAACCTCCGAGAGGCGAACCTGCATTTTCGCTAGCGACAGGATTTGACTCATTCTCAATATAGTCGCGAAACGTGTCGAACCCATGATCGTATCCAAAGCGTCGGGATATATAAGGATTCGCCGCACAGAAAGCACCCGTGGCGTACCGAGACTGCTTCAAACAGGAAGCTAAGGTCGGCTCGTCCGGTCCGAGTCCGAGCCGGTCGCGTCCTAGAGCCAACGGATAGCGGGACGCAAGAATCGCTGGAAGTGAATAATAAGTTGGCGCGCCCGCGACAATCGCGTTCAGCACGACGATACTCTCGCCAGCCAGCGAATCGAGAAAAGGAGTTGTGGGGCGCCGGTAACTCATAAAGCCAACATGATCAGCGCGCAGACAATCCACCGTCACCAACACAATCGATTTTGGCCTTGCCGTCATATCTCTCGCACCTTAGCCATCGCCTTGATAAACGTCTTCCGGGTAACATTCACCTGGAGTCGCCCGCGAGTCGTCTCGTAGCTTCCATTGTTCACCAACTGGCGCAAGTCCTCATCGTGAAGGTAGAGCAAATTAGGATATTTCAATTCCAAGGCGGCAAAGAATTCTTCCAGCAGCTTTAAACTTCGCGAACGAAAATCTTGCACCGTGGAATGGAAGTTGATTGAATGCGTGGAGACGATCGCGGGAATGCCGCGCACGAAACAAGCTTCTGCCTGTCGCATACACGTAGCGAGAGAGAACGATGGATCGAGAGCGGGCTCAAACTCAACGGTCCGAGCCAGATTCAGCATTTTGTGGCGGTCGAAGAATGGTGGAGTGAGAGATCCCGGACCGTTCTGAGCTACGCGAATTCCATGTTCCGACCAGGCCCGATGCGTGTCGCCATTGGCGCGGTAACCTGGGGCACAGGCGGACGATGGCAGCGCGGAAAATAATCTCGCGAAGGCTCCAACTGATTGGCCAATGAAATCTGTTTGCAATTCTCGAGATAGGAACCGTTCGTCTTCCGGTTGCTCCGGGTCCCAATATTCATAGCCGATCCAAGGCATCCGCCAGTGAATATAAGTGGCGCCTGCCTTCCAGAAAGTACGTAAAACTTTCGCTCTTTCCCCGTTGCCAACCATCGCACGCTCGACCGACATCTGGCAGAAGTGCGACGTACCATGTAGTGCGGGGTGGAACACTCCCTCCGCGATCCCGCCGAGATACCCTTTCACAAGATTTGGGCGATTCCACCCTGGTGGCAGGCCGTCTGCTAGCGGAAGAAACGGAAGATTCTGCCCGTCAAATGGATATTTGGCCAAATCAAGATTCGCGACGATGAAATTCATTTCGAGGCACGGGTGGCGCCCCATAGAATCCCCATGACGCGCCAGTACTTCTCTCAGCGCGAAGAGATCTTCCTCAGTTTCGAGAGTGTAGAAATCGTAGGGCCGATCCCCGAGATTGACTCCAGAATTGCGGAGCTGCTCCAGTCCCTTGTGGTCGCGTAACCCAGCACGTCCCCAATCGTCACTCTGCAACAACACAAGAGGGCGATCGAAATGGAATCCCGCCGTCGGTAATAAATCGAGCCCTCGCTGCCAGAGTTTTCGGGCAAGATGCATTTCAAATCCTCGTGTCCCTTATTTCCTTGCCCAGGCGCTGTAGTTAGTCGTCAACTGATCGTTCTTGCTGAAGGAAACGAAGTTCAATATTTCTCCCGCCAAGTTGATTGCCGGGCACAAAGTCCAATGAAAGATCGAGCGAAGGACAGGGTAGCGAACTGAAACGTCCAAGCCGGTATTGAGTATGCGAAAAAAACCAATGACACTTCCTCCTTCGGGACTAATTTCGGACTCACTGAAGGGGTGGAGGAGGCATCGAAGAGAAGAGGGAAAGAAACGCCAATACTCTTCGTCCGCGTCGCGCAGAGCGATCGCTGGAGCGGAGAGAAACAGATATCCACCCGGCTTGAGCACACGATGAATCTCAAAGATTACGGTGTGAGGATCGCGGACGTACTCCAACATTTGGGTACAAATCACCAGATCGAACAGATCGCTTGCGAACGGAATGTTCTCGCCACGAGCCATGACATCAACGACCGGAGTCTGCAGCAAATCAATGGCGACATACCGACGCACCCGCTTTCTCAGGAGTGAACGATAGGGCTGCATTCGCCCGCCCACGTCAAGCACGTCGAGTGGGATTCCATCCTGCTGAGAAGTCCATTTCCGAAAAATCTCCCGCCGGCGCCGAAGCACGAGCCAACTTGGATTTGTCACCGAGGGATAAAGTCGCTCCCTCTCCGAGCGTCGAATCGACTCTAGAGTCTCCATGCTCGGCGTGAATCCGGGACGTTCGCAGATTTTGTGCGACCGAAATTAAGAAGTGGCATGGGTTCAGAGATATCCAAGTTCGCGCAGCCGTTGTTCAACCAAGCGCTCTTCTGCCAGATCGGCCTGCAGAGCGTCGTCACGTAGAAGATCGCGAAGCACGAAAGTTAACAACTCCTCTAAAGTACCGAACTGGAGCTGAAATTTCTTCTCAGCGGCCGCGCAGAGATCTTGCGGAAGCTGAACCTGTCGAACTTCCGTCATGCCGCAGCCCCCGCGCGAAGAAAAATACCTCGCATCCGAGACCAGATGGCTGCAGCAATCAGCCGATCGTCCGCCTGCAGTCCAACCAGCAAAAGAACGCCCGCAAATACTCCGTACGCAGCAATAAAAGACACTCCGACCGCAACCCAGTTGTGACGAAAAACAAAAGAATACCTGTTGAGCAGAAGAACCACAGCTAGACTCACCAGAGTTGGCGGCAGCAGACGGAGGTACCCGCGGTTATATGGAGAAATGCCGAGCGTTTTGCGAACTTCCAGCAGGTTCCAAAAATTGACGCCGACGTTTGTGATAGCCGCAGCCGCTGCAGCACCCAATATCCCGAATATTGGAACAAATGAGGCACAACACACGACCATGACAACCGCCATCGCAGTTTGGACTCGAATTAACCTTTTTTCATTGCCCGACATGAGAAGCAAATAGCCCACCGAACCGACTCCGCAGTTTACCAGTTGCCCGAGGGTGCCAATGATCAGAATCGGCCAGCCGCGCTCAAAGTCGCGGCCAAAAATCCCCATCAGCGGATGAGCAAAGACGATGACCACCATGGCGAGCGGCAAGGTTAGTCCAGTCGCCCACTTCGTGAGCGATTGAAACAAGCGTCCGAGCATGGAAATTTGTCCACGGGTGTGAAGATCAGAGATGGTAGGAGCAAATATCTGGTTGATCGAGCTCAGGACCAGCGGCACGTAGGCTACGAGCGCAGCTGCGACTGAATAGATGCCCACCTGTCGCGCTCCGAGATAGAAGCCTAAAGCAACTTTGTCGACTTGGCTCATCAAAAACTCGAGAAGGCCAATTCCCACCATCGTCGCCGAAAACGACCAGACTACGTTCTCGGGATTCGATCCGCGTTGTTCCAGCAACCGTGCTTCGACGGGCGTAAAGTTCCACACAGCCACAAACAAGCAGGCGCAGACGATTGCTCCGCTCAAGACCTGGGCGATCAGGTACCCTCGAAGTCCCAATCCAAGAGAAATCAAGACGACTGCAAAGATCATGTTCAGCGGCGTACCCACAAAATTCACGATCCATGTTCGCAGCTTGATATCGCGATATCCCGCCAATACCTTGCCATAGAAGCCGCTTAACACCGCGAAAAGCATGATCAATGCAAAGAGCGGCAGATATCGAACCAGAGCAGGAGAGTGGTAAAACCGCACAGCGATAAGCCGACCAAAGGTCAGCAACGCTATCACGAGCACGACGTTGGCGACCAGCAGCAATCCAGCGCCGCGCCAGAGCAAAGCATGCAATTCCTTGAACTTTCCTGCGGCGCGATACGAAGCAACAAACCTGACGGCCGATTGCGGCAAGCCCAGTGTGTTGAAGATTCCTAGGAATCCGATCAACGTGGCTCCTAGGGCGTAGAGGCCTAAATCCTCCGCTCCCAAAACGCGAGCGACGTAGACCTTGAAAAGATAGCCCGTGGCTAAGGCAAAAATCGTCCCTGCGAAATGAATGCCGGACTGCCGGGAAATGTGGCCAACCTGCGAGCGAAACTGCTGGGTTGCCTCTGTTGCGGCCGCCGGCGAATCCCTGACCGGAGGGGGAGTATTCACGAGACGGACCTCGCGACGCGCGTCTGGGCCACCGTCAGCCAGCGGTGCAAGAGTGCAGGATCGGCCGCAGGCGATGGGTTTGATCGCAAGGATGGCCGGCTCCGCGACTCATTGAGCCTGCGTGGAATCTCCTCGACTTGGCGCACCTCTTGCAAAATCTCTCCCATTCCGAATCGTGCGTATTGCTTTTGATATTCATAAGAGGACATTGACAGCCATCCGCAGAGAAAGCAGGCAACTCCGCTCTGCATGCAATCCATTGCGGTGGTGGATTCAATGGTGATTCCAAACCATGCTCGATTCATCAACTCGGAAGTGAGCGGGCCGTCTACGACCGTGACCAATTCTCGATCTTCCGAACGGAGGATATGCCGGACGAGTCTCGCGCGCTGCGGGCGGCTCTCAAAAGGATGCAGCTTGACGACGACTGACCGCCCGTTTTCACGCGCCACGCGACAGAGTGCCGGAAGAATTTCACCGTATATGTCTTCGGGGCGCATGCCACCCACTTCGTAAGGCTCAGAGAAAAAAATGGCGGCGGTCCCGTCTGCGCGGTCGCAGTTTCGAGTTGCCGGCAAGTTCCGATTGGATGGCGATCCAATGGAAACCCGCTCCGCGGGAAGCCCACAGAGCCGAAGGAGGTAGTCCCTTTCCATTTCGTTCTTCGCGAGGTAGACGTCACTAGGCAGGTCTTTGAATAAATAGCGGCCGTCGAGAGCGCCGTGATGGAAATCCACCGTCGGAATATTGCGGTTCGCCGCGAGCAGAACGGTCACCCGGGTATAGATGTTGCTATCGTCCCCACACAGGACTCCCTGGACCGGCTCGCTTTCGAGAACTTGGCGCCATGCATTTCGGACGACGAGACCGTCGCGAAACCAGCGAGGAAAGTTATGGAATACGTCCGCGCTGGCCAACATTTCGAATTCCGGCATGGCGCGCAACTTCTGCTGGAGAAGACCCCATCTCTCCAAAATCGAGACCGTTTCTTTCGCAGGTGGGTTTGTGTCGATATATGCAAAGAGATCTCTAATTTGCAAATTGCGCGGACGCGCGAACTCGTGTGCATTTTGCCGCGTAGCAACGAGCAGAAAAGCCTGGTCGGGAAGCAAACGGGCATAGGCAGCGGCCATTCTTGAAACGTTTCGGTATGCGCTCGGCAAAAGCACAACCGGACACTTGCAAACGCTTTGGCTGGAAGTCAGCCGGGAGCGAAACCGGTAGTTCGAATCGTACTTGTCGAGCAAGATCTCTTTGATTTGGCTTGCTCTAAAACGGCGCAGCAATCCTGTGTAGTGCAGAACCCGATTCGCAAGCTGTTTGAATCCGTCGCTGCCAAAGGCACGGAGTTCAGCGCCCGACAGCGTTGCCATGATTTTTGGCTGCCAGCCATCCCGGGTTGTCCAGAGTTCTGTCGCTGTTCTGATATCGGGAACCATGCGCTGGAGAACGATGAGCGATTCTGCTTCCGGCACGATGACCAGAGAAGTAAGGTCCCACCAATCGATGCCTTCTTCATCCGACAGATAACCCCGGCCATTCGCAAACAGGTTGCGGACTTGGTGCAGATCTTTGATCCCCTGCCGAAAGGAATCTGCGCGAAGAACGGGACATTTCATGCGTTCCTGCCACCGTCGTGCTGAGAAGTCGGATGATCGTCCGAGATCGACGACGAGGTCCCAGCGCTGCGCGGCCCAAGGTCCGTTAAGCGGAGAATCTTCCGGATGTACGAGGAGAACTCGCATCGTGGTCGACGATTTAGGCGTCAGGCGACATCGGTATGGCAATGTTTTGTTTTTGAAAAATCCTCTGCCACCACAATATTCGCCGCCGGATCACCGAGAAGCATCGACGGAACCCAGCCCTTTCGAGTCCGCGCACGGAGGATGTGTTCGTAGAGGCGCTGAATCCCCATGCTCGCTTCCCTTCCTGGCGTATTCTAGCAACGGCCAGTCTAAGCGTCGGTGCATAGTGTCCGCGGCCTCTTTGAGAAACCGGAGTCCACGAATCGAACATTACAACGTCTCCCGGAGAAGGCGGAGGCAATGTACCACTCAGCTCCGACCAATAGAAGCCTTCAAAGGGCCTCGCCCACGTGAAATGAAGCAGCTCGCCACTCGGATTTGTGAGAACGAATCCCACACTCTCAGGTTCAGTGCGTAACCGTCGAGCGCAGCGCAGAAGGTATGGCATTGTGCCTTCGTCTCCAAAGTTCTGCATGGCAGCAGCCGCGAGCACTCTCAAGTCGATCTGCTTGACGAAGACGTTGTCCGACTGAAGGAGCGATGCGTCGGGGGGCGTAAGTTCGTAAAAGAAAATTTCGTCGCGCGCTCGGATCAGCCGCACCAGACGCTTGCTCAGCCAGCCTAGCGTGTTTCGTAGCCCTTGGCCGCGCAAACGCATCCTGATCGCGAGGACTCGGTTCCGAGCTTCACTCGCCAATTTTTCCCACCTTGGCGAGGACTTAATGGCTTCTGCGGCTTTATGACGGACGATGGCCCGGGAATGCTCTAGAAGTGACGTGTGCAAAGAGACGTATAGGGTCTCGCGGGATTCGTTCGCGAACTTGGCCTTATAGGCTTCGGAGCCAAGCCCAAGGTCAAGCATCGTCATCCCGGGAATCTCGATGGAATCCTGAATGACCTGACTCAACAAACAGAATCCAGGCCAGTGCTTTTCGACGAAACTGTCGAATGTTGGCTGGTACCAGAACCATGAGCCATGAAATTGGAAGCCATAGTGCCAAGCGACTGGACGCTCTCCGGCCAACATGCGGCTCAAGACGAACCACTCACTCTGGGACAGAACGCGCGCCAGCTCGGCGAGAAAAACTCTCCGATTGCTGTCAGCGATGTTGCTGATGCGCCCGATCTCCAGGAATCGAGCAACGTGTGCCTGCATGAATTCTGACAGTACCGGTTCTACTGTTTCCCAAGACCGTCGATGCTCAGTTCGAACCCTGGCTGCGGCGCCCATTGCTTTTTCGAACCGACGAAGGCGTTTGAGGCCGGGCGCAAACGGCCTTCCATCTTTTCCGCGTTCGAGCCGATCGAACGAAACCTGGGCACAGACATAGGCCGTGCGCGCATAACAATGAAAACCGCTCTTTCGACCCGAGTCTCGCAGCAGAGAGAGAGTCGACGAATCCGCCGGAAGATTCGCAAGTGCGATCCTTCGGATATTGCGTTTGTACAGCTCGAGTAGAGCCTCAGAAATGAACTCGGCTTTCTGCCCGGGCTCACTCAGAAAGTCGCAATAATCTCCCGTGGTAGCGCAGAGAAAGGAAACGCTGCGATCATCGGAGCCGGTTGCCAGTGCCACTACTCCGCAGAGGGAATTCGCGTCGTCATAGCTCAGAAGAATCAATGGATGCAGCGTAGAGCTGTATGCCCTCTGCACCGCCAGCGACCATTCATAGGTATAGAAGACTTGCGGACGCTCAACTCGGTTGACCAACGCATTCCACTGCCGGCACAGTTCTGCATCTTCCGGGATTTCTGTAAGGACAACGAGTCGCAAGGTGTCAGTCACTTCTCGATGGGTTTCGTGAATACGTAATAGTACCAATCCGCGGTAAGAGCGTGGGTCGATCGCGGGTAGGAGTTGCCGAGGACTCTCTGCAGCTGGAGAGAGGTCACGCCCAATTCGGAGATAACTTGCCGAGGCACCGAAAAATGAGTGAACAATCCGCCGTGAGCGGGATCGAGCAACTCTCCGTGCCCCCGCCAGAACATTCGCTTAGGAAGTCGTTGAGCCATGCGGACCAGGCTCGCGGCACATGCTTGAGCAAATGCCAGTGGGACGCGCAACGAAGCGAGTCCCACGAAAAACAAGGAGCTCATCGCCTTCGAGCCTCCAGAGAATCGAACGGCGAGTCGCTCAAGGCGCTCTCGGCTCCAACTTGGCCGTACCAGAATTCCACGTGCATTGTGCGAGGAAAAGACAAACACTCCGCCTGGCTTGAGAATCCGATGAACGTGTGCAAAGCAGCGCGCACGGCGCTGGTGAGGAAGCACGAAGTCAATGCCATTGAACGCGCATACGACCGCATCGAATGAACTATCCGCGAAAGCGGAAAGATCCGCAGCATCCGCAAGCACGAACTCGAGGCCGGGAAATTTTGTCCGGCAGGCTCGGACCATCGCCTCGGCGTTATCAACTCCAACATAGCGCGTAGCGAGGCTAGCGAGGTACGGCGTCGTTCGTCCCCCACCAACTCCTAGATCGAGAATCGCGCCACCCCAGGGAACATAGGCGTCAAACACGAGGCGCTCGCATGGAGTCAAATAATTCAGGGCAGCGTAATAAGCAGTGATGTCAGGCGCATTGTAGATCTCGAGATTCTTTTTTAGGTTGAGATCCGCCATGGGATGCCAATTAGGCCTCCACGAATCCCGCGGGTCCTACATTTTGATGGGACGCTCGATGCAACCACGCGTACAACCCCGACAGATGAGCTTCGTATTCACTAAGACTCATCGTGGACGTCACGTGCAGGCGCGGCATTGCAAACTCTGGAAGAGTGGTGCCCAATCCGCCACCACAATTCATAAAGGCGGATGTAAAGCCAGCTCGCTGGGGCATGGCGAGCACATGTGGTGTGACCGATTGCGGATCTCCAAAAGGATAAGCGAACGCCCAGACACGCTTCTTCAGAGCAGCCTCCAAGTTGACCCGGCTTTCCGCAATTTCTGCATATGCCAATTCGGGCGGGGCCTGAGACAACATCGGATGAGTAAGAGTGTGAGCTCCGATCGTCATTCCGGCCGCTGAAAGTGCACTCAGTTCGCACTCTACCAACAGGCTAAAACGCCGGCACTGCGCGGAATCCCGCGATTCCACCCAAGAGTTCAATTTTGTGCCGAATCGAGTGTATGTCAGCGGCAGTAGTGAACTCCGCGCTTGCCCGCTGACTTGCGACAACCGCGTCACAGAATCCCACCAAGCCGCCCGACGACTCTCGGCCGAATTTAGCTCGACTTCAATCGTAGCCGCGTCATACGAGATTTCGTAGGTTCCGGCAGTCGCCCCAAGAAAAGCTCGAAACAAGTCTTCGTACCAGAGGCTGGCAGGAGAAGCCTTAGTCGATGCCGCAGTGACGAAAAAAAGACAAGCCACTGATTCTTGCCGTAGCACAGGGAGCATGTCTGTCAGACAATTCAATAATCCATCGTCGCATGTGACGAGCACCGCGCGGCGAGGCAGATTTCCCTTCCCCTCTCGCCATGCTAGAAAATCATCCGGACTGATTACATCGTAGTGTTTCTTGAGCAGATGCAGTTGTCGGCGGAGGGAACGCGCCGTAACAAGGTTCCCATCCAGTGCTGGATCGATCGGGGTATAGCCTTCCGGAAGCACTCCGTGATAAGTCACAACCGCGAGCCCTTGCGCCGGCAAACGGCGAAGTATGCCAGACTTCGATAGGAGTGGATAAACCACTCTTTTCAGGAGAGGGCTGACAATCCTCATTGCCGCTCGACCAAATCCCAGCTCAGCGGAGTTCCGCGTTCGATGTCTTGCCGGGAGCGTGTGCCGAGAATCTCGGAAAGATATCGAGTGTGAAGCCCATGGCCGGGACGAATGGATCGCACATTTTCAGTGGTAAACACTTCGCCACGTTTTACGTCGCGCACCACGAAGAGCGAGCGGCGAAATGCCTTGCTGCTCGCCTCTTTTGGACTGCATCCGAATTGAATCTTACCTAGAGATTTCTCCGCCACTCGAACAGCATCCACCATGGATTTGAATTCATGGGGCTCAAGCGAGAAGGCGCTGTCTGGCCCGGGGTCCGTACGCGACAAGGTGAGATGCTTCTCGATGATGCAGGCTCCCAGCGCCACCGCCGCCACGGGCACGGCGACACCCATCGTATGATCCGAAAGCCCAGCGGGCACACCAAAGCGGTGCGACAACTCGGGGATCGTCCGCAGGTTCATCTCCTCCGGCGCTGCCGGATACGCGCTGGTGCACTTCAGCAGCGCAATCTCGGTCGCCCCTGCAGCGCGAGCCGCCTGTAATGCTTCATTAATCTCCTCGGCGGATGCCATGCCTGTGGACATGATCATCGGCTTCCCAGTCCGCGCAATTTTTTGGATCAGCGCAATGTCAACAATCTCAAATGATGCGACTTTGTGGGCTGGTACGTTCATCTCTTCGAGAAAATCAACCGCAGTAGCATCGAACGGAGTCGAAAAGAGATCGAGGCCGAGATCGTTCGCCACTTTCATTAACCGCGGTTGCCACTCCCACGGTGTGTAGGCTTCACCGTAGAGATCGTGCAGGCTGCGTCCGTCCCAGAGCGTGCCGCCGCCAACGCGGAAATATTCCTTGTCGCTCTTAATCGTGATCGTATCTGCTGTGTACGTCTGCAGCTTGACGGCGTCCGCGCCGGAATCCTTCGCGGCATGGATGATCTTCACCGCTTGATCGAATTTCTGGTTGTGATTAGCAGAGAGTTCAGCAATGATGTAGGTCGGGCTTGCGCCGCCAATATTACCGCGCCCGATCCTGATTATTTTTTTCACCTGAGGTCTCGGTACGTTGCTACTTCGACAAGATCAATGAAAAGGCCACTACGGCTTCGCCTCTCAATACAACGGTCTCGTCCTGTTTGCAACACACAGTTTCAAGCGTTGCGATTGGTTTGTCTTGTCGAATACTAAGGACTGTAACCTTTGCCGTCAGTTCATCTCCGAGGTAAACCGGGCAAGTAAATTGGAGCGTCTGACTGATGTAGATGGAACCAGGACCGGGAAGCTTGTTTGCTATCACGGCGGAAATCAAAGACGCAGAGAGCATGCCATGCGCAATTCGCCTGCCAAATCTGGTGGCTTTCGCAAATGCCTCGTCAAAGTGGAGCGGATTTCGGTCACCAACAAGTTCTCCAAAACGCTCGACCACTTGGCCGCTCACCATTAGCGTCTGCGACGCAGAGTCTCCAATTTTCACCGGGGGCAACTCTTCCTACGGCTCATGCTAGACCTTTGGATTTCATTTTTTCTGCGAGCGCTCCCTTCTTCTGTTCCCATTCTTCACGCAACATCGCCAGACAAATCACATCATGAGCTTTGTCGTCTTTGAAAACGTGCTCACGAAGCACGCCCTCCTCTACGAAACCGAAGCTTTTGTGCATCCTAACGACGCCCTGATTGAAATCCAAGACCTCGCAGCACAACTTGTTCAAGTTCAGTTCGTCGAAAACATGACGCAGCACAAAATACTCTGCGGAGGTGCCAACTCCTTTCCCTCGTACATTCGGGCTGACGATGTAGAAGGCCCAGTAGCATCTGCGATTGCGAAGATCAAGCCCATAGAGATTCACGAGTCCAACATCTTCCGCACCACAAACGATGATCCAATATTTGGAGGCTTGATCGCTCGTCACTCGACTGAACCAGGCGTCGTGTTCTTCAGGTGAGATCACGTGGTCCGTATACATGTACTTCCGAATCTCCGGGAGATTGCGCCAGGAGCGGATCATCTCCTTGTCTGAGGGAATCAGATCACGGAAAGAAGTCATCGTTGTTCACTCGTCACCTAACTAGAACCGAGAATTTCTGCCACGACTCGTCCAGCGCCATTCATGTCTAGCAAAGCCCGTGCCCGCTTCGAGATTTTCTCGCGTAAAGGCACAGACAGCATAAGATCGAGCAGCGTGCTCGTGATCTCGGTCAGACTAAAATTCGAACGGACGACAATTGCTGCTCCAATCCGCCCTAACTCCTGCGCCGCTCTCAACTGGTTATCGGCGACCGGAACCAATAATGAGGGAAGCCCTAGCGCGCAAATTTCCCATGCGACCGTTCCTGCTGCGGCGATGCCCAAGTCTGCCGACGCAATTAACTCCGCCATATTCTGCACGTCGCCCAGCAATTCTACACAACCCGAAATGCCTGAAGCGTGTTTCTCCAGCGACGCTCGATGCGGGTTGCTGCCCCCAATCGCAATCCGGATATTCGTGTTTTCAACGTCAATTTGCTGGAGCGCTTGAAGTACACGCGAAGTCAGATTCGTTGGATCGCTTCCTCCCATCGTGATCAAAAAGTTGCTTGCGATTGAAGGAATTCGGCGTTCTCTGCCACGGAATTGAGTGAATTCCTTGCGGAGAAGTGCATAACGCAGACCCAACAGCAATCTTGTTGAAGGAGCGCGGCGTCTGTAGCCTGCTGCGTCCGCATAGACGTTTTGGTTTAGGACTAGGTTGGCAGCGTAGTAATCACACTCAGCATTGTCATCGATAAACAGGACTTTAAGACCTGAGCCAATCAGGGCTCGTTGGAAGTCAGCCCCAAACGAATAGCCATCGACGACCACCCACTTTGCCAGACGTTCTGCTGCAAGCTTGGCCGTTTGCTCCCAATCCTCTCGAGTTCCAGGCGAGACCGGGAGGCTCACAATATCGAACCCCTCGCGACGAAGTCGATCGTTTATACCAGGCGTGGTCCCCGCCACTGCAAAGAATGTGCGACCGCCGGCGTCGTGCCAGGCTTGGGCTAACGCCAAACAACGCATCACATGGCCCGTTCCGATCGCAACGCTAGCATCTGCCCGAATCAGTAACGTCGACGCCGTCATTAGCCTTGCAGGCTCTTCTGAGTTACGAAGCGGTTCAGGTTGGCAATTTCGGGACAGCGATTAAGCAGGTCGAGCACATCGCGCCACGAGAAATGGACACCCGGTTCAAAGTGTCGGTAGACGGCACGCACAAACTCAAGGTCTTCGGCGGTATCGACCGTCCAGCGCCCAGCACTAAAATCGCGGTTCCCAGCAACTGATAAAAGTCTGAACTCGTCTGCACGCTGATAGATATAAGGGGTCACGTGTTCGCGCTCAAAGGGCTTGGACGCGTGCTGCCACGCTCGCGCCAAAGCATCAAATGAGATCACCTCGGTATCCAATCCTCGGGGATACGTACGCACGATTACGTTCGAAGCGTAGTCAGGGTGTGCCTCGAGGAAAGCAGCGATGGTTTTATCGGTTATTTCGGGATCGACAAGTGGGCAATCAGATGTGACGCGGACTACGACGTCAGCCTTCTTCAACTGCGCCGCGTGAAAATAGCGATCGAGCACGTCGTCCTGATCGCCGCGAGAAACCTCGACTGAGCACTTTCGGCATTCGGCGACAATCGCATCATCAGCGGGACGATCTGTCGTGGCAATGAGTATCTCATTAACCAGTCGAGCACTTCGCAAACGGTCTACGACGCGCACCAGCATGGTTTCGCCAGCTAGATCCTTCAGTACTTTGCCCGGAAGCCGCGTACTGCCCATCCGCGCCTGAATGATCGCAACGACCTTCAACATGCCCCCTGGCTCACTTACTGTAGCTTCCCACAACTTTCCTGACCGATGTGATTACGTCTTCTATGTCCTGATCGCTCATGGCGTGGAACATTGGCAGGCTGATGAGCCGGGAATACGCGTCCTCGGCCACCGGGAACTCGCCGCCTTTGTATCCGAAATGGTCGCGGTAGTAGGGATGAAAGTGCACCGGGATGTAATGCACATTGACTCCGATATTCTCCGCACGCAGAGCGCGGAAGATTTCCGCGCGATCAGCGGTCAAATTTTTCAAATCCAAGCGTATGGGGTACAAATGCCACGCCGGATTCGTTTCCGGACGCACTGCCGGTGGAATCAAGCCTCGGACTTCGCGGAAAGCAGCGGTGTAACGAGCAGCAATTTCGCGTCTTCGAGCAAGATTGGCATCGAGCTTATTCAATTGCCGCATTCCCAGCGCGCACGCGAAGTCAGGCAACCGGTAATTAAAGCCGAGTGAAACCATTTCATAGTGCCACTGGCCGGCACTCTGTCGCTGGCGCGCCTCGCTCGAAATTCCGTGATTGCGGAAACGCCTGAGAGTTTCGGCAAACTTAGGATTGTTCGTCGAGACCATACCGCCTTCCCCGGTTGTAATGTGCTTTACCGGATGGAAGCTAAACACAGTCATGTCGGTGATGCAGCCGGCCAACTGTCCGTGATATTGTGCCCCCAGCGCATGACATGCGTCTTCAATCACAAGGAGTCCGTGCTTTTGCGCAATTTCCTTGATCGCGTTCAGATCCGTAGGATGCCCGGCGTAATCGACGGGAAGAACAGCGCGGGTTTTCGAGGAAATTTTCTGCGCGATTTGCTCGGGATCAAGATTTAGTGTGTCTGAACTGACATCGGCAAAGACCGGAGTCGCGCCTTGATAGAGAACACAGTTCGCGGTCGCAGCAAACGTCATTGGCGTCGTGATTGCTTCATCCCCAATCTTGAGCCCGGCCGCGAATGCCGCTGCGTGCAACGCCGCGGTCCCGGAACTGAAGCTAATGGCATGCTTGGCACCCACACGAGCGGCAAACTGTTCTTCAAATTCGCCGATCTTAGGACCCGTAGTCAGCCAGTCGGAGCGGAGCACATCGACTACGGCTTGAATGTCAGCTTCGTCAATCGATTGCCGACCGTAGGGAAGGAGGGTTGCGCGCACGGGAGTGCCGCCGTTGATCGCGAGAGCCTGCGGACTGACCGAAACCGTGGTCATGGTGATTGCTCTAGGCGGGAATCCGCGCCGGAACGAGTTGATCTTCGCGCTTCGAAGGAGCCACTAAATCCTGAAGTTCCTGGTTGGTGAGCCAATGGTCGTTGGTATCGCTAGCGTAGCGAAATCCTTCGGGCAAGGGCGTTCCGTTCACCCAATTTTCGCGGCGCCACCAGGAATGAGCCGGTTGGATGATGTACCGGTCTTCGACTTCGAGTGTGTTTCGCGCTTCGTCCTCGGAGACCAACACTTCGTGGAGTTTCTCTCCGGGCCGGATTCCGATGGTCTCGATTTCGCAACCCGGGGCAATTGTTTCGGCGAGATCAACCAGACGCATGCTGGGAATCTTAGGAACGAATATCTCGCCGCCATGCATTTGCTCGATGCTGCTGACCACAAATCGCACGCCGTGCTCAAGAGCCAGCCAGAACCGGGTCATCCGCGGATCGGTGAGAGTGATGCGCCCGGCGCGCTTCTGGTCCTGGAAAACCGGAATCACGCTGCCACGACTACCCACAACGTTTCCATAACGTGCGCAACTAAATCGCGATCCCTGGCCGCCGGCGTATGAGTTCGCTTGTACAAACATTTTTTCAGCGCAAAGCTTCGTCGCGCCATACAGATTGATGGGATTCACAGCTTTATCGGTGCTCAGCGCAAGCACGCGGCGAACTCCCTGATTGATGGCGGCATCAATCACATTGCGTCCGCCGATGATGTTGGTCTGGATCGCCTCGAAAGGGTTGTATTCGCAGGCGGGAACCTGCTTGAGAGCAGCCGCGTGAACAACGATGCTGATACCGGCAAATGCTCGCTCTAACCGCCCTGGATCGCGCACATCGCCGAGGAAATAGCGAAGAGTCGGATGGTCCATGCCGGAAGAGCGCATGTCGTGCTGCTTCAGTTCATCGCGGCTGAAGATCACCAGCCGCTTCGGCCGATACTCCCGCAACATGATCTCGACAAACTTCTTGCCGAACGAACCCGTGCCGCCAGTTACCAGGATTGACTCTTCCGACCAATTCATCCCATGCGCCTCATTACGATGTTAGTGAAAGCAGGCAGCGTCCGAACGACGCTGATCCTAACAATCTTTCTCCGCATTGATATTTGCACGCCATCCTGAAAGCAGAATCGGAAGGGACGGCTGCCGGCTGGGCATCACGTTGTCCGATAGTATAGCGGAAGTTCTCACCACTCGCCGACGGTTCTGGCCCGCAACGCGAACTCGCCAACAAAATTGGCGGCGAATTTTTACCGGTCCGGTGCTAAAATGACCGACGAACTCACCAGCATTCGGTTCGAAACAAATCCCTGCGCGATAGACCAGCCTCTTCGACCCGGGACTCTTTTGGAAGTGTGCAATACCGGCCCCTCGGGCTTGGGCGTAGTGACAGAAACGTTGAGGAGCAGGCATGGATTTCGGATCCCTCGTACCAGCGAATAATCAAATCATTCGCGAGATGCAGCCGTCTCAGGGCTTTGATCTGGGAAGGCAAGGGGGACCGCAGTTTTATCCCAATCTACCTTCTCAGGAATCCGCATTGGGGGAATCAGTCCGGATTCTGCTCAAGCGGAAATGGGTCATCATCGCCTGCCTGGTCACTATTTTCTCGGTTGTCGCCATCGCCAGCCTCAAAATGAAGCCGGTGTATGAGGCGGGCGGAACGATAGAAATCAACAAGCCGGATGCCAGCCTGAATTTCCAGAACTCCGCTACTTTCAGCCTTGATTATTACGATCCCACTGAACTCGACACAGAGTTGAAGATTCTGCAGAGCGACCTGCTGGCGACGCAGGTGATCCGGGAACTAAATCTTGATCGGCAGCCGGAATTTGCGGGCCAGGCGCCTGCCCCGTCGGCGTCGCTGGATCTTACCCCGGACTCGTTACAGAGCGATCCTTCGCGTATTTCAGCCATGGTGGGCGGCTTTAAAGGAAACCTCAGAGTGGCTCTGAGCCCGAACACGCGGATTATCGAGGTTCACTATCGCAGTCCCGATCCGCAGATGGCTGCCAACGTCGTTAATACGCTGATGCAGACCTATGTCGAGAACAACTTCAAGGCTCGTTTCGAGTCGACGATGCAAGCCTCGGATTGGCTCTCGAAACAGCTTGTCGATCTCCAAATGAAAGTTGAAACTTCCCAGGAAAAACTCGTCCGCTATCAGAAGGAACACGAAATCCTGGGAACTGATGAAAAACAGAACATCATCATGGAGAAACTGGACGAACTCAACAAGCAACTCACCGCTGCCGAAAGCGACCGCATGGACAAAGAATCGCTTTACCGGTTGATCGAGTCCGGAGATCCAGATGCCATCGCTGCCAGCGCAGGTGGAATTGAGGACGGTACCCCAGGTTCGCAATCAGCTTCACAGTTGCTGGAGACCCTGCGTGCCAAGCAGGCGGAATTAAAAATCCAGGCGGCCGAACTGAACACGCAGTTCGGACCTGCCTATCCCAAGCTCACGACGCTGAACAATCAGTTGAAGGAAATCGACACTGAGATTCAGGCAGAGATGAAGAAAATCGCGAGCAAGGTTCGGGGTCAGTACACAACGGCTGTACAACGCGAGAGCATGTTGCACGACGCTTTGGAAAAGCAGAAGCAGGAAGCGAATAAGCTCAACGAAAGCGCGATTAATTACAACCTGCTGAAGCGTGATGCGGAAACGTATCGCACGCTCTATGAGGGGATTTTGCAACGGCTCAAGGAAGCCAGCGTTTCAGCCGGATTGAAATCCAACAACTTCCGCATCGTCGATAGTGCGCGACCACCGATGTCCCCGATCGAGCCGAATGTTCCACGCAACCTGATGTTTGCGATCATCCTGGGATTGGCGTCGGGAGTCGGTCTAGCATTCTTGCTTGAAGGCTTGGATAGCACCGTGCGAACGACAGAGCAGGCTCAGATGATTTCCGGTCTCGCATCGCTGGGTATGATTCCGCTTGGTTCCAAGTCAGCCCGCGAAGGTCCGAATCCGAAGCGGCTGGTAATCGCAACCTCGAAAGAAGCCGTAGAGCTCGTAACGCAAGTGCGTCCGCAGTCGCAAATGGCCGAATCGTATCGCGCGCTGCGAACCTCTCTGCTGCTCTCGAATCTGGGCGCACCGCCGAAAGTCATCATTGTGACGAGCGCTTTGCCACAAGAAGGCAAGACGACGACGAGCATCAATACTGCGGTAGTCCTGGCGCAAAAGGGCGTGCGCGTGTTGCTGATCGACGCCGACCTGCGCCGCCCAAGCATTCACAAGACGCTGGGCATGGGGCCGCACAGCGGGCTGAGCAATGTTTTGACCGGCAGCACAAAGCTTGAGAATGCGATTACCAGCACAAAGGTGCTTCCAAACCTGTTTGTGCTCCCGGCGGGCACTCCTCCGCCCAATCCCGCGGAACTCCTCGCCTCAACCAACATGAGAGATGTGCTTAGCCAACTGCGAGAGCAGTATGATCACATCGTCATCGACACACCGCCTTCGCTTTCCGTTACCGACGCCGTGGTGCTCTCGCCGCGCGCCGATGCTGTCGTTCTCGTAATCCGATCGGGGCAGACGACGAAGCAGGCTTTGCGCCGTTCGCGCGACATTCTGACTCAGGTCAATGCAAAAGTGGTGGGGGTTTTGCTGAATGCTGTCGACCTCAGTTCTCCCGACTACTACTACTATTACGAATATCAAGGCAAGTATGCCCGCTACTACCGCGACGAGGATTCGTCCGGGCACGAAGACGACGATGTGGAAGAGAGCACGCCTTCGTCGAGTAGCGCATAGCAACAATTTCCCAGCCACACATTATGAAGATTTCCTTTCACAGCCCCACGCGCAAATGGCTGACCGCATGTCTTGTTGCGGTGCTCGCAATCGCCTACGCCGGAGTGACAATGAGCCAGTTCGTCGCTTCATGGCTTGCCGGCCGGGCCGAGTTGACCAGTCTGCGGCGGGCCGCATCGCTTGATCCCGGGAATGCCGACTACCGCAACCATCTGGGAAGATATTTCGACCTGGTGGCTCGAGATCCTCTCGCAGCCGTTGCCCAATACAAAGCGGCCGTACAACTCGATCCTCACTCCGCGCGGTACTGGTTCGATCTTTCCAGCGCGTACCAAGTTTTGGGAGATACTCCAAGTCAGGACGCCGCTCTCGAGCGCGCCATTGAAGCCGACTCGATGACACCGGATGTGGCTTGGGAAGCGGGAAACTTTTATTTGGTCCAGGGGCAGACGGAAAAGGCTTTGCGGGAATTTCGCGTTGTAATCGCCAACGACCAATCTCTTGCCGATGCAGCCCTCCAGTTCTGCTGGCGCATCGAACCTGATGTAGATGTGCTTCTTCGCGACTTTGTGCCTGCCCGCAGCAGCGCATACATAAGCTTCCTGACGCTGTTGGAGGGAAAGGAGCAAACGGCCGGAGCCGCAAAAGTCTGGAACGCCTTGATGCAGACTCACGAGTCCTTCGAATCACGCAATGGATACGATTACATTCGATATTCGATCCAGCACAAGGACGTCGATCAGGCAGTCTTGGTCTGGAAGCAGATGGCCAATCGCTTTGGACTAGCCTCTTACCTGCCATCCACCAACAACCTGGTCGTAAATGGGAATTTCAGTCTCAACATCCTCAACGCTGGGTTTGATTGGCAGTATCAAAAGCAAGCCGGCGTTAATCTGAGCTTAGATCCAAGCGATTACCATACAGGCCGCCGCTCTCTGCAGATCGCCTTCGATGGCCCAGGAATTACGGACGCTGGAATTTACGAACTGGTGGCTGTGCAGCCCAACACGGCCTACGATTTCAATGGATATTTCAAAAGCGGAGAGATCGAGGGCGCGGGCGGCCCGCATTTCACCGTGCAGGATATGTATACGCAAGCGGTGTACTACGAGAGCGAAGAGTTGAAAGACGCAGGGTTCTGGAAATCGGTCGACGGTAAATTTACCACGGGCCCCGATTGCAGACTTGTCGTGCTGCATGTGCGTCGGCTTCCAGCCGGCAGTCCGATCCGGGGCAAGCTCTGGGTCGATGACTTTCACATTAGTCCGAAAGCGTCGTGAGAAAGACGAATTTCAAAGCAACTAGATGACGGCATACACAAACATTAGCAACGCGGACCGGCAATCAAGATCTGCAAAGATCGGAGCGCTACTTCTCTACGGCACCTTCGGGTTGCTCATGTTTGGCCCGCTTGCATTCGGAGCAGTTGAACCATGGTCGATCTTCGTTCTGGAAACCGGGTCCGTCGTTCTGACTGTGCTCTGGTTCGCGAAACAATGGATCGATGGAGAAATTGAAATTGTTTGGAACCCTGTGTTCCTACCCATGGGAGCATTCGCCGTCCTGATCGCGGCGCAACTCGTTTTCGGGCTGAGCGCATACCGGCACGACACGACTTCTAAGGCATTGCTGTACTGCGCTTACGCGATGCTCTCGTTCCTGGCGACGCAAACTCTGGTTCGCAGCTCGCAAGCCCGCAAAATAGCGGTCATTCTGGCGCTTTACGGTATCGCTCTGGCGGCCTTCGCGCTCTTGCAGGGGGTCGCGCCAAACGGCAAGCTTTACTGGGTTCGAGAACCACGCCTGGGCGGATGGATTTATGGATCGTACGTGAACCATAACCATTATGCAGGGTTGATGGAACTGCTCATCCCGATTCCACTCGTGCTTTCACTGACCCACCTCGTTGCGGAGAAAGAGCGTCTCGCGGCCGGAGTCGGAGCGGCCATCATGGTGGGAACGGTTTTTCTTTCTGGTTCTCGCGGCGGCATGATTGCCGTTTTAGTCGAATTGGTGGTTTTTGCAGTAGTCGTATTCCGCAAGCAGAAGGGTATTCGGATCGCAATCGGAGCGGCGGCCTTCGTCATTGTGCTCGTCAGTTTGCTTGCCTGGCTTGGCGGTCAGGAACTGACCACGCGCGTTTCGAGCATTTCCACCGAAGCTCATAGCGAAATCTCCGGCGGTGTCCGGCTTTCGATTGACCGAGACGGATTAAAGATGTTTCGTCACAGGCCAATTCTCGGGTGGGGCTTAGGAACTTTCCCGGTGGTGTACCCGCAGTTCCGGAGCTTTTACACTAATTTCTTTGTAAACGAAGCGCACAATGACTACATACAGTTGCTAGCCGAGATGGGTTCGTTCGGTTTCGCCCTGATGATCTGGTTCGTGATTGTGGTTTATCGACGCGCGCTGCGAAAAATCAAGAATTGGAACTCCGACGTCAGCTGTGCCACTACTCTGGCCTGTACTTTGGGATTCACCGGAATACTGGTTCACAGTTTCTTCGATTTCAACCTGCAAATCCCCGCGAATGCTGCCTTATTCTACGTATTTTGCAGTATCGCAGCCGCCCCGCCGCTGCTTCAGCGCTCAAAGAAACGCCGTCCTGTAACCGCTGACGAAGAGGAATTTCTCCCAGCGTCAGAAGTCGTCTAGCGCGAGATAGCTGAGAGCCCTTCCCCGTCTAGCAGTGCACGATCTTCGGACTCTTAATCCCCCGAGTTGCGTTTCGCGTATCGACCACTAGCTGCGATTCCTGAACAATCATTCGGTAATCGTAATCGGAATGATCGGTCACGATAACTACGCAGTCGTACTGGCCCAGGTTGCTAAGGTCGGAACACTTCATTTGCAGATCGTACTTGCGACCTTTGCCAATCATTGGGAAGTAGGGATCGTTATAGCTGACCACTGCGCCGTCTTTTTGCAGCAGCTCAATGATGGTAAGAGAGGGAGATTCCCGCAAATCGTCAATGTCCTTCTTGTAAGCCACGCCGAGGACTAGCACTTTCGCGCCGTTTACTGATTTCTTGTGGCCGTTGAGCGCGCCGCTGACGGAGGACAGAACGTGGTAGGGCATGTTCGTGTTGATCTCTCCGGCCAATTCGATGAAGCGGGTCCTGAAGTCCCACTCCTTAGCTTTCCATGAGAGATAGAAAGGATCGACGGGAATGCAATGACCGCCAAGTCCCGGACCAGGATAGAAGGGATGGAAACCGAAAGGCTTGGTGGAGGCAGCTTCAATCACCTCCCATATGTCGATGCCCATCCGCAGGCTCAGCAACTTGAGCTCGTTGACCAGCGCGATGTTCACGCAGCGATAGATATTCTCCAGCAACTTGGTCATCTCCGCGGCAGCGGGCGAAGAGACCGGGACAGTACGATTAAAAATCGAGCCATAGAGTGCTGCGGCGAGTTCCGAAGCCTGCGGATTGAGGCCGCCTACAACCTTCGGAATATCGCGACGCGCAACAGTCGTGTTTCCTGGATCCTCACGTTCCGGCGAGAACGCCACAAAAAACTCCTTGCCGGTGGAGTCGCTGTCGCGGGCAGCCTTAAGGCCCGCCTTGTTCTCTTTCTCCAGGATCGGAATCATTACCTCTTCGGTGGTTCCCGGATAAGTCGTGCTCTCCAGGACTACCAATTGGCCTGCGCGCAGATGCGGAGCAATCGAATGCGTGGTATCGGTAATGAAGCTGAGGTCGGGCTCGTGATATTCATTCAGGGGCGTGGGCACGCAAATGATGACCGCATCCATTTCTGAAATCTGCGAATAATCGGAAGTCGCCGAAAATCCCTGCTTCTTGGCTGCCTGGATTTCCTCGGCAGCAATGCGGTAGATATACGAACCGCCCTTGGCAAGCGTATCCACTTTGCGGGCATCGATATCGAACCCGGTGACCCGGAATTTTTGCTCGCTATAAAGGAGCGCAAGGGGCAATCCTACATAGCCCATACCGATAATGCCGATGCGGGCCTGGCGCTCACGAATCTTGGTTTTGAATTGATCGACGGGTGTATCAGCAGCGGAGTAAGTGGTCATAGAGAATTCCGGAAACAACGAGAATTTACAACAGGGAGGAACGCTTATTCTAGCATGCGGACCAACCTCTAGCCGAGGATCGAATGCAGCCTTTGGCGCGCCAGGAGCGGTTCGGGAGACCGAGACACTTTGGTTAATTCGGAACAACATTTGATGGCACGTAAGCGGCGGTGGTTCATTGCGGGGTGGGCCGGATTGCTCGTGGTCCTCATTACGTTCGCTCGGAGTGCAGGGAGGATCCTGGTCGTCGATTCTCCGCAGCACTCAGACCTCATTGTGGTGCTGGCCGGAGAGACGGATGTACGTCCCGCCCATGCTCTTCAACTCCTCAACCAGGGATACGCTCGCCGAGTCCTGATCGATGTCCCCGCTGCTGCCAAAATCTACAAATTCACTCAATTGCAGTTGGCTCAGCAATACGTGAAAGATCTGCCCGAGGCTTCAGCGGTGGAACTCTGCCCCATTCAAGGCCTTTCCACGAGAGACGAGTCGCATGACGTGGAGAAATGCTTGGTCCGGGAACCGGGTTCGAGAATCCTGATCGTGACATCGGACTTTCACACCCGCAGATCGTTGAGCATCTTTCGCCACGAAATTCCAGGCAAAACGTTTTCAGTTGCGGCCGCCCATGACGCAACTCAATTTGGCACACGCTGGTGGACTCACCGGCAATGGTCCAAAACTTGCTTCGATGAATGGCTCCGGCTGCTCTGGTGGAACATGGTGGAGCGTTGGCGTTGACCAAAATCGTTGTTCAGCGCGGCAGGAGCAGCGCCTGGCCTTCGTGAGTTTTCCACCGGAAAATGTTTTTTGGGTCACAAAAGCCATTGACGCACAACAACGTGGAGGGTACGATTTCGCTCACAGGCACCAACATAGTTATTAACGGAGTGTGGGAATGGGTAGGTCCGCTATACGCGGTATGGTTAGTTGCGTGCTCATGATTCTGTTCCCCGGTTCGTTATTTGCCGCCGATGCAAATGCGGCGATGCTACACACCAATGGTGCTGCGTGGGTTAACGGTACTCATGTTCCCCGTGCTTCCTCGGCAATCTTTTTCGGCGATCTCTTGCAAACCCGCTCCGATTCTGTGGCTAACATCAACGAACCCGGATCGAGCATTACCGTCATGTCGGATTCACTGGTTCAGTTCCAGGGAGCCTCGCTCGACATACAGCATGGCGGCGTGATGGTTTCTACCTCTCGCGGAGTCAGCACGACGGCTGGAGATGTCAAAGTTTCGCCGGCTACGAGTTCGTGGACTGAGTTCAACGTCACAGATGTCGACGGAACCGTCCGGATATCGGCCCGCAAGGGTGATCTGACGATCAATGACGGAAAGCAAACTGTGACTCTGGCGCAAGGTCAGGACACGACTCGCGATGATTCGTCTTCGGGGAGCAGTGATCAGGACGGAAAGAAGAAGAACAAAAAACATCAGACGGGCGCGGTTCCCGCAGCGGGAGGTGGAATTTTGAACTCACCCTACGCAGTTGGAGCTGGCGGAGCGGCTGTTATCGGAGTTACGACGTGGGTGCTGCTGCAAAACAATAATCCGGCCAGCCCATCGAAACCGTAGCTATAAAAAGAGATTTCCGCATGGTTTTTTCCTCCCCTTTGACCATACGGTTGGAAATCTGTCTTCGCCGAGTGTAGTTTTTTGCATAAAGCGCGTTCCAGATCGAATTTTGATCCTCCCTCAGGAACGTAAAACTCTGATTGTGAAGCGTTTGTTCATTTTACTCATGGCGATGGGAATGGCCTCTCTCGTGCAATATCTAGGGCGGAAGAGTACACTTCTTCTAGAAACCCTGCCCTCCCGGCGCTCAGGAAACTGGGGAAACTTTTGTACAATAACCGGTGTTTGCTACGCCTGAAGCACCAGGCTTACTTATGATTTCGCCGCAGTCAGAAGGCTCAGTCTTGTTTTCTTCTCTTCCGAAGTGGAGGGCTCCGTGGCACGAGTTAGTTCTCAGCTATGGAACCCAAGCCGTAGTGATCGCGATTCTTGTCTGGATCCCGGTGCTTCATCCAGAAATTCTGGAAGCTCCTAAAAAGGATTACCACGCGATCGAGCTGGTTCCAACGCCGGTGCCGGTGAACCACGAGCCGCAGCGTCAGCTTCCGAAGCCTGTGTTGCAAGCTAAGTTGGACCCGCCGCCTGCGGCGCTTCGTTTGCCGGCACCGCAGCCGCAACCGAAACCGCGGGTCGTCGACGAAGCTCCAGTTCCTGAAGTAAAGCTTGCCACGACCAAGAAGCTGGATCCGATACCGACAACCGCTCCGGTCATGCCAAAGCAGGCTGTTAAGACTAACGTCTTTTCCTCCGGGAGCTCGGCGCCGCAAACCATCGACCGCGCACCCGACAAGGTCCAGACGGGCGGATTTGGCGATCCCAATGGCGTTCCAGCCAAGACGACGCAAACGCGCGCCGTCAACATCGCGCAATCGGGCGGATTCGACATGCCGACGGGCCCTGGAAACGGCAACGGGACTGGCGGGGCAAACGGGGTGCGGGGTGTTGTAGCGAGCACAGGATTTGGCGGTGGTGTAGCCACGGGCACAGCCCGAACTGCATCCTCTGGCGCGGTGCGTCAGTCAGGATTCGGCGACGCCGACGTTCCCGCTCCGCCTACGGTACAATCGCATCCAGCGACACAAGCAGCGCGGATGGTTCCGGCAGAAATCCTTTCGAAACCAGTTCCCAGCTATACCGAAGAGGCTCGCAACAAGAAGATCGAGGGCGAGGTTCTTCTCGAAGTTGTTTTTGAAGCATCTGGCAAATTACGCGTATTGAGGGTCGTTCGCGGGCTCGGTCACGGTCTGGATGATGCAGCAGTACATGCTGCGGAACAGATTCACTTCAAGCCTGCGCTAAAAGACGGTCAACCCTCTGACTCGACGGCCGTCGTGCATATCATTTTCCAATTGGCGTGATCAAAACTCCCTGAAGGTTCTTATGCGAATCAGTCGTTCCAGCTCGGGATTGCTCCTCCTTCTTTTGTCTTGCTGCTTCTTGTCGGCGCAAGACACTCCCTCTAGTGCAGCAGCTTCTGACCCGGCGGCCGCGAGTTCTTCCCCGGCTTCGTCGGCTGCGCAATCGCCCGCTCAGGATGCGGTATCTCCAGTAGCGCCGGCAACCGTTTCCAGCACTCCCGCTCAGAGCAATGAATCAGCACCACCAGCTGCAACCCTAAACGACGTGCTTGACCGCGTTGTGCAGCGGGAACATTTCTTTATCGCGCAGATGCGTCATATGCATCCGCTAGTGGAGACCTATCTACAGAATCTGAAGACGGACAGCTCCGGATACTCCGAGCCGATCAGCGACGAGTACTTTCTCGGCCGCCTTGACATGTCGGAGGGCCCTGAGGACATATCTTTCGTCGGACAGCCCGGATTCGGCCATCGAATGATGGCAAAACTGACCGGTGTGTACTCGCTGCATTTCCTTCCGATGGGCTTCGCCCAGATGGTAATCCTCGACACCGATTTCCAGAAAAAATACTACAAATTCACTTTTGTCCGGCGTGAGTTTCTCGGTGAGGTAAGGTGCCTCGTAATTGACGTTCAACCGAGGGAAGGCGACAGGACGGCACGATTCATGGGCCGGATCTGGGTAGAAGACCAGGACTACAACATCGTCCGCTTCAACGGAACGTACTATCCACAGCCAAAGATCAATTTCTTCTTCCACTTCGATAGCTGGCGCTTGAACATGCGCCCCGGAGTTTGGCTTCCTGCTTACGTCTACACCGAGGAATCCAACCTCAAGACCGGCTTGACGAAGACCTTGCACTTTAAGGGACAGACTCGGCTCTGGGGTTACGACCTCAAGGGTCTGGGCAAGAATGAAGAGTTTACGCAGATTCTGGTGGACGCTCCTCAATCCGTGAAAGATCAGAGCGACGCCGCCGCAGACGCGACTCCGGTCGTCGCAGAGCGCATGTGGGAACAGCAGGCAGAAGAGAATGCTATCGAGCGCATGCAGAAGATTGGCCTGCTAGCACCGCCGAGCGATGTCGATAAAGTGCTGGCCACTGTCGTCAACAATCTGCTCGTCACGAACAATATCGATCTCCAAAGCGAAGTGCATTGCCGCGTCCTGCTGACGTCGCCGCTTGAGTCGTTCACAATCGGTCACACTATCGTGATCAGCCGCGGTTTGCTTGACGTGCTCCCGGATGAAGCTTCCCTGGGAATGGTTTTGGCGCATGAGTTGAGCCATATTGTTTTGGGTCACCCGTTCGACACGAAGCTGGCGTTCAACGACAAGCTGTTCTTCCCTGATCAGGATTCGTTCCGTCGCCTCGACTTTCGGCATAACGCCGCAGACGAAGAAGCGGCTGACACCAAGGCGCTGGAACTGCTCAAGAATTCGCCTTACAAAGACAAGTTGGGAAATGCGGGCCTGTTCCTGAAGGCATTGGAGCAGAAGTCGCCCGACCTTCCGAACTTGATCCGTCCGCATCTGGGCAACGGCATCGCGGCATCCAAGAGCGTTCGCATGTCCACGCTACTCAGTTCGGCGCCAGCTCTTGACCAAAAGAAACTCGACCAGATCGCCGCTTTGCCACTTGGTGGGCGCATCCGGGTCGATCCCTGGAGCGATCAGGTTGAACTCTCCAAGGCAAAACAGGTCGCCCTCACTTCCTCGCGCGAGAAGATGGAGTTCGAGATCACGCCATTCTTCCCGCACCTCAGCCGGTTGTCGAGTGGAACGGAAAAGGTGGCGCTCACGACGACGTCGCCTGCATCAGGCAACGAAGCGAAGTAGTTTTGTGGAAGTGAACTGACTGGAATTTCTCGGAGTTCTAGCAATCGGGACGGGGAAAGACCGAAATCAGGCGGCCAGCGTCTACGCAAACGGCGGGGCCTAGCTATTGGATCGAGCTGCCGACCTGCGAAAACACGTTGTTAGCATTCGAACCGATGAGACGGATGGTTCCGACGACGATCACCAGAATTACCGCGAGCATTACAGCGTATTCGGCGATATCTTGGCCGCTCTCATCATTCCAAAGCTGTTGAAGACGTTTTGCCACTGGGCTCCTCATTTCCGTTTTTGCCCCTTCACTGATTCAAAGGGAAACAGACCCACCTACCCTCGTCTCGCGTATGTAGGCTGGTCCGTATGAAATATGGTAAACGTGGCGCCCTCTACCGCCAATGGCCCGTAAGTGCCACAGCGTTCCTGCCGGTAACCTGCTGTCAGGCAATGCTTTTCAGCGGTAAGGCCTGATTTACGGCAAATAGAGCCAGTTCCAGGCGAGTCGAAACTCCCAATTTGTCGAAAATATTGCTCAGATGGTGCTTCACGGTATCTTCGCTGATCTTGAAGTATTCCGCGATTTCCTTGTTCGAATATCCGGCAACGACAGCGGAGACAATTTCCAGTTCTCGAGGCGTCAGGCCGAATTTCTTCTGACGGGCCTCATCATGAGATGACTGCATCAGTGTACGCAGATATTGCACGAGATTGGAGACGCTCTCACGTCCTACCCAGTACTCGCCCGCCATCACGGTTTGAATCGCTTTCAGCAGTAATTGAGTGGCGGAGTCCTTTAGCACAACTCCGCGAGCTCCCAGTTGCAAGGCCTCGACGATTTGACTTTTCTCCGCGGCCGCGGTCAGTAAGATGACTCGCACGGGTGTGGCATTCGCCGGCAAGCTGAGTTCCCGCAAAGCCTCCAGGCCTGGATGCTTTGGCATCGACAGATCAAGCAGAAGAATATCTGGCTTCAACTGACGCGCCAACTTTACTGCCTCGGCGCCATCCGACGCCTCGCCGAGAACCTTCAGGTCGGCTTCGGCCTCCAGCAATCGTCGTAATCCATCGCGGAAAATCGGATGATCATCAGCGATCACCAAGCGAACTTGCTGTGTCTTTCTAAAATTCATGCGGTACGTCCCCGTTTCGCGGCACGGTGATTTCCAGCCGCGTTCCCTGTCCGGGATTTGATTCTACCGTGAGTTCGCCGGCAATCAAACGCACGCGTTCCTTTATGATCATAGGCCCTTTGCCGTCCTCATCCATGCGATCGTGATTGTATCGGCCCGTGAACGGAAATCCCTTTCCATCGTCTTCGACCGTCAGACTCCATCTTTCCCCGTTCGCCCCCAGCCGGACCAGCGCGTGCCGCGCTCCGCTATGTTTTCGAACGTTGACCAGTCCCTCCTGCACAATCCGCAGGATCTCCCGGCAAACTCGCTGGGGCATGTCCAATTGCACCAGATCTGTGACGAACCGCGCACTGATTCCCGTCTCCCGCTGGAAGCGTTCGACCGTGTCGGTCAGAACCCCGAGCAGACGTTGAGAATCCACATCTATCGCCTTCATTTGCTGCATCAATTCACGCAGCTTCAGGACTTCCTCACGCAGAAGTCCCTGAATACGGCCCAACTCGCTGCCGATCGGCTTGTCCGCCTCTGCCTGCCGGCGGATAACATCCACCTGCATTTCAACGGCAATAAGTGACTGCACGGCGCCGTCGTGCAACTCTCTGGCAAAACGCGCTCTCTCCGCGGCTCCAGCCCGGCGCCGTAGCCGGTGCAGCAGATAAACGTTGTAGATCGCCGGCCCGACCTGATGCACAAGATCAAGCAGGAATCGCAGTTCTTCCTGCTTGTCTCCGCGCCATGAGGGATCAAAAAGGAAAATTCTTCCTCTCCATTCGGTTCCAAACAAAAATGCGACCGTGACCAGGGAATCAAAAGTGTGTGCTTTCCGCAATTGAACCACCGGAGCGGTGTTGTCGACGGGAACCAAGTTGCCGTTGGCGTCGACGGCGAGAGTCGTCCATCGTTCCCCGCTGAGTGAGGCATAGCAAACTTCGCCGGGAAAATCCTCCAGATATGTTTTAGCGTCGCGAGAACCAGACTCAAGCCAGCGGAACTCTGATGGGGTCCGGCCGTTCGAATTGATCAGCTCTCCAACAAACGCGCGCTCGCTGTGGGTCTCCTGCGACGCAACCATCACTCCGGAAGCACGGTACATCGAGATAAGTTCGCCGAAGATCTGTTGAATCGTTCCCGTCAAACCCAGCTCAACCCGCACTCGCGAAAGGATGCCGGTAACAAGCGCTTTTTCGGCCCGCAGGTGTTTCTGCTGTTCAGCGAGATATCCCAACAGAATCCCCATCACAATCAGGTACACCGAAAGCATCAATAGTGGCTCTGGCTCAAATGCCTTGACGTTAATGTGCAGGCCTGTCAATGCGCGCAGGGGCAACGATCCCTGCGGCCACACATGAAGAACAACGAAGCTTTCAATCCACAGAAGCACAACTTCGGCGACTGCCGTGCCCATGGTTTCCCACAGGCCCCAGCGATACGCCGCCGCCGCCAAGGCGAAGAAGAAGAAAAGGAAAAACGGGGTTCTCGGCCCCTCCGCAAAAACTGAAATCACAGCCGGCCACAGAATGTCCCCGCAGTGCACCAGAAACCGGAAAGCAGCCGTCGACCGCTCCCGCCTGCGGAGGAGCATCAAAATCAGGATGCCGTTCGCCATGTAGAACACGAACAGTCCGTAGGCCGCCCAGGAGTGACCCAATTCTGTGGGATCGTAGCGGATCGCAACCAGAGTAGAAGCCGCTAAAAAGACACGCGCTGTCGCCAACCACCGCTCAATGCGGCGCGTTTCCCCAGGATCCTGCGGGATTCTGAGTCGCCAAGACTGTCGATAGCGCTCAACGTGAGGATTCAATTGCGTGGGTCTCCACGGGCGAGGCGGCTAGCTGCACATTATTGAATAAGAGTAGCTTACCGGCAAGTGAGACTCTGGGACACTCTCCGCCCACCCCGGAATCTCTTTTGTGATCGCTTGCGACTAGATTACCAGAGTAACCTCAGTTCACCAGCAAACCTCTCTAAAATGTCTGCTGAGGACGTGTGCCCTTGAGCAAAAGAGCTTATCTTTGGTTGGCGCTGACCTGCGGCATGCTGGCCGCCTTGATCTTGGCGGCCCTGGTATTACCGCGCTCATTTGCTCTAACTGCGTTCAGCGACATCATCCAGTCTCTCTTGTTGGCATCGGGAACTGCTGCATTCGCTCGCGTGGCATGGCGCTCAGAAGGGAGAGTTCGGCTGTTCTGGTGGCTCCTTACACTTGGCGTGGGTTTCTGGCTTGCTTATCAGGTTTTTTGGACGTACTCGGAAGTGGTCTTGCACCGCGATGTCCCCGATCTTTGTACGTGGGACGTAATTCTTTTTCTGCACATTGTGCCGCCGATGGCGGCATTGGCTCTGCGCCCGCATGTTCCGCGAGATGAGTATGCCGCGCGCGTGGGACAACTTGATTTCGCGTTGTTGCTCGTGTGGTGGTTCTATCTCTACGTCCTCATCGTAATGCCGTGGCAGTACGTGGTGCCGGATGTCGCTGCATATAACCGAAACTTGAATGACGTCTACCTGGCCGAAAAGCTGGCTCTGCTCGCCGGATTGATCGTCTGCTGGATCAGCAGCAAAGGGCAATGGAAGAAGCTTTATGCGGCACTGTTTGGCATGAACCTCTGCTACTCCGCGAGTTCCACGGTCGCGAATTGGGCAATAGCGCGGAAGGCTTACTACAGCGGCAGTCTTTATGACATCCCTCTTGTCGTTGCCATGGCGTGGCTTACCTGGATCGGCCTGAAGAGTCGCGCTGAGAAGCCAGAGCCAGCTGCGGGCGAGAGCTCTACCGTCTATGGCGTATGGGTCGCCCGTTTCAGCATGATTGCAGTGTTTTCACTCCCTCTATTTGCTGCTTGGGCCATGTCAGAAGATCGCGTCCCCTCGCGGATTCAAGTATTCCGTTTGGCTCTGACGCTCCTGGCGGCTTTCCTGATGGGAATCATGGTCTTCGTCCGTCAGCGGACACTGGATCGAGAGCTGATCCGTTTGTTGGGAAATTCTCGCGAATCTTTCGATAATCTGAAGCACCTTCAGGCACAGATTCTTCAGTCGGAGAAGCTGGCCTCTGTTACACAACTTGTAGGCGGCGCCGCCCATGAACTCAATAACCCGATTACAGCCATGCTCGGCTATTCCGACTTGCTGCTGAATACGCCGCTCACAGCGGAACAACAAATTTTGGCCGCCAAGGTCGGCCAATATGTTCGGCGCACCAAATCGTTAGTGGCAAGCCTGATCAGCTTCGCCCGCCAGTCGCCTGCGCCCAAGACCCCGCTGGATCTCAACACACTGGCGCGTACTGCCGTCAAACTGACGCAACCGCAATGGGAAGCTCAAGGGATTGAAGTTCGCACGCAGTTTGACACGACACTTCCGAAAGTCTCGGGAGATTCCAATCAGTTGCTTCAGGTCTGTCTGCAACTTCTGGCGAACAGCCTGCATGTATTGAGCGAGCACGGCGGACATGTGCTGACGGTGAGCTCAGAACGGCGAGCCGGAAGTTGCGTACTCCGCATCGTCACCGAGGCGGCACGCTCGTCCGATCATTCCGTTGCGGGCGCTCTCGCTCATTCCGAGGACGGCCTAGCCTTAAGCGCCTGTCAGGGAATACTTCAGGAACATCACGGACTGCTCTCGTGTGAATACAATGATGTAGGGGCTGTACTACTGCAGGTGGAATTGCCAGCTGCCGAATACACCCCGGCCAAAAGCAAGGACTCTACGGTGCCGGTGCTGTGGCAATCTCGACCGTACGCTTAAGCTGGCCGCACGCCGCGTAGATGTCGCGCCCGCGCGGGCGCCGAACAAATGCCGGAATTCCCGCCTCGCGCAGAATTGTTTGAAAAGCCACGACTCGTTCCACCCGCGGAGTCGCGAAATCAATTCCGGGTCCGGGATTCAGCGCGATCAGATTCACTTTGCAGCGGAGACCTCGTAATAACTCCACGACCTCTCTCGCGTTCTCGGGTTCGTCATTCGCGCCGCCAAGCAGGACGTATTCAAAGGTGATCCACTCCCGGTTTCGCAGGGGGTATTCCCGCGCCGCATCCATCAGCATTTCCAGATTCCACTTCTTATTCAGCGGCATCAGTTGAGTACGCAGCGCATCGTTGGAAGCATTCAACGAAATGGCCAGCTTCGGCCGAATTCTTTCTTGCGCAAAGTCTCGTATCCTGGGAACGATCCCTGCCGTTGACACGGTCATCCGTCGCTCCGCGATTCCGACCTCTTCTACAAGCAGACGCGCGGCCTTCGTGAAGTTCTCGTAATTGAGGAACGGCTCTCCCATACCCATGAAAACCAGATTGATACGATCCTCGGGAGGCGAAACGTTTTGGTCTTTCAGCACCGCGCAGACCTGCCCGACGATTTCGCCCGCCGTCAGATTCCGCTTCACTCCCAGCAGTGCGGTCAGGCAGAACTGGCAATCCACTGCGCAACCCACCTGGCTCGAAATGCAAATCGTCGATCGACCTTGATTTTGACCTTGCGTCTGATCCTGGCGGCGTTTTGGAGCACCTAGCGGCTGGGCTTCTTCCTCATTCAGGCCCGGATACTGAGCGAATCGTTCTGCCAACTCCCCAGCTTCGCTCCCATCCCCGGCCTCCCCTCCGTCGCCCTCGGGCATCCAGACCGTCTCAACGCTCTGTCCGTCGGCGAACTTGATCAAATATCGGACAGTACCATCCTGCGAAACGAACCGTTGCTCGATCTTAGGAAGTCCGATGGAGAAACCCATCTCCGCCATCTTTTGCCGAATAGACTGCGATAGCGTCGAGATTTGGTCGATCGACTCAACCCTCTGCCGATAGACCGCATCCAGCAATTGCTTGGCCCGGTAAGGCCGCTCGCCGACACTGTCGACGAGCGAGGTAAGTTCGGCCCGATCCTGTCCGAGCAAGGCGACTTGTGTGTGATCTGCCATAACGTCTTTTCAATTGTCGGACCACCAATACCGCGGCTGCAAAGTCGACCCGGGCGCAATCATAAAACTCAAAGATAAGCGACTGATTCTAAACAACTAAACTATTCTCGCACACCCATTCCCCCTGTGTCAGAATAGAGGAGCGCAGCTGGAACCCCGTTCCGAGGGTTACCGAATCGTATCTAACCAAAGAGAGCAATGACCAAAGAAGTAAGGAATATTCGTCGTCAAAAGCTGCCCAATGGGCTAACGATCATCACTGAGCAGATGCGGCATATCCGCTCGGCGTCGATCGGCATCTGGCTGCAGACCGGTTCTCGCGATGAAGCTCCCGAGTGGAACGGCATCTCCCACTTCATTGAGCACATGGTTTTCAAGGGAACCAAGCACCGCACTGCCGAGGAAATAGCGCGGCAGGTCGACTCCATCGGCGGCAATATGGATGCGTTTACGGCCAAGGAATGCATCTGCTTCAACGTCAAAGTGCTCGACGAGCACGTTCCGACTGCGCTCGACATACTCAGCGATCTGGTCCTGAACCCGGTCTTTGACGCCTCCGACATTACCCGCGAGCGGGGCGTCATCATGGAAGAGATCAAGATGGATGCGGATAATCCCGACTATCTTGTTCATGAAATCTTCACCCAAAACTTCTGGAAAGACCATCCTCTGGGAAAGCCGATTTTGGGAACCAAGGAGACAGTGAAGCGTTTTGAACGCGAACCGATCGTTGATGCCTATGCTCACCGTTTTGCTCCGGGCAACATCATCGTCTCAGCTGCCGGCAATCTCGATCACGACCGCTTCGTAGAATTGGTGACGAAGCAATTCGAGCACATGAAGCCGATGAGCAACGGCTTCCATTCCTCAGCCCCAAAGGTCGTTTCCCGGATTACTCTTCGTAACAAGAAGTCTCTTGAGCAAGTGCAGCTCTGCCTTGGCGTGCCGGCACATCCGATCGCCCACGAGAAGCGCCATGCGGGATACATTCTCAACACGCTTCTCGGCGGAGGCATGAGCTCGCGGCTCTTCCAGAACATCCGCGAACGCCAAGGATTGGCCTACTCGATCTACAGTGACCTCAATCCCTACCGTGATACGGGCTGCCTTGCCGTTTATGCGGGTACTTCTCTTGCGTCGGCAGCCAAGGTGGTGCAGTCGGTGGTTAGCGAGTTCCGCAAGCTGAAGACTGAACTAGTGCCGGAAGAGGAACTGCGCCGCTCGAAAGCCCAGCTTAAGGGCAGCCTGATGCTGTCGCTGGAATCGAGCACCTCGCGCATGTCGAACCTTGCCCGGCAGGAAATGTATTTCGATCGTTTCTACGATCTCGACGAACTGATTGCACGCATCGAAGCTGTTACATCCGAAGACCTGACGAGTCTGGCGAATGAATTCTTCAAGACAGAATCGGTGGCAGTCACCGTTCTCGGAAACCTGCCCGGACTCAAGATCACCCGTGACCAACTAGCCTGTTGAAAATCATCGACTTGTTGAGCCGAAATTCATAGCTTGAGTTTTCCGCTGTAACTTCCCGCGGCCCTACCAATCTCATCTGTGACCGCTGGCAGGACAACTGCCGCGCACCGAATTCATCCGAGGAGACACTATGAAAAGGATTTTCAGCAGTTTGATGCTCACGTGTGTTCTGACCGCTTCCATGGCTGCTTTCGCGCAGGATCAGATGAAGCAGGACAACATGAAGAAAGACGACGCCCAACATGACACCATGAAGAACGATCAGATGAAGAACGACAAGAAGAGTAAGAAGGCCGCGAAGAAAGATCAAATGAAGAAGGACGACATGAAGCAGGACAACATGAAGAACGACAACATGAAAAAAGACGACTCCAAGAAAGATGAAATGAAGAACAACTAGATCTCGCCCAAGGTTGCGGCGCGGGATTATTTTCCCGCGCCATTCTTCGTTCCATCCCCGTTCTTCATTTTCGCGCCCTCACTCCCTCCTCGTCGGCGTCAAGAGATGTATTCGCTTCAGTCTCAAGAGAGGTGTGACCGAGTTCGGCGGTCTCCAGATATTTCCTCAAGCATCTCACACAAGGAACATATCCTTGCTGGATAGCTTCTTTCGCGGTCAAGGTCCGTTCTGTGTCTTTGTTGTGAATGACGCCGCAGCCGGGAGCATGAAAGTCTTTCGCCCCGGCCGTCACAATCACCAACATATCCGGAGGAATATCGCGTCCCGGTTGCGCGTGCTCGGACTGAAGCGGATGCGGAATTGTTGACGAGCTCGCGATTCTCACTCCTCCGGCGATCAATACCAGAGCCACTACAGGAACGAGCCATGCAGACCAGGTCGACCATCCGCTTCCACGAATTCGGGATCCTTGTATCAATCTTCGTTCCAGCCTCCGTCCAAACCCGGCCGGAACTTCGATCATTCGCTCGTCACTGTAGAGCTCGATTACGTTGCGCGTTCCTTCCAGAACCGATTTGCACTTCTCACACGTCTTGAAATGATCATCCATCGCTGCGCGTAACCCGGCGTCAACATCGCCTTCGACATAGTTGGAAATCTCGCGCCACACGTGTTCGCATTTCAACTCTTGCCTATCTACCATGGCTTGCTTCCCTTCTCGAATGGCAAGCGGGTGAACCAGCCTCGCTCCCACCCTCCCGCGAGCAAATCGCGCAGCATCAACCGCGCCCGGAGCAGCCTCGTCTTCACGGACGCCACGGAGATTCCCAGCGCTTCCGATGTCTCCTGAATGTTCAACTGTTCCATATCTCGCAGGACGAAAACATCGCGATACTTTCGATCCAAGGTCGCGAGAGCGTCCGCCAACCTTTGTCGCACTTCCTTGCGCTCCAGGGCCTCAGAAGGAATTTCCCGCCAATCGGCGAAATCTCGCGGCGTATATTCCCCTTCTTCGTCCCGACGATCATCGATCCCTTCCATCACCACCGTTCTCTCTCTTCGTCGCCGCATGAGTGCCTCGTTGACGGTGATCTGTATCAGCCATGTACTGAAACGCGCTTCGGCTCGAAACTGCCGGATGTTGGCCAGCGCCTTCAGCATCGCCTCCTGGGCAACGTCCTCGGCATCGCTTTCGTTCCGGAGAATGGCGAGTGCGGCCGCGTACACACGGCGTTCATACGGCCGCACCAACTCGTAAAACAATTCCGTCTGTCCGCGCTGCACGCGCGCGATAACGTCCTGCTCGCGCGTCATATCGGGCCCCGGATTGTTAAGCACCAAGTTCGGTTCGGCCATCTCGCTCCGCCGCTTCAGTACTCTGGATCTTTCTTCCAACCTGTCAGCATGGAAACGAAATTGTTCCAGCCGTGCAGAATCACCATCACCAGATGTCCGAACACGAACGCTAAAATCGCCCACATCACCAGGAAATGCAATAATCGCGCCCAGTGAAACCCGCCCATCAGCCATGCCAGCCATGAAAACTGCACTGGCTTCCAGACAGCGATGCCAGTCAGAACGGACAGAACGCCCAGTCCAATCACGGTCGTGTAGGCATGCTTCTGAAGCGGATTGTATGCTTCCCGGACCTCAGGCTTTGGACCGAAGAAGAAGTAATGACGCACCATCGGCCAAACTCCGGGAATGTCTCGATGCGTAAACAATACTTGCCGGTAGTTGCCGCTGAAGGTTTGATAGGCGAGATAAACGATCCCGGTCGCGATATAAATCCACATGAACGTCAAATGCCACTGCAGCGCTCCCCCCAGCCATCCACCTATAGCGAAAGCCTTCGGCCAGTTCAACAAGTCTTTCTGCGGAATCTTGGCGCCGAAACTAGGAAACGCACGGAAAATCTGCAGCCCACTGCCCACCATCACGAACAGGGAAATCGCGTTAAGCCAGTGACAGACGCGCACGACCAGCGGATGCTCATAGGCCGCACAACCGACTGATTCGGTTTCCTCGCCTTCGGTCCGGATAACTTCAAATACGGCGCCGCTCATAATGAACTCCCGAATGTCTAATGTTTCAAGATTTCAAGTTTGCAGAGATTCATGAAGGTCGTAGGCACGCTTCTTGAAGTTTGAAAGTTTAAAAGCAAATTGCAACTAAAGTCCGTAAAACTCCGAATAGCCCTGATCTTCCCAGTACCCGACCCTCTCCAAAACATTAGTCACTTTCAGATCTGTCAGGTACTTTGCCTGCTTGTATCCAACCTTGGTAGGAATATTCAGACGCAATGGAGCGCCATGTTCTCGTGTCAGAGGACGGTCATACATCTCGTAGCAAAGAAGGGTTTGCGGATGGAGTGCTGTCGCCATGTCTAGAGACTCGTAATAATCATCAGCGCAACCCACGGTTACAAATCGCGCCGACGTGTCGGCTCCTATCAAGCTCAGAAACTGTGAAAGTTTCGCACCCCCGAATCGCCCAATTACGTCCCAACCTTCCACGCACACATGGCGCGTATTTTGTCGAAATCTTGGCAACGCCTTGATCTGATCGAGCTTGTATTCTCCGGGCTTCTTCACGGCTCCGCCGACGGTGAGGGTCCAGTTCTCAAAGATCACGCCTGGATCGTCAACGTCATAATCGTTGATGGGAAACTTCTCGAAGGGAGTCACTTCCGAATCCGCAAAGGTCGTAGCAAGATGTCCGGGCCGGAACAGGCGCGCAGAAGCCCAGTCAGCAAAACCCAATCCCTTCTTGAGAAAGGACTGCTGCAGGCCCGGAATGGCAAACGCTCCCAAGAGCAGCACGGGAGAAAGTTTCAGTAGCTCCCTTCTTGACACCTGAGCGAATTCGCGATCGCTGAATTTACGGCCCGACCTCGTCGGCCGAACAACGGCAGGCGCGGGAAGCGGAGCCGCAACTGCCTGTTCGACGGCAGTTTTCGGAGTCGCGTCCTGGGCCTCATTGCCCTCCGACTTTATTTCTTTTTCAGCACTGGGTTTATCGTTCTCTGGTTCCATACGCTCTAGACTCCAGCGAGTTCTTTCATATCGGATTCGAGAAGCTCCAAAAAGTTACGGCGTCAAGATATCACGTTGTTCGCGAGTGACTTTGGTAAGGTCCAACTGAGTACGTAGAACCCCTTGATTTTCTGGTTTTTCAATGCTTTTCGGCGCATACTATGCACTGCAGTTTTCAATCATCGTCCCAGGTTGTTAGCGATGTTCGAGTCTAAGCCTTTCATTACCGAATCAGGCGAGCGTTTGCCTTCGTCGCAGGAACCAACGCAGCGACGTTTGATGGCGGCCGCCCTCAGTCTGCTGTTGATCGCACTCGTCTTTGTCCTGTATCACGACCGCGATTTCTGGTTTCCCGATACACAGGACGCGGAAGATCAAGCTGATCAGCCTGTCACCGTCGCCGCATCGGCGCAGGCTCCGGCGACGCAATCCGGATCCGCTCGAAAAAGATCTCATTCGGCCAGGCCACAGTTGACGGCCTCAGCTCAACCCGCGGCATCGACTCCACCCATCGTCGCCACTGCGACTAGAACAGTGCTTCCGCCACTCGAAGTTGAAGTCGTCGCCGGAGATTCACATCGACAGATGCGGCCTGCTAGTGGCGCGGTGCAGATTGATGTGCAGCCCGAGACTCATGATGTAATCGCCGACAAGCCTCCCGTGATCCCCGAGGAAGCGGCGGCTCAAGTCACCGATAACGCCGCGGAGCGCGTGCAAATGTCTGCGGACACATCGGATGTGGTGAACGAACCCGCCAAGCCGGGTTACCCACTCCTGGCGCGCCAGATGAAAGTTCAGGGATCGGTCATCCTGCTCGCAATGATCAGCCGTGATGGACACATCCAGGATCTTCGCGTTCTGAGCGGCCCTCCAATCCTGGCTGGGGCTGCACGCGAGGCTGTGAAGCAATGGCAATTCAAACCACACTATGAAGGCCAGGACACCGTCGAGACGGTGGCTAAAGTTACAGTCAATTTCACTATCTCCACAAATTAAGTTCGGTAATATTTAGCCCAAAATAACGAGCGTCCTGAACTCTTTCGAGTCCAGGACGCCCGGGCAGCCCTCCCCCAGAACTGCTCACCCAAGAAAATAAAACGGCCCCAAACTCCTGCCTATAGCACTTCTGGGCCATATCTACCCAAAAAGTGCCACTCCGCTATCTCGTTAACATCACAGGAATTAGTCAACTTTTGCGGGAAAAAGCGGCTGGCGGCGACTTTAGTGCGTATGAGTTCTGCCGATAGATCCCATAGCGGAATTTATTCTTCGCCGGATCCGTATGTTCTCTTTTGACGATTCTGAAATCTATCGCAGTATTCTCGACAGTCTGACGATCGGACTGTGCCTTGTCGACATGAAGAAGAATATCGTGCTCTGGAGCGACGGTGCCGAGCGCATTACGGGATATTTGCGCCATGAAGTTGTCGGCCATTCCTGCATTGGCGAACCGTTGTTACATTGCGACCAACCCGGTTGCGAATTCTGCAGTGAAGAGTGCCCGATCGCTATTGCGATGAAAACGGCGCGACCTGCATTGGCCACCGGGTTCCTTCATCACAGCGCCGGACACGAGGTCCCGGTCCGAATTCGCGCTGTGCCAGTTCACAACCAGCACGGATCGATCATCGGGGCAGTGGAAACTTTCGAAAATCTTCAGCAAGCCGCCAGTCCCGATCGCGGTGAGATTCGCAAGCAACTCAGCGATTGCACCGACGCAGTGACGGGAGTGGCCAGTCGCGCCATGCTCCAATCTCATCTACGTCAAGCCCATTCATCTTTTGTTGAGGTTCGGATTCCTTTTGGGCTGCTTTTCTTCCGTGTCGAAGAACTGCCTCGCTTTCGCGCCAGTCTCGGCCCGGAACCCGCCTCGTCGCTGCTTCGCGTTGTAGCACGCACACTCGAAAGCTCAGTTTGGATTACTGACTTCGTTGGGCGCTGGGCTGACGATCAGTTCGTCGTCATACTGAATGGCTGTCGCGAGCAATCCCTGTCCGTCGTGCGAGAGCGCGTGCGCCGCACCCTTGCTAGCGAAGGTATCGAGTGGTGGGGCGAGCGCCGGTCCCTCCCCGTTTCTATCGGCGAAGCCATCATCCAGCCTGACGAGACACTCGAATCCTTGATTGAACGCGCCCAGAAGTCGCTCGACGCGGCGTCGGCCTGGCGCGCTGAGTCTTCTATTAGAGCCGCCAACTCGTCCGGGAGTTAGGAATGTTTGCGATTATCGGCATCGTAGTTGTATTCGGTTGCATCGTCGCCGGCTATCTCATGGAGCGGGGCAACTTGAAAGTCCTGATCCAGCCCGCGGAGTTGATCATTATCGGCGGAGCCGCTCTCGGCACTCTTCTAGTCGCGAACCCTCTCCACATCATCAAGAAGATTGCAGGCGGAATCGCGGGCGTCTTCGGCGGTTCTAAATTTGGCAAACAAACCTACATTGACACTCTAAAAATGATGTATGACCTGCTGAATAAGGCGCGGAAAGAAGGATTGATGGCGCTGGAAGCTGACGTCGAAGAGCCTGAAAAAAGTCCCGTGTTTTCTAAAAATCCCGCATTCTTGAAAAACCATCACGTTCGCGATTTTGTGTGTGACTCGCTGCGCATGGCTGTCACTGGGGTTGACGCCTTTGATCTTGACCAGATGCTCGATCTCGACCTGGAAGTCCACCATCATGATGCCAACCAGCCAACCGCTGCTCTCAGCACAATGGCCGATTCCCTTCCCGGTCTTGGTATTGTTGCCGCCGTTCTCGGTGTTGTGATCACGATGGGCGCCCTCGGCGGACCACCAGAAGAAATCGGACGCAAAGTGGCCGCCGCTCTCGTAGGCACTTTCCTCGGCATCTTACTCTGCTACGGACTGGTCGGCCCGATCGCGGCTAACATGACGAAAGCCGCCGAAGAAGAACATGCCTTCCTCTATGTAATGCGCGTTTTGATGGTGTCATTCCTGAAAGGCAGCGCTCCGATCATGGCGGTAGAAGTTGCTCGTCGCGCCGTTCCCGGACACGTACGCCCATCTTTCAAGGAACTGGAGCAGGCGTGTCGTCACGGAGGCGCAGCCGCCGCTGCTGCCGCTCCGGCATCGTAAGGGGGCACGCGAAGAAGTCATGGACAAAACCCGCCCGATTATCATCCTCAAAAAGAAAGGCGGCCACGGAGGGCACCACGGCGGAGCATGGAAAGTTGCTTACGCCGACTTCGTCACCGCGATGATGGCCCTGTTTATCGTCCTCTGGCTCCTCAACAGCAGCAAGCAAGTACAGGAAGCAGTCGGTGGATATTTCAAAGATCCCACGGGCACGTCGAAAAAAGTCGGCTCTAACATGATCGGCGCTGGGGAAAACTTCGTCCTCACGCGTGACAATATGCCGAAGCTCAAAGAACAACTGCAGCAGGCTATGAAGCAGGTGTCCGATTTCGAAAAGCTGCAGAGCCACATTGAAATGACAGTTACGACCGAGGGCCTTCGCATCGAGCTCTCGGAGTCCGCCAGCGGCACTTTCTTCGATAGCGGCAGTGCCGAGCTCAAGTCGGAAGGCGCCGATCTCCTGATCACTCTGGCTCAGGAACTCGGCAAGCTTCCCAACAAGCTCTCGATCGAAGGGCACACCGACTCTCAGCCGTATGCCCCATCCGCCACCTACGGCAACTGGGAGCTCTCATCGGACCGGGCCAACGCGGCGCGACGCGTCATGCAAGCCAACGGCATCCGCGCCGACCAAGTCACCCAGGTCCGGGGCTTCGCAGACCAGCGACTGCGCAAGCCGGACGCGCCGCTCGATCCTGCCAACCGTCGGATCTCAGTCATCGTCCAATACATTCTGAAAACCAACGGCGACGAGGATGCAGATCCATCCCACGGAAACGCAGCAAAATCCCCAGAAGACAAAGAATCGACTTCCCATGGAGAATCCGGCACCAGCCCCTAATCCCCGCCAGAGCTACATTTACGTACCGTTTCGATTGACCCTCCCCCATCCCTGTGCCAAACTGCTCCACGGATTTTGCTATGACTTGCAGGCGCGCCAATGCTTTAGGTTTCTCGGCCACACTCTTCTTGCTCTGTTTGATTTGCGCGCTTCCGTCTAGCATCTTGGCGCAACGCGGTGGCCTGAACGATGCGCGTCCGCTCCAGGATTTTTCCGTCTCGTACAACACAGCTCCCGGCACCGGAGTCCTCATCTTCACCGTCTTCGCCGAACGCAGCAGTGCTCATCTCGACCGGCAAGCGATTCTCAAACTCGTAAATGAGGCGGACCATTCAGCCACTTGGCAAACTACCGACGACACGGCTCAAGGAGTATTTACGAATATTCCTTTCGGCAATTACGACGTGGAAGTAAGTGCTGTCGGATATCTCAGCGCTCGCAAAGAATTGCCCGTCCTGAACTCGCTGCGGCCGTCGCAAATCGAAATCGTGCTGCATCGAGATCCCGCCGCCGTTAATCTTGACCTCGCAGGGACTGTCATGTCCCCGAAAGCTCGCAGGGAGGCCAAGCGGGCAGTTTCTCTACTTAAATCAAATAACTTGATTGCTGCGCAGAAGCAATTGGACGAAGCCTACAAGCTCGCTCCCTCCAGCCCCGATCTGAACTTTCTGCTCGGCTATTTGTACTTCCAGAAAAAGGATTTCTCGCAAGCCGGAAACTACTTGGGAACGGCAGCAAACTTGAGCCCCCACAATGCCCAGGCTCTGACCCTTCTTGGCAGGACCGGCTTGGAACGAGAAGATTATCCTGCCGCCCGGTCTGCCCTAGAGCAGGCCGTGCTCGCTGATTCCGACAATTGGCTTCCGCACAATCTGCTGGCGGACACGTATCTTCGTCAAAGAAGTTACGTCAAAGCTCGTGATGAGGCGCAGACCGCGATCACGAAAGGAAAGGACTCAGCGAGTCCAGCGCAGCTCGTCCTCGGAGAAGCCCTCGTCGGGCTCGGCCAGGATGAGGAAGCGGTTCGAGCGCTAAATATATTTTTGGAGCAATCTCCGCGTCACCCTATGGCGGGACAAGTGCGGTCGCTAGTCGCGGAGATCAAAGAACGCAACACGAATCCATCCGAAGTGGCAACAGCTTCGGTTGCCGAGGTTCACATTCCGGCCGTCGACCCCCTTGCCGCGCTGCCCGCTCCCGGACTTTCGGTGAAATCCTGGCAGCCTCCAGGTGTGGATGACATCAAGCCTGCAATCGCAGCTTCCGTCGCGTGTCCTACCTCTCAAGTGATCGAGCAGTCCGGACAGCGTGTTCAAGAGTTGGTTGGAGACGTCGCGCGCTTCGCCGCCGTTGAAGATTTGTTTCACCAGGCACTCGACACCTACGGCATTCCCATCCGTACGGAGACGCGTAAATACAACTACGTCGCGTCAATCTCCGAACCTCAGCCCGGTTTTCTTGCCGTAGACGAATATCGCGCTGACAAACTTTCCCTCGCCGGATACCCGGACCAGATCGCGAGCACTGGATTCGCCGCCCTCGCTTTGGTTTTCCATCCTGATATGCGGGACAATTTCGAGATGACCTGTGAAGGTCTTGGTGACTGGCGGGGACAGGCTACCTGGCTCGTCCACTTCCGCCAGCGCGAAGACCGTCCGAACCGCATGCACAGCTATAAAGTCGGGAACCAGATTCGCTCCGTTCCTTTGAAAGGCAGAGCGTGGATCAGCGCCGACAAATTCCAGATTGTTCGCATTGAGGCCGAGTTAGTCAAACCGATGCCGGAAATTCAACTACTCAGCGAGCATCAGGTTGTCGAGTACGGACCGATTCCATTCCCCAAGAAAAATACGACTCTCTGGCTGCCGAAGAGTGCCGAAATCTATTTCGATTTTCGCAAGCATCGCTATTACCGCCGCCACAGCTTCGACCACTACATGCTGTATTCCGTTGATGCCGACGAAAAGCGCAAAGAACCGGCGGCAAAGCCTTCGAACCAGCCTGAAACACAAAGCGATAAAAAATCGTCTTAGCGAGTGATCGTATCCATCGGCAGCGACTGGCATAAAAGTCTCTGGCTGCTGGTGCCCTAGTGCACGCCATGTGTGCTATTGATGGTCGAAGCATACGATCCGTCGCCCGTAGCGCCAGGCTGTCCGGGCTGCCCCACAGCTTGAAAATATGGATACTGATCCTGCGGCGGCAAATCGGTCGGCGGCTGATCTGTCGGTGCGATCGAAACACTCCCCGTGGTGCAAACTCCCGTGTCCGGAACGGTGAGCACGCAATAATTCGGATCGTAGGCCAGCAGAGCGTCCAGAGCGTAAATCTCGAGGATCGTCATGTGCCTTTCTACGGCAAACGGAAGCAAGGGCCGCAGGTCGCCCGTTAAGCTGCTGGTGAGACCTAGAGGATCTGACAGATCACGCTGCTGCAATTCGAGATCAGGAATGGTTTGATAGTAAGTATCAAACGTGCCACACCAATCGGAGGCACAGTAGGCTGACGGGTTTTTCCCATAATTTGTGATATCCGTCGCCCGCATTCCTTGGCTGCCAAAGCCGTTCACGTTGCCGGTGGAGTTCTGGTGGACAACGGCAATCTCCGCTTCAGCCGTTCCATACGAAGGATCTGTGGGAGACCCCGCTTCGTTCAAGGGATCCATGATTTGCATCTTCGGGTTCTGACTCTGCACAAAATCGTCGATGTCCCCGTAATAGTCGAGCCATCCTGACTTGGTGTATGTGTTGGGCGACGGAAGCAATTGGAGATTCGGCGTGCAGTAGGGATACGCTTCGCCGCCCACCGACCGCCCCACCCGCATGTAGGCGATCTGCGATAGATTTTCAGAGGCGTTGAAGTGCGCGATCGCCGCCGCGATGAAAGCTTCCCACGCTGCTTTGTACGGTGTTTCGTACGCAACGGGCCAGGACTGCTGGACGCTGATTACCGTGCCAGGAATCGTTGCGGTGTTTGCTACAAGAATTCCGGACTGATATTGAAATGTGTTCGAGGTAGCGTTCTGAACCTGCACCCCTTGGGGACTGGCTGTGCCTGCCGTCTCAGCGGTCGGTCCGTAGTTCGCATGCGTAAAACTTGCCGTGAACTGCGTTGCTGCCGCACTCAGGATCAGAACCTTCTGCCCGTTCAAAAAAGTAGCCTTCCGCAGATTCTGAAAAATCACTTCGGTTCCAACCGGAAGGCTGTTGGTTGTCGTGATGGTGACAATGTTCGAAGAGACTTGCACGCTAGTGATTTTTTCCTGGGCAATGTTGTAGTTGGCCGGAGTGCTTCCGCCCACCCAGATCGTGTCTCCATTCGCATAGCCATGACCGCTCTCTGTGACTGTTACCAAGCCGTTTTGATCCCGGCTCATCGACGCAGTCATGCCGCCTACGTAGACGCTGCAACCATCTTTGTTTCCGTTCAGCACGTCCTGCACACTCGCGGCCGTGTGCGCCGCCCAACTCGAAGTGGTTACGTAGTACGGAGTATCGCGGTTGAAACATGAATTCGTGGCCGCACAAATCGTCGACGCACCGGTCATTCCGAACAGGATCATGTTGACCTTCTTCGTGCCGGATTGCGCCGCGAACCATTGCGCGTTACTCGCATCGACGACCGTCCAATCGTAGGTGTGCGTCCATCCAAACGCATCCTGCTGGCAGACGTCACTGCCAACCGGACTGCAAGTTCCCGGTCCGGGTGTGCCTATTTCAACCAGAGCCCATTGAATGGGAATTGTTACTCCTTCGATGGCGCTTTGACTTAACACCGAGCTCATGAAATGTGCATTATTCACGCCGGTGGGCGGAGGGAAAACTACGTACACATGCGTGGTTTGGTTGGTCGTGAGTACGGTTGTGCCGTTTATCGAGCCCACGGCTGCTTCTATCGTGGTCTGACCCGAATCAATGCCGGTCGCGAGGCCGGCAGGGTTGATCGTCGCCACGCCCGGGGCTGACGAACTCCAATTTGCCGTAACGGTAAGATTCTGGGTGCTGCCATCGCTGTAATATCCGGTGGCCGTGAATTGCAGTTGCGTGCCAATCGTAAGCGAGGGAGTTACGGGCGTTATCGTGATTGACACCAGCACCGGGCCGGGCGCAGCAGTGACGGTTAAGACAGTAGTGCCCTTGATGGTTCCATGGGCAGCGGTGATGGTTGTGGTGCCCGCTGCCACGGCTGTTGCCAGGCCTTGTTTTCCTGTTGCGCTGCTGAGGGTCGCCACCGGCGGCTCGCTCGACGTCCATGTGACCGATTTAGTCAGATCTCGGGTGCTGCCGCCGGTAAATGTTCCGGTGGCTTTGAATTGTTCAGTCTTACCTGCCGAAATCGAAGGATTGGCCGGCGTAACTAAGATGGAAATCAGCACGCTCGTCGAGTCTGACATGGTCGCAGCTGGCGCCGAACTTGCCGCAAGCAGCGAAAGGCACAACAAGCCGGCAAGCAACACCAGATTGCAAAAACAGAGTTTGCCGATCGTTGAATTGAGACATGAATTTGAGGAAGAGAAGCCAAGCCGGGAACTCATGACGACCTCCGCGACAGACAGAAAGCCCGGGCGGCCGATCCCGTCGCTAGGAGGCAAGCGCGCGAGCCGCGTTGCCTTCAGTGGTAACGGAACGGTAGCTCACGATTTGCAGTGTAGAAGTCAAGAAGAGGGCGTACCGTGACCGCAATCACCGATCAACACAACTCAACGGTTGTTCATAAGACGCCACCTGCCGAGGATTTCAAATAACTTTACAATTCCCTTTCCGTTCGTCGGAAACTCGCGCTGTATAATCCCCGATTGATTTCCACTCAGGAGACCACCATGAAGCGGTCTGCGCGACTCGTTTGTTCTATCGTCGTCCTTCTGTTCTCTGTCCCCGCACTTGTATCCCAAGAACGCCCAGAGAAAGTAGATCTTGAAACGATCTCCCGCATTCGCTATGAAGGCTTTCGCAACTCGCAGGTAATGACATTCGCCTCCGGGCTGATGGATTCTATCGGCGAGCGCCTTACAGGATCTCCCAACATGAAGCGGGCCAACGAGTGGACGCGCGACAAGCTCACCGAGATTGGTCTCAGTAACGCGCACCTCGAGCCATGGGGCCCTTTTGGCCGCGGCTGGGCCAACACTTACATCAACGTCCGCATGACGACTCCCGATATCGTCCCATTGATCGCTTACGCAAAGGCATGGACGCCCGGGACGAACGGTGTCGTTACTGGCAAATGCATTCGCGCCAATATTGAAAAAAAGGAAGACTTCGATAAATATCGCGGCAAATTGGCGGGCATGATCGTTATCTTAGGCCCGGATGCTGAAGTGAAAACCATAATGAGGCTCCATTTAAACGCTTTAGCGATGACGAGCTAGCAAAGATTAGCGACTATGAAATTCCCGGCGAGCGCCCGCCTTTCCGCATGTCCGAAATGCTGCGGCGACGTCAATTTATAAAAGATCTCAATCAGTTCCTCGCCGACGAGAAAGCACTTGCTGTGATCGATCACAGCCGCGGCACGGCGGGCGGCGGGACGGTGTTCGTACAATCCGGCGGCTCGTATCGTCCTGGCGAAACCACAACCGTTCCACAGCTAACCATGGCTTCGGAGCACTGGAGCCGGATCGCACGCCTACTGGATCAAAAGAAAGATGTCTCACTCGAGCTCAATGTAACTAACAGCTTTTACGATGACGATCCCATGCAATACGACACGATCGCTGAAATTCCGGGTTCCGACAAAAAGGACGAAGTTGTCATGCTAGGCGCTCATCTGGATTCGTGGCACGCAGGAACTGGAGCCACCGACAACGGCGCCGGCACGATCGTCATGATGGAGGCAGTGCGTATTTTGAAGGCACTCGATATCAAGCCGCGCCGCACGATTCGCATCGGTTTATGGAGCGGTGAAGAGGAAGGGCTGCTAGGGTCGCAAGGTTACGTCGAGCAGCACTTCGGCTCCCGACCGCCGATGGACGATCCCAATATGAAGGGCATCCCGACGCTCTTGAGACGCGAGGCCGGCCCGGTAACTGTAAAGCCCGAGCAGGCGAAAGTTTCTGCGTATTTCAATGTGGATAACGGCTCCGGCAAAATTCGCGGTGTCTACCTACAGGAAAACGAAGCCGTCGCGCCGATCTTCGAAGCTTGGATGAAGCCTTTCAAAGATCTCGGCATGACCACCCTCACTATGCGGAATACTGGTGGCACCGATCATCTTTCGTTCGATGCCGTTGGCATCCCGGGATTTCAGTTCATCCAAGATCCGATCGAGTACGAAACTCGCACTCACCACTCGAACATGGACGTCTACGATCGCCTTCAGCCCGAAGATCTGAAACAAATTTCGGTGATCGTTGCCAGTTTCGTCTACGACGCTGCGATGCGCGATCAGATGCTTCCGCGCAAGCCGATCGAAAAACCGCTTCCGCGGGAAGTGGAAAAGAAGGCCGACTAGACCATCCCGTTAGAAAAAATAGAGCAGCACGAGTTCATTCGTGCCGCTCAGATCTTGCGAGAAAACTTCGATGGCCGTCGTCGATCCGTCCAACCGTCAGAAGCGGTAGGCGACTCCGACTGATGGCTCCGCCGTTTGCGTAATCGAGTCCGTGGTCAAGGCTCCGAATCCAAAGGTGGGTGTGCCGTAAACCAAGCCCCGATATTCTGCCCGCAGCGAAAGACGCTTGGAGATTCCGTAGTCGACTCCGAGTCCGTACATAAACGCGCCTTTGGTCTGCGTCTGTGCTCCTGACAACGAATTTTCCTCATTGCCGCTCGGAGTGAACACCATCCCTCCCCCGCCCATCAAGAAGTAGGGTTTTATGCGTGCTGTGCTCGGCAAGCCGAAAACGAACGCTGCAGTAAGCTGATTGATTCCCGTTTGGATTCGAAACGCCTCCGACGAAACCCCATATTTCTGGGTATTGCGGCTGTACCCGTATCCCGCTTCGACCGAAATCCAATGATTGAGATGACGGCGGTAAGTGCCAATGACCCCGGCGCTCTCGGTGGCGCTGTATTCCGTTCCGTTTGCATTAAGACTGCTCGTGAAGAATCCTGCGCCCTGCACACCGATTTGGGATTTAGCTTCCTGTGCAGTTGCCGCGAGAGATAAAAGGATTGCAATACTCACAGCCAAAATAACTGCTCTTTTCATGATGAAGGGCTCCCTTGCCGCTTTCGGCTATTTCAATGCTCGCACAAACAACGCGACTTGTCAGACACACAATTGCTTCGACATCTCCCGCTTCCACGCAGAGATTGATGTGAGGTATTAATTAAGGTGCTTAAATTGTTCCGATGCTGCTATTTTTCAGGAACCTCGCCCTTGGTACTTTAGAATTTCGTCAAGCAACCGTAAAGATTTGTGCAGTTCGGAAGCCAGTCTATGTTCTCTCCCCAACCGATCGGGTACGTTCAAAGCCCCTTCAAGAACACGCAGCAGGTGCCGAAGGGTTTGGGCGCCCAGCATGAAGCGGAAGGTGTGCTGGATATCCTTCCCCAATTCGAAGCAGGTCTCACCGATATCGAAGGCTTCTCTCACCTCTTTGTTGTCTGGGTTTTCGATCGTGCGGATGGATACGAGTTAGTCGGCACACCTCCCGCCGACAATCGTCCACACGGCGTCTTCGCCACCCGCTCGCCGCGTCGCCCCAATCCCATCGGATTAACAGTCGTCGAACTGCTTCGCAGGGACGGTCGTTCTTTGCACGTCCGGGGCGTCGATATGCTCGAAGGAACGCCGATCCTCGATCTCAAGCCCTACTTATCGGGAGTTCCCGGAGAAAAACTGCGGCGAGGCTGGCTGTCGGAAGCGGAAGCGCGTAATAAGAAATGAGATCGCGCCAAGGCGCTCGAATCGGATGCAGCTCCCCGTCAACCGTCAGGCCAAACCCCTTGTCCAGTAAGGCTTTCAGCGGGATAGGAATGTAATAATCTGTGCAATTTTATTCATCTTGCGAGGCCTCCGGGAGTACGGTAGCGTTTCAACACGGTGTGCGCCCAGCCAACTTGCGCACCCGGTTCGATCTCGTCTCCGGGGGTTCGTCGTGCCAGCCAATCACACCGAGGAATCGTTGTGCCCGTCTGCGAAATCTGCGGATTGCTCACCTACGTTAAATGCCAAGACAGTTTTTTGCGTCGCCGTCCTTTTCCTGTGCGCCTCCGTTGTCTCCCCTGCTCAAACGGTTACCACCCTTTATAACTTTGCGGGCGGCAAGACCAGTGGCGAAACACCCTGGTACGTCACTCTGGTTCAGGGCACGAATGGCAGCCTCTACGGCACCACCTACAATGGTGGCGCGTCCGGTGCGGGCACGGTTTTTTCCGTAACCACCTCCGGCACCCAAACTCTGCTCTACAGCTTCAAGGGCGGCACAACTGACGGTGCCAATCCGACCGGTGGTCTGACCCTGGGCTCAGACGGCAATTTCTACGGCACGACTCAGCAAGGTGGGACGGGTACTCAAGGAGTCGTCTTCAAAATTACGACAGCAGGGGTCATCACCATCCTGCACAATTTCAACTCGACTACAGATGGCGCTTTCCCGTGGGGTCCTCCCATTCTTGCCTCAGATGGAAACTTCTACGGCACCACCAGCGGCGGCGGCAAGGGAGATGGTCTCGTCTACAAGATCACCAGCACTGGCACATACACTACGATCTACGAATTCGATGTCACCCACGGCTTCGCCCCAATCGCTCAGCCCACGCAGGGCACCGACGGATATCTGTACATCCCGGTATCCCAGGGCGGCACTTCGTTCTGCGGAACAATTATTCAGCTCACGACCGCGGGCGTCGTGAACAACACCTACAGTTTTCCTTGTGGCAACGGAGGATCGTTCCCCATTGGTCCGCTGGTCCAAGCGTCGAACGGGAATTTCTATAGCACCACGCAGGATGGTGGTTCTAACGGTGAAGGCACGATTTATCAGGTCACTACCGGCCTTGCGGTAACAATCCTGCACAGTTTCGGCGCGACCTTCGGCGACGGAACGTTTCCAGGGGCGGGATTGCTGCTTGCAACCGACGGCAACTATTACGGCTCGACCTCGGACGGCGGGTCGTACGGAGACGGAATTCTCTTCAACACTTCCACCAGCGGGACTTACACCGATCTCTACAGCTTCAACAACACTACGAACTTCACCCAGATGTCCCCTCTCGCTCCTCCGGTGCAAGACACGAACGGCATGCTCTATGGTGTCACCGAATTCGGCGGGACATCCAATGACGGTACGGTCTATAGCTTGAACATGGGCTTGCCCTCGTTCGTGAATATGCCGCTGTTTTCCGGCAAGGCAGGAGAGTCAGTGATGCTGCTAGGAACGCATCTGAAGGACGCATCCGAAGTGACATTCAATGGCAAGACCGCAACTTTCAAGGTTCTTTCTGACACTCACATGACCGCGACTGTCCCTGCCGACGCAACGACCGGCCCGATTCATGTGGTAACTCCGTACGGGGAACTCGAGAGCCGGAAGACTTTTGTAATTCAAGAAAAGTAAGGAAATAGAAGGCGTGGCGGGAAGTTAATAACGGATCTTGTCGTCTTTTTCTTGCCACGCCTGAAACGCTGCTAGGGCTCGCTCGCGCATCATCGGGACCATTGGGATTGACCGCTTTCGGAGCGACTGCGCAATCTCGCGGTAGATAAAAGAATCGTCAAATCCGATCTTCGAAGCATCCGACGCAAGGTTTCCGTAGTAAACGCGAGCCAGTCGCGCCCAGTAGATTGCGCCTAAGCACATCGGGCATGGCTCGCACGAAGTGTAAATCTCACAGTCGGTCAGTTCAAAAACTCCCAGCTTCGAGCAAGCCTCCCGAATCGCAGTGACCTCGGCATGAGCTGTGGGATCGTTCGTTGCTGTAACGCGATTGACTCCCTCCGCCACGATGCTGCCGCCCTTCACTACAACGGCTCCAAAAGGTCCACCTTTCCCCGATAGGACGTTGTCGAGCGACAACTCGATCGCGCGGGCCATGAAAGGATTGTCCATCTGTTTAGCTCGGCCGTTGTACGGATTAAACTCTTCTGACTGTTGGGAACCGCGAACTCACGCTGAACGGTCTCCGCAGGCTCGTTCTCACCGCTCGCTGAGTTGGGAGTATACCCGAATCCTCGCAACAGGAAGGTCGCTGCTGCATTCTCTCTGAGGTCGACTGAGATTGAAAAGAACGGCGCTTCCGGATAGGCTTTACCTCCAAGTGGGGGCAGATACGTTGGGGATCAAGGCCTTTCTTTCGCGCCGCGTCGTGACTCCGCAGGGAATCCGGCATGCTGCCGTCCTAGTGGAGGAAGAACGCATCCGCGCTGTGATTCTCCCCGCGGAAATTCCTCCCACCGCGACCTGCGAGGATTTCGGCGATCTAGCCCTGCTGCCCGGTCTGGTCGATTCACACGTCCACATCAATGAACCCGGCCGTACTGAGTGGGAGGGATTCGAGACTGCAACCCGAGCGGCCGCCGCCGGGGGTTACACCATGCTGGTCGATATGCCCCTCAATTCAATCCCTTCGACGACAAATGTCGAAGCGCTCGCGTCGAAGCGCGAGGCAGCTCGGGGCAAATGTTCTGTCGACTGGGCTGCCTGGGGAGGAGTAGTTCGCGGCAATCAGGAGCAGATCGAACCGCTCGCCGAAGCAGGCGTCCGTGGGTTTAAATGTTTCCTGGTACATCCCGGCATCGAAGAATTCTCGATGGTCAGCGAGCCTGATCTGCGCGAATTCTTGCCGCACGTGGCGCGATCCGGACTGCCTCTGTTGGTGCACGCGGAACTCCCCGGACCCGTGGACGCGGCAACCGAAACGTTGCAAACGGCGGATTGGACTCGATACGCGACTTACCTGCAATCTCGACCGGACGAAGCGGAGATGGCGGCAATTCAGCTGATGATCACACTATGCCGCGAATACGGATTTCATCTCCACATCGTTCATCTTGCGACCGCCCTTGGCCTGGAGTTGCTACAAGCGGCTCGCGCTGAAGGACTGCCGATCACGGTCGAGACTTGCCCCCACTATCTGCATCTGACAGCGGAAACGATCCCGGACGGCGCGACCCAATGCAAATGCGCGCCTCCAATCCGCGACCACGCAAATCGAGAACAACTCTGGCAAGGTCTGCGAGACGGCATCATCGATCTCGTGGCCACCGACCATTCTCCGTGTCCGCCGTCCATGAAGCGAATGGACGAAGGAAATTTTCAGACTGCATGGGGCGGGATCGCAAGTCTCTCGATGGCACTCCCGATCATGTGGACCGAAGCACGACAACGCGGCTTCGCGCTGACCGACATTGCGCGCTGGATGGCGGAACAGCCCGCGAAGCTTGCCGGATGCCAGGCGCACAAGGGGCAGATATCACCCGGCTGCGACGCCGACCTCCTCGTGTTCGATCCGGAAGCGGAGTTTCAGGTCACGAGCGATCGTCTCCATCACCGACACGCTGTATCGTCCTATCTCGGCGAAACCCTACGCGGCGTTGTGAAGAGAACTTATGTCCGCGGCAAACTGGTTTTTGAGGATGGAGAATTCCCAGGACGACCTTCGGGTCGCGAGTTCGCCCCGGCATCTCCTGAGATGAGTGTTCGGCGTTGAAACTGGAGTTGGATGAAAACTGAAAACATCATCGGCGCGTCCGTGCCCCGCAAAGAAGGACGCGACAAAGTCACCGGTCGCGCGCAATACATCGATGACATGACTCTTCCCGGCATGATCTATGGCGCAACCGTACGCAGCACGATTCCGCGCGGCAGGATTAAGAACATTACATTCGGCCCCGAAGTCGAATGGAAGGAATTCGTCGTCGCCTCAGCAAAAGATATCCCGGGAAAGAATTGGGTCGCCTTGATTTCCGACGATCAGCCATGTCTCGCCGACGACGTTGTCAATCATCCGGAGGAACCGATCCTTCTTCTTGCGCATCCCAATCGGCACGTCTTGCGCAAGGCAGTCGAAGCTGTTTCTATCGAATACGATCCCCTGCCAGCTTTATTTACTCTCGAACAGAGCGAACAGCAAAAGCAGATCATCTGGGGCACGGACAATGTGTTCAAGCATTATCTGATCGAAAAAGGCGACGTGGACTCCGTTTGGTCTAACGCCGATTACATCGTCGAAGGTGAATATACGACCGGCGCCCAGGAACAGCTTTACATCGAGAACAATGGAGTCATCGCGAGCTTCGATCCGACCACCGGAATCACCTTGTGGGGATCGCTGCAATGTCCGTACTACGTCCACAAGGCGCTGATGAAGCTATTCCACTTGCAGGAAAACAAAGTCCGAGTCGTGCAGACGGAAACCGGAGGGGCCTTCGGAGGCAAGGAAGAATATCCCTCGATGATCGCGGGCCATGCCGCCCTGCTCGCGATGAAATCGGGCAAGCCAGTAAAGATTATCTACGACCGCATGGAAGACATGACCGCCACCACAAAGCGGCACCCATCGCGGACGCGCCACCGCACCGCCGTAGATCGGAACGGCAAGATCCTCGGTGGCGAAATCGATTTCGCAGTCGACGGCGGAGCCTACACGACGCTCTCATCGGTAGTGTTATCCCGTGCCACGATTCACGCCGGCGGACCATACTACTGGCCGCATGTGCGGATCCGCGCGAAAGCAGTGGCTACCAACGCCCCCCCGCACGGAGCCTTCCGCGGATTCGGCGCGCCACAAAGTTTGTTCGCCCTAGAGCGTCACATGGATCGCATCGCGGCCACTGTCGGCATGTCTCCGATCGAAATCCGTCGACGAAATTTTCTTAAGACCGGTCAGGCGACCACAACGGACCAAATAATCCACGAGTCGATTGACCTCGAGCAACTCCTGGAGCGCGGATTGGCTCTAGCGGACTACCGCGAAAAGAAAGAACGCTTTCGCACAGAAAACGAATCCACAACTCGCAAGAAAGGAATCGGCATTGCGACGTTCTTGCACGGGGCCGGATTCACAGGTTCGGGCGAACGATATCTCGCATCGATAGTCGGTGTGGAAGGCCTTGCTGACGGCCGGGTCCGCGTGCTGGTTTCGAGTACTGAATTCGGCCAAGGCACAAAAACCGTTCTTTCGCAGATCGCGGCCGAGGCCTTGGGCGTGCCTTACGACGACGTCGAAGTCGCGCAGGCGGATACCGAGAGGGTTCCAAACAGCGGGCCGACCGTTGCTTCCCGCACGATCATGGTCGTCGGGAAATTGGTGAAATCGGCAGCCCACGGCATCCAGCAAACTCTGATTACTGCTGGATATCTGCGAGATGGCTACACACAAGAAGAGTTTCGGGAAGCATGCGCGAAATACGTTGCAGAACGGGCTGAACTGAAATCATGGGCGCGCTACGAAGCACCGCCCAACATCTTCTGGGATGACGAGAAATATCGTGGCGAAGCCTATGCTGCATATGCCTGGGCGGTTTACATTGCCGAGGTCACGGTGGACCTGACAACCTTTGGTGTCACGGTCGATGACTTTGTCGCATTGCAGGAAGTGGGCCGAGTCCTGCACCCCGTCCTGGCCCGTGGACAGATCACAGGCGGTGTCGCGCAAGGTATCGGATTTGCGCTTTATGAAAAAGTAATCTGGCAGAACGGTCGCATGCTCAATGGACAGATGACCAACTACATCATGCCGGCCTCTGCGGATCTGCCGCCCATTCGCGTGTACTTCGAGGAACTTGGAAACGTACACGGAGCCTATGGCGCGAAGGGCATCGGGGAATTGCCCATGGACGGCCCCGCTCCCGCGATCATAAACGCGGTTGCGGACGCGCTCGGAATTCCGTTCGACTCGATCCCGCTTCTGCCGGAAGACATCTTCGAAGCCATGACTTCGCGCGCAGAAAGCCAGACTTCACCCGCCCCGCAAGGAGTCCGATGACGGCTCCGCAAACGCCCTGCGAAATAACTTTCACAGTAAATGGAGAAGCGAGAACCGTCCGCGCCCATCCCATGGAAAGGCTGCTCGATGTCCTCCGCAATCACCTCGCACTCACAGGCGCCAAAGAAGGCTGCGGGGAAGGAGAATGTGGTTCGTGTTCGGTACTGATGGATGGCGCTCTCGTCAACAGTTGCCTCGTGCCCGTGCTGCAGGCTCAGGGCGCAACCGTAGTCACGATTGAAGGGATCGCTCAGAAAGATCAACTGCGTCCGCTGCAGCAGGCCTTTCTGGACTGTGGCGGTGCGCAATGTGGAATCTGCACTCCTGGATTCATCATGGCGGCCTGCCATCTGCTGAGCAAGAACCCTCAACCTACACGCGAAGAAGTCCGGGAAGGGTTTTCGGGCAACCTTTGCCGCTGCACGGGCTATGCGCAAATTCTCGAAGCGGTACAGGAGGCCGCTGCCCGCGAGAGCTCCCGATGAGATCCGATCCGGCGATTACGATTAGCACCGACAGTTTATCGGCTGTGCTGTCGCTGCTAGCCGACCAGCCCGGCGCATGGCTCCCATCGCTGGCGGCACCGACGTGATGGTTCAATACGCCGCGGGCAAGCTCACAGCTCGCAAACTCATAAGCCTGTGGAACCTTCCGGAACTAGGCCAGATCGATGCGGCGGAAGACGAATTGAAAATCGGCGCTACCTCCACATACTCCCAGATTCGCGCGAACAGAGTCGTGAAGCGCGAATTCCCATGCTGGAGACTTCCGCTAGCTGGACGGGAGGCATCGCCAACCAGAATCGCGGCACGCTCGGAGGAAATATCGTCAACGCCTCACCCGCCGCCGATTCCCTGCCAGCGCTTCTCGTCTACGAAGCAGAACTGATGCTAGTTTCGGCTCGCGGAGAGCGCCGCATCGCCTACCCCGACTTTCACACCGGGTACAAGAAAACCCTGCTTGCCCCTGACGAATTGATTCGCGCCATCTGCCTTCCGCGGCGCTTTTCCGGTACGTTTCCTACTCACGCAAAGTGGGCGCGCGTAACGCGCAAGCGATTTAAAAGTATGCGTCGCAGCGTTGGGGCGACTGTCAAACGGTACGGTCAATGACGTTCGTATCGCAGCCGGGAGCGTCGCGCCCATGCCTCTGCGCTTGCGAGAAACGGAGAGTTGTCTTCGAAAGACAATCGATGATGCACTCATTCAGCAGGCAAAGAAAACCGCAGCCGGCGAAGTCCGTCCCATCGACGACATCCGTTCCACCGCTGCGTATCGCTCGGAGGTCCTCGGAAATCTCGTCGGGGAATTTCTGCAAAAGCTTGCCGCCGGTGGGCAAAGCGTATGAGCGAGGTACTGACCCGCTGGAACCAACTTCCCGAGGAGGAAGCGCCGCAAGAAATCCTGCCCTGCTGCGGATCGGTAGCTTGGGCCCGCGCTCTGACCAAGCGAAGACCGCTTCCCGACGAGGCTACACTGATGACGGCTTCCGACGAAATATGGCATCATCTTCAAGCACAGGACTGGATGGAGGCCGTCTGAAGCATCCTCGCATTGGCGAACGAAAAGCTCCGCAAGCAGCATCAGCACAGTCGGCTTCGTGGTCGGCGCAAGAACAAAAGCAGCAGCCGCGGATGAAGAAGTACTGTCCGCGCTGGCCGAAGCCAACCGCCAGTACGAACACAGATTCAACCGGGTGTTCATCGTATGCGCTACCGGCAAGTCAGCGTCCGAGATGCTCGACATTCTCCGGCGCCGCCTGCAAAATGACGACACCACGGAACTGAAGGCCGCCGCCGAGGAGCAGCGTAAAATCACGAACATCCGATTGAAGAAATGGCTCTCTCAATGAAACGCATCTCAACTCACATCCTCGATCTCTCCCTCGGCAAGCCGGCTGGCGACGTTCCTGTGCGGCTCGGAAACAAGAACCGGCAGGAGACTGGCGTCCGCACAACTCGGCGCGCACCGATGCAGACGGCCGCTGTAACCAGTTGCTCGCGGGAGATGATTTGCCGCGGGCATTTATCGCCTCGTGTTCGATACGGGCAGCTACTTCGGCGCGATGAAATCGACTCGCTGTATCCGATAGTCGAAGTGACGTTCCAGGTACGCGACGGCGAATCCCACTTCCACATTCCGTTATTGTTGACCGCAAACGGATACACCACATACCGGGGGACCTAAGGTGGATTTTTCGATTCGAGAATGGCTGAATCTGGGCTTCCGCTGGTTCCATGTGTTTGCCGGCATCATGTGGGTTGGCCAGACCTATTACTTCACCTGGCTCGACGGGCAATTCACGCGCATGGAGAAGAAAGCCGCCGCGGACGGAACGGCTCTCGAAGTCTGGATGGTGCACAGCGGCGGATTCTACTCAGTCGAAAAAAAGAAGTCTCTCGGCGTCAGCGCGGATCAAGTCCGCTGGTTCCGTTGGGAAGCCTCATGACCTGGCTCGGCGGCATGGTGCTCCTATTCCTCGTCTACTACATCGGCAGCGGTCTGATCGATCCCGATGTTGCCGAAATTTCAAAATGTGCCGGGATAGCGATCGGCCTGGGAGCGTCGTCGCGGGATGGCTATCTACGATCTGGCAGTTCGTTCTCCGTTAGGAAAGTCGCCAGCAGCGTTCGTTCTATTCGGGTTGGTCACGATAGCTGCTGCATCGTGGGGACGCTCCCCGTGTTCAGCGGCCGTGCGGCCTACATCCACGTCGGAGCAATCTTCGGAACGATCATGACCGCAAACGTTGGTCCCGGATTCTTCCCGCGCAACGCAAAATGATCGCCGCCGCAGCAGCCGGAACGAAATTCGATCATTCGCTTGGCGCGCAGGCGAAGCTCCGATCCAAGCACAACACGTTCATGGCAGTACCGGTGGTCTTTTTGATGTTGAGCAATCACTATCCCGTAGCGACCTATGGGAACCATTACGCGTGGCCTATCCTGATGGCCCTCGTCATCCTAGGGTGTGGAGCGGCAAAGCTCATCCGCGAGGCCTAGCGCAGATACAAACGGAAGCAAGTGAGACGGGAAACTGCACATCTCGCGCAACAGGTGATCGCCCGGTGCAAAACGCTCGCGGTGTTCTCGGAAGATTCCGGAAGCACCCGCCGCACGTTTCTATCGCCGCCGATGCGAGACGTCCATCGCGCTCTCGCCGAATGGCCGAGCCCCTCGGAGCAACGTCCGAAGTGATTCGGCCGGAAATCTTCGCGCCCTCTATTCGGCGGAAGAAGACGACACTCCGAAGCTCCTCATCGGATCGCGTCTCGACACCGTCCCCAATGCCGGAGCTTACGACGGAATTCTGGGCGTGGTGCTCGCCGTCGCGTTATTGGAAGTACACTTGATGGGCGCCGTCTTCCCTACGCCATCGAGATCGTTGGCTTCTCCGAAGAAGAAGGCGTTCGCTTTGGCACTCCGTTTATCGGCAGCCGCGCTTTAGTCGGCCGGGTCAACCACACCATGCTGAACCTGCCAGACGCGAATGGAATCTCCGTCCGCAAGGCGATCGAAGACTTTGGCCTGAATCCCGCGGAGAACCAGACGCCGCGCGTGTACACGACGCAACGTCTGGGGCTACCTGGAATTTCAC
>CAWFQZ010000034.1:0-34737 GCA_963818115.1 uncultured Acidobacteriota bacterium
ATATTCCGGCACCCCACTCCGCTCTTTCGCTAAACACAAAAAGGCGCGCGAGATGCGCGCCCGGAAGTCGTGCTCTACTTCTTCGGACGGATGACAAACAATTCCTGGCCGTACTCAATCGGCTGGCCGTTGCTCGCCAGCTTCTTTACGATCTCACCGGCGACATCCGACTCAATCTCGTTCAACAACTTCATCGCTTCAACGATGCAGAGAACCTGTCCCACTTCAACCAAATCTCCGGGTTTCACGAAAGGAGGAGCGCCTGGTGACGGCGCCTCATAGAACGTCCCCACGATTGGGGACTTCACCGTTTGCAGTCCTTCCTCTGGAGCTGGTGGGGCCGCTACCGCCGGTTGCGCGGAAACAGGAGGCGTTCCGCCGGCAGGGATTGCAACTTCGTGCGCCGCGGGCGCTGGGGGAACCGCGTAAAAGCGTGGTTCGCCATGAGCATGCACTAGGGTATGCTCGCCGGCACGCTTGATCTTGACTTTGACGTCGCCGCGTTCTAACTCGAACTCGGCGATGTCCTTCTCGATTAAGAACTCGATTAGTTCCTTCAGCTCTTTTTGATTCATTCTGATTTTTGAACTGATTTACGGTGGGATCATTCCGAAATCCCGCCGCGCACCCGCTGAGGCGCGCGAATAAGCCGGGCTTGGAGCCTGCCCGGCTGTTCTAAGAAGACTAAACTGCCAATAAATCCTTGCTCGTCGGAGTTAGCACTTCACTCCCGCTCGCCGTGACCGCCACCATGTCCTCAATCCTCACACCCCATTTGCCGGGGAAGTATACTCCGGGCTCGATGGTAATAACCATCCCGGGTTGCAGAATCTCCCCCTGCCCAGCTGCTACGCGAGGACTTTCGTGAATCTCCAGCCCCACCCCATGCCCAGTCGAATGCGTGAAGTAGCGACCTAGCCCAGCTTTTTGCAGTACCTTGCGGGCCGCCGTATCGACTTCGCCCACGGGAACTCCCGGCTGCACTGCTTCGATCGCTGCCTGCTGTGCCTCGCGAACGGCGTCGTAAGCTTGACGCGCGTCCTCTGGTACAGAGCCAACCCATACAGTGCGGGTCTGATCCGAACAATAACCTGAGAGTATAACACCGAAGTCGCAGACGACGAATCCTCCGGCTTGGATCTGTTGTCCTGTGGCACGCCCGTGAGGTAGGGCTGATCTCGATCCCGAAGCAATAATCGTCGGGAAGGACATTTCCTCCGCCCCGGCGCGACGAGCCGCCAACTCCATCTCTGCGGCAACCTCTACCTCTTTTAGTCCCGGACGTAAAACCTCTATAGCCCGCTCGAAAAGCCTTGCCCCTAACGCTACGGCAGCCCGGGTCCGCTTCAATTCGTCCTCATCCTTCACCATTCGAGCGCGTTCAACAATTGCGGGGGCGTCCTTCAACGCGACTCCGGATGGGGTTAGCTTAGCCAACCGCTTCTTGTCCGCGACCGTGAAATGCTCGGCCTCGATACCAATGTTCCATGCCTTGCGGCGACGGCGACGTCGGCCGAGATGGTCGCCGATCGCCTGCATGACTGCTTTTCGTGCGATCACAACCTTCGATGCCTTCACTTCTTCGTGCGCCTGAGTATCGTAGCGGACATCAGTAAAAAAGACGCTCCCGGCCTCTTCGACGAGCAGCAGTCCGGCACTGCCGGTAAAGCCGCAAAGATATCGAATGTTGGGGAGATGGCTGATGAGCAATCCGTCGAATCGGGTCGTGGCGAGGTGGTCCCGGAGCTTGGCTTGGCGCGCAAGGAAATCCATGACCGCTGAGTTTAGCAAGAAAGTTCAGAGGGCGGCATATCGGGTGAGTACTGGTTAGATTGATAGGACTGAACAGCAGATGATTGGACGGCAAAAAGGAAAACCGCCGGTTCCGAGAGAGGTTCTTCACGGAAACCGGCGGCTTCAATCTTCGAACTACGCCGCTATGTCTGAATGATCCGCGGTGTGATGAAGAAAATCAGCTCCTGGTTCGAGGTGTTGACCTGCGTGTGCTTGAACAGGTTGCCGAGGACTGGAATGTTGCCGAGCAACGGAACCTGCGTGATGTTGATCGAGTTCTGCGTCTGGATAACACCACCGATCACGACCGTGCCGCCGTCGGTCACCAGCACCTGCGTGGTCGCCTGCTGCGTGATCAACTCCGGGTTGCCCTGAACTTCTTGACCGAAGTTCGGCGTGGTGTTTTCCACGTCGACGTTCAAGAAGATCGTGTTTTCGGACGTGATCTGCGGAGTCACTGTCAGCCGAAGAAACGCATCTACGTAGGTTACGGTCGGAGGACCACCCAATTGCGCCTGCGTCACGATCGGCACGCGCACACCCTGTTTTACCAGGGCCTGGATGTTGTTCTGGGTTACGACTCGCGGACGCGAAAGCACTTTCAACAAGCCGCGCGATTCAGCCAGCGAGAGCACTGCGTCGATACGTACAGTGTTGCTGGCGTTCAAGAACGTCAGGCCGCTTGTTGGAGCCGTCGAGCCCAAGTTCGAAAACAGTGGAATCGAAGAACCATTCGTCGAACCGCTATTGGTGCCGGGAACAGTGACGTATCCAGGAGTCAGGCCGCTAACCGTTGTTGGCGATGAGCCCACAGCGGAAGCGCCACCGATAGCGTTGTGGCCGTTGCCCCAGCCGAATCCGAGCTGTGTGCCAATGTCGCGGGCAAACTGCCGGGTTGCGGCAACCACTCGGGCTTCGATTTCAACTTCCTGCGTCTTGCGGTCGAGTTGCGTGAGCAGGCGATCGATGATCGGAATCACCTTCGGAATGTCATTGACGATAACAGCGTTGGTGCGGTCATCGGCTACAACATCGCCGCGCTGTGAGAGGAACTTTTTCACGGTGACCATCACGTCCTTTGCCTTGGCGTAGCTCAGGAAACGGGTCACAGAAACCTTTTCGACGGCCAGGGCTTCGGACTCAACCTGCGCCCGCCGACCGTCAGCTTCGTGCTTCAGCGTGTCGACGGTCGCGATGCGCAGAACATTGCCTTCCAGTTCACGCGCCAGGTCGTTGTTTTTCAGGACGATGTCGAGCGCCTGGTCCCACGGCACATCGTCGAGGACGATCGTCAGAGTGCCATGAACGGTCGGATCCAGAACCACGTTCAGACCGCTGATTTCGTGGATAAGGCGGAAGAAATCCTTCAGGTCGACGTCTTTCAGGTTGACCGAGATGGGCTCGCCCGTGTATTTCGGCCCGGTCGTCGAAGCCTGTTGTCCCACCTGAGCCTTTTGCTCGGCCGCCAGATTCACAGCCGGCTGAATGGCCGGGGTTGCATTCTGGGCTTGGGCCGCATGCTCGCTGACCGGAATCAGGTCCGCCGCGGTCTTATCAGAGAATCGTGCTGCCGCTTCCTGCGCGCGAGCCGTCGGCACATCCGCAGGCACGTCAGCCTTTGCTTCGGTCTTGGCCTTGTACGAAGGCTCGACAAACACATAATCGGTGGGCGAGTTGGAAGCCTGGGTAGCGGGCGCCGCAGCCGGCACATCTGCCTTAACGGGAGCCGGCGAATTCGCGGCAACCGTCTTGGTCTCGGCAGCAGTCTGCGCTACGGCGTTCGCGTGCAAGGTCAGGATGAGCTTGCCGGCGGGTCCGGGCGTCAAGTCATACTTGCACGCCTTCTCGAGATCGACGACGACGCGTGTCGCCGGGTGCGCCTGGCTGCCTACGCCAATCCGCACGTCCTTGACGCCAGCGGCGTCAACGGCGATGTTTTTCTGCTCGGTCGCCTTAACCGTGCCGGGCAAGTCCACCACGATGCGGGCGGGCGAGTTCAGAGTGCTGACCTTCGGCGTAATTGCGCCTTGGGAGCTCATCTCGACTCGGATATTGTCCGTGTCCCGGACTACGTTGACTCGATCGAGCTGGCTTGGCGTCTGGGCAACCGCGCCCACCGTCAACAGCAACGATACGAACATTGTCAGTTGTTGCTTTCGCATTTCGCCTCTCCCACCCGCGAGCCTGGCCCGCGTGTCCTTCTGCAACTTGATTTCGGCGCCCCGGTTTCCGGAGTCTGCCGCCCTGCTTATACCGCCGGAGTAAAGATTTTCTTCACCACTTCCCGCGTGAACGTCTTACCGAGCTTGTCCTGCACGGTTTCCTGGAACGTCACCGAATCACCCGTGATCTTCACGACATAACCGTTGAACACGGGGTCGTTTTCCCGCAAGAAATATGCTTTGTTCATGTTGTTAGTGACCACGGCGATAAACCCGGTGTCAGACTTGATCACGCCGCGAAGATTGATGGCCCCGATCTCAAGGCACTTCTTGCCAGTCGAGCAACCGGATCCGCCCTGCTGAACCACCGGGCTAAAGAACGGATCGCGTTTCCCATTCATCGCCCACTTCTTTTCTTCTGGCTTGGGCGCTTCTGCTGCCTTTGCTGGGGCGGCCACTGCAACCGGCGTGCTGACCGCAGGCGCGGCTTTCGCCGCGACTACGGTCTTAGCCTGCTGTTTGGGCTCCGCCTTAGCAGCAACAGGAAGTGGTTTCGCATCCGGAATCTTTGCAACTGCAACTTTGGCTTCCGAAGGTTTCGCTGCTACGACTTTCGGAGCGACGACGGCTTTTGCAACCGTTTCTTTCTGAACCACCGGGACCGGCACTTTCTGCGCCGGAGCTTTCGCTGCCGGAGCCGGGCTGCTCTTCGCAACCACTGGTGCCGCACCGTCGGTGTGGAGTGTCAGAATCAGCTTGCCCGCTGGTCCTGGAGCAATTTCATAGGCCAGGGCCTTGTCGAGATCCACTACGACGCTGGTCGTCGGAGGATTTTTGCCATCCATGCCGATGCGCACACCCTTGACTCCGTCGCTGCCGACAGGAATCTTGTTCTGTGCGCTGGCAACTATCGTGCCGGGCAACTCGACCACGACGCGCGCGGGCGAACTCATCTTGCTCACCCTTGGAGTCACGGCCTGGCTCGAGCTGATCTCGACCTGAATGGTGTCCCCGTTCGGAACCACACTCACCTTTTTGAGCTGGTTGTGCTCAGAGGAAACCGGAGCCGGTGCTGCCGCGACGGGCTTGGAATTCGGAATCGTCGCAGGCTTCACCGCGGGTGCTGGTGCTCCGGGTGCCGGCTTGCCCGAACTCGGCGTCCCCGCAGCATTCAGTGCCGCATTGCTATCGACTGCCTGCTTGGTCTGCAGCGATTTTGCTATGCTGCGCGCTTGATCGATAGCGTCCGTGCTCTGTGCTCGAGTGGCCACAGACCCGCCCACCATCATTGCCGTTGCCAAAATGCCTGTCGTCAGCTTCATCGCCGTCTTCATAGGTTTGCCTACTTCGCCGCCGGCGTTCCGGGTTTAACTCCGGGGCCTGCCGCGGAAGGTGTCAAATCGTGACTGAAATAAGTGGTCGCAGTAAACGAAGCAACTACGCTTTCGTTGGGCGCGTACTGATACGTGTGCTTTACCTTTGCTCCGCTCGGCGTCTTGGTGGATGACACCGTGAGCCCGCTGATGTTGACGATGCGCTCCAGCTTGCTCACACGATCAAAGAAGCCGAGCATCGAGTAGTACGGGCCGTCCAGTTCCATATCGAACGGAACTTCGGTGTAGTACTGCTGCTGCTTCAGTTCCTTGGAGGAGTAGCGGCGGAGTTCAACACCTGCTTTCGTCGCTTCGCCATCGAGCATCTGAATGAACCCGTCTACCTTCTTCTCGTCGGGAACGATGCGCTGCTCGATCTCAAGCTGCTGCTTGAGTTCTGCCAGCTGCTGCTCAATCTGTTTCAGCTTAGGCCTATAGGACTCGAGCTCGTTGTTCTCCCGGATCTTGTCTTCCAGGGAATGTTGCGCAGCCGCGTTCTTTTCGTCCTGGCTTTTGAACACAGTAAAGTAGAGGGCGGCGGAGACGATGGCTCCCCCGAGGATCACCGCACCCCACTGCTTGATTCCTGACAGTTCGCTGAAGTTCGCCATAGTCTGTCCTTACGACTTCCCCTTCTCGCAGGTCAGGGTGAACTGGAACGCCTGCATGTCTTTGATCTGATCGTCCTGGAATGTTTCCTTGACCTCGACCGTCTTGAAGAACCCAGTCTTCTGCAGATTGGCAATCAGGTTCGCGACTGCGTCCGCACTCAAGGCAGTGCCTTCGAGATTGACCGACGCGCCCGTATCGTCCATCTTGCTCAACCAGACGGCTTCGGTACCATTCACCGTCTCGCCCAGCATGGCCAGCAGGTTCACAGGACCGGTTTGGTTCTGGCGCAGACCGTCAATCACATCGACGCGTCGCTTGTAGTTATTTGCTTGAGTCTGGCGCTCGAGGAACTGAGCCTTCACATCCGCCAGTTCGCGGTTATGCTTCTCCGCGGCTTGCATGCGGACTTCGATGGCCTTGCTCTGACGATCTAGGTGGTACCAGTACATCAGGTTGGCCAGGCCGAAGATCACAAGTACCGCCAGGACCTTCAGTTTGGGCGACCCCATATCGCCCATTTCCATTGTGGGCATTGACGGGCCACCGCCACCTCCGCGTTTGCCCTTCCCCTTTGAATTTTCGAGCAGATTGATTTTGATCATAGGGATTCAAAGCTCCTCAGGGCTAAGCCCACCGCTACTGCCATCTGGCCAGGGTTCTGTTCCACCAGCTCCGCTCCATGTCCTTCGACCGGAGGCGTTACTCGCTGGAAGGGATTCAGCAGTTCCACCGGCATCGAGAATTCCTGCCGCAACGCTTCCATCAAGCCCGGCACCTTCGAAGATCCGCCTGCCAGGTAGATCTTCTCGATGTGCTCGCCTGCCGCGCTGGCGCGGAAGAAGTCGAACGTCTTCTGAATTTCCAGCACGATGATTTCAGTCACCTGCTGCAGAATCGGCTGCTTCGCGTCTTCGCTGACCGTACCCACCTTGTTGCCCAGCTTGAGCGACTCGGCGTCTTCAAAACTCAGGTCCAGTTCCTTCTGCAGCGAATCGGTGTACTGATGTCCGCCCACGCTGACGTCGCGCGGGAACAGCGGCGTCGTACCTTTCACGATGTTGATGTTCATGACGCTGGCGCCAAGGTTCAACAGCGCCACCACCTGACCCGGTGCGGGCTGGTAGTTGTACTCGTAGCAATTCTGCAGAGCCAACGCATCGATATCGACGATAGCCGGGGTACGCCCTGCCATCGAGAGTACGTTGGTGTAATTCAAAATCTTGTCCTTCTTGACCGCGACGAGGAGAACGTCCATCTGCGGGGTACCGACTTCGTCGGAAAGAATCTGGTAGTCCAGGCTAACGTCGGCCAGATCGAAGGGAATATGCTGCGCCGCTTCTTTCTCGATGGTCTCGGCCAATTCCTGGTCACTCATCGAAGGCAGCGAGATCTTCTTCACGATCACCGAGTGACCGCTCACCGCGGTGGCCACGGCCTTGGTTTTGATCTGGTTGTCGATGAACAGCTTCGAGATCGCGCTCGATACTGTGCCCGAGTCCACAATCATCGAATCGACGACGATGTCGGACGATAGCGGCTCCAGACCGAGGTGTGCGACTTCAATCTGCCCACCCTTCTTCTTGAGCTCCACCGCCTTAATGCTCGAGGAGCCCACATCCAGGCCAACAATGGACTTCGATCCCAATCCAAACATGTGCCCACCTTTTGTGTGGCGCAGGCATTTCCGCCCGCGACGTTTTTGTTAACTCTGACCCGCTGCTTTCGTTGCCGCCTTCGGCTTTCGCCTTACCGGCGATTCCATCTCACTTGACTTCTCTTCCATCCACTGGTCCAGCCGCGATTTCTTGAACCGCCAGCGGTTGCCCAGTTTGAACGCGGGAATTTTCTGTTCACCGACGTACTTGTACAGCGTGTCCGGACTCACGCCCAGATACTGTGACGCCTGGCGAATGTTCATCACTTCTCGCGAGTCGGCCATAGTTCCTTGTGCTCCCTCTGCTTCCTTCTGCCTGTCCGCCCTTCGCGCACAGGTTTGCTTCAGGAGACTGCCTTCACCCTCAATATCGGCTCCGAGGGCTTTCGGTGTCCCGAGCATATATCAGCCTCGAAAAACCCCGGCTCCAAGCGAATCTCCGCGTTTTATTGGGTTTTTTGCCCGTTTCTTGGAATTCGGGAAATAGGCGACCGGAGGGTATTCCTATATGTGGTAGCCGCTGGTGGAATGAATACTATTACTGGTGTACAGCGATAGACGGGAGGTCAGTCATGCTGGAAGGAGTAACTGAAGTACTAGGCACGGTACGGAGGTACTGTATCACTCGCGGAACTTGTTGTTTCGGCGGGTCTTGCTCGACCCGCCGAATCCATCCCGTTGTTACTGAACGTCGACAACCTTGCCGTTGAAGAACGTGACTTTCAGGTCTTTGTAGACATAGATCTGCTTGGGACCGAGGTTGACGATTTTCTCCGGGGTGCCCAACGAGCCTTGCACCTGGTCCATCGTCATGCCCATCTGGATTGTTTGTGGTTGAGCCTGCTGCTGCCCCTGACCTTGGCCGCCACCTTGTCCTTGACCCTGGCCCTGACCTTGACCCTGATCTTGTCCCTGCTGCTGCCCACCTTGATCCTGCTGCTGGGTGTCGTCGCTGATAGCAAGCAATTGCCCGATCGTATCTTCCACGTCGCCTGCACTGGCCTTCGCTAACGTCCCTTTTGGGAATTGAAAGACAACCTGAGCCTTGTCGGCTGAGGGCGGATCAGTCTTATTGCATGTATCGCAGGCCACGATCTGCAAGGAAACTGTGTCTTTGTCTAAATTGACTTCAAGCTTCGTAGGATATGTTTTATCCCCGATGGCAAAGAGTTTTGTTGTCTGCCCCTGCGACTGCGTCGTTGCGAAATGTCCGAGCAATGATTTCTTGCCAGCCACCATCAGCGCGCTCGGCGAATGTACCGTTCCACCTTCATATTTCGTTGTGAGCGGCGACTTGTCTGAACCGGGCACGCCGAGGATGCCGCCTTTTTTTACTTCCAGCAGAGTCCCCGGATCCGTCACCGAAACTCCGTTGGTATCCGAACCTAATTTCGCCAGCTTGTATTGCGCGGCCAACTGTTCCTGGAGACTTGGCGCCTGCGCTCCGGCCTGCGCGATCATCATCAAACCCAGGGCGAATCCTGGAATAAGCGCTTTCGACTGCTGCCACATCGTCAAACCCTCCGCTGAATCTTTTGTCTGGATACACCACGACACTATTCATTGAGTGGGAGCACCGCTGTGGATGCTCCCATCTCATCACTCATTTAGCTCTTATTGACTTCCGCCACCCGAACCAGCTTCCTGCTTGACCTCGGACTCTGTCTGATCAGCAGCCGTCTGCTGGTCCTGGAGAGTCTTCTCCGCGTTTTTGTCGGGAGGAGGAGCAGGCACGTCTCCATCTTTCGTACTGGTGTCCGGAGCTTTGGGAAGCCCGCCTGTGCCTTGCTTTTTGGCAAGTTCTCCCATCCCGTCTTTCAGCTGCTCGCGAAAGTGGTTGTACATTTCCTGCAAGTCGTCGGTGGCGACGGGGCCTTCCTTGCCAATCGCGCAATCCGACTTCGTGCTCGCGACGACTTTCACGTTCACGTTGCCGTCGCCATCCGGAGTTTCCGTGGTGCGTTGAATGACATCTCCCTGAGAGAGAGCGCATTCATCACCGTCCGCCACAAGACTCATGTCGGAAATCACCATGAAAGTGCGGAAGTTTGGATCAAGAGCCGGCGGCGCTTCGTTAGAAGCTGCCGGCTGGCTGCCGCCAGAAGTACTGGCCGTACCCTTCGCCGCCTCGGCTTGTTCGGCCGCCAGCGTTGTTTTCACTTCGTCCGATAAGGCTTGTTTGACTTCCGGACTTAGTTTCGCAGGGCCAGCGTCCTCGGCCGCCATCGGCAGCAAACTGGCAACGAGAGTTCCCTGAGGAGCGTTCGGCGTCAACCACGCAGTGGCCTGCGCTTCATAGGCCGCTTGCAAGGTCGCCGCAATCATGAAGTCGGTAATCCAAAAAGCCGCCGAAGGATATACCGGATATGGCTGGTAGTAGGGACCGTAATAGCCGTACCAAGGCGCAGCACCCCAACCCCAGCCGTAATACACCGGGGCAGGCCACGGATTATAGGCCCAGCCGTAATACACCGGTTGATAGTAGTAGGCAGGGTAATAGCCGTAGTATGGCCGTCCGCCATAGTAGTAGCCACGGTAAACGCCCGTTCGATACGCGCCATGGTAGTAGTACGTGCGCGAATAATACGAGTGTCCGCCTCGGACAACGTAGGCGCGCTGCACGTATCCGCCGCGCCCTGTCGTGACAACGCGAGCTCCGTTATGCGTGGCAATCACCGTTCGGCCGCCATGCATGCCACGGTTAATCTGCATTCCGTTGCGGTTCACAGATCGGATCTGACCGTTTGGCCGGATACTCGCCGATCCTCCGCCGCGGAGAGAAACCTGTCGTCCCGGAGCGACGTGACCGTTAGCTCCGCGGCCTCCAGCGTTCATGTTCCCACCGGGGCGTCCCATCGAGTTGTTCGGGCCAGTGCGACCCGTGTTGTTCGGGCCGGTACGACCCGTGTTGTTCATACCCGTGCGACCACTGTTGTTTCCGCCCGGTCCGGAGCGGCTTGGTGAATTGGAGCCCGGTCGGCCGGCGTTGCTTGTTCCGGGCCGTCCTGCTGAGTTCCCTGGTGCCGTGTGGCCCTGCGCAGTAGAGTGTTCTGCAGGCGCGGAATTGTGCGCAGGCGCGGCATGCGGCGCTGGGGCACTCGGCTTTGGGGCCTTCTTCTCCTGAGCGGCAAGTAATGCTGGGACCAAAGCCAGCATCGCGATTACGGCATATTTCGGCAGAAACTGTTTACGCACCATATCCATCATCCACTCCATCGGAAGCTCCTCGGCTCAAAACGTTCATTTTAGTTGCCAGAGTTCGGTAGGGAACGCGCGAGCAATCTACGCATCCGTTTGCGAAATTTTCTGGGCCCGGGACAAAAAGAAGCCGGGAACGCGCCTTGCGGGGACGAGGCTGGCGTTTTACGGCGAACAAACGTTATCAAAACTGCAACCCCCGCGCAATCGAATAATCGGCCTCGTGTACCACGGACTGCGTTAATCTATTCGGTCCTCTGGGAGACAGTCGTGCGTTATCTAGATCGCTTGCAGCCACTGGCCTTTCTTGTCATGCGTCTCGCCCTGGGCGCGGTCATGGTGGCACACGGCTACCAGAACCTTTTCCGTCATCTTCACGACCATGTGCGCCTCGTGGCAAGCCTCGGTGTTCCCGCGTGGCTCGGTTATATGTCGTCGTTCGCTGAGTTCGCTGGCGGCTTATTGGTTCTGGTGGGTCTCTTCACTCGGGCCGCTGCCTTCGCTCTTTGCGTCGATCTAATCGTCGCCATCTGGAAGGTCAACTGGCACAACGGAAAGACCGGCGATCACGGATACGAGTTTCCCCTCGCTCTCGCTGCCCTCGCCTTCGCGCTCGTCTTCGTTGGCGGAGGGCCAATCGCGATGGACCACGTCTTTCACGGCGTGGGCGGCGGTTCCGGCAAGCGATAGAAAGTAAAGTCGGCTCTTCAGTGCATTCAGCCAACATCCGTAAACGAAAGACGCAACTTTCTGCACATTCCTGGGTTGGATTGGGTACGCCATCGAGCGCCTGTTCGCTCGTCCGGTATGGAGTTTCTACCGGGTTGAGGGCTGAGGTTCGTCCGTTTGTAATTCGGTTCCGGCTGAATTTATCATGGACTCAGAGCACCCAGGCGCTTGCATCCAAAAGGTTTGGCAATGGCATCTTAGTCGCCAGCAGGCCTAATCCACAGGAGGTTCGTCTTGAGAAAGTTTGCCTTCCTCGCTGCCATCTTCATGTTTCTTGCTGCCGCCAATTTCGCTTCCGCGCAGCAAGGGGACGCCATGTTAGGGTTCGGAACCGTAATGTCTCCCGGTGCTGCCAGTTGCGGCGCATCGGGCTTTGTCAATCTAGTTTGCCCCGAAAAGGGTGGTTTGTATCCGAACATCAGCGCTGACGTAATTTTTCACAAACGTCTCGGTGTTGGATTCGATGCCTCGTGGAGAGGCGGCCAGGGCGACTTTGCCGGGCTCGGTCAGCCCTACCGCCCGATCCTGTTCGACTTCAACGGCGTCTATCAGCCCCGCTTAAGCAAGAAAGTCGGAGCCGACCTGATGGCCGGCATCGGCTGGCAGAGCACCCGCTTTTACGGATATCAGCCGACAAGCAACTGCGTCTACTTTGGCGCTTGCTACAGCAGCAGCAATCACTTTCTGGTCGACATCGGAGGCGGCATCCGCTACTACGTCTGGGGACACGTCTTCGTTCGTCCCGAAGCGCACTACTATCACATCCTGAACAATAGTGATTTCTTCAGCTCGGGCAACATCCTCCGGGTTGGCGCATCCATCGGTTACACTATCGGTGGTCCAGAGTAGATTGCCGTTGGGCTGACGGCTGCTGAATTGTCCCGGGCGCAGGGTTCGCTTCTCGCTCACCCTTAGGCGTCTGTCCGGCCTGCTTCACGGAAATGCCGATCAAGCTCTAAGGGGGCAGGATTGAGAAGGTTCTCTTCGTTCGCATTCGCATGCGCGCTTGTTATCACCGCGAGCATGGCGCGCTCACAGACAGTGGACGTAGCGGTGGGCGGCAGCACAATTTGGTCTTCCAAGAACCCAACGGCCTCCGTCGGATTTCTTCCTCCGGCCGAGAAAGGTGGGGTGTATCCGGGCGCCAGCGTGGAATACATCCTTCCGAATCATTTTGGCCTTCTTGCTGAAGGTGCCTTTCGGTACCACCAGGGGAACTACAACGACTTTCAGCCTTATCGCGCAATCTTCTACGACGCGAACGGTGTGTATACCAGCCGTCTGGCGCGTAAGACTCGTGGCGATTTCATGGCGGGCATTGGCGCGGAATCGCTGCTGTTCTACAACCAAGTCAACGATTGCAACATTCCTACCGGCGGCTGCAGCACCAGCCTCAACAGCAACCATTTCCTTCTGCACTTTGGCGTAGGCGTGAAGTACGCGGCGTGGCGAAATTTCTTCGTGCGCCCCGAAGCTCATTGGAACTACATCCTCAACAATCGCGAATTTCATTCCAATAATGTTTTTCGAGTCGGCGTCTCCGTTGGATATACCTTCGGCGAACATAAGCCTGAGCCGAAGCCAGCTCCCCCAGCCCAACCAACGAAGCCGCCCACGGCCCAGCCCGCCACTCAGCCTCCGAGCCAATAAAGAAGGCAGCGCCCGAGGACGCTGCCTTTTGTCGAATCGTCTGTTTGAATTCCGATTTATTTCATTGATTCGCAGATCTCGGCTTCGTGAATCGCCATATCTAAGTGCTTAATGGCTTCCACGCGATGTCCGTCAAAATCATGCTCTGCGCTCTCCAGATGATGCTTCGCAGCCCGCATAGCTTCCAAAGCTTCGTGAATGTGCGGATGCGGAGGCGCGGGCATGGCGGCTGCAGATGCCGGGGCCGGAGCCACTACGGGTGCTGGAACTGCTGGAGCCTTGGGTCCGGCTGCCGCCGCCGGAAAGGCTAGCGTAAAGAGAACCGTTGCCATCATGAGCAGAGTTAGAAACCCAGTCTTTTTCACATGTTCCTCCTCGTCCGAATTGCGGCTCGGACGCAGCCGGTGTAATTCATGCACTGCCACGGATAATCGCCCCATCGCCCCGAATGACCCGCGACACTTCGGCACAGTATAGCCTCACACTCCGACCTCCACCCTGTGCAAATGGTTACTTCCAAGGTGCTGCGTCGTCGCTTCGCTTGCGCCACCAGACCCAAACTCCAGCCAGAACCACCACAATCGCAACGGCCAAATCAAATCGTTTGATGATTCTCTCCAACCGATGCCAATGGCGCCCGAACAGATATCCAGCGCCTGAGATCACAGACACCCACAGCCCGGCACCCAGGAAATTGAAGACCAGAAATTTCCGCCACTGCATTCGCAGCACACCCGCCAGTGGTCCGGCGATAATGCGCATGCCGAATACAAATCGCGCAAAGAAGATCGTTGCCGCTCCGTACCGATCGAATAGCTTTTCCCCTCGCTGCAGTGTTGACGGTCGAATGCGAAAAATCGACTGATAACGGACCAGCAGCGGACGTCCTCCGTAGTATCCGAGGGCAAATCCCAAGTTGTCTCCGATCGTTGCCGCGATCGTAGCGACCAAGATGATCCACGAAAGCTGCAGTTCGTGCTGGGAATAAGCAAGGAAGCTTGCCATCAGCAGGATCGTTTCGCCCGGCACTGGGATGCCGGCATTCTCAATCAGCAGCGCCACACCCACTGCCCAATAGCCGTAGTGCACAATCGCATTCCGCAACACATCGAGAATGGATTGAGTCATGCGGTCCCGTAGGTGCGATTCCGATCAGTACCGAAATCGTATCGCAGACGTGAGTTCATCTTGGATTCGCCTCGAATCGAGCAAATCTCAAAAGTTCATTTTGTCAGAAACTCGATCAGCGCCCGATTAAACTCCTCCGGACATTCTTCGTAGGGCAGATGCCCCACTCCGGGAAAAACAACTGTCTGCACATTGGAGAAATGCCGAGCCAACAGCTCCATGGATGAAAAATAAACCGCCGGATCTTTTGTACCCCACATGAGAAGGGTCGGAATCGCAGAGAGCTTCGGTAGTAGTTCCTGAAGCTCTTTTAGATCGGCGCTCCACGTCTTCACAATGCTTAAGCCGTGTTCGAACAGACCCGGAATCGCCAATGGCGCTTTATATCCTTCCAAACTGCCGGGAGGAATCTTCTTCGGATCACCGAACATTCTTCCGTGCCAATAGGGATAGAGTTGCTGCACCTGGTTCACCCGCAATCCTGCTCGAAACAGGCCGGCTCCAAGAAATGTTCCGAAAAATGGTGCCAGCCGCTTTCCGTGCGCTGAGTATGGATTCACCGGGCAGGCGAGCACCAAGTTGCGCACGTTGAGTCTAGAAGCCGCGCCGTTCAAGCACTCCGCCGCGGCGGACATTGCCACTGCCCCACCCCGTGACGTTCCCAGCAGATCGAATGTCGACAGTCCCAGCTTTTCAGCAAACTCGAGAACACGCCGTGCTGTCCCGCGCATCGAGTGGTCAATACCGCTCGGCCGACCCGAGAATCCTGCGCCCAGCATATCGGGGGCAAACAAAGTCGCATATGGCGCAAGCGCCGGCATGGCATAGCGCCACGAGAACGAATATCCCAGCAACCCATGAAGCAGAATCAGCGGAGGCCCGGAACCCGCGCGCAGGTAGCGCATTCGCGACCCGTCCAGGTCCATCCAGCACTCTTCGATACCCTCGCCCAGAGTCGGAACAGCGCTCGCCGGGATCTCCTGAACTTCGCTCATTACCGTTTTACGATCGCGCAAAAATCTTCCGGCCTCGAGGACAACTCTTTCCCACCCGCCGGACTCTATCTAAGTGAAACAACGCCTCTGTCGCTTCACTTTGGGGAGCCTCGGCTCCCCGTTTTTTTGCCTGTCATCCCGATGCGAACGCACTTTGCTCGCAGAAGGATCTGGGCGAGCCGCGCGATGCGTCGCGCTCTTTGCGATGGCGCGATCGGCGCCCTTCCCTATTTGCTTTACGCTGCGGCCTTCCGTTTCTTCCCCAAAAGTTTCTTCAACACGCGAATCCCCTTATCCACATGCTTCTCTTCCATCAAGAACGGAGGCAGGAAGCGCACCACTGTGTCCTGTGTGCTGTTGAACAAAACTCCCTCGGCAAGTCCCGCATCCACAATCGGACGCGCAGGAATCTCCAGCTGAATTCCCTGGATGAATCCGCGCCCGCGCACTCCAATCGCGGCCGCTTTCTTCTCCACAACTTCTTTGAGTTGCTGCTGCAGATAGGCCCCCACTTTATTCACATTCTCCAGCAGCTTTTCTTCTTCTACGATAGCTAGGAATTCCAACGCAACGCGGCAAGCGAGCGGCCCGCCGCCAAAAGTTGTTCCATGCTGCCCCGGCGAAATCGCCGTCGCGAATTCCTCCTTCGCAATGAACGCTCCCAGCGGGAGTCCCGCTGCGATCGGCTTTGCAATCGCCACGATATCCGGAGTAACTCCGAAACTCTGGAACGCGAAAATTGTTCCCGTCCGGCCCAAGCCACATTGGATCTCATCAAAGATCAATGCCGCCTTATGACGATCGGCCAGCGCTCGGCACTCGCGCAAGAATTCCACCGAACACTCGTAGATTCCGCCTTCGCCGAAAATCGGCTCCAGCACAATCGCGCAAGTATTGTCGTCGACCGCCGCCCGCAAACCTTCCAGATCGTTCTGCTTCACAAACGTGACGTCATCGAGCAGAGGCTCAAAACCTTTGCGGTGTTTTTCCTGCCCCGTCAGCGAAAGCGCTCCAAACGTGCGCCCGTGATACGAACCATCCAGCGCCACTAACCTGGACTTTGCCTCCCCACCCGCGCGATGCCCGGCCAGTCGCGCCAGCTTGATCGATCCCTCAATCGCCTCCGTTCCGCTATTCGAAAAAAAAGCTCGATTTAGTCCGGAAAGCGCGCAGAGTTTCTCTGCCAGTGGCCCCTGATACTCGTGATAGTAGAGATTCGAAACATGCACCAGCTTCGCCGCCTGGTCGCGGATCGCCTTCACGATCCGCGGATGCGCATGGCCCAGGGCATTCACGCCCAGCCCGGACACGAAATCCAAATAGCGCTTGCCCTCTATGTCAAAGAGGAATACGCCTTTCCCGCGGCTCAGCACTACGGGATACCGGCTATAGGTCGTTAAAAGAAACTGCCGCTCACGTTCTGCGATTTGTTCGAATGTATTCATAAGAAGTTCCAATTTTACCGGAATGCGCACCGGAAAACGGATCGGCGATTTACTTTCCGAGTGAATACATCGGCACGGAGAATCCTGTCGTGTACTTCCCCCACCCGGCATTTCATCCGATCATCTAGATAGTCGTCTCCACAATTTTCTCAATAGCAGAAGAGTGCGGGCTCCAATGCTCCCGAACGCAGAATCCTGTGCATCAAAGCACGACAAACGCACGGATCAAGGCTGGAGATGTTCCCTGAACGTCGCAGTTGTGTTCGACATAAAGTGAATGGCCCGGTCTTCGCCAGCTTCGATGGCGTGACCGGAGGCATGATTCTCGACCTCAGTGAGCAGGGACTGTCGATGCAGACCGTCACTCCTCTCGAAACCAAACCTCCAGCGGACCGCCGGCTTCATCTTCGTCTCGACCTGCCGGACCCCGATGTGCATCTCGAAACCACCGGCTACATTGCATGGGCGGATGCGCTGGGGCGGGCGGGAGTCCGTTTTTCAGAACTTCCGGAAGAGGCGCGTCGCCGGATCGATCACTGGCTCGCGCTCAATGACCAGGCTCCGAGCCGCAAAGCGCCCAAACTTACCGTCGACCGAGTCCTCGGCTCGAGCACGAATTTTTCGAGTAACAATCGCACTCCGGAGACCCGATCCATTCGCCTTGAAGCCGAGTCGGGACATGAGCAACGCGATACTCGACCTCCCGTCTCGACTTCAGTTCAGTATGAGTTCCATTCACTCGGGTCTGATCTCAATGCGGCACTGCGTGTCATCAGCGATCGTGCGCGAACTCTTCTGCGAGGGGGTGGTGCGGCCATCGCCCTCGTGGATGGCGGACCGATGATGTGTCGCGCCAGTGTTGGAAGCGGAGGCCCACCCCTCGGCACCCGGGTAGACGTCAATTCGGGATTTTCGGGTGAATGTATACGCTCGGGAAAGGCTCTGCGGTGCGATGATGCCATCACCGATCACCGTGTCGCTCCGGAGACGTGCCGCAAGCTGGGAATTCGTTCGATCGCGGCCGCGCCCATCCGCTACGAGCGCAGCGTGGTTGGACTGATTGAAGTTTTCTCTCCGCACAGCTTCGCGTTTGATGAGGGCGATCTCGCAGTGCTCGAACGCCTGGGACAAACCGCTCTGCTGATGGTCAGTCAGTCGCAATCGTTTCGGCACATCGGCCCTCCTGCGCCAGCCTAGTTCGTCGATTACGGTTTCTTTTTTCTCCGTGCCCAATTCCATAACGGAGCACCCCACGCGCCGATTGCCAGCAACGCTCCAAACAGGATCACGGCATCGATACTGCTGCGTCCCTCGCGCGACCAGTAAACATCCTTCAGATTCAGCCACAGCGCGAATTCGTCGAGGGTCAGCGCCGCCCCCACCCCGTAGAGAATCGACATAAGCCGGCCCGCAAAGATGGATGAGCGATCGGTTCCGACGCCTACTTCGCACAACCACCCATATCCAACCAACAGAAGAATCAGTATCCCGAACACAAGATGGTGAATGTGCCGCCCTTCCATCCGGATGAAATGAAATGGCGGAATCTGGTGAAGGACGGCGTAAACCACCGCTCGCACTCCGGCGAATGTCATGAAGAAGCTGACCGAGGCAATAAATAACCGGCGCCGCGGACGGTCCGGAATTCCTTCGTGCAGTGCTTGCCCGAGGGACGTTCCACGGAGAATGAGCATGCTGAGCGCGGTGCCGCAGACCGCCAGCAGAAGAATGAACCACGTGTAGGCCATGCGGAATTAGACCGCAACAATCATCAGCAGCGCCAGTGGCCGAGCATGCTTCATCACTGTCACAGCCTCAAAGCGAGTTATCTTCGATTACTGCTCGCCACCGGCACCGTACAGAAGGTGTACCTGTATGCCCAACGAGACTCGTGGCCGGCAGGAACATTGATATTCACGAACGGCTCGGGCGCAACGACAGTGCGCACCGCCCAGACTCCTACATTCGCCAGCGGCTGATCTCCCGTAATCAGCACCGCGCCGCCGGATTGGCGATTCTCCACACGGATGTTGTAGTCGGATGCATCATTGCTGAATCCTGCGAACTCCGTGTAGAACGTGTCACTACCCCCCAGATCTTTCGGAAACCGGAGCTCTTTCCCCCGAATCTCGCCGAGGCCACCCATATCGAGCGTGGACCGAAGAGCAAATGAAAAGCTCAGTACTACGGATGGTCCAGTCTGCTGATGATCGATCGACAGGAAATTGTGGTCGTAAACCTGCGTCTCGATTGCTTTCTTTCCGAGGTTCGTCAACTGATGCTCGATCGTCATGACTGGATCGTTCTTCACAAACCGAATTGTCTTTGTGTAACGAAACTCGTATCCCGATCCACACTTGACTTGCTGCGTGAACTCAATCCAGTCAGTACCACTCTTCACCGTCCGCTTGCCACCGTCGACGATCGGATATATCCGATAGGAGCTATAGGCCTCGTTGTCGGGCTTGCGCAGAGATCCAACACCGATCTTGCAGAATGTCTCGCCAGGCTTCGCCTCCGAATATCCGAGAGCTGATCCGTCCTTTCCGATGAATTCTTCGACGGGACCACTTGCGGCACTGTTTACACCCGCAACAACGGGATCGCCTATCATGACGTCGGGCACTGCTGGGTCGAACTTCTCAAAGAACGGCCCGTAGTAGCTATGGCCTTTGTATTCCAGGCTGCCGATGACACCGGCCAAGTCGAACCGCATGCCGCGATAAAAGCCCTTCTCGGCGTCGGGTAGATACACCTTGGCCCGCAGCAAACCGTTAGAAATCTCTATCTCCGGATAAGGCGGGCCAGCATAGGTCTGCGCCGCAATCGGACTTGCAAACAGCAGCACCGATGCCATCGCGCAAAGCAGTCCATTCCTCATTGTCGTCACGCTGGCCTCTCAGTACAGCGGTTTCTCTCCCTCCGGACGCGTCTTCCACCGCCGGTGTACCCACAGCCACTGCTCCGGATATTTCCGAACATAATTTTCGATCACCTTGGTGAACTTCTGTGTATTGGCCACGATGTCCCCTTCCTGGTCGCCTGTGCGAATCAATTCAAGCGCCGGATCGAATCGCAACCTGTACTTGCCCATCGCCCCATCCCAGATCGTAAACGTCGGCACCACCGCAGCATCGGTTCGCATGGCAATCCTCGCCAGTCCGCTCGCTGTGCATGCAGGAATTCCGAAGAAGTCGACGAACACGCCCTGCGGCGGAGTCATATTCGTGTCCATCAATATTCCGACTGTTTCTCCAGCCTTCATCGCCGCCAGCAATCCGCGGACAAAATCATCCTTCGCGACCGTCTTGTTTCCGTGCATAGTACGGTAGTGCTCGATCATCCGGTCTAGATAAGGATTATCCATGGGCCGCATCACGACGTGCAGCCAGTAGCCGTGCAGCGAATGCGTGAACGCCGAGAGCTCCCATCCCCCAAAGTGAGCCGTCAGAAACAGCACGCCCTTGCCGCGCGCTCGAGCGTGAAGATAGTTGTCGAGCCCGTCATACACGACAACCTCGTCGACGTTTTCGAGGGTGTAACGCGGGAATTGGCACAACTCGGCGAGTTGCCGGCCCAGAGAAGTAAAGACACCGCGCACGATGCGCTTCCGTTCGGTCTCGTTTTTTTCCGGAAGCGCCAGTTCAAGATTGCGCAGACCCACGCGCCGCAACCGCCCGTGGCACACATAGACCACCTGACCCAGGCCGATCGCAAACGCACGCGCCATCGGACGTGGCAACGCGCCCAGAATTTTGATGAACGGCCACGCTGCCGCGTATTCAAGTTTCCGCCGCATCAGGGATGAGGGGTCAAAGATCAGGCGTTAGCAAGAATGAAGGCCGGCCGCTTGATGTCGCGCGACCCGGCCCGCTGCTATTTCGCTGCTTGTTGCGCCCACTTGGCAAGTGTAGTGAGGAATGGATTCGCCGCTGCCGGGGGATCCACTTCGCCCGTCAACGCCGCCTTGAATGTCACCATGTGATCGTAAAAGTCCCGCGTGCTGTCTTTGTCTTGTTTGATAACGGCACCGTTCAGGCTGACTCCAGCAAAGATGCCGCGTGCGCGAGAATAGGTAAGTACTTCGGCGCGCATCTTCCAATCCGTGTTCCCTTCGGCGTGACGTCCAACCGGACCCGCCGCCACCGAAGCATCCGCTCCCAAAGCGAACTGGCTCGACAGCAAATGCTGCATACCGTTCTGGTTCATGATGAGCATGACCAAGTCGACCGCCTGTCCGCCGATCTGGAATCCAAAACTTCCTCCGGTCACGGTAAAGAATGCGGGTGCGCTCCATCCTTTCGGTGTGCGGCAACTCGCCAAACCTCGACCGTATTTCGCTCCGACGATGAATCCACCCTTCAGCATCGACGGTACAACGGCAACGCATTCCGACCTGCTCAGAATGTCTTCCGGGATACCGGAGTCCGGGGCGGACTCGATCTCGTTCAGCACATCCGCGGCAGCCTGTACGCGGTCCGTGACCTTCGCATCTTTGGTTTGGTCATCCACCGCCAAGGCATACGAACACAACGACGCAGCAAGCATCAGCAACACAATTTTTTTCATTGTCCTCACCACGCAACAGTACTGGGATCTGGTCACTGAATTGTAAATGAATTTACGAGCTGCACGGAGTCGCGCCTCAAACCCACTCTCAATGCGAAAATGGATTGCGATGAATTCTGACCGAAAACCCATTCCTCCCCGCAGCTTTCGCATCGTCGCCAAAACCAAAATCTTCGATCCCCAGGACGGTTTTTTCCCGCTCGATGATCCCGGCAATGTGACGGACTGCACAATGGCAAAGCGCGATGGCAGGTGGTGGATGTATCTCGCCGGCACCGTCGTCGGCAAACAGGGAATCCATCTTTTCAGCGCTTCTCTGCCCGATGGTGCTCCGCTGTCACCAACCGGATGGACCTTAACTCCCGACCCGATTAGTCCAACTAAGATCGGCCTTCTCGCCGGATATGAAGCCAGCGCTCCATGGGATCTGAAGGGCGGCCGGCACTGCCCGTCGTACGTCAGAGGCTGGGATCCGGATCGTCAGCAGTGGGTCGAGCGGATTTATTACGCCGGAGGCGCCGAACAGGTCTGGGGGCCATACACCATCGGGTATCTCGAATGGGACGGCACGCATTGGGTCGACCAACCTTCTCCAGTCTTCCTCCCAGAGGAATCATGGGAGCACAACAGCGTTTACGAACCGAATCTGATCTATGCCGACGGCAAATGGAAAATGTGGTACGTCGCGGGATCTAACCAGGAGGACTATCTCGTTCATGGATTTTCCGAGAGCGTCGACGGCCGCTCCAATTGGACCGAGCACAAGGTCTTCGCCCCACCGGAGCTCAAGCTCTTCGATTTCCGTGTCATCCCGTCGAAAGCCGGTTACGAAGCCGTCTTCTCCCGCGTGTGGCTCGCGCCAGCGGCTACGTCTCCCGAAACCGGCCTGTGGTATTGCCGTTGCGATCAGCCCGCCGACGAGCTTTCTCGCTGGAGCGATCCCGTCCAGATAATGAACGCCGAAGATCACGGCTGGCACACCGGGCCGTGGAAGCCCTCTATCCACTACAGCGAGACTGAACCGAATCGAATGCTCGTTTTCTTCGACGGAATCTATCGTAAGAGTGAACCCGGTCCGTTTCCGTTTGTATTCACTTTGGGGTGTATTGAACTCGAATGGTTGGATGCCTGAGACCAAAAAAATGCGGGGCTGAAAGCAGTGACCCTAATCGCCACTCTCAACCCCGTCTCCCAGGTTCTGTGGTAGGTGAGCCGAGTATGCTGCGGGTCCAGGAATCCGACAAGATTACGAAGGTAAGTGGCCGGAAGTTACGGCAACTGCATAACGCAAAAAGCGGCGAGCCGCGAGCAATGAGCAGTCAGGTTCGGCTGGCTCGTCGCTCACAGCTCACCGCTGTTTCCTACCTACTTCGTCGCTACCAGTGAATGCGTGATCGCGTGCACGGACAACGCAATCCGATTCTGCACGCCCACTTTCCGCATCAGCTTTGCCACGTGTGCTTTCACCGTGCGCTCTTCAATTCCCAGCTGTGCGCCAATCTCTTTGTTGGACCGTCCGGCCACCAGCATCTCCAGAACTTCCTTCTCACGGTCGGTGAACGTCACCCGGCCCGCCGGAAAGATGCGTCCCGGCGCTGACGAGACGCGCTCGATGAACATCGAAAGCACCTTGCGCGGGGCCCAGACTGATCCCTGGTTTACGATCCGGATCGCCTGCGCGAACTCCGCTGGCGTGGCGGCCTCGTCTACGTAACCTTTCGCCCCGGATGCTATCGCTTTCAGAATGGTTTCTTCATCGATGCCCGAGCCGGTTACGATGATCCGCAGGTCCGGCCGTGTGGCTTTCAGGCTCGCCATCACGTCAAACAGGTTTTGCCCGGAACGGTTACCGAGCAGGATGAGATCGATGCCTTGCAGCGTGCTGATTTCGGGCAGCCCGGCGGAGATGAGCTCGAACTCCGGTTCGGAGTCAAACAATGCGCGGAACCCGACGAATCGCAATGGATCGCTTTCCACCACCGCAATTCGGATTACTGGTTTTTTAGCTACGGCTGCTTTCATTAGTTTTCCCTGTGGCCCTCAAGTCTTCTACTCAGCATAGTAATAATTCGTCACAATGCAAAGAGAAGGTGACCAGAGGGAAATTACGGGAGTAACATGGAAATACGCGGCTGCGAAGCAGTTTCGCGACGATTTGGACCCCGCGCACAACCGCTACTTCGGCTTCGCTAAAATTAATGGCTTGGGAGAGTCTGTTCGCATGAATGGATTAACGCAGTTCGGTTCGAAGCACTGGTGCTTTGTCCTTACCGGGATTTTGCTCGTGGCAACCACGTCTCTGGCGCAAGATCCTCCACCCGGAGTCGGCGCTGCGCCTCAGGTGCCGCCCACGACCTACACACCCAAGTTTAAAGGCGATCCGGCTCGCTCCGATTCTGAAGCCGCAGCTCTGGCCTACATGCGCGTCGTCATCCGCGCCGAGAACCGGTTCAACAAACAATACGGACACTACGCTCTCACGCTACGCGAACTCGTCCATTCTGGAACGTTCACTCAGCGTATGGTCAATACCGACCGGGGCGATTACACCGCGAGCTATAAAGGGAAGAAAGATAGCTACGTGCTCACGATGACGCCGAAGGCTCTCGACGCTCAGCACCGCTCGTTCTACGCCGAGGACGACGGCAAGATTCACGCCGACGAATCCAAGCCCGCCGACGCCGACTCGCCAGTAGTGAAGTAAATTGAAGAAGATTTTTTAGGGTGCCCACCCTTGTCGCGCTGTATGCGACAGAGCCTGCCCTGAGCGTAGTCGAAGGAGTGGGGGTTTTGACCTCTTGACGTTGTCAGATGCAGAACTGGAGCTGTTCTAGCCGCCGAAACTATTCGCTCTCCGCCACCGGAATCACATTCACCTGCGCGCTCTTCCGTTCCCCTTCGCCAACCTTCAGCGCGCTTCCCTGCCCCTCATAGCTTTTGAGAAATTCCGGATTGAAATACGCGTCCCCTTCCATGCTCTCCCACGCAAACAGCGTGTAGTCCCCGGGCCGAATGCCTCGCAGGCTGAAGTGGCCACTCTGATCGGTGACGGTTTTGTGATATCGGTCAAGCCGTGTGCGCATCCGCGGTTCGGGAACGGCCACAACCACGGCATTCTCCACCGGATTGCCTTTGCTATCGACAACCACTCCATCCACGATCCCACCGTTGGCGCTCAGGAGTAGATCGATCCCAACAGCGCCGCCATTGACGCTGATACCAGAATCACTGACCTCGCGCCCGCTCGCTGCCACAGATTTCACGAACCAATCTTCGCTGCCGCCATTTTGAGCCAGCAGTTCGATGTAGTAATTTCCCGGCGGAACATCTCTCCATTCAAAGCTTCCGTCAACGGACATATGGGTGAGATTGCTGAACCGGTCTCCAATCGCGGCAACTCCCGCATCATCTTCTCCATTGATCGTCTGCAACGTAAGAAAAATTTGGCCCGGATCGAAGCCCCGCACTGATCCTCGGCTTTCCAGTCGCATCCGGCCCCGTAACATCGCTCCCGGTTGCGGAGACAAGCGCAGGCCCTCGACATTGCTTGATCCCACCTGCAACGATTGCCGCGCTGTCATCGGCACTGCCGCCCCATCGACCGACGCCACAATCGTGTAGTTGCCCGGCGACACATCGTGGATCACGAAGCTGCCGTCCTTATGCATCTCCGCGCCGTTTTGCACCAGACTGAAATCGCGCGACTGCAGCATGATCGTCGCTGAGGTGCGCGGAGGAAGGTTCACTACCGATCCCTTGATACTCAATGCCGGACTCGGCGTAAGCGAAAAGTTCACCGGAAAATCGTCGCCCGCGTGCAACTGAATCGGCACCGCCTGGCTGCGGTCTGTGGTGCCCGGATAGTACGTTGTCTGATACGACGTAGCCGTCTTGTCCAAATTACGCGGCTCGCCGGCCGCGACGCCGGCCGATTCGATCAAACTCTTGAAGTCGGGCGGAGGACTCACCGAGACATATACGTTGCCCGCAGGCAAATTCGCCACACGGAATTCTCCCAAATCATTTGTGCGTTCCGCCCCTGCCTGCTCCCAGTGCGTATGCCCTGCGCTGAAAGTCTGACGCAGCACCGTCACTTCCGCATCCGGCAGCGGATCCCCATCCTCATCGGTCACCCGACCGCGAACCACAGCAGCAGCTTGTAATCGGAGATGGATGTCCTTCAACTCTTGCCCTGGCGTCAGCACCAGCACTCGGCCATCGGTGCGCGAGTGACTCTTGCTGATGTCCAGCAGCCCGACTCGTTCCGCGAATAGGCGATACCGCCCCGGCACAACATTTTCGATTCGGAACGCTCCATCCGTTCCAGTCACGGCCGTGTAATCGCCTCCCTCGGTCTGATTCTCGGCGATCAGCTCGATCAGGGCCTTTTTCACCGGCTGCCCGTCGGGATCTTTGGTGACGATGCCTTCCACGGTCGCGCGGTTCCCACGCTCAGATCCAGCTGAATTCTGCGCAACGGCGCTCGCGGCGCACAGCACGATCAGCGTGAATGTCAGAAACGGTCTCATAACATTTATCCGAGGAGGCATCGCAAAGACGTCATCTTGAACCGGGACGCGGATCGCGGCTGCTATTTTATCCTCTATCCTCTTTCGCCAACCCATCTCACCTGCAAGGCTCCTTCCGCGGCTTGACAAACCGGTCGCCGTTGCTGTATTTAGATAATTATCTAATTACATGACGTTCTAATTATGTCCCCCTCATCCAATGCATTCAAGGCGTTAGCCGATCCCACCCGGCGCGAAATTCTCCGCCTTCTCCGTCGCGGAGAAATGACGGCAGGCGACTTGGCAGAACGTTTCGACATGACCAAGCCCACCATGTCGCACCATTTTGCGGTCCTGAAGGAAGCCGATCTCCTCACCAGCCGCCGCGAAGGGCAGACCATTTGGTATGGACTAAACACGACCGTTGTGCAGGACTTGATGGCCTGGACCATGGACCTGATCGGCGGCGCCAAAGAGGACACCGGAGAACAGACTTCGCATAAGGAACAAGAGTCATGAAACTGACGAGCAATCAGAGCTACTATCTCGCCGCCGCAGTCGTGATTCTCGCAACGGCTGCCGGAATCGTCGTTGCCTACCCAAAACTCCCTCAGACTGTCCCCATCCATTGGGATATTCACGGCCAGGTTAATGGATGGGCATCGAAATCCTCATTGTTCTTGTACGGCCCGGTATTGATGGCGGCGATCGTCGGTCTGTTTGCTGCCCTGCCATGGCTTTCTCCGAAGAAGTTCGAGGTAGATTCGTTCCGCACGACCTACCTCTACATCATGATCGTGAGCGTCGGCCTCATGGCATACATTCAAATTCTGATCCTGGTCTCAGCTCTTGGCGCGCCTCTCGACATCAGCCGTGCCATCGAGGGGTGTGTCTGCCTTATGACGGCGCTAATCGGAAACGTATTAGGCAAGGTTCGGAGAAACTTCTTTGTTGGCATTCGCACTCCGTGGACCATCGCCAGCGAACGCGTCTGGAACAAGACGCATCGCCTTGCCGCCAAGACGTCGTTCGTGGCAGGCCTGCTCGGACTGATCGAAGTTCTACTGCGGGCGCCGTTCTGGCTGCCGATTGCAACAATTCTTTCCGGTCCATTCATCCCAGCGATCTACTCACTGATTTACTACAAACAACTGGAGCATCGCGGCGAACTGAATTAACCACATCTCCGCCCAAGGAGGGCGCATGAAATGAAACGCGTCACCATTTTTCTGATATTCCTCGCGGCCGCTGCCATCGCGAGCGCACAGGACATCGCCGGCGAGTGGCAGGGTACTCTCAGTGCAGGTGGAAACGAACTGCGCCTCGTCCTCCACATCACCAAATCTGCCGACGGTTCTCTCAAAGCCACGCTCGACAGTGTTGATCAAGGTGCGAACAGCATTCCAGTCAACGCCGCCACCCTGAAGAATTCCACGCTCAACCTCGACGTCGCCGCTGTCCACGGCACCTACGAAGGAAAAGTTGCTCCCGATGCCAAGACCATCACCGGAACATGGACACAAGGAAGCCCACTTCCCTTGGAATTCAAACGCGCGGTCGCGCCACTGAAGACCGAACACAAACCCGCGAAAGCATCTGACATCGACGGGACGTGGATGGGTTCGCTCGATACGGGCGCCCTCAAGCTTCGCGTCGTCTTCCACATCCTTAACACCGAAGATGGCATGACTGCCACGATGGACAGTCCCGATCAGGGCATGAAAGGAATGCCTGCGAGCTCGGTCACGCGCAATGGCGCTTCTCTTAAGATCGAGGCGAAAGGAATCGGTGGCGTCTTCGAAGGAACGATTGCCGCGGATCAGTCTTCCATCGACGGCAACTGGAGTCAGGGCGGAAGCTCACTGCCGCTGCTGTTGAAGCGTGTCAAGGATCAGGCGGAACTGGAACTTAAGCGTCCTCAAGTGCCAGCGAAGCCGTATCCCTACCGCGAAGAAGAAGTCACCTACGCCAACAAGACGCAGAATGTAACGCTGGCCGCAACCTTCACCATTCCGCAGGGAAAAGGCCCATTTCCTGCGGTCTTGCTGATCACCGGATCCGGTCCGCAGGATCGCGACGAAAGCTTACTCGGCCACAAACCGTTTCTGATTCTCTCTGACTATCTCACGCGCCACGGCATCGCCGTGCTTCGCGCTGACGACCGAGGAACGGGAAAATCCACCGGAGTCTTCAGCGGCGCCACAACGGCCGACTTCTCGACCGACACCGAAGCTGGCGTCGCTTACCTGAAGACGCGCTCCGAGGTCGATCAACACAAGATTGGATTGATCGGTCACAGCGAAGGCGGAGTCATCGCTCCAATGGTTGCCGCGCGCAACAAAGACGTCGCGTTCATCGTGATGATGGCGGGAACCGGCGTTACGGGCGATCAGATTCTGCCAGCGCAGGCAGAAGCCGTTGCAGTCGCAAGTGGCACGAATCCGGACGAGGCTGCCAAGAATGCAGCTAAAGAAAAAGAAATGCTGACGCTCGTCGAAACTGAGAAAGATCAGAGCGTCCTCGAAAAGGAACTGAAGGAAAAAATGGCGGGGGATGTTCCCGACGCGCAGATCGGAATGCAGATTAAGCAGATCACTTCGCCGTGGTTCCGTTACTTCCTGACCTACGATCCGGCGAGCGCGTTGCGAAAAGTCACCTGTCCGGTACTCGCGATCAACGGGTCACTCGACAAGCAGGTGCTTCCCGATCAGAATCTCCCCGCAATTCGAAAAGCGCTCGATGAAGCCGGGAACAAGCGGGTCGAGATCGACGAACTTCCTGGACTGAATCACCTGTTCCAAACGGCGAAGACAGGCGCTCCGACGGAATACGCGGAGATCGAAGAAACCATGTCGCCAGTCGCTCTGGAAAAAATCACGAGTTGGATTTTGAAGCAGTAAATTTTAGAGTTGAGAACAGTCGCCTCGGCTGTCCGTCGCGCAACGCGCGACCAATGTGGATCGGCGTACTGTCCGACTGGATTCGTCAGCTGTCCTTGCGGTAAAGCAGATTCTTCATCGCCTCGCGCCGGGCCGCGTTCGCTCCCTTGTCCGTCTTAAGAACATCCGCAGGCTTCGACTTCGCTTCAGCCTCCTCTTCGCTGCACGAAGGACACCGGTTGGCGAAGCCCGGCTTCCCGGGCTTCAACTCGAATTCCTCGCCACAAACAACGCAGGTTTTGATAGGAAATGCCACGCCCTTATTCTCTGTGGAAGAGCGGCCCTTAAGGGCCGCGTAAAGTGTCGTTGATCTCAAGGGCTTTGGCCCCGAGGTGTCATCGTCAATCTAGTTCAAGAAATATTGTCGGTACAACGTATCCCGCTGCGCCGGACGGAATCCCGCATCGCGGATAATCCTCCGCAACTCTTCCTCCGTCGTACAGTTCGTCACACCCGCAGCGCGAACGACGTTCTCTTCGAGCATCACCGAGCCGACATCATTGCCCCCGAAGCGCAGGCCCATCTGGCAAACTTTTAATCCTTGCGTCACCCAGCTCGATTGCACATTCAGGAAGTTTGAAAGATAAATTCGCGAGATCGCCAGGACTTTCAGATACTCGACCGCGGTCGCTTCATCCCAGTGCCGTCCGCCAAGCGCAGTGTGTTGCGGCTGAAAGCTCCATGGGATAAACGCGGTGAACCCGCCGGTTTCTTCCTGCAGTTCGTACAGCTTCTGAAAATGATTGATGCGGTTCTCATAGTTCTCGCCGACGCCAAACATCATGGTCGCCGTTGTCCGCATTCCGATCTGATGCGCGGTGCGATGCACGTTGATCCAGTCTTCGGTCAAGCACTTCAAACGCGCGATCTTGTAGCGGACTTCGTCATCGAGAATTTCCGCTCCGCCGCCGGGGATTGAATCCAGTCCTGCATCGCGCAGCCGCAGAATCGTGTCGCGGATCGACAGCCCACTGTACTCTGCAATCGCAATTACCTCGGACGCTGAATAGCAGTGCAGATGCACCGTCGGGAACCGTTCCTTGATCCCGCGCAGCATCTTCTCGTGCCAGTCAATCTTCAGGTCTGGATGAAGGCCGCCCTGCATCAGCACGCCGGTGCCGCCGAGCTCGACAGTCTCGCGAATCTTGTCGTAGATGGTATCGAAGTCGAGGATGTAGCCTTCCTTCGCCGCTGGGCCCTTCAATGGCCGGTAAAAGGCGCAGAAAGTGCAGTACTCGGTGCAGAAATTGGTGTAGTTGATATTGCGGTCGATGATGTAGGTGACCACGCCTTCAGGATGAAGCTTGCGACGAATCGCATCGGCTTCCATCCCGATGCCGATCAGGTCATCGGACTCAAACATCTCCAGTGCTTGTGCTTTGCTCAGGGACATTGGGGCTCACAGAACCACGCTTTATTGTAGCGGAGAAATCAGTTCGAAAAAATTCGGCGCATCGTGCTGAGAAATGCTTCCTCGTGCAGGTCGATTCCAGGAAACGTCGCGAAATGGTGGCACCCCCCTCCCCCTTGGTCTCCCAGAATCATCGACTTAGCGGAAAACTGCCAAGTAATCTATGGGGCACAATCACTTAGAGGCAAAATCTTGAGCCGCAGGGACTTAGCTCAGCCTTCAACGACTAACCGACACTGTCCAAGTCAAGTCGCCTCCGCGATGATCGCGCATGCCGTGTACGCACGGCAAGGTCAGATGTCACATGGTTGGTTGTTCTGGTTGTGGAAAAATCAGCGAACAAGGGAGGGTCGAATTGCCTAGCGCATCTGATCGAGCGCGGCGGCCGCTTGCAGATTTCCGTTGCGCGCGGCGGTTTGCATCCACTTCTCAGCTCGTTCCTGGCTCTTTGGAGTTCCATCCCCAGTGGCATAGCGCAGCGCGAGATTGTATTGAGCAGCGGCATTTCCCGCTTCAGCAGAAGAGGTAATCCACTGGGCTGCCTGCGAGCAGCTTTGCGGAACCTGGCGTCCAAGTTCGTAGGCCATTCCTAAAGCGAGCGCCGCATTGTCGTCTCCGAACTGCGCTTGACGCCGAATCGTTCGCATCTCGTAGCGGCTCAAGTCCTCGACAATGAAGGATACTGATGGATCGGTAACACGTAGATGACTCGATTCCAGCAGCGACTCTTGCGAAGCTGGCGCTGTCACCGGAGTGGGTTCGGTCGAGGCCTTGACCGACGTCAGGCCCGCGCGATGACTGAACAATTGGAAAAGTACAAAAAACAAAACGATCAACAATACAACCACTGGACCGCTATAGGCTCGCGCGGTGCGCCTGGTATTGATCGGGATGATTACTCGAAGTCGAGGAAGAGATGATTCCTTCGCCTTCAGTTTGCCCAGAATGAGCGCCGTTCCGCGCTTGACCTCGCTCACGACGACCGCACTCAAGGCCGGCTTCTTGAGGTCTTCTGTCGCCCGAAACGGAATGGGATCCTTCTTCTTCGGCGGCCAAGGACGGTACGGATCCAACGCTAATGACCCGTTCACTTTGTCTGGCAAAGGCATTGGAGCAGCCATTGACAAACTTGTCATCGGGCCTAGAGGAGTAGTCGGAATCGGAGGTAGAGGATCGACCGCCTCCGCCATGGCCGCTGGCTGTGAATCCCTCGATGCTTCCGCCATTACTCCACCATCTTCCGCCGAGACCGTGGGGGCATTGCCCCCTAAAGGCTCGACGGTCGATGAGGCCAAGTCCGGTGCGGGTTCTGCCCGCAATTCAGCTTGTTCGCGGTCCCGCTGGCACTGAATCACCCAGGCAGCATTCAATAATTTCTGAAAGGAATTCACATCGAGGGCAGGTCGATGAGTCATAGAAAATAATGGCCAGGCGGGAGCCCGAACTGCTGGCGAAGTAGTATACCTCGCCCTGTCCAGTCCTGACATTAAGGGAATTCGGGATAGCACCTGAAAGCTTACTGGGACAGCAATTGGTCGGCGATCTGCTGAGCCCGGCCGAGGTCGCTGGAATGCTGTTCGGCCTGCTGGCGGGCGCGTTGAGCGTCTTGTTCGTGGCCGGCGCCGCGCAGGGCCTGTTCCAGCAAAAGGAAGCCGACATCGCTGGGCTGGGCCGAAAGGGCATACGCGTAGTATTGGACCGCCTGGTTCCAGTCTCCGGCCTTCTGCGCCAGCAGTCCCAACTGAAGGGGGTAAGGATTGTTCAGCTTAGCCGCGAACTCGAAGTTTTGACGGGCGCGAACGTAGTCGTGCCGCGAAAGATAAATCTGGCCAAGATTGGCGTATGCCGAGGCCCGAATCCGGCTGTCGGTAGCGAATTGCAATGCCGCGTCATACCTCGAAATTGCCTGCTGGATATCCCCGTGCTGTTGCGCGTACACGCCGAGATTAAGCTGGCTGACCGGATCATCGGGCTCCAGAGCCGAAGCTACCCGCAGATGCGCGACCGCTTCTTCGATTCTTCCCTGCTGGGCGAGAATCGCACCCACATTATTTTCAGCGACGAAGTTGGGCGGCGTAACCGAAAGCGTGTGCGTCCATAGAGTGAGATCGTTGCTCCAATAGGAAATTTGAACGTGGGTAACGGCCGCCAGCGCGACAACAATGCAGATCCCAACCGCTGGCAGGAAGGTAGAAGGAGCGTCCTGTTTCTCAGCTGGATCTGACGTGGCCTCGGTCCGAGCGGTTTTCGCGGCCACTAAATCTGCCACGCCCCAAACCGCCATCACGAAAATGCCTAACAATGGGAGATAGGCATAGCGATCGGCCATCGCCTGATTCCCCACCTGCATCAACCCGATCATGGGAATCATCGTTCCCAGGTACCAAAACCAGCCGACCGGCAGGTAGCGATGTTCGCGATACTTCACCACCAGCGCAGTGACCGTGATCAGCAACAGCGCCGATAGCAGCACCTTCCACAGTGGCAAAGAGTGCGGATAAGGATAGAGAATCGCGAGCCGCGACGGCCAGACTGCTTTGGCGAGATACGAGGCGTAGCTGACGATTGCATTTTCCAAACGGAGCCAAGGAGCACTCACCAAATTGTGCGTTACGGCCCCTCCGGATCTTTGCGCCGCGACTGTCACGATCGCACTGCCAAGCGACATGGCCAATAGCGGCACTTTTTCCAGGCAGAGCCGCCAAATCGGCAATCGACTGTAGTCGTTCGAAGGATTGAACTCCAGATCATCGAGCGCGGTTATGCTCACGCGTTGTAGCGGCCAATAATCGAGCAGCAAAAGGGCGAAGGGCAGAGTGATCGCCATCGGCTTCGACATCAATGCCATGGCGAATGAAATGGCAACGACCATGTAGCGCCCGACGCTGGGCTTGCGCGCATACCATCCATAGAGGCACAGCGTCAGCAAAAAAAACAGCATCGCGAGGACGCTCTTGCGTTCAGCGATCCACGCCACCGATTCCACGTTAAGCGGATGGACGGCGAACAGCGCGGCGACCATCAGGCTCCGACCGATCGAGCGCGTCGCTTTTGCTAACAGCAGGAACACCAGCAGAACGCAAACAGCGTGAAGCAACAAGCTCGTGTAGTGATGCCCGGCCGGGTTGAGCTGAAACAGTTGGCAATCGAGCGCGTGCGAGAGCCAGGTAAGCGGATGCCAGTTCGCCTCATCGAACGACGTAAATGCCCATTGGATGGTCGACCAACTCAATCCCGCTCGCACGTGCGCATTCGTGAGGACGTAGCGGTCGTCATCGTAATTGGCGAATCCGTGTCCAGCCGCAGGGTTATAAAGAGCGAGCGTGATCGCCGCAAGCAATAGACAGAGCACGAGCGTCAGCTTGGCGGGAGAGCGAAAGATCTCCGCTGGCCCTTTCGGGGCAAGAGCCGGCTTGGCGGCGGAAGCGGACATGGTGCTTTCTGGAACGGTCACCTCTGCTGAGAGTCTCTCGTCATTACAGCATATGGGAACGGGAAGGAATTGAAACCGGACGGCTTAAATCGGCACGGAAGTAACTGTGTTGAGGCGGGCGGGGCAAACAGATCTTCCCTTGACAGTTGCTGGTACCGAAGCTACGCTCACGCCTCCCGGAAGAACTCGACAGCCGAAAGCCGCCTGCGAGGCGCCGGTCGCACAGCTGGGAGAGAATATGAAGTTGGCAGTGACGAGGGAGATTTCGGAATGAGCATGGCTATGGTAACGAATCGGCTGACGGACGCCTGGCCGCGCGTTTACGCCAGAATTGCTGGCGCTCTTTACCTGCTTGTCATCGTCGGAGGTGCATTCGCCGAACTCTTCGTTCGTGGGCGGCTCGTTGTGCACGGAGATCCTGCGGCTACAGCGCACAACATTCTGTCGCATGAATTGCTGTATCGGCTGGGCTTTGTGGTGGAAGTTTCGTACTGCGTATGCAACGTGCCTTTGACTCTGATCTTTTACAACCTGTTCAAGGTGGTCAACAAGAACGTCGCCTTGCTCATGGTGTTGTTCGACGTCTCGGTCAACGTCATTGAAAGTGTGAGCCTGCTTGGCCATGCCGCGCCTCTGGTCTTTTTGGGGAGCGGCCACTATCTGAACGCATTCACACCCGAACAACTGCAAGCTGCGTCCTATATCTCGCTTCAGTTCTTTGAACTTGGATTCGGAATTTGCCTGCTGTTTTTCGGATTCGATTGCTTCACGATGGCCTACCTGATTGTGAAATCGACGTTCTTTCCGCGAGTAATCGGCGTCCTGTTGGCGATCGAGGGAGCAGGTTACATCATCAACAGCCTCGCGCTCTTTCTCGCGCCCGCGCTGCAAGCGCGCATCTTTCCTTATTTCATGCCGACTGTGGTCGCAGAAATTGCACTCGCGCTTTGGCTGCTCGTAATGGGCGTGAATGCTCCGCGATTGAAAGAGCAGGCAGCGACAGATCGACAACTATAGGGAAAGGCGCAGTCAACCCCGCCGAACTGAACTCCCCGTAACCCATTCAAGCTACCGCAATTGAACGTGTTCAATTTTTCTCTTGACCAACATTCAAGCCGGACTTATAGTTTTTTTGAA
>CAWFQZ010000035.1:0-41030 GCA_963818115.1 uncultured Acidobacteriota bacterium
CTATTCCGACTCGTCGCGTCTCAGCTTGCGGCTTTCGGCAAGCAGGGCCATAGAGTGCATCAAATTTTGCAGGGTGACAATGCCGACGAGGCGCTGATCTTCGACAACAGGAATGATGCTCGAACTCCGCGCCGTAAGCTTGCGGAAGGCGGAGCTGAGCGAGTCGTTGCGTAGGGAGACGTCGAAGATTTTATTCATCACGGCCTGCACATAGCCGTTGCCCTCGGCGCGAAGCGCGTCGAGGATGCGAGATTTCGAAATGACTCCGACCATATCGCTGCCGCGTACGACAGGAAAATCATCCTGCAGCGAATGAACTGCTTTGTCCAGCGCATCCTCTAGCGTGTCGGCCGGAGACAACGTGGCGAAATCGGTGAGCATCACTTCTTCCAGCCGAACGTTTTCGAGCACCGACTGAAACACCAGAGCGCGTTCTTCCAATTGCGCTGCCGAAAACACAATTACGCCCACCATTGTGAGCCAACTGTCGCTGAACAATCCTGCGAACACGAGGACTAACGCGATGGCGGTGCTGATGGAAACAGCGCGGCGAGTCGCGGAGGGAACGTCCATCGCCCGCGAGAATATGGCTCGGACGATGCGGCCGCCATCGAGAGGATAGGCCGGCATGAGATTGAGAGCGGCAATATAGAGGTTGGCCCATACGACGCTCTTCGCCAACTGCGATGCCTGCAGGAAGGGCCACCTCCAAAGCTCGACTCCGGGAGCGGCGACGGTGATCACGGCCACGGCAAAGGCGGCGAGCGCAAGATTCACGAGCGGGCCGACGAGGGCGAGCCAGATTTCGCGTTTCCAGGGAAGCACCGCAGGATGCTTTTCGGTGCGCGGCTCCTCGTAGAGCGCGACGCCGGTGATCGGCAGAAGAATGACCGCTTTCGGGACCATTCCTAGCCGGCGGGAAGCCAACATATGTCCGCATTCGTGCGCGCCGACGCAGGCGAGAATGATTCCGCAGAGAGCCAGATCGCGTGGTCCGTTTGCCGATCCCTGATGCGCCGCGTAATCCGTATAGAAAACAAACATGGGCAGGATGAGGAAGGTGAGATGGAGGCGGATATCCACGCCAAACAGGCGGCCAACCGGGATGGACCAGCTTCGCATAAAGGATTCGCTGCTTTTATTCTACATGGATGGTTATATTGGTTGCGGCACCCAAGGACGCCGGGCGATGCGCGTAATTGCGGGCAAATATCGGAGCCGCCCCTTGCGCACTTTACGGGGGATGGATATCCGTCCCACGTCGGACAAGCTGAGGGAGACGCTGTTCAACGTGTTGACGGCGGGGAATCCGGCGGCGCTCGAGGGCAGCGTCTGGCTCGATCTGTTTGCGGGAACGGGTGCGGTCGGCATTGAAGCGCTGAGCCGTGGAGCGAAGGAAGTTCACTTCGTAGAAAACGCGGCGCTGGCTGCGGACGCGATTCGAAAAAATCTGCAGAGCCTCGGCATTAAGGACGGCTTCAAAGTGATGCAGGAAGAGTTGCCCCGAGCGTTCTGGAGGATGGAGCGGCAGAAAGTGGCGGCGGATGTGGTGTTCATCGATCCCCCATATCGCATGAAAGACGCATACACAAATACCCTGCGAGCGCTGGCGGATTCTTCCTTGATCTGGGCGATGTCGGTGGTGATTGCGGAGCACGAAAAGAAATTCGATCCGGGCGAGGAATTCGGGTCGCTTCGCCGGTTCCGGCATCTAGCGCAGGGGAGCACGGCGTTGAGTTTCTATCGGATGGCCAGCGGCGGGGACTTGAGGATCTGAGGGGCAGCTCAGATCCCCCTGGCGGCTACATGATCAGATCGTCGGTGCGGCGGGTGATGGGATGCTGCATTTCTTCGAGATCGTTCTTTACCATATTCAAGCCATAGACGCACCCTTCGAAATTCTTCGAGAGGCTCGCAAACAGCGGCGCGACCTTGGCATATTCGAAGTGCTCGAACTTCGAAACGATGAAGTAACTTTCTTTGCCGGCCTTCACCCATTCCACAAAATTCTCCAGGCGCTGACGGCGCAGGCGGAAGTGGTTAATGCTCTCGGGAAACATGCCGGCAAGGAATAAGGTGTAGTCACCGATGTGCTTGCGGACCTGGCGCTCGCGATCGAACGACGGTGCCGGGCCGTATACAGGATCGGACTCGAGCAGCATTTCGCCGACATCAGCGAGTGGGCGGTTTGCTGAATCGCGAACCTTGTAGAGCTGATCGCACTCGCAGAATTCCGCGAGCAGGTGAGATACATAAGCCACGATCTGCGGATCGCGGATACCAATTTCCTCGGCATAGTGCCGACCCACCAGGTCCTGAAACAGCTGCTGCAGCGGATGAGATTCCGGAATCATCGTTTCGGCCCCCCTGAACTCCGCGCCAGCCACGGAGTTTCAGCCACATGCGTGTGTTGATATCTCACTTTGCCATGCGAACGCAAGTGACTTTTGTTTATCGGCATGATTCATTTTCCTGATCAATTAGAAGTGAGCGGATGGGAAAGGAGTTGTGAGAGGAAACCGTTAGGAGCACGTACCACCAATGGTAACGCGAATACAGAATCCCTGTACTTGCTGGCACTCGCGAAGTGCTGCTGCTAAGTTGCGCTCTCCTCAATTTGTTTCAAAACAGGAGACGGAGAGAAGCGCGGGGAAATCTACAACCCACAGAACGACTCCATTCGCTCTTGTAGAATTGCGGACGACGGAGGATTGCATGGAGCGTCAAAACATTTCGAGCGGCACAGCTTGGGAGCCGATCGTCGGCTACTCGCGCGCGGTGAAAGTCGGAGCGTACGTCCATGTTTCGGGAACCACGGCGACCGGGCCGGATGGCAAGATCGTCGGCGTAGGAGACGTTCAAGCGCAGACAGTGCAGACGCTCAAGAATATTGAGAGCGCGCTCGCGAAGGCGGGAGCCAGCATGAAGGACGTTGTACGCACGCGGATCTACGTCACGAACATCGCGGAATGGGAGAAGGTGGGGCGGGCTCATGGCGAATATTTCCACGAGATACGGCCAGCCACATCAATGGTGCAGGTAGCAGCCCTCATTTCGCCCGAAATTCTGGTCGAGATCGAGGCGGACGCGTTCACCGGTTATTAAGCCCACCTTTTGTTCGAAGCAGGGTATTCTCTGGTTTTTTCGCAATTCTCTTGACAAGCGCTTCGCCGCGAGCATAATGCGTCAATCCTGTTCAGTCGGTCGAAATCCGGCCTCGAGCCTCGGTGCCGGAGGAGGTGATTGATGAGCGTTCTTGAGCTTTGCGACCGTGAGATCGCGGCGGTGGGCCTGGAAGCCTCCGTTGCTGATGCCATTCACAAAATGCTGGACCATCACGTCGGCGCTGTCGCCATCGTGGATGACGAATACCGTGTCGCGGGGATGTTTACCGAGCGCGACGTGCTGCGAAAGATGGCGCTCAGCCATGTCGATCCGAGAACGACATCAGTGCGTGATCTAATGACCACGCCGGTTGAGATGGCGACACGCGGCACCGGAGCTGGCGAGGCGCTAAGTATCATGCTGGAGCGGCACTTCCGCCACCTGCCGGTCGCCGATGATAACGGCAAACTGTTGGGAATTCTCTCCATTCGAAACTTGCTGGAATGGCGCGTGGACGACCTCAGCCACGAACTGGATTCGCTGGAGCAGTACGTTTCCAACGACGGACCTGGCGGCTAGAGCTGCCGCGCTATTTGTCTTTACCAAAAGATCAGTCCTTAGGTATCACTGGTTACGACTGCTGACAACGGTTTACCCAAAGCTTGCCAACGCAATTATCTGCATTCGGTCCATCTCCGCCAGCGGGTCGCATCACCAATCAACCTTCCGTGAGAAAGGGAAAGTCAGCATGAAGAGGTACTGCACTTTTGCGGTTGCAGTCGCGTGGATGTGTGCGTCCATTCCAGGGGTTGCGTTCAGTCAGACGCCCCGGCATGTGGCCGTGCATGCGGGACATATCCTTGATGTGAAGTCGGGCAAATTGCTAGCGGACCAGATGCTGGTCATCGAAGATGGAAAAATCACAAGCGCGGGCCCGGCAGCGGAGGCGAAGCCTGCCGCCGACGCCGTACGAATCGACTTGCCGGATGCGACCGTACTTCCCGGCCTCATCGATGCGCATACGCACCTGACGATGGAGCCGCGATTTGGCTACGACCAACTGGCGATTTCAGTTCCTCGCGAAGCATTGATCGGCGCAAAGAATGCGCGGCTCACGTTGCTCGCGGGATTCACCACGGTGCGCAACGTTGGGGCGCAGAACTTCACGGATGTGGCGTTGCGCGATGCGATCAATGCCGGAGATGTACCCGGGCCGCGCTTGCTGGTTAGCGGACCGCCATTAAGCATTACTGGCGGGCACTGCGACAACAACATGCTTCCGTTTGAATATCACGCAACCGACGGAGGCGTGGCCGACGGCATCGCGGCGGTCCAACACAAGGTTCGCGAGAACATCAAGTATGGAGCAGACCTAATTAAAGTGTGCGCAACCGGGGGCGTGCTATCCCTAGGCGACAACCCACAGGCATCGCAATATACGCTCGAAGAGATGAAGGCGATTGTGGCCGACGCGCACCGGCTCGGACGCAAGGTTGCGGCGCATGCGCATGGGGCGGAGGGAATCCGGTGGGCGGCGGAAGCCGGAGTCGATTCCATCGAGCACGGGTCGTACATCGACGACACCGGCATCGCGGTGATGAAAGAGCATGGAACATATCTGGTCCCGACGCTCTATCTCGGTGACTGGATGATTGACAACGCGGGACTGACGCGACTGCCTCCGCCGCTGTTGGCCAAGGCGCGGGAGGTGATTCCGGCGGCGCGAAAGAACATCGCGCACGCGTTTGCCAGCGGTGTGAAAGTGGCTTTCGGCACAGATGCCGCCGTGTATCCGCATGGTTTGAACGCTCATGAGTTCGCAGTGATGGTGCGGCTCGGGCTCACTCCACTGCAGGCAGTTCAGGCTGCGACTTTGAATGCCGCTGACTTGCTGGGCTGGTCGGGCAAAGTGGGAACGCTGGAGCCCGGCGCCTGGGCAGACATGATCGCGGTCGATGGAGATCCGACGAAGGATGTCACTACGCTCGAGCGCGTGAAGTTTGTGATGAAGGGTGGGGAAGTGGTGAAGAACGAATACGCGAAGTGAAGGGTTTTCGATTGACGCGCGGAGGTAGCCGAGCTTCGCTCGTCGGACAGCCGAGGGCGGCTGTCCCCCCTTTACACTTCCGGCTAGTGCATTTTTTGAGCCTGTTCGGTGATCCAATCGGTCCAGTACGAGTTGGCGCCGCTGGCTAGCAAACTCGCCTTTCCTTCCACGGCATCAACGAAGTTCGCGATCAGGGGTAAGTGCACATTTGAATTGGTGGGGAGTGTTTCGCGCCCGCCCGGCCAAATCAGGTCGGGGCCGTTCAGCGGAGACATTTCCATCTCGCCCTCGGTGCCACGGATGCGGCATTCGTCGCGGTTTACTTTCGAATGCCAGCGGACGTCGACCACTCCGCGCACACCGTTTTCATATTCGATCATTACGGTGGCATTGTCTTCGACGGCATAATGATGGACCGCATTGGAAAGCTGACCGGCAACGCTCACCGGCTTGCCGAACAGAAAATTCAGAACGTCGATACGGTGGGAGGCGATGTCGAAGAGAGGTCCGCCTCCGGACTTGACGGGATCGAAGAGCCAGCCGCGATGTCCGCTCCCGTCGAACCACATGTGATTGGTGAGTTCGGCAAAGACGGGCTGGCCAATTGCTCCGGCAGCGATCAATTCTTTCGCGCGCTGAACTTTGGGATAGAAACGGCGGTAGTAAGCGACGCCGAATTTCTTGCCATTTTCCTCCGCAGTTTTGACCATGGCGCGCGCCTCGGTCTCGTTCATTGCCATCGGCTTTTCGCACAGCACATGTCTGCCAGCGCGGAGTGATTGGATCGTTTGCGGCGCATGCAGGAAGACCGGCGTGCCGACGTAGACCGCATGGACTTCAGGGTCGGCGAGCGCTTGCTCCAACGTCGTGAAGGCACGAGTGTTATACGGCGCGGCTTTCGCGGGCTCGCGCGTGACCAGACCGTAGAGGTTGCTGCGCGGTTCGGATTGGATAGCGGGGATGACGCGGCGGATGGTGATGTCCCCGATTCCGATGACGATCCAGTTGAGCACGAAGTTGAATATATCTCACGGCGAGTGCTGCAGAGTCGAGCTTCGCTCGACCGGACAGCCGAGGCGGCTGTCCCCACATGAAACCGTTGGAGAAAAATCAAAGGCCGGCATTCGGCCGGCCTTCAAATAAATCTTGAGAATGAAAACTACTTCTTGGGAGCGATCGCGTCCTTCGCGGCTTTGGCGACGCGGAACTTCACGACGGTCTTGGCCTTGATCTGGATGGGTTCGCCGGTTTGCGGATTGCGTCCGACGCGGGCTTTGCGGTGCGCCTTCACCAGGCGGCCGAGACCGGGAACGACGAAGATGCCATTCTTCTTGGTTTCTTTGATTGCGGTGTCCGCGAGATGCTCCAGGAACGCCGCCGCGGTTTTGTTGGGGAGCTCAGTCTTCTCGGCGAGTTGCCGGATGAGCTGTGTTTTGGTCAGACCTGCTGCCATACTTCCTCCTCTAAAAAAATCGGTTTAATACCAGCGGGGCTTATCTTATACCTGTGAGGCTGTGGAAAAACACCCATTTTTACGGGGGTTTTATAGTTTGTATACGCGCTCGAGTGCGTCATTACAGGCGTTGACACGCTTTGGAGTGGCGAGAGCGGCTTTTCATGCGTATCAGCGTGGTAAATGGGTGGAGGCTAATTGATCACGGAGGTACCGACGCACGGAGAAATCTTCGATCGGAAGAAAAGACAGTGACGCTGCTCCCTCACTTCATGGCTCGCGGTGAGATCGATTGCGGGATGCCATAATGCTTGAGGAGACTTCATTGAGCTGCGCCATTTGTGAAATACGCAAGGAAAAACGCTTCTGTCCCGCTGTTCACGGACGAATCTGTCCGCAATGCTGCGGCGAGCAACGCGAAGTTACGCTCGATTGTCCGAGTGAATGTCCCTATCTGCAGCAGGCCCGCGAGCACGAGAAGCCACGTTCGGCCGATCAGATCGATCCCGCCGGGTTGTTTCTGCAAATCGAAGTCTCCGATCAGTTCATGTACGAGAAAGAGCATCTGCTGATGGGGCTGACCTATGCGCTGGCAAAGGCCGCGCGCGCAGATCGCAGTCTGCATGACCAGGATTTGATTTCGGCACTGTCGGTGCTGGCGACCAGCTACGAGCGGCGGATCAACTCCGGGTTGCACTACGAACAGCGGCTTACCAGCGATTCGCAGCGTCACGCGGCTGCGGAAGTCGAGACGATGGTGAAGGAGTACCGCGAGGCGGAACAGAAACACACGGGCTACTCGACTCTTCGCGATTCCGATGTGCTTAAGGCGCTGGTGTTCTTGTCACGATTGGCGCACGGCAGGACATCGGGCCGTCCGAAGTCACGGGCTTTCGTCGAATTCTTGTTCGCGCAGTTTCCGGAGAAGGAATCGGCAGTGGTCACGCCACAAGAAGCGGGCAGCCGCATCATTCTGCCTTAGACGGGTCGTCGGTCGTCAGCCGTTGGTCTTTGCCTTCTCTGGCTACGCGGCGAACTGCTTGCCCCGCGGGTAATTCCTCGAGCAATTCTCGAATCGTTCTCTCCAGAACCGGATGCATCACGTCGGGAGCGATCTCGGCCAGCGGTTCGAGCACAAAACGCCGCGTAGCCATGGCGGGATGAGGGATTGTTAGGTCCGGAGTATCCACAACGAGATCGTCGAACAGCAGGATGTCGAGGTCAATCGTGCGGGGGCCTTTCTTCTGGATTCGCTTGCGGCCCATCTTCTGCTCGATCTCAAGCAAAGCTGCCATCAGCCGTGCAGGAGATTCTTTAGTATTTAGAGCGACGGCGCAGTTCAGAAACCAGTCCTGATCTGTGAACTCCACAGGCTCCGTTTCACAGAAAAAAGAGATTGCCACCATGTCTCCTAGTTCCGCCAGTCGAACGATTGCGTTCCGCAGATGCGTTTCGCGGTCTCCCATGTTCGATCCGAGCGAAAGATAGGCGAGATTGGGCATATGGATAGCCGTCTAGTTTTACTCTGAGGGCGTGCGCCGCACAATGCTTGCGGTTTAGCGAGCCGAAATACACCAAAGAACGCCAACCAAGGGCCCATCACCTTGGTTACTATCGTGCCCCCCGACACCCTCCTACAATCTCGGTATGACGTTGGAGTCTCTGCTGCTGAGTGAAGATCCGGATCTGGTGCGCGTGCTGCGCCCGACACTCGAGAAAATGTCGATCGACGTGGAGATCTGCCACGAAGCGCGAGCAGGTTCCGACATTCTCATCTCAGACAAATTCGACGCCGTCATTGTGGATTGCGACGATCTGACGGGCGGCCTGGCACTGCTTCAGGGTCTCCGAAGTACACCGAGCAACCGGAATTCAGTGGCCTTTGCAGTGCTCAACGGAAAGAGAACCACCACGCAGGAAGCCTTCGGCATGGGCGCGAATTTTGTGCTGCAGAAGCCGATCAGCACCCTGAATGCTTCGCGTTGTTTTCACGCCGCGCTGAATTTCATGTTGAAAGAACGTCGCCGGTATTTCCGCCAGCCCGTCAAGATGCAAGTAAAAGTCGTGCTGGAAGGGAAGACATTCGCTGCTACCAGTACGAATGTCAGCGAAGGTGGGATTGCACTGATGTTGCGCGACGCGCTTCCCAAAGGTGCGGCGCCGCACTTGCAGTTTGCCTTGCCGGACTCCAACATTCGTATGGAAGTTGAGGCAGAGGTCGCGTGGAGCGATATGAAGGGTCTTGCCGGTTTTCGCTTCCACAATGTCCCCGCGAGTTCCCAAGCGCAACTCGAGAAGTGGCTCGACGACCGCATGGAGCATGAATTCCCCGGCGCGAAAGAACGCCTCGCGTGCGACTCTGATACCAAGCACTGATTCACTCCCATCAATTTTCCCTGCTCGAACCATCCTTCCAGGTACCTTCTTTTGAACTTGCGCGTCCTTTTCGGCGTGGCAAGCTTATTCAATGGCTACCAATGACTTTCGCATCGCCAAGATGCAACGAACGCTCGAGTGGTTCGAAAATGATGTGCCACTCTTGAATATGCGAGTGAAAGAACTATCGAAAGAGCGGCAGGAATCCGCTCGGAAGTTTGCCGCCGCGGTGATCGATCAGACTCGTGCCGAGCTGGAACGACTGTTGCGGGAGCAACCGCAGGAGATGGACGATCCCTCCGCGCCGCCTTGTGAACCGGCGGACTGATTGGCAGCAGGCTCTGGCAAAACTCGTGATCATTTTTTATTGAGAGGATTGTGAAGCGCAGTTACAGCGTTGAACCGGCGCCTGCCTGGGCGCTGTAGGAAGCCGCGGAGGTTTGGGCTTCGTCGGAAGTGACTTCTTCCCACAGGGTTTTATCGCGCAGGATGCGCGACACCAGGGCGGTATGCATGGCGTGTCCGGCGCGGTCAGCCACGACCTTGCCCAGCATCTGCTTTCCCAGCAGCGCCAGATCGCCAACCAAATCGAGAACCTTGTGGCGGACAAATTCGTCGGCGAAACGGAGTGGTCCGTTCTCGATCCCGTCGCGTGTCAGGACAATGCAATTTTCACGCGACGCTCCTCGGATTAGTCCCATGTTGCGCATGGCCTGCTCATCCTCGCGCGATCCAAAAGTGCGCGCGCCCGCGACATGCCGCAGATAGCTGCCGTTCGTCAGCTCCACCTGAAAGGTTTCTTTTCCAATGAGCGGATGCGGGAAGTTAATCGAATAAGCGACCGAATAAGTGTCGGAGGGATATACAGCGATGAACTTATTTCCCTCGCGCAGCTCCAGTTCCCGGCAAATCCTTAGATACTTGCGCGCCCGTTTCTGTTTGCGTATTCCCGCTTTCTGAATCATTTCGACGAAGGGTTTAGCGCTGCCATCAAGGATCGGCAGTTCGAGGTTATCGAGCTCGATGATCGCGTTATCAATCCCGACCCCGATGATCGCCGAGAGCACGTGCTCGGTGGTCGAGATGAGCACGCCCTTCTTCATCAAACTGGTGGCATAGCTGACGCGGGCGACGTTGCGGCTGATTGCTTCGATCTCGAAGCCGTCAAGGTCCGTGCGCCGGAAGACGATTCCCGTGCCTGACGACGCGGGCAACATGCGCATCGAGACGGGGGCACCGCTGTGCAGACCGACGCCGCTGCACTCCACCGCGGAGCGAATTGTCTGCTCGTAAGTCAGATAGAGACCGATGTTCGTCGAAGGCGTATTCAGGGTACCGCTCCGTCCAGAAAACTGTCTGTGGCAAAAAAGCCACAGTTCGTGGCGAACCAGGCGTGCTTCAGATCTATTGTAAATACTTGTGAATGATGTAGTTAGGTGGAATCCAATGGAATGACACTGAAGCAGACGGAACCTAGAAGGGAAACAAGGGCATTTTGGCTTCGTCGGGGGATAAAACATGCCCTATCGCTTGCTGGATTTATCCGGCTTGGCAGGCTTGTTTGGGTTGTAGCCGGAATTCGGATCGAACATGGCCTGATCAAGGCCTTGGTTGATCGTTACGGAGTTCAAGAAGCGCTGGTTGGCCATGTCGCCGTTGAAGTAGCGAGTCACATTGTAAGGGGCCATGATGCCGGAGACCGACCGGTAGTTCTCATAGACTTCTTCTTCCAGATTTTTCTGCCGGTCGACTGGATCGCGCCACTCGAAACTCTTCTTCACCGGGAGATGAGTGTCTACATCAAAGTACAGCGTCACACTTTCATTCTGCGCATTGATCATCGTCACACGGAATGCAGGATGCTGGGCGGCGATCGCATTGCCCTCAAATAGCAGCACGACGCTCGGATCGTTCACCCAGGTTCGCAGCAACGTATCGAGCGAAAATCGCCGGCGCCGAAGGTAATCCTCGAGATCCTTTGGTTCGATCGGATGCGGACCTTTATAAGTAATCTCGTATCCTTTGTTTCCGACGTAGAGCTCTGCGATATCGCGCTCCTTGGTGAGTTCGACTCGCTCTTTGTCAGGAAATTCAGTGAAGCTCCAGAACACCCCGCCACTCCCAGTGGGGCGCCCGGAATGAAAGCCATAGCCACGGCCCTGACTCTCGCGGTCACGAATGGTGAGATACGTCTGCCCTCCGAGAGCCTGAATTCCCTGTTCGATGATCTCTTTCGCGCGCGCCGCATTCTGCAGCGCCTCCTTGTCAACGGGAGTTTTGTCGGCGGGGGCCGGAGATGCAGATTTGGCTGCAGGAGCCGAAGCTTGCGACGATGGCGGAGGCGCGGCAGTTTGAGGCTGTCCCCAGACCAAGGGGCAGGCCAAACACACCAAAACCAAGCTGGGGAGAAACTCTTTCATTCCATCTAAGGGAGTGAGCGCGCGCAATCAGAATTGTAGCGTTTTTCGTGGGATTTCTGCCCGCAGCGATGAGGCTCCTCTTTCTGCTTGGATGCACGAAAAGCTCGGAATGCAAGCCAGGAAAGGGCATTTTTCGGCCATTTTCCGCTTGAATTAGCCGACGAGAACCGCGCCGCCATTCACATTGAAGATTTCTCCGGTGATGAAACGCAGCATGCTCGGTACACAAGAACAATACTGGAGCGGCAATCTCCTCCGGCTTACCGACACGCCCCAAGGGGATCGTGTTGCGAATTTCTTCCCCGCTCTTCGGATCGGCAAGCGCTTCGGCACTCATGTCAGTGTCAACCCAGCCCGGAGCGACGCAGTTCACATAAATTCCATCGGGCGCCAACTCGGAGGACAGGCTCTTGACCATGCTGATGATCGCTCCCTTGGTGGCGGAGTAATCGCAGTGAAATGCCTCGCCGCGCTGCCCGCTGGTCGAACTGATGAGGACGATGTGTCCTGCAGGACCATGCACACGGGTCTGAGATTTCATCTGCGCGACCGTGTGTTTGACTAGTCCGAAGACGCCGTCGAGATTAATCGACAATGTGGAACGCCATTGCTGGTCGGGCATTCGCTCGATAGGCACATCCGCGACGGGCCAGACTCCATGATTCGCCACGAGAATGTCGATCCGTCCGAAATGCTTGACTGCTTCTGCGACTAAGGCGCGGGCGGATTCCGGGTTGTTCAGATCGCTGGCGATCGGATGGCAAATGCCTTCACCGCATTCTTCGGCCAATGCTTCGGCCTGCGAACGTGCATTGCGATAGCTGAACGCAACCTTCGCGCCGGCCGCAGTGAACATGCGTACAGTGGCGGCGCCGATTCCACGCGATCCGCCAGAGATGAGAGCTACTTTGCCAGAAAGAGATAGAGGCACGGACATAGCAAACTAGGCTACCGCATGAGAGCGCGGAGAGTGGAGGATAGCGGGGCGTAATCCATTTTGATCGGCTGGGCTTACATCCCGGAGCCCGACGAAGTCCGCTCCGACTTCAGCCCACGCAGCAGAATCCGTACCAGCATTCCGTCGAAGCGGGTTCCACTCATTTTGGCGAGCTCGTCGAGCGCCTGCTCCGGCGTGCGCGCCGCCGAGAACGATTGCTCTGTCACCATGTTGGCATATGCGTCTGCCAAGCCGATGATCCGCGCCCACAGCGGAATCTCTTCTCCTCGCAACCCGTCGGGATAGCCGGAACCATCGAAGCGCTGATGGTGATGCTCAATTGCTTCGCGCATCATCCCGGAATGAGGTACCACTCCAACGATTTCCGCGCCAACGTGCGCATGCATGCGGAGCTGGAAAAATTCGTCCTCACCCAAAGGCCCGGACTTATTCAAGATGTACTCCGGAACAAAAATTTTCCCGACATCGTGGATGCGAGCGGCATAAACGAGGTCTGCGGTCTGCTCCGGAGACAGGCCCAGCGAACGCGCCATGACTTCGCTATAGCGCGCCACAAGATCCCCGTGGCCGGAGGTCTGTAGCTCCCGCGATTCGGCCGCGCGGCTGAGCGACTCGATGGCTTCTTTCAGGAGAGGAGCGTTACAGGCTTCGTCCCCGCCGCACAACTTGTACAGAGTAGCGGTCAGTTCTTCGACTTGCTCCGGGCCGTTGCGCTCGCGCTGCAGGAAGCCTTCGATGTAGGCGGAAATCTGCTGCCGCTGGCGGGCGAAGTCCTGGCCTTCGACAAATTCCTGCGCGGTCGAAACCGAATTTCCGCCGGAGCGCTTCGAAACATACATGCCGGCATCGGCGACACGAATGATGTCTTCGATCGAAAAGCCGTGCATAGGAAAACTCGCTACGCCAAAACTCCCGGTGATGCTGTGCTCGCTCAGCATAGGATCGGTGGCGAGCCACTGGCGCAAGCGTTCAGCCAATACCTGCGCCTGCTCCGCACCGGTCTCGGGCATCAGCACGATGAACTCATCGCCGCCGTATCGCGCCACCACGTTCGATTGCCGCGACTTTTGTTCGAGCAACCGGCCGACTCGAGCCAACACCAGATCGCCCTCGAAGTGGCCCATCGAATCGTTGACATGTTTGAATTTGTCGAGGTCGATCAGCACTACCGAGAAAGGACGCCCGGAGCGCGAAGCGCGCTTCCACTCCGCCGACAAAGCTTCCCAGAAGAATCGGCGCGTCTTGATTCCGGTGAGTCCGTCGGTGATCGACTGCTGCTGCAGCTTCTGGAAGACGAAGGCGTTATGCAGCGCCGTCGCCAGCAGGTCTGCCAGGGTGTTGAGGATCAGCACATCCTGCGGCGAAAACGCGTTTTCGTTACGGCTCTCAATGTTGAGTACGCCCAGCAGTGACTCGCCATAAGTGATCGGAATGCAAAGCACGGCGCGGGAGTCCGGCAGGATACCCGTGAGATTTCCGGGCAACGCGTTCTGCACCAGGGCGCGTTCGCCGGTGCGCGCGACGCGTCCGAGAATGCCGACTCCGAGAGGAATGCGCTTGCCCGTTGCATGCGCGGTCGCGCCGGCCTCGGCTTTGATCTCCACTTCTTTCGTTCCGTAGTCGAGCAGGCCGATGCCGATGTGGTCGAAGCTGAAATTCTTCTGGATCTCGCTTGCAATCTGTCCCAGCATGTGCACGGGATCGTCGCTGGAAATCGCGGTCCGTGAAACGTTGTTCAGAAATGCCAGTTGCCGGGAGCGGCGCTGTTCTTCAGCAAACAGGCGCGCATTCTCCACTGCAACCGAAACCTGTCCTGCTGCCGTAACCAGGACGTCAAGATCCCGCTGTTCGAAGACGAACTCCCGGTCGGGATTCATCGCGACCATGATTCCGCAGGCTCGGTTCTCCATCAAGATGGGTGCGGCAATCAGGCACTTGGCGGGCCGCTTCGGGACATGCGAGATTCCCAAACGCTGCCGCGCTGATTCCAGGTCAGAGCGAATGAGCAGAGGTTCGCCGGTACGAATCACGTACTCGGTAAAAGCATTACGGATCTCGCGCGTACGCTTGGGAAGAACGCGATTGTCCCGCACCTCCAGCTCAAAACGGATCTCTTCCGCTTCCTGGAATGCGATATAGAAGTGGCTCGTATCAAAAATCTGCCCCAGCTCAGTTTGAATGGTGCGCAGGATTTCATCCTGATCGAGGCGCGAACTGATTGCCTTCCCGATCTCGGTCAGCAATTCATATTCCTGGGTGCGCCGATGCGCGTCATGGCTGACGACGTAGTTCTCGAGTGTGAGTCCAAGCTGCAGCGTCAGGCCAATCATCAAGTGAGGTCCTGATGATCCAAACGCACGGCGCTCCGCGTGAGGAAAGAGAACGACGCCGAAATTGTGTTCGCGGGTTTGAAGATTGACAGCGGTCAGATGGCGGATGTGCGCCTCGGCCATGATCCGCTTAAATTCGGCGAAAGTGCCGACCGCGACCCACAGGCAGGGGCTCCGCCATCTCGGCGACGTTTTGAGCGGTCAAAATGCCGCTTCGGCGATAGGCAAGTTCGCAGATGTAATCGCCCGCGCCGCTTCGTCTCCAGCGAAGCAGAAAGCCTCGGAAAATCCTTGTTGCACAGAGGGCAAAAGACCGCGCCAGCGTTCGCTGATCACGATCGCGGCGCAATCCATGTTCAGCGCGCCGCGCAAACGCTCGAGCGCGGCCTGCATGCTCGGCATCAGGTCTTCGGCAAAAAGCAGGCGCCGCGCATCGACTCCCAGGGTCGAGAGCGCCAGCGTATTTTCCTGTACCGCATTGCGCTGGTTTTCGAACAGCACCATGACCATGGCGATGCCGAGCAGCATCTGCGGCACCGGTCCAAACAGGCGGCTGGCGTTCCCGAACATGTCGACCAGTGGATTCTGCAACTGACCGACGCCCATCAGCACACCCCAAAGCGCGAGCGCAATGGCCAGTACCTGGAACCCGACTGAACCACGCCGGTGACCGTTGAGGAGAAAGACTGCGGAACAATACAGCAGAATGATCGCCAAGCCCAGACCGAGGCGGATCGCGGGCTGCGCATCGGGATGAAACGCCCCATTCACGATGTGCCCGCGCAACGTGAGCAGTGCAAGGATTACCCCGATGGCTCCCACCGCGCGTCGTACCAACGGAATTGGGACGGCCCGCGCATCATGCGCGTCGAGACAAAAATGCACAACGCCATCGCGACCAAAAACAATTCGCTGACGAAGAAAGCGACCGACGACGACGGGAAAGTAATCAAAAATGTAGTGCAGAGAATAAGCCGCCCAGGCCAATTGCCACGCGCGAAAATATTGCTGCCGGCTCTGTTCGTAGAGATAGGTGAAGACGAGAAACAGCAGACCCGAAACGAACCCGGGAATGAGGACGGACGTGATAACGACACTGTTCATAGGGTCTGTGAAGACACCTCTGGCCTGACTTGCCGGCTCAGTTTCGGGGGAAACAGTGCTTTAATGGTTTCATACCGCACCTCGAAACACAATAAGATTTAAGTACAGTCCGGCTTCGATTTGTTTTCGAATGAGAGGGTTGCATGCAAAATCGATATGGCTGCGCCAGCTTGACGATGTAGTTAACAGCTCCGTACCATCGAAAGTCCGGTTCGACCTATGTCCAATACCTTTAATGCCTCGTCGAGCGGCAAGCCGCGCGTGCGCTTTGCGCCATCCCCCACAGGATTTCTTCACGTGGGCAGCGCCCGCACGTTTATTTTCAATTGGCTCTATGCGCGGCGGAACAACGGGACGATGATTTTGCGGCTCGACGATACCGACGTGGAACGCAATACCGACGCGTCAGTGAACTCGATCTTCGAAGGTTTGAAATGGTTGGGCCTCAGTTGGGACGAGGAGTACAAGCAGTCGGAGCGAGGAGCATTACACCGGCAGACCGCTGAGGCGATTTTTCAGAAGGGGCTTGCATATCGCGATTTCACTCCTGCCCATACCGGTGACAGCGAGAAGTCAGGTGCGCAGGGGACATGGCTCTTCAATCCTGGGATGCGTGAGTTTCTCGCGAAGAGAGCGATCGCCGCGCGGCATCCGGAGAGCCTTTCGCATTGCGCTTCCGTGTGCCGCGCGAAGCCGGGCCAGGTGGTGAGATTCACTGACGCGGTGTACGGGGAGCAGGTAAAAGCGGGAGCGGACATTGAAGATTTCGCGCTGCTTCGCTCGGACGGCATGCCGACGTATCATCTGGCCTCGTGCGCCGATGACGCCGACTTGCGCATCAGCCACATCATCCGTGGTCAGGACCATCTTTCGAATACGTTCAAGCACGTGCTGATCTTTGAGGCCGCGGGTGCGTGCCTCCGCAGTTCGCCCATCTGCCGCTGCTGGTCGCGCCGGATGGCACCAAGCTTTCGAAGCGCCGCCACGGCCCGGTGGTGAGCGTGACGACGTATCGCGATGCAGGATTTCTTCCCGAAGCATTCATCAATTTTCTTTGTCTGCTGGGCTGGTCGCCAAAGAACGATCGCGAACAGATGAGCCGGCAGGAATTGATCGACGCGTTTTCGCTCGAAGGCATCAATCGCGCGAATGCCGTAGTGAACTTCAAGGAGCCCGCTGCAACTCCGGAAGAAACTTTTGATCCCAAGGCAGTATGGCTGAACGCGGAGCACATTCGAGGGTTGGCGATCGAAAACCTAAGCCAGCGCCTTCTGCCGATCGTGCTGCGAAGCGGGATTCGCGATCACGCCCGAAAGAATGCTGCGGATCACGCCCTTGATTCGGGAGCGAATCAAGTTGCTGCGCGACGTGCTGACGGCGGCGGATTTCTTCTTCGTCGATCAACTGCCTGCATATGATCCCGCAGAACTGGTCCCGCAAAAGGGAGACGCAGCCATGGCGCTCGAAGGTTCTGCAAAAGGCGCAGGCGGTTCTGCCGGATGTCGAGTTCAAACACGATCCGCTGGATCAGGCGCTGCGCGCCGCCGCGCAAGAACTCGGCGTGAAAGCTGGACAGATGTTTCAGCCGATCCGAGTTGCAGTGTGCGGGCGCAAGAATGCGCCGCCGCTGTTTGAAACGCTCGAGGTGCTGGGAAAAGAGACGACACTGCAAAGGATTGAGCAGAGCGATCAAGAAGTTGAGCTAAAGCCGATCAGCGCTGTCATCCGACCTCGTTTCTCTCGCCTATCCCTTATTTCTTGCATCTTCTAGACGGCCATTCTGATCTATAGCAATGCACTGCATCAGCTATGAACACACCGCAGACCTCCTTTCCGAAACTCATAACTCATTCGAGCGAGGTTCTTTATGAAGGCCGTACAGATCAGCAAGCCTGGTGGAAATTTTGAAGTTGTCGAGCGCCCCATTCCTGAGCCGGGTCGCGAGCAAGTGCGCATCAAAGTCGAAGCATGCGGCATCTGCCACAGCGATGCGCTTGTAAAAGAAGGGTACTGGCCGGGTATCCAGTATCCGCGGGTTCCGGGACACGAGATCGCCGGACGCATCGATAAGATCGGCCCTGACGTGACTTTGTGGAAGCCCGGACAACGCGTCGGCGTCGGCTGGCATGGCGGCCACTGTTTTGAATGTGATCCTTGCCGCCGCGGAGACTTCGTCAACTGCAAGTTCGAGAAGATCACCGGCGATCCACTTTCGACGGAGGCTATGCGGAATATGTGATCGTTCCGGCTGAGGCGGTCGCGTTGATACCCGACGATCTGCCCGCGGATGAAGCTGCTCCGTTGCTCTGCGCGGGCATTACCGTCTTCAATGCCCTGCGCCATTCGGGCGCGACTGCTGGAGATCTGGTCGCCGTGCAAGGCATCGGCGGGTTGGGTCATCTTGGAATTCAATATGCGCGCCAGATGGGATTTCACACCGTCGCGATCGGACGCGGCGGCGACAAGCAGGCCTTAGCTAAGAAACTTGGCGCGCACGCTTACATCGATACCAGCGCGGGCTCGCCTTCCGAGGCATTGCAGAAAATGGGAGGAGCGAAGGTGATTCTGGCAACGGCTCCCGATTCGAAATCCATGTCGGCGTTGGTGGACGGTCTGGGACCAAGAGGCACGTTGATGGTCGTCGGCGCGGGAATGGAGTCGCTCACGGTGACTCCGCTTCAACTCATCGGCGGAAGCAAGTCGGTCCATGGATGGGCCTCGGGACACGCCCGCGATTCGCAGGATACGCTCGAGTTCAGCGCATTCAGCGGAGTGCGGCCGATGATCGAACGCTATCCGCTGGAAAAAGCGGCGGAAGCCTACGAGCAGATGATCAGCGGGCGCGCGCGATTCCGCGTCGTGCTGACGATCGGCAAGTAGCCAGCCAAAGGCTCGAACCACGAAGGGCACGAAGTCCCACGAAGGAATGATCGCAACCTATTCTTCGTGAGACTTCGTGCCCTTTTTTTCTTACGCCCTTGTCTTCTGGTTGCCGTTGACACGAAGTACTTTGTAATATAAAGTACATCAATGATCGACACCGCCGAACCCTTTCTCACCAAAATCCGTAAACGGTGGATCCCGCCGGAAATGGTCAATGCGCCTTCTATAGATTCCACTGAGCGTGGCGGGGCGATCGAGCCGCGTTATGCGCTCCTGATCAATCCGTTTTATCCGAAGGACGCTCATGCCAGCTTCGGGAAGCACGTGCTTACGCCAACCCTCGCTCTCACCAGCTTTGCCGCGACTACACCGGATCATTGGAGAGTCGAATACTGGGACGAGAACCTGCTGGATGGACGGCCGCCGTTTCGGCCAATGCCGCAGGTCGTCGGAATTACGGTGCATTGACGTTTGCGCGGCGGGCGTTCGAACTGGCCGACTGGTATCGAGCACGCGGGGCGAAAGTAATTCTGGGTGGGTTACACGTTCTTTCGTGCCCCGACGAGTGTGCGCCTCACGCCGATACCTTGGCGCTCGGCGACGGAGTGCAACTCTGGCCTCGAATTCTACGAGACGTCGAACAGGGTCGCTCGAATCGAGCTACGTCGCAACGTATGAGAACGACTACGGCGAGGATCCTCCGCCGCGACGATCGATTCTCCCTCGCCGCAGCTTTCTGACGACCACAAGCCTGATCGCCACGCGCGGATGCCACAACCGATGCGGCTTTTGCTATCTCGCAACCGATGGACTGCGGATGCCCTATCGCATGAAGCCTCCAAAGCAGGTAGTCGACGAATTCATGGCTGACGATCAGCCGTATGCGGTTTTCATCGACAATAATCTCGGATCGCGCCGCGATTACCTTCATTCGCTCTGCGATGCGCTGCGTCCGCTCGAACAAAATCTGGAGCGCAGCGGTGACGATCGATGTCACGGATGATCCGTCGCTGATCCGCAACATGGCACTTGCCGGCTGCACCGGCGTATTCATCGGATTCGAATCGCTCTCCGACGACAATCTAGCGGACTCGAACAAGAAGACGCCGAAGACTGCGGACTACGCGCGACGTGTTCGGATGCTGCACGACTACGGAATCCAGGTGAACGGATCCTTCGTCCTCGGATTTGATCATGACCGCAAGGATGTGTTCGTTCGTACGGCTGAGTGGATCGAGGAGAACCGGCTGGAGTGCGCGACATTTCACATTCTCACTCCGTATCCAGCGACGCCGCTGTTTCGGCAGATGGAACATCAAGGAAGAATCCTGCATCGCGACTGGAGTCTTTACGACACCGGACACGCCGTTTTCCGGCCAAAGCACATGACTCCGGAGGAGCTGGAACATGGATACGCGTGGATCTACCAACGCCTTTTCTCGCACGCGTCGATCTGGCGGCGGCGTCCGGAACAGTGGCAGGCAGTCCTCCTTACGTCGCGATGTCCTATCTCTACAAGCGGTCGAACCGGTTCTGGCATTTGCTGATCAAACATGACTTGGTGAATCCGGTGTGGAAGCCTTTGGTGGAGATGACGCGCTGGCGTCATGTGCACTACCGGAGGCAACGGCCCGGCAGGAGGCCGCAGTCCCTGCTCCTGGACAAATTGTGTCGGCGGGGGTGTGAGCCGGGGGCTTGTTGTCTGAACCACAAATTCGCACTCCGAAAGCACCCTTCAAAGGACTTATTGCACCGGTTCCGGTAACTTCTGCGAAGGTTGGGCTTGAACTGACACTTAACTGCAACTACTTGCAATAGTCCTTCTTTTTCATATACTTCCAGTCAATTCGTTGAGTGAGGATGCGAGCCGTGGTTAACTTGAACGCCACGGTAAGAAGGACTTGTACATGAAGAAGTTTCTGGAATCTCGGTTCTTGCGGTTGATCGCTCTGGCTGCGGGGGTTTTCGCTACAAGCGGACTAGCTCCGGCTCAAACGCACTACGTGCTTACTAATGACGATTTGGCGTTTCCATTCCAGACCGGGGTTGGATTTTTCACCGTGGGGACGAACGGCCTGCCGGTCTTTCTGCAACAAGTCCATACGGGGACGTTCGGGATTGGTGGCGGATACTTCGGCATGAACCGGTTGGCGGTTCTCAACAGCGCCAGCCAGAAGTGCGTGTACGCCTCCGAGGCACTCAACGGTTTCATCGTGGGAGTCGATATCAGCACTTTGACGGTCGGCGGAATCACCAGCGGTTCGGACACCGATGCCGGTACGACGAACGGCATCGGCATGGTGATGAACGGGAACTACCTGTATGCCAGCTTCAGCGACTCGAATACGATCGGGACTTTCGCAGTGCAGCCGGAATACAGCCGACGTTCATCGGCGACACTTCCGTCATCGGCTTGCACGGCGGAATCGTCAACGGCATGGCACTCCACGGATCCATTCTGATTACCAGCTACACCGACGGCTCGATCGCATCGTTCACGATCTCCGGCGGTACACCCATATCGAACGGAGACGAAAAGTTTTCACTGCGACGGTCACGTCCCAAGACGCGACATACGCGAATGCAATCGACATCACGAAAGACGGGCACTACGCGATCTTTGGAGAGACCCCAACTGCGCTCAGCGTGGAAGTGTCGGATATCTCGTCGGGCAAGCTAACCAAGACGACGGTGTTCAAATCCAGGGCAAGCATCAGCTCGAGCAATATTCTGCTGAGTCCTGACGAAACGATTCTTTATGTGGTCAACACACAGGGCGCGACGGTAAGTGCACTGTTCTTCGATAAGTATACCGGGAAACTCTCCGCGGGTTCACGTCGGGACCGCTGGCCGGTCTGTCGCAGAACTGGTCGTACTTAGGGGCGTCGTGCCGATGAGCCAGAGCGGAAATGGCGGCGGAGTGTTCGTGGCCGAATTCGGAACGGTATCGGGCATCGCTACGGTGCCATTAACTGTCTCTGGGCAAAAATGTTCTGTGCAAGAGGCTAAGGGGTCACCGACAGCCGATCCGAATACACCGGGATTGCTGTCGATTGAGAGTTTCCCGCCTCGATCGTTCTAGGGCCGTGATTACGTTGGGAGATATCGACAGGGGATACAAGAATGAAGGAGTGGGATATGCGAGGGATGTCGAAGTGGGTGCTGGCGATTGCGGTATGCGGGTTGCCTTTTCTGAAGCCTATGGCGCAGGATTGTCCCGCTCGCCCGGCGACAGGGACGGTAGTGGCGGATCCCTACAGCATCAACTCGCACGGTGGAACTCTCACGGCGCACTTCACACTAGGACACTCGGTGGATTCCGCCGGTTACACGCATTTTTGCTCCACAAGTATCAGGCGCCCGGGCAAGTGGTGGAAGCTCCGACGTTGCGGGTGAATCCCGGAGCGATGTGATCAGCCTCAACGTGGTTGACGGGCTGAGTCCGGACAACTCGATGAAGATGGACATGGCTGCCCCCATCAGGTCCGCCGTGTGGCGATGGCGGCGCGGCTACGATCAATTCGACCAACGTCCACTTCCATGGCATGAACGTTCCTCCGATATGCCATCAGGATGACGTAATCAATACCTTGATCCAGCCGGGATCGCCGGGGTTCCAATACAACGTGCAATGTCCCGACGACTCAGCCTCCTGGACTGTATTGGTATCACCCACACGTGCACGGCTTCACTGAATTTCAGGTGAATGGTGGGGCGGCCGGGGCACTGGTAGTGGAATGGAATGGAAAAAGTGCGGCCGGAAGTGGCCGGACTCACCGAGCGAGTGTTTGTGATTCGCCAGCAGTATCTTGGTTCCGTGGATCCCGGGGCCGTATGAGCTGACGGTGAATTATCAACAAACATCCGTTTCTTGCGCAATTTCCAGTGATTTAACATGAAGCCCGGGAGAGAAACAATTCTGGCGCATTGCAAACGCGACTCTGCAAGACTTTCTGGAGTTGCAGGTGCAGGTCAACGGAACGGCGGTGCCTGCTCGAGATGATTGCGCTGGACGGGTACCCGCTGGGGACAAACCAGAAATCAGACCCGACGATCCTGGTGCCGCCTGCAGGACGGGCGGAATTCATTGTGCAAGCACCGTCGTCGGGCAATGCCATGTATTCTTTCGTGACGAAACGCTTACAGCACCGGTCCGACGGGAACGCCGACATCTGCTGACTCACCTGGGCGACTCAGATCTCAACAAACGAGGCGACCAGTACGGCCGCTTCTTCGCATATGCCGGTAGATTCGACTCCGCCTTCAGTGCGGACGGTCTGAAATTCCCGCAATTTAGCGGTGCAGCCGGCCAGCGACGCAGCGGAAGTTGTATTTCTCGGAGGAGTTCGGCGGCACGAATGGGTCCGATCCAGTTCTACATTACAGTCGACGGGCAAAAGCAGAAAGTGTTCGAACTCCAACGAGCAGCCCGTCATTACAACCAAGGTCGGAGCAATTGAGGATTGGACGGTCGAGAACCGCGCGCTGGAAACTCACGCGTTTCACATTCACCAAATTCATTTCCGAGTTGCTTGAAATTGATGGAAAGCCGGCTGTCGAATACCGATCTGCGAGACACGATCGAGATTCCTTATTGGGATGGGAAAGGGCCCGTATCCCAGCGTGAAGCTGCGAATGGATTTCAGCGATCCGTCGACTGCGGGCACCTTCGTGTTTCACTGCCACATCCTGCTGCACGAGGATCTGGGGATGATGCACAAGATCCTGGTCACGCCATAACCTAATCCTTACTTCTGCTTCTGTTGTATTCATCTTCGAAAGCCTATTTGCGAAAGGGATTCCCGATGTGCAAGCGAATTCTATTTATTGTCGGAAGTGTGGTTCTGTTGGTCAGTGGTTACGTCGCTGGGACGCATAGCGCGATCTTTGCGCAAACCTATCCCTCCAGTCATGGAACCGTTCCGAAGACTTATGGCAAGCTTTCGGCGGTGATCGCGGACTCGATCGGCACGGGACTGGTTTTCGAGGATGCGGGCGGAGTGATTCGATTTGTGAGCGTGACCGGAATGAGGGAAGCGCTTGCCCGCCATTATCAGACCCCCGTGCAGGGCGGAATCCCGAAGGCGTACGGTCACCTTGTAGGAGCGGTGGTGAATCACGGGCAGACCGGATTGGTATTCGAGGACGCACAGGGCGCGATCCGCTTTGTGACGATTACAGGGGTGACCGAAGCCGAACTTACTCGGAACTGACGTTAAGGGAGTACTCCTGGCAACCCCTTGCGCCAACCTGGCGCATTTTGCATGCACAATGGCGTGTTCTGCATATCGCGAACGCTCGCCGAGCATCTAAATTAGGTGCATGTACAACACGAAAGCTTATTCCGCTGCCAGTGCAACATCGCCGCTAGCCTCCACCACGATCACGCGGCGCGATCCAACCGAACACGACGTACAGATCGAAATTCTGTACTGCGGCATCTGTCACTCCGATCTCCACCAAGTCCGCAACGAGTGGAGCGACGTGATGCCCACCGTCTATCCCTGCGTTCCCGGCCACGAAATCGTCGGCCGCGTCACCAAGGTCGGCTCCGCGGTCTCCAAGTTCAAGCCCGGCGACCTCGCTGCAGTCGGCTGCATGGTGGACTCGGACGGCACCTGCCCCGAGTGCCAGGCGGGCCTCGAGCAGTTCTGCCCAAACTTCACCTTTACTTACAACTTTCCCGACAAGCATCTGGGAGGCGTCACCTACGGCGGCTACTCCGACAGCATCGTCGTCGACCAGAGGTTTGTCCTGCGCGTTCCCTCGAACCTGAATCTCGCCGGAGCCGCTCCTTTGCTTTGCGCCGGAATCACAACGTACTCGCCGATGCGCCACTGGGGCGTCACCAAAGGCAAGAAAGTTGGCGTGGTCGGTCTCGGCGGACTGGGCCACATGGGCGTGAAGTTTGCGCACGCGCTCGGAGGCCACGTTGTGGTCTTCACGACTTCGCCCAAGCAAGAAGGAAGACGCACTCCGCCTCGGAGCAGACGAAGTCGTCATCTCGAAGAATGCGGACGAGATGCAAAAGCACGCCGGCAGCTTCGATTTCATTCTCGACGCAGTCTCGGCCGATCACGACATCAATGCTTACATCAATCTGCTGCGCCGCGATGGCAACATCACGCTCGTCGGCGCGCCGGAGAAGCCTCTGCCGGTCTCGGCATTCGGCCTGATCATGGGACGGCGCAGCCTCTCCGGTTCGCCGATCGGCGGCATCGCCGAAACCCAGGAGATGCTCGATTTCTGCGGGCAGCACAACATCACCGCCGACGTCGAAGTCATCCCGATCCAGAAGGTCAACGAAGCTTACGAGAGACTGCTCAAGTCGGATGTGAAGTACCGCTTCTCGATCGACATGGCTTCTCTCAAGAGCTGAGTGAACGCGATGAATAAGCACTTTCGCTTCTCTGGCAGCACTTTTGCCAAGTTGGAAGAACTGGGAGTCCGTGCCTCTGCGGTCCTGCGCAGAGCCGGGCTTCCCCAGGGATATGCGATCAGCCGCGCGTGCTGCTCAACACCGAGGAACTCTTTGCTCTGTGGCGCGCGATCGGGGAAGTCAGCGCGAATCCGGCGATCGGTCTGCTGCTCGGCACAGAAACGAAGACGGAACGATTTCATCCCGTCGGTCTCGCCGCGCTCTCGACAGAGAACTTCGGCGCAGCCATGGACCAAATGGCTCGCTACAAGCAGCTCACCTGTCCGGAAGAGATCGTGCAGGAGAAGGACGACGAAGAGTGGAGCATCCAGTTCCGCTGGCTTCTGGCGGATGAAATCGAGCCTCCGGTGCTGATCGAATGCTGCTTCGCTTGGGTGCTCTCGATCGCGCGCCACGGTACGGGTACGCGCCTTTCGCCGCTGCGCGTGGAGTTCCTGCAGCCTCGCGCGCACGTGAAAACCATGGAGCGTCACTTTGGCTGTCCCGTGGTCTGCGGAGCTGCTCGCAACGCGATCGTGTTTCGCGCAGCCGACGCTCAGCGCCCGTTCGTCACGCGCAATGCCGAGCTTTTGGGGATGCTTGCGCCGCAGTTTGAGGAAGAGCTGAGGCAGGAGAACGGGGACGAGAACTTCGTCGAGCGAGTCCGCGCAGCGATACAGCAAAAACTCACCGGCCGGCGTCCGACCATCGAGGACATCGCCGATGCGCTCCATATCAGTTCCCGCACTCTGCAGCGGCGTTTGCAAGAGGAAGGGTCCAGCTTCCAGCGCGTTTTAGAAGAAGCCCGTCACCAGCTTGCTCGCCACTATCTCAACAACTCCGTTCTCGAGTTGAATGAAGCTGCCTACCTTCTTGGATACGAGGACGCAAACTCCTTCGTTCGTGCTTTCCGCACGTGGGAAGGAATTCCACCGGCTCGCTGGCGCGAGCAACAACGCGCAAACGCAGCGTCTTAACCGGATTCTTTAAAAAGGAGAAGCAATGCAAAAGCGCAAACTTGGAAAAAGCAATCTGGAAGTATCGGCCATCGGGCTCGGCTGCATGGGAATGAGCTTTTCCTACGGGCCGCCCAAAGACAAGCAGGAGATGACCACTCTGCTTCGTGCCGCCGTGGACCGTGGCATCACATTCTTCGACACCGCCGAAGTGTACGGCCCGTTCATGAACGAAGAACTTGTGGGCGAAGCGCTCGCTCCGTTTCGCGGGCAAGTGGTGATCGCCACTAAATTCGGGTTCGAAATCAGTCAAGCACCGATCAAAAGCGGGAGCGGCCGGTGTGAACAGCCGGCCGGAGCACATCAAGGAGGCTGTCGAAGGCTCGCTGAAGCGGCTCAAGATCGAGACATCGACTTGTTCTATCAGCACCGGGTCGACCCGAACGTGCCGATCGAAGACGTCGCCGGCGCGGTGAAGGAACTGATTCAACCGGGCAAGGTGAAGCACTTCGGCCTTTCCGAGGCAGGCGTGAAAACGATTCGTCGCGCACACGCCGTTCAGCCGGTCACTGCACTCCAAAGCGAATACTCGCTGTGGTGGAGAAACCCCGAGAAGGAGGTGATACCGACTCTCGAGGAACTCGGGATCGGCTTCGTGCCATACAGCCCCCTGGGCAAAGGATTCCTGACGGGAGCGATCAACGAAAACACGACGTTCGACAGCACCGACTTCCGCAGTACTTCCCTCGCTTTACGCCGGAAGCGCCAAGGCGAACCAGGCATTGATTGATCTGCTCGGCAGCATTGGGAAGCAGAAGAAAGCGACTCCCGCTCAGATCGCGCTCGCCTGGCTGCTCGCTCGGAAGCCGTGGATTGTTCCGATCCCAGGCACGACGAAGCTGCACCGCCTCGAAGAGAACATCGGAGCGGTGCAGTCGAACTGACGCCCGACGACCTCCGCGACATCGATAGTGCCGCCTCGAAGATCAAGGTGGAAGGGGCTCGATATCCGGAACGTCTGGAGAAGATGACCGGTCTCTAAAGCGGTGAGTTCAGCGCGAGGCAGGAAGGTCGGCCCGGATGAATTTTGCCGACGTGCAGGGGGCGCGGAGTGGCCGCGCAGCTTCACAACCTGCGCGACCGAGGATAGAAGGAGTTCAAGAGATGGAAATCAAGAGAGTAGGCTCGCAGGCTTCGGAAAAAGGACCGTCGGACTGGTTCACGGGAACGGTGCGGATTGATCCGCTATTTCAGGCGCCGGAACCGGCGCTCGTGGCGGGCGCGATGGTCACATTCGAGCCGGGGCGAGAACTGCATGGCACACACATCCGCTGGGTCAGACGCTCATCGTCACGGCAGGATGGGGTTGGGCGCAGCGCTGAAGGAGGACCGGTCGAGGAAATCCATCCCGGCGATGTGGTGTGGTTCTCGTCCGGGCGAGAAGCACTGGCATGGCGCGTCGCCGACGACGGCGATGACGCACATCGCCATACAGGAAAAGAAGGACGGCAAGGTGGTCGACTGGATGGAACACGTCAGTGATGCGCAGTATCGGAAGTAGATCCAGCGATCAGTGGTCAAAGAATTCGAGGGAGTGAACGATGCCTCACGTGATTGTGAAGCTGGTGACCGGAAAATCCGAGGAACAGAAGACGTGGCTCGCCGAAGAAATTGTGAAAGATGTGACGAGCATCCTGAACTACGGCGCAGAAGCTGTCTCGGTCGCGTTCGAAGAATTTAAGCCGGAAGATTGGGCGGAGAAAGTTTATCGCGGTGAGATCGTCGCGCATCCGGAGAGGTTGTACAAGAAGCCCGGATACACGATGTGAATGACGCGAGAGCGCATGGGAGCAGCAATATGCCTAAACAGAACACTTCCTTGAAAGACAGCATTGCCAAAGCCAGCGAAATTACGATCAGCGTGACCGGCAGAAAGTCGGGACGAACGATCTCGAATCCAATCTGGTTCGTCCTTGACGGAGACACGCTCTACCTGCTGCCGGTGAAGGGCTCGGATACGCAGTGGTATAAGAATGTCCTGAAGAGAGCCATCGGTTCGGGTGAGTGCCGGTGGGCGCGGAGGCTGAGGTGAAGGCTGTGCCTGTTACGGATGCCGCAGAGTTTTGTCCGTGGTCAAAAAATGCCGAGCCAAGTACGCGGGGTGATGTGAAGAGGTACTATTCGAAGTTCGACGTAGCCGTCGAGGCAAAAGGTGCACTGATATTGACGCTTCGTGATGAAATAGCTTCGGCTCTTGCAATCAGTAGTGCGGCGGGCGTATAGGCGAGTTAAGCATCTGCTGCTACTGGCGGCAGGATTTTTTCTTAGCGAACTGGGGTTGTCCAAGGGTTTCGAACGAGAAAGTCATCTGCATTCGAAAAATGCGGGTGGAAGGGAGTTCTCTATGATCACGCTCAATGTGAATGGAGTCCGACGCGAGGTGCAAGCGCCCGACGACACGCCGCTACTTTATGTTTTGCGCAACGATCTCGAACTGATCGGGCCGCAGTTTGGCTGCGGACTCGCGCAGTGCGGAGCCTGCGCCGTTTTGGTGGATGGCAAGGAGACGCGTTCCTGCGTAACTCCGGTGGCCAGCGTCGCAAACCAGGAGATAACGACGCTCGAAGGTTTGCCCGCGCGTTGGGCCAAGCTCAAAGGGCTTTCAGCGGACGAAGCCAAGGCTACGCTGCACCCTGTGCAGCAAGCGTGGATCGAGGAGCAGACTCCGCAGTGCGGTTTCTGCCAGAACGGGATGATGATCAAGGCGACGGAACTCCTCGAAAGCAATCCGAATCCGACGTTGACGCAAATCAAAGAGGCCTTCACCACATCGGGAGTCTCCCCCAATCTATGCCGCTGCGGAACCTATGTGGCGATCATTGAGGCTGTCCAACATGCCGCCACGATCATGGCGAAAAGGAGTTAAGCGATGGCTACCATGAGTGAAAAGCCCTCCAATGTTATCGGACCGACACTGTCCCGCCGGCAATTCATCAAGGCAGGAGGCGTTCTCGCCGTCGGATTCAGCTTTATTGGAACGGAGCTGTTAAAGGCCGATACGGCGAAGGTGGCTACGTTCAAGAATTCGCTTGATCCAACGTTGGGAAGTTCGTGGATCGAGATTCATCCCGATAACACCGTGCTGATTCGCACGGGGAAGAGCGACTTCGGTCAGGGATCGACCTTCACGGCATACCGGCAAATTGTGGCCGATGAGTTGAGTGTGCCGTTCGAGGCGATCACCACGGTTGTTGCAGGACATACTGATCTGACGCCGGACGGCAGCGGAGCGTTCGACTTTCTCGGACGCGGAACGCCGAACATCCGCAAGGCGGCCGCTTATACGTACCAGGCGCTGCTCGACCTTGCGTCGGAAAAACTCGGCGTGCCGAAAGAGAAGCTTTCGGTTAAAGACGGCGTGTGACGGGCGGCGGTAAGAGCATTTCCTACGGCGATCTCGTCAAGAATCAGCAATTGAAGCTCACGATTCCAGTGAAAGGCGATCTCACCAGCATTTTTGGATTGACGATTGAGGGCAATCCGCCGATGAAGCCGGTGAGCGAGTACACCGTGATCGGCAAGTCGTTCAAGAATTCCATCATCAGTTCGAAAGTGGCGGCGAAAGAAACCTGGGCGACCGATGTGCGGCTGCCCGTGATGCTCCACGCGCGCGTGGTTCATCCGAAAACGCTGGGCTCCACGCTTGTCTCTGCGGGTCAGGTCGACAAAACGAAGTTTCCAAACTCGCAGGTGATTGTGAAAGGGAATCTTGTCGGAGTGGTCGCACCGACGGAGTGGGAAGCCATCCAAGCCGCTGAGCAGGTAGCCGGCGCCACGAAGTGGACCGATTGGAAAGGGCTGCCCGGCAATGCCAAGCTCTACCAGCATCTGCGGGAGCAGTCGGATTGGACCTCTGCGCCGGTGGAGAAGAGCAAGGATTCCAAAGGCGATGTCGCGCCCGTGCTCGCGTCGGCACATAAGAAGCATTCGGCGACGTATCAGCTGTCCTACATGAAGCACGCGCCCATCGGACCGACGATGGCTGTTGCCGATGTGAAGCCTGACGGCACGGTGCATATCTACGTACACAATCAAAACCCGCAGGCGCTTCGCGGCGAAGTCGCGACCATGCTCGGCACCACGCCCGATCATGTGATCGTGCACGCGTATCCCGGGCCCGGTCACTACGGCAGGTCAAACGGCGGAAACTCGGGCGCGGAAGATGAGGCGGTGCTGCTGTCGCAAGCGGTCGGCAAGCCAGTGCGCGTGCAGTGGATGCGAGCCGATGATATGCAGTGGTCGACGCAATCGGCAGCGGCGTACTCCGACGTTCAGATTGCGATCGACGAAAAAGGAAAGATGGCGGCGTATCAGATTGACCATTACATGCCGGCCATGCAGGACGATCGGCCGGTCGGCGCTGTCCTGGCTGGGCTGCCCACGATGACTGCTCCTCAAGTGCACTCGGATGGTGTGACATCGACCGTGAACGGAATTGAAGATCCGTGGGTGTATGCGCAGGTTCCGAATCTGATCGAGAATGGGCATGGCACATTCCAGGTGGGTCAAAAGAGTCGCCGCTCGCTGTCGGGATCCGTGACCACAGCATGCGGACGCCGGGCCAGTTCCAGCAGAACTATCCGCGTGAACTGGCGATCAACGAAGCAGCAGCACTTGCAGGCGCGGACGCAATCCAGTTCCGCATCGACCATGCGAGCGAGGAGCGGGCCATCAGTGTGCTGAAAGCAGTGAGAGACGCGTCCGGTTGGGATACCCGGCCGTCGCCGCGTCCGAATCCGGTGTCCACCGGTGCTTCGCCTGTGCGAGGCCGCGGAGTTTCGCTGATGTTGCGTAGTGGCACTTACTGGGCGTGCGTTTGCCAGATTGCGGTCACTCCGAGTACCGGCGCGATCGTCGTGGAGAAGTACACGATCGCGGTCGATCCCGGCATCATCGTCAATCCGATGCAGTTGAAGCGGAATGTCGAGGGCGGAGCGGTGATGGGAATTGCGCACGCACTCTTCGAAGAGATGACGTTCGACGAGAGCGGCATCACCAATGAGGACTGGACGAGCTATCCGATCCCAACGATGGCGGACATACCGGAGATCAAAGTCGTGCTGCTCAATAATCCGAAAGTTGGAGCATACGGCGGCGGTTCGGAAGCTGCAAACGCGCTCGCAGCACCTGCGATCGCAGCCGCGTTACATGATGCGACCGGGAAGATGATTCGCAGGCTTCCGATGAAAGCTGCCTATGTGCAGGAGGTTTTAAAGGCGTAGCCGGAGTCGGCATCTTGGGTGTGAGTATGACTTCAGACCAAAGTGTGCTCGCGGCTCTGCTCGACTCCTGGGAGCGAAACAATCGCATACTCGTCAATCTGCTTCGCGCCATTCCCGACGGCGGCTTTGAGGCCAGGACGATGGAGGGAGGCCCGTCGGTCGCCGAGATGTTCGCCCATATTCATTACGTGCGGCTGGTATTTGTCTCCGAGGACGCACCCGAGTTCTCCAGCGAGTTACCCAAGAAAGAATGGGTAGCCGAGCACGACCCAGTCCACATGGCTCAGATGTTGGATGAGAGCGCCAAGACGGTTCTGGATGCGGTAAAGGGAAGGTTGGAAGCGGGCCGGGAAATGGACGTCCACTACGACCATCCGATCCTGCTGCTGCAACACATGATCTGGCACGAAGGTTACCATCACGGTCAGATCAAGCTAGCCCTGAAAATCTCGGGCCGTCCGATGAGCGACGAAACGGTCGGCCCGCTGACATGGCAAGTCTGGATGCGGAAGAAGTCAACGCTCGTAGATGTTTGAGTGCTCTGAGATAGGCTTTACTGCGATGGTGGCTGGATCGCCCCGAGAAAGAATCACCAGAGTCGATGGATAGATTTTTTCACCAGATCGCCGGGAGTGGCTCGCGATGACGCCACTTGCGGGATGGATGAATTTTTATGTCATCGTCGGGTCGTCGGCCGGCGCTTTGATCGGACTACAGTTTGTGGTCATGGCCCTGGTTGCTGATATGCCCCGAACGCCCGGCCAAGGGCAGGCCGGGGAAGCATTCGCGACGCCTACGATCGTTCACTTCGCAATGGCGCTGCTGCTCTCGGCGGCTCTGAGCGCTCCTTGGCGAAGTATCGTGGGGCCCGCAAGTTTTTGTAATGTGCTGGGCTTCGGCGGATTTGTCTACACCATCATCGTGACTCGACGTTTGCGAGTCCAGACCGCTTATCGTCCTGAGTTTGAGGACTGGTTGTTTCATGCGGCGCTGCCTCTGGTGGCCTACGCGGTGCTGGCTGCGTCGGCACTTGCGGCACGCTCCCAAGCACATGAGGCTTTGTTTGGCGTTGCCAGCGCCGCGCTGCTGCTTCTCTTCATTGGCATTCACAACGCCTGGGATGCCGCGAGCTACCACGTCTTCGTCAAGAAAGCCGGGCGAGGATAGCCTCCTCAAGCTGAAAACTCCCAGTCGGAGCGCTCACTTCTGAGAATCAACGTCTGAGCCGGCAGAAGCGCCAGCCAGCCTCGTTTTTTCAAATTTCTGAAGAAAAGCCTTGACAATTTATACTGTGTGATACATAGTGTGTATCGCATACTATATGACGAACGGTACTAATAGTGGAGCCGAGGTTCTCGAGAACCTGAAGTTGGAATTGCGACGGGGGTGCCTGATCGTGGCGGTCTTGGCTCAGCTCCGGACCGAGCAATACGGGTACACCCTCCGTAAAGCATTGGCAGACGATGGGTTAGCGATTGATGAAGGAACTCTCTATCCGTTGCTTCGTCGTTTGGAAACCCAGGGTCTGCTGGTGAGCCAGTGGCGGGAAGAGGATAAGCGAAACAAACGTTTTTACCGGCTCTCGGCCGCCGGGGAACAGATTCTGGAGCAGCTGTTAGCCGAGTGGCAAAGCATCAACGCGTCGCTCAGCAAAATTCTTCAAGAGGCATGACTTTATGAGCAAGACCACCAGCCGCACTTCCGAAGAGCTCGTCGAACGCTACCTGCAAGCCGTCCGCTTCTGGCTGCCGAAAACCCAGCGGCAGCAAGAGCTGTTGGCCGAGTATGGCGAGGATTTGCGCTCGCAAATCGAAGCGCGGGAAGAAGAGTTGGGCCGCCCGCTGGATCAAGCCGAGGTGTCAGCGATTCTGAAGAACTGCGGGAATCCGATGCTCGTTGCAGGGCGCCTGGGCCCGCAACGTTCTCTCATCGGGCCAGGCTTGTTTCCGATCTACCTTTTCGTTCTCAAGATGGTTTTGCTGTGGATTCTTGTACCCGTCTTTATTTTCATCGTAGGTCCCGGTCAATTTAGCGAATGTGCAAGGTGACTGGGGAAGAGCTATCGTGAACACGGTGGGAGCCCTCTGGTCCGGATCGTTTATTGCCGCGGGAGTCGTGACTCTGGTCTTTGCGATCCTCGAGCGTACGCAAGCGGTGGCCGGCATGACGTGTAAATGGGATCCGAACTCGTTGCCTCCGCTGCAGAAGCCGGAGCGCAAGACTTCATTCCTGCAGACGTTCTGCGAGTTGGCGTTTAACGTCTTTGGCCTGGTGTGGCTCCTGTTGGTGCCGCAACATCTGTGGATGATTCTCGGTCCCTCCGCCACATTTCTAAAACCCGCTCCGTTGTGGCATGCGCTCTACATGCCGATCGTGTTGCTAGCCATCGCGAACATTTTGCGCCCTGCGGTAATTCTGGGGCGTCCGCAGTGGACTTGGTTTCCCCTGGCGACGCAGCTGGTGCAATCCGTCTTCATGCTGATACTTGTGAATTTCATGCTCAAGGCTGCATCGCAGCCGGCGGCGGATGGTATCCGTTCTTAACGCTGGCCGATTCGGTGAGGAACTCGCCGCATTACATTCGCATTGCTGCGGTAGTAAACGTATCGGTGCTGATCAGTCTCGCCTGCACATGGATCGGAGCGTCCATCGGCGGCATCGTGCAAACCTGGCGGCTGCTCCGCCTCATCCGGAAACAAATTTCGGTCGGGCGGGAAGCGGCGTCGCAGCCGGTGAGGTAAAACATTGGGCTCCATGTAGCTTCGCTCGCTTTGGCTCGCGGGACGGCCGAGGCGGCCGTCGCCACATGAGTAATTTCCTTTGCGGTAAGATCAGAAACTATGAATCCGCCCGAGCCGCGCCCTTCCAATTTCATTCGCGAACGCTTCATCGAAGACTTAAAGACGAACAAGTTCAACGGGCGTGTGCAGACTCGCTTCCCTCCTGAGCCCAACGGATATTTGCACATCGGACACGCCAAGGCGATCTGCCTCGACTTCGGACTCGCCGACGAGTTTGGCGGGCAGACCAACCTGCGCTTCGACGACACGAATCCTGAAAAAGAAGATACCGAGTACGTCGACTCCATCATGGAGGACGTGAAGTGGCTTGGTTTCCGGTGGGATGGGCTGTTTTACGCGTCGGACTATTTCGACCAGCTCTATGAGTGGGCGATCAAGCTGATCAAAGATGGCAAGGCGTACGTCGACGATCTTTCCGCGGAGGAGATCCGCAAGCATCGCGGCACGCTGACTGAACCTGGGAAAGACAGTCCGTTTCGCATTCGTTCGGTAGAAGAAAATCTGAATCTGTTTGAGCGCATGAAGGCCGGAGAGTTTCCCGACGGGTCGCGAGTGCTGCGGGCGAAAGTCGATATGTCGTCGCCAAACATTAATATGCGCGATCCGGTCATGTACCGCATTCTGCATGCCGAGCATCACCGCACCGGGAACAAGTGGTGCATTTATCCGATGTACGACTTCGCGCACGGCCAGTCGGACTCGCTGGAAAAAGTGACGCACTCGATGTGCTCGCTCGAGTTCGCCGATCACCAGCCGATTTACAAGTGGTTCATCGAGCAGTTGGGAATTTTCCCGTCGCAGCAGATTGAGTTTGACCGCCTCAGCCTGACCTACACGCTGATGAGCAAGCGCAAGCTGCGGCAGCTGGTCGAGCAGGGGACGGTACGGGGATGGGACGATCCGCGCATGCCGACTTTGTCGGGATTGCGTAGGCGCGGATATACGGCGGAAGCGATCCGCAATTTTGTTAAAGCAGCGGGAGTCTCGCGCACCAACGGCATTGTCGAGCTGGCGATGCTCGAACACTTTGTCCGCGAAGACCTGAACAAGAGTGCGCCGCGAGTGATGGCGGTATTGCGTCCACTGAAAGTGGTGATCGATAACTATCCGGAGGGCCAGGTCGAGGAGATGGATGCGACCAATAATCCAGAAGATGAGAGCGCAGGCTCGCGCAAAGTTCCATTTTCACGCGTGCTTTACATCGAGCAGGATGATTTCCGGGAAGTGCCTCCACCGAAGTATTTCCGGCTGACCCCGGGGCGCGAGGTGCGGCTGCGTTACGGATACTTCATCACCGCGAAAAGCGTGGTGAAGGATGACAAGGGTGAAGTGGTTGAAGTGCATTGCACCTACGATCCCGCGACGCGCGGGGGCAATGCGCCACCCGATGGACGGAAAGTGAAGTCGACGATTCATTGGGTTTCGGCAGAGCACGCGGTCGACGCCGAGGTGCGCATCTACGAGAACCTGTTCACCAAGGAAAATCTTGGAGACGTCGAAGAGGGCAAAGACGTTCTCGATTATCTAAACCCGAATTCGCTGGAAGTGGTCACGAGCGCGAAGCTGGAGCCGTCGCTCGCGAATGCGACAGCGGGGAGCCGGTATCAGTTCGAGCGCCTGGGATATTTCTGCGCCGATCCGGATTCCAAGCCAGGCAAGCCGGTGTTCAACCGCACCGTGGCGTTGAAGGATACCTGGGCGAAAGTGGAGAAGAAGCAGGGCGGAAAAGGCTAACGCCGCTTGCGCGCATCACTAGGACTCCTCGTCCCATTGAGCAGCTGCGAAGCCGCTTCCTGCTTGTGGGCTTTTTGGTTTGGTTGCAGTGACCCCGGCTGCCCCTCCTCCGGTGTCACGCGGAGCTTCTTCGTATCTGGCAAAGTTCATTGAAACGGCGGCCTTGCGCGCGATAGCACGCAGCTGCTTCGAATAACCAATCAGATTGGCGAGAGGCACGGTGGCACGGATCATCTGCCAGCCAGAGCTATGCTTTAAGCCTTCAATCCGTCCGCGACGAAGACTCAGGTCACCCACGATTGCCCCGACAAATTCGTCGGGGGCCGACACTTCTACCGTCATGATCGGTTCCAGAACGACCGGGCTCGCTTGACGCGCCGCCTCCTTGAAAGCCATAGCGCCCGCGATCTTGAACGCCATTTCATTTGAGTCCTCGGCGTGATAGCTGCCGTCATAGAGAACTGCCCGGATGTCGACCATTTCGTGCCCCTGCAAGATGCCGCCCTTCATCGCCTCTTGAATTCCAAGATCGACCGGTTGGCGGAACGCGGCTGGAATTGCATCGCCTTTTATATCGTCAATGAATTCGTAGCCGGTCCCGGGTTCCAGCGGTTCCAGCCTGATCTTTACGTGGCCATACATGAAATGCCGAGAGAAGGCGCGAACGTATTTGCCCTCAGCCTCGGACTTCCTGCGAATCGTTTCCAGATAAATCACTTCGAGTGGCCCCACATCGATCGGGATTCTTAAATTTCCGCGAGATGCGCTCGCAGATGGTCTCAAGGTGAAGGTCGTTTGCACCACTAATAACGGTCTCGCCCTCGGCGGCGCAGCGCCAACGCTGATGTGTCGGATCTTCTTGCAGCGAGATCGTTCAGCACCCGCTGAAGACTCTCCCGCTTGGCTGTCGTCTTTGGGACGTATGGTCGACACGAATTACGGGACGGGGATTGCGGGCATCGAGTGGCTCACATCAGTGGCGTAAGCTTAAAACTTAGATGATGATTATGGGCGGAAATCCTACATCTTTATCTTTCATCGATATTGTCATCCTGAGGCGCGGGTCTTGGCGCCAAAGGATATATGGACCCGTCGACAGCTCCAGCGCTGCTATCGCCTGCATAGGTCTTTCGCGAGACATAAGGCGTCTTGCTCAGGATGACAGCGCTTTTTGGGCGGAGAGTTTGGAAACCGACCGCTACTTCGCCTGCGCGGCTTTCTCCACTCCCGCGAGCATCTTGTCTAGCTCATCTCGCGACAGATAGCGGCCGTTGACGACGACTGCGGCGATCTTTTGCGTGTTGCGGATGTCGTCGAGCGGGTTCGCATCCAGCAGGACGAGATCGGCAAGCTTCTCTTGCTCGATCGTTCCCAACTTGTCTTCCATTCCAAGGAATCTCGCAGGATTGATCGTCGCGGTTTGCAGCGCTTCCAACGGAGTGAATCCCGCGGCCACGAATCGCTGCAATTCTTCGTGCAGGCTGAAGCCGGGAAAAATATAGACGCCAGGTGGAGTATCGGTGCCGGCAAGGAATGGAATCCCCGCGCGGTGCATCGCGTTCACGACCTCCAATTCTTTGTCGACGAAACGCTTGCGCGTGGCCAGATCGTCGGTATTGAAATCGTGCGTGATCTCATCGGTGAAGCGCTTCCAGGTGACATCTTTCCAGTAGGCCGGAACGTATTTCGCCCGCGAGTCGTGAGCGAAGTCCGTCTGGTCAATCAGGTTGCCGCCGCGCTCCCAAACCAACGTCGGACACTGCCATGTCTGATTCTTTGCGAGCAATGTGAACAAAGCCTGCGCGCGCTTCGGGTCGTAAGTCGAGAGAAATTGCTTCTCGGTTTTCTTTCCCTTGATGAATTCGTCTTCGAGCGGCGAGCTGCCTTCGAAGATGCCGATTAGGTGCTCGAAACTTTTTTGCCCGGCGCCGGACATCTCCGAGGCACGCACGGAATCCGGCACGTGTCCGACGAACGTTATGCCCTGTTTCTTCGCTTCGTCAGCAATGGCGAACACAGCATCGCGCGGAATCAGCGACTGCAGCTTGATGAAGTCAACGCCGCGGGCCTTTAGGTCATCGACGGCGCGTCGGCCGTCCTCGGGAGTCTTGATGGCGATGGAGCTAGGAAAGCGCGGCTGCGGGCCGTCGAGCATAGGACCGGCCATGATGATACGCGGGCCAAGCAGAGTTTTTGCCTGAATCTCTTTCCGCCATTGCTGGAGCACGTCGAGGTCTCCGCCCATGTCGCGCACGCCCGTGATGCCGTTAGCGATGAACAGCGGCAGCGTGACTTCTTTGCCGCGCGGGAACCAGTCGCCGAAGACCATGTGGACGTGCATGTCCCAGAGGCCGGGGATGAGAAATTTCCCTTTGCCATCGATCGAGACGCCATCAATGCGGCGCGCCTTTACGCAATCTTCCGGACCGACAACGGCGAAAATCCGTGTGCCGCGTACCAGCACGCAACGATGCGGAAGCGACTGGCCGCCTTTAACGTCGATCACGGTAACGTCGTCAATCAGCAGGACGGTCGCGCGCATCTGGGCGGCGCAAGCCGCGGTGATGCCCGTCAGGAAAAGAAAGAGCAGCAGTCGTTTCATTGCGAAAATCTTACGGGCAGAATTCTGATTTCGTCAAAAAGCGGCGAGCGCGCAAAAAGAGACGCTGAAGGGCTGATGACTGAAAGCTGAGAGCTGACAGCTAGTTATGCACGTGCGGGCTCTGCGCGGGATTCTTGTGCGGAGTGGGCGGCTCTTTTGTGACCTTCACGTCGAAGCTGACAGGTAGCGCCTTCGGTGGGAAGCACTGGGCATTGTCGCAAGCCTGATAGCGCAGCACTCCGTGCATCACGTATTTTCCCGGAGTGACTGCGTGGAGCGGATGCACCGCGACGTTGATGGTGAAGTCTCCGCTATACACACTCAGCTTTTCATCTGGTGAAAAAGGAAAAGAGAGATCGTGGCCTTCGGGATACTCGATTTTGCCAAGAATGATGTCGGTGGGTAAATCCATCTTCAGAGACGTTGGAATCAGGAATTCTGACCTCGGCGTGTTCGAATTGATGTGGAATCCAGAGGCGACGCGGAAATTCAGCGGGACCATGGTCTGCGTCGCGCGCTCGGCCGTTACTAGTCCCACCGGAACCATCGATACGGAAGGAGACTTCCCGGATTGCGCGAACGCTGCGCTGGCGAGTAAGGCGACGAGTGCTACGAACACCGGGTTGCGTCTTGGCGGAATCATGATCTTGCAGTCCATGGTCGTGCGACGCCCGAAAGACAGATCAATAGTAGAGGGAACGCAACGTCGTTCCTATTGTCAATTGTGAGCCTGCAACACTTGCGGAACCGAGTTTGTGCTTTCGGCGCTGGCCTGCGTGTTCAGCGCCTTCTTGATGGAATCCTCGATGTCGGCGCGGCCTTTCAATCCGATGATGCGGTCAACAATCTTCCCGTCGCGGCCGATGAAGAAACTCTCGGGCAGCGCCGGAACTCCGCCGTAGGCGTCGCCCACCGCTTCTTTGCCCAGCAGAACGGGATAGTTGACGCCCATGTCTTTCGCGAACTTGGAGATCTCGTCTTTGCCGGAGTCGTCCATCGCCACCCCGACCACTTGCAAACCCTGGCTGCCGTATTGGTTCTGCAACTCCACCAGCCACGGAGTTTCAATCTTGCAAGGGCCGCACCAGGTCGCCCAGAAATTCAAAAGCACAGCTTTGCCGCGCAGGTCGGAAAGCTTTAGATTGCCGCCGTCCAATTTGTCGAGAGTGAAGTCGGGAGCGGGTGTGGACTTGCCCAGGATCGGAGGCGCGGCATTGTCAGCGCCTCCGCGCCGAGCCATGTGAAATCCGAAGTAGAGCATCGCGGCGGCGACGATCGCGACGACGACGAGAGCTAGCGGATTGCGATTTTTCGCAGGGGCTGGCGGGATCGGAGCGCCAGGTTCTGCCAAAGGCTGGACCAGCGGCGCGCCGCACGCTTCGCACATCGGCGTGCCGGGAGTTACTTCTGCCTTACCCTCGCCGGTTCCTAACGCGGCGCCACACTTGGGACACCACTGCGGATTCCCGTCCGGCGTACCCTCTGGTTTTTCCGACATCGACATAGAACTAGAACCTCACAACGCAAAACGATTTAAGAACGATAACCAGCTTGAGATCAAGGTAAACCGCCCCATCACCAACAGCACTCCGAGCGCAATCAGCAAGCCACCCGAGGCGACCTCGAGGGCATGCATGTGCGAGCGGAAGCGGCTGTAAAACTTAAGGAAGCGCTCCATCAGGAGCGAAGTTAATAGGAACGGAACGGCCAGGCCGAGCGAATAGACTCCTAGAAGAATGATGCCTTTGACCAGTGTGTCCTGCTCGCTGGCCAGGGTTAGGATGGCGGTTAAGATCGGACCCAGGCAAGGTGTCCAGCCAAAAGCGAAGGCGAATCCGATGACGAAGGCCCCGATGGGAGTGCTGCTGCCCTTCACGCCATGAAGGCGCGCATCGGTATAAAGCGCCTTGATCTTGAAGATCCCGGTCAGGTGCAATCCGAAAATAATAATGACCACGCCAGCGACGATCGACAGAGTGTGCTTGTAGCGGGCGGCGACCTGGCCGATCTCGGTCGAGATGGCGCCCAACGTCATGAAGACGATAGTGAAGCCGAGGATGAATCCGACCGAGTTCACCATCACCCGGCGCATGAGCTGCCCTTGCGGCGACTTAAGCTCTTCGACGCCCGCGCCTGAGATCAGCGAAACGTATCCCGGAACGAGCGGAAGCACGCACGGCGAGAGAAACGAAATCAGCCCGGCGAAGAATGCGGCGATCGGCAGTGGAAGGCTCGACATGCGCTTTTATTGTACCTGCTGGGTGAGGCTCACTTGAAATAAGACGCGCGGGGAGAGGAATAGTTTCAAGAGCTTGTAGGGTTCAGGAATTAGAGGCCAGGTCAGTAAAAGCAGCTAGTCGTATGTGACCTGTTCGAGTGAGTTGCACTAGCCATTAATCACTGCCCACGATTCCCGGACCCCTGCTCCGTGGCCTTTGCTCCCTCACTTGCGCTTGTCATCTTTGCGAGACTGGTCCGAAGGCGCCGGTAGGCCGGGCACCTGCTCGGGAGAATCCACCAGCTTCCGAAAGAATTCTGTTGGAAGGGTCGCTGAGAGGACA
>CAWFQZ010000036.1:0-23107 GCA_963818115.1 uncultured Acidobacteriota bacterium
CGAATGTCAGCGAAGGTGGGATTGCACTGATGTTGCGCGACGCGCTTCCCAAAGGTGCGGCGCCGCACTTGCAGTTTGCCTTGCCGGACTCCAACATTCGTATGGAAGTTGAGGCAGAGGTCGCGTGGAGCGATATGAAGGGTCTTGCCGGTTTTCGCTTCCACAATGTCCCCGCGAGTTCCCAAGCGCAACTCGAGAAGTGGCTCGACGACCGCATGGAGCATGAATTCCCCGGCGCGAAAGAACGCCTCGCGTGCGACTCTGATACCAAGCACTGATTCACTCCCATCAATTTTCCCTGCTCGAACCATCCTTCCAGGTACCTTCTTTTGAACTTGCGCGTCCTTTTCGGCGTGGCAAGCTTATTCAATGGCTACCAATGACTTTCGCATCGCCAAGATGCAACGAACGCTCGAGTGGTTCGAAAATGATGTGCCACTCTTGAATATGCGAGTGAAAGAACTATCGAAAGAGCGGCAGGAATCCGCTCGGAAGTTTGCCGCCGCGGTGATCGATCAGACTCGTGCCGAGCTGGAACGACTGTTGCGGGAGCAACCGCAGGAGATGGACGATCCCTCCGCGCCGCCTTGTGAACCGGCGGACTGATTGGCAGCAGGCTCTGGCAAAACTCGTGATCATTTTTTATTGAGAGGATTGTGAAGCGCAGTTACAGCGTTGAACCGGCGCCTGCCTGGGCGCTGTAGGAAGCCGCGGAGGTTTGGGCTTCGTCGGAAGTGACTTCTTCCCACAGGGTTTTATCGCGCAGGATGCGCGACACCAGGGCGGTATGCATGGCGTGTCCGGCGCGGTCAGCCACGACCTTGCCCAGCATCTGCTTTCCCAGCAGCGCCAGGTCGCCAACCAAATCGAGAACCTTGTGGCGGACAAATTCGTCGGCGAAACGGAGTGGTCCGTTCTCGATCCCGTCGCGTGTCAGGACAATGCAATTTTCACGCGACGCTCCTCGGATTAGTCCCATGTTGCGCATGGCCTGCTCATCCTCGCGCGATCCAAAAGTGCGCGCGCCCGCGACATGCCGCAGATAGCTGCCGTTCGTCAGCTCCACCTGAAAGGTTTCTTTTCCAATGAGCGGATGCGGGAAGTTAATCGAATAAGCGACCGAATAAGTGTCGGAGGGATATACAGCGATGAATTTATTTCCCTCGCGCAGCTCCAGTTCCCGGCAAATCCTTAGATACTTGCGCGCCCGTTTCTGTGTGCGTATTCCCGCTTTCTGAATCATTTCGACGAAGGGCTTAGCGCTGCCATCAAGGATCGGCAGTTCGAGGTTATCGAGCTCGATGATCGCGTTATCAATCCCGACCCCGATGATCGCCGAGAGCACGTGCTCGGTGGTCGAGATGAGCACGCCCTTCTTCATCAAACTGGTGGCATAGCTGACGCGGGCGACGTTGCGGCTGATTGCTTCGATCTCGAAGCCGTCAAGGTCCGTGCGCCGGAAGACGATTCCCGTGCCTGACGATGCGGGCAACATGCGCATCGAGACGGGGGCACCGCTGTGCAGACCGACGCCGCTGCACTCCACCGCGGAGCGAATTGTCTGCTCGTAAGTCAGATAGAGACCGATGTTCGTCGAAGGCGTATTCAGGGTACCGCTCCGTCCAGAAAACTGTCTGTGGCAAAAAAGCCACAGTTCGTGGCGAACCAGGCGTGCTTCAATCTATCGTAAATACTTGTGAATGATGTAGTTAGCGTGGAATCCAATGGAATGACACTGAAGGCAAGACGGAACCTAGAAGGGAAACAAGGGCATTTTGGGCTTCTTCGGGGGATCAACCCAACATTAGTCCCTATCGTTTGCTGGATTTATCCGGCTTGGCAGGCTTGTTTGGGTTGTAGCCGGAATTCTGATCGAACATGGCCTGATCAAGGCCTTGGTTGATCGTTACGGAGTTCAAGAAGCGCTGGTTGGCCATGTCGCCGTTGAAGTAGCGAGTCACATTGTAAGGGGCCATGATGCCGGAGACCGACCGGTAGTTCTCATAGACTTCTTCTTCCAGATTTTTCTGCCGGTCGACTGGATCGCGCCACTCGAAACTCTTCTTCACCGGGAGATGAGTGTCTACATCAAAGTACAGCGTCACACTTTCATTCTGCGCATTGATCATCGTTACACGGAATGCAGGATGCTGGGCGGCGATCGCATTGCCCTCAAATAGCAGCACGACACTCGGATCGTTCACCCAGGTTCGCAGCAATGTATCGAGCGAAAATCGCCGGCGCCGAAGGTAATCCTCGAGATCCTTTGGTTCGATCGGATGCGGACCTTTATAAGTAATCTCGTATCCTTTGTTTCCGACGTACAGCTCTGCAATATCGCGCTCCTTGGTGAGTTCGACTCGCTCTTTGTCAGGAAACTCAGTGAAGCTCCAGAACACCCCGCCACTCCCAGTGGGACGCCCGGAATGAAAGCCATAGCCACGGCCCTGACTCTCGCGGTCACGAATGGTGAGATACGTCTGCCCTCCGAGAGCCTCAATTCCCTGTTCGATGATCTCTTTCGCGCGCGCCGCATTCTGCAGCGCCTCCTTGTCAACGGGAGTTTTGTCGGTGGGGGCCGGAGATGCAGATTTGGCTGCAGGAGCCGAAGCTTGCGACGATGGCGGAGGCGCGGCAGTTTGAGGCTGTCCCCAGACCAAGGGGCAGGCCAAACACACCAAAACCAAGCTGGGGAGAAACTCTTTCATTCCATCTAAGGGAGTGAGCGCGCGCAATCAGAATTGTAGCGTTTTTCGTGGGATTTCTGCCCGCAGCGATGAGGCTCCTCTTTCTGCTTGGATGCACGAAAAGCTCGGAATGCAAGCCAGGAAAGGGCATTTTTCGGCCATTTTCCGCTTGAATTAGCCGACGAGAACCGCGCCGCCATTCACATTGAAGATTTCTCCGGTGATGAAAGCAGCATGCTCGGTACACAAGAACAATACCGGAGCGGCAATCTCCTCCGGCTTACCGACACGCCCCAAGGGGATCGTGTTGCGAATTTCTTCCCCGCTCTTCGAATCGGCAAGCGCTTCGGCACTCATGTCAGTGTCAACCCAGCCTGGAGCGACGCAGTTCACATAAATTCCATCGGGCGCCAACTCGGAGGACAGGCTCTTGACCATGCTGATAATCGCTCCCTTGGTGGCAGAGTAATCGCAGTGAAATGCCTCCCCGCGCTGCCCGCTGGTCGAACTGATGAGGACGATGTGTCCTGCAGGACCATGCACACGGGTCTGAGACTTCATCTGCGCGACCGTGTGTTTGACTAGTCCGAAGACGCCGTCGAGATTAATCGACAATGTGGAACGCCATTGCTGGTCGGGCATTCGCTCGATAGGCACATCCGCGACGGGCCAGACTCCATGATTCGCCACGAGAATGTCGATCCGTCCGAAATGCTTGACTGCTTCTGCGACTAAGGCCCGGGCGAATTCCGGGTTGTTCAGATCGCTGGCGATCGGATGGCAAATGCCTTCACCGCATTCTTCGGCCAATGCTTCGGCCTGCGAACGTGCATTGCGATAGCTGAACGCAACCTTCGCGCCGGCTGCGGTGAACATGCGTACAGTGGCGGCGCCGATTCCGCGCGATCCGCCAGAGATGAGAGCTACTTTGCCGGAAAGAGATAGAGGCACGGACATAGCAAACTAGGCTACCGCATTAGAGCCGGAGGAGGATAGCGGGCGTAATCCATTTTGATCGGCTGCTTACATCCCAGAGCCCGACGAAGTCCGCTCCGACTTCAGCCCACGCAGCAGAATCCGTACCAGCATTCCGTCGAAGCGGGTCCCACTCATTTTGGCGAGCTCGTCGAGCGCCTGCTCCGGCGTGCGCGCCGCCGAGAACGATTGCTCTGTCACCATGTTGGCATATGCGTCTGCCAAGCCGATGATCCGCGCCCACAGCGGAATCTCTTCTCCCCGCAACCCGTCGGGATAGCCGGAACCATCGAAGCGCTGATGGTGATGCTCAATTGCTTCGCGCATCATCCCGGAATGAGGTACCACTCCAACGATTTCCGCGCCAACGTGCGCATGCATGCGGAGCTGGAAAAATTCGTCCTCACCCAAAGGCCCGGACTTATTCAAGATGTACTCTGGAACAAAAATTTTCCCGACATCGTGGATGCGAGCGGCATAAACGAGGTCTGCGGTCTGCTCTGGAGACAGGCCCAGCGAACGCGCCATGACCTCGCTATAGCGCGCCACGAGATCCCCGTGGCCGGAAGTCTGCAACTCCCGCGATTCTGCCGCGCGGCTTAGAGACTCGATCGCCTCCTTTAGAAGAGGAGCGTTGCAAGTTTCGTCCCCGCCGCACAACTTGTACAGAGTCGTAGTCAATTCTTCCACTTGCTCCGGGCCATTGCGCTCTCGCTGCAGGAAGCCTTCAATGTAGGAGGAGATTTGCTGGCGCTGCCGAGCGAAGTCCTGTCCTTCGACAAATTCCTGCGCAGTCGAAACCAGATTCCCACCAGAGCGCTTCGAAACATACATGCCCGCATCGGCGACACGAATAATGTCTTCGATCGAAAACCCGTGCATCGGAAAACTGGCTACGCCAAAGCTGCCTGTGATGCTGTGTTCGCTCAGCATGGGATCGGTCGCAAGCCACTGGCGCAGACGTTCCGCCAATACCTGCGCCTGTTCCGCACCGGTCTCGGGCATCAGCACGATGAACTCGTCGCCGCCATATCGAGCCACCACATTCGATTGCCGCGACTTTTGTTCGAGCAACCGGCCGACTCGAGCCAATACCAGATCGCCTTCGAAGTGACCCATCGAATCGTTGACCTGTTTGAATTTGTCGAGGTCAATCAGCACCACCGAGAACGGACGCCCGGAGCGCGACGCGCGCTTCCACTCCGCTGACAAGGCTTCCCAGAAGAATCGGCGCGTTTTGATTCCGGTGAGTCCATCGGTGATCGACTGCTGCTGAAGTTTCTGGAAGACGAAGGCGTTATGCAGCGCCGTCGCCAGCAGGTCCGCCAGTGTGTTGAGAATCAACACATCCTGGGGCGAAAATGCGTTTTCATTATGGCTTTCAATGTTGAGTACGCCCAGCAGAGACTCGCCATAAGTGATCGGGATGCAAAGCACGGCGCGAGAGTCTGGCAGAATGCCGGTGAGATTGCCGGGTAATGCGTTCTGCACCAGGGCACGTTCACCGGTGCGAGCGACGCGTCCGAGAATGCCGGCCCCGAGGGGGATGCGCTTGCCCGTTGCGTGCGCGGTCGCGCCAGCCTCGGCTTTGATCTCCACTTCTTTCGTTCCGTAATCTAGCAAGCCGATCCCGATGTGGTCAAAACTGAAATTTCTCTGGATCTCGCTGGCAATCTGCCCGAGCATGTGCACGGGATCGTCGCTGGAAATCGCGGTTCGGGAAACGTTGTTGAGAAATGCCAGCTGGCGCGAGCGGCGCTGCTCTTCGGCAAAGAGGCGCGCATTCTCCACTGCAACTGAGACCTGCCCCGCTGCCGTAACCAATACGTCAAGGTCTCGCTGTTCGAACACGAACTCCCGGTCAGGATTCATCGCGACCATGATTCCGCAGGCTCGGTTCTCCATCAAGATCGGTGCGGCAATCAGGCACTTGGCGGGTCGCTTTGGGACATGCGAGATACCCAGGCGTTGGCGAGCTGATTCGAGGTCGGAACGGATTAGCAGAGGTTCGCCGGTGCGAATTACATACTCGGTAAAAGCATTGCGGATCTCTCGCGTGCGCTTTGCCAAAACGCGATTATCCCGGACCTCCAACTCGAAACGGATCTCTTCTGCTTCCTGGAATGCGATGTAGAAGTGGCTCGTATCAAAAATCTGGCCGAGTTCAGTTTGAATGGTGCGCAGGATTTCATCCTGATCGAGGCGTGAACTGATTGCTTTACCGATCTCGGTCAGCAGTTCATATTCCTGGGTGCGCCGATGAGCGTCATGGCTGACCACGTAATTCTCGAGTGTGAGCCCAAGTTGCAGCGTCAGTCCAATCATCAAGTGCGGCCCTGACGATCCAAAAGCCCGGCGCTCCGCATGAGGAAAGAGAACGACGCCGAAATTGTGCTCGCGGGTCTGAAGGTTAACGGCGGTAAGATGGCGAATGTTCGCCTCCGCCATGATGCGCTTGAATTCGGCGAAAGTGCCGACTGAGGCCACGGGCAAGGGTTCCGGCATTTCGGCAACGTTCTGGGCCGTCAGAATTCCGCTTCGCCGGTATGCGAGTTCGCAGATGTAGTCTCCCGCGCCGCTCCGTTCCAGCGCAGAGAGAAAGCCTTCCGAGAATCCTTGTTGCACAGACGGCAATAGACCTCGCCAGCGTTCGCTGATCACGATGGCGGCGCAGTCCATGTTGAGAGCGCCGCGCAAACGCTCGAGCGCGGCCTGCATGCTCGGCTTCAGGTCTTCGGCAAAAAGAAGACGCCGCGCATCTACTCCCAGGGTTGAGAGCGCCAGCGTATTTTCCTGTACCGCATTGCGCTGGTTTTCGAACAGCACCATGACCATGGCGATGCCTAGCAGCATTTGCGGAACGGGTCCAAACAGCCGGCTTGCGTTTCCGAACATATCGACGAGCGGATTCTGCAACTGGCCTACGCCCATCAGTACGCCCCAAAGGGCGAGCGCAATTGCCAGCACCTGGAACCCGACAGAACCGCGCCTGTGACCATTCAGGAGAAAGACTGCGGAGCAATACAGCAGGACGATCGCCAACCCTAGTCCAAGGCGAATCGCCGGCTGGGCATCTGTGCGAAACGCCCCATTCACGATGTGGCCGCGCAAAGTGAGCAGCGCCAGGATTACGCCGACGGCTCCGACGGCGGCGTCGTACCAGCGGAATTGCGACGGCCCGCGCATCATCCGCGTCGAAACGAAAATGCACAAAGCCATCGCGACCAAAAACAATTCGCTGACGAAGAATGCGACCGACGACGACGGGAAGTAATCAAAAATGTAGTGCAGGGAGTAAGCCGCCCAGGCGAATTGCCACGCACGAAAATATTGCTGCCGGCTCTGCTCGTAGAGATAGGTGAAGACGAGAAACAGCAGGCCCGAAACGAATCCGGGAATGAGGACGGACGTGATAACGACACTGTTCATAGGGTCTGTGAAGACACCTCTGGCCTGACCTGCCGGCTCAGTTTCGGGGGGAAACAGTGATTCAATGGTTTCACACCGCACCTCGAAAAACAATAAGATTTAAGTACAGTCCGGCTTCGATTTGTTTTTGAATGAGAGGGTTGCGTGCAAAATCGTTATGGCTGCGCAGCTTGACGATGTAGTTAACAGTCCGTACCATCGAAAGTCCGGTTCGTCCTATGTCCAACACATCGAGTGGTGCTTCGAGCGGCAAGCCGCGCGTGCGCTTTGCGCCGTCCCCGACAGGATTTCTCCATGTGGGAAGCGCCCGTACGTTCATCTTCAATTGGCTCTATGCGCGGCGAAATCACGGGACGATGATTTTGCGGCTCGACGATACGGACGTGGAGCGCAATACCGACGCGTCAGTGAATTCGATTTTCGAGGGGCTGAAGTGGCTCGGACTTGGATGGGACGAGGAATACAAGCAGTCCGAGCGCGGAGCGTTGCATCGGCAGACCGCCGAAGCGATTTTCCAGAAAGGTCTTGCTTATCGCGATTTTACCCCTGCTCACACGGGTGACAGCGAGAAGTCGGGCTCTCAGGGGACATGGCTCTTCAATCCCGGGATGCGTGAGTTGTCCCGCGAGGAGAGCGATCGCCGCGCCGCCTCTGGAGAGCCTTTCGCGCTGCGCTTCCGTGTGCCCCGCGAAGCCGGTCAGATGGTGAGATTTACCGATGCAGTTTATGGCGAGCAGGTGAAAGCCGGGGCGGACATCGAAGATTTCGCGCTGCTTCGATCGGATGGCATGCCTACGTATCATCTCGCGTCGTGTGCCGATGACGCCGACTTGCGCATCAGCCACATCATCCGAGGCCAAGACCATCTTTCGAATACGTTCAAGCATGTTTTGATTTTTGAGGCTGCGGGGGCTGTGCCTCCGCAGTTCGCCCATCTTCCGCTGCTGGTCGCGCCGGATGGAACCAAGCTTTCAAAGCGCCGTCATGGGTCCGTGGTGAGCGTGACGACGTATCGAGATGCAGGATTTCTTCCTGAAGCGTTCATCAACTTTCTTTGTTTACTCGGCTGGTCGCCGAAAAACGACCGCGAACAGATGAGCCGGCAGGAATTGATTGATGCGTTTTCACTCGCAGGCATCCATCGCGCGAATGCCGTCGTGAATTTCAAGGAGCCCGCTGCGACGCCGGAAGAAACGTTTGATCCCAAGGCGGTCTGGCTGAACGCGGAAGATATTCGAGGGTTGGCGATCGAAGATTTAAGCCACCGCCTGCTGCCCATTGTGCAAGAAGCGGGATTCGCTGTTTCGCCCGAAAGAATGTTGCGGATCACGCCCTTGATTCGCGAGCGTATCAAGTTGCTGCGCGACGTGCTAACGGCGGCCGATTTCTTTTTTGTCGATCAACTGCCTGCGTATGATCCAGCCGAGCTGGTACCGCAAAAGGGAGACGCAGCGATGGCGCTGAAAGTTCTGCAAAAGGCGCACGTGGTTCTTCCGAACGTGGAGTTCAAGCACGACCCGCTGGATCAGGCCCTGCGTGCCGCCGCGCAAGAACTCGGCGTAAAAGCCGGACACATGTTCCAGCCAATCCGTGTCGCGGTTTGCGGACGCAAGAATGCGCCGCCGCTGTTTGAAACTCTCGAGGTGCTGGGAAAAGAATCGACATTACTCAGAATTGAGCAGGCGATCAAGAAGCTGACCTAATACGAACAGCGCTGACATCTTGCCGTCATTTCTCTCGCCTCTCGCACAATTTTTCTTGCATCTTCTAGACGGCCATTCTGATCTATAGCAATGCACCACATCAGCTATGCACCACACCGCAGACCTCCTTTCCGAAACTCATAACTCATCCGAGCGAGGTTCCCCATGAAGGCCGTACAGATCAGCAAGCCTGGTGGAAATTTTGAAATTGTCGAGCGCCCCATTCCTGAGCCGGGTCGCGAGCAAGTGCGCATCAAAGTCGAAGCATGCGGCATCTGCCACAGCGATGCGCTTGTAAAAGAGGGGCACTGGCCGGGTATCCAGTACCCGCGGGTTCCGGGGCACGAGATCGCCGGCCGCGTCGATAAGGTTGGTCCCGACGTCACTTTGTGGAAGGCAGGACAGCGTGTCGGCGTGGGCTGGCACGGCGGCCACTGTTTTGAATGCGACCCTTGCCGTCGAGGCGACTTCGTGAACTGCAAGTTTGAGAAGATTACCGGGATCCATTTCGACGGAGGCTATCAGGAATACATGATCGTTCCGGCTGAGGCCGTCGCTCTGATCCCCGAGGACCTGCCGGCGGACGAAGCTGCTCCGCTGCTTTGCGCGGGCATCACTGTCTTCAATGCCCTGCGCCATTCGGGGGCGACTGCTGGAGATCTGGTTGCCGTACAAGGGATCGGCGGGTTGGGTCATCTTGGAATTCAATATGCACGCCAGATGGGATTCCACACCGTCGCCATCGGACGTGGCGGCGATAAGCAGGCTTTAGCTAAGAAACTGGGCGCGCACGCTTACATTGACACCGGCGCTGGCTCGCCTTCCGAGGCTTTGCAGAAGATGGGAGGAGCGAAGGTGATTCTGGCAACGGCTCCCGATTCAAAATCCATGTCGGCATTGGTGGACGGTCTAGGACCAAGAGGCACGTTGATGGTCGTCGGCGCGGGAATGGAGTCGCTCACGGTGACCCCGCTTCAATTGATCGGCGGAAGCAAGTCGGTCCATGGATGGGCCTCAGGACACGCCCGCGATTCACAAGATACGTTGGAGTTCAGCGCATTCAGCGGAGTCCGTCCGATGATCGAGCGTTATCCGCTGGAAAAGGCGGCCGAAGCCTACGATCAGATGATCAGCGGGCGCGCTAGATTTCGCGCTGTGCTGACGATCGGCAAGTAACCAACCAAAGGCTCGAATCACGAAGGGCACGAAGTGCCACGAAGGAATGATCGCAACCTATTCTTCGTGAGACTTCGTGCCCTTTTTTTCTTACGCCCCTGTCTTCTGGTTTCCATTGACATGAAGTACTTTGTAATATAAAGTACATCAATGATCGATACCGCCGGTTCTGGCATTTGCTGATCAAACATGACTTGGTGAATCCGGTATGGAAGCCTTTGGTGGAGATGACGCGTTGGCGTCATGTGCACTACCGGAGGCAACTGACTGGGCAGGAAGCCGCGGCCCCTGCTCCTGGACAAATTGTGTCGGCGGGAGTCTGAGCGTTCGAGTCGGGAAAACAAGTGCGTAAGCAACGATGGTCGCGCGAGGGCGGCCAGAGACACCGGGCCAGATGTCACACACGAGGTGAATGCACTACGAGGTGAATGAACGACGTTGGCAGGAATTGCGGTTGATCAGACCCCTCGGACCGCTGAAAGTCCGCGCTGCCCTCGTCCTCTTTTGACCAGAATGAGATGGCGTCTTTTGCATGCACAATGGCATGTTTTGCATAACGCAGAACAGTTGCATCATCTAGATTAAGTGCATGTACAAAGCAAAAGCTTATTCGGCTTCTAGCGCAACATCGCCTTTAGGCTCCACCACGATCACGCGGCGCGATCCTACCGAAAACGACGTCCAAATCGAAATTCTCTATTGCGGCATCTGCCACTCGGACCTGCATCAGGTTCGGAACGAGTGGAAAGAAGCGATGCCGACAGTGTATCCCTGCGTTCCCGGGCATGAGATTGTCGGCCGTGTGACCAAGGTTGGATCGGCGGTCTCAAAGTTTAAGGCCGGCGATTTGGCTTCAGTCGGCTGCATGGTGGATTCGGATCGCACGTGCCCCGAATGCAAGGCGGGACTTGAGCAGTTCTGCGCGAATCCGACCTATACCTATAACTTTCCTGACAAGCATCTGGGAGGCGTGACCTACGGAGGCTACTCCGACAGCATCGTCGTGGACCAAAGGTTTGTATTGCACGTGCCAACGAACCTCGACTTGGCGGGAGTAGGCCCTTTACTTTGTGCCGGCATCACAACGTACTCGCCGATGCGCCACTGGGGAGTGACCAAGGGCAAGAAAGTAGGCGTGGTCGGCCTGGGTGGATTGGGACACATGGCCGTGAAATTCGCGCATGCACTGGGAGGCCACGTTGTAGTCTTCACGACTACTCCAAAGAAGCAGGATGATGCGCGGCGGCTCGGAGCGGATGAAGTTGTCATCTCGAAAAATGCAAATGAGATGCAGAAGCACCTTGGCAGCTTCGATTTCATTCTGGATGCGGTCTCGGCTGAACATGACATTGGCGCATACATCAATCTGCTACGCCGCGATGGAAACATCACCCTGGTGGGCGCGCCGGAGAAGCCTCTCGCGGTGCCGGCATTCGGGCTTATCATGGGCCGGCGCAGCCTTTCCGGTTCGCCGATCGGCGGCATTGCCGAAACGCAGGAGATGCTCGATTTCTGCGGGAAGCACAACATCACCGCGGATGTTGAAGTGATCCCGATCCAGAAAGTAAACGAGGCATACGAGAGGCTGCTGAAGTCGGATGTGAAATACCGCTTCTCGATTGACATGGCGTCTCTCAAGAGTGAGTGAACGTATGAACAAGCACTTTCGCTTCTCCGGAAGCAATTTCGCGAAGATGGAAGAACTAGGAGTCCGAGCGTCTGCCGTATTGCGCAGAGCCGGCCTGCCGCAAGGATATTCGAGTCAGCCGCGCGTACTCGTCACGACGGAAGAACTGTTTGCACTGTGGCGTGCCGTGGGAGAAGTCTGTACGGATCCTGCGATCGGGCTGTTACTGGGAACGGAAACGAGAACGGAAAAATTTCATCCAGTCGGACTTGCGGCACTTTCGTCCGAGAACTTCGGAGCTGCTATCGACCAGATGGCTCGCTACAAACAGCTCACCTGTCCGGAAGAAATCGTTCAGGAGAAGGACGATGAAGAGTGGAGCATCCAGTTCCGGTGGCTGCTGGCGGATGAGATCGAGCCTCCGCTGCTGATCGAATGCGCGTTTGCGTGGCTTCTCTCGATCGGCCGCCACGGGACGGGTACGCGTCTCTCGCCGGTGCGCGTGGAGTTGCTGCAACCGCGAGCCCATGTAAAAGCCATTGAACGGCACTTTGGCTGCCCGGTTGTCTGCGGAGCTGTTCGCAATGCGATCGTGTTTCGTGCAGCCGATGCGGAACGGCCGTTTGTCACGCGCAACGCCGAACTACTGGGCATGCTGGCGCCGCAGTTTGAGGAAGAGTTGAAGCGCGAGAACGCGGATGAGAATTTTCTCGAGCGAGTTCGATCTGCGATCCAGCAAAAGCTAACGGGCCAACGTCCGACAATCGAAGATATCGCAGATGCGCTGCACGTAAGTCCGCGAACTCTACAGCGGCGTTTGCAAGATGAAGGATCGAGCTTCCAGCGAGTTCTGGAAGAAGCCCGTCACCAACTGGCCCGGCATTATCTGAATAACTCATTTCTTGAATTGAACGAAGCAGCGTACCTGCTTGGGTACAACGACGCGAACTCGTTCGTTCGGGCATTCCGCACGTGGGAAGGGATGCCACCTGCGCGCTGGCGAGAGCAGCAACGCGCCAGCGCCGCGTCATAGCAAATTTTCTAAATAAGGAGAAGTGATGCAAAAACGCAAACTTGGAAAGAGCAATCTGGAAGTGTCGGCAATCGGCCTGGGCTGCATGGGAATGAGCTTTTCGTACGGGCCACCAAAAGACAAGCAGGAGATGACGAAGCTGCTGCATGCAGCGGTGGACCGCGGCATCACTTTCTTTGATACCGCCGAAGTCTATGGGCCGTTCTTGAATGAGGAACTCGTCGGAGAGGCGCTCGCTCCGTTCCGAGGAAAAGTAGTGATCGCCACAAAGTTCGGCTTCGATTTGAGTGGCCGCGATAAAAAGCCGGGAGCGGCCGGTGTGAGCAGCAAGCCGGCGCATATCAAGCAGGCGGTCGAAGGCTCGCTCAAGCGGTTGCAAGTGGATGTCATCGACCTGCTCTATCAGCATCGCGTGGATCCGAACGTTCCGATCGAAGATGTGGCGGGTGCGGTGAAGGACCTTATTAGGGAAGGGAAGGTGAAACACTTCGGAATGTCGGAGGCGGGAGTGAAAACGATTCGACGCGCCCACGCGGTTCAGCCGCTCACCGCGCTGCAGAGCGAGTACTCGTTGTGGTGGAGAAAACCGGAGCAGGAAGTGATCCCCATGCTCGAGGAACTCGGTATCGGCTTCGTGCCGTATAGCCCGCTGGGCAAGGGTTTCCTAACGGGAGCGATCAAGGAAAGTGCCACGTTCGACAGCACCGACTTCCGCAGCACGCTTCCGAGATTCACTCCGGAGGCGCTCAAGGCGAACCAGGCGTTGATCGATCTACTCGGCAGCATGGCGAAGCGAAAGAACGCGACCCCCGCGCAGATCGCGTTGGCTTGGTTGCTCGCACAAAAGCCCTGGATCGCGCCGATCCCCGGCACGACGAAGTTGAACCGGCTGGAAGAGAACATTGGAGCGGTCAACGTTGAACTCACAGCCGACGATCTGGGCGACATCGATGCCACCGCCTCGAAGATCAAGGTGGAAGGAGACCGATATCCGGAGCGCCTGGAGAAGATGACCGGGCTCTAAAAGTGTCAGCTCCGGTTAAACAGAGGATGGGCGGCATGCGGATTGGCATTCTCGGTTCGGGATTGATGGGCGCGAAGCTGGGGACGATCTTCGCGCGGGCTGGACACGAAGTCGTGTTCAGCTACGCGCGGAGCGAGGAGAAGCTGAAGAAACTTGCTCGCGAGGCCGGAACGAAAGCGCACGCGGGCACGCCGCTGGAAGCCGCGAAGGATGCGGATGCTGTCCTGGTTGCCGTGCATTGGTCCCGCATTGACGATGTGCTGAAGCAGGCTGGCAATCTATCGGAAAAAGTGATCCTGACGTGCTCGCTGCCGATGAACGCAGACAACACGAAGCTGATTTTGGGCACCGACACGTCGGGAGCCGAGGAGTTGGCCAAGAAAGTTCCGCGGGCGCATGTCGTGGCGGCATTCAATACGGTGCCAAGCGAGGTGCTGTTTGGCGTGTTCGAATCGAAACGCAGGAAGACTCATCCGAGCCTGGTGTACTGCGGCGACGATGAGAGCGCGAAGAAAGTGGCTGCGGGGCTGATCCGCGACGTAGGTTTCGATCCCGTCGACGCGGGGCCGCTGCGGATTGCTCGCTATACGGAACCGTTCGCGCTACTGGTAGCACAACTAGCCTACGAAGGCGAGGGCGGGCCAGAGTTGGCATACCGGTTCGAGCGCTTTGCAAAATAGGAAGATTCATTGAAGGAGTTCAAGAGATGGACATCAAGCGCGTAGGCACGCAGGCTTCGGGAAAAGGTCCGGCTGACTGGTTCACGGGAACGGTGCGGATTGATCCGCTATTTCAGGCGCCGGACCCGGCGCTGGTGTCGGGCGCCATGGTGACATTCGAGCCGGGCGCAAGGACGGCGTGGCACACACATCCGCTGGGCCAGACGCTGATCGTCACTGCAGGATGCGGTTGGGCGCAGCGTGAAGGCGGACCGGTCGAAGAGATTCATCCCGGAGATGTGGTCTGGTTCTCTCCGGGCGAGAAGCATTGGCACGGCGCTGCTCCGACGACGGCGATGACGCACATCGCAATACAGGAAAAGAAAGACGGCAAGGTTGTCGATTGGATGGAGCACGTCACCGATGCGCAGTATCGCAAGTAGACCCAGCGATCAGTGGTCAAAGAATTCGAGGGAGTGAACGATGCCTCACGTGATTGTGAAGCTGGTGACCGGAAAATCCGAAGAACAGAAGACGCAGCTCGCCGAAGAAATTGTGAAAGATGTAACGAGCATCCTGAACTACGGCCAAGAGGCTGTCTCGGTGGCGTTCGAAGAAATTAAGCCGGAAGACTGGGCGGAGAAAGTTTATCGCGGTGAGATCGTCGCGCATCCGGAGAGGTTGTACAAGAAGCCCGGATACACGATGTGAATGACGCGAGAGCGTATGGGAGCAGCAATATGCCTAAACAAAACACTTCCTTGAAAGACCGCATTGCCAAAGCCAGCGAAATTACGATCAGCGTAACCGGCAGAAAGTCGGGACGAACGATCTCGAATCCAATCTGGTTCGTGCTTGAGGGAGACACGCTCTACATGCTGCCGGTGAAGGGCTCAGATACGCAGTGGTATAAGAATGTGCTGAAACAGCCTTCGATTCAAGTAAGCGCGGTCGGGGCGCAAGCTAAGGTGAAGGCTGCGCCCATTACGGATCCCGCCGGAGTTTCATCGGTGGTCGATAAGTTCCGGGCCAAGTATGGGAGCGACGTGAAGAAATACTATTCGAAGTTCGACGTTGCCGTTGAAGCACAAGTGCACTGATCGCAACGCTTCATGATGAAGTGCGTCGGCCGCTTGCATTTGGTGGGGAAGCGAGCGTATAGGCGAGTTAAGGATCCGCCCTAGGGCGGCCGGCTTTTCTCAGCGAACTGGGGTTGTCCAAAGGTTTCGAACGAGAAAGTCATCTGCATTCGAAAAATGCGGGTGGAAGGGAGTTCTCTATGATCACGCTCAATGTGAATGGAGTCCGACGCGAGGTGCAAGCGCCCGACGACACGCCGCTACTTTATGTTTTGCGCAACGATCTCGAACTGATCGGGCCGCAGTTTGGCTGCGGACTCGCGCAGTGCGGAGCCTGCGCCGTTTTGGTGGATGGCAAGGAGACGCGTTCCTGCGTAACTCCGGTGGCCAGCGTCGCAAACCAGGAGATAACCACGCTCGAAGGTTTGCCCGCGCGTTGGGCCAAGCTCAAAGGGCTTTCAGCGGACGAAGCCAAGGCTACGCTGCACCCTGTGCAGCAAGCGTGGATCGAGGAGCAGACTCCGCAGTGCGGTTTCTGCCAGAACGGGATGATGATCAAAGCGACGGAACTCCTCGAAAGCAATCCGAATCCGACGCTGACGCAAATCAAAGAGGCCTTCACGACATCGGGAGTCTCGCCCAATCTATGCCGGTGCGGAACCTATGTGGCGATCATTGAGGCTGTCCAACATGCCGCCACGATCATGGCGAAAAGGAGTTAAGCGATGGCTACCATGAGTGAAAAGCCCTCCAATGTCATTGGACCGACACTGTCCCGCCGGCAATTCATCAAGGCAGGAGGCGTTCTGGCCGTGGGATTCAGCTTTGTTGGAACGGAACTGCTGAAGGCCGATAACGCGAAGGTCGCTACGTTCAAGAATTCGCTTGATCCAACGCTGGGAAGTTCGTGGATCGAGATTCATCCCGATAACACCGTGCTGATTCGCACGGGGAAGAGCGACTTTGGTCAGGGATCGACCTTCACGGCATACCGGCAAATTGTGGCCGATGAGTTGAGCGTGCCGTTCGAGGCGATCACGACGGTCGTCGCCGGACATACCGATCTCACGCCGGACGGCAGCGGCGCCTTTGATTTCCTCGGACGGGGAACACCGAACATTCGAAAGGCGGCCGCTTATACGTACCAGGCGCTGCTCGACCTTGCGTCGGAAAAACTCGGCGTGCCGAAAGAGAAGCTTTCGGTTAAGGACGGCGTTGTCTCGGGCGGCGGCAAGAGCATTTCCTACGGAGACCTCGTCAAGAACCAGCAATTGAAGCTGACGATTCCCGTGAAAGGCGATCTCACCAGCATTTTTGGATTGACGATTGAGGGCAATCCGCCGATGAAGCCGGTGAGCGAGTACACCGTGATCGGCAAGTCGTTCAAGAATTCCATCATCAGTTCGAAAGTGGCGGCGAAAGAAACCTGGGCGACCGATGTACGGCTGCCCGGGATGCTCCACGCGCGCGTGGTTCATCCGAAAACGCTGGGATCCACGCTTGTTTCCGCAGGTCAGGTCGACAAAACGAAGTTTCCAAATTCGCAAGTGATAGTGAAAGGGAGTCTTGTCGGAGTGGTCGCACCGACGGAGTGGGAGGCCATCCAAGCCTCTGAGCAGGTTGCCGGCGCCACGAAGTGGACCGACTGGAAAGGGCTGCCCGGCAATGCCAAGCTCTACCAGCATCTGCGGGAGCAGTCGGATTGGAACTCCGCGCCGATCGAGAAAAGCAAGCCTTCCAAAGGCGATGTTGCTCCCGTGCTCGCGTCGGCACATAAGAAACACTCGGCCACATATCAGTTGTCCTACATGAAGCACGCGCCCATCGGTCCAACGATGGCGGTGGCCGATGTGAAAGCAGACGGAACGGTGCATATCTACGTACACAATCAAAACCCGCAGGCGCTTCGCGGCGAAATCGCGACCATGCTCGGCACCACGCCCGATCATGTGATCGTGCACGCGTATCCCGGGCCCGGACACTACGGCAGGTCAAACGGCGGAAACTCGGGCGCGGAAGATGAGGCGGTGCTGCTGTCGCAAGCGGTCGGCAAGCCAGTGCGCGTGCAGTGGATGCGAGCCGATGACATGCAGTGGTCGACGCAATCGGCAGCGGCGTACTCCGACGTTCAGATTGCGATCGACGAAAAAGGAAAGATGGCGGCGTATCAGATTGACCATTACATGCCGGCCATGCAGGACGATAGGCCGGTCGGCGCTGTCCTTGCGGGACTGCCCACGATGTCTGCTCCGCAGGTGCACTCGGGCGGTGTGACTTCGACCGTGAACGGAATTGAAGACCCATGGGTGTACGCACAAGTTCCGAACCTGAACGAGAATGGCCACGGCACGTTCCAAGTAGGCCAGAAAGAGTCTCCGCTCGCTGTCGGAATCCGCGACCACAGCATGCGGACGCCGGGCCAGTTCCAGCAGAACTATCCGCGCGAACTGGCGATCAATGAAGCCGCAGCGCTTGCGGGCGCGGATGCAATCCAGTTCCGCATCGACCATGCGAATGAGGAGCGGGCGATCAGCGTGTTGAAGGCTGTCCGCGACGCGTCCGGTTGGGATACTCGATCGTCTCCGCGTCCGAATCCTGTGTCCACCGGAGCCACGCCGGTTCGAGGCCGCGGAGTTTCGCTGATGCTGCGCAGCGGAACTTACTGGGCTTGCGTTTGCCAGATTGCGGTCACGCCGAGCACCGGCGCCATCGTGGTGGAGAAGTACACGATCGCGGTCGATCCCGGCATCGTCGTCAATCCGATGCAGTTGAAGCGGAATGTCGAGGGCGGAGCGGTGATGGGAATTGCACACGCCCTCTTCGAAGAAATGACGTTCGACGAGAGCGGCATCACCAACGAGGACTGGACGAGCTACCCGATCCCGACGATGGCGGACATACCTGAGATCAAAGTCGTGCTGCTCAATAATCCGAAGGTTGGAGCATACGGCGGCGGTTCGGAAGCTGCAAACGCGCTCGCAGCACCTGCGATCGCAGCCGCGTTACATGATGCGACTGGGAAGATGATTCGGAGGCTTCCGATGAAAGCTGCCTATGTGCAGGAGGTTTTAAAGGCGTAGCCGGAGTCGGCATCTTGGGTGTGAGTATGACTTCAGACCAAAGTGTGCTCGCGGCTCTGCTCGACTCCTGGGAGCGAAACAATCGCATCCTCGTAAACCTGCTTCGCGCCATTCCCGAGAGCAGCCTTAAGGCCAGGACGATGGAGGGAGGCCCGTCGGTCGCCGAGATGTTCGCCCACATTCATTACGTGCGGCTGGTATTTGTCTCTGAGGACGCGCCCGAGTTCTCAGCCGAGTTGCCCCAGAAAGAATGGGTAGCCGAGCGCGACCCAGCCCACATGGCTCAGATGTTGGATGAGAGCGCCAAGACGGTACTGGATGCGGTAAAGGGAAGGTTGGAAGCGGGCCGGGAAATGGACGTCCACTACGACCATCCGATCCTGCTGCTGCAACACATGATCTGGCACGAAGGTTACCATCACGGTCAGATCAAGCTAGCCCTGAAAATCTCGGGCCGTCCGATGAGCAACGAAACGGTCGGCCCGCTGACATGGCAAGTCTGGATGCGGAAGAAGTCAACGCTCGTAGATGTTTGAGTGCTCTGAGATAGGCTTTACTGCGATGGTGGCTGGATCGCCGCGAGAAAGAATCACAAGAGTCGATGGATAGATTTTTTCACCAGATCGCCTGGAGCGGCTCGCGATGACGCCACTTGCGGGGTGGATGAATTTTTATGTCATCGTCGGGTCGTCGGCCGGCGCTTTGATCGGACTACAGTTTGTGGTCATGGCTCTGGTGGCTGATATGCCTCGAACGCCCGGCCAAGGGCAAGCCGGCGAAGCATTCGCGACGCCTACCATCGTTCACTTCGCAATGGCGCTGCTGCTTTCGGCGGCTCTGAGCGCTCCTTGGCGAAGTATCGTGGGGCCCGCAAGTTTTTGTAATGTGCTGGGCTTCGGCGGATTTGTCTACACCATCATCGTGACTCGCCGTTTGCGAGTCCAGACCGCTTATCGTCCTGAGCTTGAGGACTGGTTGTTTCATGCGGTGCTGCCTCTGGTGGCCTACGCGGTGCTGGCTGCGTCGGCACTTGCGGCACGCTCCCACGCACATGAGGCTCTGTTTGGCGTCGCGACCGCCGCGCTGCTGCTTCTCTTCATTGGTATTCACAACGCCTGGGATGCCGCGAGCTACCACGTCTTCGTCAAGAAAGCCGGGCGAGGATAGCCTCCTCAAGCTGAAAAACTCCCAGTCGGAGCGCTCACTTCTGAGAATCAACGTCTGAGCAGGCAGAAGCGCCAGCCTCGGCTTTTTCAAATTTCTGAAGAAAAGCCTTGACAATTAATACTGTGTGATACATAGTGTGTATCGCATACTATATGACGAATGGTACTAATAGTGCGGCCGAGGTTCTCGAGAATCTGAAGTTGGAATTGCGACGGGGGTGCCTGATCGTGGCGGTCTTGGCTCAGCTCCGGACCGAGCAATACGGGTACACCCTCCGTAAGGCATTGGCAGACGATGGGTTAGCGATTGATGAAGGAACTCTCTATCCGTTGCTTCGTCGTTTGGAAACCCAGGGTCTGCTAGTGAGCCAGTGGCGCGAAGAGGATAAGCGAAACAAACGCTTTTACCGGCTGTCGGCCACCGGAGAACAGATTTTGGAGCAGCTCTTAGCAGAGTGGCAAAGCATCAACGCGTCGCTCAGCAAAATTCTTCAAGAGGCATGACTTTATGAGCAAGACCACCAGCCGCACTTCCGAAGAGCTCGTCGAACGCTACCTGCAAGCCGTCCGCTTTTGGCTGCCGAAAACCCAGCGGCAGCAAGAGCTGTTGGCCGAGTATGGCGAGGATTTGCGCTCGCAAATCGAAGCGCGGGAAGAAGAGTTGAACCGCCCGCTGGATCAAGCCGAGGTGTCGGCGATTCTGAAGAACTGCGGGAATCCGATGCTCGTTGCAGGGCGCCTGGGCCCGCAACGTTCTCTCATCGGACCAGGCTTGTTTCCGATCTACCTTTTCGTTCTCAAGATGGTTTTGCTGTGGATTCTTGTACCCGTCTTTATTTTCATCGTAGGTCCGGTCAATTTAGCGAATGTTCAAGGTGACTGGGGAAGAGCTATCGTGAACACGGTGGGAGCCCTCTGGTCCGGATCGTTTATTGCCGCGGGAGTCGTGACTCTGGTCTTTGCCATCCTCGAGCGTACGCAAGCGGTGGCCGGCATGACGTGTAAATGGGATCCGAACTCGTTGCCTCCGCTGCAGAAGCCGGAGCGCAAGACGTCATTCCTGCAGACGTTCTGCGAGTTGGCGTTTAACGTATTTGGCCTGGTGTGGCTCCTGTTGGTGCCGCAACATCTGTGGATGATTCTCGGTCCCTCCGCCACATTTCTAAAACCCGCTCCGTTGTGGCATGCGCTCTACATGCCGATCGTGTTGCTAGCCATCGCGAACATTTTGCGCCCTGCGGTAATTCTGGGACGTCCGCAGTGGAGTTGGTTTCCCCTGGCGACGCAGCTGGTGCAATCCGTCTTCATGCTGATACTTGTGAATTTCATGATCAAGGCTGCATCGCAGCCCACAGTCGGCGGATGGTACCCGTTCCTAACGCTGGCCGATTCGGTGCGGAACTCGCCGCATTACATTCGCATTGCTGCCGTAGTAAACGTATCGGTGCTGATCAGTCTCGCCTGCACATGGATCGGAGCGTCCATCGGCGGCATCGTGCAAACCTGGCGGCTGCTCCGCCTCATCCGGAAACAGATTTCGGTCGGGCGGGAAACGGCGTCGCAGCCGGTGAGGTAAAACATTGGGCTCCATGTAGCTCCGCTCGCTTTGGCTCGCGGGACGGCCGAGGCGGCCGTCGCCACATGAGTAATTTCCTTTGCGGTAAGATCAGAAGCTATGAATCCGTCAGCAGCCGAGGCCGAGACGGGTGAGCATGCCTCTCCCGAGCCGCGCCCTTCCAATTTCATTCGCGAACGCTTCCTCGAAGACTTGAAGACGAATAAGTACAACGGGCGTGTGCAAACTCGCTTCCCTCCTGAGCCCAACGGATATTTGCACATCGGACACGCCAAGGCGATCTGCCTGGACTTCGGACTTGCCGACGAGTTTGGCGGCAAGACCAACCTGCGCTTCGACGACACGAATCCTGAAAAAGAAGATACCGAGTACGTTGACTCCATCATGGAGGACGTGAAGTGGCTCGGTTTCCGGTGGGATGGGCTGTTTTACGCGTCGGATTATTTCGACCAGCTGTATGAGTGGGCGATCAAGCTGATCAAAGATGGCAAGGCGTACGTCGACGATCTTTCCGCGGAAGAGATCCGCAAGCATCGCGGCACGCTGACTGAACCTGGGAGAGACAGTCCGTTTCGCGTTCGTTCGGTAGAAGAAAATCTGAATCTGTTTGAGCGCATGAAGGCCGGAGAGTTTCCCGATGGGTCGCGAGTGCTGCGGGCGAAGGTCGATATGTCGTCGCCAAACATTAATATGCGCGATCCGGTCATGTACCGCATTCTGCATGCTGAGCATCACCGCACGGGGAATAAGTGGTGCATTTATCCGATGTACGACTTCGCGCACGGCCAGTCGGACTCGCTGGAAAAGGTGACGCACTCGATGTGCTCGCTCGAGTTCGCCGATCACCAGCCGATTTACAAGTGGTTCATCGAGCAGTTGGGAATTTTCCCGTCGCAGCAGATTGAGTTTGACCGCCTCAGCCTGACCTACACGCTGATGAGCAAGCGCAAGCTGCGGCAGCTGGTCGAGCAGGGGACGGTACGGGGATGGGACGATCCGCGCATGCCGACTTTGTCGGGATTGCGTAGGCGCGGATATACGGCGGAAGCGATCCGCAATTTTGTTAAAGCAGCGGGAGTCTCGCGCACCAACGGCATTGTCGAGCTGGCGATGCTCGAACACTTTGTCCGCGAAGACCTGAACAAGAGTGCGCCGCGAGTGATGGCGGTATTGCGTCCACTGAAAGTGGTGATCGATAACTATCCGGAGGGCCAGGTCGAGGAGATGGATGCGACCAATAATCCAGAAGATGAGAGCGCAGGCTCGCGCAAAGTTCCATTTTCACGTGTGCTTTACATCGAGCAGGATGATTTCCGGGAAGTGCCTCCACCGAAGTATTTCCGGCTGACCCCGGGGCGCGAGGTGCGGCTGCGTTACGGATACTTCATCACCGCGAAAAGCGTGGTGAAGGATGACAAGGGTGAAGTGGTTGAAGTGCATTGCACCTACGATCCCGCGACGCGCGGGGGCAACGCGCCACCAGATGGACGGAAAGTGAAGTCGACGATTCATTGGGTTTCGGCAGAGCACGCGGTCGACGCCGAGGTGCGCATCTACGAGAACCTGTTCACCAAGGAAAATCTTGGAGACGTCGAAGAGGGCAAAGACGTTCTCGATTATCTAAACCCGAATTCGCTGGAAGTGGTTACGAGCGCGAAGCTGGAGCCGTCGCTCGCGAATGCGACAGCGGGGAGTCGGTATCAGTTCGAGCGCCTGGGATATTTCTGCGCCGATCCGGATTCCAAGCCGGGCAAGCCGGTGTTCAACCGCACCGTGGCGTTGAAGGATACCTGGGCGAAAGTGGAGAAGAAGCAGGGCGGAAAATAGGGCGGAAATCTACACTCTTTATCTTGTCATCCTGAGGCGCGGGTCTTGGCGCCAAAGGATATACGG
>CAWFQZ010000037.1:0-324953 GCA_963818115.1 uncultured Acidobacteriota bacterium
AAGGACGCGAAGTAGATGCGCTGCGCCGTGCCATGCATGTGACGGGTATTCGCCAGCAGATCCAGTTGCTCCTATCCCGCGCCACCTTGGAGCCTGGAATCTTTGGCATGGCCCGTCCTGTCCTGGTATGGCCGCACGGTATCTCGGACCATCTGGACGGGCCGCACCTCGAAGCCATCATCGCTCACGAACTCTGGCACGTCCGACGCCGCGACAATCTCGCCGCCGCCCTCCACATGATCGTCGAAGCCCTCTTCTGGTTTCACCCGCTCGTCTGGTGGGTCGGAGCGCGGTTGATCGACGAACGCGAGCGCGCTTGCGACGAACAAGTCCTCGAATCGGGCAGCGAGCGTCAGGTTTATGCCGAAAGCATTCTGAAAGTTTGCGAATTCTGTGTCGGATCCCCGCTGGCTTGCGTCTCCGGAGTTACCGGCGCCGATCTCAAGAAAAGGATGGTGCATATCATGACCGAACATGTCGTCCGCAAGCTCGATTTCAGCAGGAAGCTCATACTCAGCACGGCTGGCGTTTTGGCACTCGCCTTGCCGCTCGTCTTCGGCCTCACCCATGAGACTCCAACCCGGGCCCAGTCTCAAGGCATGGCTTCAAGCCAGAACGACTCTGCGTTGGGCGCATTTTCCATCAAGCCGAGCCAAGCTCCAACGCAAATGCCCACCTATGCCGGCAGTAACACTCGCATGGTGAAAATGATGTATGGTCCCGACGGGTTTATGGCCGGGAACGTTACGATGAAGGCCATCATTCAGGAAGCCTACGGAGTGCAAGCCAATCAAATATTTGGCGGGCCGGACTGGCTCGACTCTGCAACTTACGACGTCACAGCCAAGCCTGACAAGTCCGGTCAGTCGACGGATGGTCCACCGAACCCGTCGGAGAGCCGCAGCTTACTGCAAGCCATGCTCGCCGGACGCCTGAAGCTGAAACTACACTCCGAAACCAAAGAGCTATCGTCCTACGCTCTCGAAGTTGTCGACGGCGGCACCAAGCTTCAACGGGCGAAGCCCGCAGGCAGTTCTCCCAACGAAGTTAAAGGCCCGGACGGAAGGATCTTAAGTACTTCGGCTCGGATGCAATTCGATGGAGGCCAGGTTGTGGGCATCGAGGCCCGAAGAATGTCGACCGCCGATCTGGCGCAGCAGTTGTCGCGCCAGTTAGGCAGCGCTGTTGTAGATAAGACTGGACTCCAAGGTGCCTTCGATTTCAATCTGCACTGGACGGCATCGGCAAACGGAGATTCCAACCAGGCGGACAATCCGCTATTCACCGCCCTTCAACAACAACTCGGCCTGAAACTCGAACCGCAAACCGCGCCCATGGAAGTTCTAGTCATCGACCACATCGAAAAACCGCAAGAGAATTAAGAGAATTAGAAAATGAACATGTGAGGGTGCCCCGTCCTTGTCGCGGTGTATGCGACAGGGCGGGGATTTTGATTTTGATACCGTCACGGGTTTCTGATGCCGTCCCCATTTCTGATGCCGTCCCCGAGCTTTTAAACGATTCAAGGCGCCGTGGAAGAGCGGCCCTTCAAGGGCCGCGTCACTCGCCACCGAAAGAATCAGGGCTTTAGCCCCTGTGTTACTGCCCATGCATCGTTCTAGTGAATCGTCTGCTCGCTCCTTCGCACCCCAGGTGCGCTCGTCGATCCCTGGAACTTCGCCTCAGCGAGCTTCGTGATCCACAGTCCTGAATGCACGTCGTTGAAGTAAATCAAGCTATTCAGCAGAGGACTGTCGCAGGCGACCGAACAAGGCTGTCCTCCCCACGTGAACGGCAGGTTCGGACGGAAGCCCTTCGCATCACCCGTCCAGAAGCGCCCTATTTCGCGCCCTTGCCGGTAAAGATCGCCGCGCAGCTCGCCGGAAATATCCAGCACGCGCGCGCCGCCGCTGTAATAGCCCTCGTACAACATGTCGTTCGCCGCCCAGAAATTGTGCGAACCGCCTTCGGGGACTTCGTACTGCGCGACTTCCTTCGGATGCTTGATGTCGCTCACATCCATTACGTGACAGATCGCGCGCACCGGAATGCGGTCGCGATCGTCAAGATGGAAGATCGCGGGAAATACTTCGTCGCCGACGAACAAGTAGTTCTTGTAGCGGAACACGCTGTGCGTTCCCGCCAGCCATCCATCGCCGTAAAGCTCGTAGTGATTGAACTTGTACTGAGCCACCAGCTTCGGGTTCTCCGGACTTCCTCCGCTCATTCCATTGCCCACGTCGAGAATGATCAGTCCATCTCGCCAGTACGCGAGATAGGCGAGTCCATCCTTCACCTGCAGGTCGTGCAGGTAACGCCCGCTGGTCATCGATCCCATCTCGGTGCTGATGCTGATTGCAGTCGCGTTCTCTGTTTGCCACCGCGCGACTTCCTTCGGATGTTTCACGTCCTGGAAGTCAATGACGCGCATCGATCCCGTCGCGTCGTCGGTCAGGTAAACATAGTGACCATCAACATATGCGCTGTGAACGCCGCCGGTCACCGTCGCGGTGTATTCGGAGAGAACCTTCAGATGAGAAGCATCCGAGGTATCGAGGAAGACGATGCCATTCTTGCGGTTCGAAGCGCCCTCGCGTGTGAAGACGCCGATCTTCTCGTCGGGAGTCGTGCTGATGTCATTGATCAGCCGCGCATCGACCTTCAGCGTGTCGAGCAGCTTCGGGTTCGCCGGATCCGCAATGTCATAGACGAAGAGCTTATCCGCAACCGTGGCTAGATAAGCATGATGCCCGATGATCCACTCCTCCGACATTTGCAGGTCAGGCAGCGGAACGTGCGCCACAACTTCCATCTCGTGCTCCACCATCCGCGGCTTCACCACCACTGAAGCGGAGGCGCTGTGCTGTCCGCTACTAGCGGTCACGACAAACGTTCCGGCTTTCTCTGCCACAAACGCTCCATCGGGATAAACCGACGCACCGGTTCCGCTGATCGACCATCGCACCGGAACATCTCCGGCGCTGAAGTGAACTACATCTCCCGTGCGCGCGTCGGCCGTTGCCGGAGTGATTGCCAGTTTGCGCGCAGAATCGCGCACCACCTGCACTTTCACTGCACCATTCGCTCCATCCGCGGTCGCCTTGATCGTCGCGCTTCCGGGAGCGATGCCGGTCACTAATCCAGCCGCATCCACGCTGGCGACCGATGGCTTGTCTGACATCCACTTGATCGCCGCATCCGCGCGCGGATTGCCATTTGAAGTGCGCGCAACAGCTGTAAGCTTCTCTGCGCTGCCAGCGACGATCGAGCGCGCCAAAGGCTCGATTTCCAGCGTCGCGATCTTCGAGTTGGCTATGTTAACCGTCGCGTAACCGGCCTTTCCGGCGATCACTGCGCCGACGGTTACGATTCCCGGGGCGTGGAACGTCACTTCGCCGGATTCGTCCGCGCCTGCAAGGTCGAACGGAGCGGCAAACCACACCGAGACCTTTGCTTCAATCGGATTGCCCGCCGCATCTTTCGCCGCGGCGCTGAACTTGACCTTCTGTCCAACCTGCACGTCGAGCGTCTTCGGAGTGATCTCCACGCTCGCCGGAGCAACTGACGTGGAGGCCGCTTCCTGCGGCTTCGAAGCAGCATCCTGCGATCTCATGCTCGGCACTGAAAACGCCATCACTGCCACCGCAACTGCAAATGTGCTGCGCTTGAACATGCAAGCCTCCGCTGGAAATCTTTGTTGTCGAGAACTATTGCTTGGCCGGTACCATCTTCCAGAAATCAATGCCTGCCGCTTGCGATCCCACGTCGACCGTCGCGATAGTCTTCAGGCTATTCAAATCGATCACTTCCACCGTCCCCGGTTCCGACCCCACACCTTCCACCGAAATGAACGCGTATCGATTGTCGGGCGAGACCACAATCCCGTGGACGATCTTCCTTTGCGTCGGGATGCGCGCTAACTCGTGGCCGCTCACCGGATCGAAGATCGACACCGACTGGCCACGCTTGTTACTGGCAATCAGCCGTCCATCTTTCGTCATGGCCAGGTTGTAAACGCCATTCCCTGCGGGGATGCGCCGCGCGAGCGTCCATTTGTCGGTATTGATGGCGACAATGTCGTTCGACTGATTGCACGCCACGTAGATGACCGATCCATCGTTGGATGGTTGCGCCCACGTCGGAGTACATGAAGTCTTGTGATCCGACATCTTCATATCACCGGCATGCGCCGCCGGAGCGCCCGTCATCCCCATTTCTTTGCCGACTCCCAGCATGAAGTAGCGGCTGACCGCAAACTTGCTGGTGTCGATCTCAACCATCATGTCGTCCATCATGCAAGCCGAGTAATGCCTCGTTCCCGCAGGATTCAGGCGCGATCCGTGAGGCATGGTGCACGTCGTAATGCGCTTGACCTCGATCATCGCGTCGGTCGCGACAACTGAAATCGAGGAAGGGATCATGTCGCCGTGAAAGTTGGCGTTGGCAACGTAGACGAAGCCCCCATCGGGAGAGATGTCCGTTGTCGCCGGGAACATGCCGAGGCTCGTGTACTTGATCGCAGTATTGCCGCCCGCGCGGAATTTCCAGAGCGAACCCTCGGGACGTCCGTGGCCTTGCGCGACGTACACGAATTGCTTGTCGGGAGAAACTGCGACGCCGTGCGGGCCGTTGATGTCCATCGGCATCAGTCCGACACGCGCCTGGCTCTCGATGCGCGCGCCACCCGGACCGAAGCGGATCAACACAAGCTTGTCCGCGGATTCGCAAACGACGTAGACCAGATAATCCTGCGTTGGAGGCTGCGGAGTCGGAGCGGGAGTCGTCTGTGCTCCAAGACTCAGTGCAATCGTCAGGCAGAGCAGCGTCAGCAGGCCGATGCGGACTGCGCGGGACGGAAGAGTTCCTGACTGCGGAGAGACAGCGGTCCCATTCATCATTTGGCTGAGCAGTGATTCCGATCGGCGACTCTAGCGAGACGTACCCACGCGCCGAATGGCATCCAATCTACCACAGGGACTGAGAGGGAACTCGTCGACAAAGTCTGACTATTTCGGACGCGTGATTGCTCCCTGCGACGCGGAAGAAACCAGCGCCGCGTATTTCGCGAACACGCCCGTGGGGTAGCGAGGCTGCGGCGCTTTCCACTCCGCCATGCGCTGGCGCAAGACGTCGTCGCTGATCTCAACCTCAAGGACCTGCTTGATCACATCAAAGTGGATGATGTCGCCATCGCGCACCCCGGCAATCGGCCCGCCCAGCGCTGCTTCTGGCGAAACGTGTCCCGCCATCAAGCCGCGCGTTGCGCCGCTGAAGCGTCCGTCAGTCAGTAGAGCGACCGAACCGCCCAAACCTTCTCCAACGATTGCTGCCGTGACGCCGAGCATCTCGCGCATGCCAGGACCACCCTTCGGTCCTTCGTAGCGGATCACGACTACATCGCCCGCCTTGATCTTCTTCGCCGTCACTGCGGCCATCGCATCTTCTTCCGATTCGAACACACGCGCCGGGCCACGATGTTCGAGCCGCTCGTGACCGCTGATTTTGGCGACGCATCCTTCAGGAGCGATGTTCCCCTTGAGAATCACGAGACCGCCTGTTGCCTTCAGCGGCTTGTCGAGCGGAACGATGACTTCCTGTCCTGGCGTTTCCGTCGCCCGCTCGGCTTCAGCAGAAATCGTGAGTCCGGATACTGTCTTCGCCGATCCGTGCAGATACTTGCCGTTCATCAATCGCTTCGCGAGCAATCCAATGCCGCCCGCACGATACATGTCGGCAGCAACGAATCGGCCCGACGGTTTCAGGTCGGCCAGCACCGGAGTACGAGAGCTGATGGTCTGGAAGTCGTCAATCTCGAGGGGAACGCCCGCTTCGCGCGCAATCGCCAGCAGATGCAACACTGCATTGGTCGATCCGCCCGTTGCTGCGACGGACGCGATCGCATTCTCGAAAGCATCGCGAGTGAGAATGTCGCGCGGCTTGAGTCCTCGCTGCAGCACATCCATCACGACCTTGCCGCAGTCGAACGAAATCTGATCTTTGTGCGAGTCCATCGCCGGCACGCTGTTGAAGCCCATCGGAGACAAGCCGATCATCTCCATTACGGCCGACATTGTGTTCGCGGTGTATTGCCCGCCGCACGCCCCTGCGCCCGGGCACGCAACGTCTTCGAGCGCCTTCAATTCCGCGTCGCTCATCTTTCCGGCTACGTTGGCGCCGATCGCCTCGTAGACATCCTGAATGGTCACATCTTTGCCGCGATAGTTGCCTGGAGCGATCGTGCCGCCATAAAGCACGATGCCAGGAAGATTCATGCGCGCGAGAGCCATGGCTGCGGCCGGAATCGTCTTGTCGCAGCCGACGACGCACACGACCGCATCGAACATCTGACCGCGGCAAACAAGCTCGATCGAGTCCGCGATCAGTTCCCGACTTACGAGCGAGGCACGCATGCCCTCTGTGCCCATAGTTTCGCCATCCGAGATGGCGATGGTGTTGAACTCCATGGAAGTTCCGCCAGCCGCGCGAATGCCTTCCTTTACCTTTGCCGAAAGACGGCGCAGGTGGAAGTTGCAGGGCATGGTTTCAATCCACGTATTGGCGACGCCAATCAGCGGACGGCTGAGGTCCGCGTCAGTAAATCCGATGGCCTTGAACATGGAGCGCGCGCCCGCGCGATCGCGCCCTTCGGTGATTCCACGGCTGATGTGCTTGAGATCCATGGCAGAAAGATTACAGGACGTGCGGTGAAGATGGGAACTCGGTTTCAGCTAAAAGACTTTAACCACCAAGGACACGAAGTAGCACGACGGGATTCATTCGTCCGTTTTCCTTTGTGAACCTTCGTGTCGTTCGTGGCTAAACGCTCTTCTGGAGCAACTAAAAACGGGGAACCCGCTTTGCAGGTTCCCCAGTTGCATGACGCTGCCCAGGAGTCGTCATGCTTGCCCAGCTATACAAACTTGAACCTACGCGCGAGCTGCGGAGCGCGCTTCTTCGATCGCAACGCCCGCGGGAGGATGATGTCCAGTCCACGTTTGCGTGTGCGCCGCGCCAGAACCAACATGAATGACGTCCGCGATCGAATACCATTCGCGATAAAGCTGGCCGACCTGTTTCTGATTTACATCAAGCGTGAGCGTGACCTGATGATCTCGCTCAGCCGCTTCGGCGTGCACCGCGGGTATATCGAGCCCGCGCTTCGAAGCGGCATTCAGAATGCGCATCAACGTGCCCTGTGTATTGCGATAGCGAACGTGAAATTGCATATGTGAGTTCCCCTGTTACTGTGTCGGTTCTTCTTCGAGCAGCATTTCCGAAAGCGCCGCGCCTGCTGGGACCATCGGGAAAACGTTGGCTTCGGGCGCGCAATCAAACACGAGCAACTCCGCTTGCGGAGAGCTTAAGAATCGGTCGATCTGATCTCCGGTCTCCTGCGAAACCGGAAACTCGCGCATTGCGTCTTCCTTCATCCGGAAGCTGTGAATCTTGTAAGCCTTTGCGATCTCCACGAAATCCGGATTGTCGCTCAGGTCCGTCTCGGCGTAGTTGCGCTCGTAGAACAGTTGCTGCCACTGCCGCACCATGCCGAGATATTTGTTGTCGATGATGACCATCTTCACGGGAAGGCCGAGACGATGAACTGTAGCCAGTTCCTGGATGTTCATCTGAAATCCACCATCACCCGAGACACAAAGCACACAGGTGTCCGGCTTCGCGAGTTGAACGCCGACCGCTGCAGGCAGAGCGAATCCCATGGAGCCAAGTCCGCCGGACGTGATGAATCCGCGCGGAGAAGAGGATCGATAGCGCTGCGCGGCCCACATCTGGTGCTGTCCTACATCGGCAATGATCACGCTGTTTTCCGGCAGACGGCTGAAGAGCTCATCGAGAAAACGGATCGTCGGCTGCGCCAGTCCGCGAGGATCAAGCTCGGCCCGTTCCGGCCCGCACGCAACGGCCCGCCAGCTCGCGAAATCGGGAAGTGTGTGCTGCCGTAACTCCGCCTGGAACGCCGGAATCGTGTCCGCGAGATTGCCAATCACCGGAAGGTCGCACGGACGCACGCGATCGAGTTGCGCGGGATCGATTTCGAAGTGAACGATCTTCGCATGAGGTGCGAAGCGCGTGGGATCGCCAGTGACGCGATCGTCCAGACGCGCCCCGAGGACGAGCAGTAGATCGGTCTCGTGCAGCGCAGTGTTTGCCGCGCGCGTTCCGTGCATGCCCACCATCCCCAGGTAATAAGGAGCTTCCGGCTCGACGGCTCCCAGCCCGTGAACCGTGGCGAACGTCGGAATGTTCAGATGATCAAGCAAGCGCCGCAGATCTGGAACCGCTTCCGAGAGTTTGGATCCCGCGCCGACCAGTGCGACCGGCTTCGAAGACTGCTGCAGCATCGCCACGATCGTATCGGTGAAGCCTCCGTCGGCTTTGGCGTCGGCGGGACGCGCATGCGGCGTGAACTTCACCGGACCGGAGAATTCTTTCTTCGCCTTCAGCATGTCGGTGGGAATATCGATTACCACCGGACCAGGACGTCCGCTGCGAGCCCAGTAGAAGCCTTCGGCAATTACCTCGGGGATTTCGTCGATGGTGCGGACGAGGCGGCTCCACTTGGTCAGCGAGAGCGTCACGCCGAATACATCCGTCTCCTGAAATGCGTCGGTCCCGATCAGCGCACTGCGAACTTGTCCGGTGATGCAAACAAGCGGAACGGAATCCATCTTCGCGTCGGCAATGCCGGTAACGAGATTCGTTGCACCCGGACCGCTGGTCGCCATCGCAACGCCAACCTTGCCGGTGACGCGCGCATAGCCTTCCGCCGCGAACACCGCTCCCTGCTCGTGCCGCGTGAGAACGTGACGAACGCCGCTGCCATCGAGCGCGTCGTACAACGGCATGATCGCGCCGCCGGGATACCCGAATACCAGATCCACGCCTTCGGCGCGCAGGCACTGCAAAACGATGTCCGCTCCCTTAAGCATTCACCACCTGTTTGGTGTCACTCGGAGCGGGAGCAGTCTTCTTGCCTTCTTTGGGCAGCCAGCTCATCATGCCGCGCAGTTGCGCGCCCACGATTTCGATGGGATGCTGCTTCTCGCTTTCGCGCAGCTTATTGAAATTCGGGCACCCTGCCTTGTTTTCGGCAATCCATTCCTGGGCAAATTTTCCGGACTGGATGTCGGCCAGCGTCTTCTTCATGGCCTGTCGAGTGGCGTCGCCGACTACTTGCTCACCGCGCGTCAGGTCGCCATACTCGGCCGTGTTTGAGATGGAGTAACGCATGCGAGCCAATCCACCTTCGTAGATCAGGTCGACGATCAGCTTCACTTCATGAAGGCATTCGAAATAAGCAATCTCGGGCGCGTAGCCGGCTTCGACGAGAGTTTCGAATCCCTTCTTGATGAGCGACGTCAGGCCGCCGCAAAGCACAGCTTGTTCGCCGAAGAGATCGCTTTCCGTCTCTTCTTTGAATGTGGTCTGCAGAACACCGGCGCGGGTTGAGCCGATGCCATGCGCGTAAGCGAGGCCGAGTTCGTGAGCGTGTCCGCTGGCATCCTGCTGAATCGCGAGCAGCGCGGGAACGCCGCGGCCTTCTGTATACACGCGGCGAACGAGGTGGCCGGGGCTCTTGGGAGCAATCATCACGACATCAACGTCGTCCGGCGGCACGATGGTTTTGAAATGAATGCTGAAGCCGTGCGAAACGCCGAGCACCTTGCCGGGATGCAGGTAAGGCTTTATGGACTTCTCGTAGAGTTCGCCCTGAGTTTCGTCGGGCGTGAGTACGTGGATCCAGTCGGCGCGCTTGGCGGCCTCGTCTGGAGCAACCACGACCATGCCGTCGGCTCGCGCCTGCTGCGCGCTGGGCCGGTTGGGGTCGAGGCCCACGATAACTTTGTGTCCGCTATCGCGGAGATTCTGGGCCTGGGCGTGTCCCTGGCTGCCGTAACCGAGGATGGCGATCGTCTTGCCCTTCAGTGCCTCGGGCTTCGCGTCGCGTTCATAAAAAATAGTGACCACCAGTGTGCTCCTCTCGATGCTGCTCTTGTCGGACAAGGGAGGAAAAGAAAGGCCCTTGCTGTTGGGCTCGAACTGCGCCGGCAGAACGAGGCCTTATCCCGCAGACCGACCGGTCGGTCGGTATGGAGATGCTACCTGTACGCCTTTCCAGTGTCAAGCGGGAAGTCTGGTTCGCACTTCCTCCCTTCTTAGGCGTGCCGCGCTATCGTTGGCTTTCCCGCTCGCAACTGTTTACCATGGCACGCGATGGCACGAGAAACTCTGGTGGATTCCCGGCAGGAGATATTGCGAACCGCTGCACGGCTGTTCCAGCAGCGCGGGTACGACGCTACGTCGATGAATGACGTGGCGGCTGCGCTCAAGCTCAGCAAGGGCGGGCTCTATCATCACTTTCAGAGTAAAGATGAAATCCTGTTCGAGATCATGAACCATGCCATGGAGATTACGCAGGAGCGCGTGCTGAACCCCGTCCGAGGCATCGCCGATCCGGAAGAGCGGCTGCGGGCTTTGATCCGGCTGCATATCGAAGTCGTACTCAGCCCGCGCGATCGGGAGATTACGGTCATGCTGCACGAGAATCATCCGCTGCCCCCGACGCTGCGTAAGAGGATCAACACAAGGAAGAAGGAATACATTCACTTCGTCGAAAGCGTGATGGCAGACGTGCAGCGGGCTCGCCGAGCGAAAGGCGGGGTCAGCCCGCGCGCGGCGGCATTCGCTCTGCTCGGAATGATCAACTGGATTTACCAGTGGTACAAGCCGGAGGGCGACCTGCAGACGAACAACCTCATTCCGCAATTCACTGATCTCGTCTTCGGAGGGATTCTGGCGTGAAATCGTGGTTCGGCATGCTCGCCGAAATCGACCAGCAGCGCGCCGCCGGTGGCAAGCTTTATAGCGAGTTCTTGCGCGCCGAATCAATGAGCGCTGGCCTTTACGTGCTGGCTGCAGGATCGACGGATCTGCAGCGCCCACATCATGAAGATGAGATGTACTACGTTGTTCGAGGTCGCGGACGATTTCGCGCGGGAGATGAAGACCAGGAAGTTTCTGCAGGGAGCGTGCTCTTCGTCGCTGCCGAAGTGGAGCATCGCTTTCACGGCATCATCGAGGAACTTGCGGTGCTGGTTTTCTTCGCGCCCGCGGAAAGCTAGCCGCCCGCATTCGTCATGGAATACCAGATTCTCCCCATGCTGCCGGATCAATGGCCGGCGGTTCGCGAAATCTATGGCGAGGGTATCGCCACGGGCAACGCCACATTTGCGATCGAGTTACCGAGTTGGGAGAATTGGGACACTGGCCATCGCAAGGATTGCCGGTTGGTCGCGCTGGAATCGATCGAACCGGAAGCGGGAGGCAGGGTCAAAGTTTTGGGTTGGGCTGCCCTGAGCCCGGTATCGAGTCGTCATGTGTATCGGGGAGTCGCCGAAGTTTCCGTCTACGTTGCAGCGCTTGCGCGCGGACGCGGCGTAGGCAAATCGTTGCTGCAAGCCTTGGTGCAGGAGTCGGAAGTCAACGGCATCTGGACGCTGCAGGCGGGAATCTTTCCGGAAAATGCCGCCAGCCTCGCGCTGCATAAGTCATGCGGATTCCGCGAAGTCGGCATCCGCAGGCGGATCGGAAAGTGCGGTGATGTGTGGCGAGACGTGAAGTTGCTCGAGCGGCGAAGTACCAGAGTCGGTGTGTAGTCTAAGCCTCTCAAACAGCTACTTGTGCGACGGAATCCAGTAGACCTCTTCTTTCACCGATCCCTTATCCGTAAACCCGCGCCGCTTCAGGATCGCTTTGCTGTGCTCGATCATCTCCGGATGGCCGCAGATGTAAGCGACGGTGTTGCTGGCGTCGAGTTCCCAGTGGTCGGCATACTTGCGAAGGATGTCGTCGGCGCGGCCAATTTCACCCGGCCAGTCCGCGTGATCCCAGGGGCGGCTCACCGTCGGCACATATTTGAACCAGGGCAATTCCTTGTCGAACTGATTGAGCTCTTCCAGATAGCCAAACTCCCACGGACGGCTGGCGCCGTTGAGCAAATAAAGTTTGTGATTCCCGTCGAAGCGTCCTTCTTTCCAATCTTTAGAGAGTGTGCGCACATAGCTGACGAACGGAGCCACGCCGGTAACCGTGGAGATCAGAAGGTGATTCGTTTTTCCGTTGGTCATGTCGAGAGAAAATTTTCCCTTTGGAACTTTTCGCATGAGCAACTGGTCGCCCGGTTGCAGCTTGTAAAGCAAAGGCGTGAGTGCTCCTTCAGGCACGAGTTCGAAAAAGAATTCAACTTCATTTTCCGCAGGAGACGATGCGATGGAGTACGGCCGCTCGACGCGCTTGCCGTTGTTTTCGACTCCGAGCGTGGCGTATTGGCCGGGAACAAACTTGAATTCGCCTCCACTGCGGATGCGGAACATCCACAAATCGGGAGCGAAGTCGACACGCCTGGTGACCTGCGCGTGAAAAAACTTTTCGTCTGGGATCGTCATCATCTCTCTCTGCTGTCTAATTTTCTGTCCAAACTACCTCGTGCGTCCAATAACTGGACTGCTTACGATCCGAAATAGTCTTTGGATGTTTAGTCGTACGTCCGCGACTCCGCGATCAAATCCAGGTCCAACCGAACGGTCGTACGGTGAAGCGAGTTGCGATATCCTAGCCGGATTTTTCTCGTTTGGGAAGAGGCATCTTCCCGTTGGACGGTTACTGCGGGCTCAGTCCGGATGCTGTGCAGCCGATCGGAATTCAGCGAGTCAGAGAGTCCGAAGATGCTTCTTCAACCGCCAGTTGGCCGAGTACCGAGCGCAAGGCTCGCAAAACTTCCTCCGCGGCTGTGGCCTTCAACACAAATTTCAACATACCATCGGGAGTGAACTGGGCTCCTTTTTGCGCCGACACGAAACGCGCCAGGTGCTCGGGGTCGACCGCCGCATTCTGCCGGAATTTCAGAGTCACGAAATCGCGTTTGCGCTCGATGCCGTTCACCCCAACGCGAATGCAAAGCAACTTGAGTGCCGCATAGTCGAGCAGGTTGCGCACAGCCGGAGGAGGTGGGCCATAGCGATCCTCTAACTCGGAGGCGACATCCGAGAGCTGCGATTCAGTTTCGACGCCCGCAACGCGCTTATACATTCGCAGCCGCTGGTTCTCTTCGGGAATGTACTCTCCCGGAATACGAATATTTAATCCCAAATTGAGCTGCGTTTCAGCCTCGTCGGGACCGGCCTCGCCCTTCATCTCCCGAACCGCGCGATCAAGCATCTGCGTGTAGAGCTCGAATCCGATGGCCTCGATGTGTCCACTCTGCTCGCCGCCCAGGAGATTGCCGGCGCCTCGCAGTTCCAGATCAAGAGCAGCAATCTTGAATCCGGCCCCGAGGTCGGAGAATTCTTTCAAGGCCGCAAGACGGCGGCGCGCGATTGGCGTCAGTTCAATTTCCTTCGGAATCAGCAAATACGCATAAGCGCGACGGTTTGAGCGGCCCACGCGGCCGCGCAACTGATAAAGCTCGGAAAGGCCAAGACGGTCCGCGCGGTTGATCAGGATCGTATTGCACAACGGGATATCGAGGCCGTTCTCGATGATCGTAGTCGCGACCAGAATATCGGCTTCGTGGTGCATGAAGCCCAGCATTACTTTCTCGAGTTCCGTTTCGCCCATCTGTCCGTGCCCGACCATGATGCGGGCCTTCGGAACGAGTTCCTGTAGCTTCGCGGCGATTTCGAAAATGCTTTCGACTCGGTTGTGAACGAAATAAACCTGGCCGCCGCGTTCGAGTTCCTGCTCAATGGACGACTGGATGAGCTTGTCGTCCCAACTCGCGACCACAGTTTGAATCGCCATGCGGTCTTTCGGTGGTGTTTCGATAACGCTCATGTCGCGCAGTCCGACCAACGACATGTGCAACGTTCGCGGAATCGGTGTCGCTGACATCGTCAGCACGTCGACCTGCTTCCGCATCTGCTTGATGCGTTCCTTGTGGCGAACTCCAAAACGCTGTTCTTCGTCAACGATCAGCAGGCCGAGATCGGCGAACTTCAAATCTTTCGAGAGAATGCGGTGCGTTCCTATCAGAATGTCGATCTTGCCGGCTTCGGCTTTCTGCAGAATTTCTTTTTGCTGCTTCGCGTTGCGGAAGCGGCTGATCATCTCAATGGTGACGGGAAACGGCCCGAAGCGCTGCTTGAAGGTCTCGTAATGCTGGAAGGCAAGCACGGTGGTCGGCGCGAGTACTGCAACTTGCTTGTTGTCACTAATGGCTTTGAACGCCGCACGCATAGCGACTTCCGTCTTCCCGTAGCCGACATCGCCGCAGAGCAGGCGGTCCATGGGCAGCGACGATTCCATGTCGCGCATGACATCTTTGATGGCCTGTGCTTGGTCTTCGGTCTCGTTGAATTCGAAGGCATCCTCGAACTCGCGGACAAACTCGCTGCCGGCAGGAAATGCATGACCTTGCGCCATCTTGCGCTGCGCATAAAGCTTCAGCAGTTCGTCGGTCATGTCTTTCATGGCCTTGCGCACGCGCGCCTTGGTCTTTGCCCAAGCTTGCGTGCCAAGATGGCTCAGCGTTGGTTTTGCGCCTTCCGACGAACGGTACTTCTGAATCAGGTCGAGCCTTGTCAGCGGCACGTAGAGGCGCGCGCCCTCCGCGTATTCAAGCAGCATGAACTCCGCGTTGCCGTCGCCCTGATTGATCTCCTTCAGACCCTGGTACTGCCCGATGCCGTGCTCGACGTGGACCACATAATCTCCGACCTGCAGGTCGCGGAAGTCGGAGAGAAATGCGGAGACCTTGGATTTCTGGCGCTGCGGACGCGATGCGACGGCTTCCGATTCGTCGAACAGATCTCTCGCCCCGAAGATCGCAAAATGCGCGTCAGGAAAAATGACACCGTCGGGCACGTACGCTTTGGCAAGAGTCGTCGTGTGAACTTCTCCAGCAAAATAGCTGGTTTCATCGGCATAGCTCTCGCCTCCGCGCGTGCGGCTGCCGAGCTTAAAGCTCACGTTGTATTCGGTGAAGATGTCGGCCAGGCGTTCCACTTCGCCGGTATTCGGTACGGAGAACAAAACCTGATTTCCTGCAGCGGTCAGCTTCTGGACTTCTTCAAGCATTGATGGAACCGCGCCGTGGAATCGCGGCGTGGGCTGCGTGAGGATCGTAACGTTCGAGTCGGCGTCTTCGCTGCGCGTGATACCAAGATGTTCGAGGTCCGCTCCGGTTAGGGAAGTAACCTTCTGCCACCAGTCGTCCGGCGGAAGATACAGATCGGTGGGCCGGACCAGATTTCCGACGCCGCTGCGCTCGTGCGCCTCCTCGACACGCGTCCAGAAGCGGTCGAACTCGGTGCGGAGTAGATCCGGTTCATCCAGTAGAACAGCCGCATTCGGCAGAAGGTCGAATACCGTGCGATCGGATCCGGCCACCGGCGCGTAAAACTCCCAACCGGGGAATACGGTGACGCCCCCCGAGCGAATCGCAGCTTCCACAATTTCTTCGTTGCCCGTAATGCGCTTGCCGGAAAGCCGAGTGTGGATCGCTCCGAGCAACTGGTCGCTCACTGGAGTTTCGGTGAGCGGCAGCAGCAGAGCTTCATCCATCGGATTCGACGACCTTTGCGAAGTGGGATCGAACCTCCGTATGGATTCGACCTCATCGCCGAAGAATTCCACGCGGACCGGACGCTCAGCTTCAGGCGAGTAAACATCAAGAATGCCTCCGCGGAGAGCGTACTGTCCGGGCATTTCGACGACATCGGCGGAGGTATAGCCGACGGTGTTCAAGTGTGCAAGCAGGTTGTCGAGATCGAAGGACTCCCCGCGTCGTAGCGTACGCGCAAGGTCGGTATAGTACTCGCTGGACCGCTGCAGAATCGCGGTTGCAGCAATCGGCGAAACTACGATCGATGCTTTGCCAGTCGCGATCTTCCAGAGCGCAGTCGCGCGTTCTTCCTGAAGTTCCGGGTGCGGCGATAAATTCTGAAAAGGGAGCACGTCGCGAGCGGGAAGTGCCACCACCGAATCAGGATCGCAAGCGGACGTGAGCTCGCAGAACCCGCGCAGCACAGGGACGAAGTCTTCAATTGCCCGGTTATCGTTGACGACAACGATCAGCGGCCGTTCGGCGGCACGGCGCAACAGCACGAGCAGCACGGCTTTGGCGGTGGGGGACAGGCCAGAGACACGAATGCGCCCCGTGCCCTCTTTGAGGTGGGAGGCAACACGCGTGAATCCGGGAAGCAATTCGACGTCCGCGAAGAGTTCGCGAACGAAGGGAAGAAGCATCGCATTTCAATTTTAACAGGAACGGGCAGCCCAAACGGCAGCGATCTCCAAACTCCGACGACCTCGAAGGAGACTCAACGAGCGGATCGGCCCTTAATGCTTAGTTCCGCCTCCGACGAGACGTCCGACAGCGTCATGTGCAACGCATGCTGCTTCGGATCGTACGTGGTTTTTAGCGGATACGTACTGCCCGAAAATTTTGCTTCGGCGTGAGCCGACGGCCAGTCATAGACCACGACCTCGATGAACTTCCACCACGGAGTGTAGGAGCCTTCGCGCGCGCTGAATTTGATGCGCATGGAGTTCGCATCAGATTCGCAGCTGATACTTTGGCGTAAAAACTTTCCTTGCTGGTACTGCAGGGTGTGTCCGTCATCGAGATACAGCGCTCCGGTGCAGCGCGAGCCGGGATAAACGTGGAGCTGTAGCGGTCCGCTGGGGATTTCTTCTGTGTTCTGGATGAGCGGCTGCATCGGCAGAATGCTTCCGCCACGCACATATACAGGCAGCGTCTTCAGTGGCGGGTGAATCGCGTGCGGCCATTGGAACGATGTTGTTCCTCCCGTCTTAGCGATATCGTTTGCGACGACATCGATGGGTGGGCCATGAGGCTGCGGTGGCATCTTTTCGCCTGTCCAGAAGTCGTACCAAGTTCCTTCGGGAAAAGAGACCACATACTCATTCATCATTTCGCCGAACGGCGGAGGCGCGATCAGCAGATCAGGACCAAGCATGAATTCCGTGTCAACATTGTCGAAGCCTGGGTGCGTCGGGGCATAGATCTCCGGGAATTCGAGGAATACAGGCCGCATCAGCGGAAGCCCCGTGCGCGAAGACTCATCTGCGAGTGCGTAGAAATAAGGTAGAAGCTCATACCGAGTCTCGATGTAATGGCGGCGGATGGTTTCCTGCTCGATGCCGTTGTTCCAGATTTCGTGTGGCAGGCTGCCTTTGGTGGCGTGATCGCGAAAAAATGGCGAGAAAGCGGCTTGCTCCACCCAACGCGTCAGTAGTTCAGGAGACGGTGAACCGTTGAATCCGCCAACGTCAGCGCCGACAAACGGGATACCACTAATGCCGAGGTTGAGCACCATTTGTGTCGCCAGTCGAAGATGGTTCCAGGTGGCGGAATTGTCGCCCGTCCATGTGAAGCCGTAGCGCTGGCCTCCGGCATATGTAGCACGAGTCAGCACAAACGGTCGCTCGTCGGGACGCAGCTTTAACAACCCTTCATAGGTGGCCCTCGCGTTCTCGAGGCCGACGATGTTGTGAATCTCGGCGTGAGTAGTGGTACGAGTCATGAAGCCCGGCTCTTCGATGCGGTGAACCGTGTTCAGCGGCATGGTCTTGTCCGGACCGTCAAACACCGATGGTTCGTTCATGTCATTCCAGAAACCAGCGACGCCATCCTTCACAAATTCTCGGTAGAGGCCGCCCCACCATTCGCGGGTTTGAGCGCGAGTAAAGTCTGGAAATACGGCCGGGCCGGGCCAAACGACGCCAACGAATTCACTGCCATCCGGATTCTTCACGAATTGGTCGCCCGCATGCCCTGAGTCATAGGGCATGTATCCCTGATTCGCCACGTGCGCGATGTGCAGGTCGGTAATGTTGACGAGATGAAAATGCTGTTTCCGGAGATCGGAGACTAATCCCGGAAAATTCGGAAACGTTTTGGAGTTCACGGTAAACGGGCGATTGCGATCCTGGTAATCGATGTCAAGATAGACGACGTCGGAGGGAATCTTGTCCAGGCGCAAGCGGTTGGCGATGTCGCGAATTTGCGATTCGGGAGTATAACTGTAACGCGATTGCTGAAATCCCAGCGCCCAGAGCGGAGGAAGCGGGGGCTTGCCGGTGAGATACGCATAGGTTTCTACAACCTGTTTCGGCGTCGGGCCGTAAATAAAGTAGTAATCGATTGCTCCGCCCTCGGCGCCGAATGAATACGAGTCGCGCGCAGACTTGCCGAAGTCGAACCACGTGCGCCAGGTGTTATCCAGAAAAATTCCGTAGCTTCGAGTGCCGTTGATCGCGAGAAAAAAAGGAATGCTCTTGTAGAGCGGATCGACCGATTCCTGAGGGCCCACATCCGTGTTCCACAGCGTGTACGCCTGTTCGCGCCGATCGAAGCTGCCGGTTTTGTCGCCGAGTCCGAAGTAGTGTTCTGCTCCGGGCATTTCTTTGTAGATAGAAAATCCGCCTTCCTGGAACTTAACGGGACGTCCAAGTGCGTCAGCGGAAATGATTTTGCCCGAGAGGTCGCGAATGATCAGACGCAACGGATTTTTTTCGACGCGGACATCGAGAGCGGCGGTGCGAAAACCTACGAAAGCTGAATCCTGTATTGCCTGCACCTCGATAGACTTGGTGCGGGATTCGGGCAGTACGGCCCACGATGCGTCTTCGGGAAGAGAATTTGTCGGAGAGATGCGCACGCGAATAATGTCATCGCGGAGTGCCGTGACACGCAGGCTAGAGGGGCCGGCATCGATCTGCATGCCGTCGCGGAGGGCTTGAGAGTTTGTGACTGCCTCGATCGTGACGGTGGGCTGTGGAGCGGGAGCGGTCTGTGCGCCGAGAAAAGACGAAGTTGCCGATGCGATCACACACGCCAAGACTGAAAGCCGGCGGCAAAATGCGAACATAGATGCTCTTTCCCGAGAAAGATTTGCTTTTGCAGCAACATCATACCTGACGCTGCGAGGCCTTCCGAGCTATGCAACCAAGATCGAGGGCAAGATGTATCCGGGCCAGCGAGGCTCCGTGAGCGCGGCTCCGGAGATGGCTCGATCCACTTGTGAACTATCGTTCCAATGCTTAAATTTTCGCTTATAAAAGACTTCGAATACTGCATCCATAATTGTGATGGCAGAGGCGTTTCATGCGAGATCCGGCGTTTCTATCTCTAGGGCTTCGGCACGATGACCCGGGAAGACTGTTTCCGCGAGAAGCGTGCCTGCGCGCGCTAATTCGTCTTTGCTTGCAGATGAAAGCCGCTGACAGATCGAGGCGGCCTGGAGGGGAGCTAACGATATGAAAAGCGGCGGCGACGAGCAGCAGATCCGAGAACTGATTGCCCAGCAGTATGGAGCGGTTTGTCGAAAAGATGTAGACGCAATTATGCGTCATTACTCCGACGCCGCCGTTATCTTTAACGTGAAGCCGCCGTACCAGATTCGGGATCTCGCCGAGTGGCGCCGCGTTTGGGAGACGTCACTTTCTCACTTCCCAACTTCGTTTGGCACCGAAGCGCGCGACGAGACGATCTTAATCTCAGGCGATCTGGCGATAGTTCACCTTCTCTTGCGCTTTACCGGTTTAAAGGGGAACCGGCCCTGGATGCGCAACACATCGGTGTACCAGAGGGAACAGGGAGAATGGAAAATTATTCATGAACATTCTTCGGTGCCGTTCGATCCAGAGACGTCTAAAGCTGTTTTTGAATTCGAGTAGCCGGTTCACGCGCGTAGCAACGGGCGAGTCAGGCAGGTCGGACCGCCGCTCCCATTGATGCATATTTCGCTTCCCGGAAAAGTTCGGACGTCGAATCCCGCCTGGTGCAGCCGCTCGTTCGTTTTGGCATTCTCTGCGATCGCCAGCAGCCTCTGCTCGCCCAGCGACAAGACGTTGCAGGCCAGCGTTTCGCGCTCGGAATAATCAATCTCGATCAAGCGAAAGCCTCGCGCCCTCAGCAGTTCAACGGTTTCGACTGCGAGCCAGGGCAGATCTACAATCGCAGTCTGCTCGTCGAGCAAACTGATCAGCGACATCAAGTGCAGGCAAGCGGACGGACCCGGTCCGTAGGGCAACGGTGCGGAGATCACCTCCACCTCTTTTGAAGCAAGCAAGGCGCGCATCTGAGCAATGCCTGCCCCGTTCGTACGATATCCGTTTCCGATCAACAATGTCTTAGCATCGAGCCATACGATATCCCCAGCCTCGGTTGTTGCTGGTGCGGAGATCGTTCCCATCGTCGGCACGCCGATTTGCCCACCGAACAAACTATGACGTTGCCCTTCGGCAATCCGGTTCGCTTTGCCGGGACGCATGACGATGAGCCCGAAGTCGGTGGCGAGCGACGCGTCGTGGGTATACACGGCGTCGAGCGAGAGATCATCAGCCGGGGGCAATTGCACCACTTCCGCTCCGACGGCCTCCAACTCGCGGGACAATGCATCGTGCTGGGCCTGGGCTTTAGAGAAATCAGGCGCATGGTGAAATCCCAGATCGCCCCAGATCGCCATTCGCTCAGGCTGATCCCAGCCTGCCGAGCGCGGCGAACACACCATCACTCGTTGGAGCGCGCCCACCATGGAATGTCCATTAAAAGTGAGACCGGTCTGAGAAACAGTGGACAAACACGCCTCCTGGAATCGCTTTCTGAAAAATGGAGAGTTGATTCTAAGGCAAAGCAGGGACGTCGCGCGAGACGCGCCGTAGCAAACGAAAAGCGGAGGCTATTCGCCCTTACTCGGCTTCAGTCAAAACTTCTTGGGAAGTCGCGAACGAGACGTGATCTTCGGCCGGCGGCAACAGGTCGCGGACCGCATGTTTGTCTTTGCCGTGATTGCCGCGCTTGTGCAGCCAATGATTCAGATTCTTGCGCGCCGTGGACGACAGTTTCGAGAAAAACAATCCAGCGCGGCCCTGATCGCTGGCCCAGATTACATCTGCATGTCCGTGCAGAGTTACATCCGTGCCCGGTAGCGCGCACCGAAACTCGACGTTCGAACTCATCGGCACCGGCTCGGCCGACTGTAAGGCGAGACCATGTTCTCCGATATCAATGCTGATGGCTGAAACCGTCCCCGTCTCCAGTTCCAGATAGATGAGGGTCTTGGCTTCGTAGCGCGCGGACTGGCGGCGGTTCGTCTTCGCGCTCTTGCGTCCGGCCTTGATCGCATCTTTTACGACGTTCCCCTCCAGCGGCCGGTAGAGGATGCGGCTCGCGCCCGACTGGAATGCCTGCCCCGTTCCCGGCCACGCCCGCCGCGCGACGGCAATTAGCGCTGGCTTTTGCGCCGGGGGCAACAGGTTCGCCATTCGAATCACCTCAACCGCTCCCGGCAAATCAAAGTCAACAATCAGGATCGAGCAACTCCCAGTCGTAGCGAACTCCAACGCCTCCTGCCGCGACCGGCAGTTTGTCTGCTCAATACCCAGGTCCTCCAGAGTAGTGGTCAAGGTTTGTAGAGATTGTTTGTCGTGACAGAGGACAGCGGCAGACTGGCGCATGACCTAGAAACTACGGGTGATCCGGACATCGGTAAATGTCACAGCAGTAATCGGGCCAGTGGTTACCGAAGCACTCTGTAAAGTGAAGAAAATTCTAAGCTTGTTCCTGCATTGTCGGCCATCGAACGGCCCTCAGAAAGCGCTGCTATAATCGAAAATTGCGCTCATGACTACGAAACGACTGATTCGGTCCACGACGGTTTTGTCGGTCCGCCGCAATGGCAGTGTCGTCCTCGCCGGCGACGGCCAGGTCACCCTGGGCGAATCGGTGATCAAGCACTCCGCCAAGAAGATCCGGCGCCTTTATAACGACAAAATTGTCGCGGGATTTGCCGGTTCTACCGCCGACGCCTTCACTCTGTTCAGCCGGTTTGAGGCCAAGCTCGAGCAGTATCACGGGAATCTGGGGCGGGCCGCCGTAGAGCTGGCTCGCGACTGGCGAACGGACAAGTTTCTGCGGCATCTCGAAGCCCTACTGCTCGTTAGCGATAAAGAGCAAACCTTCCTGCTCAGTGGCCAGGGCGATGTGATCGAGCCGGATACCGGCATTGCCGCAATCGGCAGCGGCGGCCCTTACGCCCAAGCCGCAGCCCAGGCTCTCGCGGAACACACCCAGCTTCCGGCCCGCCAGATCGCCGAAGAAGCATTGAAGATTGCGGGCAAGATGTGCATCTATACAAATGACAAGGTAACGATTGAAGAGCTTTAGTTCTCAGTTCGCGGTTCTCAGTTGTCAGCGAAACTACCGCTGCAGGACTGAGAACTGAGAACTAGGAACTGAGAACTGTCTATGGCCATTTATCTCCCATCCTCCGCCGAAGAAGAGCAACTTGCGCTGGACGAACTGACCCCGCGCGAGATTGTCGTTGAGCTCGACAAACACGTGATCGGCCAAAAGGACGCCAAGCGCGCCGTGGCCATCGCTCTGCGCAACCGCACGCGCCGCCAGAAGCTCACTCCTGAGCTCGCGGAAGAAATCATCCCAAAAAACATCATCATGATCGGCCCCACCGGCGTAGGCAAAACGGAGATTGCGCGGCGCCTCGCAAAGCTCGCAAATTCTCCGTTCCTGAAAGTGGAGGCTTCGAAGTTCACTGAAGTCGGTTATGTGGGTCGCGACGTGGAGTCGATGGTGCGCGATCTCGTCGAAATCGCGATCGACAACGTGCGCGAGGAAAAGCTGGAAGACGTCGCCGACAAGGCCGAACTGAATGCGGAAGAGCGCTTGCTCGATATTCTGCTGCCCCCTTCGCCTCCGCCGCGTCCCGAACCGACTGCCGCCGCCGGGGGCGTCGTTATCGACGGCAACACTGCTCTGACGGAATCCTCCAGCCGAACGCGCGAAAAACTGCGCCAGCAACTTCGCGAAGGCAAGCTCGATGACCGGACTGTTGAGATTGACGTACGCGAGCGCAATTTCCCATCGTTCGAAATCCTGACGAACCAGGGCGTCGAGGAGATGGACGTCAACATCAAAGATATGTTGCCGAACATCTTCGGCCAGCGCACCAAAAAGCGGAAGATGAAGGTCAACGAAGCCTTCGAATACCTCATTCAGGAAGAGGAGCAGCGGCTCATCGACATGGATCAGGCCACGCGCATGGCGATCGATCGTGTCGAGAACTCCGGAATCGTCTTTCTCGACGAAATCGACAAAATTGCCGGACGCGAAGGCGGCCACGGGCCCGACGTCTCGCGCGAAGGTGTGCAGCGCGACATTCTGCCGATCGTCGAAGGTACGACGGTTAACACGCGCTACGGCATGGTCCGGACCGACCACATCCTGTTTATCGCGGCCGGCGCGTTCCACGTCTCAAAGCCCAGCGACCTGATTCCCGAACTGCAAGGACGCTTTCCGATCCGTGTCGAGCTGCAGTCGCTGACCATGGAAGACTTCGTTCGGATCCTTACCGAGCCGAAGTCGTCTTTGGTGAAGCAGTACACGGCTCTGCTCGAAACCGAGGGAGTGAAGCTGGAGTTCACGCCTGAGGCTCTCGACGAAATTGCCCACTTCGCTTTCCGCGTGAACGAGAGCACGGAAAATATCGGAGCGCGCCGTCTCCACACGATTATGGAGCGCGTGCTCGACGAACTGAGCTTCGAAGCCCCCGAGAAAAAGGGCGAGCACGTAACGATCGACGCGGAATACGTCCGCAAGATGCTGACCGACATCGTGAAGGATCAGGACCTGTCGCGCTACATCCTCTAGCAGAACCGAGCGTGCTCCTGTGGGCGCGGGCTTGTCGCCCACGATGGGTTTTGTCGGGCGCTAGTCGTCTCTCCAGATGTGGCAGAAGTGCGAGTATCGCCCCAATGTGCCTCAGAAGAACTCACCCGAGGCGAAGTTGGGTCCGACGTTTGAACATCACGAACATTCCGTAGCCGGCCGTGACGCCGAATGCGTTCAGTATCACGTCGTCAACGTCGAAGATGCCTACACGGAAGACAACCTCCATCACTTCGAAACTTAGCCCGGTGGCGACTCCGAGCACGAGCGCTTTCTGCCATGAGATGGGTCGAACGACAAGTGGAATGAGCAGTCCTATCGGCATAAACGGGATGATGTTTCCGAATAAGTTCACCATGGCTATCAAGTGATTTCCCCGACCCATGAGTAGGGGCACAATGCTCTTGAATGGGACAAAGTTGCCAGGCCCTGTGTGAGTGCCGGCAAACCTGAACCTCATTTGTCCTATAGGAATGACAGGAATCGCCTTGAAGACTACGAACCTGATCAGGACTGCGCCATATGCAGTAAGAGCACATGCTGCCAGCCAACGCGTTCGTTTCGCTTTCATGTCATTCCCTGAACGGGCGCTAATAACTCCCAGAACGAGTACAAATCATACGTTCCAGCTTAGTTTGAAATACTGTGCGATATCCTCCCGGGCCGTCGTCCGTCTCTCTTCTCCTCTGTGATGAATCGTTTTGGGAGTTTTCCACACGATGCCCTCTGCAGTGTGACGGATGACCTTTACTCAAACCCCACAAAGCGCAGACACTGGAGTCGTGCGCGAAAGCATCCCGTTGGCGAGCCCTGTAACACACCGAGCCTGGCTCCCAGTCCAATTTAATCTCCCTAACTCCTTATTTTGGAATATTTTGCGTGTACCTTGTTTAAATCCAATATTTTGCGAGGATAAAACGAGCTACGGCCTTGCTAAAGCCAATGAACGCAATATTTTAGCGGATCGGCCTGAAAAAACTCAGAGATTGATCTGGCTGATCGACTGGCTTTTCACAGCTCCTATTTCCCCGTCAAGAACTGCCGCGCCTCCGTCGTCTTCCGTGTCTTCGGTGGTTTATCTTCTTTGGGTTTCCCTTTCCAACAATGAAAACCATTGATCGCAGCCGCTTGCAGTCCCTGATGCAACGCGAACAGAAGAAGTTTGTCGATGAGCGTCCGAAGTCGAAGGCGCTATTTGAACGTGCCCGCAAGTCGCTGCTGGCCGGCGTCCCGATGAACTGGATGGTGAAGTGGGCAGGAGCCTTTCCCCCGTTCGTGCGCGAGGCGCAGGGCGCGCACTTCTTCGACGTCGACGGCCACCGCTACGTCGACTTCTGCCTCGGCGATACCGGCGCGATGACTGGACATTCTCCCTTCGCGACCGTCAAGGCAGCGGAAGAACAGATGAAACGCGGGGTCACTCTGATGCTGCCCGGAGAGGATGCGATCATCGTTGCCGAAGAATTGCAGAAGCGCTTCGAGTTGCCCTACTGGCAATTCGCGTTGACCGCCACCGACGCGAACCGGTTTATGATCCGCCTGGCGCGGCAGATCACCGGACGTCCGAAGATTTTGGTTTTCAACTGGTGCTATCACGGCACGGTGGATGAAACTTTCATCCATCTCGCCACGGATGGAATGGCTGGACCACGTCCCGGGAATATCGGGCCTCCGGTTAATCCGGCGGTCACGACGAAGGTGGTCGAGTTCAATGACGTTGGCGCGCTTGAGCAGGCGCTGTCTGAAGAAGACGTTGCCTGCGTGCTCGCCGAACCGGCGATGACGAATGTCGGGATCGTTCATCCGCAGCCCGGATATCACGCAGCCCTGCGTGAACTCACGCGCAAACACGGAACGCTTCTGATCATCGATGAAACCCACACGATCTGCGCGGGTCCGGGAGGATACACGCGAGCGGAAAATCTCGATCCCGACGTGGTTGTCTTCGGCAAGGCGATTGGAGCAGGCATTCCCGGAGCAGCGTACGGTTTTTCGCAGGAGGTTGCGGACCGCATCGTCGCGAAGCAGGAACTCGAGAACTGCGACGTCGGTGGAATCGGTGGCACGCTCGCGGGGAATGCGTTGTCGCTCGCCGCGATGCGCGCGACCCTCACCAAGGTTCTCACCATGGAAGCGTTCGACCGGATGATTCCCATGGCCGAGCGCTGGACCGCTGGTGTGGCCAAGGCGATCGCCGAAGCCCAGCTGCCTTGGCATGTAACGCGTCTCGGATGCCGAGCGGAATATCTCTTTGGCCCGGAGCCGAAAAATGGCGCTCAGGCGCACGATGCAATGGATTTTGAGCTGGAGCGTTTCATGCACCTCTACGCCATGAACCGCGGAATTCTGCTGACGCCCTTCCATAACATGGCGCTCATGTGTCCACAGACGGAAGCGGACGATGTCGACAAACACACGAAAGTGTTTCGCGAGGCGGTGAAGGAGTTGGCCGCGTAAGGTTCTGGTAGTCTGGTCCTTCCGCATGAAATTTCCACGGATGCTGCTGGCTGTTGGCGCGCCCCTGATGGTCACGGCGTGTGCGACAATCGCGCCGCCGCAGCCTCCATCTCTGGATTTACCGAAGGCTCCGACAGATCTGAAGGCCTCACGCAAGGGCAATCGAGTCGTCCTCACTTGGACGATTCCGACGGTCAATACGGACCGGCAGACGATTCACACTCTCGGTCCGACGCGCATCTGCCGCAGTCTGGTTGCGTTGACGCAATGCGGAACACCAGTCGGAGAAAGCCCAGCGGACACTGTTCCAGCCTCCGCCAAGTCTTCGAAGCAGAAACCGACGCTTTCCTACACCGACACGCTTCCCGCTCAGATCGAAAGTGACAACTCCTCTGCTTCCGCGACGTATGCGGTTGAGGTGTTGAATCATGACGGTCGCAGCGCCGGACTTTCCAACCATGTAGAGGTTCCACTGATCCACACGCTTCCGCCTCCGCAAGACTTTCACGCGCAAGTGACGGGACAAGGTGTAGTGCTGACTTGGACGGGAGAAACAGCTCGCTCGCAGGAAAACGTTCATTACATCTATCGGGTGTACCGACAAGCAGAAGATCAGAAACAGAAGACGCTCGTTGGCGAGGTTTCCTTGGGGAATGACAGCCATTTCACGATTACGGATTCCGAAATCGAATGGCAGAAGAGCTACGACTACAGAGCAGAGATCGTTACGATCATCGCCGACGCAAAGAAGCCGGAGGTGCAGGTCGAGGGCGACGATACTCCCGCAGTGAAAGTATTCGCCGATGACGTTTTTCCGCCCGCTGTTCCGGCGGGACTTCAAGCCGTGTTTTCCGGGCCGGGTCAACAGCCGTTCATCGATCTGGTGTGGGCCCCGGTTTCTGATATGGATCTGGCCGGGTACAACGTCTACCGGCATGTTGAGGGCGCCGCGGCCGTCAAGATCAACACGGAACTGGTAAAAGCTCCGGCATACCGGGACGTGAACGTCGAGGCAGGTCAGCGGTATCTCTACTCCGTAACATCGGTGGACGCTCGCGGCAACGAGAGCGCGCACTCGGAGGAAGCCAGCGAAACGGTTCCGTGATTTTTTTGATGTACGGCAGCATCGGAATTCCGAGGTCCGGTGGAAATTTTCGCAGGCTTCCTGAAATTCGTGATTAGATAGAGAGCGATGAAATACTGCCGATTTCAATTCAATGGACAAGCTCAATACGGCCTCGTAGAGGCTGTCGCCGGGCACGATGCAATTGTGCGGATCCTGCTCACGCCCCCCGAAGAGGCCGACGGAGACATGGAGGGATTACGCACTCGAAAGATCGAGGCGATCCCGCTTGAGCAAGCTGTGCTGCTGCCTCCGGTACGACCTTCGAAGATTGTGTGCGTGGGCCGCAACTACCGGGAGCACGCTGCCGAGCTCGGCCACGAAGTTCCCAAGGAGCCGTTGATTTTTCTGAAGGCTACGTCTGCGCTTTTGTCGCCGGGCGGCGTGGTGCGGCGTCCGAAGATTTCCGGGCGAGTGGACTACGAAGGTGAGCTAGGTGTGGTCATCGGCAAGACTTGTTACCAACCGCCAGCCGATGCCGACATCAAGCAATACATCCTCGGCTACACCTGTGTGAACGATGTCACTGCGCGCGATCTTCAGGAAAAAGATGGACAATGGTCCCGCTCGAAGGGCTTCGATACGTTCTGCCCGGTGGGGCCGGTGGTAACGGATGAGATTGATCCTTGGGCCGGCGTCGGAGTGGGAACTCGTGTCAACGGCGAAGTGAAGCAGGCGGGGAACACGCGCGACTTTATTTTCGCGCTCGATACCGTCATCCGGTACATAGCCCAGGCAATGACGCTATATCCGGGCGACTTGATTCCCAGCGGCACGCCTTCCGGAGTGGGGCCAGTAGTTGCGGGCGACAATGTGGAAGTGACTGTGGATGGAGTCGGGACGCTGAAAAATCCGGTGGCCGACGACTAGGGATTACTGCAGCCGGAAGCGTTCGCGGATCAGCCGCTGAAGACGCGGTTTGTATAAGAGGTCGTAGGCGAGTTCTTTGTCGGGAAACATGGCGAGCGCGGCGCGTTTCGCTCCCACTGCCAGTTCCGATGCTTCCTCGATGGTCAAGTTGGGGTCTTGGCCGATCACGGACATGACCATGCTGATCATCAACTGCAGGCGGCGAATCTTGCGGGCTTCCTCTTCGCGTTCACGGTGAGCATCTTGCTCCGCGAGTGGAAATCGTGCATCGTTTCCGGCCTGCTGAGGAAGATTCATGGTGTCCCCTTCTTAACTCCCACAGATTTGGATGACGCCGCTAGCCTCTGCGTTGCGCCATTGATTAGGCCCATTCTGCCTCAGTCTCAGGAGAAAGCAATAACCCAAAAGTGCCGTCTAGAGCTTTATTTGAGGGGATCGTGCTCGCGTCGCAACCCTGGGACGGTAAACGAGCATCCACCTGCTGAAACTTGCAGCGCCCAGACCTTCGGCCGACAAGGGAGTAGAATCGCTGGAATCAGAAAAGGATTCGGTTGTGGCCGGGTCCGGAATTGGAGACTTTCATGCCTGAATCCCTGAATGCCGCCAGCACATCGCGGCGTCCTGATCCGAATGAGAAGTTAGTAAAGGTGTTCGACTCGGAGCAGGAGTCCGAAGCTCTGATTGTGAGGGGACTGCTGGAATCGGCAGGCATCGACAGCGATCTCACTTCTGCCTCGCTCGTGCAGGATGCGTTCCCGGGACTCGGAGGAATGATCATCCTGGTGCGAGAAGAAGATGCGGAGGCAGCAAAGAAAGTCATTGCGGAACAACGGCAGTCCGCCATGGACGATGATGAGACGGCCGAGATCGAAGTTATTGAAGACCCGCCACAGAAGGCGTGATGGAATGGCCATCAAGATAGAACGAGACGGCTCCGTCGAGGTCAGTGCGGTAGACGCGGACTCCCGCAGCTGTCAACCGCTCGAGGATCTCGGAGCGAGGCAGGCCGAAGGAATTGCCGAAGCCCACAGAGATGACCGCGAACTGAGGATGGGCCGACGAGAGTAACTCCGAAGTAGTGGCGTTGGCGCTTCCATGGTGACCGACCTTAAGCAAGTTTGCAGCAGGATGTTCGACCTCAGCCACGCGACGTTCCACCTGTTTTTCGGCATCTCCCTCCAACAGAACCGACGAATCGCCGAAGCTCACCCTCATCACCAGTGAGTCATTGTTTTGAGGTTTAGCGCCGGCTGCCCAATCGCGCGGCGGAAACAACACACGGACTGTAGTTCCCCCAAATACAAACTCGTCTCCTTCCCAATGGCGGACAACGGTAACACCTAGCTCCTGAGCAGTTGAGATGACGTTCTGCAGGGCGGTGCTCGGCGGCAGCAATCCGATCCACAATTCCCTTGGCTTGAAGTTCTTCAAGACTGCAACCATTCCGCCGATGTGATCGGAGTGGCCATGAGTGATGGCAACCGCGTCGAGATGCGAGATGCCGCGAGCCCAGAGGTAGGGCGAGACGACGTCTTCGCCGAAATCGAGTTGAGAACCGCCGGGGCCGACCGGACCTCCAGCATCGACAAGCAAAGTTTTACCTTGCGGTGTGATGAGGAGGATGGAATCGCCTTCGCCAACGTCGACGGATGTTACTTCGAGGACGCCGGCATGAGTTCGAGGTTTGGGTGGAAGGAATGCGAGGGCAATTGAAGTTGAGAAGATTGCCACAAGTCCGACGCACGTCAGCCATCTGCGGCGATGCGCGGACCACATCGCGAATACCAGCACTGCCGCCGCGAGCGCCATCATTGCAGCGGAAGGCACGGCGACGCGCAGATCAGAGACGCGGAGTGCGCCGAGCCCATGGACGGAGGCAGTCATTCCGTCTACCGCAAGCGAAGTGAATAGCACCGGAAGTTTGGCCAGCCAGTGTGAGACGTATCCTAAACTCAAGGCGGCGATAGCAGCGGGCATCATCAATTGTGTCAGAGGGACGACGATCAGATTGGCCGGGAGTCCAATCGTGGTGGCGCGATGGAAGTAGTAGGCCATGGGAAGAGCGAGTCCGGCCTGCATGACGGCGGATACGAAGACTAATTCCCATGCCGAGAGGGCAAATCTAAAGATTCCGCGAACCAGGCGCCTGGCTAACTTTTGTCCCAAGAAGAGTGCGACGCGAGCCGAGATGAACTGCAGATCCACGCGGAACTGCGCGACGCGAGGCGGCAACTGCGAAGCGTAATGGATCGAGTCCCAGTTGACGAGCGCCTGCTTATAGAGCTGCGAGGTTCGCTTCAAGACCGGGATGCCAATCGCGGCGACGATCAACACGCAGACGAATGTCATCTGGAAGCTGGCAGTGAAGAGTTGTTGCGGATCGTAAATCAAAAGACCCAAGGCGGCCGCGCCCAAAGCATTGATCATGGCGCGATCGCGGTAGAGAAGACGAGTTCCCAGATACATGGCGCACATGAGAGTTGCGCGCCAGACCGGCGCTCCGACTTCGGTCACGATGGCGTAGGCGACACAAGATGCCACTGTCAGAAACGTGGCCGGAACTTCGGCGAGTCGCAACCGACGCAGCGTCCAGAAGACGACGAACGCGAGGATGGTGACATTCATCCCGGAGACCACGAGAACATGGTAGGTGCCCGAACGCTGAAAATCCGTTCTGGTGTCGCGGTCGATGAAGGCAGCTTCGCCAATCACCATGGCGTCGATCAGAGCGGCCTCGCGCGGCGGCCACAATTCGTGCACTTTGGCGATGATGGAATTGTGGATACGGCTGCGCCAAAAGCAGAACCGGTTTCCGGAGAAGCCGGGTAGTAGTTCGACATCCGCAATCTTCGCTGATCCCAGTGCGGCAATGCCGTGATCAGCGAGATAGCCCTGGTAGTCGAAGGCTCCGGGGTTGCGGAAGTTGCGAGGTAACTTCAGCTTGGCGAACAAGTGAATGCGCTCGCCGTAATAAAATGCCCGCATCGGAGCGATCGAATTTGAGTTCGAGTTGGGAGGGTCATCTGCGTCTTCAGCTCTCGAGAGCGGCCCGTAAATACTTAACCGGACACCGCTTCGAATCGGAATTTGTTGTCCAGTCGGAGTTTCGATCTCGTCAGTTTCAACATCGACGGTTTGCTTGATTTCACCCAACCCTGCTTGTTGCAGGTGACCGTCGTTGATAACGTGCGCCGTGATCTGATATTCCTGCCGGTCGGCGAAAGATTGAATGCTCGTGTCGAAGGGGGTACGCGAACCGACTTGAATGTTGAGCGCGCCTGCCAAGAAAAATCCTCCTAAGGCTAACGACCATCCCAAGGCGAACCGCTTCCGTGCGAAATAGGCTGCAGCTGCGGCGAAGATTGTGGCAGCGACGATCCACCAAGACGCGGGACGCCAGACGTACGTGCCAACAATAATTCCCGAGGAATATGCGACCACGGCCCAGAACATCGGCTGGCGAGCGGCCTTGAACTGGAAAGGAGGAGGCGCAGACGTGGGATGAGGAGGCATGTTGCTCGACAGTCGTCAAACGACCGGCGGATTGAGCTTCAGCGCGCGAGGTGTACAACGCTCTCGATGTGGTAGGTCTGCGGAAACAAGTCCACCAGATCCAGTTGCTCGATCCGATATCCGGCCGCAAGCAGAACGACGAGATCGCGGGCCAAAGTTGCGGGATCGCATGAGACGTAAACAACGCGTGGCGCGCCCAGGGTCGCCAACAATTGCGCCACGCGTTCTCCCAAGCCGCTCCGGGGCGGGTCCACCACCGCTAGGTCGGGCGTATGAATGTTATGAGGGAGGACTGCACCCTTCCCGACTCGCCCCGAATTATCAACACGGGCCAGGTACTGCTCCGTAGTGGCTTGGATCACTTCTCCATTCGAGGCCTGATTGTAGGAAAGATCGGCTGAGGATGTCTGTGACATCTCAACAGAAACGACGTGACGGATGTCACAAGCCAAGGCTGTGGAAAAAAGTCCCACGCCAGCGTAGAGGTCGAGAGCCACTTCGCTGGACTGGCCCGCAGTGACGATCCGAACTAGCTCATCAGTGAGATGGCGGTTGGTCTGGAAGAAAGAACCGGCACTGACGCGATAGGAGGTGCGGTCCGTCTTGTAGATCAGGTGCGAATCACCCACGGTGACGAGAACTTCGGGCGCGCCAGCTTTCTTATCCCCCGGATTGGGTTCGCGGAACGCAACCACACCGGCAATCTCGGGCAGGGCAATGCGCAATTCTTCGGCCCAGCTGCGTACTGCGGCTCGACGGGCCTGGCCTGAACATCCGACATCGAGCAGAAGTTGAGTGTCGTCGGCGCTGGCGAAGAATTCGACTTCGCGCACTCCGCCGGGAACTTTTCCTGCACGTCCGCTTTGCCACAGTGCGGCGATGCCGCGGTTAATCAGCGGCGAACTGATTGGGCATTGCTCGACGGCGAGCAACGCGTGAGAGGACATACGGAAATGTCCGGCCGCAAAGGATGGCCCGGATTGCACTTGAAGCCGGGAGCGATTGCGGTAATTCCAAGGTGGGGAGGGATGAACGGCAATGTCGAACGACAAATCGACCTTGGCCGTGCGCCGCAGAGTTTCGCGCAGGATCTCTGTCTTGATTTGGAGTTGATGTTCGTAACTGGTGTGTTGGTAGTGACAGCCGCCGCACTGAGCGAAATAGGGACAGTGAGGCTGAACGCGATGGGGAGAGGACTCAACCAGCGAATCTACGCGGGCTCGAGCAAAGCCGGATTTCTGTTGGGCGAGTGAAGCTTCGACTTTTTCTCCGGCGAGGACGAAAGGGACAAACACTGCTTTACCCTGTCCGCGATCGTCGGCAGGCAAGCGGGCTAGCCCGTCGCCACCGTAAATGAGCTTTTCAATTGTGAGGAGCAAGTCTTGATTCTATCTGACAAATCACAAAGACCTTCCGGCCGCCGCGCCAGAGGCCCAAGCCCACTGGAAGTTGAATCCGCCAAGATGACCGGTGACGTCGACGACTTCGCCGATGAAGAAGAGGCCGGGGACCTTGCGGCTCTCCATCGTTTTCGCGGACAGTTCGTTGGTGTCCACGCCGCCGGTGGTAACTTCGGCTTTCTCGAATCCCTCGGTGCCGGCTGGAGCGACGATCCACGCGTGCAGTTGTTCCTCGAACGCGACTAAAGCAGAATTCGTCCAGGAAGTGAGTAAGTGAAGCTCAAGCCAGCGATCGGCGAAGCGGTGGGGGAGAAAGGTTCGGAGTTCTGAGCGCAATTTCGCAGATGTTCTCGGCTGCTGAGGATCGCGGAAGGCAGGCGTTATGTTTTGCTGAGGCGCAAGATCAATTCGGATCGAGTCTGGTTGATTCCAGTACGACGAAATCTGCAGGATCGCGGGGCCACTCAGGCCGCGATGCGTAATCAACATCTTATCGCGAAACTGTTGTTCATCGCAGGAAGCGGTGACATCCATCGAAACTCCCGCCAAATCGCAATAGTGGGAGCGATCATCATGATTCAGGACGAAGGGCACCAGGCCGGGACGCGGCTCTTGAATCTTGTGTTTGAATTGCCGAGCCAAATCGTAGCCGAATGACGTCGCGCCGATCTTCGGAATTGATAAACCTCCGGTGGCTACAACCAAAACGGGCGAATTAAATTCTGCATCGGCTGCTCTCAGAATGAACTGGTCCGCGCGAGAGACTCGTTGAATTTTCGTGTTCAGGAACACGCTCACACCCGCAAGGCGGCATTCTTCTTCAAGCATCCCTAGGATGTCGCGTGCGGAGCGGTCGCAGAAGAGCTGCCCTAATGTTTTTTCGTGGTACGGGATCCGATGTTTTTCAACTAGAGCTATGAAATCTGCAGGTGTGTACCGAGCCAGCGCCGACTTTGCGAAATGCGGATTGGCCGAGAGGAAGTCTTCAGGGCTGCAGTGAATGTTGGTGAAGTTGCAGCGTCCCCCGCCGGAAATCAGGATCTTCTTGCCCAAGCGGTCGGCGTGATCGATGAGGGCAACACGACGGCCGCGCTTGCCGGCTTCGATGGCGCACATCAAGCCAGCGGCGCCACCTCCGAGAATCAGTGCGTCGAATGAGTGGATCACAAGGCTCACATGTAAAAGAGACTCAGGCGAGGCAGGCGATATTTCTCGAGAAGGCGCTTGTGCAGGTATTGCTTCTGCAATTGATCGATCTGCGCGCCGGACATCTTCCGGCGATAGGGAATGAGGTCGCGATCGGCCTCAGCGCGGACGGAGACGATCTCGTCGTCTGGAGTCGAGGTCAGGAGTACAGCGAACAGCTTCTCTTCGAGAACGGTCAAACGACGCTCTAAATCTTCGAGTCGGGATGCGGGTTTCTGGCGCACTTCGCCAGAAAGCTGTCGCAAGGTTTGTGCCGTCTGAAGCACAAATGACGACGCATGATCCGCGATGCTAATGGGCAGCTTCGCCCTTTCCAGTAGATCCGCATTGCGCGCGAGGAAAACTGCGACTGTCTCTGCTTCGAACCCGGGCGCCTGGGCTGTGGAGGATTCGGTGGTTGTTGCTCCCACCGCTGCTTCCTTCATTGCTTCCGAAGCTGAGAGCACTTCCTGGGAACAATAGGCGAGGCTGTTTACTTTTTTCGTTTTCGAGGGACGCTGATCATAGTGATCAAATGCGGCGTCAATGCCGCGAAGCACTGCTTCAAGGGGAATGCCCGCATCTTTCCAGGTTTCGATCAAGGCCCAATCCAGAGTGGAAAGCAACAATCCGCCGCCGCGCCGTCGAAGATAGCGATCCTCAATCTCAGTGAAGTAGTTGAAGTAATTTTCCACGGCGGGTTATCGAGCCGAACGCGAGGCAGGGGCTTGGGCCGGACTATCGCTGTTCTTCGCCTTTGTATTTGTTTTCGAGGAAGATCTCGTCTCAGTTTTTAGCGAGCTCCCATCTTTCCGCGGCGCGCTATTGCGCTCCCAGATAATTCTTAGGCCTTCGAGGGTAAGAAAATCGTCGACATTCTTGATGTACTTCGAACCGGTACCAATCATAGGTCCCAGACCGCCGGTCGCAATCACTCGCGTATCCGGCCCTAGCTCACTCAGCAGGAGTTCGAGGATTCCATCGACGAGGCCGAGATATCCGTAGTAGAGACCGGACTGCAAGCTGCCGACTGTATTTGTCCCGATCACGCGGGCCGGCTTGCGAATCTCGACGCGTGGTAGTCGCGCGGTGCGCTCGAAAAGTGCATCGGCCGAAATGCCAATGCCGGGGCAGATGACGCCGCCGAGATATTCGCCTTTTGTGGACACGCAATCGAAAGTCGTCGCTGTGCCGAAGTCGACGATCACGCAAGGCCCACCATATTTGTCGAATGCCGCTACGCCGTTCACGATGCGATCGGCGCCCACTTCCGCGGGATTGTCGTAATGGACCGGCATCCCGGTTTTAACCCCGGGCTCGATGAAGAGAGGGCGCAAGTTGAAATAGCGTTCGCAAACCTGCCGCAGAATGGGATCGAGAGGTGGAACGACGGAGGAAACTACGATGCCATGTATGCCTTTCGATTCGAGGCCTGCCATCGAGAATAGATTGCGGAACAAGACACCATATTCGTCGACGGTGCTCCTGCGAGAGGTGGCAACACGCCAGTTCGCGACGAGTTGCTCATAACGAGAGGGCCCGTCAGAGCCGCCACTCGCTTGAGCTTTGGCGGAGTGCGTGAATACGCCCAGAACCGTGTTCGTATTTCCAACGTCGATGACGAACAGCATAGGTGACCTTGCTGTAAAACTATGATTAGCTTTCCCGGACCGTCCCGCTTAAAACTGTCTGCATCCCGTGAGGCGTCAGAACCTGCAGGAACCCGCGCGTATCAAGGCCTTTGGTCGTTCCTTCGAAGGCTGAGTCGTTTTCTTCGATACGAACTCTCTTTCCACTCACCCAGGACGAATGTTCGGCGAAGCGCCGCAAAATAGACTCTTTCGCATCGCGGTCATCCACCAGAGAGCGGTATTCCCGGTCGAGTGATTTTAGCAAAGCAGCGACCAGGTCAACCCGAGACCACTCGCTTCCAGTAACCAGGCGAAGAGACGTCGCAGGCAAATCCGGCGGGAAGTTCGCCTGATTCGCGTTGATGCCGATTCCCACCACGATATAACGCACTCGCGTCGCTTCAGCATTCATCTCGGTCAGAATGCCGCAGACCTTTTTCCCGTCGATCAAGATGTCATTGGGCCACTTGAGATCGGGCATCACTCGGGAATCTTCGGAGTGAATCGCGGACTGCACAGCCAGCCCAGCCGCGAGCGAGAGCACCAAAACTTCCGACGGCGGCAGCGCGGGCCGCAAGATTACAGAGCAGTAAATGCCCGTCGAGCGCGGAGATTGCCACGTGTTGGCTCCACGTCCTCGACCCGCGGTTTGCTCCTCGGCAAGAAAAACACTGCCGTGGGGCGCGCCTTCGGCAGCGGCTGCCATGGCAGTCGTATTAGTTGATCCGATCTTGTAGAAGTGATGAAGGTGCGAATCGAACAAAGTTCCGCGCAAAAGAGGGCGCAGAATTTCCGGCAATAACAGATCGGGAACCGAACGCAACTGATATCCCGTGGCAGGATGACCTGCGACGTTGACACCAAGCCCTCGCAGTTGCTGAATCAAACGCCAGACTTCCGAGCGATTGGATGAAATCTCCTCCGCGATCTTCGTCCCGCTGATCACGACCGTTGGATGTTTTATCAGCAAACGAACGATCAATCCGAGCCGCGAATCGGTGGACTGGAGTTGCTGGATCGCAAAAGCGCTCGGCTGCGAGGCCCTTCGACTTCGAGTTTTGCCAGTCTTGGTGATGCGGAGATTATGCGCGAATTGGGGTCAAACGACAATCGCATCGCGGAGGGAGGTCCGCTAGGCGGGAACGACGCGCATGCTCATGTCAACGGCGTGCGTGGAATGTGTGAGGAGGCCGACAGAAATAAAGTCGACTCCAGCTTCGGCGTACGAGCGAACGTTCTCCAGGCGGATCCCGCCTGAACACTCCATGGGAATTCGGCGGCCGTCTTTTTGAGCGTCGGGCCTTGAGCACCGTTCCACAGCGCGCCGCACATCATCTGGAGACATGTTATCCAGAAGAATAGCTTCCGCACCATTGGCAAGAGCCACCTCCAAATCATCAAAATCGCGGACTTCGACTTCAATCGGCTGCGATCCGCGGCGATTGCGGTGGACGCGCTCCAGAGCCGGGGCAATTCCGCCGGCCAACGAGATGTGATTGTTTTTCAGCAACACGCCGTCGGAAAGATCAAGGCGATGATTCTGGCCACCGCCACACCGGACCGCGTATTTGTCGATAGCACGCAGTCCGGGAGCGGTCTTGCGAGTATCGAGAATGCGCGCGTGCGTTCCGGCCACGGCTTCGACGAATTTGCGAGTCAGGGTAGCGATGCCACTCATGCGCTGCAGAAAATTCAGGATCACTCGCTCACAGGAAAGAATAACGCGCGCATTATGTCTCACGACCGCGACAGACTGGCCTTTGTGCAACCGCACGCCATCGAAAATCTCAGGATGGGTAGTGACTTCATAGTGGGCGGTTACGGCACCATCGAGGGCGGCATAGACATCAAGGATTCGAGCGACAGAGCCGATGCCCGCCAAAATGCAATCCTGCTTCGAAATGATCGTCGCCGAGGCGCGCTGGTTCGGATCGATGCATGCGTAGCTGGTCGCATCGCTCGTTGCACGGTCCTCGATCAATGCGTTTTCGAGGATGGCGGTAAGACGTCTTGAGTTCCAGTCCATGAGACGTTTTCTTTACTTGCAGCTCAACTCTTTCATCATACTCAGTGTTTTGTCGCGGAGAACGGTAAGTTCCCGCTGCTGCTTGCGCAGACCTTCGACGACTGCCGGCGGAGCCTTTGCCAGGAAGTTTTCGTTGCCGAGTTGCTTTTGGCCGCTGCCGATCCCCTTTTCAAGTTTCTCAAGATCTTTTTTGAGACGCTCACATTCGGCCGCTACGTCGACTTTTCGCTCGAAGATTACGTGAACGTCGAAGCGAGCGGTACTTCGGGCTCCTGCTTTCTTCTCAAGGGAACTGTCGACGAAGGCGATCTTCTCGACGTTGGCAAGTCTCTGAACTGCGCCATCGTTGAGTTCGATCATCGCGCGTATTGCCGGTTCGTGGGCGAATACCTCGATCGGCACCTTCACTTTGGGCTCGACTTTCAATTCGGCGCGCAGATTGCGCACGCTGACGATCAGGTCTTGGAGAATCGCCATTTCCGTTTCAGCGACGAGATCAAACTGTTTTTCATCGGCTTGCGGATATGCCGCCAGGGCGATCGATTTCTGTGGTGCCTTACCGTCATGAATTGCGTGCCAGATCTCTTCTGTGATGAAGGGCATGATCGGGTGCAGCAAACGCAGTGCGGCGTCGAATAGATTGACGAGATTCGCACATGCGACTTGCGCAGCGGCGGTGTCGGCACCGTCCTCAAAATTCAGGCGCGGCTTGATCAATTCAAGGTACCAGTCGCAAAACTCTCCCCAGAAGAAGTCATAGATACGATTGGCGGCTTCGTGAAAGCGATAAGTAGCGAACGCGTCGTTGACGTCAGCGGTTACGCGATTGAAACGCGAGAGAATCCAACGGTCTTCGAGACTAGCCGTTGTGAATCCGCTCACTCCCACTGTATGGGCGGTGCCGCTGGGACTTTGTCCCGGTCGGATAGCCGGCGGCGGCTGTCCCGACACAAGACCCAGACGATCCACGTTCATGAACATGAATCGCGCGGCGTTCCAGATCTTGTTGGCGAAAGCGCGGTAACCATCGGTGCGGCTTTCGCTGAAAGCGATGTCGGTGCCTGGCGCGGCCATGGCCGCGAGAGTGAACCTTGTCGCATCCGTGCCGAAGCGCTCGATGATCTCCAGCGGATCGATTACATTTCCCTTTGTCTTCGACATCTTCTGTCGGTCGGCGTCGCGCACAAGCGCATGAATGTAGACATGACGGAAAGGGACGCTGTCGTCCTTCTTGGACGCTTCCCCGCTCGCCTTCTTAATCGCCGCGTCCTGTTCGTGCCCCTGCATAAAGTGGCAGCCGAACATGATCATGCGCGCGAGCCAGAAGAACAAAATGTCGAAGCCGGTGATCATCAGCGTGTTCGGATAGAACACCTCGAGGTCGCGTGTCTTTTCCGGCCAGCCCAGGGTTGTGAACGGCAATAATCCTGATGAGAACCAAGTATCGAGGACATCTGCAACCTGCTCCAGGTTTGCGCCGCCGCATTTTGTACACTTCGGCGGAACTTCGCGCGCGACGATCAACTCTTTGCAGGCTTCGTTCTGGCACGTCCACGCCGGGATGCGATGTCCCCACCAGAGCTGGCGTGAGATGCACCAGTCATAAATGTTGGTCATCCAGTTCAAATAAATCTGGCGGTAGTTCTCGGGGACAATCGTGATCTCGCCGCTTTCAACCGCGGCCTTGGCGCGTTCGGCAAGTGGTTTGATCTTGATGAACCATTGCTCGGACAATCGCGGCTCGATCACCGTTCCACAGCGATCGCACTTGCCGATCGAAAGCGCGTAGTCCTTTTCGCTAACCAGAAATCCCTGCTCTTGCAGGTCAGCGAGCACGCGTTTGCGAGCCGCGTAGCGGTCGAGTCCCGCATACGGGCCGGCGTTTTCGTTCATGTGCGCGCGAGCATCCATGACAATAATCTGAGGCAGGTTGTGGCGCAGGCCAGCTTGAAAGTCGTTGGGGTCGTGCGCTGGCGTCACTTTCACCGCGCCAGTGCCGAATTCCGGATGGGCGAGTTCATCGGTGATGATGGGAATCTCGCGATTCATCAGCGGCACGAGAACTTTTTTGCCATGAAGATGTGTGTAGCGCTCATCTTTCGCGTTCACGGCGATGGCCGTATCGCCGAGCATCGTCTCCGGCCGCGTGGTCGCGACCGTGATGAATTCATCGGTTCCTATTACGGGATAGCGAATGTCCCATAACTTTCCGGCGACATCTTCGTGCTTCACTTCGAGGTCGGAGATTGCGGTTTCGTGCCACGGGCACCAGTTGACGATGTAGTTGCCGCGATAGATCAATCCCTGTTCGTAAAGGCGGACGAAGACCTCGCGCACGGCGTGCGAAAGATTCTCGTCCATGGTGAAATATTCGCGGTCCCAATCGACCGAGGCTCCAAGGCGCTTCATCTGGTCGAGGATCGCGCCGCCGTATAGCTTCTTCCATTCCCAGACGCGCTCAATGAATTTCTCGCGGCCCATCTCGCGCCGCTTCTTACCTTCCTTTTCGAGCTGCTTCTCGACCATCATCTGAGTCGCGATACCGGCGTGGTCGGTGCCGGGCAGCCACAGGGTGATGAAGCCGCGCATGCGATGCCAGCGCACGACGATGTCCATCTGCGTCTGGTTGAGCATGTGCCCCATGTGGAGGCGGCCAGTGACATTCGGCGGAGGCAGCAAAAGCGTGAAGACGGGTCGGGTCTCGCCCCCCGGGGGTGTGGGCACGGAGAAGAGTTTTTCCTGGACCCAGTAGTCGGCCCAGCGCGTCTCAATCGCGCCCGGCTCGTAAGCTTTGGGTAGCTCGTGCGGCATAGAAAGGTTCGCACTCAGCCGTCAGTAACCAGCCAGTCGCTGACCGGTGAAAAATCAGTTTTCGACTGAGTGAATGCTGAGAGCTGAGTGCTGTATCGATCTTACAGTCGGAGGAAAAGACGGGTCAAACGAAGAGCGGAAAAGGAATGACGGCGAAACGGCCTCCATCTACCGAATCAACAGCAGTGTTGGAAAAGTGCACCGACAATCCATCTCATCGAGGTTTTATGACATTGACGCGAACGGCGGTGTTTAGCCTTACGCTCACGCGCTCGTTGTTCTTTAGATAAGGCTCGAACAACCACTGATGAGCCTGCTGCTCAATTCTGGACTTGATTTCAGGTGTGGGCGCGTCACCCGCTTCAACATTCGTCACAGTCCCGTTCTTTGCGATCGTGATCGTTAGTTTTATTGTGAACGCACCTTGCGCTCCCTTGTCGACCAGTATTCGGTCCATTTGGCAAAGAATGCACTGCGGTCCAGTTGCACTCATTGCACCAAGTGGGCCAGGAGAAACGGCGACGGGACTAGGAGGTCCTTCTACGTGTCTTGCTTGATCCACTTGTTTCAGATTGGTGCATTGCAAATTGCTGCCCACGAAGCAGATGGTGGAATTGGATCTCGACCATGCAGACGTGAGTGCAGCGTTGGACGGGAACTCGCTGTAAGTCGTTTTCTCCTGGAAAACATTCGTGATCAGCCCGTTCGACGAGAAGCACCCGTCTTTCTTGCAGGCAACACACATTTCAAGCTGGCAGGCCGAAACATCTGAATTCCCATGAGCCCATTTCTCGCCATCTAATGAGTAAAAAGCTGCTGCCACTGCATGACCGCCGCCCGGCTTGTCTTTACCTATCACTTGCGTTCCAACAGCCCAGTATCGTCCGCCGACGCGTAAGAAACTATAGATCGTGGAATCCGGGATCAGGCTGATGCTCCAAGTCTTGCCCGAATCCGACGAGACCAAGAACCGCTGCCCTTCGTACTGAGCTGATCCCTCTTTCATCATGATGCCCATGTGAACTGGATCCAGGGCGACTAGAGCGAACGTGTATGGAAAATGCTTTATGGCATCCGCATTCTGCCCATCGGATACGACTGAGAGATGCTGCCCACCATCGGCTGTAAACAGCAACGAAGTTGAGTGCGGATTATGCCGTGTTGAGAGTCAGAGAAAGACGCCTGCAGTATTGTGTCTTTCCCAACTGATCGTGACATCCAGGTCCTGCCACCATCTTCAGTAGTTGGAAATATGCCCCCAGTTCCTGTTGCGTAGCCAAAACTCTCATTCACAAAATCGATGTTTAGCAATGAATTTCCATCGAGAGTATTGTGCTTCACTTCCCAATTTCGCCCGTCGTCTGAAGAAACAGCGATCGCCTCATCGGTGCCACAAATCCACAAGGAACCGGAACTAGCGGTGGTATTTAAACGCGAAATTGAAATTCACGAGCATTCCATGTTGGAAGAGGCTTTTCTAGTCCAACGGCTGGGATCGTCCACGACACTAGGAGAAAAAACGCTATCAGCGGAACGACAGTGCGAATGTCGCTTTTCATGGCGGCGCAAATTGTTTCATGGTTCTTTCGCCAGGGAAAGTCTGAAAATGGGTAGGGGTACCAGCGGTTTTGGCTGGCTTTCCTTTATCTCGTTGCACCCCGTCAAACGAGAGGCGCCTCTGATCGATTCGTTCGCCTCAACCTATCGCGATTCTTGTTCCCAAGCCTTGGTATGTTTGCGGATGTGTTCGTAGCATTCGCACGACGCGTCTTCCAGCCGAGCGCGATCTTCAATCGTGACCTCGCCCCGGTTGTAGGTAATGAGACCGGCCTTCTGCAACAAACCCGCAGCGACCGTAACGCTCGACCGCCGGGTACCCAGCATGTGCGCCAGAAACTCATGAGTGAGCGGGACGAGATTGCTCTCAAGCCGGTCCTGGCTCATCAGCAACCATCTGGCCAGCCGCTCTTCTACCTCGTGCAAGCGATTGCAAGCGGCGACTTGCGCGCCTTGCATGGACATAATGTGGCTGTATTGCTGCATGCGCTTCGCGAGCACTGGGCATTCGCTGAGCGCTTTCGATAACGCGGCGGCTGTCATCCGAAAGGCTGCACCCTCCACCTGCATCACGATCAGCGAAGCGCTAGTCTTCAGGCCCGCCGTGATCGGTAATCCTGTGCAGCCTTCTTTTCCCGTTAGGCCCACTTCGACCGTCTTCCCGTCTCTCATGCTGTTGAGGACGGACGCTAAGCCGCTGTCAATGAAGTAGACGTACTTGATGGGCTCTCCGCACTCCTGAAGCACATCGTGGGTCCGAAGCGAAACGAAAGTCAGTTCAGAGAAGACCGAACCGCACTCCGAAGAGGGAATACCGAGCAACAGCTCATTGCGAACGGGGTTTCCCTCTATTTGCAAGGGTCTTTTCGAAACAATAGTCGGCCGGGAATTATTGGCCATGAGGGCTCCCTGCACAGCACGAAGGCTGTCTGATTTTTGCAAGGAACCGACGCCCATAGGGCACGGCGGAAAGATGCTAGAAGAGACACTTCCATAGTACGCTCATCGGCGAGAGTCAAATGTGCGGTAGCGTACATAGTTCCCTGTATTTACCCTTACGCGGACGGGGCATAGGGTCGACACACCATCCTTTCCACTCGCCGTCTGTCGACCTTGATACGACGTGGCCTGGGCAGCTTTGCTAAGGGTGTTAAAGAGGCTGCTTGCCGTTTTCCATTCTCATCGTGGACGACAATCCGGTCGTGCGGCTTGCGTTGCGTACCTGTCTCGAGCAGAGCGCGGACTGGGTCGTCTGCGGGGAGGCCGAAGACGGGATTCAGGCGGTCGAAAAAGCTCGTCAACTTTCCCCGGATATAGTCATCCTGGATCTGTCGATGCCGCGCATGAATGGACTTGACGCTGCGCGAGCGCTAAAGGTTGAGACACCGTCAGCTCGGCTCTTGATGTTCACTAGCTTTAAGAACCCTAGTTTGGAACGTGAAGCGGCAGCCGCTGGTTGCGCGGCTCTGATCGCAAAATCAGAAATCGATGTATTGGTCAGAACGATTCGGCGGCTTGTGACTGACGAAAGAGATTTAGGTCGGGAGGCTGTTCCGGAAGGGTGAGACTGAGTCCAGACTACGGCTACTTCTTTTTCCCAAGTTTCCGAGATATTTCTTCTACGATTTTTGGACGAAGGTCGGCTAAGACGCTATCGATGATGCTGGCAATCGCAGGATCAGACTCGTCAAAGGCACCAGCATCTTCTGGAGTGTTCTCCGCTCCAGCGGCGACGGCCATAGCGGCGGCATCATGCGAGTCCGAGACTTTTTCGTTCTGAGAATGCTCTGAGTGCACTGAGGAGCTTGAGTCACCGGACTCTCGGATGCGCCTCCAACTTGCCCACGCTGCGGCGGTTGTAGCAGCGATATCGGATTCCTTCTTTTCTCCGCTGTGCTCGCTCTTTATGTCAGATTCGCTGACCGATGCCGGATCGGAAGAAATTGGCTCCGGAGAGATGTCGGCCTGGGGAGCTTCGCTTACGGCAGAATCGCTCTCAATGGACGCAGGTGCGACTGAGAGCTTGGATTCTTCAACGGCGATTCGTTCCTCAGTTTGATGTAGCTGAGGCTCCGGGTTCGCCTTCGAGAGGGACGGGTCGTCGGCTATTGCAACGGGCGACTGCTCCTCAGAAGCTGGAGTCGTGGGCGCCAGTTCAGATGTAAATTGAGAAGCTTCCGAGGGCGACAACTCCGTCGCTGTTGGCGAGTCTTGGACATATGAGCCTGCGACATGTTCGAACTCTTTGACCGCGGCGCTGATCGTTTCTGTCGCGGCGCTTGCAACTTCTGCCATCGCCTGCGCAGCTTCGGGCGCGACCGTCGCTGGGACAGCGTGAATTGTTTCGGATGCTGCAGCTTCAGGCGAATTCGCCGGAAGAACGGCTTCGCCAAGTTCCGTGGAAGGGCTCGTCGCGATCGACGCAGAATGAGCACTCTCGGCTGCGGCGAATACCGCGTAGGCCTGCTGCATTTCCTGCTCGAGAGAAATCCCTTGATCCTCGGGTGCGAGAGCGACGGCAACGGCCGACCAATGACAGGATCCGCTTCCGGTCTCGACTCCCGCAGCGGCAGCCATAGTGATGGGCGCGTCCGAGAGCTGAACATTTTCTGCTGCGATAAGTTCGAATACGGCTGGCTTTACTTCGGACGACTGCTCCGCGAATGTCGCTGAAGTTTCTTCTTGAACATTGTCGACAGCCGATGCTTGCGGCGTCGTCTCCGGGGCGTTGGGCTTAAATTCAGCCGGAGCCGAGGTCTGTACTTCGTCACGCGCTTCTGCTTTGCTCTCAAGAATTGTTCCCTGCACCTGAGCAGCGGCAGCAGCCAGGGCGGCGATCTCTTCGGGAGTTACGTCCTTGGGCAATCCTTCGGGCGCCAATGCGCCGAGGTCGACCCGTTCTTCATCCTTCGGCTTGGGCGTTTCACTGGGGCGGTGATGATCAATCGTGGTTCGCAGATCCTTATTTACCGGGTTATACACGGCTGGATCATCGGGATTCGTTTCGGCGGCGGCTTCCTTCTTTTTCGAGGGAAACGAGATGCGATTCTTCCAACCGGAATCCTCGTCGGCAGCGACGGCTTTGTCCCGGCCTTCATCGATGGCGGCATTCGCGCGAGCCAGGCGGCCGGGTTTCGACGCTTCGGCGCGGGGAACGATTTTATCTTCCAGCTTGCTTAGGGCGCTGAGTAGCTCGCTGGCTTCGAAGGGCTTAACGATGAATCCGTCGGCTCGAACGCGCTTCGCCTCGTCCGTCTTGAAGGGCTCGAGCTTTCCAACCGTCAAGAGGACGGGGATGCGAGCGGTTTCTGCTACTTCTTTTAAGCGCTGACAAACTTCAAGCCCACTGTATCCGGGCATATAGACGTCAAGAACGATCAAGTCGGGACGGTGCTCGCTTATTTTTTTCAGCGCTGCGGAGCCGTTATTAACAGTAATAACTTCGTATCCCGCATCCGCGAGGATCTTCCGGCCCATATTCTGGGCGGTCACGCTGTCGTCGGCGAGCAGTATCTTCCTGGCCAAGAGGTTTCCTCTGATGAGGGGAGATATCGCGAAGGTAACCTGACCTTCAACGCAAGTCAATGATCCAGAAGGGAAGTAACAGGTTACTAGTGGTCAGCACCTAGTGCGTGGAGGGAGCCGATGGTAACCGACTCCGCTCCCCCCTCTATGTGAGAGTGTTCTAGAAGGGAACGATTTTCTTCAAACCCTTCTTTCTCTTCTTCTTACTGCTGGAAAGATCCTGGTCGGTGGCCGGAGTGGAATCGTCTGAGGTAGCGTTCGCGGAGGAGGACTGTCCGCCGGCGATTTCATTCACTTGTACTGGGGGCGGAAGAGATGGATCGGCTCCGTCCGCGGCCGGCTTCAATTCGTTGGGATCAGCGGGAGCGGTGGGTTTTAGTTCGTTGGGATCCGGTCCCGTCGCAGAAGGGGTTCCCGAAGCGGCGCCGAAGGGCGAAGCGGTGGCCGGATTCGTACTAGCAGCAGCGGCAGCGTCGGCAGCGCTCGGCTGGTCGGGTTTTACGATCTCGACTGTCGCGCCCTTCTCTGGCATTCCGGCTGCGGCGATGGCTTCGCCTCGAACGACATTTGTAGCGGCGACCGGTTCAGGATCAGTCAATGCGGGGTCGCCTTTGTGGGCGGCTGCAGATACGTCGGGGCCCTTCTTGATGATGCCCATGAACTTCTGCGCCATCGTGCTTTCGTTCCGACTGGCTAGCTCCGCCTTATTCTGAGCGACCATGGCTTTGGTTGGCCGCGGAACAGGTTGATGCAGAGCCGTCAGGCGCTTTTTCGCGTCGTCGGAGCGATCCATCATTGGATAGCGAGTGAGAATCTTGTCGTACGCCTCAGAGGCATGCTTGGTCAGATCTCCGATGTAGCGAGACTTGATTTCCTCACGCAGACAGCCCCGAGGCAGATCGTGCGCATCGCAAGTGGGCGCATTACGGATCCGGGTGAGCTGTCCTTCATAGTCCTGACCCAAGAGATAGAGAGCTTCATCGGCACGGCTGTAGAGAGGATATTTATCCACGAGCGATTGCAGACGCGCGATCGACGCAGGGTAGGACTGACGTAAATAGTAGAAGCGGCCGATTCCAAACTCGCGGTCGGCGAGCACTTCCTGCACTTCAAGGAGGCGCTGCTTGGCCTCGGGAACCAGTTTGCTGTCCGGATATTGCAAGATCACCTTGCGGTATTCGTCTTCCGCGCGCTTCGCGTGCGTATAGTCGCGATCGGCTTTTTCCATCTGCTGATAGTGGATGTTGGCGATCTTGAGCTGCGCTTCGGAGGCTTCCGGCATGTTGGGGAAGAAGATCTCGAAGTCGCTGTATTCCTGCTCGGCTTGGGCCAAGGCGGCTGTTCCACCTTCCGCGTACCACGAGTCTCCAACAGCCAGCTTGGCGCGGGCGATAAATTCTGAATCCGGGTACGTGTTGATGAGCGTCTGGAGCGTGAGGCGCGCCACGTCGAAGCGATTGTGACGCATGGCATCCATAGCCTTGTCGAAAAGGACCTTGTCCGGCTGCTTTGAGCCGACGTTTGCCAGGGGATTGACGGATTTTTTATTCGTACAAGCAGCAGTCAACGCCAGCAACGTCCCAAGCGCGACAAGCAACGAAATTCGACTTGACATAAGACCTCGAAAATTTCTTGAGTAGGGTTGGTTGTTTGACCACCCATCGAGCGACGCGACGTACATTTCGGATCGAGGGCGCCCGCCTCTTGACGCGCTCATCTGCGTACCCAGGCCTTGCCAGGCACGACCAGCTGCGAGTCCGGCATCACAACATTAGACTTTTTGCAAAGCTGCCTCGGTTGCTGCCTTCAGCAAATTCTCAGCGTTGTTCTTTGGATCGCCATTTCCGAATACGGCGTTGCCCGCCACCAAAATTTCTGCTCCAGCATGGACCACATCCGCAACTGTGTCGAGAGCGACCCCGCCATCTACTTCGATGCGGAAGTGCAAGCCTCGTTGCCGGCGAATATCCGCTAAACGCTTCATTTTGTGAAGCGTCGAGGGGATAAATTTCTGCGCCCCGAATCCGGGATTGACCGACATCACGAGAATGTAGTCGACGATGTCGAGCACTTCGGAGAGCGTGTCGACGGGTGTTGCCGGATTAATTACGACTCCAGCCAGGCAATCGTGACTCTTGATCAGGTGCAGCGTGCGATTCAAATGCAGACACACCTCTTGATGAACTGACATCCAATCCGCACCCGCGTCGGCAAAAGCCGGGATGAACTCGTCCGGATTCTCGATCATCAGATGGCAGTCGAGCGGCAATTTTGTCGCCTTGCGAAGCGACTTCACCACCGGCGGCCCGATTGTGAGGTTAGGAACAAAGTGCCCGTCCATGATGTCGACATGGATGACACTCGCCCCGCCCTCGGCGGCGGCGCGTACGTGTTCGCCGAGTCGAGCGAAATCAGCCGAAAGAATTGACGGAGCCAGTTCGATCAAACCCGGGTGCCTCAGAACTGAGTTCTTGCCAGAAAACGCTTGAGCAAATTCTAACATGCTGAGCGCACAGGCGCGGTTGATTGCCACAGACAACAAGCTCGAAACTGCAACAATTTCCACGCGAAGCGGAGGGAGCGATCACCCTGACTTGCTTGCGTGTTACCCTCTCCGGGCGTGTCTCCATCGTTCCAATTCACTCCCGCTGCGTATTCAGTGTCGGCAGTGTTTCTGTGGGGCTCGGCGGATTTTGCCGGAGGGTTCGGATCCAAACAATGCAATGCATTTGTTCTGACTGCGTTCTCGCACATCTGCGGCTTCGCCCTGATGCTGGGAATCGCACTCGCACACACCGGGGTGTTTCCCGATCGCACCAGCATTGCTTGGGCACTTGCGGCCGGAGCGGTAGGAGGATTCTCACTCGCCATTTTTTATCGTGCGCTGGCGTCCGGACAAATGGGTCTGACGGCGCCAATCGCGGCGCTATTGGGGGCGGCTATCCCCACCATGGTCGACATTGCTCTGGAAGGCGCACCTAGCCGATGGTCGACTGCTGGATTTGCCGTCGCGATTTTCGCGATCTGGCTGATCACGCGGCCTGAGCCGCAAGGAGCGAACGATAAGACGGGGCGGCCTAAAGGAGTCGTGACTGCTGCTCTTGCGGGAGTGGGATTCGCAGGCTTCTATCTTTGCATTCACCAGGCGACGGGATCACCTGTATGGATCGCCGTTGTTTCCCGCGTGGGATCTTTTACGGCCACTGCGATTGCTGTGCTGGCAACCCGTGCGCCGCTTAAAATCAATGCTTCTAGCGCAGGCTTGGGGATGGTGGCCGGCTGCTTCGATATTGCAGCCAGCGCGCTGTTCATTTTTGCCAGCCAACGGGGGCGTCTCGACGAGGCTGTGGTGATCACTTCGCTCTATCCTGCGGTGACGGTTTTACTGGCGAGATTGGTCTTGAAAGAGCACTTCAGCCGGTGGAAGTTCATCGGGCTGCTGGCAGCGCTGGCGGCGGTCCCGATGATCGCGGCTGGATAGGATTGCCTCTAGGATGAGGAACAGCGGGAGCAGATGAATTTCTTCGGTCCAAAGTAACCAGATGCCACTCCTCGAGATACAAAATCTGACGAAAGTCTTCCCGCACGGCGAAGCGCCTTTCGGAGGCAAGCCTCGGGGCGGGGTTCGTGCGGTCGATGACGTCACACTGGACATCAACGCGGGAGAGACTCTGGGGTTGGTTGGAGAATCGGGTTCGGGTAAGAGTACGCTGGGACGGCTGATCCTTCGACTGATCGAACCGACGTCGGGCAGCATTCGGCTCGAGGGGAGAGACCTCCTCCAGGCGAGCCCGGGCGAAATGCGCAGCCTACGGCGCGACCTTCAAATTATCTTTCAGGATCCATTTGCCTCTCTCGATCCACGGTACCGCGTAGAAAACATCATTGCCGAGCCACTAATTATTCATGGGAATGGGGCGGCGGACGCTGGCGGATCAAAGCCTGCGGTCGGCGGACAATCGAACATTCGGCAACGCGTAGGAGAACTTCTGCGTGCGGTTGGGCTTGATGAGTCTGCTCGCACTCGGTATCCGCACGAATTTTCCGGCGGACAACGCCAGCGGATTGGGATTGCCCGCGCTCTGGCCTTGAGACCGAAATTCATCGTGTGTGATGAGCCGGTGTCGGCTCTTGACGTCAGCGTTGGAGCGCAGATCGTGAACTTGCTGGCCCAGCTTCAGCGCGATTTCGGCCTAACCTATCTTTTTATTTCGCACTCGATGCCGGTTGTGCGGTATCTTTCAACTCGAATTGCGGTCATGTATCGAGGCAAAATTGTTGAGGTGGGCCACTCCGAACAAATTACTGAGCGGCCGGCGCACGCTTACACGCGGAGCTTGCTGGAGACAACGCCGAAGCTATTGGTCTGACTCGTAAACGAAGCGTCGTGTTCGGCGGCATGAATCTCTAACAACCAATCTCGACTACGCCCACTCTGATCAGATTTTGGGGAACACGAAATCGATGGCAGTAACGAATTCCGGATCTTACGCACTATCCGTTCCAAGCACCACCATCTCCTTCCGAGACCTAATCGAACTGAGCCTTGGGTTCTCTGCGATCATGGCCGTGTTGTGGCTGCCGACGCGCGAGCAGTTGATTTTTGGTCCGATCGCGCTGTTGGCTCCGTTGGCGCTGGTTCTTTGGCGTCGGCCGGGATTTAGCGAACTCGGTTTGGGTTGGAGAGGATTCGCCGCTTCCCTTTGGATTCTGCCTGCTGCAGCGGCGCTAACGGTCGCAAGCGTGATGTTGGCACGAAGCGCCGGGACATCCCATGCACTCTACAAGGGAGATTTCGCGCACGCGGGCGGCTATGTGCTTTGGACGATCTACCAGCAATTCCTGCTGCAGGATTACTTTATGCCTCGCCTGACGCGAATTCTAGCGAGCGACACTGCGGTGGGCGTTGCTGCGGTCCTCTTCGCAGTGGCGCACTTGCCGAACCTTCCGCTCGCACTGGCAACGCTCGTCTGGGGAGGCGTATCCTGCGTACTCTTCCGCCGATACCGCAGCGTTTACATACTCGGGCTTGCGCAAGGAATGCTCGGACTCTGCTTCGCAGTGTGCGTTCCCGAAGTGATGCACCATCACATGCGCGTTGGGTTGGGATATTTTCGGTACAACGCTGTGCAGTGAAAAGCATCAGGACTGCTCATTTGCCATACGGTAGTAAAGGATCCAGTTACGCTCTTTGCCACGGATCCCTGGCCCCTGCCCTGCTTTAAAACCACCACGACCATAGCCAATCGACGCAGGTGTGCGTGATGGTTGAGGCCGGCACTCGCCTTTCGGTGCGCCACGCTCTTCCGTAGAAGATGCCAGCGATGGTTGCGAGCAACACATAGCGCCAGTTGAAGTGCGTGGATCTCTTGTTGAAGTGAGACAGCCCGAAAAGCACCGACGCGATTACCAGCGCGGGCAATCGCCCCATGCGCCTCTCGAGCAGATTCTGGACCCAGGCACGAAAGAACAGTTCCTCCGGCACGGCGACGAACACGAAGATCCCTATCCAAGTCAGCGCGGCTCTGCTCACTGGGGGTACGTTGGCATGCGGATGAATGAAGCCGAGCGCGATCCCCAGCAGTAAAACGGCCGGCGCGAAAAACGCCAGTTCGCGGAACCCGATTTTCCAGTCGCTCCAGCGAAGGTTGAAATCGAATCCCGTGCCTTTCAATTGGCGAATGCCAAGGAATGCATACAATCCCGCATCGACTAATAAGAGATTTCCCAATCCGCGTAGTCCCTCGGGCCACGCCACGTCAAACCAACGCAAATCCACCGCAAGGCCCAGCGTGAGCAGGATGAGCGCGTCCCGCCAGTCGCCGCGTTGACCTGGATCGGCAACCGCGGCCCGTCCTTCGAGCCAGGTCATGACACATGGCAGAGTAGAAAAGAGGGCGAACCAGCTCCATTGAAAAGTGTGCTGAGATGTCGTGAGGAAGGCGTAGGGGATGACGAATACGGCGGGAGCGATGACGCGCAACGCAATCGGCCATTTGGCAATCGCACGAACTGCGCGTTCGGAGGCGAATCCGAAGATCGCCGCGGGAACGAGTTCTACGATCAAAACAGCGATTACCGCCGGCGTCACGTTCCGACATCGTCACTATCTTATCCGGAGTTTTTTTCCTACGGATCAGTGACGGTGGCGACGTGACGCCGAAGTCCCCCTCAAACCGTTAGATTCTGATGACTGCTGCGGCTCGAGTTCGCTAGCGACCCGTTCGGCGGCTTAGCGTCAATCCGCCGAATGCTGCTCATCCGGATGGTGAATAAGCACGGGCGAGCGTTACAGAAATTGTTTGGGAGGGATTTCAATGATCTCGGACTTGTGCGGATACCTGTCCGCGAATAGAATTTTGCTCGAATCATTGCCAGGAGGCACTTATGACCGCTGCTCCGGTCCTTCCCGTTTCTCCTTCGCCGGCTCCCGCGCCGCTGTCGGAAGGAGCGCGCATCGTCAACACGTTCATTGCGCCGTCGAAGACATTCACGGATCTTCGACGCAGCGCGAGTTGGTGGGGCCCATGGATTTTGATTTCGATCTTCTCGCTTCTATTCATTTACGCAATGGGGAAACAGGTCGGGTTCGAACAGATCAGTAAAAACCAAATTGAACATTCCCCCAAGCGAGCCGAACAATTCGACAAGGCACCGCCGGATCAGCAAGCCAGACAACTTGAGCTATCAAGCAAAATTATCGGTATTTTCGCCTACGGCAGTCCCGCGCTGATTCTGTTTTACTTTCTCATTTCGACGGTAGTTTTGTGGGCAACATTCAAGATCGGAACTGCGGCAGAAACCACGTTTGGGCAGGCATACGCGATCGTTATGTATGCAAGCCTCCCCGGCATTATCGGAGCAATTTTGGGAACAATTTCTTTGTTTGCCGGCGTGAACCCGGAAGGCTTCGACATTAACAACCCGGTCGGAACGAATCTGGCCTATTATCTCGACGCCGAAACCACCGGCAAGTTCGTGCGCGGCATGGCGTCTTCGATCGATGTAATCAGTATTTGGACAATCATTCTTATCGGCATCGGATTCGCGTGTACCAGCAAGGTAAAGCGTTCGACTGCCATCATGATTGTCGCTGGGTGGTACTTATTCTTTAAGCTAGTGACTTCGGGGTTGGCAACGCTCTCGTAAAACCAGCAAGGCGTACGCTTCGAGCCACCAGTTGGGAGTCTCCAGCAAGGAGATGTCCAACGGTGACTTAGCCCGCCATTCCTTCGATCGCCTTCGCGAGATCTGCTGGAAGAGTCAGTCCTAGGCTGGTGAGGTCCTGTTTCATGTGTTCGGCACTGGAAGTGCCGGTGAGTGGAAGCATTCCAACTGCTCGCGCAAAGGCGAAGACAACCTGCGCGGGTGTCGCATTCAATTGTTTCGCGACCTCAATAAAGGGCGCGTGTTCGAGCACCTCGGGATTCGCGGTGAGCAGCGAGAATCCCTGATAGACAATTTTGTGCTCGCGGCAGAATGCCCGTACCTCGCGATCCCAGCCAAGCCGCGCGAAACATCGGTTCTGCACAAAGGCCGGCATCTCCGCAGCGGCTGCGTTCATTTGTTCAAGGTGTTGCAACGAAACATTGCTCACTCCGAGCAGTCGGGTTCGTCCGGCGTCTCGTTCTTTTCGCATAGCTTCCCAGACTTCCGTATCGGCCTCGGTCCAGCCATAGTTTGAAGATGGTCCGTGCAATACGTAGCTGTCGACATGGTCGGTCCTGAGATGATCAAGCGAACTGGCCAGAGACTGCGCGACCTGTGTGGCGATGCTTGCTGAGGGATCGTAGGGCAAGCGGTGATCCTGTCCACGCTGGTACGTGAACTTGGTCTGGAGAAAGACATCTTCACGCGTGACCACACCCGCGGTGTATGCGGCAGACAGAGCCTCTCCCACTCCGGCTTCGTAATAATGGCGCCGCTGGTTGGCTGTGTCGATGCCCCGAAATCCCGCTCGCAGAGCCCTCTCAGTCAAGGCAGCGGTGCGGTCTTCCTTCCATGCAGTTCCATAGAGAAAAGCGGGAATTGCGACCTCCGGCATGGCGCCATTGTGACACGAGCGAATGTTGAACTGGACATCGACCTCGGCTGGTGACCGTTTCGTCCCCTCCGGTATATGCTGGAAGCCCCAGGAGGACTTCCGTGAAACGTATTTTTGCTATTGCCAGTTTCTTGATCTGCGCCACCTTCGCTCTGTCTCAAGCTCCCGCCGCCAAGACGGCGGCCGCGCCGCAAGGACCAACCAAGGATCCAGTTGCAACTTCACTCCGAATGCTGCTTCAGCGATCGCAAACCAATACTGTCGGGGCCATTGAAGCCATGCCTGCGGACAAGTTTTCGTACAAGCCCACGCCGGATCAGATCCCCTTTGCGCACCTCGTCGTGCATATTGCGCAGTCAAACGATTTTCTCTGCTCAAAGGCGGCGGACGTTCCTGCTCCCAAGGTCGACGAGCCGAAGGAAACCGATTCCAAGGACCAGTTGCTGGCCGCAGTGAAAGCCTCGTACAGCTTCTGCAGCGACGCCTTGAGCAAGATGGACGACTCGAAGCTCGGCGACAGCGTTGAACTCTTCGGCGGGCGCCAATTTCCGCGCGCGATGGCGGCGTTGGGTCTGGCCAGCGGTTGGGCTGATCACTACGGAGCCGCGGCGATGTATTTGCGGCTGAACGGAATCTTGCCGCCGAGCGCGCAGCCGAAGAAATAAAACGGCGTTTGGAAGGCTGCTAGCGGATTTGCACGAGTTCTTCCGACGGCGCGGAGGGGCTGGCTGCCGCGGGATTCTGCGGAGCACGCCAGGAATCGAAGATCGACACCTGGTGGACGCACGAGACGGTGCAGTTCGGCGCACAGGATTTCTCTGTCAGATATTCGCGGCGTAAGTCCTCACGGGTGTAATTCTCCAGCGGAGTTCCCGGATAGCCGCGCTGCTGCGAGCAGTAGTGGACAAGTCCGTTCTCGCAAATGTAGAGATAGCGGGCCCCGGCACGGCATCTCCAGTCATTGGGCAGTCCCTTGGCGATGTTGTCCTGAAATGCGTTGATCCGGGTAAAGCTGCTTTTTTCGAGCGCTTGCATCTCGTGATAGATGCGGCGCTCTTCGTCGCCTAACGGCTGCAACTGTCCGCTGCCATCGTGGATGATGCCGATGGTCGAGGTGAATCCAAGCTCGACCGCACGTTTTCCGATGACCAGCGCATCCTGCGGATGCAAAATGCCTCCACCGACAACGGAATTAATATTCACGTGAAAGTCGGCATGCTCGGCCAACAGTTGAAGCTTCTTGTCGAGCACCTTCAGGCTTTTCTTCGAGACGTCGTCGGGGTTCACGTTATCGATGGAAATCTGCAGCCATTCCAAACCCGCTCGATTGAGACGCTGTATACGCTCCGGAACCAGCAGGTAGCCGTTGGTGATGAGCCCGGCAATCATGTCGTTGGCGCGAATGCGGCGAATCACATCATCGAGTTCAGGATGCATCAGTGGCTCGCCACCTGAGATCGTGACGACGGCCGTGCCGAGAGCTCCCAGTTTATCGATGCGCCGATACATTTCTTCAATCGGCACCGGCTTCGAAAAGTCATCGTACTCGTTGCAATACGTGCAGGCGAGATTGCAGCGCCGCATCGGAATGATGTGCGCCAGCAGAGGATGATCCGTCGAGATCAGCGCGTTGGCGGCCATTCTTGCGCCTCGAAGGTTGCGATGCAAGGCTTTGGCGCGGCGGCGCAAAGTTGTCAGAGCAGAAGGCATACGAGTGATACCTTCTATTACAACACAGGCATCGGCATGTTGCATGGACGGGCAACATCCGACAGTAAGAATTATGGGCCGAACTGCGGTAAATCAGGAGCCGTCAGGCGATCGGTTCGTGACCGGCGTTTTGCAGATTTCCGAGCGCAGCATCCGCGAATTCTTCCGGGATCAATACATAGTCTGTATCGTAGGTCGACACTGCAAAGATCGGGACATTGTTGCTCGAAAGTGGATCGATGAACGAAAGGAGAACTCCGGTCTGCGAAAAGGGGAATGGTCCCTGGAGTTTGAGGCAGATCCAGCGAAGAGGAGCGTTCACATCCTTCGGAACATCTTCGATATGGCAAACGATCGAGAGTTCGTCAGTCGTCCGCGTAATCGAAGTGAATTCGCCCTTCGTTGCCCAGAGGGGAACCGCAGCGTCTGCTGCCAAGCGGACGATCGCATAAGAGCCGGGAAGCATTCGAAACTTGAGTCTGATTGGGTTTTCCATTCTGCAATACCGGGTTAGCCCTCGATCGCCTTTCGGACCGCTGCACGGGCCAACAATCGCGTCGAGTCCAAGGTCGGCAGCGGCGAAGCCTCAGGAGATACGAGCAACGGAATTTCGGTGCATCCGAGCACGACACCGTCGCAGCCTTCTTCCTTTAACGCGCGAATGACTTCGACGTAGTAGGCCAGGGATCGTGGCAGGAAGTGGCCATTCACGAGTTCGTTGAAAATGATTTCATTGATGCGCTCGCGTTGCCGTGGCCCTGGAATGCGATGTTCGATTCCCGCCGCCTTCAACGCGTCTCGATAGACGGGACCTTCCAATAAGTAGCGGGTTCCGAGCACGGCGAGCCGCTTGTACTGGTGCTTCTGCGCTTCGCTGGCAACTTCGCGCGCGATATGCAACCACGGTCTAGGGGAGCGATGTTCTACAAGATCAAAGACCTGGTGAATCGTGTTGTCGGGGCAAATGAGAAAGTCGGCTCCGGCGCGAGCTAGTTTTTCGGCCGAAGCGAGCATGAGTTCGGCCACGCTTGCCCAGTCGCCGCGATCGATGTTCCTCATGTATTGAGCGAGAGAGAAGGACTGAAGAGAAACTTCCGGATGGTCATGAGGCCCAAGGGCCTGAGCCCCTTCCTGCGAAATGGTGCGATAGCAGAGGGCGGCTCCTTCGGTGCTGCACGCGACGATGCCGATTTTCAACATCGAGTCAGCCTGATTCAGCTTTTGATTGTAGCGGGAACGTCCGCGTAGGGGCTGGCATCGCGGTAGCGCTTTTCGAATTCTTCCTTTGTGCAGATTGTCTTGAGATCGACAACGCGGTCGATGGCCAGGATGCCATTGAGGTGATCGATCTCGTGCTGCAACAGTTCGGGAAGGTCGCGATCTTCGCTGGCCTGGAATTCGAGAGTTTCACCGCGCAGGTTCTGGTAACGCACCGTGATCTCGCGAAAGCGTTCGACCTGCATGAAGATCGAGAGGAAACTGAGACAAGCGTCCCAAACTATGATTTTGTCGTCACCGTGCCGGACGATCTCCGGATTGATCAGAGGCCAAGGTTCCGCATCCGGAAGTTGGAGGAAGATGACGCGCTGCAACACCCCGAGTTGTGGCGCGGCAATGCCGCGTCCGTAACCAGTCTTAGAGCGCCAGTGAGCAAGCGTGTCCTTTAGGTCCCCAACGAGGTCAGCGATCTCCCGGGAGGTTGCATCTTTGACCGGAGCACACTTCTCTCGGAGCACAGGATTGCCGAGTTGAAGGACGGGACGAATGGCCACGGATGGTCTGTTTCTCCGCGCGATCACTTAACGTGCAACGGCAGCATCGAACAAGCTCAGAAGCTCCAGCTTCTTTTCTGCTGGGAGAAACGACGCTTCGAACGAATTACGCGCCAATTCCCTCAGGTGCTCGTCGGTGAATCCGAAGGTTTCCTGGGCAAGCTGGTACTCACGGCACAATGTCGTACCGAAGAGCGCCGGATCATCTGTGTTCAACGTCATCATGACGCCCTGGTCGAAATAGTTCTTCGCAGGATGTTCCGCAGCCGATTTGCAAACTCCGGTGCGGAGATTGCTGGTGATGCAGATTTCGACGGGCACTTGCCGATATGCAAGTTCCTCAACTAGGTCTGGGTCCTGAGCGGCGCTGAGGCCATGACCGATGCGTTCCGCGCGCAAGTTGAGCGCGCCCCAGATGGATTCAGGAGATGCGGTCTCTCCAGCGTGTGCAGTCAACCGCAGGCCGTGATCCTCGGCGTATGCATAGACGCCGCGGAAAAGCTCGGGAGGAGCCTTCTGCTCGTCGCCACCGATTCCAACGCCGACAACGTGCCGGCTCTTGTAGAGAACTGCAAATTCGAACACTCGCTGCGCGTCCTCCACCCCAAAGTGGCGGGTCGCGTCAAAAATCCAAAGCAAGGAAACGCCGAAATCGCGGGCTCCGCGGGTCCGACCGCGTTCCATCCCGTCAAAGATCGCAGCGAAATCCTGCTTGCGGAAAAGGCACACTCCGACCGCAACGTATACCTCGGCATGCAGAACGTTGTTCTCCTTGAGCTGCTGCATGAGGCGATATGTGACTAACTCGAAGTCATCCGGCCCTCGCAGATGCGCGCTTACTTCTTTGAATGCCATCAGAAAACTAGGAAAGTCGGTGTAGCGATACAGAGCTTCGGTCTCGGCGAGCGTAGCGGTATCGCCATGGCGCCGTCGGAGTTCGAGCAACGTAGCTGGTTCGACCGCACCTTCGAGGTGCAAGTGCAGCTCCGCCTTGGGAAGCTGACGGATAAAAGCATTGGGCGGGCGGTCTGCGGCGACGGACATAATGTCAGATTGTAGATGGCTCTTGAGAGATTTGCGAGGCAGTCCGGAGAGTCATTCAGGAGATGTTTCGTTTACAATCCGTTGTTCTCAATTGGTCCGAGGGGGAGACGTCATGAAGCGATCACTCGCCCGTCAGTCGCTCGGTATTTTCTTCTCATTGTTGATTGCTGCGTCTCTCTTAGCGGCGTCATCCGATCTTCAAGTGAAAACCTCATCCGGAATTGTCGAAGGCAAAGACGATTGGGGAGTTCGCAAGTTTCTTGGAATTCCTTACGCGGCGGCGCCTGTCGGCGACCTGCGATGGAAGCCGCCCATGCCTGCGGCGAAATGGGAGGGGGTCCGGAAGGCCACAGAGTTCGGAGCGCACTGCCAGCAAGGCCGAGTTTACGACGATATGAATTTTCGCGACAGCGGAGGCAGCGAAGACTGCCTCACGCTGAATGTCTGGATCCCTGCGAAAACGGTCGCCAAGAAAATGCCGGTGATGGTTTGGATTTATGGCGGAGGCTTCGCGGCTGGAAGCACCTCCGAGGCTCGACAGGACGGCACGCATCTGGCGCAGCAAGGCGTGGTCGTCGTTTCGATGAACTACCGCTTGGGGATTTTCGGGTTTCTCGTGCATCCCGAACTGGCGAAAGAATCTGGGCGAAACTCGGCCGGCAATTATGGCTTGCTGGATCAGTTAGCCGCGCTGAAGTGGGTGCACGAAAACATTGCGGCATTTGGAGGAGATCCGGAGAACGTGACGATTTTCGGAGAGAGCGCGGGATCGTTTTCTGTGAGCGCACAGATGGCGTCTCCTTTGGCAAAGGGACTTTTCCAGAAAGCGATTGGCGAGAGCGGAGCCGCATTTCACAGCGGCGGCTTATCGTTTGATCCACTTTCGGAGCGCGAAGAGAAAGACGCGAAGCTCGTTAGCGAAAAACTGAGTGTATCGACTTTAGCCGAGTTGCGCGCTTTGCCTGCGCAGAAATTGCTGGAGGTTTTTGGCAAGCCAGGACCTGACGGATTTGCTTTCGGCCCAGACGTCGACGGGTACTTCCTGCCTGAATCCGTCCCGGCAATTTTCGCAGCCGGCAAACAGAATGACGTCCCGCTGCTCGCGGGGTGGAACCACGATGAAGGTAGTTTCGAGATCGCCTTCGCTCCGCAAAAGCCAACTGCGGACAACATGAAAGCAGACGCGCAGAAGGACTTTGGGAACAAGGCTTCAGAATTTCTGCGACTGTACCCGGCTGCCTCGGACGAGCAAACGCTTCGCTCCGCGCAGGATTTCGCGGGCGATAAGTTCATCGCATTCTCCACCTGGGACTGGATGGAAGCGCAGAGTAAGACTGGCAAGCAGCCGATCTATCGTTACCGCTTCGATCTCGGTCCACCCGCCGCGAATGCCAATGCTCCAAAACTTGGCGCGTTTCATTCTGCTGAGATCGAGTACGTTTTTGGACAATTGGATTCGAAGGCAGACGTCCCATGGCGCGCGGAGGACCGCGAGCTTAGCGAGGAGATGCAGAAATATTGGTCAGATTTCGCCCGCAGCGGAGATCCGAATGGTCCCGGACTGCCAAAGTGGCCGGTATATTCGGCAGCCGATGGCTGGCAGGTGATGTTCCTTGATGCGAAGTCGAGTGCGCATAAGGACGATTTGCGAGACAGGTATTTGTTCCTGGCTACGCAGTGGGCGAAGTAGCGCCTTTACTTTTTTGCGAACTCGCTCCGATGCCGGCTGTACATGAAATAAATCGTCAGTCCGATTGCTAGCCACGCAAAGAAGCGCAGCCAAGTGAGGATCGGAAGCCCGGACATCAGCAGGACACAAAACAGCACGCTCAGCACCGGAGCAGCGATTCCGCCGGGGGCACGGAATCCGCGGTGCCTGCCAGGATCGCGGTAACGCAGGATGATGACTCCGATGGAAACCAGGGCGAAGGCGAAAAGCGTGCCGATATTGGAAAGATCGGAGAGCGTTCCGATATCCAGGATCCCGGCCGGGATACCGACGACGAAACCGGCGATCCACGTTGCGGTCGAGGGTGTACGGAAGCGAGGATGAACGCGCCCGAAAAGTTTCGGTAGCAAGCCGTCGCGTGACATGGAAAACCACACGCGAGCCTGTCCAAGCTGAAACACCAGCAACGAAGAAATCATCCCCATCATGGCGCCGAACAGCACGCCCAGTTCTGTCCAGCGCAGCGTGTTGGACCCCGTCCGTGCCACCAGAGCTTTTAAGCTGTTGGCCACCGGCGCCGCGTCATCGAGCATCGACTGCCATGGCACGAGTCCTGTGAGCACAATGGCAACCGCGATATAGAGGACCGTGCAGACTACCAAGGTCGCAATGATCCCAATGGGCAAATCGCGCTGCGGATTCTTCGCCTCTTCAGCCGCGGTCGATACGGAATCAAAACCTATGTAGGTGAAGAAAATGATCGAACCGCCGGTCAGAATACCGGACCAGCCTTGCGGCGCGAAAGGATGCCAGTTGCTGGGAGCCACGAAATGTGCGCCGGCAATCACAAAAGCCAGAATCGCGGCGATCTTGAGAATCACCATTGTGTTGTTGGCTTCAGTCGATTCGCGGATTCCTCGCACCAGAACGACCGTCAGGATCATAACGATCAAAAACGCGGGGATGTCGAAGCCGAAGTGAAGGCCGGGGGCGTACAAGACGTTTCCCTTGAGATCGGTGAGGCCGCCGGGCAAATAAGCGGGCGAGATCCAACGCAGGGCAGGATGCCAGCCGAACCAATCGAAAGTCCCTACCAAGTGCGCCGCAAACCCGACGCTCACGGCCATGTTGCTGACAGCGTATTCAAGAATCAGGTCCCAGCCGATGATCCAGGCGATCAACTCTCCCATCGTCGCGTACGTGTAGGTGTACGCGCTTCCAGCAATCGGGATCATCGAGGCGAGTTCTGCATAACACAATGCGGTGAAGCCACAAACGATTGCTACCAATACCAACGACAGCGCCAATGCTGGGCCCGCACCCGGCCTGCCGAGTGTGGCATGGTGCCGGACCATGTAGTCAAGCAGGGGTGCATTGAGGATCGACGTTGTATCGAACTTCTGCCCGGCGATGGCGGTACCAATGACGGTAAAAATGCCAGATCCAATCACCGCTCCGATGCCAAGTGCGGTGAGGGAGAGCGGGCCGAGAGTCTTCTTTAGCCTGCGCTCTGGATCTTCAGAGTCCGTGATCAGCTTGTCGATCGACTTGCAGCAAAAAAGCTGATTGTCAGAGGTGCGCACAACTTCTTTGGAAGGAGGTTGAGTGGTTGTCGGCTGTGACAAAGGGACCGTTTCTCCTCAGCGGCACAACTAGCAGGGAGCGATTGGGCACTTGGCCTTAGCCCGAGATGATTCGGTGTGGAACCGATGGGCTAAGCGCCAAGTGCCAAGCGCTGAATGCTGTCTTTACCGCTTCGCCTGGCCGCGGGCCAGTTTTTTGACCTTCGGCTTCTTCGAGCCGCGAGGATAGTCGCGGGCCTTCAGAGGCTTTTCGGCTTTGCGCTTTTTGCGCGCGGTGCGTTTGGCTTTCTTGCGTTCGTCTTTGCTAAGCGTTGTCGTATTTGCCATGAAATTATTTATTTATCCTCTTCCAATCAGAAATTGCTGCTCAGAATGGCGGAAACCGGTCATTTGATCCCCAGCATTCAATGTCGTCGCTCCACCAGACGGCGCCGTCTTCATTGGTTTGCACCACCCGCGCACCCTGCGCAGTCGTGAATTCGATATATGGCCAAGTCGCCGAATTCGGCTTCCGCGTCCGGATCGCCTTTGTTACCAGCGTATTCCATGTCTTGCAATCACGCGCGCCATGAATATAAACGTCATTTGCCGGATCCAAAGGATTCGCTGTGTAGAAATTGAAAATCTGCAGTCCCTCAGGTTCTAGGTTTCCGTCCGAGTTCATTACCTGTAGTTCGATCACGAAGCCCCACACGTCGATGGGCTTTCCGGTGCCAACCTCGGTATCGTGATGCAATTCCAACAAAACTGGCGTTCCATCGAGGATCGAAAAGTATTCGCCGCTCGGCGCCGGAGTCGAAGGCGGCGAAGCCACGGCCGAGGCCGCAGGACGGCGAGTAGTTTGCGGCTTTTTCGCTTGTGCGAAAACACTTTGTGTTAAGAGCAAGCCGAAAAGCATCAAAGCGATCTTCACACTCCTCCGCATCCGCTCCTCCCAATGTCAGCTTGTTTCAGGGGCGACGTCGTAGTCGCTAGATTACGCCCGTTCCAGCTGAGCGTACTTTTCCACCAGCTTCTTTAAGCCGAAGCGTGGAAATTGTACCGTAATCTTCGCTTCTTCGCCTTCTCCTTCGCGCTGGTAGACCGTCCCCTCACCGTACTTGGGGTGCCGAACGCGTTGGCCCGGACGAAACCCGCGCTTACCCGTAGGTTCTTCCACTGGTGTCTTGGGAACGGTAAACTTCTTTCCCCGGCTGGCGAAAAACTCGGCGATGTTCTCGATCGAGTTGTAGGCGCGTGCTGCGGCGGTGACCTTTGAGGCGCGCGCATTATCTCGGGGGGAATCGCCGGAATGCCAAGACGCGCTCTGGTCTTCGTCTTCGTAGGAGTAGTGAGTGGTCTCAGCGTCACGGTTTCGCCCGGCTGGACGGCTAAAGGAACCAGCTCCGGCGCGAGCCCTGGAGGTCCCCAACTCCTCGATAAGGGGGCCAGGCACTTCCTCCAGAAACCGAGAAGGAACGCTGGCTTCAGGCAGGTCGGTCCCGTATCGGCGACGATAGACCGCCCGTGTCAGGATCAGCTGATCCATTGCCCGAGTCATCCCCACATAGCAGAGCCGCCGCTCCTCTTCTATATCTTCGGGCACGAGCATGGTGCGAGAGTGTGGAAAGAGTCCTTCTTCCAGGCCGCTGAGAAAGACCAGTGGGAACTCGAGACCTTTGGCGGCATGCAGGCTCATCAACGTGATTTGAGCTCGCTCGTCATAGTCGTCCGTGTCGGCGATCAGGGCTGCGTGATCGAGGAACTGATCGAGTGTCTCGGCGCGGTCGCGCGAATCCATGGCAGCGTTGACCAGTTCCCGCAAATTCTCGATGCGCGAAAAGGCTTCGGGCGTATCTTCTTCCTCGAGAAGCTTGATGTAGCCGGTCCGGTCGATCAGGAATTTGAGAATGTCGGCTGTGCTGACTGTGGGAACGGGAAATGAACTCGATCCATCGGTTGGCTGAGCCGCTAATCCGGAAGGCTGCTCCCCGTGTAGAAGTCCATCCGGTTGGACGGCTTCGACTTCCGCCGATCTTCCATCCTCATCGGCGGCTCCAAAGTCGAACGAGAAATTACCGAACTCGGCAGGGTCGAAGGCGGTGGCATTCTCTGGGTCATTGGTAGATTCTTCAGCTAGAGCTGAGGATTTCGGCGTTGCTGCTACATCTGACGAAGGAGCGCCCCCGGACGTTTGGTCTAGTTGGTCGACGAAGGTGCCCGCGATCATTGCCCTGGCATCTTCAATCAGCTGTTGGAAACTCTTGAGCGACGCGACGGCACGAGGTGGCAACAACTGCCGCTTGACCGCTTCTCCGACGGCTCCCCACAATGATTTCCCGGTTTCGAGTGCCAAATGCTCCAGTGTATCGATGGTGCCTTTGCCGATACCCCGTGCGGGTGTGTTAATGACTCGCAGCAGCGAGATTGAGTCGTCGGGATTCAGAATCACTTTCAAGTACGAGATCATGTCCTTGATCTCAGCGCGCTCGTAAAACGAGAAGCCTCCAACCACGTGATATTTCAAGCCATAGCGGCGCATCGCTTCTTCAAAAAGACGCGACTGCGAATTCGTGCGGTAGAGAACCGCGGCGCGAGGAGTTTCTCCGTGCTCGGCGGCTTCGCGGAAGTACTTTGCGATCCGGTCGGCGGCGAAGAGTGCCTCATTCTCGCCGTCCGGAGCTTCGTAATAGCCAATCTTCGTGCCTCCCTGGCGCGAGGTCCAAAGATTCTTGCCTTTTCGCCGGACGTTGTTGGCGACGACTGCAGATGCAGCCTGCAAAATGTTCTGCGTCGAACGATAGTTCTGTTCGAGCCGGATGATCTTGGCCTCTGGAAAGTCTTTTTCGAACTCAAGAATGTTTCGGATGTCGGCGCCGCGCCAAGAATAGATGGATTGATCTTCATCGCCGACAGCGCAGACATTATGATGCTCGCCCGCAAGCATGCGCATGAGTTCGTATTGCGGACGGTTCGTGTCCTGATATTCGTCGATCAGCAAATACTGAAAGCGACGATTGTAATATTCACGTACTTGCGATGCCGATTTCAGTAGACGCACAGCCTCCAGCAGCAGGTCATCGAAGTCGAGGGCGTTGGCTTTGCGAAGTTCTTTGCGATACTCCTCGAACAAATGTGCAATCCGCTCCGTTTTAGGATCGGCTGATTGCAGGTACAGTTCCTGCGGGTCGAGCATGTGATTTTTTGCCCACGAGATGCGGGAGAGAACGGTCCGAGGCGTGAGTTGCTTGTCGTCGAGGCCGAAGCGCTTCATCAATCCTTTAATCACAGACTGCTGGTCGCTTTCGTCGTAGATGACGAAGTTCTTTGTGTGCCCGATTGGCGGCTGACCAGGCCTGGCAGACGGGATGCGAAGCGCCTCGATGTCGCGCCGCAGCATTCGCACGCAGAAAGAATGAAAGGTGGAGATAACTGGTTTGGCGATGCTCAAACCGCCCACCAGTTTTTCAACGCGCTCCCCCATCTCGGCGGCAGCCTTGTTGGTGAATGTCATGGCAAGGATCGACTCGGGCATTACGCCTTTGTGCTCAATGAGATAGGCGATGCGGTAGGTAATGACACGAGTCTTGCCACTTCCCGCTCCCGCGAGGATCAACACCGGTCCATCGGTGGTTTCAACGGCTTCGCGCTGCTGAGGATTCAGTTGGTCGAGAAATGACAATGAGAGGATTGCTCCGAAACTGACAACTTTCAATTTTACAGGGGAATCGTTTAGGGGGAGAGTGCCAATAAGTGCCAGTTTCCAGCTAACGAATAAGGAGGGCGATAGCGGAGCAATCAAGAAGTCGGTAAAAAGATCGTTCCCTACTCCGGGAGTTCGTGCCCAAGAAACAAAAAAATAAAGTCCCGGCCGAAGCCGGGACTTTAATGACACACGTGCGGCGAACTAGGATGCGCGGCGCTGACGGTCCAGATTCTCGTTGTCTTCCTGATTCTGGCCGCCCTTTTTCTGCTGGTTCTGCTGGCCGGGCTGTCCGCTCTGCTGCGCGCCCTCGCCGGTCTGGCCCTTTTGGCCCTGTTGACCGGACTGGGTACCATGTTGGCCGGATTGCCCGCTCTGCTGTCCACTCTGTTGGCGATTCTTTTCCATATCGTCTGCCATGAATAGTCCTCCCTTTGCGCGTCTCGGCGCACTTGCTTGATGTAAAGAGCAGCTTTCAATTAGTTGCTGGATTACCTCTGGGGGTTGGGACTATATCGCTTTAGTCACCGGTCTCCGAAATCCCCGTCTTCGGGGCATCTTTTGGCACTGCGGTTTTGAGCTTCTCCAGTTCCGCTTGCGTCTTGTCCCACGCGGCAGTGTTTCGTTTCGTCTTCACAGGAGCGTTGGGATCACTGTAAAACGCCAAAATGTTGTCCCGAAGTTCCGGAGTGATTTGATTGAAGTCGTCGTGAGCCAATTGGTCAAGGAGGTGCGCGTAGGCATTATCAGTCAGGCCGTATTCGCCGGCATGAGTCATGCGTCCAGTGTCGAAGTCAGTATTCGTGAGGTGAAGGTCCTTCTTCTGAACTTCAGTGAGGAGACCTTTATAGTTCTCGATCGTATGATCGACGCTTGCGATGTATAAGTCTTCGGTCTTCTGCGTCGGGATTTTGAAATCCAATGCTTTGAACGGACCAACCTTCGGCATGAATCTGAGAAAAAACGCAAGAATTCGGGTTCCAGTCCCCGGTCGCCGATATCCTTTGCCCCACTCCCGGTTGTAGTTCGCTCGCGAAAGGTAATAACGAAATTTGCGGGAATTGAAATTCGGCGTTTCGGTGACGATTTCTTTTTTCCTAGCTATTAAAGCGACTCGCGTCATCTCGGGAAGGACTCGGCTGATCGCGCGCCGAAAAGTTCCGATCGCGAGATCTTCATTCGAAATCACCTCAGAAAGGGGAATGCCGTAAGTGTCCTGAAAAGCCCTTTCCAGCACAGGCTTTGAAACCTCGAAGCCGACGAAGTCGTGATAGCGATCCGAAGTGTAACGGTTCTTTGCCACCTGAGTTACGTCGAAGCCGAATTCGACTCGGATGTGCGCCTTAGGATTCTCTTCATAAGTTACTTCCTTACCAAACTTCCCTCGGAGTTTCGGAAATTCCAGCGCCACCGCCTGATTCACAGTGGGGTGCCCGATATTGTCCGCAGAATAATGGGCAAGAGCTCCTAGCGCAAAGGCATACTCTTCCAGATTGCTCGACTCATTTACCAGGTTAACGATGAAGTCGCCACTGCGTACGTAGTGGGTGAGATCGCTGAAATATTTATTGCCGAAAGGGTAATAGCCCATGTCTTGCACGAGCGAACCACCGTAGGCAAACGCATGCGCTCGCTTGAGATCATCAGCGGTCGAATCTGGGAATCGCTGAAGTAAAAGCGGCTGAAGATTGTCCTTCCACACGAGGTCGACGACTTCTTCATGAGACAGCACAGAATAGGACTGGCATAAGCCGATGAGAGAGAGGAAAACAACAAAGCGCAGGCATGCCTGACGCGATCGATACAGACGACAGCGCAACCCCGTCTTCCAGCGAAAGCTTATCCTGCCCATAATCGCCTGGAACCGCAGACCCAGCGTGACCTCCGTATAGCGAATACCCGATCACAATAATCCCGCGTCGCCAAGGCTAACACGGGCATTCCTTAGTTGCTCAAATCGGCCCAGAGTTGCTTCGAAGAGGATTTCCCCTGGGGCAACTTCCTAAATCTGACGAACTGTAGCCGTAGTTCATTGCAGACAGGCCTGCCGCGCATTTCGACTTCTCGTACACAGAATTCCTGTGGCGGCTACGAGATTTGCGTTACAGACATTCCTGTCAGGCGGAATTAAGTTTTAAAGGCATCGCGAGGTCAACCGTTCGAAACGAAGGGTCTTGGGGACATCTCCAAGCTTAGGAGGCGCAAATGAGTATCTGGTCGATCCTGTTCATCATTCTGTTGATTGCTTGGATTGGCGGGTTTACCGTGTTTCACGTGGCTGGTGGTTTGATCCATCTGCTTCTAGTATTCGCTGTAATTTCCCTGATCTTGCATTTTGTGATGGGAAGAAGCGCCGCCTGAGGGCGGGACTATCAATTACCCCGTCAACGAAGGCAATGAGCCAGCTTCTCGCTGGCTCAATGTTCTTACACTTTACAGCGGCACAACCTATTACCCACAGCTTCAAGTCATCCATCACTTCCACGTCGCGGCATCAATAGCTCTATTTTTCGCACAACCAAGACGGCGGATTGCTTCTCTAAGCTCTCCGGCGTGCTTCTTTGGGTGCCGCGCCCGCCATGGGCCACGTGATTCACCTCTATTTCTGATCGAGGCATCCAGTCCAATCGAGAGCCGGTAAGCTCCCGAACCTGAAGTCGGAGGTTGAGTCCAAAAGGGATCACCGGCAAGGAGAAAGTCAAATGCAAAAAAGCATGATCCGCGCAGTGCTGTTCGGAATCGCGCTCCTAGCGATGTCATCCGCTTCGTTCGCTCAACTCCGCATTTCTGTTGGCTTTGGTCCCCCAGCGTTACCGGTATACGACCAACCCCTCTGCCCGGGCGACGGCTACATCTGGGTTCCGGGCTATTGGGCGTGGGGCGACGATTACGACGATTATTATTGGGTTCCGGGCACTTGGGTTATGGCGCCCGAGCCTGACCTTTTCTGGACTCCTCCCTACTGGGCTTGGTCCGATGGAGCTTTCGTTTTTTACGACGGCTACTGGGGACCTCAGGTCGGCTTCTATGGTGGGATTGACTACGGATTCGGATACTTCGGCGACGGCTTCGTAGGCGGAAGGTGGGATCACGGGCACTTCTTCTATAACCGAGCCGTAACTAACGTTAATGTCACCGAGATTCACAACGTCTACAACACGACAGTCGTGAACAGGGGCACGAGCAGGGTCAGCTACAACGGTGGCAACGGCGGCGTGAATGCGAGGCCGACGGCCCAAGAAGAGGCTGCTTCTCGCGAACGCCATATTCCACCCGTGGCAGCTCAAACGCAGCACGTGCAAGCGGCGCATACGAATCCCGAGTTTCGTGCGTCGACGAACCGGGGCAAGCCACCGGTGGCCGCTACAGCCCGCCCCGCTGAATTTAGCGGACACGGCGCCGTACCCGCGCGAGAGGCCGGAGCTCCGTACAATCCGCCAGCGAATCGAGGAGGAAATCCGGCGAATGGAGGCTCGGCTCGCGCACCGTCGAATGCGGTTCATCCGAACGAACTTCCGCCGATGGAGCGCGGAGCACCTCCGAACACTGGAAATTCGAAGCTCGATCAGAAGTACCAGAAACAGCAGCAGAAGTTGCAGCAGAAGCAGAACCAAGAACGGCAGAAGCTGCAACAACAGCAGGATCGAGAGCATCAACAGCTGGCCAAGCAGAACGCTAGCGAGGCCAGGAAGCAACAGACTGAACAGAGACACCAGCAACAAACTCAGCAGCTGCAGCAGCGCCACGTGCAACAACAACAACGAATGCAGCAAAGGCAAATGCCAGCTCCGCGGCCTGAAGGCCGACCGCGGTAAGCTCCAGCGAACCGACTGTCGCACGCAGGGGATCTGCAAAGAAATCAGATCCCCTGCTATTTTTCCCTGCTCTTATCGAGTACGAACAGGAGTGTCCGCTTTATCTTTCTCGTTGTGATCAATGGGGAGAGAAGCGGAGTCCTTCAATTCTTTTGCCGACTCTCCAGCTGCACGAGTCCCCGCGAGCGTTCGAATCTGTAGGATCGCTTCCGACAAGTTTGTGCAAACTGCATCCGTGCAAGAGGGGCCGACGCGTTCTTGGGCTTTCGGAACTCCGCCCGCAAATCCCCATAGTCCTACGACGATAACGATTTCAGGAAAGCGAGCACGCAACCGCTTGCAGAGCGACCGAGCCTGGCCCACGGCGAAGGGCGGAAGTGCGGAAACGCAGACGATAGAGCACCCGCTGTGGGCCACCTGAGCCAGCATCTCTTCGACCGATCCGATCGCCAGGCTGGTTGATCGGTGCAAGCCCTTCTGTCGTAACAACTGGGCAAGCATCATTCCAACCAATTCGTCCGCCTCGTCCCTGGCGGGAACGCAAACTACGGCTGGCGCGTCCAACGTCGTGTCTGGAGGCGCTTGGTTGTCCTCCGCTGGTTCCGGAGAAATGGCCCTCTCTCCCAAATCGTCGATTAATTCTCGGGTGGTTTGCGATATGAATTCGCTCGAACGGTCGCCTAGAACATCCGAGTGCCGATCTTCTTCCGCCAGACGAAGAGCCGGAATCAGCACTGACTGATAGAAATCGTCCAGCGTCCTGTCCCGAAGGTAGTCGTCCGCGACATTTCTGGCCTCATCCTGATCCAGAGCCAGAAGACGTTGGTAATACATTTCTTCAGGCCGAAGAACTGGTTCGTCTCCAAGCAGAACTTCCAGGAAACTCATCTGCGGAAAGTATCGTCCCGCGAGAATCAGGCACAGAGTTAATGGTGTGGAAAGAATCAGTCCTACAGGCCCCCATAACGTTGCCCAAAACACTGCCGCGACCAAAATAGCAAGCGGAGAGATGCCAGTGTAAGAGCCATAAAGCCACGGTTCCACAACATTGGCGACCAAGAGTTCCAAGACCGCGAAAAGAGCGAAAGCAAACAAGCATTGCTTCCAACCCGGAAATACTGCGGCTGCCATGGCCATCGGAAAGGCAGCCGCGATCCATGTACCGATGTAAGGAACGAAGCGGAGCAGCGCTCCGAGAGAGCCCCACAGCAGGGCATGGGGAATCCCGATCAGATACAACCCAATCCCGAACAGGAGGCCGTAACAGCCATTCACCAGAAGTTGGAGCAATAGATAGTGACTCAACCGGTCACTGGCCTCCCCAAGCGCCTGGGTCATCACCGTCAGTTGTGCCTGACCGGCAAGTCGGATCAATCGATTCCGCAAATCCTCCCGGTTGATCAGCATGAACGCCATGAAGATGATTACTAGTCCAGCGGTTTCGATGGGGCCAGCTAAAGGACCGAGCAGCGCGCGCAAATCGCCGAGGAAGTTCGAGGGTGGGGCCGTGATCTGTACTGGAATTGGGCGTCCCGCACGAGCGATCGTCTCCTTGCTCTTTCCGGAATCAGCCACAATCGTCGGAGCAGCTGCCAATTCGCGATTCAGTTCCTGAACGGTGTTCGTTGCTTGAACAATGGGAGCGCTCTTCCTTGAGTGCAACGAATGGATTTTTTCTTCCAGGTTGAACCTGTAATCCTGCAGATGGCTGGTGATTTCGAGCAGCTGATCTGCGACACCCCATCCGACCGTCGCCGTGATCGCAAAGCAGAACGCGAGAACAAGAAGGACCGATGGCGCGCGGCCCAGATGGATTCTTTGGAGTGCGTTAACGAGCGGTGTTAGCAGGAAGCTCAGGACGAACGCCAGCGCCAACGGAATCAGGATATTGCGGCCAAAGTAAAGCATGCCGATCATCGCAGCCGCCGCAATGATCAATCCTGCCTTGGAGATGGGAGATGAATCGGTTGAGCTCGGAGGGTAAACCAAGAAGGGTACCTCCAGTTGGGGTTATTACAAAGGTCGAATGTAAAGATGCACCTTGGACGCCGGGCAATACAAGCATTTGTGCCTGCTGCCCGGCGCCCAATCAAGAAGACGGATTATCCAGCGCGGCGCAACTGCACGTCGTCCGCAGGCTCGTCCGCACTCGCCTCTCCGGCGGACGCAATATCTTGGGCCCCCGTGCGCTTGAGAATTTCCTTGGCGCGCTTGGTCCACTCGGAATTGTCTGAATGCACAGAGAGTAGAATGCCGCCATTCTTGACTTGGCCTTCGTAACGTTTAGCCTCGTATTCCGGAATTCCCATTCCAATCAAACCGCCCGCGATCCCTCCAACGGTACCGGCGACTCCCGCGCCGGCTAGGGCTGCGACGATTGGACCCGCCGCGATGAACGGGCCAACTCCGGGTATCGCTAAAGCGCCGATCCCCATGAGCCAGCCGAGCGCACCTCCCAAAACAACACCCGTACCGGCGCCAGCCGCTGCTCCCTCGGGCGCTTTAGTGTTCTTTTCGTGCGCGAAGTCTCTTGTTCCCGCACTCTCGGGAAACAACACAGAGATATCTGTGTTCCTGAATCCGACCGACTTCAACTCGTCAACTCCGATTTCGACACTCGTAAGTGAAGGATAGATGCCAAAGACTGCAGTATTCTTTCCTGCCATGATGAGCTCTCCTTAGGTAGAGGGTGATTCTCGTTTGAACTAAAGTGCTGTCGGGCTGGCCTGCGCTTGCTCTTCGATCAGATTGAACCGCAGACGAAAAATCATAACTGGCGTAAATCGTTCGCCACTATCAGGTCCGATCTCTAGGTGAAGACCGGAATGTCTGTACGGAGGGATCGCTGGGGCTGTCAATAAGTCTCACAGACAATCGGAAGCGAAATTTGTTGAATAAGGGCTGCCCTACCGTCGGTCAAAGCATCCAATCGGCGCCGAAAGGAGAATCCTCATGAAGAAGCCCATTGTTAACTTCACTACCATGCTGGCGACAGCCGGAGTACTTTTTGCAGGCTACGTCTTTTTCACTTCGCTTCCCGATTTGCGTCGGTATATCCGAATTAGCACCATGTAGTTGAACGACGGCCGGTCGGGGTACCGATCGAGTCCTCAACGCGGTTGCGAAGCTGCGGCAGAACCATAGCTGTCGCCAGCTGTCGCCCACGCCAGTCAACGTTCGTGTGGCTTAATCTCCCCGGGATGTGTCCTATCGAGAGATTCTCTACAGGAAATACCTTAGGGCTTCGCCTAGGTAGTTCTGGTCCAATACGCCGAGTGACTTCGAGGATTTCGTGGGCTGTTCAAGGGCACGCCCACTTTTTGAAGGCACTGATTTATTCCCTAAAACTGGATACTGATGATCGATGATCGCGCTCCATCCGATCGCCGACTAGGGTGAAATCTCGGGAAAAGCCCGATCCGATTAGGGAGCATCGCCGCGGTGTTTCCGTTGAAGCGACGTCTTCCTTCTTGGGAGAAGCGATGAAAAGACCCGTAATGAACGAGCTCACACCGACCGCTGCGGAGTCGGCACCCGTTTCCAAGAACGGAAAATCCCGACCTGCAGATGAGTCCCTCGATTTCTCCGTGGTTTTGGCAAGTCTCCAGAGCATGCGCGACGGTGACTTCACTGTCCGGCTTCCTGGAACATGGGTTGGGTTGGCGGGGAAAGTCGCCGACACCTTCAATGAAATCGTCGCCGCAAATCAGCATATGGCGCAGGAACTTCGGCGCGTGGGTCAAACGGTTGGCAAACAGGGGAAAACTCGCGAGCGTGCGCGATTCCATGAGTCCAGAGGCGCGTGGGGCGAGATGGAAGGTTCGGTGAATACCCTCGTCGAAGATTTGCTGCGACCCACGGCAGAGGTTACGCGCGCAATCGGTGCTGTGGCGCAAGGCGACCTCACGCAAACCGTTCGCCTCGACGTAGACGGAAGACCGCTCGAAGGCGAGTTTCTGCGATCCGCAACGATCGTCAATACGATGATTCAGCAGTTGGGCGTATTCACGAACGAAGTGACGCGCGTCGCCCGCGAAGTCGGTACGGAAGGAAAATTGGGTGGACAGGCGCAAGTGCCGGACGTTGCTGGAACGTGGAAAGATCTGACCGACAACGTGAACCTGATGGCCAGCAATCTGACCGGTCAGGTCCGAAACATTGCAGAAGTGGCAACGGCTGTTGCCAGCGGAGACCTTTCGCGCAAAATCACAGTCGACGTCCGCGGTGAGATCCTGCAGCTGAAAGAAGCCATCAATACGATGGTCGACCAGTTGCGATCGTTCGCGTCAGAAGTTACGCGTGTAGCGCGCGAAGTCGGTACGGACGGAAAACTTGGTGGTCAGGCGGTGGTGCCCGGCGTCGCCGGAACGTGGAAAGATCTAACGGACTCCGTCAACGCGATGGCCGGAAACCTTACCGCTCAGGTGCGAAATATTGCCGAAGTGACTACGGCTGTTGCTCGTGGCGATTTGTCCCGAAAAATTACGGTTGACGTGAAAGGCGAAATTCTTGAACTGAAAGACACCATTAATACGATGGTGGACCAACTGAATGCATTCGCGGGCGAAGTGACCCGCGTGGCGCGCGAAGTCGGTACCGAAGGAAAACTCGGTGGACAAGCCCAGGTGCCCGGCGTCGGTGGCACATGGAAAGATCTCACCGACAACGTGAACTTCATGGCCAGCAACCTGACGGGCCAGGTGCGAAACATCGCCGAAGTCGCAACGGCTATCGCAAGCGGTGACTTATCACGCAAGATTACGGTGGACGTGCGCGGCGAAATCCTGCAACTGAAAGAAACGCTGAACACGATGGTGGATCAGTTAAATCGGTTCGCAGGCGAAGTGACGCGCGTGGCGCGCGAAGTAGGAACCGAAGGACGACTGGGCGGGCAGGCGAACGTGCCCGGTGTCGCCGGTACCTGGAAAGATTTGACGGACTCTGTGAATTCGATGGCCGGCAACTTGACTGGTCAGGTCCGCAACATCGCAGAAGTGACCACCGCCGTCGCTCGTGGCGATTTGTCGCGCAAGATTACGGTCGATGTGAAGGGCGAAATTCTTGAGCTCAAAAACACCATCAACACAATGGTCGACCAGCTCAACGCGTTTGCCGGTGAAGTGACTCGCGTGGCTCGCGAGGTCGGTACGGAAGGTAAGCTCGGCGGCCAAGCGCAGGTTCCGGGCGTGGCTGGAACGTGGAAGGATCTCACGGACAACGTGAACTTCATGGCCAGCAACCTGACCGGCCAGGTCCGAAACATTGCCGAAGTCGCGACTGCCGTGGCGCGCGGCGACTTGTCTCGCAAGATCACCGTGGATGTGAAGGGCGAAATTCTTGAACTCAAAGACACCTTGAACACAATGGTGGATCAGTTGCGCGCGTTTGCCTCGGAAGTGACGCGCGTGGCACGCGAAGTCGGAACCGACGGTAAGCTCGGCGGACAGGCGCAAGTGTTGGGCATCGCGGGAACGTGGAAGGACCTTACGGATTCCGTGAACTCGATGGCGAGCAACCTGACCGGTCAGGTGCGTAACATCGCCGAAGTTTCCACGGCAATCGCAAGCGGCGACTTGTCGAAGAAGATCACGGTGAACGTCAGCGGCGAGATCCTGCTGCTGAAGGAAACCATCAACACGATGGTGGATCAGCTCAACGCGTTCGCCGGCGAAGTAACGCGTGTGGCCCGCGAAGTCGGTACGGAAGGACGACTGGGCGGACAGGCAAATGTGCCGGGAGTTGCCGGCACGTGGAAAGATCTTACGGACTCCGTAAACTCGATGGCCGGAAACCTGACTGGCCAGGTGCGAAACATTGCGGAAGTGACGACCGCTGTTGCGCGCGGCGATTTGTCGCGCAAGATCACGGTCGACGTGAAGGGCGAAATTCTCGAGCTCAAAAACACCATCAATACGATGGTGGATCAGCTCAACGCGTTCGCCGGCGAAGTGACCCGCGTTGCGCGCGAAGTCGGCACGGACGGCAAACTCGGCGGCCAAGCGCAGGTTCCCGGAGTTGCGGGCACGTGGAAGGATCTTACGGACAACGTGAACTTCATGGCCAGCAACCTGACTGGCCAAGTTCGAAACATCGCGGAAGTTGCCACTGCAATTGCAACAGGCGATTTGTCGAAGAAGATCACCGTCGACGTGCGCGGCGAGATTTTGCAGCTGAAAGAAACGCTGAACACGATGGTCGAGCAGTTGCGATCGTTCGCTGCCGAGGTAACGCGCGTGGCGCGCGAAGTGGGTAGCGAAGGGCGATTGGGTGGACAAGCCAATGTACCGGGAGTCGCCGGAACGTGGAAAGATTTGACGGACTCGGTGAATGCGATGGCCGGCAACCTGACGGCTCAGGTTAGAAACATCGCAGAGGTGACGACGGCCGTCGCTCGTGGCGACTTGTCGCGCAAAATCACCGTCGATGTGAAGGGCGAAATTCTCGAGCTTAAAAACACTATTAATACGATGGTGGATCAGCTCAACGCGTTCGCGGCTGAAGTGACGCGCGTCGCTCGCGAAGTCGGAACGGACGGCAAGCTTGGCGGGCAGGCCCAGGTCCCGGGAGTCGCTGGAACCTGGAAGGATCTGACCGACAACGTCAACGTGATGGCAGTTAACCTCACCGAGCAAGTGCGCGGCATTGTGAAGGTCGTGACGGCTGTCGCGAACGGCGACCTCACGCAGAAGCTGACGGTAAACGCGAAGGGCGAGGTCGCGGCCCTGGCGGAAACGATCAACAACATGACGGGAACGCTGGCGACGTTTGCGGATCAGGTGACGACGGTCGCTCGCGAAGTTGGCGTGGAAGGCCGGTTAGGCGGGCAAGCCAATGTGCCAGGCGCTGCCGGAACGTGGAAGGACCTTACCGGTAACGTCAACCTTCTGGCCGATAACCTGACGAACCAAGTCCGTGCGATTGCGGAAGTCGCAACCGCTGTGACCAAGGGTGACCTGACGCGATCGATTCAGGTGGAAGCAAGCGGCGAAGTCGCGGAGTTGAAGGACAACATCAACACGATGATTGATAACCTTCGACTCACCACCGATCGCAACACAGAGCAGGACTGGCTGAAGACGAACCTCGCACGCTTTACGGGTATGTTGCAAGGTCAGCGCGACCTGGCGACGGTGGGTCGCATGTTGCTGTCCGAGTTGGCTCCGCTGGTTAATGCCCAACAGGGTGTGATCTACCAGATGGAGACTGAAAATTCAGCCGGTATGGTTTTGTTGTCGGCTTTCGCTGACGACGGCGACAATGGTCACCTGCGCAGGTTGAAAATTGGCGAAGGCCTGGTCGGACAAGTGGCTGCGGAGAAGCGCCGGATGCTGATATCGGATCTCCCGGAGACAACAGTGCCGATCCGATCTGGTTTATTCCAATCGGTTCCGCGAAACGTCATCGTGCTGCCGGTCCTCTTCGAAGACCGAGTTAAAGCGGTCATCGAATTGGCTTCGCTGGGCGCGTTCACGGCTTCGCACTTAGCATTTCTCGAGCAACTGACGGCCAGTATTGGAATCGTGCTGAACAGTATTGAAGCCACGATGCAGACCGAAGGATTGCTGAAGCAGTCACAGCAATTGGCGGCAGAACTCCAGACGCAACAGAAAGAACTGCAGCAGACGAACGAGCAGTTGGCGCAAAAAGCTCAACAGCTTGCCGAACAGAACGTCGAAGTGGAGCGCAAGAATCAGGAAATTGAGCAAGCACGCCGCGCTCTTGAAGAGAAGGCGAAAGAGCTCGCGCTAACTTCGAAGTACAAGTCAGAATTCCTCGCTAACATGTCTCACGAACTACGGACGCCGCTGAACTCGATTCTCGTGCTAGGACAGCAGCTCAGCGAAAATCCGGATCACAATCTGACTCCGAAGCAGGTCGAGTTTGCGCGAACGATTCACGGTGCCGGTACGGACCTACTCAACCTGATCAGCGACATTCTTGATCTTTCGAAGATTGAGTCTGGTACGGTTTCAGTCGAGGCCGAGGAAGTCTTCTTCTCGAATCTGCTTGAAATGGTGGCTCGCCCGTTCCGGCATGAAGCGGAGAACCGGCGGCTGGCGTTCGAGGTACAGGCAGATCCACAACTTACGCGGAGCCTGGTAACGGACTCCAAGCGTCTACAGCAAGTATTGAAGAACTTGTTGTCTAACGCTTTCAAGTTCACAGAGCACGGCTCGGTTCGTCTCGCTGTATCCGTCGCGCGCAAAGGGTGGAGCGAAGATCACCCGATCCTTGGGGGAGCCGCATCGGTTGTGGCTTTTGAAGTTGCCGATTCGGGTATCGGAATTGCTCCTGACAAGCAACGCATTATCTTCGAGGCCTTCCAGCAGGCGGACGCTAGCACCAGCCGGAAATACGGCGGGACGGGGCTTGGTCTCGCGATCAGCCGCGAACTTGCCAGCTTGCTCGGCGGCGAAATCCAGTTGCGTAGTGTGCCGGGGCAGGGCAGCACGTTCACGCTGTATTTGCCTCTCACTTACGTCGGACCGTCAGCCTCGAAGTTGACGCCTTCTGACTGGAAAGCTCCATCAACGCCGCTGAAACTGTCAAACATCGTCGTTTCGGAGCATCCGGTTGAACAGATTGCGGACGACCGCGACAAACTACAGCCTGATGATGCTGTGTTGCTGATCGTCGAAGATGATCCGCATTACGCCCGTATATTGCGCGATTTGTCGAGGGACAAAGGCTTCAAGGTCCTGGTCGCTCTGCGCGGAGCTGAGGCTCTGGCGTTGGCTCGAGAATTTCATCCGACAGCCGTTTCGTTGGATGTGTTCCTGCCGGACATGTTGGGATGGACGGTGCTGAATCATCTCAAGCAGGATCCTGCGACTCGGCACATTCCTGTGCAGATGCTGACGCTCGATGAGGACCGACACCATGGACTCGCGCGGGGCGCATTTGCGTTTGTGACCAAGCCAACGAGTCCGGACGAGTTGGAATTGGCATTATCACGAATCAAGGAATATGCGGCGCCGCGCCGGAAGCGTCTATTGATTGTCGAAGACAATCCGGCGGAACAACTCAGCATCCGTGAATTGCTGGGTTACGAGGACATCGATGTCGTGGTGGCCGCGACTGGCGCGGCCGCGCTCGACCAGGTAGCGAAAGAATCCTTCGACTGTGTTGTCCTCGACCTGCGTCTGCCTGACATGAGTGGTTTCGACATTCTCGAGCGCATTCGGGACATTCCCGGTGTGAGCGATTTGCCGGTGGTCGTATTTACCGGCAAGGAATTGTCGCCGGAGGAAGACGCGCGACTGCACACGCTGGCTCGGAGCGTCGTTGTAAAGGGTGTCGAATCGCCGGAGCGTTTGCTGGATGAGACAGCGCTATTCCTTCATCGAGTGGTCGCCGATCTACCTGCCGAAAAGCAAAAAATGCTGGATCGTCTGCACCGGTCGGATGAGGCGCTGATGGGAAAGAAGGTGCTCGTTGTCGATGACGACATGCGAAACATCTTTGCGCTCAGCAGCGTCCTGGAGCGCCGCGGGATGCAAGTCCTGACAGCCGGAACGGGCCGGGAGGCGATTTCCATGCTGGAATCGACACCGGACGTGGCGATCGTGCTTATGGATATCATGATGCCGGAAATGGACGGCTACGCCACGATGCAGGTCATCCGGCAAAATCCGTCGTTCCGCCGGTTGCCGATCATTGCCCTGACAGCGAAGGCGATGAAAGGGGATCGCGAGAAGTGTTTGGAAGCCGGAGCCTCGGAATATCTGGCGAAGCCGGTGAACACTGAACAGTTGTTGTCAGCGTTGCGCATGTGGCTCCATCGATGAGCATCGGTGTAAGGATTCCGGAGCCAAATGATCCTGCCGCATGCGGGCCAGGGAAGATTGTCGAAAGGCTGATGAGCGCCGAAGAAAAAGTAAACATCCTCATGGTCGATGACCAGCCGGGCAAATTGCTCAGCTATGAGGCGATTCTTGCCGACTTGGGAGAGAACCTGATCAAGGCCACCTCTGCCAAGGATGCGCTTGAGAAATTGCTCAAAACGGATGTGGCCGCCGTTCTGATGGATGTCAGCATGCCCGACATCGATGGATTCGAACTGGCTGAGATCATCCGGCAACACCCACGCTTCCAGAAAACAGCTATCATCTTTGTTTCAGCGGTCCACTTGACCGATTTGGACCGCTTAAAAGGCTATCAGCACGGAGCGGTCGACTACCTCTCTGTGCCGATCGTTCCGGAAGTTTTGCGCGCGAAAGTGAGAGTTTTCGCCGAATTGCACCGCAAAAAACTTCAACTGGAACGGCTCAATGTCGCTCTTGAACAGCGTGTGGCAGAGCGAACTCAGCAGCTTGAACAGAAAGCTCTGGATTTGCAGAAGTTGAATAATGACCTGGCGCAGAAAAATCAGGAGTTGGATGCGATCGTACACACAGCGCCGGACATCATTTTTAGCCGACAGGCGGACGGCACAAGAGATTATCTCAGCAGTCGCTTTTATGAGTACACGGGAGCGCCGGCAGGCTCAGCCATAGGTTTAGGCTGGCTGGAATATGTGCATCCCGAGGACAAGCCCGAATCGCTTTCGCATTGGATGCGCTGTGTGCAGTCCGGCGAAGTGTACGAGTCGGAATACCGGTTGCGAGGCGCCGACTCCGAGTATCGATGGTTTCGAGCGCGGGCTGTGCCTCTGCGAGACGGCGAGGGAAACATTCTCAAGTGGTATGGAACCTGCTCCGACATCCATGACAGCAAGATGCTCGAGCAATCGATCCGTAACAATGCGATTGAGTTAGAAAGATTAGTAGACAGCCGCACCTCTGAACTGCGGCGCCTATCCGGACGGTTGATGACGATGCAGGACGAAGAGCGACGTCGCATCGCGCGCGAAATTCATGACGGGCTCGGGCAAGAATTGGCGGCCGCCAAAATGATTCTGGATGGAATTCTCGCCAAAGACGCTTCAGCATCCGTACGGCAGGCAGCCGGAGAAACCAGCGAACTTGTGGACCGTGCGATTCAGCAGGTGCGTTCCATCTCCCACTTCTTGCACCCCCCGTTATTGGACGAGGTGGGACTAGTGTCGGCACTACGCTGGTTCTTGGAAGGGCTCTCGGAACGCAGCGGGATCGAAGTACGCCTGGAAGTGGATCCACCCGATCTGGGACGGTTGAAATCTGAGCTGGAAACCGCTGTCTTCAGAATTGTGCAAGAGGCCTTAACAAACATGTTTCGGCACTCCGGGGCTCGCAACGGCATGGTGAGCGTGATGCTCCGGGAAGGAAACATCGTAGTTACAATTCGCGACGATGGAAAAGGGATCCCAGAACAGGTGATTCAGTTGCGGCCCGACAGTGTGGGCATCGGAATCGGGGGAATGCGCCAGCGCGTGAACGAGCTCGGTGGCAGCTTGCGACTAGCGAATGCAAATCCGGGAACGATCGTCGAGGTTGTTATTCCAGCGAAGCGATACGAGCCGATCAGGGTTACGGTCACAGCGTAGCGATCGCATTTTAAATCTTCATCTTTACGCCGCTTGAAGATGTTCAGTCCTACGCTCTTTTTCTTTTACTTCCTTCTCATCTGCTTTGATTTCAACCTGCTCGTGCTTTATGTCGAGCCGCAGCCGGTTGTAAATACTCATGTACTGATTGGCAATCCAAACTAAAGCAAAGAATGCGAGGAAGTATCCCCGCCAGTCAGGGAATATCAGTTTGTACCGTGTGATCGAGAGAACTCCCGCTGCGACGTAGTGGCTAAAGCAGTACTCGCAGGTAAACAGATAAAAGAACTTTCGGCGAAAGAAGTTTTTCGCGGTTGTACATTCCTGTTGACAATATTGTCGCGGCTCGCGGAATACTTCTTCGTGAGTCACCGTCCACGCAATGCACGCGACTGGGATCGCGATCAGCACCAGCCAAACAATTTGCGAACCTAGTCCCATCATAAGGAGCTTGGATGCGGAGGGAGCGTTGCGCGTCGCGTGGAGTTAGTCTTGGCGGGATTTTGGATCTAAAGGAAATGCCGCCATTGCTTACGTGTTTCAGTTGATTCCAACAGCGACCTTTTCCCGCGATCCTGTGTCGGTACCGGGGTGAGCATGTCCCAGAAATGGGAGTGACTGCACACGGCGGCCCTCGCCGGGCCTTTGCAGTTTGACCGGCTTGGAAGCCGTCCTTGCTCGCCCGCTTCAAACCGCCTGTTTTTTAAACTTCCTGCCCAGTTTGCATTTGGATCCATCACCCGGTTTCCCCGGACTTAGGGCGAAGCACAATAGTCCCGCAGGAGCGACTCACGCTGCTGTGCGATCCAGTTATCAGGAACATATCTTAGGAATTTGACGGGAAAAGCTAAGTGGCTCCCTTTTGGGAGCCACTTGGTCGCACACGAGTTCTACCGAGCACGCTCTATCGAACCGCGCTACCACGTCCAAAGTGTCCAATCAATGAGACGAGGAACAGCACGAGGAAAACGATGAACAGAATCTTCGCAATGCCTGCAGAGGCGACTGCGATACCCGCGAATCCGAATACTCCAGCAACTAAGGCGACGACCAGGAAGACCAATGCCCAATACAGCATAAGGTTCCCCTCCAATCTGATTTGTACTAAGTGTGATGCTAGTGAAATGCCAGAGGGCCCGACATCCCGACAAGTGTGTATTTCGAGAAATGATCTAGGGTACAAAAACGGTTCAGGAAGCTTTCTGGAAGGAGCAGGTGCCGGTCCGTCCCAGAGGACCGGCACCCGCTTGGGGGGCGTTGTGTCGAGTAGAGATTGCAGACTAAGACTTTAATTGGATGGGTCGCAATACCTTAAAAACTGTAGATTTTGCGGTTGGAGTGGTTGGTTTCCCGTAAGGCATTGTTCTCCGTGTACCCCTGACGAATGCTGCAATCAGGGAGATCCTCCGCTGATTTACTGGCATATCCGGATTGGACCATCTTGCTGCACGGATTAGGGTAGGGGTCGCAGTTTAATCGTCAAGTAGCGGGTGCTCGCTTGGAGCACAGAAGAAGAGGACAAACAAATGAGGCACATTTCTTCACAGTGGCCGAGATATCTCCTGGTTTTGAGCATTTGCTCTTTGTTCGTCGGCATGGGCTGGTCAGCCGACGACAAGAAAGACGATTCCGACATAGCAAAACGAATTGATGCGTCCGCGAAGGTGCTTGATGAAATCATGGCGACTCCGGACAAGGCAATTCCCGACAAGGTCATGAGCGGTGCGAAGTGCATTGCGGTTATTCCGTCGATGGTAAAGATCGCCGTCGGATTTGGCGGTAATCACGGCAAAGGTGTTGCAACGTGTCGCACTGAGCATGGGTGGAGCGCTCCGGCTCCCATTACGATCACTGGCGGAAGCTGGGGGATTCAGTTAGGTGGCCAAGCCATCGATCTCGTCATGGTTGTGATGAACCAGCAAGGAATGGATCATCTGCTATCGAGCAAGTTTAAGCTCGGCGCCGATGCGTCCGCGGCTGCGGGTCCAGTGGGTCGGGATGCAGGCGCCGATACCGACATCAAGATGCGCTCTGAAGTGCTGACTTACTCCCGTGCTCGTGGGCTCTTCGCTGGCGTGGATCTGAGCGGCGCTGCTCTGACGCAGGACAAAGATGAGACTCGGTTGCTGTATGGGAAGTTTGAGCCTTTCGCCGACATTTTAAGTGGCAAGATTCGGCCTACATCGACGAGCGCGCCTTTCCTGGCTGCTGTCCGCAAATATTCGGCACAGAGCAAGGAATCGAGTATGAAGACCGATTCTGATTCGACTGGTAGTTCCGCAGCGAAATAGTGCAATAACGCTGCGCTGGAATCAAATTTGAAGAACAAGAACAAATCGCCGTTAGAAATGTGATCGCACAGAGGGAGACATCATGTACACGATTCTGCTGATATTGCTGGTCTTGCTGCTTCTTGGCGCATTGCCCACTTGGCCGTACAGCCGCTCTTGGGGATATTACCCGAGTGGAGGATTGGGACTCGTAGTAGTAGTAGTCCTGGTCTTGCTATTAGCCGGACGGCTGTGAACCGCGACAAGTCATCGAGGTTTTGTTCAAGGGACGAATGGTGGGAGAGAAACTGCTCCCGCCATTTCTTTTTTTTGCGCATTAGGAAGGGATCAAAAGAGAATTGCTTGAATTGAGCGACTGTCTCAAACCCGAGGTTGCATTCGGGCATCTACTGATACGCATAGTTGAAAGATTTTGAGGAGTCTTCATGTCGAGCCATCGTAATTCTGCTTACAGTGGTCAGTCGTTGCTGGATATGCCCGCGGGGGATCTAACTAGGATCCGTGGGCGGGAATTTCGTACAGCAGCGAAGCCTCGCTCGACTTTCTCTCAAGCGCCCGATCAAATCTGGGGCACGTACAATAATTACCGGGCCAATGGAGTTGCTGTTTCCGTAATCGTTCATATCGCCCTCGTAGGCTTGCTGCTCAGCGGCATTTTCGTTTCACATCAGATCACGCAACGAGAAACGCGACAGAATGTGATGCTCATTGCTCCCTCGCCAGACACTTACACGCTACCCGCGGCGAAGAAAGTGATCAGTGGCGGAGGGGGAGGCGGCGATCACGACATCCTGCCAGCTCCGAAAGGGCATCTGCCGAAACCAGCTTTGCAACAAATTACCCCGCCCGCGATCGTGATGCGGAATGAAAAGCCAAAGCTTGCGGTTGAGCCGACGGTAGTAATCCCGCCGACAGTGCATGTCGCCGACAACCACATGCCGACAATCGGTACTAATTCGGCGGCGGTGATGCCGGCCGCTCCACCTTCGAATGGGACAGGCTCTGGCGGGGGTATTGGATCTGGCTCTGGCGGAGGCGTTGGAGTCGGCCACGGGCCAGGAGTCGGAGCGGGCGTTGGCGGTGGCATCGGTGGTGGAGTTTATCGTGTGGGTGGCGGCATCTCGGCTCCGACTGCGATCTCCTCACCCGATCCGGACTACACAGAAGAAGCACGCGCAGCCAAAAAGCAAGGCACATGTGTGCTATGGCTAATCGTCGATTCGTCTGGCCATCCTCGAGACATTCGCGTCGCGCGGGGCTTGGGATTTGGGCTCGATGCGAAAGCAATCGACGCCGTGAAGCAATGGCGATTTCAGCCGGCTCTGAAGGACGGAAAGCCCGTCGATGTCCAAATCAGCGTCGAAGTTGAATTTCATCTTTACTGAGTCGAAAAAGTCAATCGGTACTTCTCTTCATTTACGGGCGGCATTTTGCGTAGTGCCCTCTCAAATTGCCGCCCAAAACGCTTCCTTACATCTACATATGCGCCTTAAGAACTGAAACCGGAAGTCTTACAGCGTCTCCTGCAAGTGTTTACAGATGTGACCCGATACGACCGCGGCGCGTCTTTCTCTACTCTGACTAAGTTGTTCGCGAGTACCTGTACCTGCGAAAAAAACTTTCAGGTGTTTGAAGGAGACTAACCGTGGCGACCTGTGCGATTCCCGCGACAGAAGCGAATGTCATTGCGTCCACCAGCATGAAGGGCCGTGACGATTCACAGATCAACCTGGTAAAACGCGCGCAAGCCGGCGACGAGCAAGCTTTCGCAATGCTGTTTCAGCAACACAAGAATCGCGTTTATTCAGTTTGTCTCCTGATGACGAAGGATGTTGCTGAAGCCGAGGACCTAACTCAAGAGGCGTTTCTGCAAGTGTTCCGAACCGTGAGTTCGTTCCGCGGCGATGCAGCGTTTTCAACTTGGCTGTATCGAGTCGCGGTTAACACCGTGCTGATGAAATTGCGCCGGCGCAAGTCGCCGCCAACGGTGTCGCTCGATGAACCTGTAAACCCCGAATCCCCTTCTCTCCATCGGGATTTCGGCAAGAACGATCCGGAACTCAGCGGAGTGGTTGACCGCATTGCCTTGCGCCGTGCGCTAGATGAGCTGCCAGAAGGATGCCGGACGATTTTTGCTCTGCATGAAGTTGAGGGATATCAGCATCATGAGATCGCTCAACTGCTCGACTGCTCAATCGGAAATTCGAAGTCGCAGCTACACAAGGCGAAGCTGAAAATGCGCGCTCTGTTGTTCCCGAAGGCGAAGATTCGTCGGCGTGCAGCAAAGCCTGCGAGTTCGATTCTGGCCACTGCGTCCACGAGATAATTTGAACCGGCGCCCAGGCGCCGGGGATCCAGGGAGTGGGTTCGAGTGGCCAAAGCGATCGTAATAGTTGGAAATGACAGCGGACCAGTTGAACTCGGTCCTCCGGCAATGCAGCACGCGGTCTTGGCGAGTGTCGATGTACTTGGGCTTTCAGTCGTCCGCCGTACGGTTGAGCGCTTGTTTCGAGACGGAATCGGGAGGGTGGCTGTTTGTGGCGCCTCCGTAGAGAGCGAAGGATTGGGCTGTAACCCTAACCTAACGCTCTTTGCGGCAGCTGATCCTTGGGAGGCGGCTGCTAGACAATTAGCAGGATGGAAGGAAGACCTTGAGTGTGTGCTGATCATGAGAGTCGGCGGATACGTTGAATTTGATCTTGCCGACGCTTTCCAGTTCTGCGCTGAGCATTCCAACGGTGTGATTCGCGCTTTTGATGATGAGGGTCCGCTGGATTTGTGGATCGCACGTCCGGATCGAGTTGCAGAAAGCTCGAACTTGTTTGCCGGCTTACAAATGGGCAAGTCGACGTATTACCCGGTTCGCGGTTATGTGAACCGCATGCGACACCCGAGGGACCTGCGTCGGTTGGTCGTCGACAGTTTCAATTCGCGATGCCGTATTCGTCCGCAGGGATCTGAAGTTCGACAGGGGATATGGATGGGCGAAGGAGCACAAGTAGAGAAGGGTGCTCGCATTGTTTCGCCATCTTTCATCGGTAGCAACGTGACAGTTTCTGAGCAGTGTCTGGTCACCCGATGCAGCAACGTTGAACGAGATTGTTACATCGATTACGGAACGGTGGTTGAGGATACGTCGATCCTGCCCAACAGCTACGTGGGGATTGGTCTTGATCTGGCCCATTCGGTTGTGGACGGGGAGAGTTTAGTGAACTTGCATCACGGAGTAACGCTGAAAATTGGAGATCCGGTTGTTATGCGAAAGAACAAGCCTTTCGCCGGAGTCGTCCGCAATTTATGGTCCGGCCCTAGCTTGGAGGGACCCATTGCTACCACTGGAGAACCTCGCACACATTCGGGTTCGGCCGGCAGTTCGACATTTTGAGCAAGTAAAACCTAAAGGGGTAGGAATTATGTTAACCAATTGGCCCGTTGTAGTGATGCAGGTACCTGAACAGCTCAACGCCCAGGAAGTCCATTTGTTCATGCAGGAAGTCGGGCCACTACTCCAATCGACTCGTCCACGACTCGTTCTCGATTGCTCGCAGATACGCTCCATCGATAGCGCCGGGGTCGAGATGCTGCTGCATTGCCTCGAAGAAGCGCTTAAACGGGACGGTGATCTTAAGCTCGCCACGCTGTCCCCAGAATCCGAAGTGATTCTTGAGCTCATGCGAGTGGCGCGAATCTTTGAGACCTTCGAGACTTGCGACGAAGCTGTTAGAAGCTTCCAGGCCATTCCTGCCGACGTAATTCCAGACGTCGCCCCTTGGCAGCCAACCGCATTCGGGGAAATGGAAGCTCTCAAGCAGGCCAGCTAAGGAGGCCCGATGCTGAAGTTGCGGAACCGGTCGTTAGCATTGCTGTGTGGTGCTTTGACGTGCGGTGTTCCCTTGGGACTGATAGCGCAAGAAGCACAGAGCGCCCCGCGCACCGTGGCTCAGGAAACTGGAACTGTAAAAGACTCACTGACTGCAGTTGCACCGCCCACAGCAGAACTGCCAGATAGTCCGGGATCATTGCGAGCGCAGTCGCAAGATGCGGCCCCGCCCTCTGATTCCAGTAACCAACCTGCCACATCAGCGCAGAAAACCGCGACAGATCAGGATCAAAATCCTCAGCGACCGGTAGGGACTGCCGCTGCCGAGGCGCCGAAAGTCAATGGTATGACAGCAGCTCAGCCGGCAGGGATAGCGATTGCTCCGGCAAAACAGCGGCGAACACGAACAATCGTCATCAAGGTAGCAGCAATCGTCGCAGCTGGCGCTGCATTGGGAACGGTAATCGCCCTGAGTGAAGCGACTTCCAGCAAACCACCTGGAGCGCACTAAAAACACCAACGGCTGCGCCAGTGGATTCATGTGCTGAGGACGCATCGACAGAATGAAAATTGTAACCTTCTCGGGAATTGATGGCGCCGGCAAGAGCACTCAAATTGATGTGCTGCGCAGCTATTTGCAAGAACGTGGGCTGAGGTCCCACCTTTACACTTTTTGGGACGATATCGTCGCGCTACGAGAGTTCCGTGAGGGTATCAGCTACCGGGTGTTCAAGGGAGATCGTGGAATCGGAAGTCCAGAAGACCCGATTCAGCGGCGAGACAAAAATGTAACATCCTGGTATGTCACTCTATTTCGATTCGTCCTTTATCTGCTGGACGGCATCAAGTTGCGGCTCGCAATCGGGCGAATGCGAGAAGATTTCGATGTCCAGATTTTTGATCGATACATTTTCGATGAGTTAGCAAACCTTCCATTGCAGCATAAGTTGGTGCGATTCTACGTCAGCTCATTGCTGCGCATCGTTCCAAAGCCTGATCTCGCGTTGTTGGTCGATGGCGATCCAGAGGCCGCGAGCGCCCGCAAACCTGAATATCCCTTGGAATTTGTCCGCCGCAATCGGGAAGCCTATTTTGAGGTAGGTCGCCTCGCTGAAATGACCGTTCTGCCTCCCCGGCAGGTCGAAGAAACTGCCGAAACCATCCGCTCTTTGATGCACGAGAAATGCCTGTGTGCCGCCGCGCATTCACCGCAAGGCGACTTGCGAAGCCCCGGTATGGCAAGTACTTCTGTGCGATAAAGACGGCTTCGTTTCTTGCTCGCTCTACAACATCTGCCTCTGAAAGCACATCGAATCTACTGCCGCCGCTCAAGAGACGGGAGACAAATGAAGATTTGTTTGGTGACAACTTTTCCTCCCAGCACGGGCGGATTAAGCGAGTATGGATTTCATATCGCCCAGGAACTACAGCGGAATCCGTTTCTCAATCTCACCGTTCTGGCCGATCAACTCCCGTCCGATCATGACGAGTTAGACGGTTTTTCAGTCCTGCGTTGCTGGTCGTTTGACGATCCCGGCAGCGTCATCCGATTGACGAAAACACTGCGTCGCCTGAAGCCGGATGTCGTTTGGTTCAATTTGTTGTTCAGCACATTCGGACGCAATCCGTTGGTCGCTTTCAGCGGCTTGATGACTCCGTTGCTGGCCAGGCTTAGCGGACGTTACACGCACGTCACTCTGCATCACTTGATGGACACGGTCGAACTGAAAGATTCAGGCATTCGCCACGAGGGTCTGTATCGAATGGCGGGCGCCATCGCAACGCGGATGCTTTTGCTGTCTAACTCGGTATCCGTTTTGATGCCGGGGTATCGCAAGATATTGAACGATAAGTACGGGAGAGACAATGTCCACCTGCGTGCGCACGGCATTCTGACGCGAAGGCCGGAGTTGCCAGATTTTGCACGACGAGGAACACCTCATCGAATTCTCGCTTTTGGAAAATGGGGAACTTACAAGCGGCTTGAACTCATGATCGAAGCCTTCGATCTACTTCTCGAACGTTTCCCAAATGCAAAGCTTGTCATTGCAGGGGGAGATCACCCGCAAGCTGCGGGTTACACGGCATCGATGAAAGAGCGTTGCGCCAGCAATCCCAATATCGAGTTCTGCGGATACGTCCCCGAAGAAGAGTTGGGGAATGTATTTCAAAGCTCGACGGTTGCGGTCATGCCATATTCGTCGTCGACAGGCTGTAGTGGAGTGGCCCACCTGGCTTGCGCTTACGGCGTGCCCATCATATGCGCAGACTTAGCCGACTTCCGGCAAATGGCGCAGGGCGAGGAATTGGCGATCGAGTTTTATCCGCCTGGCGATGCCCAGGGCCTTGCGGACTGTTTGGTCGCGTTCTTAGAAAATCCTGAAAAACAGCGAACGATGGCTGGGCAAAACTTCTCTGCCGCCCTGCGCATGACTATGCCCAACGTCGTGCAAAAGTATCTCCGACACTTTGAGCTTCAGCAAAGAGTCCAAACTTTGAGACATATTTCGAGGGTCCGGCGTCTACCGCGGTGGATCCCCTCGAAGTCTCTACTGCTGCGCTTAATGACCAGAAATTCCCTGAACTGGTCAAGGCGTTCTGCGTTGTTGCACACCACCTGGAACGGCGGCGACGAGTCGTTACTTCACGGTAATCACAACGGTCGTGGAAAGCTGAACGGTGCCGGCGTTCCCGTTGACGGTGACGACGTAACTGGTCGGGGTAGGAGTGGGCGGTTTGACGGAACTGGTAGCATTTCCGCCACAAGAGAGAGCACCGAAAATAAGTCCTATCACCACGAGCAGTCCGACGGCGGTAAGAATTCGCTGGCGGCGAAGTTTCCCGACCAGAGCAATCCCGAAGAGCCCGAAACTGAAGAACGTCGCGAAAGCGAGATGCCTCACCTCGCGTCGGTCCGCAGCAACAACCGGAGCGGCGATCATGGTGAGCACCGAGCTGACACTGTGCGACCCGGGAGTGACGGACGAGGGAGCGAACGAGCAAGTTAGGCCAACCGGTAAACCCGAACACGTCAAACCCACCGCACTGTTGAACGACCCCGATCCGGGCGTCACCGTCACTGTTACCTTGCCAGAGCTACCGGGAACGATGCTCACAGCACTGGGACTTGCTCCCAAACTGATAGTCCCGTTCGTTGATGTGCTTCCTCCACAGTTAAGAGAAAGCGGCACTGGCCCAGACATTTGATTGGTGATGCTGGGCTTGCCTACCGCCTGAACATACGCGGTGTAATTTCCATTAGATATCGAATAACTGCATAAATTCAGAGATGACGTTCCGGGATAGGCATCTCCGAGGGGCATGAGATTTTGACCGTCTGTGCTGATGTAAGCGGTGTAGTGATCAATGGTGTTTTCGTTTCCTTGAAGGTTCCAGCGGAGAGAGTTGCCGGATGCCGAAGCGGAGATGCTCGCGCAGTTGTTGATGCCGGATTCGATCTCGGTTGCTTCTTCGTAGTCGTTCCAGGTGACTAGCTGAAGGGAAGACAACTGCTTTCCAGAGTTGTAAAGGCCGTTCACTTCTGAGAATGTTTCCAGCCAAGTCTGCCCGCACTGCTGTCCCATGATGCGGTTCGATCCCCACGAAGCGAGCGAATCGTTGAAGCCCTTGTATGCGGCTCCGACCGTCTGCTGATTGTTCAGCGGCATTCCGGCGTCGTAGAAGCTTGTGAGGTAACTCATTCCGTAATCCGACGTCGTCGGCATGACCCAGGAATAGCTTCCTTCGCTGAGCACGTGCGTAAATCCATTGTTGTTTTGGAACAGAAAAGCGGGTTGCGTGGAAAGACTTGCCACGGCTGCATCCCAGTCGACGGAGTAAGAGAGATCAACGTTGAAGTTCGTGACGACTGGCTTTGCCTGCAGCGTCATATACGCCGAAGACGGGAAGTACGTTTGTTGGATGTACTGCAGATCACTCACTAGCGCTTGCTGCGGCGAGCAACCCGGACACGAATACCATTCAATTGCGCCCTGGTCGATCATGATCGCAAAGGTAAATCCGGGATGGCTCTCGGCTTCGGCCATGACTAGCTTGGTCGCTTGATCAATACTGTTGTTCGGGCCGTACCAATCGATGATGACGCCATCGATTCCGCGGCTGATCATGTCGGTGATTTGATTGTGGATTTGGTTGGGATCGGTCGAGCTATACCCGACGTTCATATGGTTCGATCCGCCGAACCAAAGCAAGAGATGAGCGTAGATTTTTGTGCTCGCGCCTGAGTAAAGCAGCGAGTGAACATTGACTTTGCTTATATTTCCTGCGCCGGAATTGCCGTTGGTCTGATTAAGAAAGTTGTTGGCGGCGCTTGTGTTGTTAGCCGTCTGTGCGGCCAGAGTGGTTGTGGGTACGACGGGAGTTCCCGCCACGCATACACCTGCCACGGACAGGAGTAGGGCTGCAACTTGCCAAAATTTTAGACACATCTGCCCTCAGGAGCGGAGTTACTGGGGCTTGCTTCTTGCTTTGAGCGTTTTAGAGGGAGGCGCGCAAGCCTGTAGATTCCTCACAAACTGCTCTGGGACTTTCTGGGATCGAGAGGAGCTTAGTGCGGAATGGTTTACTGCAAAAGGTCACGTTAGTTCACTAAGCGTTGGCCGCTGGTGCAACGAGAGTAAGTAATCGAGCCCATGGGCGCGTTTCGTTTTGGCGGTTGCGGAGTGGGGGGAATAGTTTGATCGCTTCAAATTGAATCTCGGATCTCCATATTCTGCAAGGGCTTACCCTCGAAGTAGATGTCGCGTGCCAGCCAACATTCCAGCCGGAGAAGTCATCCAATCTCGGCCTTGAAATCAACTCAGGCTCACAAAAAAGGGTGATCCGAATGGTCATCAAAGAAAGACTGTGTTCGTGTTTTTCAGCGGCAATTGTCGCTGCGGCAACGCTCGCCATCTCAAGCTGTCAGGGTTTACAACAGGGAACTACACCTGTGACGACCCCCACGGGTAGCATCTCGTCCATCAATCACATCATCTTCATGGCCCAGGAGAATCGATCATTCGATACGTATTTTGGCCAGCTTCCCGCCTACTGGGCCGCGAATGGGTATCCCTCGCAGCAACTCGATGCAATGCCGTCGACGGCGTCGAACCCCAGCTACGATGGCACGAGCACAGTCTCCGCCTTCCACGTCGCGAGCGAATGTATCGAGAATCTGAGTCCGTCGTGGGATGAAAGTCATCTCGACTGGAACCTGCAAACACCGAGCTCAACGACTGCGACGATGGATGGATTTGTTTGGAACGCAGCCAATTTCGCCATCAATGAAAATGCGGGCGGAGCAAACCCGCAGTACACCGATACGGCGGGGATTCGCGCCATGGGGTACTACGACTGGACAGACCTGCCGTACTACTACTTCATGGCCTCAAATTTTGCCACTTCCGACCGCTGGTTTGCGCCTGCGTTGGATCGCACGCAAGTCAATCGTATGTATTTGTTCGCCGCAACTTCACAGGGATACGCATACCCTCCGGGAACCGACGCTGCCGACAATGCGCCGCTTACGGCCACGACAATTTTTGACGAACTCACAAAGGCAGGAGTCAGCTGGAAGGTGTATTACAGCGATGATACGTGTCCGACTACGCCACCAGATTCGCGGACCGGAGTGAAGGGGGGAACTGTCAAGGACGCATCCGCATCTTCGACGACTGGGGCATGCACCTACCTGACGCAGTTTGCAGCATACGCTCCGCCAAACCAGTTACCCAGCAATGTCGTTCCGGTGTCGCAATATCTCACGGACGTGCAGAACGGCACTCTGCCATCAGTGGCATTCATTGAAGCAGGGTACGAATCCGGACGGGATGAACATCCGAGTTCTGGAACCGACGTACAGACCGGCGCTTCGTACGTCGCCAGCTTGATTAATCCACTGATGACGAGCACGTCCTGGAAGGATTCGGTTTTCATTCTCACCTACGACGAACCGGGCGGGCTGTACGATCACGTGCCACCCTTCCCGGAGCCGAATCCCGACGGTATTGCTCCAATCGATCTTCAGACCGGCGACCTTTGCACATCCACAAGTGACCCGAATGGCCCCAATTGCGATTTCAACTACTCTGGATATCGGCTGCCGTTGATCGTGATTTCTCCTTTTACCAAGAGGAACTACGTCTCACATACGGAAGCCGATTACACGGCTATTCTAAAATTGATTGAAACGCGTTTCAACGTCGCTTCGCTCACTCAAAGAGATGCCGCGCAAATGGACATGACGGAATTCTTCGACTTCCAGAATGTGCCTTGGGCGACACCTCCGAGTAACGCTCCATCGCAGCCAACTGATGGAGCCTGCAACGCGGCGGTCCTTCAATAGCCGTCTGAGAATAACTAAAACGAGCATCCACGTCTCGTCGGTGACGAAACCTGGATGCCTCAGTAATTCTTTGAATTATTTATTCTGCGAGTCGATGGTTAAACTGCGAGCGACATAGCGGGAGTCTTGAAAAGTCGCCAATACTGTTACGTTCGCCCCAGGATGGAGGTTATTGTCTGGCGTGATCGATTGGTCGAGATAAACTTCGTATGTCTTGTGGTCAGTGGAAGAATTCAAAGCGAGTAAGCCCGATCGCAAATCAATGTGTACGACTTGGCCGGTGAACGTAATGCGAGTTCCGGGCGCGGCAAGAATGGACACTTCGCGCGCAACATCTTGGCCTCTGCCTTCTGAGTTAAAGGCTACAGCCACCAGCGACCCCGGCTGAAGTGCACTGGCGGAAAGGGTCTGCTGTCCCTGCATGAATTTCGTGGCCGAGTCCAGTCGCACGCGAACCGGCTGAGGGGAAATCCCATCCCGAATGGTCAACTCGCCGCGGTCTTCCCGATACTTCAATACGATGCCTTGGGTTTCGCCAGATGCTGCGCCAGCTTTCAGGCGGATCGTTCGAGCAAAAACGGTGTCACCATCGAGAATCGTATCCAAATAAACGCGGTCACCTTCATGTAAATCAGTGAGGGTGACCTCAGTTGTGCCGCGAATAATCTTCGTACGGGGATCGAAAAAGATGGAAGTGTGCCCACCGCCGAACATGCTAATCGTGAAGCGGTCTCGCACGCGATCCAAATGAGAAATTGTTCCGCCTATAAGAGTTGCGTTTCTTTGCGGCAAACGAGGCAGATCTGGCAAGAGGCTCGCAGGATCCACGCTTATCGCCGCCTCGGAGGCCGGATTCGGAGCCGGTTTAGCGGGTTCGATGCTTGACGATTCGGCGTCCTCCTTCGACGTCGAAATCATCGTCGATGGAGCACCTTGCGGTGCTTGGGCGGACGCAATTGATGCGCAGACCAAGGTCCCGAGAACGGCTGCCGCCAAATAAGAAATCAGTCGGGGATTGCCTCTATATTTCACGCGTCAGTTGGATGCCAAATGAGTCTGGAGAGGTGGCCCTAAATGTCTTTCTTTTGTTCCTTCGCCGAGCCATCTGACGGCAAACAAAAGGACTTCAACGGCATCCAAAGACAGTGCTATTTGCGCCAATTTTAGCGACTAAAGGCAGAACTATGCAGCTGAAATTCTGGTTTCCGTTCGGACTTCTTGCGATTGCGGCTGCGGCAGTCGGGGCTCCTCCCCGCGCTCATGCGGGAGATCTCAAGATCACGATTCCGCGAAGAAGCATCGTGACGCCGGTTCAACGACTGAATCGTGAGGGCGTCGAGGCAGTCCGCAAGCACAATCTCAAAAAGGCCGAGGAGTTGTTTTACAAGGCTTACTTATTCGACCCAGACGATTCGTTCACTCTTAATAATCTCGGGTACATCTCCGAGTTACAGGGGCAAATCGACCGTGCCGAGCGCTTTTACGCACTGGCGGCCGAGCAACCCAGCGATGCAATCGTCGATCGTGCCAGTTCGCGGGAGGCGCAGGGTCGGCCGATGAAGGATGCGGTGGCTGTCGCCACTGGCCCAATTCAGACGAATCATGCAAACGTGGAAGCGGTTCGATTGTTGGCTCAAGGACGAGCGGCCGAAGCCGACGTGCTCCTCGACAAGGCACTCAAGAATGATCCGCATAATCTGTACACACTAAATAATCTTGGCGCGGCGAAAGAGATGGAGGGCGAGGACGAGGAGGCCCTCCGACTTTTCGATGAAGCCTCGAATGGCGCGTCAGGTGTAACTGCGGTCGTCACGACGGATCGGACATGGCGGGGCCGTCCGGTCAGCAAGATGGCACAGGAAAATGCGAAGGCTCTACGAGATCATCTATCGCACCGCCAAGATGTGACGGAACAGGTAGCAGAGCTGAATTTGCGGGGTGTATCGGCCGTCAACCGAAACGACCTTCGGTCGGCGGAAGCGGATTTTCGCAAGGCCTATGCTCTCGACCCCAACAATGCTTTCGCCATGAATAACATCGGCTACGTTGCGGAATTGGGCGGAGACCGGGAGACGGCGGAATTTTTCTACGAGCGTGCGCGTCAATCAGTCGGGGCATCAACAACAGTAGGAGTCGCGACTCGCGCTACGGCGGAAGGGAAAAAGCTAAATTCGGTCGCGGACAACAATGACACAGAAGTCGAGGCAAAAGTTACACAACAGCGGAATGCACTGAGGCGGGAGAATGAGCCGGTAGTGCTCCGCCACCGTGATAACAGCCCGGTCGAAGAGTCGACTGAGCCTCCGGCCGATAATGGCACGCGACCGCAGTAGGCGTACTTACGAATCAAGTTCGGCGAATCGGCCGATATCTGATTCTGGATCGTAGAAGACGTGGCGCAGGAGATTTGTCAGGTAGCGCGAGATGGTGTTCACATTCGTTCGATACCAACAGCATCGCGTCATCGCCGGCGACAGGCCACAAATAAACTGAAAGCTGTCGAGCGTTGCGGGAGGTTGGGCAAGCATCCCTGCTGCCATGCGATGGTTCCCATCGAGGATCGTCAAAGGGCTTTCCGGGTCCACTCCAATCAGCAGAACGGTAGGGTTCACTCGACCTTCCTGCACGGGCTCGCTCAAGTGTTGGAGCTTTTGAAAGAACTGGTCGTCGGGTGATTCCTGCCACTTAAGCCGCAGGCACTCGACCATGTCGGTCAGATAGAAACTGCCTTCGGCGACGCGTCTCCACTGCGCTCTTGGAAAGAAGCGGATGCGCTCCAGATCCTTGCGGGTCAATTCCACCTTGAACCACGCCGTATCCTCCGGCAATTCCCTCCACATTGCGCCGCGCCGCAGAAATAACAAGGCCCTCCGCAGGGCGTTCTCTCGATGATTATCGAGATTCGGTTCGTTCACAATGCGTCCGAACTCTCGCCGGTATTCCTCAAACTCAGGATGGTGAAACTCGCTACGCAGGAATTCGGAGATGACTTCATAGTCGCTCATGGGCCGCATGATGCGAAGACTCGAGTAAGTCCGATGGTCTACAGGCGCGATCTCGCGGTGTAGTAATGGCAACGCCACCATCACGAAAAGAATCACCATTAGAAAGAGCTGCACAAAGATGACTTGGCGCAAAGATGTATGAAAAAGACAGATTCCGAGAACCAACGCTCCGCTGAAGGCCAGTTGAACCCAACTGGTATTAGCGATTTTTCGCGACATCTCGTATGTGATCATCACCGAGCTCAACGAGTAGATCCCGGTAGTGACGGCGTAAAGAATCAGCAGAGCAGCCAGGCCTCCGAAATTCTGGAGAGCAAAGTGCGAACCGAAGAGTGTGCGCCACAAGAAGCTTGGTATCGCCCATAGACCGAGAATCAGGACGGACAATATCAAGAACACCAGGAACAACGACATAAAAAGCACTGGCCGCGCTTCCCGATCGCTCGAACGTGCCGCCGCAGACACCGGGAACATTGTGTTGACCACAGACCATGCGCACATGTTTACCAGGCGCCCGACGAGTGAAACTGCAGCATAAATCCCCGCCTGCTCTGGAGCGAAGAAGTGCTTCACCAACACGATGTCAAAATTGTTGATAACAACTTGTCCTGAAAAAAATACGATTGCCTGTAATCCCTCCCCGGAAGAAATCGATATGGAGGAAGTGCGGAGAGACTTCAATCCAGGGCTTGGCTTCGCCAGGAAATATGACGCGATGACGGCAATGACACTGGCTAAGACCGCACCTTTAACACCCAATCCGAACTCAATGAGCAGGTAAGCTCCGCCGAGCCTGACCACTCCCTCGAGCATGAAATTGACAGCGAGCGCGCGGAATGCGTGAATGCCCTGAATGTATCCGCGGCGAACCCCCAAGGGAATGTAAAAAGCAGTCCCCAAAGCGAGGAGCGAAATTAAGACGGGGTCAGGAAGATTCAGATACTCGGTGATGACGTGGTTGAATACGAACAGGCTGATACCGATGCCGACGCCGGCCAGCCAAGACCGCAAGTGTAGTCCTGCAAAGACTGTGGCTTTCTCCTCTTCGGTCTTGGAAGTGGCCACGTATTTGGCGCACACAACTTGGAACGACAAAGTGATCGCCGAAGCCAGCATCAGCAGCGTATAAACGGCAGTGGCGTGCGCAAAGCCCGTCGGGCCGAGCAATCGGGCCGTCGCGACGTTGTAAACGAGATTGGTGACGCCAACCAGGCCGGAGCCGGCAAGGAGAGTAAGTGAACCGCCAAGCAATTTTTGCCGAAGCGCCTTCGCCTGAGTTCGGGACGGGGCTGTAGAGAAATCGCGAGCTGAGTCTTGGATTCGAGTTTTCCCGATAAGCGTCATCCGCAGTAGCAACCGTCCTAGAACAACGAGAAATGCACAATTGGGAGAATGGTGTTCTTGCCGGCGGAACCTGGAAAGTCATAGAAGGTCTGCTGCTGAACTCCAACTGAAAAGCGCATTGGGAACGAGACGGGAACTTCGCCCGCATCTCCTTTTACATTGCCATGCAACGGGCGCACGTAAGAAACCAACAACTGGCTCTGAACATTGTCGTAAGCGTGATATCCCGACCCGCGCGACAGAATGAATGAGCCTTGAACGCTCCACCGCGGAGTGGCGCGGAAATCAAACCGTCCGCCGGGGAGAAGCGCTTGCGCGATCGCGTACTCGGTGTTTTGGACGCGCCACGATCGCAAGTCCTCTGCCAAAGCCGCCGCAGTTAGCCGGCGGCCGAACTTGTGTTGTAGCCCCGCGTATGTTGTCGTATTGAAATACTCTTCGACAACCGGCCGGAACAGCAGGTCTCGCGCCGAATATCCGGTGATCAACGAAGTATTGCCCCACGGGCGCCCAACTGTGAATTCAACATTGGCGAACAGGTCACGCGAGTGCAGATTCTGATCGATGAATGGTCCAGTTTCCCTCTGCGCGCTGCCGGTCATCGAGATCCAGTTGAAGAACGAACTTGTGTATACGTAGACGAATTGGCGAAACAGATTCTGACTCATGTACACCGGAGAGATGGTGTCGCGGCGAACAGTGAACTGCAGGCCGCCATCGAAAGTGATCGAGTTGTCTCCGAGGTGGAGAGTCGGATTGATCCCGCCATTCAGAATCGTGTCGTAGGTATTCCGGTTCTGCACTACGCCGACGCTAGGATAGAGCAACGTTCCAGAGGTCATCGCCTCACCAACGAAACCTGTGATGGCCGGGAGATTTCCGATGTGGACTCGATAGTTGGACTGGGCAAGACTCTGGAACGAATGACGCGGCGGCGGCAATAGTGCTGGATTGGTTACGTGAAGAATTTTAGCGTCTAGCGTGTAAACGTTGATGTCTTCGAGTACAGGAGTGAAAGTTGCCTCAGGCACAAGGCTGACCTTGTCATTAATAATCTGTCGGCCTTCCTGATCGGCTGCGGCGTATTGCGAGGTTTCCGCGATGCCTTGATCTTCTTGACCCGCGACCGTGCTCGCTTGGGCGAAACTCGCGAGCGAGTGCAACGGGTCTTGGCGCTGCCGATAAAGGTTCGCCGAGGCCATCATATAGTCATAGTCGTCACGGTAATCGTCCGCAGGACCAAGACTCGCGAGCGCTGCTCCCGCTTTGCCCGTATTTCCCTCAGCCAGGTAGGTATTCGTTAAACCGATTGCTACCGTTCGATTGTTAGCGCCGGCCAGTTGAGCTTTATTGAAATAGGTTTCTGCCAAATCGAAATCGTGCATCGCGAGAAAGAGACCGGCCGCCTGGGCGAAGTCGTCTCCAGTCACAGGAGAGTCGGGGAAGAGGCGGGCCTCGGCGAATCCCAAAGCAATTTGCCGATGAGCTTCGTCAAAATGGCCTTGGCGCAAGAATATCTCCGCGATCGACAGACGAACGCCGATGCGGTCGCCTCCTGGGACTTCGAGTGCGCGAGAGAAACGTTGCATCGCGCCGTTACGATCTCCGAGAGTCAGCAATGCATCGCCTGTGGCCGTCAGTACCTCGATGCGGGTTCCACCCAGTCTTTCCGCCGACTGAATATCCGTCATTGCAGCTTCGCGGTTTCCCTGTTTTGCATGAACCTGCGCCATCAATGCATAAATGGACGCATCGTCCGGCGACAGGGCGCGAGCCGCATTCAGAGCGGAGATCGCCTCGGCATAATGACGCATTCGATAGAGCACGTCGGCATACGCGAGCTCTGTCGTCAAATCCTTCGAGTCTTCCGAGAGCGCAGTTCGGTACTCCGTAGCCGCATGGGGAAAGTCTTGCTCCTGACGAAAGGCTTCTGCTTTCGCTAGATGCCACGTGTGAGATTTGCCGAGGATCTTTTCGGCGGCGTCCAACTGCACGAGAGCGGGCTTAGGCCGGTGTAACTGCAGATCAGCGAACGCCAATCCGAGATGGGCCTCGCCATAGGATGGTTGTAGTTGCAACGCCGTTCGAAAATCCTCGGATGCTTTCCCTGCTTCACGAAGATCGTTCAGCACAAAGCCGCGATTCACGTAGCCCGTCGCCATCTTCGGATCGCGCTCCAGGGCCAGAGTGAAATTCTTCAACGCAAGATTCAACTCGCCATTGTGCGCGTATACGTTCCCCGCGATGAGCGGAAGGTCTTTATCTTTCGGAAGAATCGGCTCGTACTTGTTTACCAGTGCGATCGCGTCGTCGTAGCGTCCCAGGTAGTAAAGGTCGTACGCGAGGTACACCACCCCCTCGCGATCGTTGGGAAGCTTTGCAATCACGTTGTATCCAAGCTTCGCCGACTCTGCGTATTGCCCCTTGAACGTCAGGTACCGCTCCCGCTCCCTTTGCACTTGCGGACTCGTATCAGTCTTCGAATTGGATCTATCGAGCCATCGCTGCGCCAGGTTGAGGTCATGGGATTCTAGGGCGGCGTTGGTTCCACCGGCGATGATGAGCGCATTGCTTGGCATTCGCTGATAAGCGTTCTCATAATTCGCCTCCGCAGACTTGAAGTTGCCCTGCGCTGTGTACAAGTCGCCCAAGGCAAGGTAAGGCGAGAAATCCTTGGGGTGAGCTGTCACCGCACGCGAAAAGTAGGTTTCAGCAAGCTTAGTGTCCCCAGCGTCCCGCGCCAGGTAACCAAGAGCAGAAAGAGCTTGCCGATTGCTGTGATCCAGATCAAGAACCTTACTGAAAGTTTCTTGGGCGGCATCCTTCTGTCCCAACTTCCACTGGAGGGTGCCAAAATTCATCAGCGAATTCACATTTCCTGGTGAGAGGCTCAGCGCTTCTTTAAGATCGCGATTTGCGCCGTCGAGATCGCCGGATGCGGACTCGACCGCCGCACGAAGTCGTAGCATCTCCGGGCGCGCCGACTCAGGCACCTGGACTTGCCGAATCTCGGTGGTCGCCGACTCCAATTCCGCCTTCGCTTTCGCGGAGTCATCCTGCCTCGCATAGACTTCGTACAGATTTAGTCGAAGTTCGATCGGATACAGCGGCCCCTCCGGAACGCGAGCCGGAAGGTTATCGAGCGCGAGTTTGTATTCCGTCTCAGCTTCTGGAATACGATCCTCGGAGTCCGCCATCCCTGCCAAGATGGCGTGCAGGCGATAGTTACTAGCGTCGATCTTTCGGGCGGCGTCGAGGAAGAGCTGAGCTTGATCCGGACGTCCGACATTGATCCAAGCCTGTGCCGCACTGAGATCAAGACCGATATTTCCCTTTGCGGCTTTCGCCAGGCTGGAATAAAGTGTGGCAGCTTCCTGCTGCTTGCCTGCGAGCCCGTAGGTATACGCAAGCTCCGCTTGGGTATCCGCGGTCTTCACTGGAATGGACTGCAATGTCGCGATCGCCTCGTCATACTTTCCCTGATCGCGATATTGTCCGGCCACAGCGCGAAGGACTTCTGGATCTTTTGGAGCACGGCTTTTTGCACGATTCAAATAGCGTGCTGATTCATCGGGCTGCCCGAGCCTCTCATAGGCATGCGCGATCAACAAATCACTATGCGCGGAAGTTTGCAAAGCGTCGGCTCGCTCAAGGAAACTCAAGGATGCTTTCGGATCGGTGTTTAGCAGCAGTTCTCCCGCCAACTGGAGGCTGTTGGCATCCTTCGGATTCGCTTCCACAACCTTTTGCAGAAGCTGCTCCGCTTCCTGGTCGCGGCCCATTCGAGCGTACGTCTGAGCCAACCCCGCCAGCCCCCGGACCGAGTTCGGTTGCTGCTTTAAGCCTCGGTTGTAAGAGTCGACCGAAAGCTGATAGCGCTCGTTGAGCCGGGCGGCATATCCCAACAGAAACCAAAGTTCAGGGTTTTGCGGAGCGGACTTTGCGGCTTGCTGTGCGTAGTTAACCGCGGCAGCGTAATCGTTTCTCTTTAAGGCGTCCTGGGCGGCACGCGCTTGTCGTGCAACATCAATTCCCGAACCCCAACTGAAATCGGTTCCCCCTTGAGTCGAAGTCCCCTGTTCGTTTTGCTGGGACTGCGGCGATGAACCGCCGACGTCATAAGTTTGGCTACTCGCGCTTCCTGCGAGGGCGAAAACCATGACAAGGCAAAAGCTCGTGAGCGGAAACCGGCTTTTCACTTGATCACCACGCTTTTTAGATCGTTTGAGGCCCTACATACTTAAGGAACCTCGCTCATGGGCAACCCATGCGGCTTTTCTCAGATGCCAGCTCGACACCCAAGTTTGCTTTCTTGATTAGGGGTTGGATAGGACTAGGCCGTCAGGATTGGCGTAAACCCTAATCCCGCTTTTGGAATCCTAGGATGTCGCTAGGGCACAGGAGTGTGCGTTGCATGAACTCAGAAAACAGCTACTCTCGTCCAATTCCGCTGCTGGCGATCGTGCTGGTTGCCTTCGCGGTTCATGGGCCTTTGTTGCTCATGCAGCTTCCCTCGGGTTCTTTCGATACGAACTTCCACATTTTCCTGGCCTCCCATTACGCCCACCACTGGTTTAATCCGTGGAATGAGAAGTGGTTTGCCGGGTTTTCGCAAACGACGTATCCACCCCTCACGCATCAATGGATCGCACTGGTATCGACTGTTTCCGGCCTCAAGATGGGTTACATGCTGGTGCAGTTAATCGCGGTTCTGCTGCTCCCGGTGGGGGTCTACCGATTCGCCAAAATCTGGGTGGAGGATCGCGCGGCCTGCTATGCAGCGCTGGGTAGCATTTTCTTGGGTGCTCTCGCATTTCTTGTCTACCAAGCGGGACAGTTGGCCACGGTCACATCGGCCGCATTGTATTTAAACGCGTTGCCCTACTTCTATGAGTGGTCGACGGAGTCGTCTGGTAGAGCACTGATCAAAGGCATCGCGGTCAGTTTGGCCGCGGCTGCCGCTCACCACGTCACTTTGATATTCGGCACGGTGTTGTTCGCTGGGCCAGTTCTTTGGGTTGCATGCCTCGACGCCCATCACGGTCGTGCGCGGGGTTCTGTGGCTGCGGTGTTCTCGCGAGCGATTCTATTTGCAGCCCTGGTCGGAATCGGCGTAGGAATCGTGCTTTTACCTTACTGGATGACGCTCATCCAGCACCCAATCCATCAGATTCCAATCCCGCACGATAGCCGGTCGAATTTCTTGCTGAATTCGATCACGGGCATTAACTATTTTGTAATCCCATACGGCGCTTTGATCTTAGCTCTGCCATTCGTTGTTATTCGCGGCGCTTCAAGGCCTCGGCTCCGTCCGCTGTTAATCGGTTTCTGGCTAACGCTGATCTTCGGCCTGGGTGGCACTACTCCCTTGCCGAGGTGGCTGCTCGGCCGGGCGTATGAAATTCTGACCTTCGAGCGCTTCACTTTCTGGGCGACGTTAATGGTGATGCCAATTGTTGGCTTACTCGCGTTGGAATTGCTTGATCGATTCCAAGCAAAGGCGGCAGTGGCCCTGTCGCTCGCGGCTGTGGCGACAATCGGAGCGGCGCTCGCGTGGCTAACGGCAAATCCGTACCGCCCGACTGCGGCGATTAATGTGGATCCCGTCATCGCTTTCCTAAACCGCGATGGACACGATTCGTACCGCTACCTAACGCTCGGTTTCGGCAGCGAACTGGCTCGAGTATCGACGTACACCGACGCAAGCAGCGTCGATGGCGATTACAATTCCGCGCGTCTCTTGCCCGAAATGACGCATTATGGTTCGGCGCAGCTGACGAACGCCAAGTTCTACGGCTCCGCTGGTATGGCATCGTTGCGCGCCATGCTTGAGCACGCCAATCGCTACGGCCTCAAATACATTTTCGTGCACGACCGTTATTACGAGCCCTTGTTGACGTTTGCGGGCTGGCGGAAGACTGAAACATTTGATACGGGTGAAATCACGGCTTGGTCAAAGGACGACGTTCCGCCCGCTCATCGGATTGACTCGGACGCTATTCCCCCTGCATGGATGGGACTCATGTGGGGCACGCTGCCGATGGGAGTGAGCGTACTTGCCATTTTCCTGGTGCTTTTCCTTCCAGCGCGGCCGAGGGCACGAAGGGTGATTGAATCTCCCATCGATGTGGAAGAAAGGGAAGGGCACTTCGTCGCCTAAGGTATTGATATGAAACGTACCTTGCCGCTGCTGATCATCATTGTGGCCATCACGGCCGTACTGCTCGTCGTCGGTTTAAAAGGCCCGGGGACATCCACCGGAACAATCGGCGTTGCTTCGGGTTCAGCGTTGCCCGGATTTAGTGCCAATGTCTCGACACCGGAGCAGGCCCTTGCGAACTTTCTGCTCGACGTCCAAAAGCGCAATTGGGATCGCGCATTCTCGGTTGTGGAGCGAACGAATAGCAGTGTGACCGAGCAGGAATTCACGCGGGAATGGATGGGAACCAATGGGGGATTGCGGTCATTCTCAGGATTGGAGAAATACGACGCCCGGCCGCTTCACGCCACCGATTCGGAAGCACAAATGCGCGTCCGATTAGACTGGGCGACGCCCGTCGGCCCAGTCGAAGACGTGCGTGATTTTCACCTGGTAAAGCGCGGAGACCAATGGAAAGTCCTGTGGGATGAAACACCGCCTCCGAATGTGCCGGCGCAAGTAATCCCGGTCAATTACCTCCGGTGGGACCTGGTTAGCGGAAATGCCGCTGGGGGCGAATGGGGTTCCCGCAATGTTGACGGCCCTCACGTGCGCATTGTTTCCATGAATGCGGTTGACTCGGCAGAAGGCTCAGTCGTCATGGGCGAGGTGGTCAATGAAGATACGATTCCAGCGTTCGTGAACGTCAACGCGACGCTCGTCGATGCTTCGGGAAATGCAATAGACGATGAAAGCAGCTTCGACAAGATCCTGCATGTATTGCTGCCGAAACAAGTTTCGCCTTACCGTATCGATTTTCCGCACATTGATTTGAGCAAGGTCAAAAACGTGCGGATGGATGTAAAAGCTACGCTCGTGCCGGCGTCATCGGATCCGGTGATTGGCGTCATGAATCAGAAACTTGACGCCGACGCCCAGGGACACTCCGTACTTCACGGGGAACTGATGAACGAGAGCGGCCAGACCGTAAATATTCCCCACGTCATCGTGAGTTTCTACGACAACAACGGCAAAGTGGTCTGGGTGTCGGACGGTTACGTGGAGCAGGCCCTACTTCCGCAATCGAGTGAGCCCTTTGCAGTCGAGCTTCCGAAATCCTTGGCGGGAAAGGTGCAGAACTTTCATGTCGTGGTCAATCAATACAGTTTGCAGAAATCATAGCGTGCGGAGCGTTCTGATTCTCGGGATAAGCGCGATGACGCTTGGGGCCATCGCACTTGCTCAGGATGTGAACGTGCGTGTTCCTTCTGCGGCAGTGGCTGGAGATTCGATCTCGATTGGCACGACTGGCAATGGTTCTGGGACGTTTTACTTAATTGGACCGACGGTGTCATTGAAGCACGATGTGCAACTCGGCAGTGACTTGGTGATACCGTCCAAGCAAACAGAAATCGCCGGTCAGTACAAGGCAATTGTTTGCGGCGATCATTGCCAAAGTGCCGATTTTTATGTCGCACCTGCAAAACCGGCGAGTCTCACCTTCCTGGTTCATCCCTCTCGCGTTCCTGTCGGTCAGAATGACGCGATCAGCGGCGTGGCTCTGGCTTTCGACGAATTCGGTAATTTGATCATCGCGCCATCTACCGTCGATTTCCAGCTCACCGCCAAAGGCTCCGCTACGACGACCCGGAGCGTCCAAACTCAAAATGGCATCGCCTGGTTCCGTGCGCCCTCTGGAAAGGCGGCCGGAGCGCTGCAGGTTACGGCATCCCTGCATGACGTTTCAGCGCGTAGAGTTGTGCAGCAAGTCGCTTCTGATCCCTGCAATCTGCGAATCAAGGGCCAGCGTACGCCAAAGGGCGTTCTCGTCGAAACGGAACCGATACGCGATTGTGCTGGAAATCCTGTCCCAGATGGGACGGTCGTAACATTCACCGCGAAAGCCGGAAATGAGATCAGCACGGTGGATGCGCCGGTGAAACAGGACGTCGCGCGAGCGCAAATTCAGGCAAAAGGTTCACTCGTTGTATCTGCTGCGTCGGGTGTTGTGATGGGGAACGAGCTCCGACTGGAGGCCCAGTAGCGATGGGCGGACACGACAAGACATTTCTCTCAGCCGCAACAGTGGGCTTACGCGGCTTCTCGTGGCTCGTCGTGGGAATATTCCTCGTCGCGCTCAACTGTTTTGCGGCTGACAGCGCTCCGCAGGTCGTTTTAGACGTGACAAAGGCCGCTCCCCGAAATGTTGAACCGCTTACGCAACGCAGCATCGTTCGCGACTACAAATTTGCCTGGTCGAACCTATCTCAAGCCTTGGCCTCTAATTCTTCCGATCCGCTGAACGGATTGTTCGAGGGAACCGCCAGCTCCCGCCTACATGACGAAGTTAGCGATCAGCTCAAGAATGGGCTGACTACCCGCTACACAAATCAGAGTCACAAGCTCGAAGCGGTCTTCTATGCTCCGGAAGGAGATGTAATCGAATTGCATGATACCGCTGAATACGATCTGGAAGTTTTGGATGGTAGCAAAAGCATTCACAGCGAACGTGCCGTCGTGCATTACGTCGTGCTCATGACTCCCGGAGCGGACCGTTGGGTGGTGCGCCAGCTTCAATCGGTTCCTCACTTCTGACGCTGGTCACCGCGCCAACCACCCTAAAGGCCATCGCATCTAACTTTCAACAAGGGTGGAACCCAATGGAGTCTCCTTTTGTCGAAACGGTTGCTAGTAGCTGCGATTGCGTGCTTTATGGTGGGTGCGGGTTGCACCACGCCTGGAATGCACCATGCATTGCAGCAAAACCTGCAGGCTCCTAGCTCCTGGCCCAAAACCATTGCTGTCTACATGCCGTGGTTTGGCGACCATGTTCATATGGACGTGGGTTACTCCAGTTATGACCCCGCTGTATTGAGAAAGCAGATTCAGCAGGCACGTCACATGGGCATTTCTGCCTTCGTGGTGGACTGGTATGGAAAGAGCAATCCATTCTCGGATCACAATTTTGCCCTCCTGCAAGAAGCCGCCGACGAGAGCCACTTCCAGGTAGCTCTTCTTTACAACGAGCCCGAAGACGAGGACGCGCAAGCGACCGATGAAGCGATGGCCGCTTTGGATGAAGCTTACAAGTCCTACATTGGGCCTGAGTCGACGCACCGCGGCGCCTACCTGACCTATAACGGCCATCCAGTGATTTTTATCTTTCCCAAGCGAGGACATGTCGATTGGAACCGGGTGGTCGAGCACTGCAGCGGATGGGATTCGACTCCCCTGCTGTTTTATAAAGACGAGCCTCCCGCGCAATACGCCGGAGATTTCGCGGGCTTGTACCCGTGGGTGCAGCCCGGGCAAAAAGGCTGGACTCCGGACGGCAGCAATTGGGGAGAGCAGTACCTGAATGACTTCTACAAAAATATGAGGAACAAACATCCGGACAAGATTGCCGTGGGTGCCGCCTGGCCCGGTTTCGACGATTCAGCGGCGAAATGGGGATTGAACCGGCACATGCAAAGCCGTTGCGGACAGACGTTCGAGGACACTCTGCACTTGTATACGCGATATTTCGACGCGGCTCATCCTTTGCCTTTCATCATGATCGAAACATGGAATGACTATGAGGAAGGCACTGCGATCGAACGGCTGAATTTTTCAAACTGTGGCGGGAGTACACGGCCCGACACATCTTCGCCGTAAATCAAGCGGAACATCACAGGAGCTAGTCGGTATGGGTCAATCTGAGAATTCGAAATCTTTTGAGTTGCTATCCGGGCTTCTGCTGCGGCCGCCTGTGGCTCCGTCCATTCGGTTTGTAGAGACAGCGGAACCAGGTTTTGGTGGCGGCGCTCCCGATCGCATCTTCCAAGGAGCCGCGAACTTGACTCAGGGCGAGTTCGAGGGGCTCCGTGACCTTGCCACCAAAAATCACGTAATCATGCGATCGTTCGAGCCATTTCTGCGAATTCTTGTAGCGAGTGGGAATGGCGAGGCTGCAGGTTGGGTTGACGTCGCCATGAGTGACGAAACGGCCAGGATCAACCACGCCCTCAGTTTTCTACGCCAGATATGCTCAACGCTCGAAGAGGATGGGTGTCCGGTAATAGTGATCAAATCACTGGATCACTGGCCAGACTTGGGTAGCGACCTTGATCTTTACACGGATGCCCCTGCAGCCAGACTCATTGAGAGCATTAAGTTCCGCTTCAATGCCAGTCTGGCTGAAAGAAGCTGGGGTGACCGGTTGGCGAACAAATGGAACTTCATTATCCCTGGTCTGCCGGAACTAGTAGAGGTACATGTTGGCCGTCTTGGGCAGACGGGCGAACAGACTGCTCTCACGCGATCATTAGCATCCAGGAGTCAAACGACCGAGCGGATAGGATGCGTTTTCCCCGTAGCGGCTCCTGAAGACCGGATTGTAATTAGCACGCTTCAGCGGATGTATCGGCACTTTTACATCCGGTTGTGCGACATTGTCGACAACGGTCAACTCTTAGACGAGGGGCTTGTGGACTTCGTTCGTTTGCAGGCTCTTGGAGTTGCGGCTGGCCTCTGGGAAGGCATCGCTACATACCTGGAGATTATCTCTGAATATTTGCAGGCATATCGGGGATATGGAGTGTCGCTTCCTTCGGCCGTCAAAAGCGCCGCCAGATTTGGCTTAGCTAAATGCGGCTTTCGCAAGGACTTTCTGCGTGTACCGATTTTGCCCCATTCGCTCAACCTGTATGCAGCCGAGTTGAGGACTCTCATACTCAAGGGCGACCTCCGAAACGGATTTCGCCTAAGCTTGCTACCTGGATTGGCAACTGCGGCCGCCATTGAGCAAAAGATTACTGGTAGTGATAAAGGAATATGGTGAGTGCCGATCTCACAGCCCCGGTATGTCTTTGGTTCTCTACTGGTTTCACCGGATTGTTGGGGGTTAATCGAATCCCTACCCTCATGATTGAGGTTGGGCTGCGGTTGGGGCCTAATTCCGTATAAGGGTGGTAAATCAGCGAGAGCCCTTTTCTGCCACACGGAATGTGTTGCTGCCTCGGGCGAGCGAGCTTTCGCATGACTCGAATATTATTGGTCGACGACAATCCGGCAGTGCGCCGCTACCTGCGGGCGATCCTTGAGCAGCAGGAATCGTGGCAGGTTTGTGGCGAGGCTCGCACAGGGGCGGAAGCCCTGCATCAGGTGTTAGAGGCTCCGCCGGATTTGGTAGTTCTCGACTACCAGATGCCAGACTTGAACGGCGTGGACGTGGCCAAGCAAATCTCGGAACTGTTCCCCAAGATTCCAATTCTGATGGTTACCCTGCATTTGTCCCGGCAACTGGCTGACGCTGCCCGGCAAGCGGGAGTTCGAGGGGCTTGCGCTAAGCAAGACATTGGGTCGGTGGTGGAGGCTGTGGACGTGCTTCTGCATGATCGGACCTATTTCCCAGTGATTTCGGCTGGGCAGAGTGCCTAACGCCGCATCCCGCCTTTCGCTGCCAAGACAGATGAAATACAGGATTTCCTGTATTGGACGTTGTAGATGCTGAAGTTAGCTTCTTGTTGGGTATTGAGCGCTTCCCAATTTACGGGCACTCTGTGGTGTCGAAATTCGCGGACTAATTGGTCAGGCTGTCACATCTTTTCCGAGGTAAAATGTGGCGAATCGTCTGGTCGGTTTCCCCTTAAAGGAACTGAAACGGAATGACAATTCGCATACTTTTGGTCGATGACCATCCTATCGTCAGGCAAGGCTTAAAAACTTTGCTGGAAGGGCATTCGGGATGGGAGGTCATCGGTGAGGCTTCGGATGGCGCCGAAGCCGTAGAGAAGGCCAAGGATTTGACTCCTGATGTCATGGTTTTGGACGTGACCATGCCGAGGATGAATGGGTTGGAGGCCTGCCGCGTCCTGAGACGGCAAGCTCCACAACTCGAGATTCTGTTTGTCACGCAACATGACTCCCCGCAGATGATGAGAGAAGCTTTGGAAGCGGGAGCGCGAGGTTACGTCGTGAAATCCAATGCGGCCCGTGATCTTTTGGCAGCGGTGGAAGCAGTAAGTCAACACAGAGTTTTTACAGCATTAAACGGGCGAAATGTGCCCGAGTTGAGTTGAGATTCGCCGAATCTGCAGTCAAAACTTCCTCTGGAGAGGGCGGAATTATGAAACTCAGGATTTTGTTGGCGGATGATCACGAGATTGTGCGTCGCGGACTACGCGCGTTGCTCGAAAAACACGAAGGATGGGAAGTGTGCGGCGAGGCGAGCGATGGTCGTGAGGCCGTCGAGAAAGCCTTGCAACTGAATCCCGACGTGGTAATCGTTGATATAGGAATGCCGAATCTGAATGGCTTGGATACCACCCGTCAATTGCTGCAGCATGACCCTCACTTCAAGGTCATTGTCCTTACCATTACTGATTCGGACCAAGTAATCCGAGAGGCCTTGGACGCGGGGGCGAGAGGCTTCGTATTGAAGTCCGATGCCGCTCGAGATCTGGTATCAGCGGTCGAGGCTTTGCAGAACAAGCGAATGTTCTTCACCCCTCGAGTAAACGACCTGGTATTGGCCGGGTTCCTCGAAAAGGGACAGACGGTCTCACGCAACGAAGCGCCTAAGCTACCGACTCTGACAGCACGTGAACGCGAGATCACTCAGTTGCTTGCGGAGGGGAATAGTTCGAAAGAGGTCGCGTCGCTTTTGAACCTCAGCACGAAAACAGTAGAGACGCACCGCAGCAATATCATGCGGAAACTAAGCTTCCACTCGATTCGCGACCTGGTCGTGTATGCGATCAAGAACAATCTGATCCAGATTGAATTGCCGCCGCCGCCGAAAGCACCAGCGGGCCCGACGGCGGCGTAGAGCTGTCAGAATAGCCCGCAACCCTTCTTCCATCAGCGCAACGTTTCGCCAGGGTAATATCCATTGCGAGTGCGCACGGTTAAGCGCTTGTGCGATGGCGCTCGCGCTTCCACCTTGATCTGCTGGTAGCCTTTTCCTGCGGTGCTTCCGGGGTTGTAGGCGAGCGTGTACTGACTGCGTATGTCGTGCGCAATTGCGCGCGTAATTGAGTCGACCTCGTCGAGATTTTCTGGGAAGAACGCGACTCCACCTGTGCTCGCCGCAAGATTCTGCAGTGCTTCTCGCGCTGTGCGAGTCATGCCCTCGTCTGTCAATCCGATGGCATAGAGGATCGGGCCTTTCTCGGACTGCAGCTTGTGAATCGCATCCTGGAGAGTCTCGCGGCTCATGTTGTCTTGACCATCGGTGATGAGCAACAGGACCTTCTTGTCCAATCGCGGGTTGTTCCGCAGGTGGACATTCGAAGCCACCACTGCATCGTAAAGCGCAGTGCTGCCGCGACTTGAAACCTGATGCAGCGCAGTCTGGAGCAGGCGGACATTCGAAGTGAAATCCTGATCCAGGTACGGTGTTTGACTGAAATTTACGATGAATGCCTCATCCTGCGGATTACTCACCTGAATCAGGTTAAGAAGCGCTTGATTTACTTTTCCGCGCTTGTCCCGCATGGACCCGGAGTTATCGACGACAATGCCGATCGCGACAGGCACGTCCTCCCGGCGGAACGAAGTGATTGATTCGGGCTGGCCATTTTGATAGATCGTGAAATCGTTTCGACTGAGTGAGGTCATCAATCGACCGGTTTCATCGACAACGGTTGCGTGCAGCACGACTTCTTGAACTTGCTTCTTGAAAACGAAGCGCCCCTGATCTTCTGAGCTGGAGGCCTTCGATTCGGGCTGAATCGAAGGAGATTGGGTCTCGGGTTCCGGAGGCGCTGGAGGACGCTCGGTTCGCGGTGGCAAACCCATTGGATCATCGGCCGCGCCCTGATTGCCCGTAGAGGCGGGTGGATTTGGCGATGCGTTCTGCGCGAACAATCCAGCGCCTGCACCAGCCATCATAACGATGGCGGCGCACGCGATCCTCAGCCACAATCCAAAAAAAATAGACCTAGAACCTCGAACCATGCGACACCCTCCCGCGACGTCATTTAGATGCAGAGCTTTAATAAATTGTGGGCGGTTTTCTCTTAGCGCATCAAACAAATTGGGATTGCAATCACTCGATCCCCCACAGTTACTACAGGGAAGGCTGTAGCTAGACATTCGCCGCACATTTAAACGCAGGAAGGTCGGGAAAAACTTACACGAAAGATTGGGGGAGCTTGAGTCGCAAAGTAGAGCGCATGCAACGAAATCGGAGTTTGGCACCATTTGTGCAACTCCAGCTAACTACGCGTCAGGGTCCTTGGGACATTTGCGAAGGAAACCGAGAATTCTTAGTCACTCTTGTGTTTAGGGATACAAGAATCAATTGTGGAGGACAGAAATGTTTCGAATCCTGATTGCAGATGATCACGAGGTCGCCAGGCGTGGCATCCATGCTCTGCTCGAGAGTCATCCGGGCTGGGTGGTTTGCGCAGAAGCTGGAGATGGGCGCGAAGCGGTAGAACTCGCGGCTACCTCAAAACCCGATCTGATTTTGCTGGATATCGGAATGCCGAATCTGAATGGACTGGAAGCTGCCCGCCAAATTCTGGCCGTCTCTCCCGATGTACCGATCTTGATCCTCACCATGCATGACTCCGATAACGTTGTACGCGAAGTCTTGCGCGCTGGAGCCCGCGGATTTCTCTTGAAGTCGGATGCAGGTCGGGATCTGGTCGCAGCCGTCGAAGCGCTCCAACTTCAAAGAACGTTCTTTACGACACGCGTCAGCCAAATGGTGCTGGATGGCTTCTTAGATCGAGCAAAGGCGGACGGCCGTCGCGAGAGTATCGACGAGGTTTCCAACGAAGTCCTAACCGCACGGGAGCGCGAAGTGATTCAACTGCTTGCTGAAGGCAAAACCAGCAAGGAGGTTGCAGTAACTCTCAACCTCAGCGTGAAAACTGCGGAGACGCATCGAACGAACCTGATGAGGAAGTTGGGGCTGCACTCAGTTGCCGATCTGACGCGATACGCGGTGCGAAACGGCATTGTGCAGGTCTTCTGAACAGTCACATCGGTTTTCGTATGTGCCTCGTCTCCCACCGTAGCATGCACCCTTCCTAGATGCCGAGCCCTTTCCAGTAAGTGACATTACTCGCATCGATCAGTAGTTTGCGGGATATGCATCTGGTTCGTGACTCCATAGCTTGAATGCTGATTTTGCCATCACGAAAGGAACTATCGACATGCTATGGACGATTGCTGTCGTGCTGCTGGTGTTGTGGCTTCTGGGAATGGTCAGCTCATATACTCTCGGCGGGTTCATCCACATCTTGTTGGTTTTAGCCATCATCGCGGTGCTGGTCCGGGTCATTCAAGGTAGAAACCCAGTCTAGGGGTACAGAAGAGCTGGAAACCGGTAGCGCACCCGGCACTCGCACCGACGTTTTCGCAAATGATCAGCAAACCTTGCTGGTGAGTTGACATCTCACCCGCGGACTACTTGGCAAATGAATTAGAAACTTGGCACCTCGCTCTCAAGACGCTAGAGGATTCAGAAACTTTTCGACAAGGAGAATTTCAGATGAACAAAGATCGCGTGGAAGGCAAGGTTAAGGACGTGGCGGGTCGTGTGGAACGGCAAGTTGGCGAGTGGACGAACGACCCAAAGAAGCAAACGGAGGGAACAGCGAAGCAAGTGGAAGGAAAGGTCCAGAACGCGTGGGGCAAAGTAAAAGACGCCGCCCAGGGCGCGGCGGATAATGCGAAGTCGAGCTCGAAACCGCCGCAAAGTGTTCCCGACGACACCGACACCGAAGAATCGGTCACAGTGAAGAAATCGCATCGATAATTCCGCGAACTGTACGACTTCAGAAAGCAGGGCCATCGGGCGAAACGCTGGCCCTATTTTTTTGCTCTACAGTAGCCAGCTCGATATCGAGCGCGGAATACAGGGAAGACTCGATGGAGGGCCTAACAGTGTCAGCGTAACGTTGGCGAAGTTGTGATGGGGTCCGAATGAGTCTCGCGGGTTGGCGGCTCAGGGAAACCGGACAATTGAGTCGCTTCGTCTTCGGGGAAAACTACTATGAATCGAATGACGGGTCTCATCGCCGGATTGACCGTGACTATCTCGGGTATCGCTTTTTGCCAGAACCAGCCTGGCGCGTTACAAGTTCCAGAAGATGCGTTTGCTACCAGGCAGCTCATTGCCTGGTCCAGCATGCAGAAGCCTCAGCCTGCTCCTCAACCCTTGCCACCTCCGGATACACCGGTGCCGCAACCCGATCAGCAGGCCAGCCAGAAGCCGTCTGAAAATCAGGCACCGCCGCAGGCCCCGACCGCCCAGTCTTTCGTGGGCAAGATCGTAAAAGAGGGAGGGTCCTTCGTATTGAAAGTGGCTCGAAATACAACGTATCAGCTAGACGGGGCTGGCGACACCGCGCAGTACGAAAACCGGAATGTAAAGATCGAGGGAAACCTTGACGCTTCCGGCAACACCATTCATGTGGTCAGGATTGAGTTACTTTCTTAGGAATTTTCGCTTCCGGCTACACGATTTACCCGAGTGCCGTTAAAACACGATTTAAGTACTGTAGAGCATCCGTTCCCTCTTCATTCCGCACCATTTTGTTTGCAATTCCGTTTTGGAGATTTTATGTCCTCAAACGCCGCCGCCGCCTACGGAATGTATCCACGAAACGTCGCGTTGCCCGATGTAGTGGGTGCGCTCAGCCAGGCGGGTTTCGATAAGGCGGATATCTGTATGGTCTTGTCGCCTGCTCATCCCGATGCGGCCGCGGTCAGTGATACCAGCATGTTCGACGCTGAGGCGAAAAAGAGTGCGACGAGTGCCCGAATGATCGGGTGGTTTTCCGGATTTGGCGCGGTCGTGATTCCGACTGTAGGTCTGTTTGTTCGCTCGCAGGCCTTTCTCGAGGCACTATTCGGCGAGCAGGCTTCTTCTTCCCTTTCGCGTGGATCGCGCGCCTTGTTAGGGCTCGGATTTTCCAAGGACGATGCCGAGCGGCTTGGACACCAGCTCTGCGACGTTGGAGCGCTGGTATATGTATCTTGTCGCGAGGGAGCGAAAGCAGATGGTGCGATTGAGTTGCTGCGAAATGCTGGCGCGCGAGAGGCCGCAAGTTTTGACCTCCTGAAAGCAACGGCTGCCGCGGCATAAATTGGTGCACCTTTATTCCAACCCTCGGGTGTCCCGATCATCAGGTCAATTCCTCCGGGCATTTTCTTCACTCCTTCAAAGCGAAGCTACAGTCGTAACTGTTGGGGCCGCTCCTCTGTGTTTACAGCTCAGCAGTTTAGCCGGGGTGTTCAACACAACAGATGGCATGGCGGTTGCAGGGAGAATGGAGTAGCTCTTCAGTAGCCGTCGACATCCGTCGACATCCATTCGTTCTCCTCGGAGGTATTGTGCATATCAAAGCGCGCAGGCTCTCGATCGAGATTGTCACGGTGGGAACTGTCATCGCTTTCGCTGTTGCACTGCTGATGGCGACTCTGGGCGCAGCCGCCGGTTCTTTCGAGAACAACCAAGACGCTCAAGCTGCCTCCAATGGAGAGCAAGCGTTCGAGGGCATGGTGACGTGCTCGCGGTGTGAAGCGAAGCACTCCGCCGCGCTAAGCCAACCTGCCGATGTTTGTGTGCGAACCTGCGTTCACGGGGGCGCTAAGTTTGCTTTGGTGAATTCAGACGCCACCTACGTGCTTGACGGGGACATGGCTGCTCTCAAGAAAGTGGCTGGTCAACGCGCCCGAATCGTTGGATCCCTGAGCGGCACGACAATCAAAGTTTCTTCCGTCTCGACTCAAATCTAATTACTATTTCCTCATCCAGAGTGACGTGTTGCAATCCGCCTGGTCAAGGGCTTCCTCCGGCAAAACTAAAGCATCCGCTGGATTCCTTCGGTCTATACGGCGCGAACATACTGACGGAGATGTAAACGGTGGATTCTCGTTGGGCCCGGGAACGTGACGGACTTGATCCACGACATACCAAAAACTTTTAAAGAGGTATTTCAATGGCGAAAACCAAAATCGCACTGTTGTTCGTGATGCTGTGCTGCGCGAGCTGGGTAGTAGCGCAGAGTTCATCTTCTGGCGGATCGGCGCCGGCGGGTGGTTCGGGGTCCACCGCAGGATCTGCCGGGCAGAGCTCGACTCCTGGTGCGGCGACGCCTCCTGCGGGAACTGCGACTCCTCCGGCTGGGACGACAACTCCCCCTGCAGGGCCTCCGGCTCCGGGCGCTGGTACTGCTACTCCGCCTTCAGGTACAGCGACACCTCCCGCTGGCCCTCCGACTCCGGGAACCGCTACTCCCGGAACGACAACCCCTCCGGGATCGACACCACAGACTCCGGGTTCTACACAGCCAAACGGCACTCCCAACACGACCACTCCGGGAAGCACTGCTCCGGGACAGACTCAGCCCACTAATCCCAATCCGCCTTCCGGGTCAACATCCTCCCCGAACGGAGGAAGTTCTTCACCGCAATAGCGATACTCAAATCACGTCACCAGGGCGGGCCGAAGAGCCCGCCCTTCTTTATGAGTTAGAACTATTCTTCAGCGAATCTGGGCCAACCCAGTTATGAACTAGCTGGCTGCCGTTTTTGTTCGGGGCCGCATCTGACATTCATGCAAACCGACAAACCTGCGGGATATTCGTTTCGTATTCCATCGGAGCCGTCGCCTCCGCCAATTCAGGATCCAATCGATCCCCCGGAAAATCCTGATGTCCCCGTGCGCGAACCCGATCCAGAAGATCCTGGGCAGATCTAGAACTACACGTCGAACGAAGCGTCGCCTTTCTTCCATACAGTGAACCGCCGATTGTTCAGCAACTCCATCGGAACCATACTCAACAAAATGTGGCGAAAGGCGGTTGGGGCGCGACGATGGCCCCTTGCTGGGCAAGAACAAATAAATTATTGGAGGAAGCATGGCACATTACGGCATTCTGAAACAGACCGCCGTCACTCCGGCGGGTGAAGATATTCGAGGTTCACACCTTTACGGCTTTAACAACGAAAAACTGGGCAAGATTGATGATGTTGTGTTCGACCATGCAACAGGCGACATTCGCTATGTTGTCGTCGACACCGGTGGTTGGCTGAGCAGCAAAAAATTTATTGTGCCTGCGGAAGGGCTCCGTGTGTCGGAGAAACATCCCGACGATTTCGAGGCAAGCTTGACCAAGGCGCAGGTCGAGAATTTCCCGCCATATGATGAGTCTGATCTCCAGTCCGAGAGCAAATGGGCTGGCTACGAGGGAAGATATCGGTCCAAATGGATTGCCGACCCGGTGATGCACCGCGCGGAAACTGACAGGAACATCACTCCGACAGACCAACAGCTGTCGGGCAATGTGGACTCCGAACGAGCTGGGGCAGAAGCGCATGGCATCAGAACCGGCTCGAGAGTGACCTCGATTTCACCTGGCACTGTCGCAGCTGACAGGGCCGAGGCCGATTGGGCAGCAGCTTCGTCTTCCACAGATCGTGCCGTTCCGGCCGGCTCCGATTCGGTCGTTATCAGCAATAGCGCAGTAGGAATCGGCGGCCGCTGGGATACATTCCAGAGTCGGTTGCGTGAGCGGCGCAAGGAAGCCGTTACCGGCTGTAGCACGTGTTCCGGAGAATCCGCGGTGAAGCGAGGCTCGGAGAGCGCCGATACACTAAGGAAAGCAGTCTAGCTCTCAGTCCAACAGCTCCGGGCCGTCACTTTCAGATCGTGAACTATGATCTGAGTTGGTGGAGCCCGGAGCTTTCCTTTTGGCAAGAATTTCTTAAGTTTGCGATCGAAGGCCACGGCAGGAACGCGGATGGATGCAATGGGGGTTCAGCCTGGGGCGCTGTCTTTTTCCGCATCGCGACGACCGCTGTAGTGATAATGATGCCCAGGAGCAATGCAATCGAAATTGCAACTAGGGCTCGGCCCGCTCTCGGATTCCCTGCGATCACGGGCGCCTCTCTATACATGGATGATTACAACCGGACCAGTTCTCATCGAGAACTCGGCGAGATATTCCATAACTGCGCCAGGGCCTTTGCGGCGTCCGACAAGGCACGCTTTTCGGCATTGATATATGACTCCGAGGGTGCGACGCGCTGACGCTGCACAATCGGCGTCCGATAGCTCGAGGCCTTGCCTGTCAGCCCAACTTCATAAATGTCTCGCACCGCATTTTCGAAAGAGCGCTTCAGGTTCTTTGGCATGGGGAGAACTCTTGCTGAGGTCTTGTTTGTCATGTGAGGAGACTCGACTTTCTCGACGTCTGCAAGCACTCTAGAACTGAAGGCATGGCGCGACAATACAGGGTTGGCCGCAACCACGAACCGTGAATCTCCTAGGAGGCGCGGAAAACATTTAGGGAATAAAGGTAGAGCTGAAATTAGGCGGCCGTGAGTTCGGAGAAGGTGCAATTGCGAAGAGCACGCAGAGCGTATAGCGCATCGTCGAGCACGACGTCTTCCTCAATGTGATCCGCGGTGACGGTGAATAGTTCTTTGATGCGGTCCAGGATTGCTTTCTCTGCCTCGGCTATGCGCTGTGGCACTTTTTGCCGATCGGTTTCAAAAAGAGCAGATTGATAAAGAACGTGCCATGCCGGTTGGTTACTGGCTGACCGCTGCGGGGGAACGTCGTTGATCATAGTTATTCTGCAGGCTTGGCCCTACTTTTACAATTGCGAGGGTATTAAGCCACCGAAAGAATCTACCTGTGACTGCGAGGTCGGTCCCATCGGGTAATTCCCGTAGTACGAGGATGAGGTAGGCGCTGAGTGAGTATTTCGCGGGAAGGTTTGAGCCCCCCCGCGATGATTGAAGAATTAGGAGGAGATTGAGTTTAGGCGGCGCGCCTTGAGTTCTTGCCGGAGGGGGTCTTGGATGTACGGGCAGCGGTATCTTCGCTTCCCGCATCGTCGCCCTCGCTGGCCTGGGAATTGATTTCTTCGGCCAATTGGGACAACTTCTCGTCCGCCTGCTTTTCTTCCTCGAGCGTTTGTTCGATCAACGAGATGTGCTCGTCTTCGCCCAACAATTCTGCAAAAGCCCGGGCTGTTCCATAGCCTGCGATCTCGTAGTGTTCCACCCGCTGCGCGGCGCCGATGATTGCGGCATCCATCACCGCATCACCGTATTTCTCCTGCATTGTCTCCGAGCCTTCCTTGACCAAGCCTTCCATTCCTAGACACTTTTTTCCTGTTGGTTTTTCGTCCAGCGTGTCGAAAATCTGTTCCAGCCTGGAAACCTGCTCAGAGGTCTGGCGCAGATGCTCTTCAAACGCTTGCCGCAATTGAGCATTTGAGGATGCTTTGGCCATTTTGGGCAGAGCTTTTACCAGTTGGGTTTCCGCACTGTAAAGATCTTTCAGTTCGTCGACGTACAGTTGCCGCAATGAATCTTTTCGCATGATGATTTCTCCTATGGCGATTTCCAACGACGGAGCGGGAACGTCAATCGGTGTAGTTGAAAAGTATTTTCGTTGAAATGTTGAAACAATACCCCGGATGCTGTATTAGCGAGGATGAAGTCCAAAATCGACTGCTATTGGTGTCGAGTGGCAGTCTCGCCGTAATTTTTTGAGGATGGCTGGCTTTTGCGATGAAAGTCCAATCCGAAATGAGGTTCGGACTTGGTGCCGTCGATCTTGAATGGAACTTCAGTGCCGGCTCCATTCTTATGGAAGAAGGGATCAACCGGCCGCAGGAGAATAGATTTCCAGCCAGTCGTCATCTGCGACAACTTTGCGTCCAGCTTCAGAGTTCCGTGAAAGTCGAAGGTATTGCCATCAAGGCTGTACTGGCCCGTCATGTCGGCATGCGTACCAGGAATCTGGAAGTGCAGGAATGAAAATGAAAGAATCCCCTGGGTCATTTTGAATGTGCCTTCCAAGTCTGAAGGTACATTCATCTCAATTCCATCTTGTGCCAGCTTGGGCTTTCCACTACTGCGCAGGCTCAAGGTGTCGATCTTGCCCTGGATCTTTTCATTGGAGAAGTGTCCGTCGGGGATATGGAATGTTCCCGCGAGTTTAAGGCGGTCGGTGATGTTGGCTTCACCTGGTTGTAGATGCAACGAAGCTTTCATCTCGACTGCGCCGGACATCAGCGGAGGATCTGTCTTGACTCCAAGCTGGAGCAGGTCTTGAATCCTCGCGCGATCAAGAACCACGTTCATCTCGATGTCATGTCCGTGAATGGTTTTCATTCGTACGACTTTGCCTCTCGCAGTGAAGGTCGAGTTCAAGACCCGTGCCTTGACCGGGTCGAGATACGTATCCCCGTCAGTTCCGTCTACGATGGCATGAAATTGGGTGTGTAAAGGAACCCGATGCCCGCTGACCGCCAGATGGAAGTCTGGGGTGTCAGTCTCTCCATTCACTTCTATGCGGCCCAAGCTTCCCATGTAATGACCCGTCGAGGAAAGAATGCCTCCGATGCCTTTGAGTGTGCCGAGATCGGCATGCGTGAAGGAATAGTTGCCATTCACGGCTGAGTCCCGCGGACTCACCTCGTCCAAGGGACCGAAAAGGCCCGTCGACTGGATATCACCCACCGGCTTTGGATTGATCAGGGTGGCTTCGAATTGAAGAGGTTGGCCGGGCCCGATGTCCTTCATACGAAGGTCGCCGATATCAAATTCGAGCGGCGGTTTGTCGGTGCGTACTGTATTGATGACCAATTTTGCATTAGTACAGTTCAGGTGGCTGACGACAATACTTATCTTTCCGCTACGATGACGGAAGTTAACCATTTCGCGCCGGTCATTCTTTGGCGGGATATTCATCGTGAGGCCATCCACGAAGATCGTGTCCACATGCATCGGTTCGCGAAAAAGGTTCGACAAAGTGGTCTGGAAGCGGAACTCTCCAATCGCGAGTAGGGGTTGAACTCCTGCTTCGAATGGATTGGGATCCGTTGCGCCAAAGATCTTCAATCCCTTGCCGTCCACATGTAACCCGTTAGCGACCCATACGTGGAGTTCTGCGAGTTCTACGCGGCTTTTGAACCGCGTCGAGAGTGTTTCGATCACTCGGGTACGTAGGATAGGCTGCGCACGCACGATTGCGATGCGGACAGCGATGGCAGCGATGGCGAGCAGGGCGACCGCGATACCAACGATCCAGAGCCATTTCCGCGACTTGCGCCGGATCGATGTGGGTTTTGGGGAACGGATCGTCGGAATTGTAGGCTGGGCTGCCAAACTTTATGCTCAAACGATAGATATCGACTATGCAATCAGGTCTTTCCTGCATCATTGCAGCGAATTTCCGCGGTTTGAAAGACGCTAGAACCCATATTTCGCTACGAGTTTCTTGTCCTTTTTGCTGATTACGGCAATCGCAGCATGTTCCGGCGGTAATAAGAAAGAGAGGGGTAGCCCAGTGTCCATATCCTGAATTTTGATGGTTGAGTCATCGGCAGAATCCGAAACGAAGACATAGAGAATCGAATCCGCCAGAGAAGTCGGAAATATCAGAATCCCGGGTGATATTGGGGACTGGGCGCGAAACATCGGAGTGATGTTCAACCGACCCGCCACAAACGCATAGCACTCGGCCACCGCCTCCAAGTTCTCGCTGAGCTCGATTGGGTAAGAAGTCCAAAAAATGCGACCCTTGCCATGAGGGATTTCCCTGAAAGTTGAGCCGCCCTCGAAGCGCAAAGCCTCGAGCCAGTTTTGCTGCTGTTGGCCGAACATTAGAGAGATATTGTGGTCGCCGAGGCGAAGCGCAGCATTGTGATAGACGAGGGGTTCGATTGTGGAAGCGAGGCCCAGTCCTGCGGCTCGGTGACTTATTTGCCAATGTTCATCGCGATCCACTGGACCGGTGACGAGAAGATTTCCGCCCGAGTCCACGTATTTCATTAGTGAATTCCATGCAGCCTCGCCCAGAGATTGGGGCGAAGGTAGAATCGCAAGCCTCGGCGAACCGAGGCGTTCGATCTGATTCTCCGCAATCACATACGATGTGAGGTGGGCTGAATAGGATAGTGCGCGAATCGCCCGGCGTTGAGCTTCTATTTGGAAATCCGCCATAACCGAATACTGCGCGGCTTGAGAGGTGACAATCGCGATCGAAGGTTGCTGCGGGTCACGTAGATGTTCCTGCAAGGACGGAGCGAACTGAGCAAACGCTCTTAGCAATGACGCTTCCGGCTTCTCGGTATAGTCGGTCCGGACGGCGCCGATCGGAGTCTCATTGCTCTCGGTCATGTCCGAGTTGGTATTCCAAAGCCACTCGATCGCTCCGGATCCTTGAATGAAGGAAGTCGCGACTTTGCGTTCAAGAAGGGCTGCTTCATTTTCCGAGGTGCGACGCGCAGTCTCATCGAGATTCAGTCCACGCTGCAATCCAGTTTCCTGGATCAGCATTGCTTCGCCCGGCTGTTTGGCAGCAAGAGAGTCCCACAAGATGGAATCGTCCTGCCACCAGGAGTGATTGGTGGTGAAATCCACCGAGGCTCCCCAGAATGCCGGCGATAAACGATCTTGAATGCCGCCTTCGTCCTGGCCCACCGTCACGAGTTGCTGAGATCCCGCGGCGCGGATAGTGTCATGCATTGCGCGCGCCCATTTCGCGAACGATTCCTGCGTGAAGAGGTAGTAATCGTAAACTCGGAGCGAGTTCGCACCCACGTACATCCCGCGCGGCAAGAACTCATCCTCGCTGGGAAGCGAAATGGTCCCGGCAACCAAATCTGGAGGAACGTTCCAGAGGGCGGCAAGCTTTACCCGGTCCGGATAGCGGGCGTTCAGCCAGGCGTTCCACGCAGCGAGTTCGATCGGATCGCCGTTCGGGCGAGTCGTCCAAAGGTGTTGCGAGAAACTGGGCTCATTGATCAGATCCCACGCGAGATAAGGGACGTCGTGGAAGCGGGCAACGACCGCGGAGATTAAAGTCTGCTGCCGGCGCACCGCCTGGGGATCAAGGAAGGCATTGGCGCCACCCAGGACGTCCGGAAGGAATGCGAAGAAGTTGAACTGTACCGGCAGACCGTACTTGCGTGCCGTCATCAAATACGCCTCGAGCGTGCGCAGAGTCCGATCGTAGGGCTGGCCGTTTTCATCGCAGAACTTGTCCCAGCCGGTCCACCAGCCCGTGCGGATCATGTTCAATCCCGCATCGTGAATCTGACCGAGATCCTGATTCCATATGTAAACGTTCGGATGCTCGAAGTAGAGGCGCTGAACTTCACTCGACATGTACGTGGTGCCAACAACCGCCAGAGGATGGCCGTCGAGCTCAAAGTAGTCATGATTGACGCTCAAACGGGGCCCAGAGCGAAGATAGGCTTCGTCGCGAATCCAGAATGCCGAATGATAGATGGCTTGGACGCGGTCGCCTTCCAATAATTGGGCCTCGAGGATGTAGAGACCTTTACCACTCGGAGGTGGAATCGTGACCGAGGCATTCGGGAGGTCGGCTGTTACGCTTGAGCGATTCGACGGATCACTCTCTGGGAATGAAGTGACTTTCACCGAGAGAGGGGCTTTTCCATTTTCTGCCGCGTGCCAAACAATTTGAAGTTCGACGGGCTCACCCGGTAAGTAAAGGGGCAAAGTTGGCCGTGCTGTAAATTCCTCTGCTCCTTCAAGGGCGCGCTTTATAAGGGACTGAACCATGCTGACATTCTCGAAGAATTCTTTCGGGAGGTCGGCGTTCACCAGGATCCAGCGGCCGCCATCGAATCCGTTTCGATAGTGATCGACTTGGATCACCGGAGCGGACAACTTGCGGCCATCTTTGACACCCCAAGCCAGCGTATCGAGCCGCGCATCAATCGAACCAGCGGCTCCGCCTCGGTGATAGAGGTCGACGGAGCTCAACCGAATCACAGGGCTGTACGCTTGCTTCCACTTGAACGCTGCAAGTTGCAAAGGCAGTTCCACATTTGGCAGAAACTGCAGGCCGTCCGAGCCCGGCGTTTCTTGATACTGGTCAATCATCAGCGGCCTTATGAATCGCACACTGTAATCGCGGAGATGCCAGCCTTGTGCGTCTTTATAGGCAGTACGAGCGAACGGTCTCCCTCCGAGAACCAAGAGGTTGCCGCCTGCATCGAGGAAATGCTTGATGGCAGACCAGGAGTTCTCGGGAAAAGCGGAGCCATAGGGAAGAACGAGGAGCTTGTCGGACGGTGTTGTGAGCGCTTGAGGGAGTTGATCAGCATCTGCAATCTTTGCTCCGGCGAAAAGTGCTGTTATCTGCTGAGAGGATGGTGCAGCCGAATCGGCGGCTGGAAATCCTGGTTCACTGAAAACTACCGTTGCAGCCGAGTTTTGCGCCAGAACGGAATAGCCCCGGAGCAAAGTCAGAGAGATAACAGCGGAGAAGAAGATGGCTTTACGCATCATAGAATGAGATTCAAACGACGTTTAAGAGACATGAAAACGAGTGAAGTGTCCGCCATGCGACCGCAGATGTCAAGCTACAGAATCGATTTTGTAGAGGCTGAAGGCCTATTCGGACAACAAGAAAAATGCGGCAAAGCCGCGGTTGCCGATGTATGATGGCGGCGTTGTAGCGTTTCATACCGCTCGGAGAGTGGATACATCTTATATGGCAATTGCAGCCCCTAATACTGGCACATCTGCCACGTCGGCCACTGGACAGAGCTACGGTGCTCCCCTAGCCACCGTGACCACGCTCTTTTTTATGTGGGGATTTCTCACTTGTTTGAATGACATACTTGTTCCACACTTGAAGTCGATCTTCGACCTGAACTATGCACAGGTGATGCTGATCAATTCCGCATTCTTTGGCGCGTATTTTATTTTTTCGATTCCATCCGCAAAGATCATCGACTGGATGGGCTACCAGCGGTCGATGGTGGCAGGCCTACTCACGATGGGCTTAGGGGCATTCTTGTTCGTGCCAGCGGCAAGCGTTCCTTCGTTCCCACTTTTTCTTGGAGCGTTGATCGTTTTGGCTGCCGGCATCACCTGCCTGCAAGTAGCGGCGAATCCCTATGTCACAGTTTTGGGGAAACCTGAGACAGCGTCAAGCCGTTTGAATCTTACTCAAGCGTTTAACTCGCTCGGTACTTTCCTGGCTCCGTTCTTCGGTGGATTGCTGATTCTTTCGGCAGCGCCGATGACGCTGGACCAGATACGGACGCTGGCTCCTGATGCGCTGCAGGCCTATCGACTGCACGAAGCCGCTAGCGTAAAGACGCCTTATGTTGGATTGGGGATTGCCCTGGTAGTTTTGGCTGTGGCGATCGGGAGTTTTAAACTTCCCAAGATCGAGCACGCGCAACACAAAGTTGGCGAAAAGGTAAATGATTCAATTTGGAAGCATCCAAACTTGATCTTCGGCGCGATTGGAATCTTTGTGTACGTAGGAGCCGAGGTTTCGATCGGAAGCTTCCTCGTGAACTATTTTGGCCAGCCTGAAATCGGCGGCTTGACGGAGAAAGTTGCGGCGAGCTTCGTAGCGTTCTATTGGGGCGGCGCTATGGTCGGGCGCTTCATCGGGTCAGCTCTTTTGCAAAAGATGAAGACCGGAGGCCTCCTCGCTGTATGCGCGGTATGTGCCGCGGCTCTCGTAGCCATCTCCATGCTCACTACCGGCCACATTGCGATGTACAGCATCATTCTTGTTGGTTTTTTTAATTCGATCATGTTTCCCAGCATCTTTACCCTTGGCGTCGCTGAACTCGGACCTTTGACCGGCGACGGTTCCGGCGTCATGATCATGGCGATTGTTGGCGGAGCCATTCTCCCTGTGGCGCAGGGATGGATCGCAGATCACATTGGCATCCATCGCGCCTTCTTTCTTCCGGTCATCTGTTACTTGTACATCCTGTTCTTTGCACTCAGCGGATCGAAGCCCAACAGCGAGCGTCATGAGATTGCCTGATTAAGTAGCATTGTGCTTGCAAAGGATGGGCTGGGTTCGAAGAGAAGCGTGGTCAGAATCACTGACACCAAAGGCGTTTGATAATATTTTTCGCGGGTATTCAAGAAGAAGTGGCTCAAGCGATCTAAAAAGATCATGGTGCAAGTAAAGAAACCTGGCCAGAAGCCCGAGGTAATAACCCTTAAAGCCGTCGCTCAGTACTTAGGGCTTACACCCGGAACCGTTTCCGCAGTACTCAACGATTCGCCATCTGCTCGGTCCATTCCACAGGAAACTAAAAACCGAATTCATGCAGCAGCGAAGGAACTCAACTACCGGCCAAATTTCTTTGCTCGCACTCTCCGCAACAAGAGAACTTATACGATCGGCGTGATTGCCGAGGAAATTGGCGACTCTTATAGTTCCCCGATCATCAGCGGCATTGAGCAGTACCTGCGAACTCGCAACTATTTCTTCCTCACAGTAGTGCATCGTCACGATCCGGTCCTCCTGAATCGATATTCGCAACTGCTTTCGGAACGCGGAGTTGAAGGCATCATTACGGTGGATACGACCGTCCAAGAAGCGCCCATGCTGCCAACGGTTGCTATCGCTGGTCACAAGAAGCTAAAGGGTGTCACCAATATCACTCTCGACCACGAGCGCGCGGCGGTTCTGGCTCTGAATCACCTGAAGGAGTTGCGACATGAGCGCATCGCCTTCATGAGAGGGAATCCGCTGAGTTCCGACTCGCAGGATCGCTGGGAGGCGATTGGCCGGGTGGCGGCGCAGATTGGATTGAGCATCGATCCCGAGTTGACGATGCAAATCGATTCAGACGATCCCACTCCGATGTTGGGGTACCCTTACACCAAGCAGCTTCTGTCGCGTAGTAAACCGTTTACGGCCATCTTCGCTTACAACGATATTTCTGCTATCGGGGCGATACGGGCCTTGCAGGAACGCGGGCTCCGAGTGCCGCAGGACGTCTCCGTGCTGGGGTTCGATGACATTCCGGGCGCTGCTTTCCACACTCCGAGTTTGACGACCGTTCGTCAGCCGCTGAACCGAATGGGAGAGGTTGCTGCCCAGAGTCTTCTTGAGCGTATTGAAGGGAAGAAAGATTATCCGTCCGAAATTGCGATCGAACCCGAGTTAGTCGTTCGGGAATCTACTGCAAACGCTCCTAGCTCCTGATAGCATCCGAATCGGTTGGGGCTCCACTTCAGGGTGCACCAGCAGACATCTCATGTCCGCTTCCGATACGCTCGCGACCCCGTCGTCTGCTAGAGCACTTACTTTCGCGGCATACATATCTTTCGTTCCAATCGGAATCGGAACCGTCCTTCTCGGGCCACTGCTCCCGATGCTTTCTGCGCGCTGGTCCCTTAATTATTCGCAGGCGGGCGCACTGTTTACCGCTCAATACATAGCCTCCACGTGCGCGGTAGCTCTCTCTGGTGTTGTCGTGTCTATTCGAGGATTTCGCTTCGCTATCAAGACCGGGATCCTATTGATGGCTGCCGGGATGGCACTGTTGCTATCGGTGTCTAGACCCTTGGGCATTCTTTGTATCTCGGCTTACGGCGCAGGAATCGGCCTCGCGGTTCCGGCAGCCAATCTGATGGTTGCCGAGGTGAATCCGGAACGGCGCAGCGCGACTCTGAGTTGGTTGAATTTTTGTTGGAGTACCGGCGCAGTCGCTTGTCCTTTTCTTGTGGCTATTGCCACCAGGGCGCAACAACTTCCGCTCTTCCTGAAATTAGTCTCTGGGTTTTCGTTGATCGTTGCGATCGGAATCGCGCTGATGCCGGCCTCCGTTGTTGAGCCTGCAGCGGCGATCGGTCAGCGGCCAAAGATCGCTCCACTCGTGCGTTTGAAGATGCTTCCATTTCTTATTCTGGCGGCTCTTTTCTTCATTTATGTAGGTACGGAAAACGGCTTCGGCGGATGGGTGGCATCTTATTCAAAGACGCTGGGAGCTTTGAGCCCAGCGATGTCGCTGATGACTCCATCTTTTTTTTACGCTGCCCTCACGTTTGGAAGGCTTTTGGCGCCTTTTCTTCTCAACAAAATAGACGAGATCAGCCTAGTACGAGGAGGATTACTTCTGGCTTGCGCCGGAACTGCGGGACTTTTGTTTTCTCACGGACTGGCCGGAGTGTTGGCGAGCGCTTGCGCAGCGGGACTTGGCCTCTCATATGTTTATCCGATTACGATCTCGCTCCTGTCTCACGAATTCGGTCCGGCCTCGTCGACGCTCGGCTCTGTAATGTTTGTCCTTTCGAATATCGGCGGAGGGCTCCTGCCTTGGTTTGTGGGTATCTCATCGAATCGTTCGGGAACGCTCAAAGCGGGATTATTGATCCCGCTGCTTGGATGCGCTGCGATGTATGTTCTGTATTCGCAAAATTGGCAAGGATCGCAGGTCGAACAGACAGCTTAAAAACTCGGACTCCTCTGCGCGAGTTGAGCCGGTTTATGCTCCGACGAGTCTCGCAGCCAGCCGGAAAATTCGCACGAGCCTGTACAACGGAAATAACGGCCCAGGCAGTCGGATCGCGGACCATTCGTTCGGTCCGGGAGTCAAGACAAGACGAGTCAGGAAGCGCACGCGATCGGACGACCTTTCGCGAAGTTGCAACATTAATCGGAAATAGGCGAACGACTCGGTGTTGCTGGTCGCTCCGTTGGTGATTTGCTCCTGGATGTGATTGGCCAAGGTTTGAGCCTCGGGATCGCGGGGGAGACTACCTTGCGCCTCGCATGGGATGGGAGTGCCTATTAGGCGATTTGTAAGAATAAGGCTGACGCGCACAATGCGCACAATCCCCAACTTCTTCGCCTGTAAGGCGATAAAGTTCCAGTCCAGTGAAGGCGAATTCGCTATGCGAGCGATATCGGAAATCCAGATCAGTCGTCCCCAGACGTGTTTTGCGGCATGCAGCGCCAGCACCAAGAACTGATCCTCAGCGCACAGCGCTTTCATCGACTGCCCCGCAACCGTGACTGGCACAGCCCGCTGAAAGATTGCGTCGATGTCGAAATCGACAGCATAGAAGCGAGGCTGAATCGCCCACTGCAACTCGAGCAGATTTCGTCCAACGCCGCTGTCGAAGGCGCATTCATATCCCGACTGCACGTAGGCGCGTTCCTGCTGTTCCGATAGCAGCAAGTGAGGCTGGTAGCCAAGTTCTCCCAAGGCTTTCCGCGCACGCGCCAAGTCCCGAGGGCGAATCAGTAAGTCAATATCGCCCGCCTGTCTCAAAGCGATGTCGCCGTAAACCGCTTCCGCCAAGGCCACACCTTTGTAGGGGAGGACGTCGAGGCCAATCTGCTGTAGACAATCGACGATGCGAAGTAATTCGCGCGAAAGAAAAAGCGCCTTGTGCAGGTTGGTCTGACTAGCTTGATCCGCTGCAAGCATGTCCTCACGGGGAATTAAGTCTGGAGTACTTGCAAGCAGCCGATGCAAGAGGGGCCGGACACCGTGAGAATCGGCGAGTTCGAATAAAAGCTTCCAACGAACGGGATCGCCCCGGAGCGAGCGAAGAGAGGCCTGTGCTTGAGTCTGACTTTCAAAAGAACATGCAGTTTTGAGTAACGACCACTCGTGCTCGAGTGTGGGACTAGCGCCCGGCATGCTGGTGTTTAGGATTGCTGAGGAACTCGATCAAGCAATGGCGCTGGTAACGGAAGCACCGGCAGAAGTCGAAACCGCGCGGATCTGCACGAGATTCGCTGCGGTACGCTTTCTCGCAAGCATGTTCGCCGACGGAACTCCGGTTCTTGCGAAGGATTTCTCGCAATCCTGAGAAGATGGTCCGCGCATATTTCCCTCCATATATGCCAGGCCGGGACAGCGCGTGCAGTTCGAAACATGAGTACAGGATGTGCAAGTTGTCAGATCCTTAACGCGGATCGATCGCACTTCATTCATTTGTTCCGAATGTCTCCAGATGTCCACGAAGCGCTGCTGGCGAACATTCCCGGTCGGGTAGGGAAATTGCACGCACGGGAAAACTTCGCCGTAGGGAGAGACGTAGCATGCGGTGTGTCCTGCGCTGCAAGGTGTCGCATCAAGCTCATTCTCTCCCGGTGCAGCAGGTATAGCGCAGAACTCATCGACATCGCCCACCAGAGACGCATCTCGAAAAACCTGACGTAGTTCACTCTGATCTACCGATAGGCTAAGCGTGGACCGATTGCCATCCATCATCGGGGTCACGGTCGGATCGAGTGTGCATTCGACTCCTAATTCGGCGGCGAGCTCCCTGACACCAGTGTAATCACGCATGTTTTCGGTCATCAGCACGTTCGCGATAATGACTTTCAATCCTCGGGCTTTGAGGAACCGAATTGCATCTACTGACCGCTTGAGAGAGCCTGAAACAAGCGTAATCGAGTCGTGTACCTCGGGACGGTGCGAGTAAATGCTGATTTGGATGGATTCGACTCCGAGGTCCAGCAGTCGCGCTGCCTCGCGTTCGCGAATCAGTGCTGCGTTGGTTTTCAGTTTCACACAAAACATCAGACGCCGGGCGTGCTCAAGGATTTCGAAAAAATCCTTACGCAGGAATATCTCTCCACCGCTCAACGTCAGGATGAAAACACCGGCATCGGCCATCTCGTCAAGCAGGAGTTTGATTTCTGCAGTCGTCATCTCGCCATGGTCGTCGTGGTCGAGGTAGCAGTGGACGCAACGTTCGTTACACCGATAGGTCAAATCGAGCTGGACGTTCAGAGGGATGTTCAGCCGGAGTGCCTTAGCAGACATCTCCTCGAGGAGGCCGCTCATCGTCGCACTCCGTCGGAGGGAGTTCCTTGCGCGATTGGCGCCTCCGAGATTTTCAAGATCTCGTGGTTCGCCAGTTCCCGTGCGAGCGTTTCGGCATCCTGGAGCGCAGTTGCATGTTCCACGGCAAACTCGTTGCATATCCGATGCTCGACGATCTCGCCGAGCGGAGTATTCCCGTCGGCTGACTGCCAAAGTATGGTGGCAGTCTTATTGAGAGTGAATAAAGTGGAATCCCGGCCGGACATGATCATCATCTCGCCGTCCAGATTGCGTGCAGCCACTCGCGGGTTGCGTGCGATATACAGCTTCGTCATCGAATCAACTCCCACACCCGTTGATCGGGCACAAATGTAAGCCGCGATACCGGCACTCGGTTCACGAACTCAAACGCTGAATGAAAAGTCGCCTGGACCAGTTCCTCATCCTCGGCGAAAAAAAGAAGGTTGGCAAGAAGAGATCGAGTCGCTTCGCCTGGCGCGATGGAGTCGATTCGATTCTCGCTGCCCTTAGCAAGCAAGTAGAGAGCTGAGACGGGTGCTGAAACATTCTCTCCGAGTTTCGCGAGTTCGCCGGTAAATGGAGTTCCGTACGCTAAGTAGCCACCGTTTCGCTTGCGCACGTAGGAAATTTCATCGGTAAGCAGGGTGACGTCAGGAGGGGCAAGCCGAGAAATTGTAGTCTTGCCGGCTTCCGACACGCCCGCGAAAAGGAACGCCTTCCCGTTGCGAATCGCGCTGGCCGAATGCAGCAGAAAGCCTCCTTGCCGCGCGAGGATAAGAGTGTGGACGATCCGCAGCACCGCATCAATGGAATAAGGATTGGCAGTCTGACGAATCCAGCCATGTCGCCGGGACGGTTCCCACTCGGCGCGAAAGTCTCCGCGCTCCAGTGTCCAGCGGCCATCGTGCTGACTGACGCGGACGTCGGCATCTGGGTCTGCGAAGGAATGCGCGGCAATCTCGACATCAAACTCAATTTCTGCTTCGCCAGAGGTAAACACATATCCTGCATAGCGATTTTGGAGCATCGCGAGGAAAGCCGGGTCCGTCGTGTTGACGCGAACAGGCATCCCTCCGATGGTGATCACCAGGCTCAGTCGCTGCGCTTCTGCGGTAGATGTTGCCAAACGAATTCTCAAAGACTACGAACGGTGAATTTGTGAAGGTTGCAGCAGGCCGTGGACGCTCATTACGGCCCGTGCAGCTATTTCCGATCTCTGTACCAGAGCGGCGACTGCTCGCTCCGAAACCCGCATTGTCCGCCGCGGTTCAATGCATCTGCCATGTCTCAGGATGAAAGAAACCTTTCCCAACAGCCTCTTCAGTGCGACTTGTGGATCGGGCGTTCGCATGGCGTCGCCGCGCGTAAGAATTCCTGAGCTTTCGGAATTCTTCGCTAGAAGTCGGTGCGCAAGCAACCGGCGATCCCTGTCTACAAGCACGATGTCCCCCTCAGAAAGCAACGCAGGATCAACCCGCGCAACCATCAGGATATCTCCCGGCCAAAGTGTCGGGACCATACTCCATCCCATCACCTGCAATCGCAGGTTTCCCGACGAGCGAAGTACCTCGGCCGCCAGTTCACACTTAAGGGAATGCGTTTCGTCAAGAATTGGAAACATAGGCTATAAAGCTCTTCGTGTGCTTTCAATACGCTGGAGGATGCCTGTTCACCGCGAGAAGAAGGCTTTTCGCAACTGTCGTCGGATAACGCGGCTCCCCGCTGGTTGACTGGATTGGCCGAATTTTACTCTTTCCATCGTGCGCAAGCAATCGACGATGGTGGGGCATAAATGCCTAACGTCCGATATGAATTCACGTTTCGCCAGAGAACCGGCGCGAAGTAATGCGAGTCGTGATCTCTTTTTTGAATGCAACGGGACGTTCGCATTCTCGCTCCTTCCCCGTACAATGGTGAGAACCCTCCTGATAGCGACATCATCAAGAGCAGATTGTGTCTCAAGAACCTACGGAGGCTTGGCGAAATCCTTGGACGGATACGAGATAGCAGGAAACATGGATTTAGGTGTACATGAGAGCGTTCTGACGCTGGAAGAAATCGCAAACTTGGCTGCCGAAGGAGGTCAGGCTGCGGAGACGCTCATGAACCTCGTCGCTCTGATTGCCAAGAGATTTCGAACTGATGTCTGCTCGGCGTATCTTCTTGAGCCGGATCGGGCCAATCTAGTGCTGGCCGCAACCGTCGGACTTCGTCGGGAGTGCATCGGCAACCTCCGGATGGCGGTGAACGAGGGCCTGACCGGCCTGGTCGCGGAGCAGGTACAACCCGTCGCGGTGAGCCAGGTCAAGAATCACCCGCGCTTTAAATACTTCAGAGATGCTGGGGAGGATGCCTACCAGTCGTTCCTTGGGGTGCCTCTCATCGATCGAGGCATTCTACAAGGAGTGCTGGTCGTCCAGACTGTCGAAGCGCGCGTTTTCAGCAGCGATGAAATTCGCATGCTGACCGAGGCGGCTATCCAAGTTGCGCCAGTGGTTAGCGAAGCTCGCAATCTCGATCGTTTCATAGCTCCTCTGCAGGAAAGACTCTGGGCCCTTGCGCGGAATTTGTGGTGGAGCTGGGATCACAATTCGTCCAGTCTATTCCTCGATCTTGATCCTGCTCGCTGGAGCGAATTGAATCACAAGCCGGTGGCACTGCTAGGGGAACTTCCCCTCGCGAAGCTGGAAACGCGAGCAGCAGAACTCATGCTCCACAGTCGCGTGAACTACGCATACCGGCGAATGCTGGAATACCTTGAGGCCGATCGGACATGGGGCACGCGGCACGCAGGTGTTTTACGTCCTCATCCTGTCGCCTATTTCTCGGCTGAATTTGGATTGCATGAGTCTCTGCCCGTGTATTCCGGGGGCCTTGGAGTGCTCGCAGGAGATCACATCAAAAGTGCTTCAGACCTCGATATTCCCTTGGTCGGTATCGGGCTCTTCTACGGTCAGGGATATTTCCGGCAGCGGCTGGATATCAATGGATGGCAGCGGGAAGAGTATTTGGAGACGGACGTCAATCAGTTGCCGATGGAAGCAGCGATCGGAAAGGATGGCCGACCCGTTGTCGTGGAAATAGAAACGCGCAGTGGGCGCCTACAGGCGAAAGTCTGGCGGGTGAAGGTGGGCCGTCGCGATCTGTTTCTGTTGGATTCCGATGTTGACGGGAATGCTCCCGAAGACCGAGAACTCACTTCGCGACTGTACGGCGGTGACCTGCGCATCCGGATTCGCCAAGAATTGCTTTTGGGAGTCGGCGGCTTGCGGGCTCTAAAGGCGCTTGGAATCTCCCCGGGAGTTTTGCATCTGAATGAAGGCCACAGTGCGTTCGCAGTACTGGAAGCGATTCGCCTTCGGATGGAAGAAGAAGGAATCGGATTCGACGCTGCGGTGCCGCGAGTTTCCCGCGAAGTCGTATTTACAACACATACTCCAGTTCCGGCTGGACACGACCGCTTCGATGCCAAGCTGGTCGAAGAGCACATTGGACCGCTTCGCGAAGCTCTCGGGCTTTCCCCGGAAAGTTTGCTCGGCTTGGGTCGCGAGAACACCAGCAACTCGGACGAGCTTTTTTGCATGACTGTGCTGGCACTTCGACTTTCACGACGCGCGAATGCTGTTTCCGCCCTCCACGGAGAAGTTTCTCGTGCGATGTGGACCGGATTGTTTCGCGGCAAGCCTGAGGACGAAGTTCCGATCGGACACATTACGAACGGCGTGCACGTACCATCGTGGCTCGCGCCCCAGATGTTCCGCCTTTACGACAGGCATTTAGGAACTGACTGGCTGCAGCGAGGCAGCGAAGCCAAGACTTGGCTGGGAATCGAAAATGTGGATGACGGCGAGCTTTGGGAAACTCACTTAAACCTTAAGTCGCAGCTCATCGAATTCGTAAGGAAACGTGCCGTCGCTCAGGCCGAACGTCGCGAAGAATCGCCGGAGGTTTTGCAGCGACTGGATCGCGTGTTGAGCCCGGACGCTCTGACAATCGGCTTCGCCCGACGGTTTGCGACGTACAAGAGAGCCAACCTCATCCTGACCGACATCGAGCGGCTCGCTTCCATGGTGAACGACCCGAATCGTCCAGTGCAATTTGTATTCGCGGGCAAAGCGCATCCGCTCGACGAGCCGGGGAAGCGAGTCCTGCAGCAAATCGCTGAGCTGATGCGTGATCCCAAATTTCGAGACAAATTTGTATTTGTCGAGGACTACGACATTAATGTTGGCCGCCACTTTGTGCAGGGAGTCGATGTGTGGCTCAATAATCCGCGGCGCCCTCTCGAAGCTTCAGGCACAAGTGGTCAGAAAGTCGTTCTGAACGGCGGCTTGAATCTTTCGATCTTGGACGGTTGGTGGGCGGAAGCCTTCGACGGCATGAATGGGTTCGCCATCGGAACTGGAAGAACGCATTCCAATATGAATGTCCACGACTCGCGAGACGGCGAAGATTTGTTACGGACTCTGCGCGAAGAAGTGATTCCTCTTTATTACCAGCGCGATCGAGACGGATTGCCGCGCGGCTGGATCAAGCGGATGAAGCGCACGATTCGAACCCTCGGATGGCGGTTCAATGCGGACCGCATGGTGATGGATTACACCCAGAAGTGCTACGTTCCGGCTGCCGGCGGCACATCGAGCGACATGCGGGCGACTTCTTAAGAATGAAGCATGCCGGCCGATACTCAAACTTTGCATCGCCAGGCGCGGGGAGCTTCAGACATTCCAGAATGAAATGACTGCTCCACCAGCGACTATCATGCAACCGCCGACCAGGATCGGCAAAGTCGTCGGCTGGTGAAACCGCAACTTAGCAACTATCTGAGCGACAACGAAGAATAGCGCGACGTAAATTCCCAACAGCCTGCCGAAATCCCACTGCGGGAGGTTCACGAGCAGTCCATAAAGAGACAAGACCACCACGCCTCCCGCAAGCGAAAGCCAGCGCGATAGGCCCGACGTGCGATGGACCGCCGATTGAAAGAAAGCATCTCCGGAGACTTCGAGCACGGCTGCGGTCATCAGCACAAAGAGTGCACCTCCTGGAAAAGCGAGGAGACGATCCAGCATTCGCATATGGGTGACCTACCTCATTAATACGAAGTTGTGACCACTGCGTCTTCCGGATAGCCGGGCATACCGAACTCCGGAACATCCAATCCTTCTTCTTCGGATTCCGGTGCGACGCGCATGCTCTTTACTTTATTGACGATCGCGAAGACCGCAAATGTTGCGCCAAAGGCCCAAACTGCATAGAGCGTCGCGCCCATCAACTGGCACCAGAACTGGCGCGTGTCGCCGTGAATCAAGCCAGTGACGCCCTGTCCCGCGGTTCCCAGATAGCTTGTGGCTCCGACTCCATTCCATCCCGCACCGTATGTGCCATCGGCAAAGATTCCGACGCAGACGGCGCCAAGCCAGCCGCAAAAGCCGTGCACCGAAACGGCGCCGCACGGATCATCAATGTGCAGAACGCGTTCATTGAAAAGCACCCCGCCGCAGACCAGGCAGCCCGCGAGTATTCCGATAATTACGGAAGAGGTCGGAGAAACGAAGGCGCAAGGGGCCGTAATCGCAACCAGTCCGGCCAACATGCCGTTGCAAGCCATGGTTATATCCGGCTTTCCGAAGAGGAAATACCAGATCAACATCGCGGCTGCGGAACCAGCGACGGCGGCCAAGTTCGTGTTAATGGCGACAACCGAGATACGAAGATCGGTGGCTCCCAGAGTTGACCCGGGATTAAATCCCATCCATCCAAAGAGCAAGATAAACGTCCCGGTGACGACATAAACGACGTTGTGAGCGGGGAAGACGCGAATCTTACCGCCAGGTCCAAATTTTCCCAATCGTGGCCCCAGAACAATGGCAAGAGCCATCGCTGCGAATCCGCCAACCGCGTGAACGACGGTTGACCCGGCGAAGTCGACATATCCGTGGCCCAGGTTCATCGTCGAACCCAACTGCGAGAGCCAGCCGCCACCCCAAGTCCAGCAGCCCGAAATGGGATAGAGAATCGCGCCAATAAAAAGTTCGCAGAGCAAGAAAGCCCAGAACGAGATTCTTTCGCAAATCGCACCGACGATGATGTAGCCCGCTGTCTCCATGAACACAACTTCGAAAAGTGCCAAGCAGTTACTGCCTGCGTCGTATGCAGGCCCTATAAAAAAGAATCCCTTGCCACCTACGAAACCCCATTGGCCGTGTCCAATCAGGAATCTATTGAGGGTTGGTACGCCGCCAAGGTTGACAGGAGCGGCGTTGATCGCCACGGCGCCAAACTGGAATGCATAGCCCACGGCGTAATAAGCGAGGAAGGCGAATACGTAAGCCGCAAAGTTCAACATCATCAGGTGGGCGGCATTTTTCTTTCGAACCAGCCCGCAGGTTAGAAGAGCGAAACCGGCTTGCATGAATAGAACGAGATAGCCCGTATTGAGTGTCCATGCAAAGTTCGTTGCGACCCGAACGTGGCCAACGCTGTCGGCGAGCTTGGCAGCAAGGGGTTCTTTGGCAGCTTGCGCCTGATACTCGTCGAAATCCTTCTTGTTCTTGGCATAGTCCGGCGCAGTTTTATCGGTGGGCTCGGGAACGACGAAAGGATTACCCGCAGCGTCCACGGCGCTAGTCTTGTCTCCGGTTGCAGTGCCGGCGGGGTCGGGCTTTGGGCCGTCATCGGCAAAACCAAACGCCGTTAGAACGGCGAATATCCATATAGCGACCAGGACTTTGGCGGCGATTGACGCCAGCGAACGGTGCAGAGAGCGCCTCTCTGCTCGCTTTGTCATTTTTAGTGCTCCTTTATCTTATTGTTCTTCGGAGTCATGCGTGTGCTCGCATGTCTTTCCGGCTCGCCAACCGATCCGCTCTCGCGAATTCATCAAACAGCAGGAATTGAGTCGCCACAAAACGCCATAGCAAATCCCTCTTGATCACGATCTCGGAGGACAGTTATATGAGGTCCGTAACACTCTATTGTCGGGTCATCATTTCTTACCTTTGCCTCGTTGCTGTGTTCCGCACAAATTAGCCAGGGCATACAGCAAAATTGCCATTCCACCGAGCGTGAACAGAGCGCCGGCCAGAGGATAGATTGCAAGCGCCAGCAATCCACCAACTATCGCGGCGAACGCGCACAACGCCGAAGCCACATAAGCCATTGCAAGCTATGGTGCGGCCACTTCGAGATGGCAGGCTTTCCTCAGACCGAGATTGTCGATCCGCACGGCGAACTCATTTCGACGAGCGAACCGAATTCGGACAATGCGCGAAAGTAAATCGACGCACTAGCCGCGTCCAATAGATATTTCTTATCGCATTTATTTAAAAATCGCGCGGGCGTTCGATCGCGAGGGAGTTGCCCGGCCGGAGGTCAGATTCCAAGCCCGTTCGTTCCACGGAGGTTTGTCGAGAAGCACTACCAGTGGTGACAAATGAGGAATAAATGGAGAATAAGATGGAATGAATCTGGTCTCTGCTGAGAGTCAACTGGCCGCCCTCACTCAAGGGCGGCCGTTGCGTGGTGCAGAACCTTCGTCAGCCCGTTATGCATTGGTTAACTCTAGTTCTAGGGGTGCATGCCAACTTCTCCCCCACAGCAGGAACTACTTCACCAGCGACGCCTCAGAATTCGTGGAGAAGTTCGCACGGCTCACTTCATCGAAAGCACGGCGATAACCAACTGCAAAAGAAACTCGATCGTCGGCGCGGGCCCAGCGACCGCTTGTAACGTGTGCAGCTCGGCCTTGCTCGGCGTCCAATTTGCCCAGATAGAGCCCATCTCGAAACGCGGCATCGATCTTGGGAGTTGCTGCGTCGTTCCCAACCTGTCCAGTCAGTGTTCGCTCGTAGGCCAACGTATAACCATCGGAGAACGACCCCCGGTCGGCGGCGGCCGACCATCGTCCTGATACCACATGCGGCGTTTCACCACGCTCCGCCGCTAGAGTTCCGAGATAGACCCCATCCCGAAAGGCACCGTTGTTAGCTCGATTGTTCAGAGTCATTTTGTTTGCTTCGGTGTACGCCGTTGCGACTGCGATGGCCGCGATGGTGATAAATGCTGCCCACAAAGAAAAGCGCTTCATTGTTTCGTCTCCTGAGAAGTAATGAACCTGCTACTTCATTAGAGACTGAGTTGGAATTGCAGAGAGTAAAAGGGCTGTAAAGTGCGCGTAAGAATCAAGCGAGATGTGTACGAATGGGGATCTTGTTCTGGCGCGACCCTTGGTTGGGGTTTCAGAATATTCCTCGGCAAAACATCGACCGGCGGCCCCCTTTCCTTACACAGAATTTACATAAGCCTGGCATCACCTCGTATAAGGTAGTTCCGAAAGTTCAGGTAGGCTTCGAGTACAAACTGCATCGCCGAGGCTTTCACCCTCGATCCTCCTCTCCGACTACAAACGCGCTGATTCGCGGTGCGGCCTATAATGCATTCGCTACGACGGGCGGTGTTTGCTTGGTGCGCGCTTCGGGATTCTCGAAAAATGAAGAGACTTTCTTCGGAAGGCTTACGGTGGTATGGAATGGTGCTGGCACTCGCTGCCGTGCTGCTTCTGTTGGCTCTGCTGCAATACCGGTCGAGCCAGGCAGTCAGCGAAGCCACCAGACAGCAGATGAGGGCCAGCCTTCAGGGATCACTCATGGACGTCCGACAAGGGCTGGAGCGCGAGTTGACGCCGCTCTGCCGTGGATTACAACTTGAGTCTGACGGACATCACCCACACGAGTTGCATGAGTACGCCGTCGACTTCGATCGTTGGTTTCGCGCGGCCGCTCATCCCAATCTTGTGTCTGACGTTTTTATCCTTCAAACCAGCCCCCTGCAGCAAGGCAATCTTTTTAAACTGAATTCGAGTCGCGCTGGTTTTGAAGTATCAAAGTGGCCTGAAAATCTTGGGCAATTACGTGAATATCTGGCCGCCTTTGCCCCACCGTTTTCAAGTGATGCCGGTTCTCGCGGCCGACCTTCAAACGATGTTTTTCCTCAAGACAAGCCCGACAATCTTGATTCAGACCGCAGCCATCCTCGGGGTCAGATGAAAGCCATGCGCCAATTCGATCCCGGACCGGGCGCGCCACCGCCGCTACAAGGACCTGGGAATTCGATCTCGCCCGACGGTTCTGCGGGTTTTCCTTGGATGATCGACGAAGATGCTCCCGCCCTGGTACACCTAGCTCGCGGAGTTCTGGGTCCTGATTCAGAGGGACGGATGCATACAGGGCTCGCCTGGGTCCTGGTCGTTCTCAACCGTGACGTGCTGGGACAGGAGATTATGCCGGAACTGGTCCAACGCTACTTTGGAAGGACGGACCAGTCTTCTTACGAAATCGCAGTGACGGGCTCTGGCGAGCAACAGTCAGATCTCTACCGTTCGAATCCGGCTTTTGGCAGCCAGCAAATATCTGAGTCCGACGCTGGGCTCAATCTATTCGGGCGCCCTATTCCAGTCGTATCGGGGCAGTCGATTTCAGCCAGGGTTGTGGTGTCGAGTGATTCGCGCCTTCCATTGCCCTCGCCAAGTCAACCCACCGCCGTTGGAGCGGTCTTGGTCTCCCACGATGAAGGTCCATTCCATATTGATCCCGTCCGCTACGCGCAAGGAAAGCGTGGTTGGGAGATCCTTGCTAAACACCGCGAGGGTTCTGTGGAAGTTGCGGTTGCGGCATTGTTCCGCCGCAACTTGATGTTCAACTTTGCCGTGCTCGCGGTTCTCGCGGCGACGATGACGATGATTATCACGACGAGCCAGCGGGCGCGACGACTCGCGCAGTTGCAGATGGATTTCGTGGCGAACGTGTCGCACGAACTGCGCACTCCGCTAACAGGAATCGTTTCTGCCGCCCAAAACATCGCTGACGGCGTGGTTGGTGACAAAGAAAGAGTGTCGCGCTACGGAAGAGCGATCATCGGTCAGGCAGCGCAACTCACGGAGCTCGTCGAGCAGATACTCCTTTTCTCAGCTACTCAGAAGGAGCGCTACACCTATCATTTTCAGCTAATTGATGTAGCGGATGTGGTTGAGATGAGTCTCAAAAGCGCCGCAGGACTTATTCGATCGGCGGGTGTGACGGTTTTCCGCGAGGTTCACGCGGATCTCCCGAAGGTTTCAGCTGACTTGAAAGCATTATCGCAGTGTTTGCAAAACCTCATCGGCAACGCAGTGAAGTATGGCGGTGATGCACGATGGATTGGAATCCGGGCTTTCGCAGCGAATCAGGAAAACGGCAAGAAAGCGGTCATCATATCAGTGTCAGACAGAGGCATCGGTATTAGCCGCAAGGATCTCGATCACGTATTTGAACCCTTCTATCGAAGTCCTTCGGTGACAGGAGCTCAAATTCACGGAACAGGATTGGGGCTTCCCCTCGCGAGAAGTGTCGCTGAAGCGATGGGAGGAAAGATCACGGTCCAAAGCGAATATGGAAAGGGAAGTACGTTCATGCTACAGTTGCCGGCCGCGCAATAAAAAGATGGAGTTTATGGATTCACAGTCAGCAGGGCCGAGTTACTAGTGACGCTGCCCGACGTGGCTGTGACATAGGTTGACGTCGACGTAGTCAGGCTCTGTGCTGTCGCGACTCCGGAGCTCCCAATGGTGGCGGCGGTCGTATTCGACGATGCCCAGGTGACGCCATCGGTAATCACGACGGTACTGCCATCTTCTAGGGTTCCAGTGGCAACAAATGATTGTGTTTCTCCAGAGGCGATGGATACCGTCGACGGCGTCACCTCGATCGATTTCAGATTTGCGAGTGTGACCGCGACCGTTGTCGCGCCACTAATGGATCCCGAGGTCGCCGTGATCGAAGCCGTCCCCGATGACTCTCCAGTGACAAGCCCTGCGCTTCCGACCGTCGCAACCGAGGTCTCCGAAGACGTCCACGTGGCGCTGCTGGTCAGGGTTTTCGTGCTTCCATCGTTGTAAGTTCCCGTCGCCACCATTTGCTGCGTGCTGCCACTTGTGATCGAAGGCGTCGCGGGCGTGACTTCAATACTCGTTAGAGTGGGATTCACGATGAATCCTTTGCAGGCTGGCATCACAAGTACCATGGAGGCGAGAACAGCTTGCAAAACCGTGCCAGGAACTCTCAGCCTGACCCTTTGGCTTCGGTTCGTGCAGCCCTCGAAATCGATTTGATCCTTCGTCATTTCGTCTCCTGATCTTCGAATCTTTCCGGCTATATTTCCGTGGACGATAGCCGCTCTCGATCCCTCGCCTAAGTAGTTCCGGTCGCCACTCCCACTGAGATGGTCCCTGCATATCCAGAACTAGGCGAACCGCTGAGTTCACTAGTAGAGCCGGACTGCTTGGGCCTCGCGACTGCAAGTGCGGAGCGTCATTAAGAAGATCATCGGACAGGCCGCGGCGGGGTAAACCTTGCGACAGCCGGTTGTAAAAATCGTGTAAGGCGTTTTTGGAGGTTTTTCCCGCAATACAAGATTGATTTCCAGCGGGATAGTCGTGGCACTCAAAAAGGCAGATCCTGTCGTACCTCTCCAAGTGAAGGGTGGCTGCCAGGATTCTAAGGCTTGAAGTTTACGGAGAATTTACAACATCCTTTCTCGGAACTTACGCCACGCCGGCTGCTTCGCGCATAGGCTTCGGAGAGAGGTGGTAAGCCCGTTCCATCATTGCGCGAGGGGGAAAATCTGATGGAAATCGACGCCAAAAAACCGCGCTTTACGAGCGCAGCTTTGGAGCGGAGCCTCCCCTCGGGCCTTCCCCCAAAAGGCCTCGCCGATATTGAGAAGAATATTTATTGAGTCTGAAGGTCTAACGCACAGTTTACTTGTGCCTCCGGCCTTTTACCCAGCGAACCATGATTTTCGATTACGGTTTGTCGAAGGAGAAAAATAAAATGAGGTCCTTAACCATATTCACTCTGGCCGCCGCGATTTCGATTCCCGCGTTGGCCCAGACATCCACCAAAATGCCGAGCGCCACGGAAATAGCGCAGCGCCAGGTCAAGAGACTGACAACGTTGTTGAGCCTCACTTCGGCCCAACAGCAACAAGCCACCGCGATCTTTACCAACTCTGCGAAAGCTGAACAAAGCGTCCGCGAAGCTGAGAAAGAGGCTCATGAAACTCTTCGGACTGCAATCAAGAGCAATGACGCCGCAACCATCGATCAGGTTGCGAACGCAATCGCTCAATCGACCGCAGAGCTAACCTCGATCAAGGCGAAGGCCGACGCTGCTTTCTACCAGATTCTCGCGGCGGATCAGCAATCGAAGCTGTCAGATTTGGAGAGCGAGCATATGAGCCCGTTAGACGGACCGGGAGGACCCGGCGGACCACCTCCAGCGATGGGGTTGCGCTAGAACGGGAAGGGCAGGCGAACAGCCGGCCCTTGTTCTTTCTTAACTGCTTGCTGCAACGTCACGACACAAGCTTGTACCCGAGACCTGGCACAGTGACGATCAGCGACGGATGCTTGGGGTCTTTTTCCAGCTTCTGTCGCAAACTTGCTACGTGGACGTCAACCGTTCGGGTAAAGGCGTCAGCGCTGTAAAACCATACTTCCTTGAGCAAGACATCGCGAGATAGAGTCGTATTGGGGTGCTCGACAAAATAGCGCAAGAGCTGGAACTCACGTGCCGAAAGAGGCACTATGTTGCCGTCGCGAGACACTGTAGTGCCCCGAAGGTCGACCTCCACAGATCCAAAATGCTGAATTCCTGCCGGAGCCGAGCCTTTGGCTCTTCGCAAGAGGGCCTCGATTCGCGCCAGAAGTTCAGCTGCGTCAAAAGGCTTCGTCAAATAGTCATCCGCGCCGATCTTCAAGCCCAATACCTTATCAATGACTTGCCCGCGAGCGGTCAGCATCAGGACCGGAACGACCACGCCGGCCATTCGGATATCCCGGCACACATCGAATCCATTCTTTCGCGGGAGCATGATATCCAGAATGACGAGATCGCACGAGCGTTGCGTCGCCTTTCGCAAGCCTTCCTCGCCGTCTATGGCCGAATCCACCGAATACCCTTCGCTTTTCAACCGATCCGCCAGCGTCATCCGAATGACTTCGTCGTCTTCTACGATCAGAATTTTTTCGTCCATGGGATAGGGAATGGTAGGTCAAAGCTTGGCCAAAAACAAACGAAGTGAGATCAGATTCGTATCCTGACACGGTCGTGTCGGGATAGTAGAAATAGCATTGGTGAGCGCAGGCGCTCGTGAAGTTAACTATGGTTAACCGCGTGGCATTCCTGAGCCAACATATCGCGCATCGCCGACGCGGCTGCGGCAATTTCAGCTGTGAGAGCAGGAACCAGTTTCGACGCTTGAGGCATCGATCGTTCCTCGCTGGCACGCTCTAGGTTCCGTGCTTTTTGCGCGGCTTCGTTTAGTCCTAAGCAGCTTAGCTCTCCCTTGATGCTGTGTGCCGATCTCTCAATTCTTTCCAAATCCCCTGTCTCCAGCGCATGTTGTAGGGTCGCGAGCTGTTGGGGAAGGTCTTCCAAAAAAACCTGGACTAATTCGCGGAGGAGCATTTCGTCTCCATCCAATCTCTCCAGTGCATCCTTGACGTCCCAAAACGCGTTGGAAGGTGGCGTAATAAAAGAAGGGAGCGCGTTCACTGTATTCACAGCGGCTGACAGGTGTGCGAGCATGTGCTGGATTCCGCGACTGCTCAAAGGCTTAGTTATATATTCGTCCATGCCTGCCTTCAGGCAGCGTTCTTTGTCGCCCTTCATCGCGTGGGCCGTCATCGCGACGATTGGAATATGCGCTCCAGTCGCCCGTTCGTTCTCACGGATCTTCTGCGTCGCGGTCAATCCGTCCATCTCTGGCATTTGTACATCCATAAAAACGACGTCGAAGATTGCGGTTTCCAGCAACCGCAGAGCTTCTCGACCATTTGAGGCCAAGGTCGGAATGTGGCCCATCTTTTGGAGCATTCGTAAGATAACCGTCTGGTTTACAGGGTTATCCTCCGCCACCAAAATGCGGCGCGGTGCAGAAGTCTCCTGCGAACTGTATCGAGTGACCAACTGGGGAGGGCAGTTGGATGCTCGTTGGCCTAGCACCGTGAGGATCGCGGAGAGAAGTTCTGACTTGCTGATAGGTTTGGGAAGATACGCCGAAATGCCAAGTTCGCGGCAGCGGGCAGCCTCTCCTCGCTGGCCAGCGGAGGTGACCATCATGATTGCAACCGACGACATGGTCGAGTCTTCCTTGATTCGTTCCGCGAGTTCAAACCCGCTCATCTGAGGCATGCGACTGTCGATGATCGCAAGGCGAAACGAGTTTCCGCTCGCGGTAGCCTGCCTCATCGTTTGCAGAGCCGCGCCTCCGCTTTCGACGGCGATGGAGTTCATGCCCCAACTCCTGGTGATTTCAATCAGGATCCGGCGATTCGTGGCGTTGTCATCGACTATAAGAACGGGAATATCGGTTAGCTCGGCGGAAGTGTGGACGACGGCAGGGTGCTCCGATTTTGCGATACCGAAGCGAGCCGTGAAATGGAATGTGCTGCCCTCGCCTACGGTGCTTTCGACCCTGATTTGTCCCCCGCCCATTAATGCCGCCAGACGGGAAGAGATTGCCAGACCGAGACCTGTGCCGCCGTAGTTACGGGTGGTGCTCCCGTCGGCTTGAGCGAAGGCTTCGAAGATTAAGGAATGCTTTTCGGCGGGAATCCCAATCCCGGTGTCAGTTACGGTGAAAACCAGCGAGATGTCGTCGCCACTGCGAGAGTCGACTTGAACCCGGACAACGACTTCTCCTTGTGGCGTGAATTTGATGGCATTTCCTACAAGGTTGACGAGAATCTGTCGAAGGCGTCCCGGATCTCCGATCAGGCAGTCTGGTATCTGCGGTTCGATTTCATAGACGAGCTCCAGCCCTTTACCATCCGCGCGCAAAGCGAGCACTTTCATGATCTCAGAGATTGTGTCGCGCACGTTGAACTCAATCGGATCTAGATCCAGCTTGCCGGACTCGACTTTAGAGAAATCGAGAATGTCGTCGATGATCGTTAATAAGGAATCGCCCGAAGACTTCAACATGACCAGGTACTCACGTTGTTCCGCACTCAGTTCCGTGTCGAGTACCAGTTCCGCCATTCCAAGAATCCCGTTGATCGGCGTGCGGATTTCGTGGCTCATGTTTGCGAGGAATTCGCTCTTGATGCGATTAGCTTCTTCCGCCCTCTGTTTTGAGGCCAATAGTTGTGTGTTCGCATCGAGCAATTCGGAAGTCCGCTCGGTCAATTCGATGGCAATGCGATGCCGCTCGGTTACGGCCGATCCCACGATGAGCCCCGCGGCCGAGACGACAAACATGAGCAAACCTATCCTCGGCAACAGGGCTGAGGTTAATGGAAAGAAATGCAGCGCGACCACGATTCCAAAATTCAAAGCCAATAGCCCTGTCACAACTCTTCGGACGCCCTGGCGCATGGCAATCCAAATAACAGGAATAAAGCTCATAAAATACAGTTCAGAGCGTCCAAAGCTGCGTCCGAACATCAGCCACAAGGTTGCCAGAAGAGCACAGACCTGTCCCCCCGCCTCGGCATGCATCCACACACGTGGCGCTCTCCGGCGGGCGCTTTGCTTGTCGGAGCGAATCTCGATCGGTTTGGATGAGAGTTTGCGGCGGAGCCAGGGGAAGACATGAATGAGCAGGAAAGGAGCCACGCCCAGCAGCCCGACTTCGTCTCCCAGAAACCACTCCGATGCAGCCGGCCAGAATTCCGCCCAGCGAACGGAGTGGTCGGCGACTAAGCACAACACTCCGACAGCGGTTGATGCCAAAGCTGCGACCGTAGTTACAGAGATATAAAGAAAAACGTCTCGGCGCCGGCGCAACCCGAGATCGATTCGTAAGGGACCTCGCAGCAAGATTGCGGCACCAGCGTAGAAACCGGCGACAAAAACTGCACCGATCGTTCCGCTAAACGAAGTGATCGGCTGGCTGTAGATCAGAGCGCCGGCAAGTGCATCGCAAAAACAAACCAAGAACGCGTACCAAGGACTAACTCCCAGCAGGAATGCCAAAATTAGTCCGGTGGCTGGATACCAAGCCACAGAACCGATTCGAGATATGAGGATGATCTCCGGCCGATTCAGTAGGAGATAAACCAACACGAACGAGAGCGCAAGCAAAGTGTGGCGGACGGCGGAACGCGGCTCAGACATGAACAATTCTCACTGGATCATTCTTGATGCGGTGATACCAGACATCGCACTCTCGTCTTTTGTGGCACCAAACGAACCGATGACAACGCGGTTGCGACCGGTTCGCTTCGCTTCATAAAGGGATGAGTCGGCCGCCGACAATAGTTCGACATCAGGCGTGCATTCCGAGGTAACGACGCCTCCGACACTAACCGTTGCCTTTATGCTCAGAGTCTGAGTCACGATGGCAGTTTCAGCTACTGCGTTGCGTATTCTTTCAGCTGCGATCGCCAACTCATCGAGTGTGCAGTTTGACAGCACTGCGAGAAACTCTTCGCCACCATACCGTCCTACGAAATCGTAAGATCGGAGCGAGTGGCTAATGCGGTATGCCGCTTCCTTCAGTACCGAATCGCCGATCAGGTGGCCGTGGGAGTCATTGATGCTTTTGAAATGGTCCAGATCGATCATGAGGATCCCAGTCGACGTGTGAGATCGAAAGCCTCGTTGAATCTCGGAGGCCAGCAAATCCAGGGTTGCTCCGCGGCTTCGAAGTCCCGTTAAAGAGTCGTGAGTTGCTTGAAACCGCAAATCTTCGCGGGTCTGAATCAGTTCGCGTTGAAGCGAGAGAATGCGATTCCCAGTCGACACCCGAGCTCGAAGTTCCGCGACGTCGAACGGTTTTGTCAGGTAGTCATCTGCTCCGGCTTCTAGACCCTTGACAACGTCCTGCTTGCCGTCTTTGCCAGTCACCAACAAAATATACTGATATACCTCCCGGTTGCTTTCGCGAATTCGGCGGCAGAGTTCGATGCCGTCGATTCCGGGCATCATCCAATCGAGAATGAGCAGATCCGGCGGCGAGGATTGCTGAAGAACGTCCCAAGCTTCAATTCCGTCCTTGACTGCAACTACTCGATAGCCCCAGGTTTGCAGACGATTTTGAAGTAGTTTGCGAAAGATGGGATCGTCTTCCGCAATGAGAATTGTTGCGGGATCGGCCGTCGGCGTGTTTTTCGGGAGAAGATCCCCGCCTTGCGTCTGGCTAGGAATGGGAGTTCTCCATGCAGCAGTTTGCGAGCACACGATCCCAACTGCTGTCCTCGATACGGGAGTTCGAAGAACTCTCTGCGGATATCTTTTGTCGCCGTAAATAGGCAGCTACTTCACGTAGATTTTCCCGGATAATCGGCTTTTCGCCAAACGGAGTGCTGCATTGGTCCAACCGGAATTCCTGATCTCGTTCGTTGCTTTGTTGAAGTAACGCAGACTGAGCTTCGACTGCGTCTTGTAGTGCCAAAACCCGCTCGCCCATTCTGACGCGCGCACGCAATTCCTCGGGCACTGGAGGTTTTGTGATGTAGTCATCGGCTCCTGCTCTCAAGCCGGCGACGATATCGGCCGTACTGTTTTTGGAGGTGAGGATGATCAAATAGGTCGCTGATATGCTCTCAGAACCTCTGACTCGGCGACAGATCTCCGGACCGCTAAGTCCGGGCATGACCCAATCGAGGATAGCCAACCGTGGCGAGTGAGGCTGCTTGAGAACCTCCCAGGCCTCGTCCCCGTTTGAAGCGACAACGAGCTCGTGGGCAGGAACCAGGATCTGCCGCAATATTTTTACGAAAAAGGCATCATCTTCCGCGATTAACAGTTTCATAACTCACTCCATGACGCATCCCAGATGAAAAGATACAGAGTGCCATCTGTCAGAGGAGTTGATGCACGATGTGTGCCATTTGTGACGATGCGCGGCACTATGCCATGGGACTCGTAAGCCCCGTAAGTCTATTATTTCCAATGTCATGAAAGAGGAAGCCACCCGGAGGCGCTCGCTCGTGGATGGAACGATCTGTCTGCTAGCCATACGCTTTCCACTTACCAGACAGGCTTGCTCGGGGAAAGAATTAAGGCTGCTCAATGGTCTCTGATGGATTGAGGCCTGGGGGCCCAGCAATGGTAATGAGATACGGGGCTGTCTGCTTTACGTTGGTTGCGGATGACCTAGGGCGACGCTATTCCTAGATTGACGAAACGCTACTGCCCACCAGCGTAATTAGCGGCAGGCCTTACATCTTGACTCTGAGCGCTCTTTTTGCGATAAGCGAGGTATCAATATCGTGTTTGTTAATGCCGATGCGGTTTGTCCCAGTGGCAGGCGGACGAATGTGATTTGGCCTTAATCCGCCGAACCATCGGAGTTCGGTTCTTATGTGCTGGGGAGGCGCAATGCCGAGTTCCCAAGTCGTATTGCTCGCTCTTGTTCCTTTCGATTTGGTTCCCCGGACAATAGCACCATGTGCTTGTCCTATCGCAGAGTTCCTTCCCATCTTGAGTCGTCCTCTCTGGAGTGAATCTCCAAGCGGGTGCGCCAAATGAGTGGAACAAAAAGTCTTACTGTACTCGCGATTGATGATAGTCCCGAAAATCTTGAATTGATTCGCGCCGCCCTCGAACAACAAGATGTCGAAATTCTGACTGAAACTGACCCGGAGACCGGCTATGAGGTATTTCTCAAAGTCCGTCCGAGAGTTGTGTTGCTCGACCTGGTAATGCCGAGATTGGGCGGTATGGAGTTGTTAGAACGCATCGTCTCAGTGGACCCGGGAACTGATGTAATCCTCATTACCAGTCACTACTCTCCCGAATCCGCAGTGGAAGCAATCCAAAAAGGAGCTTGCGACTATTGGACTAAGCCCCTCGATGTTGAAAAGCTTCGAAATCGAATTGGAGGATTAATCGCGGAGGCCGAGACTCGGCTGAAAACGCTGCGTCTCGATCGGCAAATGGTCGATGCGTGCCAATTCGAAGGCATGGTGGGACGTAGCCCCCTGATGCTAGAGGTCTTTGCTCGAATACGACGGGTCGCGCCACACTTTAGAACGGTAATGGTGACGGGGCAAACGGGGACCGGAAAAGAGCTGGTCGCTCAGGCCCTGCATCGGCTCAGCCCAGCGGGTAGCGGGAAATTCGCGGTGTGCAATTGCTCGGCACTCGTAGAGAATTTGCTCGAAAGTGAACTGTTTGGGCATGTGCGCGGTGCCTTTACCGGCGCAACCCAGGACAAGCCGGGGTTGTTCGAATATGCGGACGGTGGAACTGTCTTTCTGGATGAAATCGGCGAGCTTTCGTTACCGGCTCAAGCCAAATTGCTGCGCGTGCTGCAGAATCGTCAAGTGCAAAGAGTCGGTTCGCCGCTCACTCGTGGTGTGGACGTTCGCGTCGTTGCCGCCACGCATCGTGACCTGAAAGCGATGGTGAAGGAAGGGCAGTTCCGGGAAGACCTCTATTATCGTTTGGCTATCGTGGAGATCTCGTTGCCAACTCTAGCGAGCCGGCGCGAGGATTTGCCCCTTCTGCAGAGATACTTTCTCGAGAAGTACGCCTCCGAATACAACAAGCCGATTAACGGTATCACGCGACGGACACAGACTCGCATGGCGGCTTATCCCTGGCCAGGCAATATCCGCGAACTCGAGAACGTGATTGGGAACGCCTGCATGATGGCTGAGGGCAATCTCGTGGATATTAATGACCTTCCAGAGAGTTTACGCCTCCCAGTGAGCCAGGATATTTCAACAGACGAAGCGCTATTGTCGCTTGAGGAAGTCCAAAGACGCCACATTGCGCGCGTGCTCGAGGCGGTGGATGGACACAAAGCGAGGGCCGCCGAAATTTTAGGAATCGGCCGGGCGACCATCTACCAAATGTTGTCGAAGATGAAACTGGACGATAACAAAGAGACTGTCTAGAAGTCCGGTGTATTCCCAGACAAATTCGGCATTTACTCTCTTCGAGACCGCGGCCCCGGTGGTCATGAAGTTACCTCAGTGAAGGCACCACGGACAATAGCCGGATCCTCATGGAACGTAGTAACAACTAGTAGGGTGCACTATGCTCAGGGCTGACGACGCCCAGTGCTGCCCGTCGATTTGAAGGTTGGATGGTTCCGTAGAAATGAGAGCAGCTGCAACCTAAGTGACTGATCAACTGCAAAACCGCCCTGAGAACGAGTCGGTACCGAGCGTAATCCGACAAGTGGAAGGCCGCGAGTGGTGGCTTTGGGGCTTCGCTGTCGCCGTTACTCTCGTCCTGACATTCGGCATTTTATCGCTAACATTTCCCGGCTTCTATTTGTCGAAGGATGAGTCGTTATTACTGAATCTCAAGGAGTGGGTTCGCGGGTTAGCAGCGCTGGTATTGCTATTTGACATCTATACCATCTACCAGCATTTGCAACTTCAGCGCATCCGCCGCAGGCTTGCCGAACGAGAACAGTTATTCCAGATCATTACCGAAAACGCTGCGGACATGATTGCGCTGGTCGACCGGGAAGGCCGTCGTGTCTACAACAGTCCCGCATACGAAAGGATGCTGGGCTATCGGGCGGCTGAATTGGCATCCACTTCGTCGCTAGATCAGGTTCATCCTGACGATCGTGCTCGCGTTCTGCAAGCTGCGGAAAAAGCTTATTCGACCGGTCGCGGGGAGAGTCTCGAATACAGGATTCGCCACAAAGATGGTTCCTGGCGCGTACTCGAGTCCACATCCAGCGCGATCCCCGGCGAAAATGGCGAAACAAAAGGCTTGGTAATCGTCAACCGGGATATTACCGAACGCAAGCGGGCAGAAGCTCTTCTGGAACATCGCGCATTCCACGACGGATTAACCAATCTTCCCAATCGAGCATTGTTTCTTGATCGACTGGAGCGGGCCATCGCTGTATCGCGCCGGCACAATGATTTCAGATTCGCGGTCCTGTTTATCGATATAGATGAATTCAAGGTCTTCAACGACAGCCTCGGTCACAGCGCCGGGGACGATCTTCTGATACAGATTGCGCGGCGCCTAACCGCTTGCCTCCGCGGCGCAGACACGGTGACGCGGCCGCGAACGGGCGATCAGTCTCAACTTCCGGTGGGTGAGAGCACGTTGGCGCGCCCGGGAGGAGATGAGTTTGTGGTCCTCGCGGAAGAACTTCGTGACCCGAGCGATGCCATCCGGATGGCAAAGCGAATCCAGGAGCGTCTGGCGATTCCCTTCGGCGTAAGTGGGCACGAGATCGTCATCACCGCCAGCATCGGGATCGCCTTCAGTGGTGGCACTGCTACGAATGCAAGCGACGTCCTTCGCGATGCCGAGATGGCGATGTATCGCGCTAAGGACGCAGGGAAGGCTCGTTGTGAAGTATTCGACAGCGCTATGCAAGATAACGCGGTCAAGCGTTTGCAACTCGAAACAGATTTGCGCAAGGCCCTTGAGTTGGATGAGTTCCGCGTTCACTACCAACCGCTGGTTTCTCTCCAAACCGGCAAGATTGTCGCTTTCGAGGCGCTAAGCCGCTGGCAACGGCCACAAGGCATCGTCATGCCCGGGGAGTTCATCGCGGTCGCTGACGAAATCGGCCTTATTTTGCCGATGAACCGGAAACTTCTCCATGATGCTTGTCTGCAGCTTCGTCATTGGCATGAACTCTTCCCCTCCAATCCGCCACTCGCAGTCGGAGTGAATGTCACCGCGAAACAGTTTGCCCAGCCAGACCTGGCATCTCAGATAGGGGCGATTCTCCAGGAAACAAATACGGATCCTGCATGCGTCGATCTTGAGATCACCGAGAATATTGCGATGGCCGACGTCGTGAGATCGGCTGTAGTGCTTTCTGAGTTGAAGGCACTCGGCGTTCACTTAAGCATCGACGACTTTGGTACGGGCTACTCTTCTCTATCTCGACTGCAGCGTTTCCCGGTGGATACCCTGAAGATCGATCGGACGTTCGTTTCTGAGATGGATCGTGATCGAGACACAGGAGAGATTGTTCGCGTGATCGCGACGCTCGCTCGCAATCTTGGGCTGAAGGTGGTAGCCGAGGGGATTGAGCGCCATGAACAGATGGAAATGCTCAAGAGCCTGGGTTGCGAGACTGGTCAAGGCTATTTGTTTTCAAAGCCTGTGAGCGCCGAAGAGATTGAACAACTCATGAGAAGTCGGCGCGCATTCGCGAAGTCAGCCTCTTCCTCGTAGAAAACCTTCAGAATATCCTGCAATCTTAGAGATGAACCCCATTCTTCTGTCGAAACATGTGCAATCAGAAAGAAAGCTTGAGAGGGTTTCCGTCGAACACGGTCTCTTTTTTTTCTTGAAGAAAGTTCACTTCTAAGGGTGTTTTCATCGAAGGCCTCATTCGCGAGCCTTGCGCGAGAGACAACGTGACTGCGCGCTGCTTGTCATTCCAATTGAAGTCGATGCCCATCCACTCGCCTCTTCGGTAATTGAAAGACCGACCATCATCTTCGTAAAGCACGAACGAAGTGTCAGCACCGGGATAAATGGAAATCGAGAGCGGTTGCTCGACCGGTTGATCGACATATTGCTTTATGGGGCCGAAGGGAAGGATTGCTCCAGCTCGAACGTAAAGCGGGATGGTTTCGAGATCAATGGCCCGCAAGAGCTCCCGTCCACCTTCGACTGTCTCATTTGTCCAGAAGTCGTACCAGTCACCTCGCGGCAGGTAGATTTTGCGATGATCGGCTCCTTTTTCCAGCACCGGAGCGACCAGGATATCGCGGCCCCAAAGATACTGGTCTGGGCATGCGACGGCCCTTGGATCATCTGGATAGTGTAGCCACAGCGCTCTCATAACGGGCAGGCCGGTGATCGTGCACTCGCGCACGACGCTGTAGAGATAGGGAAGCATTCGATATCGCAGCTCCAGATATTTCCGGCAGATGGGTTCCACCTGCCCGTTGTGCAATTGGCTTGCATCCGGAAGCGCCCAGCCGTCGTACCGGCCTGCTTCAACGGGCCCGGTATCTCCGGTGTTCCATCCCCACGGGAGGCGCAACTTCCAAGCGCGACCGTGGGAACGGAACAGAGGGCAGAATGCCGCGAATTGAAACCAGCGCAAGTACAACTCAGCAGTGAATTCCGGCGTGGGAACGAAACCGCCGATATCGGTTCCCCAGTAGGGGACGCCCGAAAGGGAAGTGTTGATCGCAATTGGCACCTGCGTCTTAAGCGTCTCCCACCTGGAATAGACATCGCCCGACCAGAGAAACGAGGCATAGCGCTGCATGCCCGCATAGCCGTTGCGATGCAATGCGTACGGACGCTCGTCCGGCCGATCGAGTTGCGGACCCTCCCAATGCATTCGGTTGCGCGCAAGACGCGAGGGGATATCGAGCGGGTCACCCTCGTCGGGCCACCAGCCGTCGACACCAGTCGCAAAGTCTTTGCGGTGGGCGTCCCAATAGCAACTCGCGTTGGCCTCGTCGAACTCCGACAACTTGCATTCGTCGTTAACCGTTCCCGAAAGTTTGTCGGTCAGAATCACGTCATGGAGAACGACGCGGAAGTGATCTTGGTGCAGCTCATCGATCATTTGCCGAGGATCGGGGAAAACGCGAGAGTTCCAAGAGAATGAGCCGTTTTCGGTGTTCCAGCCGGATGGGCAAAAGCCTGTGCCGAGATAAATCAGAGCATCGCACGGCATTTTCTTTTCGCGGAATGTCTTGGCTTCGGCGAGAACTTCTTCGCGGCTCGCGAGAGTTCGATGCGACTGTTGATATCCCAGACTCCAGAGCGGTGGCAACTCGGCGTGGCCCGTGAGACGCGCATACTCGGCCATGATGGTGGCAGGATCGGGCGACACGACAACGAAAACGTCCAGCGGAAATGGATTTTCCGCATTCGCCGGGGAGAACTTGGATTGAGAGCCTGTGAAGTCGAACGTCCCGAACGGCTGGTGAAAGAAAATTGCCCAACCGGCCGTACCGATGATCCAGGGAATCGCGACTCGCGCGCCGTGGGTCTCGAGTTTATAACCGCCCTGCCCATTCTTCATGTTGTGGACGGAGCCTCGTCTATCAAATTGAGGACCTCCTTCCCCAAGGCCGAGCAGGGGTGAATCTCTGGTCGCGAAAGAGACGACGCCGGTGGCGCGATCGACTGCCAGCGTTTGAATATCGGAGCCGTCGGTGCTTGAAATCGCAACAGACAGAGGGTTGAGAGAAACACGAACTTTTAGTTCGCCGGATTGAATCGTTTGTCCCGTATTCCTGCCACGCAGTCTCGTGACTTGACCACCCCAGGATTGGCGGGTAAGGGCGCCAAAGTAGGAGATCTCGGCGGTCTTCCCATGTTGAAGCGGCAGGACCGTCAATCGCACGGTGTGCGCGCTGACCGATGAGATTTGAACTTCGAGATCCCGATCGGCAGAGTCGTTGGCTGGCGTCGCGAAAACTTTATCGGCGGGTAAGGCCAGGGCAGCCGATGCTATCGCGAGTTGTTTCAAAACACGTCGTCGATTCCACGATTCGATCATTGGCCACCCTAAGAACAGTCGTCAGTGGGAATCGCGCGCGACGTGCGAGCCGCTGCGTCCCACAAGGAAATCGAGATCAGCACCCAAATGCGCTTGCTGTACGTGCTGTATGTAAAGTCGCTCCCAGCCACGTTCCGGTAGCGTCGGAGGCTTCCATTCCGCACGGCGAGCAGCCAGGGTCGCGTCATCGACCTCGAGTTGAATCAAACGCCCGCTAACATCCAAGGTGATCATGTCACCGGGACGAACTAGCGCGAGCGTGCCACCGGCGGCAGCTTCGGGTGAGGCATGTAGGACGACCGTTCCGTAGGCCGTGCCGCTCATCCGCGCGTCGGAGATACGGACCATGTCGGTGATTCCTTTGCGGAGGAGCTTGGGAGGCAGCGGCATATTGCCGACTTCAGCCATGCCTGGATATCCACGAGGGCCGCAATTTTTGAGAACTAAGACACAGCTTTCGTCCACATCAAGACTCTCGTCATTAATGCGTGAATGAAACTCCTCGATCGATTCGAAAACCACGGCTCTCCCGCGATGCTGCAACAGCTGGGGACTGGCAGCGGATGGTTTGATGACGGCGCCATCCGGTGCAAGATTTCCGCGAAGAACGGCAATGCCAGCATTCGATTTGAATGGAGCGGCGAACGAGTGAATAACATCGGCGTTCCAGCATGGCGCTTCGGCAGCGTTTTCGCCGATCGATTTTCCATTAGCGGTGAGAGCTTCACGATGGAGCGCACCGGCTTCGCCAAGCTCTCGAAGGACGCGAGGCAATCCGCCTGCGTAGTAGAAGTCCTCCATTAGGTGTTTGCCGGACGGCTGAATGTTTACCAGACATGGCAAAGCCGAACCTAAACGATCAAAATCCTCAAGGCAAAGTGGGACACCCACGCGGCCAGCGATGGCGATCAAATGAATCACGGCATTGGTAGACCCCCCGATCGCCGCATTCGCGCGAATCGCGTTTTCAAATGCCTGGCGCGTGAGGATTTGCGAGATGCGTAGATCTTCGCGAACCATCTCGACGATGCGGCGGCCGGTAAGCTGAGCTAGTGTATTGCGTCGAGCGTCGACCGCAGGGATGGCGGCGTTGCCTGGAAGGCTCATGCCGAGTGCCTCAACCATGCTCGCCATGGTCGAAGCGGTACCCATGGTCATGCAATGGCCTTTCGAGCGGTGCATGCAGCTCTCGGCTTCGAAAAATTCCTCGACCCGCATAGCACCCGCGCGAACCTGTTCTGACATTTGCCAGAGGCCAGTGCCGGAGCCCAGATCGCGCCCGTGAAATTTGCCAGAGAGCATCGGACCGCCAGAGAGCCCGATAGTCGGCAAGTCAACGGAAGCCGCGCCCATCAGCAAAGACGGCGTGGTCTTATCGCAGCCCATCAGCAGCACGACTCCATCCATCGGATTGCCGCGAATGGATTCCTCGACGTCCATGCTCGCAAGATTTCGAAAGAACATCGCCGTGGGCCGCAGTTGTGTCTCTCCCAGCGACATGACCGGGAACTCAAGAGGAAACCCGCCGGCTTCCCAGACACCGCGTTTTACGATTTCGGCAAGCTCACGAAAGTGGGAGTTACAGGGCGTAAGTTCGGACCACGTATTGCAAATGCCAATGACGGGTCGACCGTCGAAGAGATCATGCGGCCAACCCTGATTCTTCATCCAGCTGCGATACATGAAGCCTTCGCGATCCTGGCGTCCATACCATTCCTGGCTACGTAATTTGGTCATGGTGCGATCCTACGCCTCACCAACCTAAGGGAATGAAAAGAGATCATAACGTAAAAGATTCAAGTAAACGTAATCTCAAAACATACTGATTGACGAGAATCGCGGCAAGCAGCATCATCTCTCGAACTCAATCGAACGATAGTGACTTGGAGCTTGAATTATGACTGGACTGTTCTCTTTCGCATCGAAACAGCGAGTTGTGGCATCGAGGATCTCGATGGCCATTGTCGCCGGTCTCTTATTCTGCGCGGTTTTTTCGAGTCTGTGTCTATCAGTCTCGTCGGCAGCAGTGACGTCACCGTCAGATAAGGGTTCCTTGCAAATTTATTTCATCGATGTAGAAGGAGGGCAGGCCACGTTGTTTGTCACACCCGAAAAGCAATCGCTGCTGATTGATACGGGTTGGCCAGGATATGACGGACGGGACGCGAACCGAATCGTCTCAGCAGCGAAGGAAGCCGGGATCAGCAAGATCGACTACGTTCTGATTACGCACTTTCACGAAGATCACGTTGGCGGAGCGCCTCAGCTGGCCGCGCGAATTCCTATCGGAACCTTTATCGATCACGGCGAAAATCGCGAGAGCACGGACAAACCAACAATGCAGGTCTGGCAGGCATATCAACAGCTCATGAGCACGGGGAAATACAAGCACATCGTCGCCAAACCCGGAGATGCGTTACCCATTCTCGGAATGAAGGCAACGATCGTGAGTGCGGATGGAATAGTTTTGAGTGATCCCCTTCCGGACGCCGGAGAAGAGAATTCAAGTTGCAAAAACGCGGAGCAGTACCCTGCCGATCAGACAGAAAATCGACGTTCCGTTGGGACTCTCATAACTTTTGGCAAGCTCAGAATTCTCGACCTCGGTGACCTGACCAAAGACGAAGAAATGCAGCTGATGTGTCCCAAGAACAAACTTGGGAAAATCGACATTTACATCGTCTCTCATCATGGATGGGTCCAAAGTAGCAGCCCAGCGCTGGTTTACGGGATCGCTCCCCGCGTCGCGATCATGGACAACGGAGCCAAAAAGGGCGGAACTCCTTCGGTATGGGACATCATCGAGAAGTCCCCTGGACTTGAGACCCTGTGGCAGCTGCATTTTTCCGAGGAGGGTGGAGCGGCGCACAATGTCGCGCCGGAATTCATCGCCAATCCCGAGGGTTCCGACGCGGGGAACTATCTCGAATTGACAACGCATCCTGACGGGAGTTTCGAAGTATTCAATTCACGGACCCAGAAGACTCAGCCATATCCCGCGAAGTGAAGCTGCAAAAGTCCGGTTGGGAATAAATTCCCTGGCGTGAGTAAACGATTACTTGGGAGGGCGATATAATCTCGGAAAAGCACGCTTTCCGTCGACTGGGAGGAAGTTTCTATGGACCAGAAAAGAGAAATATCGCGCCGGCAGTTTGTGACGTCCGCAGCCGCGGTCGCTGCCATTTCGTCATTCCCCGCTCGCAATGCCATCGCATCGATAACAAATAGACAGGGAGCCGGTGCAACCCAAAGCGCCGTTCCTCTTACCGATCAACCTGCTTGGCGCGACCAAGGGGTCGAGAACCTCGCGAAATCGCCGCATGCCAAGCTGAGGAATATTCCGGTACACGCGGTGACGATCGAAAGTGGTTTTTGGGGGACTCGACGCGAGGTGAATGTCACCAAGAGCATCCCGACGATGCACGATCTTTTGGAAGCAAATGGCCGCATGAACAATTTCCTTCGGCTTGTTGGCAAGAGTGACGCCGCACAGCACGGTCCGGTCTATTCCGACTCCGATGTTTATAAATGGACCGAAGCGGTTGCTTTTGTGCTGCAGTCGGGGGACCGGCCAGCACTCCGGGCGAGCGCCGAGAAGGCGATTGACGAAGTTGTAGCGGTGCAGGAACCCAATGGTTATCTCAATACTTACTACGTCGACGACCGGAAGTCGCAGCGGATGCTGCCGCAAACGCAAACGACGGGCCACGAACTCTACAACATAGGTCACATGCTGCAGGGTGCAATCGCATATTACCGTGCGACCGGAGACCGAAAACTGCTGGATGCCGGTATTCGCTTCGTTGACGACTTTCTCATCTCTGACTATGGTCCCGCTCCCAAAAAACCAATCGTGTCGGGCCACCCCGAAATTGAAATGGCGTTGATTGAGCTCTATCGGATCACCGGCGACAAGCGACAACTCGATCTGGCGGGTTACATCTTGCAGGGAGACAAACGGATCGACCTCCCCGAGCGCAGGACGATCTACATGTTCTCGGGAACGCCTTTCACGCAGCGAACCAAACTTGAAGGCCATGCGGTTCGAGCCATGTATGCCTGTTGCGGAGCGACCGACTATTACATGGAGACGGGCGACGATTCCTTTTGGCAGACTCTGAACAAACTTTGGACCGACATGACCACCACCAAGATGTATGTCACCGGAGGTGTGGGATCTCGGGCAGATGGGGAAGCATTCGGCGATGCTTACGAACTGCCGAATTTCCGCGCATATGGAGAAAGCTGCGCCGCCATCGGCAACATGATGTGGAACTGGCGAATGCTCGCCGCTACTGGAGATGCGAAGTTCACTGATGTAATCGAGCGCGCTCTTTATAACGGCATCAACTCCGGGATGTCACTCGATGGAGTGATGTACTGCTACCGCAACCCTCTGGCGTTCGATCCGTCCGGCGGAGACAAGATTCGAAATCCGTGGTACGACACCACGTGTTGCCCGCCGAATTTGGAGCGTACTTTCGGCTCTTTACCCGGATATTTCTATAGCACCAGTAGTGATGGAATCTACGTTCATCTTTACGACAACTCAGCTCTGGACTGGCATCTGGAGAACGGCACAGGACTGAAGATCACGCAGAAGACGAACTATCCCTGGGATGGCGGCGTGGAAATGACCGTGAGTCCAGCTCAACCCACGGATTTTGTGGTCTACGTACGAATTCCGGGATGGGTCGATAGCGCGCAAGTGTCGGTGAACGGTTCACCACTGCCGGGCGTAAAACCGGGCGAATATCTTCCCCTGCGCCGGCGCTGGGCTGCAGGAGATCGCATTCACCTGCAGATGGCGATGACACCACAAGTTCTGGAAGCGAATCCACGCGTAGCGGATGATACAGGCCGAGTCGCCGTTCAAAGAGGTCCGCTCGTCTATTGTCTCGAAGAACTCGATCAGTCCAACGGAGTGATGCTTAGTGACGTGGCTCTGGCATTGGGCAGGCGTCCAGATACTGAATTTCAGACTGAGATGAAGAGCGATCTTTTGGGTGGCGTGCTTCTGCTTCGCCACACTGGTATTACCTACGATAGGGGCGATTCGCCGAACGCTCTCTATCCGCGTTACACCGGAGCAAGCGAAAAAACGAAGAAAGTCCCGCTGACCTTTATTCCGTACTATGCGTGGGCGAACCGGCAAGCGACTTCGATGCAAGTCTGGACCCAGGTCGCGCGTTCCTGACAAGCGACCGGAGTCAGTGAGCAATGCAGGTCTCGTCCCGCAATGACGAAACTGGATCGAGGAGTTGGCTCTTGCAGCGGTGGAGAATTGCTGTTCTGGTAAGCGCGGCAATCGCGATCAGCTACCTCGACCGCCAGACTCTTCCGGTCGCGGTAAATGCGATCGGAAGGGACATCCCACTTTCCAATGAAAGATTTTCAACGTTGCAATCCGCATTTCTGCTTTCATACGCCTTCATGTATGCGGGTGGGGGCAAACTCACCGATGTGTTGGGTACGCGAAAGGGATTTACGGCGATCATGATTTTCTGGTCCGTGGCGTGTGTGAGCCATGCGATCGCGTTGGGCTTTGCCATGCTTGCGGTGAGCCGCTTCTTGCTTGGTATGGGAGAGGGTGGTGGATTTCCGGCCGCAACAAGAGTGGTTGCAGAATGGTTTTCGACTGATGAACGCGCAAGCGCTATGGGCATTATCAACGCGGGAACCGCTGTCGGAGCTGTGATCGCCCCTCCGCTGATCGCTCTTGTTGTGACTTTCTTGAACTGGCGATGGATCTTCGTCATCTCAGGTGCCCTCGGCCTGCTTTGGACGTGGTGGTGGCGCCTGTCTTATTTTTCGCCGGAGAAAAATCCGGATTCGGAAAAACCTGACGGACAATCGTTGGTGATCGTTCGTTGGATTGACCTATTACGTATTCGAGAGGTTTGGGGCATGGTTGTGGCGAAGTTTTTGAGCGACGCTGCCTGGTATTTCTACCTCTTCTGGCTGCCAAAGTATCTCTACGACGCTCGCGGCTTCGACATCAAGGCAGTCGGAGCGTCCGCGTGGATTCCCTACGCGGCAGCCGGCATCGGATGTCTAGTTGGCGGATGGTTCTCGAGTTACCTTGTACGCCAAACGTTCTCTTTGGGTGCTGCCAGAAAGCTCGCGCTCGGATTGAGTGCAGTGGTAATGCCGCTTGTTATTCTCGTTCCTCATGTGGCTGTGTCCTGGGCGATTGCTATCTTCAGCATTGCCTATTTCGGTCAACAGTCTTGGTCGACTCTGATAATGGTGCTACCGACGGACCTTCTTCCGCAGCGTGTGGTGGGTTCGGTCGCCGGACTGGTCGGTTTTGGTGGGGCCCTGGGTGGAATTGTTTTTGGACAACTGGTTGGCTATTTGCTGGATCATGGTGCTGGCTATAGTGTCGTTCTCGGGCTGGCGGGAATGCTCCATGTGACTGCCTTCGTGATCATTCTGGTCGCCATCCCACAATTTGAACCGGCGGATATTGAGCGTAGGTTGGCGTTTCAAGGAGCGCGATGAAGATCAAAGAAATTCGAACGCGCGTATTTCGATGGCGCGGGAAAACAGTACTTTTGCCGCCACATTTCTGCACGAATCCGATGGACTTATTGCAGTTGCCGCAAGCGTCAATGGGAACGTTTACCTTCCACGGTTGGCTGGTTGTTGAAATCTTAACCGATGATGGTCTGGTTGGAATCGGGAACGCTGCTCTCGCCCCGCAAGTTACGAAACAGACGATTGATCTTTATCTGAAGCCGTTGCTAATCGGGCAGAATCCATGGGACTTCGAGTTCTTATGGCAGCAAATGTACCGAAAGACGATGGCTTTCGGGCGCAAAGGAATCGGAATGGTCGCGATCAGCGCCGTCGATATCGCCCTATGGGATCTTCTGGGTAAATCTGCGAAGCAGCCTGTGTACCGGTTGCTGGGAGGCCGAACGAAACCGCGCATTCCGGTTTACGCGAGCCGACTTTACGCGACTGATCTGAGAACACTCGCGGCGGAGGCGACGCAGTACAAAAACGACGGCTATAAAGCGATGAAGTTGCGCTTCGGCTGGGGACCCGTGGATGGTGCGGAGGGAATGCAGCGCAACGTCGACCTCGTTCGGACGGTGCGTGAAGCGGTGGGGAATGAGATCGATGTGATGGCGGACGCCTACATGGGCTGGACGCTCGACTACGCCAAAAGAATGCTCCCGCTACTCGAACCGTTTCGGCTCCGTTGGCTGGAAGAGCCCGTGATTCCTGATGACATTCATGGATATGCCGAATTGAAATCTAGCGGGCGAGTTCCGATTGCGGGAGGTGAACACGAGTTTACTCTGCATGGATTTCGCGATTTGCTCGAGGCGCGAGCCTTGGACTACATCCAGTTCGATACGAATCGAGTTGGAGGTATCACGCAGGCGCGAAAAATTGCCGCGCTCGCTGAGGCTTGCTCGGTTCCGGTGATTCCCCATGCAGGACAGATGCACAATTATCACGTAGTCATGGCAAGCGCTAATTCCCCGATGGCGGAATATTTCCCCATGGTGGACGTCGAAGTCGGAAATGAACTTTTCTGGTATCTCTTCGCAGGTGAGCCGAAGGCGAAAGATGGTTACGTCGATCTGAATGACGACGTGCCGGGTTTCGGATTAACACTGGATGAGTCCAACATGAAAAACTTTGAAGTTGACGAATAGATAGTCGCAAGGAGCGGCTCAAATCCATGACGCGGTTGGTGCAGATTAAGAAAGGTATTGTGCGACGAGTGGCTCTAGTGGATGAACCCCATCTTCGTGTTCTCGACGGCTGCAATTCGGTCTACGAACTTGCACAGGCAGCCATCAAGGGCCGGGTCACGTTAAGAGACCTTGTGCAGAAGCGAGTGACAGGCGAACGTTTAGATTATGACCTCGTTTATAGCGGTCAATCAGCGTGGCAATTGCTGCCTCCAATCGATCATCCGGATGAGCCTTCTCGTTGTATGGTTTCCGGAACTGGTCTTACTCATCTCGGCAGTGCGCGGGATCGACAGTCGATGCATGCCGCGGATAGCAATGAAATGACAGACAGCATGAAAATGTTTCATTGGGGGAAAGAGGGAGGGCGTCCCGCTTCCGGACAGATCGGAATCCCGCCAGAGTGGTTCTATAAAGGTACGGGTACGATGTTGCGAGGACACGGCCAGCCTCTCGAAATTCCCGCGTATGCGGAAGATGGCGGCGAAGAAGCGGAGATTGCCGGCATCTATGTGATTGCCCGCGATGGATCGCCATACCGCGTAGGGATGGCTGGCGGCAACGAATTTTCGGATCATCGATTTGAGAAAAAGAATTATCTGAATCTCGCGGGATCGAAACTCAGGACTTGCGCACTGGGCCCTGAACTCGTTGTGGATCCGGAGTTTTCATCGGTATCCGCCAAAGTCAAGATTGAACGAGACGGCGGAATGCTCTGGTCTGGGGAATTTCGAACTGGCGAGACGGAAATGTGTCACAGTTTGAGCAATCTCGAGCATCATCATTTCAAGTTTGAAACTCATCGTCGACCGGGCGATGTGCACGTTCACTTTTTTGGGACCGATTGCCTGAGTTTTGGCGCCGGTATTCAGCTCAAAGATGGAGACGTGATGCAAGTCGAGTTTGAGGGGTTCGGGCGTGCGTTGCGCAATCCGGTTCATGCGGCGAAATCGCAAGACGCATTGATCGAAGTCAGTTCGTTAGGGTGACAGTGCAATGTCAAAACCATCAGTCGCAGTTTTAGGTCTCGGCATCATGGGCGGAGGGATGGCTGCGCGTCTTCTCTCCGCGGGTTTTCCATTGTCCGTCTATAACCGAAGCCGCGCGAAGTCGGAGATGCTTGCGGGTGCTGGAGCGTTCGTCGCAGGTTCTCCACGCGAGGCTGCCGCGCGGTCAGAAATCGTCATCAGCATGGTCGCAGATGATGCCGCTTCGCGGGGCGTATGGCTTGGAGACGACGGGGCACTAGCCGGAGCCGTTGCCGGTGCACTGTTACTGGAATCGAGCACGCTGTCTGTGGCATGGGTGAGAGAACTCGCGGCAGCGGCAAATGTTAAAAAGTGCGACTTTCTCGACGCGCCAGTTACAGGGACCAAGCCTCACGCCTCCGCAGGCGAATTGTTTTTTATGGTGGGAGGATCGGCCGAGGGCTTTGCGCGAGCGCGCGAGGTCCTTTCTGTACTGGGAAGAGAAGCGCTGTACCTGGGCCCGAATGGCAGTGGAGCCCTCTTGAAGTTGATTAATAACTTTGTTTGTGGCGTTCAGGCTGCATCGTTTGCTGAAGCATTGTCTCTCATTCGCATGAGTGGTCTTGATCGCGAGAAAAGCGTTGCCGTTTTATCGAATAGCGCACTGGCCAGCCCACTCATTAAGAGAATTGTCACAGCGATGACTGCAGACGATTTCACTCCTAACTTTCCGCTTAAGCTGATGGCGAAAGATATCGGCTACGCCATCAATGAGGGGGAGAAATGCGGACTCTCGCTGCAAACGGCGATTCCAGCGTTAGACATTTTCAAGCGCGCAGTCGGGCAAAAGTTAGGCGACGAAGATTTCTCTGCTGTTGTGAAGTCGGTGGGAAAGAACTGAGTTCGAGATCGTTTCTACCACCTGAGGCGTACGAGGGAGAGACCCTGCCGGGGCAATCCAAACCTCAACTTTACCGATCCATGTTCGATTACGACCTGTTTCGGTGAATTGAGAAGTTGCAATTGTCCCTGTTGTTGCAGATCATCGATCTGTTCACTAGAAAGAGACTGCGGCGAACCCATTTTTGTCCAGGCGGCGAACGAGTTGCTGTGCTCGGAATCGAGTCGAAGGTGCTCAAGCAGCCCTCGTTTCGCTGGTGCCAAGCCGGTGACTTCGAGATCGATCGATACAGGTTGGGCCACAAGATCGTCATCATGATAGTTCCAGATCAAGACGTCGATCTCATGTTCCTTGCGAGTCGCGATCACGTTGACATCAGACTGGGCTCGTACGCCATCGCGTAGCACATCCTCTGTCGTTAATGCTCCCGTACTCGTAGCTTTCAGCCGCTCGCGTCCCAGCAGGCCAAACATTCGGAATGCATTCATGACAGGTTTGTCGATCCCGTTGGTAGCCAACTCTCGGAAGCCTTCAAACGGCGGCTGGTTCTCGAACTCGAATGCCCAGGTCACGGCGCCAAGAAAGTTGACGTGTTCGCTTTCAGATAACGCATAAATTCTGTCCAGCACCTCGGCCGTGTAGGCGGCGTACAACGGGCCATTGCGATAGGAATTCTGAGGATTGCTCTTGGCAGAGCAAGCTGCACAGCCTTCCGGATCGGATTCGCCGAGCACGATGGGCGTATGGCGCCACTCAGGGAAAGATTCGACGATCTGAAATCCCTGTTGAATTGCTGCGAGTTGGTGCGCTATGCCCATCCGGACATGATCGTTTTGCCACTGCGGCGAGCCTTTGGGATGAAAAGAGATGAAGTCCAGATGGGAGCCAATCTTGCCTGTTGCTAAGTTTTTCTGATGGGCGCAATGATCCAGGAACGAACGCAAGAACTCTGCGGCTTTCGGGGACGCGGGACCTGTGCTGTCAGGACCTCCAATGCGAGCATCTGGCAGCGCCCGCAAAACGGCGTCCGCGGAAAAATCGTAGAGCTTGAAATATTCCTCTGGCGTTCCTTTCCAATATCCGATATCAGGCTCATTCCAGACCTCCCACAGCCACGTCTTCACTTCGGCATCGCCGTACCGCTCGCGCAAGTGTCGGACAAACTGAAAAACCAGTTCCGACCATTTCTGGTAATCCTTCGGTGGGTAGGCCCATCCGGTGAATAGTTCGCCATGAGGGAAGTTGTGACGATAAGGCTGCGGATGAGTTGAGAGCGCCTCTGGCATGAATCCGATTTCGACCAGCGGCTTAATGCCGGTGGCGTGAAACGTGTCAAAAATCCTGTCCAGGATCGTCCAGCTATAAATGGAATTTCCTGCGGCATCTTCCCGATAGATATCCGTCGAACCCCACTTCAGCGACGCAGTCCCGTCGCCCGTGGTGAAGAGATTGTGCACGCGCACGTAAACGGGACCAGGGCCGAGAGCGGAAAGTTCGCCAAGAAGCTTCTTCCCGTTCGGAGCGTAGGTGTAGTTCGGCTCGTCGTACCCGAAAAAAGCCCAAATTGGTGGCAACGTGCCAGCGGCTTGATCAGCATGCACACGAATATCGATAGGGATCGCCGTATCCTGTGACCAAGACAGAGCCGTTGAGACCAAGACAAAAAAGAAGCATAGAAGATAAGTTGGGCGAGGCATACGGTTCTCGGACGGACAAGAAAGCAACTGATCAGCTCCGGTCACGAATGCATTCTGATCTGAGACGTTTCGGCTAGACTACTATGCGAAGCGGATGAAGTATAAGGCCAACAGAGCGGGATTCTGCAGCGGTGACTCAAAGTCGAAGACTGCAGTATTCATTCGTGGAACTCTAGCTCTGATCTTTACTCTCGTCACGCTCCTTTCCGTCGTGTTTGCCCAGACTGCGAGTGATCGAGTAAGCACGATTACGTCGGCTCTTCGAAGCGGTCAATTCGATGAAGCCCTGCAACTCCTTGAGCCTGCTTTGCAAGCTTCTCCGAAAAATCCGCAACTCTGGATGCTGCAGGGATTGGCGCACTCAGGGAAAGGTGATCCGAAGGCGGCCCTGATTTCATACCGAAGCGCTTTGAAGATTGCGCCCGATTATCTTCCTGCTCTGGAGGGTGCGGCACAATTGGAGTACGAAGCTGGTAGCCCTTCGGCGGTTCCTTTGCTGCAACATGTGCTGAAGTTGCGGCCGGGCGATCCTACTAGTCACGCCATGCTGGCAGTCCTCGCGTACAGGACGCGAGACTGTGCGAATGCGGTACTACACTTTGAGCGCAGCGGCGCATTGCTCGATTCACAGCCGGGAGCATTGCAGGATTACGGCGGCTGTCTGATGCAGCAAGGGCAAACGGGAAAAGCCATTCCTGTATTTCAGCGGATATTGGCTGCTCATCCCGATGATCCGCGTGCCAGGCGCAGCTTAGCTGCAGTCGAACTTGCAGCCGAACAGCCGGAAGTTGCGATCACGACATTGCAGCCCCTTCTAACCGCGAGCGATCCTGACGTGAGTACCCTTCAACTTGCGGCCGCTGCTTACGAGGCCAACAAGGACACGCCGAAGGCTGTCAAAATGCTTCACGACGCCATCGTTAAAGATCCGCATAATGTGGCTCTCTATGTAGATTTTGCGAACATTGCCATGACCCATCAATCGTTTCAGGCAGGTATTGAGATGGTCGATTCAGGCATCAATCTTCAACCCAAAGCTGCGGATCTTTATCTTGCGCGGGGCGTCCTCTACGTGCAGATTGCCGACTACGAGAGGGCAGAAGCGGATTTCGAGAAGGCAGAATTATTGGATCCGCGACAGGGACTAAGCGCCGCGGCGCAGGGAATGGTTGCGGAGGAGCAGAACCAGAGTGATCCCGACAAAGCCCTGGCGACCGTTCGATCGAAGCTGGCCAAGAAACCGGACGATGCTTTCCTGTGGTACCTGCAGGCCGCCATTGTGGCGCAGAAAGCGCCCGCGCCAGACACCTCAGAATTTCGGCAAGCAGTCCAGTCGGCCAAGAGGGCAGTCGCTTTGCAACCTTCTCTTTTCGTCGCGCGCGACGTATTGGCCAAACTTTACTTGCAATCCGGGCAGACCGCTCTCGCAGTGCAGGAGTGTAGACGAGCGTTGCACGATGATCCGAACGATCAGACTGCCTTGTATCATCTGGTCCTTGCTCTTCGGAAAACAAACGATCGAACGGAAATCCCGGAATTGCTGAAGAGGCTCGCGAAAGCGAGACAGGATGCAGCCAAGGAAGAGGCGGAACACAATCGCTACAAGTTGATGGTTGACCCCAGTCCGGGATCGCGTTGAGCGAGCCGGCCCTTGCCACTTTCAGTAAACCTTTACTTCGAGGAATGATCACCGCGATAATGGATCCCTCAATCAGGTCCTGAGTTCATGACGATCAGTCGCCGTTCCTTCGTACTTCTCTCCCTTTGTGCTTACGCGCAGCACGCATTTGGGCAACAGGGTATTGCCTCGCGCGATGTAAAGCCGCAGGCCAAACCAGCGCCTTCCGGTCGGCCTTTCAATGCACACTTCACCGATATTGCGCGGGATGCAGGCTTGAACACTCCTGTGATTTACGGAGGTGTTGAAAGCAAGAAATACATCATGGAAGCTAATGGCTGCGGCTGCGCTTTCATTGATTACGACAACGACGGCTGGATAGATATCTTCCTTCTTTCGGGTACGAGGTTGGAAGGCGATCCTCCGGAAGCAACAAATCGCCTTTACAAGAACAATCGCGACGGCACTTTTACGGACGTCACGGAGAAGGCTGGACTTCGGGCCGCGGGCTGGGCAAATGGTGTCTGTGTTGCCGACTACAACAACGACGGCTTCGATGATATCTTCTGCACCTATTTCGGACAGAACCGTCTCTATCGCAATAACGGCGACGGTACGTTTACCGATGTGACAAAGGAAGCCGGGCTGTGGGAATCGGGTCCCGCACGATGGGGCGCCGGATGCGCTTTTTTGGACTATAACCGCGACGGCCATTTGGATCTTTTCGTATCCAACTACATCCGATTTTCTTTTGAACATGCGCCCGCGCCAGGAGAGAACTCGACATGCAACTGGAAGGGGATCCCGGTCAATTGCGGCCCGCGCGGACTTCCCACAGGCAGACATTCCCTCTATCGCAACAATGGAGACGGGACATTCACCGACGTTACCAAGCAGTCCGGCATTGCGGCGGCAACCGAGAGTTATGGGATGACTGTGGTGACAGCTGATTTCGATGAAGACGGATGGCCGGACATCTTCGTAGCTTGTGATTCCACTCCCAGTTTGTTGTTTATGAACAATCATGACGGCACCTTTCGCGAGGAAGGCGTCATGCGCGGGGTTGCGCTGAGCGACGATGGCATGGAACAAGCTGGAATGGGTGTCGGGATTGGCGACTACAACCTGGATGGACACCTCGACTTGTTCAAGACTCATTTCATCGGGGACACGAGCGGTTTTTATCGCAACGACGGGAAAGGAAATTTCGATGAAGTGACGCGTCTGGCAAAAGTCGGAGTCGAAACCCGGTTTACAAGCTGGGGTGCAGGAATCGTCGACTTGGACAATGATGGCTATCCCGATGTGCTTTTCGTCACCGGCAGTGTCTATCCGGAGGTGGAACGCAAGTTGCCTCAATATCCATACAAGACTCCGCGTGTTTTGTTTCGTAACCTGGGGAATGGAACTTTTGAGGAGCTAGAGACTCTGGGCGGCGAAGGAATCACTGCTCCTCACTGTAGCCGCGGATGCGCATTCGGAGACTTCGATAACGATGGAGATATGGATGTTCTGATCGTCAATATGAACGAACCGCCATCGCTTCTGCGGAACGATATGAAAGGGAAGCAGAACTGGTTGAAGATGAAATTGGAGGGTGTGAAATCGAACCGAAGCGCGATCGGAGCCCGAGTCCTGGTCCACTATGGCGGCAAGGTGCAGGCCCAGGCGCTTCTAAGCCAATCCAGCTATTATTCGTGCAACGATCCTCGGCTGCATTTCGGTCTGGGAGCATCCGTCGTGGCGGATGTCGAAGTGTTCTGGCCTAACGGCCTTCACGAACAATTCAAGAAGATTTCTGCCAACCAATTAATCACGGTTCGGGAAGGCGCAGGAGTGGTGCCGAACAGAGGTTGGAAGCGTACGTAAATCGGTCGGAAACTAGGCGTTGGGCGAATCCGAAGAACGAGAAACTGACAGCACCTGAGTGTTTCGGTAAACACGAAACGGAAAAAAGTTCTTGACAGTCTTGGGTAGTAATATTTATACATTACCCGTTTGAAGTAAACGTTTTCTCGCCATCCTAAAAAGACCCCTGTGGAGGGATTCCATGCCGCGAAGCATGATGTCTCGCTGTTCGATCTGGTTGTTCTCAATCGTCGTGTTCACCGCCGGTACGGCGTTTGCGCAATTTACAGCCAGCATTCAGGGCGAAGTTAAAGATCAAAGTGGCGCGGGTGTTGCCAAGGCCACGATTAATCTCCAGAATACGGCGACCGGCGCGACCGCTGTTACAACCAGCGATGAAGGCGGCAATTATCGCTTCGTCAGCCTCGCGCCAGGAAACTACAAGATCACAGCCGAGGCTGCGGGCTTCTCAAAGTCCGAGGCGGACGTAACGCTACTCACAGAACAAAACTTGAATGTTCCCCTTTCTCTGAAAGTCGGATCGATCTCGGAGTCAGTTGTGGTGACCACGGAAGCACCCGTGGTAGATACAGCCGACAGCCGGACTCAGATGACGATCGAGAACCAAGCCGTTGCCCAGTTGCCGATCATCGGACGCAACTTGGTGACGCTTGTGACAATGGCACCGGGAGTTTCTGGCTTGGGAACCAGCACTTCCGGAAGTCCGGCATCGGGTGTAGACAACTATTCGACTGAAGAACAGGTGGACGCGAGCGCAAACGGGCAGGGCCAAAACAACAATCAGTACGTGGTGGACGGACTGGATGTAACCAGCGGAATTCGTCAGGGTGTTTTGAATCTTACGCCACAACCGGAGGCCATTCAGGAGACGAGCATACAGGTCAACACATTCTCAAGTGAGTACAGTCGCGCGGCCGGTTTACAAACCGTCTTCACAACCAGATCTGGCACCGACCGATTTCATGGCTCGGCGTCTGACTGGTTCAATTACCAGGGAATGTTCGCTGATCAGCATTTCGTGAGCTCCGCCGGCAGTCCTTACAAGCCTTTCCACTCCAACAACATGGACTTTGCGATCGGCGGCCCGATCGTTCCGCACCACAACAGTTTCTTTTATTTTGCGGTTGAGCCTCTCCGCTCTTCTTCGAGCGCTGGAGGGTCCGTAAACTTTCCAGCTCCGGACTTCATAAACTTCGCTCAAGCAAACTACCCAACGACTGTAGGAACACATGTGCTGAGCTCGTACTTGCCCGCCGGCGTGGGTGGCGCTACAGTTCTGCAAACTGCACAGGATGTTTTCGGTTCAGACCCAGGTGGATGCGGAACGACCGCGGGGCAGAATGGCGTGCCTTGCACTTTGCCTGTGATTGACCAAGGATCTTTCGGCGCAACGTCAATCCGAAATGGCACGCAATATTTTGGACGTATCGATCAGGGATTCAAGAACGATCGAATCTACGTCAGCATCTTTCGAACTCTTCTCCTGACGGGTGCGCCCTCGGCGATGCCACAGTTTTCGGCTTTGAACAACACGTGGCAGGTCGCGGGGCAAGCGACGTGGACGCACACATTCTCCCCTAACACACTGAACGACTTTACGGCCGGCCAGAGTCGAGTGGAGGGCGTCCTGGGCAGCGGCGCCAAGGATTATACGGTTCCCTCAATTTCGGTGAACGGCATTAACGTGGATTCGGGACAAGCCTATGGCGTTGGCTTCGCGCAGGGCGATTTCATCCAGCACAATTATCACTGGCGCGATGTGCTCACGCACGTCAAGGGCGCGCATACTCTGAAGTTTGGTTATGAAGGGTGGTATGGAGACGATGTCGAGCCCTTCCAGGGCCCGTGGTCTCAGCCAAAGTTCTCGTTTAACAACCTGCTAACGCTAGCGCAGGACGCTCCGACAAATGAAAACGGCATCTACTACAATCCCGCCACTGGAACGCAGCAATTGTGGAGTTGGGACGCGGCTTCGAGAACTTTTGGACTGTTTGCGCAGGACACCTGGAAAGCAAGAAAAAATCTCACTCTGACCTTGGGCTTGCGATACGACGACAGCGGCAATCCGTGGTCGAAGAGCGCATCGACCGTCTTTGGAAACTTCTACCTGGGAACTGGCACAACTGAACAACAACAAATTGCGAACGGATATGCCAAGGCGACGCACAATGCGTTGCTTCACTCCGTCGACAATCTGTTCAGTCCTCGAATCGGTATTGCGTGGGATCCGACCGGTCGCGGCGATTGGGCGGTGCGCGGCGGATTTGGCATCTATAACAACTGGCTCACACAGGCGAACGTGCAGGAAGAATTCCGTGGCAGCCCCCCAGGAGAAGTGTCCCCCACATTCTTCGCGGGCGGTACAGCGTCGGCGCAAGCCCCAATCTTTGTTCTTGGGACTAGCAGCAAGCCGCCATTTGGATTCACGTTCCCGACTTTCGGACCCGGAACCGGGCCTACTCCACAGTCCGGAGGCGGCCTGAATGCACAAGGAGGTGTCGTCGGTGCGAGCTTCGCAATCGGAGGAATCAATCCGCTACTGAAATCGCCGAAAGCCGATATATGGTCGATGAGCGTCGAACGGAGAATAAGCAGGGTCTTCGCTGCTACGGTCGGATATAACGGTTCTCATTCCTACAACATCGTCGGGAATGGCAACTCGATCGGCAACGTCTCGTACGGCGTGGATATCAACACATTCGCTGGCGATCTCATCACCAACGAAAGCATTGCTCCAACCCGTCTGAACCACAGCTTCGGCGCAATCACCTATGCGGACAATAATCGCTATGGGAACTACGAAGCCGTTTTCTTTGATTTCAAAGCAAAGCTGTCTCGCGGCTACGTAGATGCATCTTATACTCGGGCACGTTCGAAAGACGATGCTCTGGCGTATCCAACGGCGGACAATCCTCAACAATACTATGGGCCCTCCATCTTCGATGTCCCCAATCGATTCTCACTGAGCTTTAACTATTCACTAAAGGGCCTGAATGGCGGAAAGGGCGCTGTGGGTGTTCTGACCGGCGGGTGGGGAATCAGCGGCACAAGCATCTTGCAGTCCGGATATCCTCTCACAGCGTCGAACTTCAACAGCTACAACCCAGTTTGTGCGGATACTTCGAGTACCGCGCCGCCTTGTCCGTCCTTTGCGAACCCGGCGGTTGGATATGCGCCAGGAAGCGGAGACTACAACGCCGACGGCAACAATCTCGACTACCCGAACGCCACGAGTTACAGCCAGTCGACCAATAACAAATCGTGGTTGACCGGGGCGATTCCGAAAACTGACTTTGCGGTTCCAGCGTTCGGTCAAGGTGGAAATGAAAGGCCGCAGCAGTTCCGAGGGCCGAACTTCATTGAGACGAACGTCAACTTTTACAAAGACACCGCGATCACAGAGAGAGTCAACTTCCAGTTCCGGTTTGAAGTCTTCAATCTTTTCAACCGACCGAACTATGCGACCCCAGACGTCAATTTCCCGGATGGAAATTTTGGCGCCGCGACAGCATCCCACGAACCGCGATTCTGGCAACTTGGAGGCAAGATCTCGTTCTAATGGACGTGAATCAAAGTGGCGGCCGGCTCGCCTCCTCCAGGGCGAGCCGGCCGCTTGCTGCATAAGAAGAGCGCGAAACCTCTCGCCGCTGTCCAAAGCCTTCACCTTAGCTATTTACTCACTGGCATCGAGTACCATTGTCTCTTGCGGATGAACTTTGGTAGCGGAACCTTGCTGGCGGAGACTCAAGTCGGCGATGACTGAAATGGTTGCCATTCGAAAAGTCGCCCTCCTGCTGGTTCCCATCTGCCTCTTTTCCATTGCAGGGGCTCAAAATGCGCAAGATCGAATTGCTTCTATCGCGAAAGTGCTGCGAAGCCAACAATTCGACAAAGCTGTCGAACTGCTCCAGCCCGCACTCCAGCAATTCCCTGGAAATGCAGAGTTGTGGACGATGCAAGGAGTGGCATACGCGGGGCAAGGTCAAAAAAAGGAAGCACTTTCCTCCTTCCGCAATGCTCTGAAGATTTCCCCGAACCTAATCCCGGCTCTGCAGGGTGCAGCCCAGATCGAATATGAGGCCGGTAGCGCTGCAGGGATTCCGGTACTGCAACGTTTGCTTCGCTTGAGACCCCAAGATGTCACAACGAATGCCATGCTCGCCGTATTGGAGTATCAGCAAGAAAATTGCAAGGCAGCAGTGCAGTATTTCGCAGCCTCCGAAACGGTGTTCGACTCCAAACCCGATGGGCTTCATGCCTACGCTACGTGTCTTGTAAAACTCAAGCGGTTTGACGAAGCTGCCGGGATTTTTAAGAAATCTTTGGCGTTAAGCCCGGAAGACCGACGGGAGCGGCTTCTGTTGGCCTCAATTCAAGTGATGGCGCACAAACCGCAGGATGCCCTTGCGACAATGGATCCTCTGATCGGCGAGACTGGAACGGACGCTGCCTCGCTGGATCTTGCGTCTGCTGCCTACGAGGACGCTCATGACACCGAGAAGGCCGTCGACGCCTTACGCAGGGCTATTTTGCTTGATCCCCAAAACGTTAATCTCTACCTGGATTTCGCAGCGATCTCTGCGACCCACCAGTCTTTCCAGGTCGGCATTAACGTTGTGAATGAAGGGATCAACCAGCAGCCCAAAGCGGCGCCTCTTTACTTCGCCCGCGGGGTCCTCTACGTCCAATTAGCAGAATACGACAAAGCTCAGGCCGATTTTGAAACTGCATACAATCTCGACCCGAATCAGTCTTTAAGCACCGCGGCCCAGGGGTTGGCGGAAGTGCAGCAGAATAATCTCGATCAGGCACTGTCCAATGTTCGGGAAAAACTAATACGCAAGCCGAACGACCCGATCCTGCTCTATCTTCAAGCCGACGTCATTACTCAAAAAGGGGCAGACCCCGGGAGCCCGGATTTTCAAACTGCCATGCGGTCTGCAAGGAAAGCAGTTACCCTGCGCCCCACGCTTGAACCAGCACGCGGAGTGTTGGCGAAGCTCTATCTGCAAGCCGGACAATATTCTGGGGCTGCCATCGAATGCCGGAAGGCGCTCGAGATCGATCCCAAGGATCAGACCGCGCTATATCATTTGATTCAAGCTCTGAGGAAGAGTGGAAGAAAGAACGAGATCCCGGGACTTCTCAAACGACTGGCTCTCCTTCGCCAGGATGAAACGAAGGTGGAACGGGAACAGTACCGCTATAAACTTGTCGAAGGAGACGCGCCACCCAAGCAGTCGGAGGGGTCGCCAAATCCGTAGTTTTCCAATCCGCTTAAGACTTCAGCAACACATAGGTGCTGTAGCTTTCCTTGTCGATATTCATGAACGGGCGCATCGTGATGTGACTTCCGTTGGCTGAAGTCACCTGCCAGTCTCCAGTTGCATTGTTCACAGCCTTGGCCTGCAGCAGAGCGCTGCGCTCAAATGTCGGCTGCGACTCTCCGACAGCCAGCAGCACCAGCGGTCCTTGAACGAGCGCCACACTCTCCGGATGGTTGGCGTCAACAGCCTCAAGCCGTAACGGCATCGGAAGCTCGAGTTCCACACGGTCGCCATCCTTCCAGGTTCTTCGGATGCCGGCAAAAGTTCCTGGCTCGACCGGTTCTGAAACGCGTGTTCCGTTGACCGAGAGCACGGGATTTGGTGTAGCCCACGCTGGAATGCGAACATAGAGTGTGTAGTCTTTCGACTGCGAACCCGCGACTTTAATCTGCACTTTGTTGTCGAACGGATACTTCGTTTCTTGCTTGAGTCCGTATTTCCCACCCTGGTCGCTCCACTGCACACTCGAAGGAGCGAAGAGGTTTACGTAGACCCCGTCTGCTGAACGCAGATAGGTGCTGATGTGGTAGTCGGCGGCAAGTTGAGGAAATGTTCCCGAGCAGCACGGCCACTTCTGTCCGTACCAGACTTTCTTGCCGACCGCGGCGTAGTCGGAATAGTAGAACGAAGTTCCATCCGCTTGAATCGGCCAAGCTCCGAGAATCGTGTTATACAGCACGCGTTCCATGCTGTCTCCGTATCGCGAATCCTTGGTTACGCGTAGCAAATAGCGCGTGATCTTGAAATGGCCATATGCTCCACAGGGAGTTTCAAAGCTGGCGTGAGTCGTTGTCAGGCTGTTGCCCAATTGTCCTGTGCCTGGCTCTCCAAACGCCTCATTAGGGCCCCAGCCGCCGGTTGCGAAGCTCTGTGTCTTCACAAGCATGTCGAAGCCATTCTTTGCCGCCCGAAGGTGCTTCTCGCTTCCTAGAGTGATATAAGCCTGCATGGCAGAACTAAAAGCATTGACGTGACTGTAGGCGTGTTCAAACGGAAGCACGTTGTTGCCCTCGGCAAGAGGATTGAAGTAGGTGTCATCCTCCAAAAAACGCTGGGCCATATCTCGGTAGAAAGGCTTGCCACTGCGCTGATAAGCGAGGAAGAGGTTTTCGGGCAGCGTGTAGGTCTCGTCCCACGTATAAGAGGTGTCTTTGTGCGGACGAGCGCGCATTTCGGCCCTGGACAAGGCTTTTTCTGGCAAATAGGCAACGATGGCACGAGTCAATTTTTCGTGAATATCCATCGCCACCGGGTCATGGGCGTATTCGTGAGCATCGATTAATCCGCATGACAATTTGTCGTACGTGTACGCGGGAAGTCGATAGTCGACGAAGAACTTGGCTTTCGGATCCAGAGTCTCTCCGTAACCCTTCACCAGTCGATTGATCTTGGCGCGTGTTGCCTCCGACCCGGTCGCGGCATAAGACCTAGCCAATCCGGAAACGTATTGCCCGAAACTGTGGCCGGCGATGAAACCGTGGAAGTCATTTCCTTCCAGGCTGAATCCGGTAAGGTCGTACCAACCGCCCATATCTTCACCTGGAGCTGCCAAGCCGGCGACCTGTCGAAAGACTTTCAGCATGCGGTCGTCGTCAAGATTCTGAAACCGAGCGTGGTTCTCCTCGAATTGCCGCTTCATGGGCCCATCCAAAAGCTGGACGTCGGAATATGCGAAGGTCGTAAGAGGCGTGGAGATCGCAACGAGACTCTTTTCAGACGCTGCCCAAGCCGGTAGGACGCTAGCAGCATATGTGCCCGCTGCAGTAGCTGTCGTTGCCTTCAGGAAAGTTCTACGATCTACTCCTTGCGCCATATCGCTAGTCCTCCGAATGAGCAATCGTTTACTACACCGAGGCTATGAGCCTTGTATCCGTTTGTCAATGATCCGCTCCTCACTCTCCGATCCTTCCAGTGACGGGAGTGAAAAGCAGCCGGCTAATTTGTATTCTCTTGGTGTAGTGCGTTTTCAATTTCTGCTAGTTCGCTCTGACTTAGCCGAAAACCTGTGGCGCCTATGATTCCCTCGACCTGTTTCGTATTGCGAAAGCCGACGATGGCCCCAGTGACCGCCGGATGGTTGAGCGTCCAGGCGATGGCGACCTCGCCCGGCGAGCGGCCACGACGTGCGCCAATATTCCGCAGTTTCTCTACAATGCGCAGATTGCGCGATAACGTCGGCTCCCTGAAGCCCGGCAGATTCCGCCGCCAATCTTCTGGCAAGAAATTCGCGACGCGCTCCTTAGTCATGGCTCCGGTCAGTAAGCCCGCATACATCGGCGAATATACGATCACGCCGATGTTCTGAATCATGCAGAAAGGTAGGATGTCTTGCTCGATCCCTCGCCGCACCACGGCGTAGGGTGGCTGCAGGGAGGTGATGGGAGCAACTGCTTGAGCCCGTTTCATCTGCTCAACACTGAAATTGGAGACGCCGATCCAGCGGACTTTTCCCTCTTCTTTTAGCCGCGCCAGTTCCGTCCACCCTTCTTCGATATCACTGTCAGGCTCCGGCCAATGAATCTGGTAGAGATCGATGGCGTCAATTTTCAATCGGCGAAGGCTGTCTTCGCACTCACGCCGGACCGAATCCCGTTTGAGGCAGGCTCCGATCTTGCCGTCCCCATCCCAGGTACGTTCGCACTTGGTAAAAACGTAGGGCTTGGGCGTGCGTCCCTCAATTGCACGCGCGACCATTTCTTCGGAATGTCCAAGCCCGTACAGTGCGGCCGTGTCAATCCAGTTCAGTCCATGATCGAGAGCCGCATGAATTGCGGGGATAGAATCCCTGTCATCCTGCGGTCCCATGCTGCCATTCCATCCACTCCCGCCAATGGCCCAAGCACCAATCCCGACCGGCGTGATCGCCAGATCACTATTCCCTAAAAGTCGCGTTTCCATTCTGTGCGTTAGACTGCGGGGAAAATTGTAGCACCGCCATGAGCAAACGTTTACTATATTAGCGACCTCGACTCTTTTTCTCTATTTGGCCCCGGGATGGAAATGCTCCTAGCTGCGCTGCGTGAACAGGTGCTGGACGCCAACCTCGAACTCGTGCGGCGCGGCCTTGTTCTTTATACTTTCGGCAATGTCAGCGGAATTGACCGAATTCAAGGGCTGGTCGCCATTAAACCCAGCGGCGTTCCCTATGAAGAATTGACACCGGCACACATCGTTATCTCCGACCTTAACGGGGCTATTGTCGATGGCGAACTTCGCCCCTCGTCTGACCTTGCCACCCATCTCGAGTTGTACAAGCACTTCGCAAATATTGGCGGTATCGCTCATACTCATTCGGAATTTGCTACCGCTTGGGCCCAGGCAGAATCTCCGATTCCGTGTTTCGGGACTACCCATGCAGACTATTTCCACGGTCCAATTCCAGTTACGGAGCAGCTCACTCCAGACGAAATTGCTGGGGATTACGAATTAGAAACTGGCAAGGCGATTTGCCGAGCGTTCCTGGGACGCGATCCGGATTCGGTCCCGGGTGTTTTGGTGGCCGGACATGCTCCTTTTTGCTGGGGGCGCACTGCGGCGGCCGCCGCTCACAATGCAGTGACGGTAGAATACGTCGCGAAGATGGCTTGCCATACGCTCTTAATTCAGGCGGAGGCAACGCCGCTACCTCGTGATCTGCACGACAAACACTTCTTGCGCAAGCATGGAAGCGCAGCATATTACGGGCAGGTGAAGGAGCAATGATCTCTGCGCTGCTCGGTCATTTAACCTTTGCGGGTCGTTGCTGGCCCTGGCACTATTCTCGATTTCGAGCTGAGGCGATGAACTAATGGCGATCGTCGCGGGAGTTGATTTTGGCACGCTGAGCGTGCGTGTTTCTATTGTCGACAGCGAGCGCGGGCTGATTGGCTCTGCGATCTCCGAATATCCGCTTCATCGAAAGCGGGAAGATCCAGATTTCGCAACCCAATCGCATAACGACCATATGCGAGCTCTAGCAGCTGCCACAAAGGATGCACTTAAGAGTGCTGGCATTCGCGGCGATCAGGTAGAAGCCATTGCTCTCGATACCACGGGGTCCAGTGTCGTTCCGGTCGCCGATGATCTGACTCCGTTGGATGACTATTACCTTTGGTGCGATCACCGAGCCAAGCAAGAGGCTGCGGAGATCACAGAGCTTGCGCGAAGCGAAAAGTTGGAGGCCATCCAATGGTGCGGCGGCGTGTATTCGTCTGAGTGGGGATTCGCGAAGCTGCTCCACTGGCTCCGTCACAATCCGGATAAACGTGACCGGTTCGCCAGCGCTTTCGAACACTGCGACATGGTTGCGGCAACGCTCTGCGGAATCAGCCATCCATCTGACGCTAAACGAAGCATCTGCGCAATGGGACATAAATGGATGTGGAACGCGGCTCTTGGCGGGCTCCCTCCAGAAAGTTTTCTCGTCAAGGTAGATCCGCTTCTGGCTGGCATTCGAGCGAAGCTCGACGGGCAGTACGCGACCTCAGACAAGATCGCTGGAACTTTATCCCCTCGGTGGGCGGACGAACTGGGCCTGCGCGCCGGCATTCCGATTCCGGTTGGCGCATTTGACGCGCACTGGGACGCTATCGGCGCCGGCGCGAAGGAAGGCGATGTCGTTAACGTGGTGGGGACGTCAACTTGCATCATCGCCTACGCGAAGCAGGCAGAGTTGATCCCTGGTGTTTGTGGCGTGGTGAAGGGAAGCGTTCACCCGCTTTTCACAGGCGTCGAGGCCGGGCTCTCGGCCACCGGAGATATTTTCAGTGCCATCGCACGACGAGCGAATACCTCCGTCGCCGAACTGAGTAAGGGGCTGGAAAGCTACCATGCTGGGCAGACAGGGCTGCTACGGATGACGTGGGACAACGGCGACCGTACGGTACTCGTCAATCCGAATCTTGGCGGAATCACGCTGGGATGGAATCTTCAACACACGGCCCAGGATGAACTGTTCGCGGCTATCGAAGGAACTGCCTTCCACACGCGCGTGATCCTCGATCGAATGAGCGAGTACGGTGCGCCTACACTACGCGTCATAAACGGAGGCGGCATTCCGCAGAACAACTCCGTTCTCAATCAGGTCTATGCGAATGTGCTGGGCAGGCCGGTGCTCGTACCCAGTAGCAAGGTCACAGGAATCGGGTCTGCAATTTTTGCATTTCTTGCCGCCCGTGCTTTCAAGACGATCGACGAGGCGCAAGCTAAAATTTGCTCGCCGTTCACGGTCTACAAGCCAGAGAAAAAGCTCAGGAAGTTTACGAAACTCTTTATCAGCAATATCGCAGGTTATATTTCCAGTTCGGCGAGCCGGGGAAAAGCGAACTCGGACAAGTGCTGCCCGCTTTGATTCAGACTGCCAAAGCCGCCAACGAGAGCTAAGAAATCGGGCGATGAACGGGACATGAATCTGATTCGGTAATTGCGGGGTATTGTTCCAGGAGAATGCAACCATGTCAGGTACTAGAAGAAAGTTTCTACAACAGGCGACTAGCCTTGGAGTTGCTTGCTCCGCGAATCTCGTGGGAGGCCGCTTCGTCTTTGGTCAATCCTCGACAATTTCATCTTCCGATTCCACATCGGCCGCGCGCGTTTATATCGATTCGCGGCGCACGATCGGGGCTCTCGACCAAAATCTGTTTGGTTCATTTCTCGAGCACTTAGGGCGTGCGATCTATGAGGGCATTTACGATCCGGGATCGGCGCTATCGGATGCAAACGGATTTCGCAAAGATGTGATGGAAGAAGTGCGTAATCTCGGTGTTCCCATCATCCGGTATCCGGGCGGAAATTTTGTGTCGGGATACAACTGGATGGATGGAGTTGGACCGAAGAAAGAACGCCCTCGCGTTCTCGACAAGGCATGGAACACGATCGACACCAACCAATTCGGCACGGACGAATTCATGGCTTGGAGCAAGATGGTCGGTTCGAAACCACTCATGGGTCTGAACCTGGGCACCGGTACTCCGGAGCGAGCCGCGGCACTGGTGGAATACTGCAACCTCGAGAAGGGAACAAAATGGAGCGATTTGCGGCGCAGCCACGGGATCGAACAGCCATATAAGGTGCAGCACTGGTGCCTGGGCAACGAGATGGATGGCCCATGGCAAATCGGGCACATGACGGCGACCGAGTACGGCCTAAAAGCGCAGGATGCCGCTCGTCAAATGCGTGCTGTCGATCCGTCGCTGAAGCTCATCGCTTGTGGGTCGAGCGGTCCCGGAATGCCCACGTATCTGGAATGGGACCGTGAAGTGTTGGAGCAGTGCTATGACTATGTCGACGCACTGTCTCTGCATCGTTATATTGGAAACACCGAGGAAGAAACCGGCAAAGATAGCTCGAAATTCGTTGCGATGAACCTGAGTATGGAACGGCAGATCGCGGAAACTCTTGCGGTGTGCGATATGGTCCGTGGGCATAAGCGGTCGCCGAAAAAGCTGTGGCTCTCTTTCGACGAATGGAACGTCTGGTATCGTGCCCGCGATGCCGAGGCGATGAATGGACACGAGCACGAGGCCCCGCATCTTCTCGAAGAGGTCTACAACTTGGAGGACGCGCTGCTCGTCGGCGGAATTGTGAACAGTCTGATGCGCAATGCCGACCGCATCAAGATTGCGTGTCTCGCTCAGCTGATCAACGTCATTGCGCCGATTGTGACAAACGAAAAAGGACTACTGCAGCAGACAATTTACTATCCGTACAGTTGGGCTCTGCAATGGGCGCGCGGCACAGTGCTGAACACGCTCGTGGAGTCTCCCAGTTACGAAGTTTCGGGTCTTGGACAGGTCCCGTATCTCGACGTGGCAGGAACGCTGAGCCAGGACGGTAAGATTTCGTTGTTCATTCTCAATCGCGACTTGGCGAACCGTCGCGCCGTCGAAATCGATTGGCAGGGAGTAACTCCGGTAAAGCTGTTGAACTCGATGACTTTGACCGGTAACGATCTGAAGGCGTTCAACACATTTGATTCGCCGCGGCAAGTTGCCCCACAGGCATTCGACAAGCCGGCGACTTCAGCGGGGCGCTCCAGATTTGAGGTTCCACCCCGGTCTTATACCGCGATACAGTGGGTGGCATAATCGCATTTCGCTATCAGCGTCAGTTGGAGAGGTTATTGTCGCGTTTGCTTCTTGCCCGCAGAGGCTTTGGCATTGCCGGAGACAAGACGCGTAGATTCCCGAAGCACTAGATGGGTTTTAAGGACGTACTCTGTTCCGGTAGGTGACGGAGTTTCCCGTTGTAATTCGGTCAGAAGTGCATTGAAGGCCAGACGAGCAAGCTCCGCCTGAGACATTTGAACCGTCGTAAGCGCTGGCAAGACGAATTGCGCTAAACGGATATCATCGAAGCCAATCACGGAAAGGTCCGAGGGAATTTGGATCCCCTCTTCGTAGGCTTTCCTCATCACGCCCATTGCGGTCATGTCGTTGGAGCAGATCACAGCAGTCGGCCTATTCGATTCGGTCAATAACTTTCCAAATGCAGCGATACCACCTTCGATCGTATGCGTTCCCTCTACGATCAAGGAGCGATCGACTTCTAATCCGATCTCCGACATTGAACTTAGGAATGCCTGCTTGCGGGCTTCGGCCGATTTCAAATGCCGCGGGCCGGAGATGAACGCGATCTGTTGATGTCGAAGCGCGGCCAGATGCTGAACTGCCTGTCGAATTCCGTGGAGGTAGTCGATTCGGATGTTGCTCACTCTCGGCCGAGCCGGCCCCACATCAACGAATACCAGCGGCACCTTTCGCAGTTTCAGGTCCTCGAGCAAGACCTCTTCCATACCGAAGGTCATAATGGCGACCCCTTCGACGCGGCGTTCGATCATCCTCCGCACCGCGGTCTCCATATATTGGGGATCGTTCCCGGTGGAAGTCAGCATAATTTCGTAGTGATGTTGAACGGCGATGCGCTCGAATACCTGGACGATCTCAGGAAAGAATGGATTGGTGATTTCGGAAATGATGAGACCGAAAATCCGACTTCGTCCGGAAACAAGCGCACGGGCTTGAGTGTTTGGATAGTACCCGAGTTCCTCGACGACATTCCACACTCGCTTAGCAAGTTGCGGATTGACGGTAGGAATCCGATTGATAGTGCGAGACACGGTCGCGGTAGAAACGCGTGCTCGCTTAGCGATTTCGCGAATATCCATGAGATGGGTGCCGCTGTGGGCTCAGTGCGGAAAACACCGATGATACCAAAATAGGGCAATCGTTTACGCTTAGATTTAGTGGGCATCATGCCAGTCTGTTATCCGTGAAATCGTTGCTAGCCCCGGTGAGAAAACGCTGGCACCTGGAATGGCAAACGTTTACTATCCGGGGGAATTGAATCCTACCTGAGAGTTGATTGCCATGATCGGACGCCGTCAGTTTCTTCGAACTGGTCTTGCAGGAGCAGGCGCGGTTCTCGCCACGAAAGCGTTGTCTCCGTTAGGCCGGGCTCAGTCGAGCGGCACGGAAGCGCGCATTGAGGTTCTGCTCGATGAGCCACTGGGTGTCATTTCTCCGAACATTTACGGGCATTTCGTTGAGAACCCTCAGCGGAGTTGTTTATGACGGCGTCTGGGTCGGGCCGAATTCCAAGGTACCGAACGTCGACGGAATTCGCAAAGAATTGATCGACGAAATGCGCAAGATCAATCCCGCAGTGGTACGTTTTCCCGGCGGATGCTTTGCGGACAGCTATGACTGGCGCGATGGCGTTGGTCCAGTAAACAAGCGCCCCAAACGCCCAAATTTTTGGGCCGGGGGAGAGAATAGCGGCGCCCCAGCCAGCCATCGATATGATCCGAACGAGTTTGGCACGAATGAGTTTGCGCACTTCTGCAAGCTGATCGGTGCCGAACCTTATCTGGCAGCCAATCTGCGGAGTCTTCCTGCCGAGGAATTTTATCGTTGGGTCGAATACTGCAACTCGCCCGCGGATAGTACCACCCTCGCTGTTCTCAGGGGTGACGCTGGGTTCAAAGAGCCTTTCAACGTTCGCTACTGGGGTGTGGGCAATGAAGCTTGGGGATGCGGCGGAAATTTTACTGCCCAGGAATATGCCGTCGAGTTTCGACGATTCACGACCTGGGTGCCTGGCTTCGGCCAGCAGTTATCATTCATCGGTTCCGGCCCGAATGTCGACAATTGGGCCTGGACGCGAGGTTTCTTCGAGGAAATTGCGAAGAAGGGCAGAGGCGAACTTCGGTCGCTCTATGGCTGGGCACTTCATCACTACGCGTGGAATCTGAGTCGCGGCAAGACCGAGGATTGGAACCTCGGAAAAGGGGACGCGCTTCGATTTGACGCGGTCGATTGGTATGAACTTCTACGCGAAGGAGATCGCATGGAAGGGCTGATTAACGGTCATTGGCAAATTATGGGAGAGGAGGATCCACAACACTCGGTGAAGTTGGTTGTCGATGAATGGGGCCCATGGTACCGGCCTGGCAGTGCGGCGACTCCGGACGATCAACTCGAGCAGATGCCCACTCTGCGCGACGCGGTTTTCAGCGGAATGACGCTGGACATTTTCAATCGCCATCCGGAGAAGGTTGCGATGGCGGCCTGCGCCCAGCTGATTAACTGTCTTAACAGTCTTTACCTGGCACATGAGGATCGGTTCGTCGTCACACCGGTCGGCCATGTATTCGCGCTTTACGCATCACATCAGGGCGGGCAATCTCTTCGTACAATTTTTTCCGCACCTTCAATTGAATATGATCGGGACGGGAAGCCGGCGTCGTTCTGGAGACTCAAAGGCTCGGCCTCTTTGCGTGAGAAGAATCTGACGTTAACTGTAGTTAATCCTCATGTAAGCGAGGCGGTTGATACAGAAATTGGTGTGCGCCGCGCAGGTTTCAAATCGGGATCGGCCACCACACTGGCCCACTCCGACATCCATGCCCATAACACATTCGAGCACCGCGACGTCGTAGTTCCACATAGGAAGAATCTGGAAATCAAAGGGCGAACGCTGACCTATACATTCCCACCCGCTTCGGTAACGAATTTGGCCCTTGCTTTGTCCTGAGAGGAAAGCTGGCAAGCATAGCCGCGCGCGGCGACCTTTCTAGTGCATGCCGGACGAGGTGAAGCGTATAATCTAGCAAACGTTTACTCGTTTCCGCTCGCGAGGAGACTGGCATGAAGTCGACAAGGGATTCTTGGCCGCTAAGACCTCCATTTTTTGTTCCACGGTATTTCAGGGTCAGACTAGCAATCAAAAATTAACCGATAGCCCTATTTTTTGCCCTACGAAGATGTGTCCACGACAGAAGTGCGCCGCCAATCGCAAGTCGCAGATGGGAGCAAACGCGTGACGTGGGCACTCAAAAAGGGGAACTGAATGATCGATTTATCGAATCTGGAAGCTTGGTTCATCACCGGAAGCCAGCATCTTTACGGGCCAGAAACGCTGAAGAAAGTCGAGCAGGACTCCCTTGCCATTGCGCGAGAACTGGGCGCTTCTTCTGCTACGCCCGTCAGGATCGTCGCGAAACCGGTGATGACCAGCAGCGAATCGATCCAACAGTTGTTCCAAGAGGCCAATAGTTCAGCAAACTGCGTTGGTCTTATCACTTGGATGCATACGTTCTCGCCCGCGCGCATGTGGATCGCCGGCTTGAGATCGCTGAACAGGCCTTTACTTCATCTACACACCCAATTCAACCAAGAATTACCGTGGTCGACGATCGACATGGACTTCATGAACCTGAATCAGGCCGCTCACGGTGACCGGGAGTTTGGATTCGTCGGGGCCCGAATGAGGCTCCATCGCAAAGTTGTCGTCGGTTACTGGCAGGATGCTGACGTTCAGTCGGAGATGGGCGCATGGATGCGCTCTGCCTGCGCCTGGCACGACGCTCAACATCTTAAGGTCGCGCGTTTCGGGGACAACATGCGGAACGTCGCCGTCACAGAAGGAAACAAGGTCAGTGCTCAAATCCAGCTAGGATACACCGTGAATGGGTACGGGGTCGGAGATTTGGTGCAGAGTATTCAGCAGGCCACCGAGCCGGAAGTGAACAAGTTAACAGACGAGTACGACGAAACGTATGAAGTTGCGGAGTCGCTTCGCGTGGGTGGTTGTAAGCGTCAATCTTTAGTTGACGCGGCTCGAATCGAGATTGGCCTCCGGCGATTTCTCAGCGAAACCGGTTCAAATGCGTTTACCGACACCTTTGAGGATTTACACGGTCTGAGCCAGCTCCCTGGCATTCCAGTTCAGCGTCTGATGGCCGACGGCTACGGTTTTGGCGCAGAAGGCGATTGGAAAACAGCGGCCCTCGTCCGTGCGGCGAAAGTGATGAGTCACGGCCTCAAGGGGGGTGTTTCGTTCATGGAGGACTATACCTATCATCTGAAGGGTGGAGCCCAAGTGCTCGGCGCTCACATGTTGGAAGTATGTCCCTCGATTACAAATGAAAAGCCGAAAGCGGAGATCCACCCGCTTTCCATCGGCGGTAAAGCCGATCCGGTGCGCTTGGTATTTACCGCGGCCACTGGAAAAGCGGTGAATGCGTCTTTAGTCGATGTTGGAAACAGGTTTCGTTTGATCGTGAATGAGGTCAATGTGATCGCGCCGCAGCAACGATTGCCAAAGCTCCCGGTGGCGAGAGCCGTGTGGACGCCCGAACCTGATTTGAAAGTTGCGGCAACCGCGTGGATCCATGCTGGCGGAGCGCACCACACAGCTTTGAGCTATGCTCTCACACCGGAGCATTTGGAGAATTTCGCTGAAATGGCCGGCATGGAATGCTTACTGATTAATGCTCAGACGACGGTTGCTGGGTTCTTGAAGGAACTCCGCTGGAACGATGTGTACTACCACTCAGCGAATGGGTTTTAACCTGAATCTCGTGATCACATAGGCCGTTAAGGGAGCCTAACCGCTTGCCCAACCTCCGATCTCATCTGGTTCTCCGCGCCTTCCCGCTGTCTTCTCTTGCTTTTATCCTTTTCGTAATCTCACTCCCGCCGGTTTTAGCTCAAAGCGAAAAGACGAAGGCGCCACCGAGTCCCGGACCTATGCTGAGTGGGGGTACTATCGATCTTGACACTCCTGAATTTGCCCTCACACTCGTGCGTTCTTCGCAGACTGTTGCAGCCCTGAAGCCAAAGGGCGCGGAGGGATTTGATTTCACGCCAGGGGATTTGCTGATCTCCCGCTCCCACGATGGATATTTTCATCTGGGTGACATCACGCTTCGTTTGCGAACTGGGACCTCCAGCGAATGGAAAAACTATTCAACCGCTGCGGCTCGTACTCCTGTCACCGTTCTGCCTGCGTCAAAGAGCATTCTCGCGGCTTCCGATTTGACGCCCACATTGCCCGGCGATTTTCCGTTGCGTATTACAAGGAATTGGATCGTCGAGTCGGGGAAACTCGTCCTTCGCTTCGAGCTGAAAAACAAGTCGTCGGAGACCGTCCAGATCGGCGCCCTGGGCATTCCAATGATTTTCAACAATGTGCTCAATGACCGGTCTCTCGAGGAGGCCCATGCTAAGTGCTCCTTTTATGACCCCTACATCGGAGAGGATGCTGGGTATGTGCAGGTGACGCGTCTCACTGGGCATGGGCCTGCGCTGCTGGTTGTTCCCGAAGGCAGGACGCCATTCGAGGCCTACAACCCTATTCTCGACAAGCCGGGATCGTGGGGAGCAAGGCCTGTTTTCACCGATCCCACACCGCGCGGGATCACCTTCGAAGGTTTCTATGAATGGATGGTCCACAGTGCGGCGTATGCGGAGAATGAGTGGAAGACCGCAGACGGTTGGAATCCTGCCACAAGTCTCACTCTCGCTCCGGGTGAATCGAAAACCTACGGGCTCAAATTTCTCCTTTCCGGTTCTATCCGTGATATCGAAACGACGTTGTCACAAAACGGACGGCCGGTCGCCGTCGGTGTGCCGGGCTACGTAGTTCCGATGGACATAGATGCTCGCCTATTCCTGAAGTATTCCACGCCTGTTGCGTTGATGAGAGTTGAACCGGAAGGGGCGTTGTCCGTCGGCGGTGGGGGCCGGCTGACCGGTGGTTGGAGAGCCTATGACGTCAAAGGGAAGATGTGGGGGCGTTCGCGTCTCACTGTCATCTTCACCGATGGCTCGGTACAGACGATTCAGTACTTCGTGACGAAGCCTGAATCACAGGTCGTCGAGGACTTGGGTCACTTCCTCACCACGCGTCATTGGTACATCGATCCGAACGATCCGTTCCATCGCGGCCCGTCTGTCATGACTTACGATCGCGAAGCAAACCAGATCGTCATGCAGGATAGTCGTGCGTGGATTCCGGGTCTCGGTGACGAGGGCGGAGGCGGAGCCTGGCTATCGGCAGTGATGAAAGAATTGGTACACCCCAATAAAGAGGAAATCGAAAAGTTGCAGCAGTTTGTCGACGAAGTGCTTTGGGGCGGGTTGCAATACAAGGATGATCCGCATCGATTCGGAGTTCGCAAGAGTCTTTTCTTTTATCAGCCCGATCAGATGCCGCCCAACTACTACCGCAGTGATTTGGATTGGACAACTTGGACAAGTTGGGACAAGAAAGCTTCTGAGCGGGTGGATCGCTCTTACGACTATCCGCACGTGGCAGCGGCGTACTGGGTTTTCTATCGATTGGCTCGCAATCATGAGGGCTTGGTAACTAATCATCCTTGGAATTGGTACTTGAACCAGGCTTATGAAACATCCATCGCGATGACCAACTTCGCATCGGAGCTGGCAGTCTTTGGTCAGATGGAGGGAGATATTTTTCTAGAAGTTCTCAATGACCTCAGACGTGAAGGCTGGAAAGAGAAAGCCGACGACCTTGAAGCAAGAATGCGCAGCCGTACTGAACGCTGGAGAAAGGAAGCCTACCCATTCGGCAGTGAGATGCCATGGGACTCCACAGGGCAGGAGGAGGTCTACGCGTGGACCAAATATTTTGGTTATCACGATAAGGCCGAAGTGACCCTCGACGCGATTCTCGGCTACGATCCAGCTATTCCCCACTGGGGCTACAACGGCAGCGCACGTCGCTACTGGGATTTTATCTTTGCAGCCAAAGATCGGCGGCTGGAGCGCCAACTTCATCATTACGGTTCGGGGCTCAACGCTATTCCCTTGCTGGCCGAGTATCGCGAACATCCTGCCGACTTTTATCTCCTTCGCGTTGGTTACGGTGGAACGATGGGCGCGCTCACCGATATCGACCAAGAGGGGTTTGCTTCTGCAGCGTTCCATGGATTCCCGGACATGTTGAAGCCGGATCCGCTGTCTGGCGACTACGGGCCGAACTTCTTTGGCCACGCCTGGAATACCGCGACGTATGTTGTGGATCATCCGCAATTCGGGTGGGTCGCGTTCGGGGGAAACATTAGGACGGATCATGGGGTCGTGAAAGTTCGACCGCTGGACTCGTTCCGGTCCCGCGTTTATTTCGCATCGCTGGGCCTATGGCTCACGCTCGATGCCGGGAGTTTTGTAGAGGTCGAGCTGAATTCCAAGACCGGAGAAGTCCGAGTCGGTCTCTCCGCTTCCTCAGTCTTTACGCCGGCAGCTCGATTGCGTGTGGAGCAGCCGTCTCGCGTGAAGGCCGGAGATTATAGGCCCACTGCTCACTTCGAGTTGGAGCGGGATGCCTACGTTGTCCCACTCGGGAAAGAAATCACCTGGATCACACTTGCAATCGGTCAGTGAAATTAGAAATCGGCGGAGGATACGGATCGCTATTTCGATAGCGACAGTTGGGAACGTTTTTCTGTTTCAGCGGGTGGTTTCAAGAATCTCTCATCGTCGACCGGAACGTTGTAGTGAATCTCGCTGATGAGAATGGTTGACCGGCTTCCTGCGCGGCTGATTGTCCACCTCAATGGAGTTTCAATCCCGTCGATCGAGCGAAAGTCTTTGTAGTCGATCTGGGTAGGGTCTAGACCGAGAGGGGACTTCGTGAACCGTACGAGGCGCACCAGCAGCCAAGATTCTGCATCAAAATAAAACTTCCAGGTTGGTCCGCCTTCGTGCGAGCCGAAGACCACATAAGTCTCGCGACCATCCACCTGCTCCGGATATTCCACTCGCAGTTCTGGGAACATTTGTTTGATGTGCAACGGGAATCGAAGGTCGGCGTCGGCGCGTGCTCCGTCGAGATCCGAGCCGCTGAGATCAATCGTCGGGCGGCCGGGTACGTTAACCCAACCAGACTGGCCATCGAAAGCAGTAACGCTATCGCCAGCCGGCGTATGCTGGACGAACAACTCTTTATCTGGGTCTTTGTCGAAGGATTCAACCTTGAATGATTTTCCTTCCGACGCCATGCTGCCAGTTTCGACTCGCGTGGTTATCTTCTCGAGCGAATCGGCCCCGCCCAGCGCCCGAACATAATTGTCGATGATCTGATCGGCCGTCAGTAACTCGATCTGTCGGTCTCTGTCAGCCTCAGTCTCTCCCAGAACCTGGTTTTCACGCGCAACTGCGGGAATATCGACTGGCCGTGGCGATCCGCGATGACACGTATAACAAGTCACTTCTCGAGTTCCGTCGAATTGATTTTGGTTGATCGACAGCATCATTCGCATCATGGACCGAGCTGTTTGCTTTTGTTTCTTGGAATCATCGTCGAAATGACTTTCCACGTGGCAGAAACCACATCCCACACCAAGTGAGGAAGTAATGAAGCGCATGCTGGGGATCAACTGATCCCAAGGAATTCCGTTCAGCACTTTAAGATTCTTAAAAACCGCGGCGGCCATTTTCGGTGAGGCCGTCGCAGAGGCCACTTGAGTGGGTGCGGGATGGCCTTCTCCAGGGTGTTCATCCATGATGGAGCGAACTTTCTCGGATAGTTGTGTCGCCTTCGCCGGATTCCCTTGCTGCCGATAGAGATTGATGAGAGCACTCACCGCTGGCAGGTGTACTGGATCAATCGCGACGGCGCGCTCCAGATGTGCGATAGTGCCATCGATGTCTCCAGCCTGCTGGTGGGCGGCGGCAACATTTGTCTCGGCGACAGCGGAGTTTGGTTTTAATTCCAGCGCGCGTTCGAAAGCGAATTCGGCTTCCGATGGCTGTTTCCCAATTAGGAGCGCAGTTCCCATCGAGGTAAATATCTCGGGGTCGGAAGAGAATTGCTGCTGCACCTGGGTCAGTAACTGGTATCCCTGAACCAGAAAATGTGTCGATCGACGTTGCAAACCTGCGCTGACATAAGCAATGCCAAGATTTCGCGTGCGCAGATCTGGCGAGGGCTCGCGCCATGCGGCAATTTCTCCCGGAGGCGGCGTGTCAATCTGGACTACCGGACGTCGCTGAATCCTGTGATCGGTGAACGCAGTGTGTCCGCCATCCTGTGCATCTCGCCGTGGCATATGGCACCCAATGCAGTTGCTATCTGCGCCGGGATGGTCGGCAGGGAATTTGGCTGTGTGGCAACTGAGACATCGCGACCGGTAGTACTCCACGGGTTGAGCCGGCTTGTTGTGAGGATCGTGGCAAGTCCCGCACCACAAACGTCCTTGGCTGTTCCGGGCACACGCACTTAGTGCAAGTTGCTCGACGTGGCTGATTACTTTAAATGTGCCCGGGGGAGAATTCGGTGGCAGGACATCATGATAGGTCGTGAAGGTATTTTCCAATCTTTGTCCGGGCTGAAAATCTCGGAATTCTCGCCCAGGATTGAGCACCCGCGTGACGCCCATCAAGTGGCACTGTTCGCAAATGCTGTCGCGCGCTCCGGTTTCAAGCTTCGCCGGATTTACGATGGTGCCAGGTTTGGGATCGGCAAGATGTTTTCCGGTAGGACCGTGGCAGCGCTCACACGTGATGCCCTCCTCCGGAAAAGCTGGAGACCGGTATTGATTATCGGTGCCGGAGATGTGAAGAGAAGACCCTGAGTGGCAGAATACGCAACCCTCGGCGATAGGTCGGGTGAAGTCTGGATCCTTATTCTTCTCGTAGCCGGGTGCCAAGTCATACGAATTGCGGCTCTTGTAAAAAGCCACCGGTGACTGAAACAGATGCCCAGCGATATCGACCAGATAACCGCTCGCATGGTTACCGGAACCGATTACGTAATCAATGTGGTAATTGCTGACATCTCCAGCGGTCTCCAGACGCTGCCAAGATCCGGTCGGCGCGGAGTACATCGTGATTTTCCCACTTGGGATTGTGACCGTACCGGTTGGCTCCTGGCCAGCCGGCCGCAACGCGTGGGCCATGGCAGAGCGCGTGTATCCTTCCACTTCGGCGGAGTGGCAAACCTTACAGCGGTTCGCGCCCTGAGGTTCGCTCGGCATCAAGGTAGGCGCGGGTTGTGCCTCCGAGTGAGCGACGCTGACTTGTGACTGTCCCTGCTGATCAGATAGCGTAAGTAGCAGAGAAAAGAATAGTGGAACGAGCAAAGTTCTTCGTGCGATTACGGAGTTCCCGATCGTTGGAGGTTGCATCATCAGAAGCACTCAGCGTAAAAACTACCATCGGGCGAATCAAGCGAATTTTGATCTGACGATCGCTCGTTCATGGAAGTTAACAAGGAAGCACGGCGTGCGAAGCATTATATAAATGCCGCGCGAAATGTGGCCATTTCGGCGACTCTCCATTTTTGATGATGCGGCTCTGACCCTGGAGCTTTAATCTGCCATCGACGGGGCGGCTTTGGGTGGTGGATCGGCGGCATTCAGGATTCGCACCCTGCTGTGCTTACGCCCGTACGAGAAGTAAATGATTATGCCGAAGAGCAACCAAATGATTAGGCGGGCCCAAGTTTCCCATCCAAGACTAAACATCATCAACAACGATACTGCGATGCCCATGATGGGTGTAAAGGGTATCCACGGTGCCACGAATGCCCGCGGGACATCCGTCCCTCGCTTGCGGAGAATCCAGACACCTCCGCAAACGATTACGAACGCTAGAAGTGTTCCGATGGAGACGAGTTCGCTGATTACGTTAATCGGAGTTAACGCGGCGACTGATGCCACACATCCCCCCACTAGCATCGTTGTTATGTAGGGAGTGCGGAAGCGGGGATGGACTGCACTTGCCCATTTGGGGAGTAAGCCATCGCGTGACATAGAAAAGAAGATGCGCGATTGACCAAGCAGTGTAACCACCATGGCGGAACTGAGCCCACAGATCGCGCCTAGCTTGACCAACTTGCTGCCCCAACTGACTCCCGTAACATCAATTCCCAGGGCAATCGGCGCAGGAGCATCGAGAGAGGTGTACTTCACGAGCCCGGTTAGCACGCCAGCAACGAGGATGTAGATGACAGTGCAAATTGCCAGGGAGCCGAGAATTCCAATGGGCAGGTCGCGCGTTGGATTCCTGGATTCCTGTGCTGCAGTGGATACCTGATCGAAACCGATGTAAGCGAAAAAAATCACACCCGCTGCCGTGGCAATTCCAGACCATCCGAAATCACCATAGTGCCCCGTGTTCTGCGGTAGAAAGGGAGTCCAGTTCGCTACTGCTGCGGCGCGATGGACCAGTATGTAGTTCGCACCGAGACCGACGAAAGCCAAGAGTACGCAAATCTTTATGATCACAACCACAGAGGTTAGAGTGACCGACTCCTTGATGCCGATGACGAGAATTGCGGTAACAAGAAGAATTCCCAGAAAGCCGAGAAGGTTAAAGGAAGAGTACTGGTGTGGAAGGCTGCCGAGGTCGACATGGGCCATCGCCAGGGCTTTTTGCAATTGAGCATTCAAGCGTTCCCAGTGTCCCTGGTAAAGGACAAACACTGTGCCAGGTGAGCCAGCTAGCTTGGGTGGAAGGAGAATCCCGAAGTCTTGCAGAAAACTGAGAAGGTACCCGCTCCAACCGCTCGCGACTGTCGCGGCACCTAAGGCATATTCGAGAATTAGGTCCCAACCAATGATCCATGCAACGAACTCTCCAAGAGTTGCATAACCGTAGGTGTATGCAGAGCCCGCCACCGGAATCATAGAAGCGAATTCCGCATAGCAGAGTCCGGAGAATACGCACGCCACGGCAGCCAGAACAAATGAGAGAAGAATCGAGGGACCGGCGTGATGGGCGGCAGCTGTTCCGGTCAGGACGAAGATGCCGGTTCCAATAATAGAACCGATACCAATGGAAATTAGGTGGAACGGCCCCAAGGTACGTCGCAGAGTGTGCTCGCCCGTTTCATTTGCCTCGGCGAGGATCCCAGCCAACGGCTTCGTTGTAAAAAGACCGGTCATTCATTGACCCCATGTTCTGCTGAGTCGCCTGCACTCTTTTTCAGTGAGGCAGAGGATTGTTCATATTCGTGAGAGCGTATGCCATCACAGCCATGGCAGCGGCATTTTCGCGCAATTCTGTCGGAATCACTTTGTCGAGCGTGTCTGCGGCTGTGTGGTGATAGCTGTAATAGTTGCGCGTATCTTGCATCATTCCGAGGATTGGCACGCCTCGCTCTGACATCGGAGCGAGGTCGGTGATGCCCGGCGGATGCTGAGCCTCTTCGATGACTCCTGCGCCAATACCACTTAGGGTCATTTGCACTGGCTTTAGCTCGTTGATGGCAGCCGCACTCATTTTGGTATAGAAACCCAGCGGATGTGCCGCTCCAATGTCGCTCTCGATCGCGGCGATGTGATTCGGAAAATCTCGTTGATTATCTTTCGTGTATTGTGTGCTCCCAGCCCCGTCGGTCTCCTCATCCATCCACGCAACGACACGCAGTGTCCGTTTCGGGTGTAATTGCAACTGCTGCAACAGCTGCGCTGATTCGATCGCTATGACCACGCCGGCTCCATCGTCGATCGCGCCGGTGCCGAGATCCCATGAATCGAGATGGCCAGAGACGATCACGATTTGTTCAGGATGGTCCGTTCCCCTCAGATCACCGATAACGTTGTAACTGGTTTCGTCTGGCAGTTTTTGCGGTGTCAGTGTGAGGTGTATACGGACCGGTCCTTGGGCGGAGAGATGAGCAATCAGGTCGGCGTCTTCGGCGCTGACCGCTGCAGCGGGAATACCAGCAGGATCGCTATCTCCGGTGTGCGGCAAGCGACAGTCTGCGCTGCCGATCGAACGGACAAGCGCCGCCGCCGCTCCGAGTTCGGCGGCAGCTTTCGGCCCGGTTTGGCGGTATCCAACAGTTTCGCGGTAGGCAGCAAAGCCTAAGCCCGCGGCGTTCTTTTGGTAATCGAATTTCTCACTGAACAGCACAATCTTGCCGGAAACTTTATCGCGTCCGAGCGCCTTTAGTTGATCGAAGTTGTTGACAACGACCACGGGCGCAGTGATGCCGTTCGCGCCGGTTGAAGTGCTCCCCCCGAGAGCCGTGAGAACGATCTTCTGCTGGGTTCCAGGTACGAAGCCGGGCCAATTTACGAGTTCGCCGGCTTCCTCACCGCGGACCCAATGCCGCACTCTGACTTCTTCCAGATGAACATCGAGGCCAAGACCGCTCATCTGTGCGGCAATGTACTCGACTGCCGCCTTTGCTGCAGCGGACCCGGTGGGTCGCGCGCCGATGTTCTCAGTCAGATGCGCGAGCCGATGGTAAGCATAATCGTCGTTCAGACCCGCAGTCTTGATCGCATCGAGTTGCCGCATCAACCCTGGTGAAAAGTTCTCTTGCGCATCGGATACTTGCGCGACCGTGTTCGCCGTTGGATGGTTTGTGCTGCTTGATGAGCGCTGGGGTTGTGCGGCGGGGCTAGCGGCGAAGACAATCAGGGACAATGCCACAACTGGCGCATGACGATGAAGAGAAGTTTTTACCATTGGACACGAAGACTTCCGGGATAAAACTCTTCTCCGCAATTTAGATGATCACAGATTCGTATGCTGCCGGAGCCACGACGGCTACGGTGGAGCTGTCGACGTTAAAAACTGTACCGTACAGCGAACTCAAGCACCCGCGGATTCGACAGCGTCGAACTGAAATTTCCGAACGAACTGCTATTGGTAATGCTGTTGCCCGCAAGATTAAGCTGCATCGTCCCGACGTCGAAGCGAGGGGTGTTCGTGAGGTTGAACGCCTCGGCACTAAAACGCAGAGATTGACGTTCCGTGAAATTCCAGCTTTTGCTCACCGAAGAATCGATGTTGAATGTCCCTGGGCCGCGCAGGTTGTTCCGCTGTCCTGACTCGCCGGGGAGGGCTGCACGGAATTGATTAATGGCTGAGGCGGGATCGCTCACATTGTTGGGATTGCTAAATACGTTCGGCTGGCCGTTAACGATAAATGTACCGGTGCGCGGCTTCGCTCCATCCAATACCGCCAAAGATTGCTCATCAAAATTTGTGGCCCAACCGAAGCCACTGCTAATCGAGAAGGGATAACCGCTGGTCCACCGCCAAAGTCCGGAAACGGTCCATCCTCCGACCACGGCGTCCAACCAGCGATTCATTCCGCCGCCAAAGCGCTTGCCGCGTCCGAAAGGTAGCTGATAAACCCAGTTCGCATTAAGCTGGTGGGTATTGTCAAAGTCCGATGGTGCCCGCAACTGATTCGGGAACCAGGAATTGATCACCTGGCTGGCAAAGCCACTGCCTTGGAAATGGTTAATTCTTTCAGCGTTCGAGCCGATATCGATCGACTTCGAGTAAGTGTAATTCAGGTCGAACTGCAATCCGTCCGCCATTCGACGGCGGAGGCTGAACTGTCCCGCGTTGTACGCGCTATTTCCATTGCTCATCCACCCATACAGCGATGAATATTGTGGGGAATAATACGTGAATGGTGTTTGTTGACCACCGACCGTTGCACAAGCTGGATAGCATCCAGTCGCGCTGACGAGTCCCGGTACATCGGCAAACTCGAGCGCGGTAGTCTCGTTTCCAGCGTTGAAGGCGAACAGATCGTACATGGCTTGAGTTGCCGTGACACTTGTGGGGAGCGCGCCACTGGTGAGACCACTGCAAGAGGTTCCGGGCGAGCCGCAGTCACCGCCAATCTGCGTCGCGGACGGCCCTGCGGCAGACGGATAGATATTTTCCCAATAGGGGATCGGCTGAATATTTTGTATTGGCACGCCAGCCCGATACTGCTTGGCCAACGCCGTAGCGGCAGTGAAGTAATCGGTCTTCGACTTCGGATCCCAAAGATCTGCGGGCATGGCGAGGTCTTCTTCCTGAAGCAGTCGGTGCGCGAAGCGCCCCACATAAGAGGCTTCGAACACGAAGCCCTTGGGCAACTCACGAGTGATCGACAGATCAATCAGATGTGAGTAGGGAGTTCTAAGCCGGTCGTCCAAACCCCACGTGATGGCATAGCCGTCCGCGAGTCCGGCTGGCGGTGTGACCGGGAACGAACCCGCAGGTGCCGCTTCGATCAGCGGACAAGGAGCGGTGGGGCAGTTGCCGCTGGTGCTGGCACTGCTCGTAGGAATCGTATTGATGGCGGAGAAACGCGCCGAACCGTCCACGGATTGCACGCCTGCTGGATTGCTTAACGATGTGGTCAGGCCGAATGAACCCAACTGATCAAAGCTGTTCACGACCCCCTCGCCGAAATGATCGTAGTACATGCCGTAGCCGAGACGGACTGAACTCTTTCCCGAGCCTCCCCAGAGCATGTTCGACAGTCCACTTTCTCCTTTCGGCGAATATGCGATAGCGATCCGAGGTGCGAAGTCCTTGTAATCCCAATTCCAGTAAGGCTTTTTGCCGTTCGCTTGCCCCGACAAACTGAAAGAAATCAGCGGTTCGTAAGCCTCAGCCTGAAGCATAGCGGCGCCGCGCTGCTTGAACCATTGATCAAGACTCTGATCGGGGGCAATCTGGACCCCCGTAGTCTCATAGGGAGGTTGCAGCAGGGTGTATCGCAATCCATACGTGACGGTGAGGTTGGGTTTCAAATGATAGGTATCCTGCGCATAAAACTCGAGCTCATGATTGCGGAAATGTCGAGTGACGGGATCTCCTTCGGGCAAGGGTGAAAGATCCTTTGTGAGGTTGTAGTTGGATCCGACAACGGTAACCAAACCAGCCAAGGCGGTTGCCGCAAAGTCATAGCTGGAACTGAAACTAGAATCTACAGCGGGGAAGCCGAAATCCGCGGGGTTCAGGCTCGTCGGAGTTCCGCATGTCGAGATGCAAGAGCCGAGCAACCAAAACGAATCAGTCTGAGCGGTAAAGAATGATGTGGTGTTGGAATTTCGAATGTTGTTGATGACGCGCAGATTGCCGCCGAACTGGAATGTATGTGCGCCCTTCGTCCAAGTCACGTCATCCACGAAGTTGTGGACCGGGACCAGCGTGTTGGTACTTGGCGTTTGTGCGGTCAGGTTGTCGAGCCCGCGGAAGTTGATGTAGTGCTGCCGCTGTTGCCCCAGGTCGACGAACCCTTGTCGAACGAAGCCGTAACGGAAGTTGTTCAGGAGGTTTGGCCGCAGAACCCCCGTATATCCCGCGATGATTCCCTTGGTGTTGTTGAGTTGTGTGACGTTTGCGGGCTGGCCGGGAAACTCTGATCCACCGGTGCCGGTGTACGACGTGGGATCTTCCCGTGATGCGCCTCGATCATTCATAAGGCCGCCACGCACAAATACCTGGTGACTGCCATTCGCCGTCAGGTTGTAGTCGATTTTTGCGACATACGTGTCCAATTTGGCCGGCAACGGCGAGGAGAACGTGTAGCCCTGAAAGTCGTATCCATCACCCACGGAGTTGATGTTGGGTTGAGGATATTGCTGAAAAATCTGCATGACCGCGGGATTAGCGCCCGGGCCCAACGGACAGGTTCCCAGACCAGAGCAGTTGGGATCCATCTTCGCCAAATCTGCCGGAGTGAGAGTGTATGTGCCACCTGCGGGGCAAGTGGGATCTTGAGTGCATTGATAAGTGATCGATCCGTTGCGCAGTCCCGCGCTGGGAACGACGCGCGTCACTTGCAGATTTTCGCGAGTTCGCTGTCCCTCGTACGCGAGGAAGTAAAAGAGACGGTTTTTCTGGATCGGACCGCCGAAAGTTGCGCCGAAAGTATTACGCAGCAAGAATGCTGGTTTATTCGGTAGACCCTGAGAAAGCTCGGCGCTCTCATTAAACCAGTCGTTTGCGGCTCCGAACGGTGGACGGTAGTACCAGTACACGGTGCCGTGGAGGAGGTTGGTTCCGCTCTTCGTGACCAGCGCTACCTGCCCGCCTGAGGAGCGTCCTGCGTCAGCGGTCGCGTTGCTCGTTGTTACGCGGAATTCCTGAAGCGAGTCCAATGTTGGACGTAACGCTCCAGTGAAGGCGAGGCCCTGCGTCTGATCGTTGTCGTCCACCCCGTCAAGTGTGACATTCGTCTGGTCACTGCGGGCGCCATTGACTGCTCCGCTGCGGCTATCGGACGCCGGACTAATGTGCCCGCTGTTGCCCGTGAACGCGACCCCTGGCTGCAAACTCAAGATGCTCGCAGCTTCGCGACCTTCGAATGGCAAATAGGAAATCTGATCGCTGTTGAAGGCATGCCCCAAACTGGCATCCTGCGTGTTGACCAAGGGAGCGGTTCCTGTGACCTCCACAACGATCTGGGATCCCGCTACTTGCAACGGAATATCCAGCGTTGCAGGAGTGTTGACCATCAGTTCTACATTCTTGCGCCTTTGCCCGGCGAACCCGGAAGCGTTCACAGTCAACTCGTAAGTCGCTGGAGGGACTTGCAAAAACTGGTAGACCCCTTGATCGTTTGTCTTGGCACTGCGGGTGAAACCTGTCTCTGGATTCGACAGCGTCAACGTCACGCCAGGAATGACCGATCCCTTCGGGTCGGTGACGGTTCCATTTAGCGAACTGCTGGTTGTCTGGGCTGACAAGGCAATGACCGACAGAGTGGCCAAGATCAACAGTGTGGCTCGTTTTGCGATTCGCATGCCGCTTCTCCGTGACAAATTCGAGTGAAGGCGGGAAAGCGCGAATATATATCTGCTAATTGGACAGGTTGTCAACTGTTTTTTATTCTTACCAATTGACCAATTTACCAATTGACAATAATCCAATGCGGAGATATAAACTGGCGGTCATTTGAGTTCGAGGAAGTATTTGCATGCCTTTGTCTTTGGATATTGGTCCTCGCATCAATCGCGTTGCGATTTCGGACGAGCTCATCGCCCGCTTTAAGGAATTGATTGAGAAGCGAGTTTTTGTTCCCGGTCACCGGTTGCCGCCGGAACGGGACCTGGCAGAAGCACTAGCGGTGAGTCGCCCAACCTTGCGGCAGGCGCTGCGGGCTCTTCAAATCATGGGGGTCATTAAGGCCCGGCAGGGCTCGGGATCATATCTCGCGGACTCCGCGAGCGAAATCATGCGCGTTCCCTTGGAATTCGCCCTGGCTCTGAAGAACGTCGCCAAGACCGATCTCTTCGAAACGCGACGCACGCTCGAAGTGGAGCTGGCGAGCCTCGCGGCCGAGCGTAGAACAACAGAAGATTTGGAAGCCATGCGCCGTGCGCTGGTACAGATGGAAAAAGCGATGGGTGATCCTGACGCCTGGTGCCGCACCGAACCCGAGTTTCACAGTTGCATCGTCCGCGCCGCCCGGAATGGTGTCATGGCAACCATCATCGAGATGCTTTCCCAAATGTTGATCGAGAGCCGGAAAGAGACGGTCCGCCTCTTGACGGATTACACGAGCTCTTACCGTTCCCACGAAAATATCTATGTAGCAGTTGAAAAGCAGGATCCCGCAGCCGCAGCAAAAATGATGCTGGAGCATTTTGCGCTGATTGAAATGAGAGCAAAGAAAAGCAACGCGTCCCTTGCGATTGACAGCGCGCAATAACGACCAACACTTCCAGTTGCCGTCGCGATCGTTTGGACAGCAGTCTGTGGAACTAACTTATGTGGATTCGGAACTTCCTGACATATTCTGCCTGCCTTTGGTTCGCGGTCGCGGCGCTCGCGCAGAACTATTCCGTAGTGTCCAGCATTCCTTACTCAGGGGATGAGACCTATTGGGATTACCTGACCGCGGATGCTCCCAGCCACCGCTTGTATGTGACTCGTGGCAGGGAAGTGTTGATTCTCGATCTCAATTCCGGAAAAGAAGTTGCGAGCATTCCGAACCTGAAGCGAGTTCATGGAGTTGCTCTGGCACACGATCTCAATAAAGGATTCATCAGCGATGGAGGGGACAATTCGATCGTCGTGTTCGACCTTAAGTCGGATACAGTGACGCAGAAAATTAAGGTCGGGGATGCCCCCGATGCCGTCCTGTACGAGCCAGCAAGAAAGCGTGTATACGCGTTCAATGCCCACAGTCACAGTGCGAGCGTGATCGACGCCGAAGCGGGAAATGTTGTGGCGACCGTCCCTCTGAGCGGTATCCCCGAGTTTGCTGCGACCGACGGAAAAGGAAGTGTATTTGTAAACATCGAAAGCAAGAGCTCGCTCGTGCGATTGAATTCGGACGGAACGAGGGTGCAAAACGAATGGTCACTTGCTCCTTGCAAGGGACCTTCAGGCTTAGCAATAGATACCGAGCATCGGCGTCTGTTCTCTGTATGCGATAACAAATTCATGATCGTTACGGATGCGGATACTGGAAAACAGATCGCACAGATACCGGTTGGCGTCGAACCAGATGCCGCGATTTACGATGGGGAAAGCAAGCTCGTATACTCCTCGAATTGCGACGGCACTCTCACGGTTGTAAGGCAGGACGGTCCCGATAAGTACACAGTGATACAAACTGTGAAAACCGAAAGGGAAGCGCGAACCATGGCTCTTGATCCAGTCAGCCACAAACTTTTTCTGCCATCCGAGCAAATTAAGCCAGGATCGAGGCCTCCCGACCCGGGGAATCTTCCGGAATTCACTCCGGGGACTTTTCATCTGCTGATTGTTGCGCCACAGATGTAATCTAGGCGGGTTACAGGAGAGCGGGAATGTCGACGTTGCCATCCACGCCAGTGCCATTGCAAGCTGCTGTCACTACTTCTGTGCCTGCAGCTCCAGCCGTCTCGAGCACCGCTCGACACTCTTTGATCGTCCGCATCACTCACTGGGTGATCACCCTGAGTTTTTTTGCCCTAGTCGTGTCTGGGACGGAAATTGTCATTTCTCACCCTCGCTTTTATTGGGGAGAGACTGGCACTGTGTTGACTGATCCGTGGTTCAAGTTGCCGATCCCATCCTCGAGAAACTTGGTTCCCACTGGCTATGGCTACGTGTTGCCGGATCAGAACGGATGGAGTCGATCGCTGCACTTCCAGACTGCATGGGTGTTGGTGCTGACTGGCTTGCTATATGTGATCTACGGTTTCGTTAGTGCGCACTTTCGTAAAGACCTGGTCCCTACGAAGGCCGATCTCTCGTGGCGAAGTATCGCCGGAGTGATTGCTCACCATCTGCGCTTTGAGCGGCCCAAGGTTAGGGAAGCATGGTCTTACAACGTCCTGCAACGCCTCGCCTACCTCTTCGTAATTTTCATTCTTTTCCCATTCGTAATTTGGACCGGTCTGGCGCTGTCTCCTGCCTTCGATTCCGCGATTCCGGCGACCGTCACCCTGCTGGGCGGCCGGCAATCCGCACGCACGCTTCACTTTCTAGTCTCACTGGCCCTCATGGCCTTTCTATTTGTTCACGTCTTTCTGGTTTGGCGTGCGGGATTCATAAGCCGCATGCGAGCGATGATCACGGGGCAAGCAGATGCACGTAAGGAGCGCATATGACGGACGTGTCCCGCCGGAAATTAATCGTAACCGGACTCGTCGCTACCGCTGGTGTCTCGGCGGTCGGCGTAGCCGCTCACCTGGCGCAGAAATATGGATTAGTGCCTCCCGATCACGGCGGCCTTTACGGTCCCGGCGAAACCTTGACATATGCTTCCATGAGGCTGCTGACGACGCACTCGTTGGCGCGTGAATTCTCTCGCAGTCAGATCTCAAAGCGTCCTCTGGCGAACGAGGTTGCGCCTCCGAGTGAAGAGTTTAAACGCTTTCAGGCGGCGAAATTCGTGGACTGGCGGCTTACCGTCGACGGGATGGTAGAGCGTCCGATGACTTTTTCCGTGGACCAGCTCAAGAGCTATCCGTCGGCGAATCAGATAACAGAAGTCGTTTGTGAAGAAGGTTGGTCCTACGTCGCAGAATGGCACGGAGTGCCTCTCTCGCACATTCTCAATCTCGTCGGTGCAAAGCCAGAAGCCAAATACGTTTTCTATTTCTCCATCGAACCCGATTGGTGGGAAAGCATGGACATGGCCGACGCGTTGCACCCACAAACTTTCATCACCTATGGAATGAATGGCGATGAACTTCCTGTCGGTTATGGTGGACCTCTTCGAATACGACTGCCGCGGCAGCTCGGCTACAAGAGCGTGAAGTTCGTGAATCGTCTGATCGTTACCGACGACGTGAAAAAATTCGGCAAAGGACTGGGCTCCGTCTCCCCCGAAGGAGGCTACGCCTGGTACGCCGGCATCTGACGCTGATCGCAATGGACGAAGAACTCCGAAGCTCGATTACGAAATTGCGGCAGTTCACAGTCTGTCAGTTGATCGACGGATTGGGATTGTCGTTTCCCGTCGAGACCGCCATTCGTCCAATCGACTTAGACTTTCGCGTCTGCGGACCTGCGCTAACCGTTGAATGTGCTCCCGGAGACAACCTCACGCTCCATCATGGTTTGCACCTTGCGCAACCTGGCGACGTATTGATTGTTACGGGCTCGTCTGATTACGAGGGAGCGATGTGGGGCGAACTCATGACGATGTCTGCCCAAGCAAAAAAATTGGCGGGTACCATCATCGACGGCCCCGTCCGCGATCCTTCAGAAATTCAAATGCTCGACTATCCGGTATTCTGCCGGCATTTCAATCCACGCAGGGCGACGAAGGAAGCATATGGGCGCATCAACGTCCCGGTCCGGATAGGTTCGCTCTCGATCAATCCGAAAGATCTCGTCATTGCGGATGCGAACGGCATCGTGAGTATCCCTTGCGCTCGAGCACCTCAAGCGATTGAGCTAGCTTCCGAAGTTCTGCAAAAGGAAGACGACATCAAGAGTCAGATCCGCTCCGGGCGTACCCTTTTCGAGATATTCAACCTGCAACGCTACATCCCCGCCAGTCAACAATAAGCATATCGGGCTCTTCAGCTACTACAACTTCGACAACTGGGCTTACCAGCCTTACTATGTGTCCTCGAACACTCCATGGTTTTTCAACGGACTCCGCATTCAGTGGTTTCCCACGGACAAGCTGAAGATCGAGCCCTGGATTACTAACGGTTGGCAGTCTTACGGTCGTTACGGAACCAAGCCGGGACTCGGTGGCCAGATCCTGTACCGCCCGAAGCAGTGGATCTCGCCATCGTGCGTCAATGACAGCGGCGTCTGGTACCCCGATTTGCGCATGGATGAACCGAGCCTCCGAATGGCCATCATGGTCAAGTTCTAGGCCCGACGAAAGAGACGAAGAGCCCCGGATGCGAATCAGTGTTGGAATCGGAACCCAGTGTTAACGCGAACCCGGTCGGTTGAAGGAGCGGAAAAACTGGCGGAGAGGGAGGGATTCGAACCCTCGGTACAGGTGTTAGCCCGTACAACGGTTTAGCAAACCGCCGCATTCGGCCACTCTGCCACCTCTCCGGCCTTTGGATCAGCATAGGGAATGCTGATTCGGGCTTGCAAAGCCCGCATTTTGTGCGGAAAATAACGTCGCCGCAGTCAAAGCGATATTACACCATGAAGATTGCCGGGGGCCAGCACGGTTCTGTTCGGGATTCGTAACGAAAAACGTTCTCTCCTCGATTCCGCTCGTAACTCGGAGAAAATACTCGTAATACTGAGGGGGAGAAGGAGTGGATCCGGAAAACTGCCCGACTTGCGGGGGATCTGGATACGTGGCGAAGCCAGTAGACTTGAATGGTAAGTCTGAGGGTGTCGCATTTATCCGATTGAAGTGTCCCGCTTGTAGCGGTTCTGGCCGGAAACGCTCAATCTCACCTACGACCGCGGGCTGACCGCACGGCCTGTGGTGCTTGCGAAACGTACGGAACCGGGCCGTCATACTTCCCGTCCTAAGGAAGGCGGTCCGGGCCGGACGGTTCGGCAAGCCTGCCAAATCCCTAAGAAAAACGATTCGGGAACCAAAGCCTCCGAGTTTTTTAACAAATTCCTCAGGCGATGCCGGTCGCCTTCACTTTCGGACGGCGCGTCGAAGATGCAGTCTCGAGCCGATTTCTTCCGTTGGCTTTCGCTCGATAGAGTGCTTTGTCAGCAGATTGCAAGACGAGTTCGGCATCGAAAAGGTCGTTCCTGGATGTCGCTACGCCAATACTGACAGTTACCGAAAGTGATAATGGAGATTTCTCCATGGCTAAACGTCGAATGGCATATCCCTTTTTCTTCACGGGACTTCGTGCGCGCTCGTTTCGCCGGTCCGGTCCCCTTGGCGTCTGGCGACGATCTCCGCCGCGAGTGTGAAATTCAGATTTCTCGATTGCAATTCGCAAACGTTCCAAGTGCGCCACTACCTCAGGCGTCGTCTTCCCAGAGAACAGAATCGTGAATTCCTCGCCTCCGCACCGATAGGCCTGGCCCCCACCTGTTACGGTCGATAGCTTACTTGCGACGAGTTTGAGGACCTGGTCACCGGTTTCATGCCCGTATGTGTCGTTGAAATTCTTGAAGTGATCAATGTCTACGACCGCGATCGAATAAGGAGTTTGAAGGCGTATCAGCGCATCATTGAAAGCTCGTCGCGAAGGGAGGGCCGTAAGCTCGTCGCGATAAGCCAGCAGATACGACGTCTCGACGATCGAAATCGCAAGGATGCAGGCCGCCGTGGCAAGGTACAGAACGACATTGATGCTCCCGGCAGAACGCAGAGCAAGCAAGAATGCCCCCAGCGACCAGATCAGAGCGCTGTCGGCTGGCTTTCGACTAATCAAGAATCTCACTAACAAGAAGATGGCCGCGGCAGCAAACGCGCAGAGCGCATAGGTCGGCATGAGCGCTGGTGACTGGGCGAGGTGGCGGGTGCGCGTCGACAAACGAGGAATTACGTCGGCGCTGCGGCCCAGTACGATGACGATAATGGATTCGACGAACAGGGTTAGTCCTACCGGAGTTGCTGCAGCATAGCTAAAGCCTCGCTCGCGCATCCATGAGATCAGGACGAAATTAAGAGGCACAAGAATTGCCAGAGTTCGAACTGTCGTGATTCCTGCAGGCCCGGGAGCATGCGATAGAGCTCCGAATGCCGCGAGTGCCTGAAGAGACAGAAACAGCACAAACAGACAGGAAAAAATGCGACTGGAGTGAAAGCGCCAAGCAAGCAGCATCCCCCCCAGAAGCGAGCAATAGCACAGGAAACTGAGTGCGGGCGGCGTCATGGGAAGCCAACCGAAATATTGGAGCGCCAAAACAAGAAGGAGCAGCATTCCTCCCGGCACCGCAAATGATTTCAGCGTCTTCTTGTTCCAAATCTGCAATGGCCCGCTCCAAGAGAGACTTCAGCTTCGAAATTATCTCCGCTCGATTGCCAGCCGCGGAATTGGCCGCTGAGGTTCAGAGAACACTGCCGCGAATAGGCTGCTCGTGCCCCATTTCGAGACTCCAAGCCGTTTTGGAAAAACAATACCTTCGTTCGGCCTCCTTTCAGCTCAGTTTGAAGAGTTTCTAACTAAACTGGCCTGTTCGATTAAGGACGGTTCACATCTATGCGAATTCTTATGGCGGAAGATGACGAAGCATTAGGCAAATTTGTTCGACAGGGATTGGAAGGTGAACACCATAGTGTGGAAGTGATTCCCGACGGGGAGAAGGCCCGCGAGGCGGCATTGGCATCCGACTATGACGTCGTGATTCTCGACTTGAATCTGCCCAAACTCGATGGCGTTAGCGTCCTTCGGCACTTGAGGTTACGAAAACCGAGCCTGCCGGTCTTGGTTTTGACCCAGCGTTCGAGAGTGGAGGACCGCGTTCTTTGCCTCGACACCGGGGCAGACGATTACCTGAGTAAACCATTCTCCTTTGGAGAGCTTTCGGCTCGCATCCGAGCTCTCGTCAGACGTAGCCACCTACCGTCGGAGTCCGTGCTTACAATCGCTGATCTCAAACTCGACCGAGTCCAAAGGCTTGTTGAACGAGCCGGCCAAAGGATCGAGTTGACTTCAAAAGAGTTTTGTTTGCTCGAATATCTGATGCGCAATGCAGGTCACCGCCTGACTCGCTCGATGATCATCGAACATGTCTGGAACCTCACGTTTGATACGACCACAAACGTAGTAGACGTCTACATCAATTATTTACGACGCAAGATTGACGACGGCCACTCCACCAAGCTGATCCAAACCGTTCGCGGAGTGGGATACGAGTTGACCTGCCCGGTCGGATCATCCGCCGATGAGGTTCGCGTATGAGTCGCATGCACGCTCAACTTGAACTCTCTCAGGCCGACGCAAGTGTTTGCAGGCCTCGCAGTCCGTTGGCGCAACTCGTACATGCCCTGAACCAGCCACTTACGGGTTTGCAGTGCTCTTTGGAACTCGCGGTCGCCGGCCCTCGGCCCACAGAGGAATACGTCCGCGTATTGCGGGAGGCTCTCGATCTTTCGGGCCGTGTGAGGACGTTGGTCGAGGCTATGCGCGAACTGGAAGATACCTATCATCCGGACTTGTCCGGTGTAGAAACCTTCGCGCTCGATGAGTTGCTCCGGGCGACCGCCGGAGAGCTGCTCCCAGTAGCTCTGGCACAGAAGAGTCAGATTCGTTTCATCACTCAAGCGCCTCAACTCGTTCAAGCCAATCGCTGTTCTATGCAGGCGCTGGTGTTTCGATTCTTGGAATCGTCTCTCAGTCTGACTCGGGAGGGAGGAACTCTTGAGGTAGCAGCCATCCCTGAGGATGATGCGAGTCGGATCACGGTTTCATGGGAACCGAAAGCGAAATTTGAGCATTCCTGTTTCTCACAATCCGAGCTCGGCTTGCTAATCGTTCAAGCACGTTGGGAACAACTGGGCGCGCGATGGGCGCGCCTCTCTACCGGGAACAGAACCATCTGTACGGTTCGGATACCGCTCGCTTCATCGCAAGGAATGAATATCCAGACGGGAGATCCTCAATGAGTGCGATTGTGATGCCAATGCTACCGCCTTCTGTAGGAGCCCTGATTGCCAGCTCCAACACTGCCTTACGTGAGGAAGTGCTTCATCGCTTGAATGGCCGCTGTCGACTGGTGCAACAAGTCCTCGGCGGTGCCGATGCGCTGGCCAAGCTTGAGAAAGGCGACTGGCAGGTGATTTTTCTCGACCGCCACCTTCCGGATCTTGATGCGGAAGAGCTGATTGCGATTATCCGGAAGCGATTTCCCGGGACACAAGTCGTGATGATGGATTCGGATTCGAATTCGAATTCGAATACCAACCCGGAGAATGATTCCTCCCCCCTAGGATCATTTGCCTCTCCAGATTCCTCATATCTCCCGGGGTGCCGGAAGGTCGCGTCTCTCACATCGGTAAACCCCCTGCCGGGAATGATCGGCACGAGTGCGGCGATGCAGCGCGTTTACCGCCTTGTACGACTGGTATCCGCGCGCACGACGACCGTGCTTATTACGGGCCCGACTGGCACTGGCAAAGAGTTGGTTGCCAGGGGGCTGCATGCTCTCAGTCCGCGGGCCTCAAAGCCTCTCGTGGTAGTCAATTGTGCGGCGATTCCGGAAACCTTGATCGAGTCCGAGCTGTTCGGATATGTGCGGGGAGCGTTCACGGGTGCGATTCAATCACAACTAGGCCGAATCCCGGCGGCGCATGGTGGCACACTTTTCCTGGACGAGATCAGCGAGCTTCCGCTGGGAATGCAAGCCAAGTTGCTGCGGTTCTTGGAACAGAAGGAGATTCAGCGGCTCGGCACGTCGGAAGTCACCCATGTGGATGTGAGAGTGATTGCCGCCAGCAATGTGGATCTACCGGCTCGAGCCGCAGCTGACGAATTTCGGCAAGACCTCTTTTATCGGCTCAATGCGTTTCCCATTGAATTACCTCCATTGGCAGACCGTCGTGTTGACATTTTGCCTCTGGCAGAACACTTCCTTGCCTGCATGGCTTCGGCTTTAGGAGTATCCGCTCCGCGTCTAAGCGCAAACGCGAGTCGAATTTTGGAAACTCATTCATGGAAGGGCAATGTGCGAGAGCTGCAGCATGTGATGGAAAGGGCATCGATTTTGGTGGAAAACGGCAACACTATCGAAGCGGAACATTTGTACTTTCCCTTTTCTCAGAGTGAACGGCGCGAACTTCTTCCGCTGGAAGCGTAAGAGGAATCTAAGAATCTTGCGCCCCAATTGGAATGCGCCGTGCAAATCTTGCCTGCGACTATGACTTCTTTGCCTATGCCGATGAGTTGGCCGGAACCGGTGGTTTCTGCCGTGGCTCCGTCTCCTGCCAAATCGAAGATCGGCAATCCAAGCGTCGAAGATGAGCAATCGATGCTTGAGGCATTCCGCTCTTTCGCGGAAGCTGCCGGGTCCCTGGAACGTTCGTACGCGACGTTGCGCGCCGAAGTCGAGAGACTTCGTAGGCAGCTGGAAACGACGAACAGCGATTTAACGCGAAGCTTGGAGGAAAACCGAAGCGTCCGGGTGCATCTGGATCGAATTCTGGCAAGTCTGCCTTGCGGCGTATTCGTTGTTTCCAGCTGTGGAGAGATAACGAAGGCGAATCCAGAGGCTTGGCGTCTTTTGGAAACGAGCCCTCCTCATGAATCCTTTGCAAACAGTACAACCTCATTGCCCGAGCCGATCCGGAAGCTCTTCGAATTCGCTCGCCGGCAGGGCGACGAGCCCGAACTTGCAATACCGTCCGGCTCAGGTTCCGTGCGCTGGCTCGCCGCCCGCCATGCATCGATCGAGGACGGTGCTTCGGTGTTTATTGTCCGCGATGTAAGCGAGCGGAAGCATCTGGAGGAGGCGAAGGCGGCGGCGCACCGCGATCAGGCCCTCGCGGAAATGTCTACGATCCTAGCGCACGAAATCCGAAATCCTTTGGGAAGCCTTGAGCTGTTCGCCGGGCTGCTCGCCGAGGCGCGGTTGACCGGGGAATGCGGCCAATGGGTCGAGCACGTTCAGGCGGGCTTGCGTACTCTGGCGGCTACCGTCAATAACGTACTGCATTTCCATAGTTCGCCCCAACCAGAGTGTGCTCCGGTCGATATGGGACGGTTGCTCGAGTGGGTGCGCGATTTTTGCCAGCCACTCGCGAAGCAGTCGGGAATCATCCTGAGTCTACAGAATTCCCTCTCGGGAGTGGTCTATCCGTCCGATCTGCACCGGCTCGAACAGGTTTTGCTGAATCTCGTACTGAACAGTGTTCACGCGATGCCCGGAGGGGGAGGCTGGATCGAATTATCGGGCCGCGAAGTGATCCAGGAGCATGCGATCGTCATCGCCGTGACGGATACCGGCGAGGGTATTCCCCCAGAGGATTTGTGCAGAATCTTTGACGCCGGCTTCAGCACCCGCCCGAGCAGCCCAGGACTTGGCTTGGCCGTGTGCCGCAAGATCGTGGAGCAACATGGAGGAACCATTGCAGCGCATCGTCGGCGAGAACGCGGGACGAGAGTCGCCATCACACTTCCACTGACTCGGGGTGGGGAGAAAGAGGTTTCCCGATGAATCGGGTGCTGGTAGTCGACGACGATAATGGTATGCGCGCGGCCCTTGATACCCGTTTCTCACGACGGGGCTGGCAGGTGGAAACCGCCGTTGATGCTCGCGAGGCAATCGAGAAGTTTCGTCGTGGAATGCATCCTCTGATCGTTACAGACATCCGCATGCCCGGGGACGATGGATTTTACGTCATGCGTTCCACGCGGGAACTTGCGCCGCATACGGCGGTCATTTTACTAACTGCTTTTGGCAGTATTCCTCAGGCCGTGGCCGCGATGAAAGATGGTGCCTGTGACTACCTGGTGAAACCAGTCAGTTTCGAACAACTTGAGCAGTCGGCGGAGCGCATCCTGGCGCGTGCGGCATCGCAGAGAGAAGCCATGAGGGAGTTGTGCGGGCACGCCCCTTGCTGGTTGCGAGCCGTCGACCGGGCGAGACAGGCCGCCGCCACCGATGCCGACGTGTTGATTGAAGCCGAAAGCGGCACCGGGAAGGAACTTATTGCCCGTTTGATTCATCGGTTGAGTCCGCGCTGTGCACGTCCGTTTGTCGCCGTGAATTGCGCCGCGTTCCCAGAAGCGCTGCTCGAAAGCGAATTGTTTGGCTATGCGAAAGGAGCTTTTACGGGAGCGGTGAACGCCAAAGCGGGAAAATTCGAGATGGCGAACGGGGGGACCCTGCTGCTTGACGAAGTCGGGGACTTGCCTTTGACTCTGCAACCGAAATTGCTTCGCGTGCTGCAGGAAAGAGAGTTCGACCGGCTTGGAGACACGCGGACGATGCGTGTCGATATTCGCGTGATTGCTACGACCAATTGCGCCTTGGCACAGATGGTGCGAGAAGGCAGATTCCGCGCCGACCTCTACTATCGGCTGAATGTGATTCCGATCAGCCTGCCTCCCCTTCGCGAACGCACCGGCGACATTCGCGAACTCGCCGAGTTTTTTCTCCGCTCGTACTCACCCCAAGGCAAGGTATTCGGCTTCACCGACGAGTTTGTCCAGTTGCTCGAGACCCATTCCTGGCCAGGAAATGTCAGAGAACTATCCAATTGCGTACGTCGAGCAGTGGCCCTATCATCTGGCCCGAATATCGCCGTTAGTGCGCTCGAGGGGGGGGATTGGACCTCGGTCGACACCTCCATGCCAGGGCCTTCGCAGACCTCGCGGATTCCGGACCTGCGCCCAGGAGTGTCTTTGGGCGCAATGGAACGCAAACTAGTTGAAATCACGTTGGAAGCCACTGGCGGCAACCGTTCGCGCGCAGCCGAGTTATTGGGAGTGAGCCTGCGTACCGTACGGAACAAAGTTCGCAGCTACGGATTGCCCAGTTGGAGCAGTTACATCCATGAATAATCAAGGAATGATCGAGACATCCATGGCGGACGCTTTAAGCCGTTTCCTGGACGTGGATACCGCCCGCTACAAATTAGTTGTGACCAACCTCGCGAATATCGATACGCCCGGTTACCAAACTCGCGACCTGGACTTCCATTCGGAACTGCGGCGAGCTGCGGAAGAGAGGTCTGCAGAGCAAGACTCCCGGCATCTCTCGTCCACGAGTCCGATCCCACGGCAAGTCCGCGGTTTGATCGAGCGACCGGACGGGAACAACGTTAGCGTCGAGCGCGAAAGCCTGCTCTTGGCCGAGGCGCAGATGAAATACAACCTCGGCGTCCAACTGCTGAAAGATCAGTTCCATACCATCGCGCTGGCGATTAATTCCGGAGGCAGTACATCATGAACCTTTTTGGCATGCTCGAAGTCAGTGGCTCGGCGCTGGCGGCGGAGCGTTGGAGAGCAGAGGTCGTCTCGGCAAACATGGCGAACGCGGAGACAACGCGCTCACTGCAAGGCGGCGCCTATCGGCGGCAATTGGTTCTGTTTCGTGCGCGCCCAACTTCGCAGTTTCCACAGATCCTGGCCCGACTGCGGCATACCATCGAAGGGGGCGTGCAGATCGAGCGAGTTGTGGCTGACGCTTCGCCCATGCCCCGCCGTTACGAGCCGGGACATCCCGACGCTGATGCCGAAGGGTACGTGACCTATCCCAATGTGAATCCGGTCATGGAAATGACGGATCTGCTCAGCGCCGTGCGAGCCTACCAACTCAATGCGGCGGCCGTCCAGGCCGCCAAGAATATGATCCAGCAGTCTCTACAGATATTGAGCTGAAGGTCGGGTCGGGAGAGCCTCTGCCATGAACGCCGTTATACCATCCTCTGCAATCCGAATACTTCCCGCTGAAATGGAAGTCTCTTCTTTGCGTCCTTCGACCGCTGCCGAGTCCGGATTTCGCGAAGTGCTTCATAGTGCGATCGATGATATCCAGCAACTCGAGAGCGCCGCCCAGTCGAAGGTCTCGGGCGTTATCGAAGGCACCGGAACCGATGTACACAGTGCGATGATTGCGGTGGAAAAAGCCGATCTGAGCTTTCAGCTCATGATGCAAGTTCGCAATAAAATCGTTTCCGCGTATGAGGAGATCTCACGGATGCAGTTTTGAGCTAGCCGCAATCCGCCGAGACAAAAGCACTCTTCATGGCCGATCAAAAGCAGTCCGAAAACGACGTCCTTCTCCGACTGAAACAATTTGTTCAGGGCTTGACGCTGAACCAGCGGCTGCTGCTCGTGGGCGGTACGATTCTCATAGGTGGAACGCTGTGGGCCTTCGTAACCTTTTTGGGGCAGCCGAAATACGTCACCCTTTACTCGGGTTTGCGCGCCGAGGACGCTCAGAATCTGGCGACCCACCTCGCTACCAAGAACATACCGCATCAGATATCGGAGGATGGAAATAGCCTGCTCGTACCGGAGGACAAGCTCGACGCAAGTCGACTCGAGACTGCGGCTACGGGCCTTCCACGCACGGCGCGTCTTGGCTTTGAACTTTTTGACACGCCGAACTGGGCGGGATCGGATTTCACAGAGAAAGTGAACTATCAGCGCGCGCTGGAGGGTGAACTCGAGCGCACACTGGCCACGCTGGCCGAGGTTGAGGCTGTGCGCGTCCACCTGGTGATGCCGCAGGAGTCTCTGTTCACGGAAGCGCAGCATGACGCGAAGGCCGCCGTTATTCTCAAGACTCGAAACGGACACCTTTCCCAATCAGCTCAACAGGCTATCCCGCAATTGGTCGCCAGTGCGGTCGACCGGCTTCGGCCGGAAAATGTCACAGTAGTCGACGCAGACAGCAATTCGCCGTTACTGCAGAGCCGCGACCGAGGCGATGGTCGTGCATTCGGTCTCGATGAAGAACTTGCGCAGACTCTTGTTCGTACTCTCGAACCGATCGTAGGCCCGGATCACGTTCGCGCCAGCGTGCACGTGGAGTATGAACTCGGCACGAGTGAAGACACGCAGGAGACGTACGATCCAAAAAACGCTGCTACGCTTACACAGGAACATTCTGAAGAGAACTCCACGGGAGGCGCAGCTGGTGGAGTTCCCGGCACTGCGAGCAATGTGCCTTCAGGAGCAGCTCCCGCGACCCCTGCCCCGGCGGCTGAGCAATCGAGTTCCCGTTCGGATTCGACCACTTATGCGGTGAGCAAGAGCCTTCATCACAGTCTAGAGCCGCCAGGCCGCGTGAGGCGCATTGCGGCTGCTGTGCTGGTCGATGACGCAGTTGAGATCTCCGAGCAAGCCGGTCAGCGCGCCACAGCTCGGCACAAGCGCTCAGCCGAAGAGATGAAGGAGATTGAACAACTGGCCCAGGCAGCCATCGGAATAGATCCTCAGCGAGGAGATGTGCTCGCAGTTGAAAACCTGTCGTTCCAACAGTCTCCCGCCGAAACCCTCGCGCCGCCTACCAAGAGCGAACGCTGGCGCCACGTAATCCAACCATGGGCATGGGCGCTCCGCTATGTTGGTTTAGCAGCTTTGTTCTTGGTGGTTTATTGGCTTGTCCTGCGCCCCGTGAAGAAACAGGCGTTGGCGGCGTTTCGCGAACTTCCGGGCCGAGTGATCGGGCGTCTTGTTCCCGAAACGTCGGGCATTCCGGGAAGTACGCAGCTTGGCATGGGAAAAGATACACCAGAGGGCGGAACGCGCGCGAGCCATTTGAAACGAATGCTGGCTGAAAAAGTAAAGGCGGAACCTGAGTCTGCCAGTCGCTTGGTTCGGAGCTGGGTTCAACAAGAGGGACCGCGATGACGACCTCCCACGCAGCGGTTGGGCCGCGCAAGGCCGCTATTCTTATGGTCATCCTCGGAGAGGACGCTGCCAGCCAGATCTATCGGCACCTTCTTCCAACCGATGTGGAGCAGATCACGCAGCAAATCGCAGCACTGAATTCTGTCGATGCCGAAACTGCCTTGGCTGTTCTGGAGGAGTTCGATCGCCTGGTCACTGCTGGAGAATATCTGGCGCAGGGAGGCCGGGAATACGCCAACAAACTTCTGGTGAAGGCCTTTGGAGAAGACGGAGCCCAAGAGTTACTGCGTCAGGTATCTCTGACCGCAGAAATGAGTGCCAGTAAGTTGGACTCTTTGCGCAATGCCGATCCTCAGCAGCTGGCGAAGTTTATCGAGGGAGAACATCCGCAGACGATTGCGCTGATCCTCGCACACCTCGAGGCCAAGCAAGCCTCTAATCTTCTGATGCGACTGCCCGAAGAACTTCGGGCCGAGGCCATCAAACGACTGGCGCAACTGCGCCAATTCTCACCGGAAATGGCCCAGCGCGTTTCTCTGGTGCTGCACAAACGGCTGGAGTCCCTTGGGGAGCAAAGCAGGCGTGCGTATGCCGGATTGCGGGGGGTCGCTGATGTGATGAATCGGCTCGAGCTCAACACCGCCAAAACGATTCTCGAAGGCATTGAAAAAGAAGATCCCAAGCTAGCGCTCTCGATCCGGAATCTGATGTTCACCTTCGAAGATTTGCTGACTGTGCCCGAGGCGGGTATCCGCGAGCTGTTGGGACAGATGGACAAGAAGACGCTGGCAACCGCACTGCGAGGCGCTTCTGAAGAATTGAAGAACTACATCTTTAAATCGATGTCTTCGCGCGCGGTCGAAATGCTGAAGGAGGATATGGAAGTGCTCGGCCCGGTGAAATCGCGCGACATCCACAAAGCCCAACTCGAAGCCGTTTCGGTGGCGCGGAAACTTGAGGCCGAAGGCAAATTGACCTTGACACCCGAGGGGGACGATGAGTACATCGCCTAGCCGCGCGCACATCGCCGTTTCCGGCAAGCCGAGGTCTCCTCTCGCACCACAGCCCTTTCCGTATAGCGCCATCCTGCGGGACAGCGCTAATGGTGTATCTCCAGCATCAAACGCCGCAGCGCATCACAACGCAAATGATTCGAATGATGCTGCGGCGGTGCGCGAGGCGCAGGCGCTTTCTCGTGGCCGGCTGGAGGGGAAGGCGGAAGCGCAGAAAGCCTTCGGGGAGAAACTGGCGAAGGAGCGCTCCCAGTTGGCTGCTGCCATAGCGGCTTTCGCCGTGGAGCGGACTGATTATTTCCGGAAGGTGGAAGCCGAAGTCGTCCAGTTGGCGTTAAGCATCGCTCGCAAAATCTTGCATCGCGAGGCGCAGGTTGATCCCTTGTTGTTGGCCGGCATGGTACGGGTGGCGCTGGAACAAATCGACGGCGCGAGCAAAGTCGCGTTGCGTGTGCATCCCCAAATTGCGGCGGACTGGCGGACCTGTCTGAACACGCAACTCGAGGCTTCGGTTCGGCCCGAGATTGTCGAAGATCCAGCTCAGCCGGTGGACCGTTGTACGCTACAAACCTCCATGGGCGAGGCCGTGATCGGATTGGATGTCCAGCTCAAAGAGATCGAGAACGGGTTTGCGGATTTGCTCGCCGTCCGTCCTGGAGCCGGTTCATGATTGCGGACGCATCCCTTGCTTCGTACCGAGCGCAATTGGACGCTTCATCGGTTCCACGGTGGCAGGGGCGTGTGAAACAAGTCGTTGGCCCTCTGGTCGAATCAGAAGGACCGTTCTGCGCTGTGGGCGAGGTTTGCCATCTTTACGACGCTCAGGGGCGGTCACTCCCGGGAGAAGTTGTGGGCTTTCGAGGATCCATTGTGTTGTCGATGCCGCTCGATGTCCCACGAGGCGTTCGGAATGGAGACCGTATTGTTGCTTGGGGAGAACGGCCTGCGCTCGGCGTCAGCGAAGACATGCTTGGAAGGGTGATTGACGGGAACGGACGACCGATTGATTCTCTTCGTCCATATCGACTTCGCGAATACAGTCTCTTTGACAGATCGTGCCCTCAAGCCCTCGACAGAGTGCTAATTCGCGAGCCCATCGGTTGTGGGATTCGGGCGGTCGATGCTTTCGTTACCTGCGGACGTGGCCAGCGAATGGGCATTTTTGGAGGAAGTGGCGTAGGAAAGAGCACGCTCATTGGCATGATGGCCCGTAATACCGCAGCAGACCTTACAGTGATCGGGCTCGTGGGAGAGAGAGGACGGGAAGTCCGCGAGTTCCTGGATGCGATGGGAGAAGAGGGGCGTGCTCGCTCTGTGGTGATTGTGTCGACTTCGGACCAGTCTCCCCTGCTACGAATCCGCGCGGCCCTGGCTGCCACGACGACCGCGGAATACTTTAGCAGACAGGGCAAAAATGTTCTGCTCGTGGTGGATTCTCTGACCCGCTTAGGGATGGCGCAACGTGAAATTGGGCTCGCTGCAGGCGAACCCCCGACTGCTAAGGGTTACACTCCATCCTGCTTCGGGATGCTGGCGCGGCTGATCGAGCGAGCAGGAAATTTTGCCTGTGGCAGCATTACTGCGTTTTATACCGTGCTCATGGAAGGAGATGACCAACAAGACCCTTTGGTGGATGCAACCCGCGCCCTTCTCGATGGCCACATCATGCTCGATCGCAAACTTGCCGTTCGCAGCCACTATCCTCCCATTGCTGTTCTCGATAGTGTCAGCCGATTGATGCCCGCGGTTTGTTCCGCAGCGCATTTGCAGAAAGCCCATGACCTAAGACGTTTGCTCGCGGTGTACACGTCGTCCGAGGATCTGATCCGGATCGGGGCCTACCAAAAAGGAAGCGATCCTACCCTCGATAAAGCTCTCGTCTTAATTCCTGAGCTGCATCGCTTCCTGATGCAAAGACCGAGCGACAAGGTTTGCTTGGCCGACAGCGTTTCAAAAATGATGGCTTTACCCGGCTGAGTCAATATGGCCTTTCGCTTTTCCCTTCAGTCGCTGTTGAGTTTTCGTCAGAGCGTCGAGCATCAGGAAGAATTGCGCCTACGCGCCGCCAATCAGCAGCTTGCCGGAGCACGCCATATCATCGAACAGTTGGATAGTCGCATTCGCCAAGTTCGGGAGATTCTTTCAAAAGAACTGGCTGTAGGCACAACCTCCGCGGAACTGCGATTCGCACTCGCTATCGAAGCTTCACTCTGTCACCAACACCTCGAACTCGAACTGGAACTCAGCCGCAGAGAGAGACTACGCGACCAACAGCAGAGGACATTCCAACAAGCGCGTCGCGAGCGCGAAACCTTCGAAATCCTGCGGGATCAAAAGATGAATCAATACAGGTGTGAGGTTCGTCGACGCGAGCAGCGGGAGTTCGATGACCTCTATCTCTCCCGCCGATCTTGTGTGCCCCGTGGTTAGAATGTGCCGGGATGGGCAGTCTTTGCCGATGATTTGCGCACCAGACTTCCTGGAGCATGTATCGGCAAACCCGCAACTCTCTTGATTCCCACACTTTTTACTTCCCATCAAGTCCGATTGGATGCCCCCGACTTGGACAGAAAGATGCATCCATTGCACTCGAGTCCTTCACAGGCTAGCGATCTTGAACTCAACTATCGAAACAGCAGTAGTTGTAAACGGCGCCTCTGCCGCCTGCCCACTAGCGGGAACGAGACTGTCCACACAAACGTCTCAAAGTTTTGCGGAGGTTTGTGCATCCCAGATGCGGCCAGCCCCTGAGAATGGACTTGCGTCGTCCACTCCACCAAGTAGCCGAACACCTTCGCAGTCTGCCGACCTTCAATCCCAGCCACTAATCGCCGCAAACGTCAAACCGTCTGCGAACCGTAAGTCTGTCTCTCCCAATTGTCCGGATTCCCCGCCGGTTGCCGCTGCGTCGGTGCCGGCCAATCAGGTCTTCAATTTCCCGCCGGGGTTGGAAACGAGTCTCGTTGGAATGAATCTAGGGTCTTATGAGAATGGGAACGACCAAGGGGATTTTGGCATCCGGACAGAGCTCGTTTCCAAGTCTGGCGTCGCCGCCACAAGTATTCCTCCAGAACCTAATTCTTGCGATGCGACAGCGGTCTCAGTTCCACAATTCTCAGATTCCATTTCTTCTGACGGCAGCGGCGAGCGGTTGGCGACGCAAGTTCTATCGTCGACCCTGTTGCGCGCGGACAATAATTCTCCAGTTCCTACCGCGGACGGCGCTCCTGATGAATCTCAAGTCCTGACAGCTATGAAGACTGTCGCGGCTGAAACTTCGAGGCACAACGACAATGCCGTTCTTCCAGATTGCGAGCTGGGCGATGCAGTGGCTCCGACGCAAGGATTGTTTTTAAATCCGGATGTAGCGACTGAGTCCGAAACTTCTGTCCCTGATTTGACCGCGGGGGCTTCAGCGCCTGTCGATCCTGTATCGGCAGGCTTGTGTGTTACCGCAGCGCCAGAATTTCTCGTCGATCGTGTTCAAGAAAACAACGCCCCGGACAATTTGTCTGCCTCGTCCTTGTCTCAAACGCCCCTCCCGATTGTGCCCACCCCTGAGGAAACACGGTCGACAGTGGGAATCCAAACGCCGAAACGCGGACGAATGATGGATCATGATTTGCCTCCCGCCATACCCCAGGGAGCCGATGAGCCGAGGCTGAGCAAATCCTTCTATCAGGCGCGGGTACCTGCAGTCTCGACGAACACATACGATCGTCATTTGTCATCTTGGCAGATCACGTCTCTTGCTCCTGAGATTGAGATTGCGAATCCTACGGTACCCACCGCTATGGCGGCCGACGAGAAGTTTAAAGCGCCGTCTGCCGCAATAGGCGCCCCGCAAACAATCTCGAACTCCGCAAATTCGATCACGCCGAAGGCAATCGTGAATGCTGCAGAGGTTGTTTCTTCGCGAGACTTTGCTGGTGCGGCGGGAAAGGAGGGCCAATCCGCGGATGCCGAGGATGACTCGTCCGATGCTTCAAGTCATAAGGGAGCAGTTGGTTCGGCGGCGTCAACTGGGCCGGTATCGCCGTTTTCGCTTGAGATAGCGGGGGTCGGCCCGTCGAACTCACCCGGTCCGATCATGCCGGCTCAGTCTTCCGAGATTGGACCTTCGGCGGCAAGGTTCGAGAGCAAGAATCTTTCGAACTCGCTGGGTTCCTCCTTGCCAATGGACACTCCGGCTTCCGCAACCATGGGCCCCGTGCAGATGGCTCAGATCGTCACCAAAGCAGCGCAGTCGGAAATGCGGATTGATCTCAACACTTCCGCTTTCGGCAGCGTTGAAGTTCGTGCCGTTGTTCACGCCAACGACGTTGGAGTTTTGATTGGCAGCGAAAAAGGAGATTTGCGATCGCTGCTCGCCAGCGATCTTCCTGGAATTACGAATGTTCTGCAGCAACACGAGCTCAGGCTACATGACGTCAGTTTTCACCAGCACGGTTTTTCTTTCTCCGGCGACTCATCGACAGGAGGTCAGGAGCAGTCCCGATCTTTTGTTCCCAAACGAATATTGAACGCGGCTTCCCCAGCACAGCCGACGATGCCCGAGCCCACCCCGACCACCGATCGCCGAGCCAGCGATGGCGGACTGAGCGTCCTCGCATAAAAGGAGACAGTATGAACATCACAGGTCCACTTCAGCCTCAAGACACCTCCGGTACTGGCGCGAGTGGGACAGGGCTTCCCAGTTCGCAAGGATTGAACAACATGTTTCTCCAGCTGCTTGTTGCGCAACTGCAGAACCAAAGTCCTCTCGATCCGATGGATCCGACACAGTTCGTCGGGCAGCTGGCGCAATTCAGTGAATTGAGCGAAGTTACGCAGATCGAGCAAACACTCCAGCAAGTCGTTTCAGCGAGTTCGAGCGCGAAGACTTCTGGAACAATTTCCTCCAACGAAAATTCGCGCGCGAACTCGCACTCGTCTTTAGCCGGGCTTTCCGACTCGCAAATATCGTTGGCCGGTGCTGCAGCACAAGCCGCGGTGCCGAACGCCGCAACCACGGAATCCATTCTCAACCGCAATACTCAAGGAGTCTTCTAATGCCAAATTTTTCGATCCCTCTTTCCGGGCTGACTGCAGAATCCACAGCGCTTTCGACCATCGCCAACAACCTATCCAATCAAAATACTCCCGGCTATAAGGACAAGGTCGTCCTTTTCAGCGACCTTTTCTATCAGAACTTGGGAACCTCCGGCTCAGGAGACCCAATTCAACAGGGTGCAGGCACGCAAGTGGGTTCAACTCCATCCTTATTCACACAAGGGAGCGTAAGCTCGACGGGCGTTCCGACCGATGTTGCTATTCAGGGCGCAGGATTCTTCGCGGTTCAGGACGCCAATGGCGTTGTCAGCTACACACGCGCAGGGGATTTCTCTGAACTCAACAACTATCTCGTTACTTCGAGCGGACAGCAAGTTTTGGGCTATCCGGCGGTCAATGGTGTCATCAATACGGGAGCGGGACTGGTCCCTCTCCAGCTCGGCGCGGGCATTATCAGTCCGCCGACTGCTACCACAAATATTCAACTCACGACCAACCTCAACGCTGCTTCGACCCCGACCGATCCTCCTTTCTCAACTCCAATAACTGTCTACGATTCTCTTGGCGCGAAACATGAGTTGACCTTCACCTACACCAACACAGGTCCCGGCGCATGGAACTATTCGATTGCGATTCCCGCCGCGGATGTCGGCGCGACAGGTAATCCTGTGGTCGTAAAGACTGGAACCCTTACCTTTGACAGCAATGGAAACCTGACTTCTCCCGCTTCGGATGTCACCGGAATCACGATCGGCGCAGCGACCACCGGCGCGTTATCAGATGGAGCTTCCGATTTGACTTTTACCTGGCAGCTGTACAACAACGGAGCGAGCGCCCTGACGCAGGTGGGTTCCCCCAGCGGCACTGAGACCGCGGATGCCAACGGCGCGGGTAGCGGCTCCCTGGTCAATTTCACGATCGGTTCCGACGGTACGATCACCGGCTCATTCGACAATGGTAAGACTCAGCCGTTGGGACAGATAGCCTTGGCAACCTTCGCCAACAACGACGGGCTGCAGCTCGAAAGCGATACGGACTTCACTCCCACCTTGGCATCCGGCCAGGCAGTTGTCGGAACAGCAGGCTCTGGCGGACGCGGTACCACTTCGGGAGGAGCATTGGAATTGTCCAACGTGGACATCGCCACCGAGTTTGCCAATCTGATCGTGGCGCAAAGAGGTTTCGAGGCCGACGCAAAAGCTGTAACTACCTTCGATCAGATTACGCAAGATACGATTTCGCTGAAACAGTGAGAATGCTTCTAAAAGGGCGCTAGTGTCATCTCGCGCTGACACTAACGCCCTATTTCACTAGAACTTCTTAATGAGACCTCTCTAATCGAGTTGCGCTCGTCTCCTTGCGTTTCTTTCAGCGACCGCAGCAGGTCCGTCAAACCATTCATTCAAGTGGTTTTAGCCTTTCCTGGATCAGATTTGCCCACCCTCCCCTTCGTGTCCTTTGGCGGAACACCGATTGCTCCGACCTCACGTCAAGAAGACTGAGGATGAAGACGCAAGACATGCAATCATCCACGCGTTCTTCAGGCGAGCAAGTCGGGAAGGCGATTCTATGTCCGCTGCAGCAGCAACTGTTGTTGATTCCAAGAATAAAGCGTTAGCGAGTGAGGGTGAATCGACAGATTGCAATCGGGTGGAAGACATGCGGTGGCAGATTGCGATGCAGTTGCCCTGCGTGCTTTCTGTGGATTTGCCGCTGCCGAAGTTTAAGGTTTCGGACTGTCTGGCACTCAGAGTTGGGTCTGTTATCCGGACTGCATGGAGCACTGGACGCGATGTACCACTGCGGGTCAACGGAGTCGTGATTGGCTGGTGCGAGCTCGAGGCGGCCGGTGGTCGGGTTGCCATTCGGATGACCGAACTGGCGTGAAAGGACAGGCCATGGAAACGAAAGCTGCAGCGACACTTTTCTGCTCGAGAGGCGAGACTCTGAGCGAAGGGCTACATTGGCGGCAAGTCCTGCATTCGCTGTGGCGCCGCATCCTTCAAGCACGAAGACGAATCCCCAAGAGCTTGCTTCTCCACGAAAGTTTGTCGCTTGGCGAGCGACGATTCTTGGCAGTGGTCGAGTGCGAAGGCGAGCGCTTCCTGATTGGAGGTACCACATCCTCTTTGTCAATGCTGACGCGTCTCGACGACGCAGGTCGGCGGCAGCATCTCCCTCAAAACGATCGTTTCTCTCAACAGGAGGATGTAGGTTGAGACGCTGGAATGCAACGCGATGCGTACTGGCAGTCGGAATTGTTTTTCACGTGTTTTCTGAAACAGCATGGGCAGGGATACGGCCGCGGCACGCATCCGGACTGAACTGGAGTGGCGACGCTGGGGCAAGCGGCATGGTGCCGTGGAACATCGTTGTCCTGCTGACTTTATTGACCCTGCTTCCAGCTTTGGTCGTCGCGCTGACTCCATTTACGCGGCTGCTCATCGTGTTTCATTTTTTGCGGCAAGCGCTGGGTACGCAAACCGCGCCGAGCAACCAGACGTTGATCGGACTCTCTCTGGTCCTCACTTATTTCCTTATGCAGCCGGTAGGCAACGCAATGTATCAAGCGGCCGTCGTTCCATTTGAGCACGGACAAATCGATGCGTGGTCTGCCATCGAACAGGGAACTCCTCCCCTTCGGCACTTCATGCTCAAGTTCGCGCGTGAGAAGGATCTGGCGTTGTTTCTCGAACTAGCTCAGGCGCCGCGTCCAGCTCGGCCCGACGATGTCCCCCTGCGAGTCGTTGCGCCTGCCTACATCTTGTCGGAACTGAAGACTGGATTCCAGATCGGTGCGGCGCTATTTCTTCCGTTTCTGGTGATCGATCTGGTAGTCGCAGCGGTGACGACTTCCATCGGGATGTTGCAATTGCCGCCGGTCGTGATTTCCACGCCCCTGAAAATCATGCTGTTTGTGATGGTGGATGGATGGAACCTGTTGGTCGGATCACTGATGCGTAGCTTTACATGAGGAGGAGTGACGTGGGATCGGAATTTGCGGTCGACATCATGCGCCACACGATCGAGACCGCGCTGTGGATGGGCGCGCCCTTGCTGATTGTCGCCACCCTGGTCAGTTTGCTGATCAATGTAGCGCAGGTACTGACCTCGCTGCAGGACTCAACTGTGTCGACTGTCCCGCGGCTGTTCGCGGTAGCAGCCGCAACACTCTTGTTGCTGCCATGGATGACTCACCGTTTGACCGCATTTACGGTTCAAATGTTTTCCGATTTTCGGCCCTTTTTGCGCTGAACGGCTCCGCCAGTTCTTGGATAGAAAGACATGATGAATGGTTTGCATCTCGAACAGCTTTTGGCAGCCATGGTCTTCGTCGGAGCACGCGTCTCGGGATTGATGGTTTTCTCCCCTCTGTTGGGCAGTAATGCCATTCCTGCGCCATTAAAAGCGGCTTTCACGCTATTGGTTACGGCTTTGATCTACCTCTCGCGGGCGCCGCTGCAATTGGAGATTCATTCGTGGCAATGGGTAGGCGTCGCCTTGAGTGAGGTGATGATCGGTCTGGTCTTGGGATTGACTGCGAACTTCATGATGGAGGCGCCGATGTTGGCAGGTCAGATCCTCGGCGTTCAGATGGGATATTCGCTGGCCACATTGTTCGATCCGCAGACGCAGGCGGATACTCCCGTCCTCTCGGAGTTTCACCGGTTGGCGGCGCTCCTGATTTTCTTACAGCTGAACGTGCACCACTGGCTGCTCCGCGCCGTGGCGAGAAGCTTTGCCTACCTGCCCGCGGGAACTTCACTGGAAACATATTCCGTCGCAACGAGTCTGTTGCATGCTGCGGGAGGGATCTTTCTGGCGGCTGTGCAGATCGCGGCACCCGGGCTCGTGGCGACACTCGTGGCCGACATTGCACTCGGATTTTTGGGAAAAGCATCCCCACAACTCCCGGTGCTCTTTATCGCTCTGGCGGCGAAGAACTTGCTTGGATTGGCAATGTTGGTCGGCGTGCTGGCCTATTGGCCCCAAGCCTTTTCGCAACGTTTTGCCGAGGCCATCGCTTGTGGCGAACGATTGCTTCACCTCACGCACTAAAAAGAGTTCATGGCAGATCAAAACAAGACCGAAAAAGCTACGCCGAGGAAGCGGCAGAAAGCCCGCGAGCAGGGGCAGGTTGCCCGCAGCCGAGATCTTGTTGCCGGTCTTGGAACGATGGCTGCCGTCATGCTATTTGCGTGGCAGGCGCCCTTGTTCGTTGGCGAATGGCGCGGACTGTTGCGCCACGATCTGTATTCTGCTGTTTCCCGCCCAGATCAGCTTTTGCCGGTCTGGCGTAACGACCTCGTGATCTTCCGCGGAGTAGCTTTGGCAGCCAGCCTGAGTTGGTTCGCTGCTACCGCGGGTGGAGTTGCGCAAGGCGGACTGGTCTTTGCTCCGTCGGCTCTTGCCCCGACCTTGAGCCGCTTCAATCCTGCATCCCGGCTTCAGCAACTCTTTTCTCTACAGGCGGTAAGTCGCCTGTTGAAGTCCCTCTTGCCGACAGCTGCAGTTGTCTGCCTCACGGTCGTCCTTTTGTCGCGCGATTGGATCGAATTTCCCGCACTCATCCATGGAAGCGGACAAGTACTGATGGCTTTCACCGCGAGTCTTCTATTCGAGTTGGCGTGGAAGGCGTCGCTAGTGCTGCTGGCTTGGTCAGCGGCCGACTATTTTCTCGAGCGTTGGAGGCATGAGAACGAGCTCAAGATGAGCCGTCAGGACCTGAGGGACGAGTTCAAGGAGACGGAAGGCAATCCCGCCGTAAAGATGCGGATCCGCCGCCTGCAGCGGCAGGCCAGGCGTCGCCGGATGCTCAAGGACGTCGAACGTGCTGCAGTTGTTATCACGAATCCGACCGAGTTCGCGATCGCTCTTGAATTCAATCCACAAATGAACGCGCCCGTCGTGGTCGCCAAAGGAAGAAACCTTTTGGCCGCGCAGATTCGTGAGATAGCCCTCTGGCACAACATCCCGCTGGTCGAGAACCCACCGTTAGCGCACGCACTATATCGGGCGGTTGAAGTTGGACAAGCTATTCCGTCCAAACTCTACGCCGTTGTCGCCGAAATTTTGGCGGCGATATGGCGGGCACAAGCAAGAGCAGTTCAACGTGCGGAAGGAAAGAAGAGCTAGCGTATGTCCTCGAACACTGCCGTTTCCTCTTCACCAGCCGGCAAGTCCGGTAACGCTGTGGAGTGGATCATGCCCGTGGCAGCGGTCGCCTTGATTTTCGTGATGTTGGTTCCGTTGCCGAGCTTGTTGCTCGATGTTCTGTTGGCATTGAGCATCACGGCAGCCGTGCTGGTGCTGTTATCGGCCATCCAGATTTTGCGACCCTCGCAATTCTCGGTCTTTCCAAGTCTGCTTTTATTGCTAACGCTGTTTCGCTTGTCTTTGAATCTGGCTTCGAGCCGTCGCATTCTTCTGCATGGCAACGAGGGCGCCTCCGCCGCAGGACAGGTCATCGAAGCCTTCGGATCGTTCGTGGTGGGAGGAAACTATGTCGTCGGCTTCGTAATCTTCATCGCTCTGATTGCGATCCAGTACATCGTGGTAGCTCATGGAGCTGTGCGGACCGCTGAGGTGACGGCACGATTCACGCTCGATGCCATGCCCGGGAAGCAAATGGCCATCGATGCTGACTTGAACGCCGGACTTATTAACGAAACCCAAGCTCGCACGCGGCGGGAACAGATCGCGCGTGACGCGGAATTTTATGGAGCGATGGATGGCGCGGCGCGGTTCAACCAGCGCGATGCAATCGCCACCATCCTTATTACAGCGATCAATATCATCGCTGGATTCCTGATCGGTGTTTTCCAGCTTGATATCCCATTTCGCGAGGCACTGAAAACTTACACCGTTCTCACCGTGGGCGATGGACTAGTCACAATGATTCCGTCGCTATTGGTTTCCATGGCGGGAGGAATGGTCGTCACGCGCGCGACCTCTGGCTCAACCCTCTCGGCAGATGTAGGGCGGCAGTTGCTTTCACGACGGCCGCTCGTGATTGCATCGGGCGTCATGCTGTCCCTGGCCGCCATTCCCGGGCTGCCAAAGTTTTCTTTCCTTCTGCTCGCAGCAGGAACCAGTTTTCTCGCCTGGCGGGTCCCCAAGAGTGCGCCTGAGGGCACTGCGCCTGCGACCGTAGAAAAAAAGACCGTGAAGGATTCCGTCGAGGACCTGTTGAAACTTGATGAACTTAGCCTTGAGGTGGGATACGGGCTGGTGTCCCTGGTGGACCAGACGCAAGGCGGCCAACTCCTCGCTCGCATAAAGGCTCTGCGACAGAATCTGGCCCAGCAATTGGGATTCATTGTCCCTCCTGTGCACATCACCGATAACGTTCGCCTGAAGCCGCGCGAGTATGTTGTCGCCTTGCGCGGCGTCGAGGTCGCTCGCTGGGAGATGTACCAGGACCATCTGATGGCTATCAGTCCTGAAAGCTCTCCGCGTCCTCTTGCTGGTACTCCGACCAAAGAGCCGGCATTCGGTGTCGCTGCAGTCTGGATCCCCGCCACTTTGCAAAATCAGGCGCTGGCCTCCGGATATGCCGTGGTCGATCAGACCTCCGTGCTGGCGACGCATCTGGCGGAGGTCATCAAGCAGCACGCACACGAACTCTTGAACCGCCAAGAGGTAAAGCGGTTGCTGGATCGGCTGTCAGAGAGCCATCCCAAGCTTGTTGAAGAGCTAGTGCCGAAAGTGTTGAGCCTGGGCGAAGTGCAGAAGGTTCTGCAACAACTATTGCGCGAACAGGTGTCCGTTCGCGACCTTCCGGGGATTCTGGAAGCCTTGCTCGACATCGCGCCTGCAAATCGGAACCCGGTGGCCCTGGTCGAGTCCGTGCGACAAGCCTTGAGCCGGGCGCTGGTCCATCCCCTGTTGTCGGAAACCGGTAGGCTGCGGGTGGTGACGCTCGGCCAGGAACTGGAAGAAGAGTTAGGACGAGCATTCACGGGACAGGCTTCCACGGCTCCTATGTCCGGTCTGCAACCGTCATTTGCACGCCGCATCTTGGAAGGCATGCGCCGCCTCGCTGGGGAACAGCTAGCGGTGGCGGCTCCAATTCTATTGTGCTCGACGCCAGCACGCTATCACCTCAAGCGGCTCCTGGAACCTTTTCTTCCTAAATTAGTCGTGTTGTCTCCGCTGGAAGTTCCTCCAGTGATTGAAGTGCAGTCCGTAGGAGTTTTGCATTGATCAAATTTCCTGCGCGCCGAATCGTGTTGTTTGCCGCGACCAAGCGCGTGCAATTGCGCCCGAGTGTTGTTCTGGAAGCGAGAAAACTATGAGCCAAAATACCGCGCAAGCGTATACCTCCTGGCAGGATAAGGACGAGCGAGATCGCATCCTGCTCGAACAATTACCTCAGGTCCGCTACTTAGCGCGTCGCATTCACGAGCGTCTTCCCCGTCATGTGCCGCTCGAAGACCTCGTGCATGCCGGTGTTGTGGGCTTGATCGACGCGCTAAACAAATTCGACGGTTCCAAGCACGTACAGTTTGGATCCTATGCCAAATTTCGCATTCGGGGAGCGATCCTCGACAGCCTGCGCGAAATGGATTGGGGGCCGCGCGAACTTCGACGCAAAGCGCGCAGAGTGGAAGAGGCGCATCGCAAGCTGAGTCTCGAGCTAAGCCGAGCTCCTACCGAAAATGAAGTAGCTGCCGAACTCGGAATGGCGCTGGCTGAGTTCCAGCACCTGCTCGGTGAACTCGACAGCCTCGAAGTGGGTAGCCTGCGGATTGAATCTCCGTGGGATGGGAAGGAAGAAGACTTATGCGACTATCTCCCAAACGCTCCCGAGGACACTCCCTTTTTTCGCTGTCTGAAGTCCGAGATGAAAACCCTTCTGATTCGCGTCATCTCCGAATTGCCAGAAAAAGAGCAGCAAGTGTTGTCTCTTTATTATTTTGAGGAGCTCACAATGAAAGAGGTGGGTGCCGTTCTCGGAATCGGGGAATCGCGGGTATCGCAGATCCATTCTCTTGCGGTGGTGCGGCTGCGGTCCCGCTTGGAGGAGATCATGGGCACTGGAGACCGGCGCGCGCAGGCTGCCGCCTTCGGGGCTGGAGACTAAGGAGGATCAGTGGAAAAAGTCCTCAATCAGGAAGAAATTGATGCCATGGTTCGCGCCGCGCGCAGCGGGAGTGCATCCGACAGGGCTGTCCCTCCGCAGTCGCACGTCGAACCTTGGGACGTTCGTCTAGCCGGACAAATTGGACGCGAGCAGCTTCAGGCGATTACGCAGCTGCACGAAACGTTCGCGCGCAATCTTACGCACTCGCTCGGCGCCTATCTCCGTATCGTCTTCGCCGCGGCTTTGGTTTCCGCCGAACACCTTACCTATCGCGAGTTCCTGCAACGTATTCCGGAGACGACCTATCTGGCGTCCTGCCGCCTGGACCCGATGGCAGTAAACGCAGTTCTGCAACTCGACCTGAAGATAGCGTTTCCCATCATCGACCTGCTTCTGGGTGGAGAGGGAAAAAGCTTGGCGGCGACCCGCGAGATTACCGAGATCGAAGAGCAAATTCTCGACAGCGTCGCACGTATCGTTTGTCGTGAACTGGGTGTGGCGTGGCAAGCTTTATCTCTGGACGCGTCGTTCGAGGAACACCTCGAAACCGGGGCCGCCTTGCGGTTGATGCCTCCGGAGGAGAAGACGCTATCGCTTAGCTTTGAAGTCACAATGCCAGAAGTTCGCGGCGGATTAAACCTTGCTGTACCCGCGACGGTATCCAACGCGTTGCTGCGCAAGATCGCAGTTGACTGGAGCCACCGTCGTTCCCGCTCCACCGCCGATTCCCGGGCAAGGATTAAGCAGCGCCTGCTCGATTGTCCTTTTGCAGTCGAACTTGGAAGCAAAGATGTGGGCGTTTCGCTGGGCGCGTTGTCGCGACTTGCTTCTGGAGATTTACTTGTATTTCCACGCCCAGCGGACCAGCCAGCTTCGCTACTTATTGAAGGAGTCGAGATGTTCCGAGCCCTGCCTTCCCGGAACGGCGAAACTCGCATGGCGAGTGTGCTGGACGTCGTAGCTCAGAGAGAGAACCACAAGTCCGATAGGGGGACTGCGAAATGACAGATACGTCCACAGCCGCCGGCGGACTGCAGGCCGCAGATTTTCTTCGGGCCTGGGCCGAAACTCTGGCTAAGGTATTGGCAGAAATTCGCGGAACGTCGTTGCCCTGCACGATGCTCGACGGAACTCCAGTGACATTACGCGAGCCTGCCGGAGACGATCTATGGATCGTCGCCGCTTTATCTGGAGGGCTTCGGGGAGAACTGGCATGGCGATTACCCGCATCCTCAACAATTGGCCTCGCCCAAGTCTTTATGGGAGAAGCGGCCGCCGTCACCGCCGAGCTTAAGTCCGAGCACGGAGAAGCCGTCGTCGAACTGTTTCGCCAAGTCGGAGGACTGGTGGCGACTGCCGTCCGCGGGACCGGAGGCGAAATTCAACTGCAATTCAGTGTTTCTTCCGGAGCGCCTTCCTGGACCGTTTCGTCGACGGCGTGGATGCGAGTCGGGCCAAACGAGGCGGCAACGGCTTGGATTGAGATCCAGGTCAGTGCGGCGTTGATGGCTGCACTCCGCAGTCAGAGCAGTGAGATTTCGGCAGAGATTCCCACAGCGGCGGTCACTGCGCCCTCCGCCGCACAAAGTAGTGTGAAGTTGGAATTGCTCATGGACGTCGAACTAGCTGTCACGTTGCGGTTCGGTAGCCGTCGTCTTCTGTTACGGGAAATTCTCGACCTCAATTCTGGAGCAGTAGTCGAGCTCGATCGCCAGGTGTACGAACCCGTCGATCTCATGCTCGACGGCCGAGTCGTTGCGCGCGGAGAAGTTGTCGTGGTCGATGGAAACTACGGCTTGCGAGTCGTCGAGGTTGCGCCCAGAGCCTAAAGCCTATGGCAACTGCTCTCATCTCCCCATGGAACACCGCTTGGCACGCATGGTGGAACAAGCGCGACGGTCGGAGCAGCAGGAATTGCGCGCACTTTCAGGGCTTTTGGCGCCTGATTCGCGGGAAGCGGCCGGGAGTGGTTCTGGATGGAGTGCGATACTGCGTCGACGGATGTTTGGAAAGTGCTTTAGCAATGACGCTGACGCGTTTGCAGACTGTATCCCTGCACAAAACGCCACATCGCATTCCTCTGGGACTTCTATTGCTTTCCCGGCACCTCATCAACGCGGAGCAACTCCGTTCGGCTTTGCAGGCTCAGCGCAGCGGTGGGTACGGGAGGATTGGGGAGTGGCTGCAAAACTTGGGACTCGTCAGTGAACAACAGGTCACCTCTGCACTGGCACGACAATGGTCCTGCCCCGTTCTCCGCCAGAATGTACTCCGTCATCGATCTGAGGGTGCCCGCCAGCTTCCCCTAACGATTCTCGAGCGCTTCATGATGTGCGAGGTCGACCATGTCCCGTCGTCGGCCAAACTCTACATTGCCTTCGCCGAAGGCATCGACTACAGCATCTTGTACGCGATTGAACAGATGACTGGATGCCACACGGAGTACTGTATGGCGACACCCAGCCTGGTCCGAGGGCGCCTGCAGGAACTAGCCAGTCATCGCAACGAAAACGAAAGCCTGTTCGAACAAGTGAGCGACCATTCGGAAGCTTCGCGCATTATCCGGAGCTATTGTGTTCGGCTCGGTGCATCAGAAATCCGGCTGGTCAGCTGTGGTGCTTATTTCTGGGCGCGTCTCCTGAGTCCGGACCGTTGTGCGTATGACCTTTTAATCCGTTCACCGGAAACTCAATGTTCTCACTTTGCGCCCTCAACGAATGTTCCCCTCGTCAATTAAAGTCTTTTCCGGCCCCGCCGATGTGAATTTTGGTGAGTGAACTGATCGGGTCAGAAGGATGCTGCTCGCCTCGTGAGGATCGCAGGACATGGACAACATACGCGCTCTCATTGTCGATGACTCTTCCGTGATGCGGAAGATCGTGGAACGTTCTTTACGGCAGGCCGGGATTAACCTTTCCCAGATTCTTGAAGCTGGCAATGGAGCTGAGGGGCTCGCGGCGGTCCAAAACAACAAAATTGATTTGATTCTCTGCGACATTAATATGCCCGTGATGGATGGCCTGGAATTTGTAAAGCAACTCTCTTCCCTAGACAACGCCAAGGGAGTGCCGGTTGTAATGATCACAACGGAAGGCAGTGAGGGGCACGTCGTTCAAGCGCTTTCCGCTGGGGCGCGCGGTTATATCCGAAAACCCTTTACCCCCGATCAAGTGAAAGAGCACCTACTCCCTATTCTGGCAGGCAAACAATGAACACATCCGGACCTTCTCTGACGTCTGCGGCAGGCCGCGATTGTTGGCTTCCTACCATGCAACTGGCGGTTCGAGAGGTTTTCGAACTTATGCTGGGTTGTCCGCTGGATACTCCGGTGGACCCGCCAGCCGAGGAAGGGCTCGACATTACATCGATGGTCGGTTTGGCCGGCCAGTTATGCGGAATTCTTACGCTACGTTGCAGCGCCCGGTCTGCCGCACGTATGGCTTCCCGAATGCTGGGTGTGGATGCGGAAAAAGCCGGACCTGAAATGTGGGATGCGGTCGGAGAAGTCTGCAATATGGTCGCGGGAAACTTCAAGAACAAGATTAGCGGGATGGGCGATGGATGCATGCTCTCTGTTCCAACGGTAATCACAGGAGCCGACTATAGCGTCCATTCCATGGTGAACGAAAATATTCGTGCCATCTTCCTATTCGAAGGGGAGCTCATCGTGTTATCGCTCGAGATTCATAGTTGACGCTCTAGATGTTTTGCAAGTCCCGTGCTCCCCGGACGCCTTGCCAAGCACTCAGGCGAAGTTGGGAAGTCTGTTTCTGCTCTTTTGTTTCACCTCTCTCTTTTCTTCTACCTCAGATCCCGTGAAATCTTGTGCAAAAAAAATAGAACGTTTCGCCGCTACCGTCGGGCGATCCTTCGCGATGGGAGAGATGCGACTTTGCAGTTTGTGGAAGAAACTGATTTCCTGCGTTAGAAGTTGCACAGCGGCCGAAGCCGGAATTGATTTTGCTGCGTTTACGGCATCGCTAGAGCGATACCTAAATACGAATCTAAAAGTTTCAGCATGCCGTATAGCCCAATTTTTCTCCGGGCTGCGGGCGATATCCTAGGATGAAGTCGTGAGCGCTAGAACGCTTCTTTCCTTCCAACTGAATCTCTCGCAGTTCGAGCACTGTATCTTCTGCGCAGCCGACGAGCAATCGCCCGGCGTCGACGGCAAGTTCACCGGAAACAAGGCGTGTGCCGCTCGTGAGCGGACGCGCGGTGAGAATCTGGAGAGTCTTCCCACGAAACTTGCTATATGCACCGGGCCAGGGTTGGAAGCCGCGAATCCGATTTGAGATTTCGGGGGCGGACCTCGTGAAATCCACGAGACCATCTTCCTTCTTCAAGATGGGGGCGAGACTGGAGCGCGAGTTGTCCTGAGGCTGGGGCTGAATCGTACCTGCCTTCAGTCCGCGCAGCGTTTGCACGACGAGGTCTGCTCCGATCTCAGCTAAAGGCGGAACGATCGTCACAGCCGTTTCAGAAGGTCCGATTGGAAGTTCTTGTTGAAGAAGGATGTCACCGGTATCGAGGCCTGCGTCGATCCGCATAGTTGTAACGCCAGTGATCGTTTCACCATTTGCGATTGCCCACTGGATGGGAGCGGCACCTCGATACTTTGGAAGCAATGACGCATGAAGGTTGATATTGCCCAGGGGAGGCAGATCGAGCATCCATTGAGGAATGATGCGTCCGTAGCCGACGACAATAATCGCATCCGGATGAAGGGCCGTAAGTTGAGAACGGAATTCCTCATTCACTTTGATGCGATCGGGCTGTGTGACCTGCATTCCGAGAGCAGTTGCCGCTTGCTTTACCGGCGAGCTCACCAGCTCGAGACCGCGTCCTTTCGGACGATCGGGTTGGGTGACGACGAGTGGAATGCGAAAGCCGGCAGCGGCCAGCTTTTCGAGCGTCGGAACAGCGAATCGCGGGGTGCCGCAGAAAACGAGATCCAAAGACATTGGGCCATCGGGTGATTGTTGTGATTGGTAGAGCGTGATGCGCGAGATTTACAACTCGTTTCCTACCATTCTCCAGCCTTCACAAGCTTGCGAATCTTGCGCTTCATTAGATCGCGCTTCAGGGCGCTGATGTGGCTGATGTAGAGCTTTCCATTGAGATGATCTGTTTCGTGAAGGAAGGCTCGCGCTAATAATTCCTCGCCAACTTTTTCGTACACCTTGCCGTGAGCGTCCTGGGCACGAACCGTCACTTTATTCGGGCGGGTCACATTCTCGCGGAAATCCGGGATACTGAGGCAACCCTCGCTCTGACTGTGACGACCTTCCGTGTGAATGATTTCGGGGTTGATGAGTACCAACTTCGCCTTGGGGTCTTCTTTGAAAGTTACGTCGATCACGGCGATGCGGCGTCCAATGCCGATTTGGGGCGCAGCCAATCCGACGCCGTGAGCCGCATACATCGATTCGAACATGTCTTCGATGAGTTTCTGGAGTTCTTCATCGAAGACAGTTACCGGCTCGGAAGGCTTCTCGAGAACTGGGTTACCGAATTTCACGATGGGATAGATCATCAGTAGTTTTTCAGCTGCTGGCTGTAGCCCTGAAAATTCCTCACAGTTTCTGTCATCGAATCGCCACCAAATTTGTCGAGGGCGCACCGTGCAAGAGTGAGCGCCACCATGGCTTCGGCAGCGACGCCGGCTGCAGGAACCACGCATACATCAGAACGCTCATAGGCCGCCTTGACTGTCTCGCGAGTCGAAAAATCAACGGATTGCAACGGCCGCCGTAGAGTTGAAATCGGCTTAAGGTAACCGCGAACCCGAATTTCTTCGCCGTTCGAAATGCCGCCTTCAATCCCTCCGGCATTATTGCGCGTTCGCGAGAAGGCCGTGAATCCCGATTTGGCGGCGTATCCGATTTCGTCATGAACCATTGAGCCGGGAGCAAATGCTGATGCAACCCCTGAGCCGATTTCCACCGCTTTGACTGCTTGCAGCGACATCACTGCCGCGGCCAGCAGAGCATCGAGACGCTCGTCCCATTGCGCATAGGTTCCGAGACCCGGAGGGACTTGGTGGGCTACAACTTCAAAAACGCCGCCGAGGGAATCTCCGATCCTGAGAACCTTGTCGACTTCTTCCTTCATTTGGGATTCGAGTTTTGGGTCCGCGCAATTGAGCAGAACGTCGTCGCGGTCATAGAGAGCTCGGATCTGGTCCCAAGGCACCTGTTCCGACAAACTGACGCTTCCAGTAGTCACGACGTGACTGAGAACTTCAATTCCCAGCTCGCGCAAAAAAAGTTTGGCGATCGCCCCGATCGCTACGCGGGCGGCTGACTCGCGCGCGGACGCGCGTTCAAGAATGTAGCGGGCCTCTGGAAAATTGTACTTCAGCGCACCAGCTAGATCTGCATGTCCGGGTCGAGGGGAAGCAACACGTTTGTGCTTTGCGGGATCGCCACCCCCGACCGGGAGAGATTCCTGCCAATTCTTCCAGTCGCGATTTTCAAGTTGGATAGAAATGGGAGATCCGATGGTGATGCCGTGACGCACGCCGGAGAGGATATGGGCGGAATCGCGCTCAATCTTCATGCGACCACCGCGGCCGTAGCCTTGCTGGCGGCGCCAAAGTTCGCGATCGAGCAGAGCCTGATCGACCTTCAAACCTGCCGGTACGCCGGACAGGAAGGCGACAAGGGCTTCTCCGTGGGATTCTCCGGCTGTGAAGTAGCGCAGCATAAATTTTTGATTGTACCTGATGCTACTTGATATACGATCGGCGGTCACGGCGGAAGCGAGGGTGCCGCAGGCAAAACAGTTGATTTGATTGATTTCAGGGACTTAGATGGCCGGTGCGAGGTACAATGAATTAGCGGTTTAGTCTTTTTTGTGGGTTCCGATCGAACCCGCGCCACGTCACAATTTCCTCTGGCTATAACGAAGGAGTAGTTGTGTGTCCTCACGCCCAGATCCGTGAAGGCGGAAAAATTCGGTGCGTGCTCGTGCACGATCACGTCTTGCTTCGCCAAGGGTTGCGTCGTCTGCTCGAAGACGAAACGGATATTGAAGTCGTAGCGGAAGCCGGGAATGCCGCCGAAGCGCTGCGCACCGTGTTCGAACACAGGCCCCAGGTCGTTATCACGGACGTTCATATTTTTGAATGTGAGCCCGATCAATCCGAACAGTTGATCTTGCGCGAATCGCCAGAAAGCAAGGTGCTCTTCCTCACAACGGACGAAGAAGACCAAGCTGCGGAAGATACGCGGGAGCAGCCGAATACTCACGCGCGCCGCCGGACTTCTGCCACCGAGCTGTTTGCGATGGTTCGAACTACAGCCTCAGCCGAAGTTACGTTGCCGCGCGAACCTCAGCGGAGGCATCCGACCGAATGGCCCACCGAGGAGATGCTTCCAAGGCAGCGGGTTCTAACGGTGCGGGAGCGTCAAGTGCTAAAGTTGCTGGCGGAAGGTCGCACAGTGCGCACTGCGGCGAGCATTCTTGGCCTTAGCGTGAAGACCGTGGATGCGCACAAATTCAATCTCATGCGAAAACTTGGAATTCACAACAAGGCGGAACTGGTAATGTGGGCCATCCAGAAAAGAGTAGTGAAGCTACCGGTAAATTTGTAGCCAAGTCGTCAGTCCTGATTGCGCCGGCCCAGAGCTGAAACTCTGGGCTTATTTGTTGGGCCCAGCGGATGCGAATGCAGTAGCGGCAAGCTGCTCCAAACTGGAAACGGTGAGATCGGGCTTTCCGCTCGCGGACTTAACAGCTCCGACTCCCGGTCTGGCGGATGGGCGATTCACCCATGCCGTAGCGAGTCCGAGAGCTTGCGCGGGGAGGACGTCGTGATAGATGCTCTGGCCGACGTGAAGAACCCGATCAGGCGAAACCTTGAGTCGTCTGAGTGCGAGTTCGAACAATTTCGGAGACGGCTTATACGCCTGGGCCTGTTGTGCCGTCACAACGTCATCAAAATCTACTTCCAGTTGAGGCCGGGTCGCGGCGAATAAATCGTCGTCAATATTGGACAGAACTGCGAGTCGAAAGCTTCTCTTAAGCTTATGAAGCGCTGCGACGGTATCAGGCCAGGGTCTCCATTTGGGGACAGAGTCCGGCAACGAATGTTCCTCATCGGTCGTCGGTGCGAAGCCCTTCTCCCGACCAAATTGACGTACCACTGAAATTAGGACTTCGCGGTATGGCTGGAATGGACCTTGTTCGGAACGCTGTTCGAAGTCTCCATAGAGCTCCAGAAGTTTGGAGTCGTCGATCTGCTTGCCGTGCGCCCTGAGGATCCGATGCAGAGTGGAGAGAATCCCGGCCTCCCAATCAATTAAGGTTCCGTAACAGTCGAAGGTCAAGACTTCGAAGCGAGAGAAGTCGAACATGGCGTAGTCCGATTCCGAATGGCGGAAGATATGTGGTGAGGCCCAGGCATCGGGAGTACCGTCCCAACGCCCAGGCGGAAATCAATTTATCGCTTTACTTCGAGAGATTGGGACAGTTGAAAAGTGACAGCCGATTCCGCGGGAAGAACGATGTCTTTGTTTCCGGTAAAAGCCGCACCGCCGGCTCCGGCACCGCCGCCAGCAGCCATTCCGATTGCAGCACCTTTGCCGCCTCCGGCGAGAGCACCGATGATCCCGCCGAGCGCGGCACCACCGCCAGCGATGACTGCGGTGCGTTTGCCCTTACCCTTCGCGGAGAAGGTCCGCAAATCAGCTTGCACTGGGAGATCAACCCCATCCAGGCTGATCGAGTCGAGGCGCACTTGCAGCACGGCTCCGCCTGCGAACTTGCCGAGCGGCTTTGCATCGGTGACGGTACCGTTTACTTTCGTACCTTCGGGAATCGCATTAGCCGATCCCACCAATACTCCTTTGGCAACGACGCCCGTGAACGTCTGTCCGGCCTGGCTCAATTTAGAACCGATCGCGTTGGTGAGGCTGATGGTGACAGAAGTTCCGGCTGGAACAATGATCGGTTCCCTCTTCGCTTCCCTCGGTTCCTTCCGTTCTTTGGCTTCGTTCGCGGGCTGCATAGTGCCGCCGGTCGCGGTCCCTTGCGTGTCCTGCGTTGCAGCGGGATTGTTCGAATTATCTGGAGCAGCAGGCTTGCTCGTACATCCAAGCAAGGCAAACACAAAATAAAAACTTAGGGTGAGTAGAGTCAGGCGAACGCGCATCAGAGCCTCCAAAAACTGAAGATCATTTTATGGATGTAATGGACGGCGAGCAACCTGAAGCTTCGATTGAAGACCAATCAAGGGTGCATCCGACTTTCCGACGGATCGGAGAATTCTAATGCCGAGGTGAAAGACCGGGAAGAGTCGGGACTTGTTCCGCAGCTGCCTCGGATGCCTCGGGGGAATCGGCAGTAACCTCCTCGGTAGAGGCCTCGGGCGTAGAGGGTTTTTTCGGGGCGAGAAACTTATCTGTGTTCAGCAACGGTCTCCCAAGGGAAGCGTTGTAACTCGTCCAAGGGCTATCCAAGCCCGCCTCACGCTCGAAGTGAGCACGCATCGCTTCCATCTTGGAATCCAGGTCGTCGAGATAATGGAGCATCAAGGCTTCCGGGAACATCGGCAACTTAGGTGAGCCAAATTCATACTGGCCGTGATGGCTGATGATCAAATGCTCTATCAGAGTCTTGAGCTCTTCCGGGAAGCCCGGCAGGAATGCGAGTTTGGCTTGCAGCATCTCCAATTCGATGATCATGTGGCCGAGCAACTGGCCTTTGGTCGAATAAGTAAACGATCGGTTGTAAGTCAGCTCGTGGATCTTGCCGATGTCGTGCAGAAAGACGCCGGTTAGAAGAAGATCGCGGTTGATTTGCGGATAGTTCCGGCAGATCAAGTCACTGGAACGAAATAGGGAGACAACGTGGTCGAGCAAGCCTCCGATATACGCGTGATGGAGAGTCTTTGCCGCGGGGGCATTGCGGTACGCGACTGCAATCTCGGGATCGGCCATAAAGGCTTGGATCAACGATTTGAGGTGCGGATTCTGAAAGCCTTCAATAAAGGCCGTCAACGCTAACCAAAGCTCGTCGATGTCTTTTGTGGTTTTGGGTAAATAGTCCGCGAAATCGATCTCAGATTCGCCAAGCTTGCGAAGTTTGTGAACGGTGAGTTGGAAGCGCTGCTTGTATTTGTTGACGAGACCCTTGACCTTGAGAAAATCGTCCTGCTCGAAAGCGTCGAGCACTTCCTCGACGTTGTCCCACATTTTTGCTTCAAGCTGGCCGCTACGGTCACCGAGCGTGAGCGCGAGGTAGGGCTCTCCAGTCTTCTTGGGCTTGATCTGCTTGGCTACCACGACAAACGACGAGGTAACGATTTTATTTTCGTGGCGAACACAATCGCAGATGTAGAAATCTTTCATGGGCTGTCCGAGTATAAAACAATCGCCCGTCTGCCAAGATCAGAGGATGCCAAGCTTCTTGTGTTTCTTTTTGCCGAGCTTCCTGGCGTCGGATTCCTTGGCGGCCGCGGTTTCGACAGGCTTCGTCTGGTTGGGGCTTTCTCCCGTGTCGACGTAACCGGGCTTGTAGTCGATATATGCATCTTCGCGGAGTTTAGTCAGATAGGCGCGAAGAGCCGGCTGCAATCTCTGATAGTAGAGCGCGTCTTCAATCTTGGGGAGAACGTCTTTCATGGGCGGAATGCCAGCCATCTGATGATCAACGACCTTCAGGATGACATAGCCCTGTTTGGTGCGAATGACGTCAGAGACTTCGCCGGTCTTCATCGAGAACGTCTTGTCTTCCAGTTCTTTTGCAAGTTGGCCACGCTTGAAGATACCCAGCGCTCCGCCATCAGCAGCCGAAGGGCCGTCGGAATTTTTCTTCGCAACATCCTCGAAATTCGCGCCGCCACGAATCTGTTTGAGTAGATCGTTGGCTTTCGCCTCTGCTGCGCTCAGTGAAGCGGCGTCCGCAGCTTGTTTGGCTGCTTCATCTGAAGCAGGCGGAGTTGCGGCGGCCCCGGAATCCGCTGCAGGGCCGGGAGTCGGAGTCGGCGCTGTGGCCTTGGGAGCAACTAGAATTTCACTCAACCGGATGAATTCCGGCTGCTCCATTTCGTTTTTGTGCTCGTCGTAAAACTTCTGTTCATCCTCTTTGCTTATCGAAAGATGGCCGCCAACTTCTTCGCCGATTACTTTACGCGTGATGATCTGGTTTCGCTGCGTCTGTTTGAAGTCTTCCCACGAGATTCCCTGCTTCTCGGCTTCCTTTTCCAGAGCCTCGAGAGAATCCAGCTTCATTTCCTTGCGCATCTGGTCCAGTTGCTTGATCAGGTCCGTATCGCCAGTGATACCGAGATCCTTACCCCTTTCGAGCAGTAACTGCTGGTCGATCAGATCGCGAAGAACATCTTTCTCTTTTTCGGCGTACACCTTATCGGCATTATTAGGATCCTGCTGCTTGACTTCGTCCCTTAGCTGATCTTTGCTGCGCGCATATTCGGAACGCGTGATGATCTGATTGTTCACGCGGGCGATGATTTCTTCCACGACTTGTCCGCTTGCGAGAGCTGGCATGCACGCCAAAGCAATAACGATCAGGGAGAGTTTTTTCATAGAATTGTTGGGCCGCCACGATTCCTGGGCTTGCGGGCGAACGGTGGGCTAGGGCCGATACCGCATTTTACTACTTCCCGAGCAGGCTGGGGCTGCACCTCTTTACTTGGACGCGCCTTAAACGCCACAAGTTGGCTTGGTAAGGTTCAAGCCGTCCGAATCAGGGCAAGAACCGTCCGGTCGTCGCAGATCGGAGAGCCCTCGCTGAAGTCGGCAACTCCCTTTAAAACCGCGTCGCATAGGGCTCGTGCCCCCATTGCTGGGGCATCCTGCAGAAGACTCTTCACTCGGTCAAGACCGAACTCGTCAAGGGAACGGTTGGAACGGCCTTCGCATGTGACCACACCCTTGGAGACAAGCAGAAGCGAAGATGGCTGCTCAAGGGCCACGATTCGAGCTTCCGCCGTGGCGTGCGAGAACAGACCCAGGGGAAGGCCCGTAGACGCAAGTTCTGTGACACCACTTCCGTCCTTTAAAAGCGCAGGCGTGTGCCCGGCATTGGCATAGCAAAGAGTGCCGAATTTCTCGTGGTAGCAGGCAATGAAGGCGGGACATGACAAAACACTGCTGGCGCCTTCGATCAGGCCGCGGTTGAGATGGAGGCTGAGCTCCGTCATGGCATCGGCTTCGTTAATGTCCTGCCGAGAGAAAAGCTCGACCCCAACACTGCGAAAGATGCTCTGCGCGTTAGCCAACAGGCTGCGATTATCCTCGCGACGTCCGGCAACGTCGAGCAATCCGATGAGCACACGCTCTGGGTTCACCCGAATCGAATCATAGAAGTCACCGGCAATTCGCTTACCGACGAAGACTGCAGAGATATCGGCACCCGCGATTGCGGGAAAGACCGTCGGCACCGGCTCAGGCGGAGGTGAAACCTCGTTGTCGCGGGAGCGAAATAGAGAAATCATAAGAAGTTGAGTGCAAGCCGAAAACTAGCACATCGGAGAAGGTGGGGCAATCAAGGTGAAAAAGGCTTGGAAATCCAAGGGAGTAGAGGGTGTCTCAATCACCGTACTTATCTGCAAGATAGCGGGCCAGGTCGGACTCTAACTGTCCATAATCCGAGTGAATCGTAGCCCGCAGGGATGCTTCCGTAGAGCTACCCTCGCCCAGACGCTGCAGAAGACGTTGCACATCGCTCATACCGTAGGTGTCGTTGATATACGAGACCGCCGCAAGGGACTCAGCGTAAGCGACATACGCTTGAGGGCCGGAAAAGTTCAGGAAGCTACCTTCCAGAGCATTCAGTGGAATATTCCGTTGCGACTTGAATAACAGCGAGAGTTGCCGCCCGTCACCCCCCAAGCCCTTAGGTTCGAGGAACTGGGCAATGCCCTCGTGCAGCCAAAGAGGACAGCGTCCACCAGAAATCTGTGTGATGAAGGAATGGGCGAGTTCATGTTTGAGAACGTGAGCCAGTTCAGGCGTCATGGAACTCAAACCGTTGACCGGGATGCGCAGTTTGCCGTCGTTGATCGCTCCAGACCATGTCGGGGCGTGGGTCACATCGAAGAAAGCCTGTTCGGTGTAAAGCGTTACGAGGATGCTGTCCCGAGGAGGATTACCAAGATCTCGAACCAGGTCATCGTAATCCGATTCGAGCGCCGCCAGAATCTGGGCACGAAGCACGTCCGTGATCTGTCGTCCTTCGTAGTGCAGGACAAAGTGGGAGCTTTCTCCTTGAGAGAAATCAGACTCTACGGTTTGTTCGCGTTGAGCTTTCGCCAGTAGCTGCTGCACTTTGGCATCAGGACGTAGCTCGAGCGAATGCTTCCACGAGATCACCGCGTCTTTGGTGTGGTCAGAAGCAAATTGCGCATATCCGAGCATGGTATAAGCGTCGGGCGAATCGGGGGCGGAATGCGCGGCGCGCTGGGCGTACGAAAGCGCCTGGCTCGCGTTGCCCGTCCGTACTAGCAGAGCGGTGTAATAAATAAGGATGGTGGAATTGCCCGGTTGCACCTGCAGAGCGCTTTCGAAGTATCGTCGGGACTGCGCGATGTTGCCATGCTCAAACTCGAACTTGCCGGCAATGAAGTCGGCGGTCGCGCTCAACTCCGCATTGCCTTTCTTTTTCAAGCCCGCAAGAACATCGTCGTCAACCTTGTTGTCCTTGATAATCTTGCCTACCAGATCTCCCTCATTGGTGAGGCTATCTGCGGGAGTAAATGTTGGCATGTCGGGAACGCTTGCGGAGCCGCCAGAGTGCACAGGGAGTCCACCGGCATCTACGCGGTCGACAGAGGATTTAGGAATGGCGTATGAGTCTTCACCGATCTCATATTCGTAGCGGCTACCATTTTCGCGAACGTGATCGGCAAGGATCGTCCGGCCATTTTTCAAGTGAATCGTGTCGGCCCACGCTATAGTCGCAATCGGCGCAAGACATAAAGCCACGAAGATGACACGAAACCGCATTCAGGCGCATTCTAGCAACTGAGGAAGTCCCTACCACGTGACGAAGGTACTGCTGAAGAATCGAATTCGCTGGATCGCCGCGGTTTTTCTTGCTCTGTGGGTTGCTCCCCGCGCACACGGCGTGGCACAAGCACAGGCTAGCAAACCGGCCGAATCGCTGTATCTGCAGCTCGGCCAAGTGGGACTGGACCCGTCTCGCGTATATCAAGTGAGAGGTGCCGCACTCAACCGGGGCGCGATTCAGATCTCGCTGGACGACGGAACGATTGGATTCACGCAAGACGTGATGGGCCGGATCACGGGAGCATTCTTTGAAGGCGACGGCGAGATCCTTCTAACACCTCCGAACGCAGTGGAACGAAGTTCCATAAGTCTCTTCACAGGAATGGCAATTCTGGAGGAACGATTCGCGACTGCATACTTTCGATTTAACGATGATGCAGCTACGGAAGTGCAGCCCGATTTGACAGCGGCCAACAATAAAGAAGAGTTTGTTGAACGGTGGGGGACGACGGCGCGAAATTTGGCAAGTGCAGATGCGATGAGGCTGTTGATGACTTTCAGCCGAATGCTTCCGGTGAATGGCGAATCGCCTTCCGCGCACGGCTCAGAATCTCTGCAAGCAGATAATGTGGCCGACCGGTTTCTGCACGCGCGTCTGCAAGGAACAAAACTCGGGGTATTCGACGTCTATTTCGACTCCACGGCGGCAGAGCAGATTCAAGCCGGGCAGCCTAAGACGACCGATCAAGGCGACACGTACTACAACGTGTGGACATCGTTTTCGTCTTCTAAGGAAAGAACGCACGATACAGCGCCCGGACATGCGTCGCTGCCGGAGAGCGAACAAACGAATGAGAATGCCATTGATATTCGTCGGTTCAAGATTGCAACAGACGTGTTGCCCCCCAAGGAAATTCGCGCACACGCATTAGTGGATTGCGAGGTACGGCGGAGCGGGGCACGCGCTTTGCTCTTTGAATTGTCCCGTTTTCTCAAAATGGATAGTGTCAAACTGGACGGCAGCCCGGTGGAGTTCATCCATAATCCTGCGCTGGAAGGAACTAACCTTTCACGGCAGGGAAATGATCTGGTGGCTGTGATACTGCCGCAGCCAGCCTCGATGGGAAAAAGATTCGAGGTTGAATTCACTTACGGAGGCGAAGTACTGGCCGAAGCAGGCAGCGGGCTGCTTTACGTTGGTGCTCGTGGAACGTGGTATCCGAATCATGGCATCGATATGGCCGACTTCGACCTGGAATTCACGTATCCACAGGGTTGGACTTTGCTGGCAACGGGGAAGCCGACGCCGGTTTCGCCAGACCATCCAGCTCCACCGGGCCAGCAAGTGTCGCGCTGGGTATCGGAGCGGTCCATTCCTTTGGCAGGGTTCAACTTGGGGAAATATCGGGAAGTTTCGACGAAAGTGGGCGATGTCGTAGTCAGCACCTATGCCACGCGAGGTGTGGAGAAAGACTTTCCGAGCGGCGGCATTGAGGTGATCGAGCCGGCTTCGTCCGATCCGTTAACGCCACGACCGCCGCGAGTGATTGTTCCCAGTCGTCCTTCGCCAGCGCAAAATGAAGTGCACGTAGAAGACTCGGCGGCGCAAGCCGTCCAATTTTTTGCCGATCGCTTCGGGACGTATCCGTACAGCAAGCTCGCTTTGACGCAGATGCCAGGACGCGAAAGCCAAGGTTGGCCTGGCCTGGTATTTCTTTCCTCGTATGCATTTCTGAATGACGAGGAGCGGCAACAATTGCATTTCGAACCGTACCGGATTCTGATCCAGCATTTAATCCCCGCCCACGAAGTGGCGCACCAATGGTGGGGAGACTTGGTGACCTGGAATAGCTATCGTGACCAGTGGTTTTCCGAAGGATTGGCGAACTACTGCGCCCTAATGATGCTGCAGGAGAAGAATCCGGCGGGATTTCGAATGCTAATGGAACAATTTCGAAACGATCTCGTGGAGAAGAATAAAGATGGTCTATCTCCGATGGAAGCGGGCCCGGTGACTCTGGGAACCCGTCTGCTCTCGTCGCGCTTTCCCACAGGCTACGAGGCGATCAGCTATGGGCGAGGGAGTTGGCTGTTCCACATGCTGCGGACGATGCTTAGGGATGCAGCGACGAAGGAAGGAACTCATAAAACGCAAGGAGCCGACGACGAGCCTTTTGTGCGCGCATTAACGAAGGTTCGTCAGCGCTACGAGGGCAAGGCCATCAGTACGGAGGAGTTGCTGAACGTTTTTGCTGAAGAACTTCCTTCCTCCCTGCAGTACGAGGGTAAGAAATCTCTCGATTGGTTTCTCGACGGATGGATTAACGGAACGGCAATGCCGAAGCTGGAACTCAAAAATGTTAGGTTCGTGGCTAAAGGAGCGCGGGCCACAGCGAGTGGAACGATCTTACAGAAGAACGCACCGCCCGATCTTGTGACGTCCGTTCCGATCTATGCGGTGATCAGTGGATCGCAGCCTGTACTTCTTGGGCGCGTATTTGCTGATGGCGAGGAATCCTCTTTCCACGTGTCAGCTCCCGCCGGAACCCGTAAGCTCTTGCTCGATCCGTATGGAACAGTCTTGACCGCTCCAAAGCAATAGCCGATTGAATCGTTCCGATAGCAAGTCAACACTCGTCGAGATGGCACCATTTCTTTCATTTACGGTATATGGCTTGGACGAGGGCATGGACTTCATCCATGTATGAGTCGAGTTCAAAAGTTAGCCGAGCCCAGTCGAAGTTTTCCAAATCTTTGCATTGTTGCGATAGCACCGTGAAGCCCCCTTGTTCCAGGAGATTCACTTCGCGATTTTCCTGATACCCATAGTTCAACCCACTCATACGGCAAAGCAGGTCGCTAAGCTCAACTAAGGCGACGAGTCCCGCGTTCTGACGCGATTCTTGGGGAGAGTGGTGCAGGGCCACTACTTCGCGAAGATCGGCTGAGAGTTCCCATCGGTTGGCAAGCAACCGGCCACTGTCGCAATGAGTGAACCCGAGAACCGTCTGTTCGGCTTCGTGGAGCGGAATTCCTTTCTCGCGGCCAAGTTCGAAGGCCTCCCGGAATTCCTTGGGCAACATCCAGAGATTTACGATGATGCCGAGATCGTGAAGGAGCCCGGCTAGGTACGCTTTTCCGGGATCGGGGTATGAAATCTTGCGGGCGAAATGGCGGCAGACCAGAGCGCATCCCAGAGAGTGCTCCCAAAAGACAACGGGATCCAGCCCAGGGCCATCTTTAGGAGTCATATTGAGCACTCCGCAAGACATTGCAATGTCGCTGACCCGCTGGAATCCGAGGCCCACAACGGCGCCGCGCAGGGAATCTACTTTCTGCCATCGGCCAAATAACGGGCTGTTCGCCATTTGAAGACATTGCGCAGCCAGAGATTTATCCTGCGCAATCATGTCTGTGACTTTTTGTACGTCGAGTTGCTCAACGGGTTGCTCAAGATAACGTAATAGGGGTGCCAGTACCGCGGGAATAGTGGGAATCTGGTTCAGCTCCTCGATTCGCGCGAGCAAGTTCGCTTTCGCAGCTGTCGAAGTCATAGCCCCTGCTTTCCCGCTTGCGAGCGTTCACCCTTGACGTACGCCGTCGCTCCCGGCAAGTGAACCAGCCGAAAGTCATCACAGACTCCATACAGCGATTCGGAATGCCCGAGGAATAGATGTCCGTGAGGGAGAAGGTTGTTATAGAAATGCTGAATCACGCGCCGTTTCGAGGCGAGATCGAAATAGATGAGCACATTGCAGCAAAAGATAATATCCAGGCTCTTCATGAAAATCATGCGGGAGTCATCGGAAAGGTTCAGGCGGCTGAAGGCAATGCTGTTGCGCACGAATTGCTGGACTTGCAACTGATCAGCCGCGGGCTCGAAATACTTCTGGCGGTAGTACGCGGTGAGGTTTCGTGTGCTGTAGGTGCCGTAGATCGCATTCTTTGCGTGAGCGAGAGAGCGCTCATTGAGATCCGTAGCTAGGATTTCAATCGTCCAGTCCTTGAGCTTGCGTTGCGATTCCTCCAGCAACAGCATACTGAGCGTGTAGGGTTCCTCTCCTGTTGAGCAACCCGCACTCCAAATCCGTAATCGACGAAGAGGAAGCTTAGCCTTTGCTTCAATAATCTTGGGAATCACGATTTGCCGGAGCGCGTCCAATTGAGGTTGATTTCGAAAGAAGCAGGTCTCGCCGATTGTTATTTCGTTCAAAAGCGCGACTAGCTCCGTTTGACGTGCCGGTTTGATGGTGAGGTACTCAAAATATTCGCGGAGGTTCTTGGACTTCAGCTCCTTCATGCGGCGGCCGCATCGATCATGCAGCAATCGGAGCTTGGAATCGGGATGAAAGATGCCGGCCACTTGGTAAACGAGGTCTCGAATACGCACGAGCTCGGGGTCTGGCGGACCATCCATGGCGGTGATTGATTGCGCTGGTGCGGCGGTCATTCTCGCTCCCTGCACATTCATCGGCGATCGAAGTTGCAACTTTAGCGGGCTGACGTCTGAGCGGCTGGATTATGGAACGGCTGGAGACGGTTTGGAGAGTGACGCGGTAGGCGGACGCGAATCGTGTTCGCTCAGTATGACGAGGTCCACCCTGCGGTTTTGTGCGCGTCCTTGGATAGTGTTATTGCTGGCGATTGGGTGATACTGGGCATATCCCGCGGCAGATAATCGCTGCGGAGAAAAACCGTAATGCTGAATCAGAAGGCGGACCATTTCCGTGGCACGAGCCGTCGAGAGTTCCCAATTTGTGGCCATCTGCGGAGTATGAATAGGGATGTTATCCGTGTGGCCTTCGATGCGTAGCTTGCAGGCTCGAACCGCGAGGATAGATGCGATGCGGTCGAGCGCAGGCACTGCCGAGGACCTCAAAGAGGCGGAGCCGCTATCGAAAAATCCGAATTCGCGCAAGCTGATCACGAGCCCTTCAGCCTCTCGATGTAGAGCGACGGTATGCGCTGCGATCTCGAGTTGCAGGGCTTGCTGCAGTTCTTCCTGCAAGGTCGCGAGGTTGGTTTCGTCTTCCGAACTTAGATCGGGTGAGTCGGCAACGGGGGGAGACGTTAAGACTTGAACGTTGCGCTTTGTATTCGCAATGGATTGCAGAGTAGAGAGAGGAATCGGTTCGTTGACGGTCAAAGCGCTCGGTGCTCCCGAGGCCGGAAACACGCCGAGTTCCTGGAATGCCACCTGGATAGCTATCGCAAGTCTTCCGATTTTCCGCTGGTCTACCTGGGCAGAGGCATAGAGCACGACGAAAAACGCAAATAATAAGGTGATGAAATCTGCGTAAGACACTAGCCAGCGGTCGTGATTCACATGGGACCTCGGGCGTCTTGTCCGCTTCATAAGGTGCCGTCTCGACGGGACTTCTTGCGGGATTCTGCATCGACCAGAAAACTGAGGAGTTTTGTTTCGAGCATGTGAGGGTTCATGCCCTCTAATATGGAGGCCACTCCTTCCAGAGTCATCTCGCGGGTAATTTGTTCTTCCCGGATTCGAAATTTCATCTTCCCGGAAATCGGCAGATATAGAAGGTTCGCGGAACCCACGCCGTAAATTGTGGCTACGAACGCGACCGCGATTCCCCGGCCGACTTCATCAATCTTGTCGAGATGCTGCATCACTTGAATCAGGCCAAGCACAGCCCCGATGATGCCAATCGTTGGGGCGAAGCCACCTGCCGACTCAAATACCTGCGGAGCCCTCTCCTCGTGTTCAGCCTGATTATCGAGCTCCAGCTCCATAATCTTGCGGAGTTCGTCCGGTTCCGTGCCGTCAACGGCGAGCATGAGGGATTTCTTCAAAAAAGAGTCCTGGATTTCTGGAAGTTCGCTATCGAGAGAGACGATTCCTTCCCGGCGGGCTTTTTGGGCGTAGTGAACGAGACGGCGGATTGTGGATTCCGGGTTGGATTTGGGACTGATAAAAACCGATCCGAGTCGTCGAATGGCGAGCAGAACAACCGAGACCGGGAACTGCAGCATGACAGCGCCCAGCGTGCCGCCAAAGACAATCATCGCGGCGGTCGGCTGCAAGATTTGGCGCAGATTGCCGCCTTCGAGCAGGAGTCCAGCGATAATTCCTCCTACCGCCAAAAGCACGCCCCCTAAACTGGACTTGTCCACTTTCACCTCAAGGGTTCTTCGCTGGTCGGCGTGGGGGATCTCGGGATGAGAGCATGCGCAGAAGATGCGTCCCAGTTCGCACACAGGCCGGTGAGAACTGAACGTCGGAATTCAATGATGCGAGCTAGGACTTCGCTAGATTTTTCGCGCACTACGATTTTTTCTCCGGTAATCAAGGTGACAAATGTGTCCGGAGACTGCTCGACAAACTTAATCAAGTCCGAGTTCACAACCAGTGGCGTGTTGTTTAAACGCGTCAGGTGAATCATCCGTTCCTTCCTTTGGGGCGCATAGACACAACCCCTTGAAGAAGATATCGGCGGAAATTGAAGCTAGTTTATTTGAGACAGCCGCAACGCTGTTACCACCGCATTACGACCGACACCTTGCAAAATGTGCACCGAAGCTAAAGCAGAACTGAGCGCCGCCGATGGACAGGAAGGAAATTCGGGGTTCCGCGAGTGGCAAGTAGGAGCTTCGCAGAACATCCTAAGAACGATCTTAGGAGAACCGAACAAATCAACGGAGAAGGAGCGACTCAAATGCCAATTGGAATCCTGAACAACATCGCATCGTTATCCGCAGAAAATCAGCTGTCCATTACAAACAGCAATCTGCAGAGCACGCTGTATCAACTGTCATCCGGTTCCCGCATTAACAGCGGCGCAGATGACGCAGCTGGGTTGGCCATCGCGAACGGACTGCAAGCCAACATTACAGCTCTCACACAATCCGCCCGTAACGCCAATGACGGTGTCGGGATGTTGCAAGTTGCCGACGGCGCCCTCGCCCAGGTCACGACCCTCCTGAACCGCGCAGTCACACTTGCGACGGAGTCTTCTACAGGAACCGTCTCGGACTCACAACGGCAGGCACTTCAGTCGGAATTCTCGCAGATCAAGGCCGAAATCGATCGGATCGGCGTCAACACCACTTACAACGGTGCGCAGATCTTCGCGGGCAGCGGAACAAACTACAACCAATTGACCACAGCGGTCACCAATGCGGGCGGCATGGCATCGGCCGCGACGGGGAACCTCACCGTGCAAGCTTGGGATAGCTCTACCGGAGCCTACGGCGCGGTCCAAACCTTTAATTCCACTACCACGGATGCGAACAATGGAACGGTCGCTGGACTGATTGAGAACGTCAACAACTCGGGCTCGGGCCTGTTCGCGACGCTCGACAACACGGGCAACTTGGTCATCACAGACTCGCAGAATCGGGGCACCGCAGCGGCCAGCGAGCTGGTCGATGGCGGCGCAACCACGCTGCAGATCGGTGCCGATAACGCGGCAGAGACGCTTACCAACACCAACAACACCAGCACGATGAACGTGTACCTCAGCGATTCGACGGTTGCCGGCAGCAGCCAGATCGGCGTAAGCCTGGGACAGTTCTCGAGCAGCAACATGAATGGCATCAGTTTGTCGAATGACAACCTGAGTACTCAGGGAACGGCTCAGACAGCTCTAACCGACATCAACAACGCCATCGCGCAAGTGGCTGCGTTGCGCGGTCAACTCGGCGCGAGCGTGAACCGGCTACAAAGCGCCAGCAACGTGATCAGCAATCAGGTACAGAATCTAACCTCTGCCGAAAACGGCATCACCGCCGCTGACATCCCGACGGCGGTCGCCAACATGACGAAGTATTCAATCCTGGAACAGACGGGCATCTCTTCGCTCGCCCAGGCCAACCAGCAGCAGCAACTCGTACTGAAGCTGTTGCAGTAGATGATCTGACAAAGGAGGCGGCTAACCGCCTCCTTTTGTTTTCCGGAGCTCATTATGAGCATCAGTCCGGCACCAGGAATCATCACTTCCGCAGGTTTGAGTTGTACAGATGGAAACGATGCGCGCGCCACGCAATCACCATCCCTTGGTCGCCCAACTTCTCCCGGTTTGGGAACCGAACCGATACAAGAAATCGGCAATCAGAAGAAGCCCGCCCCATCCCTGGAAAGTTCACAAGATGAAGTCCAAGTGCAGCAGGATAGCGCGGACGGAAAAATAATCATCCGGTACCTGGACCAGTCCGGCAGCTTAATTCTTCAGATCCCAAGCTCAGAGCTGCTGAGGCTGGCGCATGCTATCGACCAAGCCTTAGAACAACAGGCCCGGAGCCGGGCACTGTCGTTCTGTCCCGGCATCCAAGAAGGAGAGTCGTATGGGCATTAGCTTGAATCCAGCTAGTCTGTTGAGCGGCCAAGGGCTCGACATTAGTACGGTTGTCAGTGAAATCCTGAACGAAAAGAGCGGCCAGTTGTCGGAGTGGAGCAGTGAACAGACACTTTTGCAAACGCAGTCCGGGTTGCTGACGTCGATGAATACCGACCTGAGCAGCCTGGCCACAGCAGTTAGTGCCCTGTCGGATCCTCTGGGAGCGTTAACGGCGCAGTCGGCAACATCCTCTGACACCGGCGTGCTCAATGCCACAGCCGACGCATCAGCGGTTGCAGGCAATCACAGCATCGTCGTAAACAATCTAGCCAGCGTCGGTACGTTATACACGAATGCTGTGGCTGCAGGCGCTAACGTTTCGATTCTGCCGGCCGGTGCAACAAGTAGCGACTTACAATTGCAGATCGGCGGAGCTTCCGGAACCACCGCTGACATAGCCATAACTGCCGGCACGAACGACACACTGACGACGCTTGCCAGTTCCATCAACCAGCAGAGTGCGCAGAACAAATGGGGGATCAACGCTGCAGTGGTAACCGACGCTACCGGAGCACGGCTTACCATCTCCAGCCAGGCCACGGGTACGCCGGGAGCCCTGGCGATCGCGAATAACACGAGTGCGCTCGGATTCAACGCGCCCATCGGCGGCGAGAATGCGTCGCTGACGATCGATGGAGTTCCATACTCTAGTGCAACCAATGCCATCAGCGGAGCAATTGCGGGAGTGACGCTGAATCTGTCGAGTGCAGCGCCCAACAGTGCAGTCGAAGTCGCCGTGGGCCCGGACACGCAACAAGTCACTTCGGCCATCAATACTTTCGTATCCGCCTACAACACCGTAATCAGCGACATTAACGAGCAGTTCACTGTCGATTCGACCACTAATTCTGAGGGGCCGCTGGGGTCGGATAGTGCCTTACGTTCCCTGCAGACCAGCCTGATGAACAACGCGACGTACGCCGTTTCCGGAAGCGGTGGACTTGTAAATTTAGCTTCGTTGGGCATCAACATGAATGATGACGGCACTCTGACAGTAGGAACCACGCCAGGCGGACAGAGCTTGAGTCAGGTACTCGCAGCCAATCCAGCCGCATTTCAAAGCTTCTTTCAGAATGCATCCTCTACCGGATTTGCCAACAACTTCCATAGCAGTCTGACCAATCTCACCGATCCCACCGAGGGGCTGCTGAATCTGGATCTCGTTCAAAACAAATCCCAGCAGCAAAACCTGACCACGAGCATTAACAATTTCGAAGACCTGTTAAAAACGGAACAGACTCAGTTGACCCAGGAATTCAGCCAAGTAAACGCATCGCTGCAAGCGTATCCATTATTGTTGCAGCAGGTAACCGAGACCTTGTCTACGATGGGATCCGGCAGCAGCACTAGCAGCAGCGATTCTTCTTCGCCAACCCTAACGTCGGGCCTCTAAGCCTATGAATCCTGGATTGTCTTATCGCGAAACCTCCGTTGCAGGCGCCAGTCCAGTGCGTCTTGTGATTCTGCTTTACGAACAGGCAATCGAAGACCTGCGGCGTGCCACCACGGCACAGGAAGCGGGACAGATTGAGGAGAGGACACGACAGATCAACCATGCGATCCTGGTTCTCGGACATCTGCAAGCAACGCTCGACAAGGAGCAGGGAGGCAGGATAGCCGTGAATCTGGAGCGTTTCTATAATGGGGTCCGAAACAGCCTCATCCAGGCGCAGGTTCAACAATCCGCAAACGCAATCCGAGAGCAGATTTCATTTTTGATGCAGATCCACGAAGCCTGGTGTGGCGTCGAAAAAGCGCTCAGCCCACCAGCCGCTCAAAACGCATCATCCCAAACCCGCACATCGGAATGGAATGCCTGATGACGGAGCCGAATCAGACCGCTCAAGAGCTCTACGAGATAAACGCTCGATTAGAGCGATGGCTGGCTGCTTTGTCGCCACCATGCACGAATACCGGAGCACGGCTGAGAACTGCCACCCCGGAGCAATTGAATGGGCTTTTATCCGACCTGGTGCAAGTTGGCGGACGGCTTCGACAATTACTGTCAGAACCCGATACCAGAATCGAACACGAGCTGACGAAATACCGGGCAAACATGATTCGCCTTCGAGATCTCCTGCCGGCGATTCGTCGCACCCTCCTTGAGGAACGATCTCGCCTTGAAACGGAGCAGGAACGAGGTCGATCAGTCGCGCAATGGGCTCTCCGCTCACGCCAGACTTTCTGACCTGCGCTACGACCATCCTCATTTGATGTAACTAAAGAGATTGTTTTGCTGCATCTGCCCTACCGCTTCGAGCGTTGCCTGACGCGACGTTTGAGCATTCACCAGGTCGCTGAGGACTTTCGTCAGGTCGGCACCTCCGGCGCTGTTCTGTTGCTGCGCGAGCTGGGTAGCTTCATCGTTCAGGCTTGTCTGCTGCGAGCTCAACTGGTTGAGCACGTTCCCATAAAAAACGCGTTGAGCGTTGATGTGCTCGTATGCGCTATTCACTTCGCTGACTGCGGCATCAATGTTCGTTCCACTCTGCAGGTTATTGATGAGATCCTGAACGGACTGGAACACGTCGCTGCCTGCGGCGGAGAAAAGCTGCGAGCCTGGCAGATTGCTCTGGACCGTAAGATGCGAACCGACCGTCACAGTATTCACGTTCGAGTTGCCGACGTAACGAACACCAGAGGAGCTGGTGGCATCGAGGACATAGGGTGCGACTTGAGTCGCGGTTCCGGCAAAGACGAAATTGCCCTGATACGAAAGGTTTGCAAGACTGACCAATTGCGACTGAATGCCCTGAACTTCGACGGCAAGCGCGGTCCTGTCCGCAGGATTGACGGTGCCATTCGCTCCTTCCGTGCCCAGGCTGATCGCGCGCTGTAGAGCTGTGACAACGGAGCTCAAAGCGGAATCGGCGTTCTGCATTTCCCCATTCACGCTGCTGACGCTTCGTTGGAACTGGTCGACTTCCGCAGTCTGGCCGGCATTCCGGACAAGCGTCGCGGCCGCGGCAGGATTGTCGCCGGGAGCATTCACGCTTTGCCCGGTGGCCGTCTGCTCAAGATCCGAATTGATCTGTTGCTCGGTCTGTTGGAGTGCGGCCAAAAGGTCGGGTAACGGATTGGGGTTCACTCTCATAGGCACTCTTAGGAATTCTTCATGTTGATGACATCCTGCATCATCGTGTTGATGGCGGTAATGATCTGTGCCGACGCGGCATAGGCTTGCTGGTAGCGCATCATATTCGCGGCTTCCTCGTCGAGGGAGACGCCGGAAATCGACGCGCGCTGATCGTTCAAATGTTGCAAGACAAGGTTGGACGCACTCTGCGCCGCGGTGGAATCGGCCACGGCGTTTCCGACGTTAAAAACGATGCCAGAGTAATAGTCCGTTGGACTCTGCCCATCGACCACGGCCTGATTCCGCAGAGCGTACATCGCCTCAGCGTTGCCGTTACTTCCTGAAGTTCCGTCCGAGCTTGCGGCGATCAGGGCAGGGTCAGTGATTGCCACGGAAAGACTGGCAGCGGCGCCCGTCCCGGAAACGGATGGAGGGTTAAAAAGGTTGTTACCGGAGCTGGCGGTTCCATTCAGATCGTATCCGGAGGTCTGCACGCTGTTTACAGCGTTCGCTAGGCCTGATGCCAGCGCGTCGAGCTGGGTCTGGATGTTCGGGATATTTTGATCCCGTGCCTCCAGCACCCCGCCCAGCTGTCCGGAAACAAGCGTCGCAGTGATGTCGCTTCCTTGAGAAAAAACATGCTGAACTCCGGAAGAATCCGGACGCACAGAAAGCTGGAAAGATTGTTGCCCGTCCACCAGTGCGGTGCCGCTGGCCGTCGTCAGAGTTAGCGTATTGTTGCTCGGAATCTCCGACACATCTACCAACGAGGAAAGCTGATCGACGAGTTGCGTACGTTGGTCGATGAAGGTGCCAGCGCTCTCTCCCGTATTCTCGACATTACTAATCTGCCCGTTGAGTTGAGCAATCTGCGTCGTGAGCTGATTGACCTGGCCGACAATCTGCTCCACACTTTGATCCAAACTTGTTCGTTGCGCCGTCAAATTGTTGGCCGCAACATTGAAGGCCGTTGCCACGTTGCCAGCGGCAGTGAGGACACCCTGCCGCAGGGAAAGATCTGCCGGACTCGTCGAGAGCTGATTGACGCTATCGAAAAAATTAGAGATTGCCGTGCCAATGTCAGCCGAGGTGCTGCTGAAACTAGTCTGAGTTTGCGAGAGAGCCGAGACGAGCGAATTCAACCTCCCTTGTGTCTGGCTCTCCTGCTGGATCTGGGATTCAAGGATCGAATCGCGTACGCTCTCAATTGTTTGTAGGTTGACACCAGAACCCAAAGTAAGCGGAGTGACCACGATTGGATCGCTTGTTGCAAGCACGGGGACTTCCCGGGAATAGCCGGGCGTGTTGACGTTGGCGACATTGTTCGACGTCGCTTCTAAAGCGCATTGTTCTGCTGTGAGTCCGCTCAATGCGATCGCCAGGCTTGCATTCAAGCTCGACATGAGACTCTTACGCCTCCGTGGAAGATCCCGGGATCCGGTCAGCCCGATTGGCGGGCCAAGCCAGACTCGTGGTGTAACCCACTTGCGACTCCCCCGCCAGATTCCCCGCGACTCTCAACAGTTGTTGCATCCGCTCCAGCAGGGCCAGGTGTACTTGCCCAAGCCGGAGAACGCGGGTGGCGGCATTGCTCACCTTTTGTACGGGCTCTAAGCCGGAAACCTGCAGGGCTCCAGGATGCGCAGCGGACTCTATCACGATCGCCGAAAGTTCTTCCCAACGATTAAGAATGCGAGACTTCAGCGACGATTGCTGGCGTGTAAGGACCTCGAGAGACCCAACATCACGCGCTAATAGCGCACTTTGACTCGCCCGGAAACTGGTTTCGAGGTCCGCGAGCGTCTTCAAGATTTCTGAAAAAATGGTAGATCCACGATGGGACCTGAATCTTTCCCTTGCGTCGCAGATGATTTTGAGGTTTGGCTGAGGATTCATCGCTCACCCAATTCGGTCGATTCGGTGTTCGGGGATGTTGACGATTTCAGAAGACACAGTACCTTCGTTCGCGTCTTTCCCGACCGAAAGACGGCGGCTGACCGCGCGCCTTCGATCAGGGTTTGGCAGGCGTCCACCAACCTCCCGAACCGATGACGCTGGAGTCAGCACATCTGTCGTCATGGTCGTTGCCAGATTGCTTGCATTTACACTCTCGGCTTTCATTTCAAGACACTCACGCCGAGAGACCACCCGATGCCATGTGGGAAAACAGGGCTGCGCCAGTTTTCTCGGGATCGGGGCGATACTCGCCGTTGAGCACCGACTGCCGCAGAGATTGGACACGCTCTTCGCGAATCTCCGGCAGTTGCGACGCCTGCGCGGCTAACGCTACCTGTACATGGGAGTTGGACAATTGCGCCAGATCTTCGCCTTGCTGGACCTTACCGGGAGCGCTTGTGAGGCCTGCTGCGTCGTGGTCCAGGTCAGAAGTGGATTGCGGACGGTATTGTAAATCGATTCTCATAGTAGTTGATCCCTTCACTGACCCTTGCAATTCAAGTATCGACCGGCTGTTAGAAAACTTTAACCTGGCCGCCCGCTTAACTCTGGTTCAGCCCTCATCTTGTTCTATCGGCTAGAGTTGCAAGAGCTTTAGAGGATATTTCAAAGCCAATAGGCACGAGTCACCTCTTACCTTCGTGTGAAGCGAAATATCTGGAAATCATGGCCGCGATTCCAAATCCTCCGTGATCGGCGATTCCTTCCGCCCAGGCCTGCGTTCCGAGGTAATTGTAGTTGTCCGTTCCGGGAAGGCTGGATTCTCCCGGGAGTGCAGCAAATGTCGTTTCTAGCGACTGCAACAGCGACGCGATCAAGTTGGCTTCGAACTCACGCGCGGCCTTGATGCTGCGGGCCGGTGCAGTTGGAAGAGCAAGCGTTTGCGCGACGCTCGGAGTTGAAATGGAGGTCATCAGATTACCTCGAGTTCTGCTTCGAGAGCCCCGGCGGCTTTGATCGCCTGCAGGATAGAAACGACGTCGCGAGCGGTGGCACCAATCGCCTGCAGACGCGTCACTAACTGCTCCACACTTGCGCCCTCGTTCAATTGCACGTTGCGTGCCGGCGTCTCGTTCACGCTCAATTTTGTCTGCGGCACGACTTCGGTCTGCCCCGCAGCTAAAGCGTTCGGCTGCGACACCGAGAAAGCCGTCGACACCTCGACGGAAAAGTTCCCGTGCAGAATGGAGACCGCACCTACGTGAACATCCTGGCCAAGAACGACGGTGCCCGTGCGTTCATTGATGACAACTTTGGCTCTGCGTTGTACTTCAACTTCCAGATTCTCCACCCGCGCTAACAAAGCAGGAATCGATACACTCCCCACAACGGACAACTCAATCTCGATGCGTCGGCTATCGATTACGTTTGCCACGGGCGCTGACCATTCATGATTGATGACCGAAGCCACTTCCTCCGCGGTTGAGAAGTTGGCGTCATTTAAGAGTAGAGACAGCCGATCGAGTCCGGCGAGATTGAGCGCACTATCGCGTTCGACAAGTGCCCCGCCCGGTACGCGTCCGACAGTAGGATGGTTCACTTGCCTTGAGTTCGTGGCGGTGCCTGAGGTGTAACCTCCAACCACCAGTGGCCCCTGCGCCGCTGCGAAAACCTGCCCGTCGGCCGCATACAGCGGTGTCAGCAACAGCAGCCCTCCCTCGAGGCTTCGAGCATCGCCGCTGGAAGAAACCATCACATCCAAGTGCATGCCAGGTCGGGAGAACGGAGGAAGGCTCGCGGTGACAAAGACGGCGGCTACGTTATTTACCCTGACGGACGCAGTCGGAATCTGTACCCCCATCCGGGCGAGGATGCTGGCCAATGTCTGCACCGTAAAGTAGGTCTGCTGCCGGTCCCCTGTTCCCTTAAGTCCAACGACCAGGCCGTAGCCGATGAGCGAATTATCCCGCACACCCTCGACCGTGGCTACATCCCGAATCAGCACCCGGTGAACTTCTGCTTGCGCGGTAGCAATGCATGCCGCGGCCACCAGAAGTCGCAGCACCAGGAACGTGTATCGGGTCATCCTCACCTTTCAAAAACCAAGGACTCGCAAGATCCACTTCACAACGGGATTTGGCGGACGGGTTCCCTCACTGACGACCCCTTTGCCCTTGACTTCGACTTCAAGGTCGCCAACATTGTTCGAGAGTACGGTGTTCGCCGCATCAAGGTCGCCCGGGCGAACTAATCCCCGCAGGATCACCGTTTCATGCTGATTGTTCATGGTGATCTGGCGCTCGGCTTCCACCACTAGCGTTCCACTTGACAGCACTGCGGCTACTCTCCCGGTCAAGATCGTGCTCAACGAAGTTTGGGAAGTGGCTTGCGCTTTTCCGGAGAGTACTTGAGCTGAACTGGGCGAGAACAAATTGGCTACGCCGGTGGTTTTAAGCTGGCCGGGCAGCGCTGTGATCCCCGAGCTAGCGGTAAAACTCCGGTTAGTGGAAACATTCCCGGTGCTCGATGCGGAAAGATTTTGCACAACGCTAATCGTGACCAGGTCTCCAACTCGTGATGCCTTGTAGTCCGCAACCATGTTCGCCAGACGCCCGGAATCGCTCCAGAGACTTCCGCTACTGACCGACGCAGTAATCGGCGCCTTCGCCGATACGCGTTGGATGTACTCTGCCAATCCGCTCGGCTGATTGTGCGTCTGCTTGTCTCGAGACACACCTGCTTGAGGAGCACACACCAGAATCGCGCATTCAATAAGAACTGTGAGTGAAGCACGCGGCGCTATCATCATTGCGACCTTTCTGCGGCCAGTCTCACTACAGGGCTTTCAACATTTCTCGACTCAGGACGATGGCCCGCACTACGCGTCCGCTGGACAACACTCGGGTATGCACCATTTCGCCTTTTCCGCCATTCTCTAAGCAAACCACAGGAACAGTAAGGCGAATTCCATCCTGCTCCCAAAGCAATACCGATACCTGCCCGCGCCGCATAATTGGTTTCGGTTTCGCAAGTTCTGCGTGCCGTAGCGGCTGAAGCAACTTCTCGTTTCGCTGTGTATTCAGAAAGTAGGGAGAGTGCTCGCCGACTTGCGGACCCTCACTCTGAACCCTGACGATGAATGGCACGCATGCGCGAGGATTTCTGCATCGTGCGAAGAATATCCAGCTCCTAAGAGCGGGATCCCATACTTTTCGATCAAGTTCAAACGACGCATTCGTCGAAATTACCCCGCTCAATCCGCAGTCGGTTCGGTCGGGGATCTTCTGCGAGGTTCCATCTCGCGTCGATGTCGCGTCAAACTTCCCTAGGGATGCCGATCCCTGTTCTGAAAGAAGGTTCTGCCGTATGTCGCCGCATGAATCGTAAAAGCCCGCAAGGCGCACCACGATTCTTTCCGGTATCTGTTCAACTCGCGGTCCATTAACACGAATCGTTAGACGGCCGAGTATCGCTTGCAGCCAACTGGTTACATCCGTCCCCCGCAAGACTCGGACACTGCCGTCCGCGGGAACGGCCCCAAGCGACATCCGCGCAGCAGCGGATATGACGTCCGGACAGGTATCCGGCGAAAGAACATCCGCGAGGCGAAGTGCTGGTCCGATGACTTCGACCTTCTCTTCTATCCCAACGCGGCAAGGAGTTTGGGCACCGCAACCGAGAACGGCGAGGTGCAATCCGGTGAACAAGGCGACAATGGGCAGCAGTTTCATAAACGGCATCGCGGAGATGAATGCGGCGGGATTACCGCCCCAGGGTATTGATGTCCTGCAGCATTTGATCCGCCGCATTGACCACGCGGGAGTTCGCCTCGTAGGAGCGCTGGGCCACAATCATCTGCACGAATTCGTCGACCACACTCACATTCGACTGCTCGAGCATTCCCTGCTCAATCGAGCCAAGGCCCTCACTCCCCCCTGGAGTTCCGATCACCGGATCCCCAGAAGCCGTCGTGGCAAGAAATAGATTGCTTCCTGTGGAATTCAGCCCGCCCGGATTGTTAAACAGAGCCAGCTGCAGCGATCCGACCTGTTGAGCTGCTGTCTGTCCAGGCAAGGTCACACTGATCGTGCCGTCCTGCGCTACGGTCACCGAAGTGGCCCCCGGTGGAATCGTCACGGCCGGCTGCACCGCATTTCCGTCCTGGGTAACCAAGTTCCCCTGCGCGTCCAAGTGAAAACTGCCGGCGCGAGTGTAAGCCGTCTCCCCATCGGGCAGCAGAACCTGAAAAAAACCTTGCCCCTGAATCGTCAGATCGAGTGGGTTTCCTGTCTGGCTGAAGTCTCCTTGTAACTGGATCACTTCCGACGCCGCAGTCCGCGTGCCGAGGCCCACTTGCAGGCCGGCAACCATGGTGGTCTGTTGCGAGGCGGCTGCTCCGGGCATTACAAGGTTCTGATAGACAAGATCTTCGAACTGTACCCGACGGCGGCGGAAGCCTGCGGTACTTGAATTCGCGAGATTGTTCGCAACGTTATCGAGATTCGTTTCCTGGGCCATCATGCCGCTCGCGGCGGTGTACAGTGCTCGAATCATGGCTCCCTCGCCTTAGACGCGTGGCAAGTCCTGCGCCGCCGTCTGGTTGAACTGTGAATCGAATAGGGTCAATGCTCGCTGCATCATCTCTGCATTCCTCTGGATCGTTATTAACTGCACCACGCCCTCGACAGGACTGACATTGGAATCTTCCAGCATTCCTTGCCGTATCGAGGATGAGGCCGGGGGCAGGGCCGAGCCCGCCGGCGCCTCGTAAAGCGAGTTGCCGGCCGCGCTCAGACTCGTATTCGGAGAGAACTCCGCAATCCGGAGCTTCGCTACGATCGCGCCGTCCACCGAGATCGTGCCATCCGAACTAACGGTGACAGGACCGTTGGGCAGCGCGATCGGGCCCTGTTCACCCAGAACGGAGTCCCCCTGTGACGTAACCAACTGACCTGCAGAAGTCCGCCGAAAGCTGCCGTTGCGGGTGTAGAACACCCCACGAGGGGACTGAATCTCAAAGAAACCGCTTCCCGCAATTCCTAAATCGAGGGGGTTTCCGGTCGCATTCAGGCTGCCCGCCGCGAGGTCGATGCGACTTCCTCCGATGATCCCGAAGTCGTTGACAGCCGCGTTCAAGGGATTTGAACCCACAGTGGCGCGACCTGCCAACATCGATCGAAACGTCGACTGCTGTCCTCGATATCCGCTTGTGCCAAGGTTCGCCAGGTTACCGGCGACTAATTCGAGAGCTTGAGTTTGAGCGGCGAGCCCGGAGCACGCTGCGTAGTAACCACTGTCCATGGCTTAAACACCCGCATGGAACGGAGCACGTCACACTCCACAGCGCATGAGAGACATGAAATATTGCTGAATCTTGGATTGAGTGGAGACAAACCGTTTCCAGCCTACAATTGGAATCCATGCCTGTATCTCCCGCGCGCGCCGCCGCCTTCGACATCCTTCTACGCGTCGAGGGCGAATCGTCATACGCTTCCGAACTCCTGCATTCCGCCACCTACACGAATCTCTCCCATTCCGATCACGCTCTCGCCACTGAACTCGTCATGGGATCGCTGCGCTGGCGATCGAAGTTGGACGCAGAGATCGCCGTCGCTTCCTCTCAGCCGCTCGCTAAGCTGGATATCGAAATTCTCATCGCCCTTCGCCTCGCCCTCTATCAGTTTCGCTGGCTCACCCGCGTCCCAGCGCGCGCCGCTCTTCACGAGAGTGTGGAACTCGTAAAGCGCGCCCGAAAGCGCTCTGCAGCCCCTTTCGTAAATGCCGTGCTCCGAAAGTTGTCTGCAATGCCGAGCGCCCCGCCCAACCTTTCTGACGACCAGAATTCCTCCCCCGAAATCCTCGCAGCTACGTTCTCTCATCCAGTTTGTCTGGTGGAAAGATGGATCCAAGAATTTGGATCAGACACTGCCCGCCAAATCTGCCAGCACAATCAGATGGTTCCACCTACGACCATTCGGTTGCGAACTCCGGAGGCAGCGAGCGAACTCGCAGCCGAAGGAATTACCTTCTCGCCCGGAGAATTTCTAAGTTCCGCCCGTCGAGTAGACGCAGGAGACACCACCGCGACTCAAGCGTTCCGCCGGGGACGAGTCGTCATTCAAGATGAAGGATCGCAATTGGTGGCAGCGCTACTGGGCCGCGGCGATCAAGGAGAGGGTGATTGCATTCTCGATTGCTGTGCCGCCCCAGGCGGAAAGACACTGGCCATCGCCGATCGAAATCCCGGGAGTGTCGTTACTGCCGTCGAGATGCATCCACATCGCGCGCGCCTGATGAAAAAGCTGTTGCCTTTAACATCTACGATGCCATCCGCGCCAATCCGGATCGTCGCCGCTGACGCGCTTCATCTGCCGTTATCTCAGACTTTTCATCGCATCCTCGCGGATGTTCCGTGCTCTGGCACCGGCACGCTATCGCGCAATCCAGAAATCAAATGGCGGCTCAAGGCCCCCGATCTCCTGAAGTTGCATCAGCTCCAAATTGGGATACTTCGTTCTGCCCTGAACGACCTTGCGCCCGGAGGCCGCGTCGTCTATTCAACGTGTTCGCTGGAGAGGGAAGAGAACGAAGCCGTCGTGGAAACAATCTTGGCCGAGAATAAGTCTTTCCGTTTGGTTCACTGTAGAGCTGAGCTGGATCGTTTAGGCGTAGCTGGTGAGTTGCCCCCACAACACGTCCAATCACTTACGCGCGGCCCTTATCTCCACACGATACCGGGAATTCATAGCTGTGACGGATTCTTCGCTGCGATCGTCGAGAAAACCTGATTAGGTCGGAGGGCGGATCACCGTACTTCTAAATTTACCGTTGAGCCCGCGATCACCTTCTGTCCTGCAGCGGGATTCTGCGAAACCACAATGCTGGCGGGCGTCGGTTGGGGAGGCGCCTGCACTACCGCGGGAATTGATGCGCTTGTTGCGGCATCCGGGGACGGAACAATTGCGGCTGCGGCGACACTCACGTTACCCAAACGAAATCCAGCCCCCAGCAGCGTCTGGCTCGCGCTCCCCAGCGGTTGCCCAACAAAACTGGGCATCACGAACGCCTGTGGCTCCGCCGCAGAGGTTACCAGCAAACTGATTTTCGGCGCCAGGACTTGAGCAGCATTCGCCGGTGGACTTTGCGAGAGCACCTGGTCCGCTGGGATTCCTGCAGTCTCCACCTGAGCCGTCGATGCGATATCCAAACCGCGGCGTCTGATATTTAACTCTGCCGCGTGTTCGCTTTGCCCTGTCACGTCAGGAATCACCACTCGCGTCGGTCCTAGGCTCTGCGCAACCCGTATCTGCCAACCGGACCTTACCTTCGTCCCTGGCAAAGGCAGTTGCGACATAATCCGTCCTTCAGGAATCTGTGGACTGTAGTACTGCCGTTCAATCGACATCTGCAAACCCACCGCTGCCACGGCCTTCTCTGCTTCCGCTGGTCCCAGCCCCACTAATGGAGGAACCGCCACTTCCTGTCCGTGAATAGCGAATCGCATTGCCGTCAAAGCCGAGAGCATCGCCACAATCACCAGGACGAGTGACAACATCACGAATCGAAACGCAGATCTCATTTTTGCGCCAGCGAACTAATCATCGGAATTATAGTCTTGCCGTTTTTGTCCTCGTTTTTTCAATGACATAGCGATCTCGGATCGGACGCTCGCATCCGCAGGACATGGGCATCTGGTCAACCCCTTCTGCAATCTAAGTATGGGAAGGCGTTCTACCTTTGAGGTGCGCCATGGTCAGTTTACTGGAGTATCATAGTTTGGTGCGGCGTACGATCTCGGCCTCGCTCCTCTTCTTCGGTCTGGTTGCCATGACGGTGTTTCTCAGCACAATCAGCCACGCGCAGATCAACGGAGCCCCTTCGTCTGTCACATCTCCCGGCTTTGGCGGACGTGCCGTTAACGGTCCTCCATCGAGCGTGACATCCTTGGGCCCACGCGGCTACGCACCGAGTTCGCGCGTCACCCCTTACACATCGTCCCGCGCACCTCGCAATCCGGACGCTCAACACCGTCGTCGCCATTCCGGGGAATATACGCCGTACTTGTATGCCGTGCCCGTTCCGTATGCGGTCGACAACGGCGCCGCAGAGGATTACGCGGAGGGCAGCGATAACGATCCTAATTACCAGGGTGGCCCAACAGTTTTCGATCGTCGCGGCGCTGGCTCCCGCTCTTATGTTCCGCCGGACAGCGAAGGTTCTCCCGCTTCTTCGGCGCTCGCTAACGAGAATCCTTCCGATCCGGAACCTGCCCAGGATCCCACGCTGCTGGTGTTCAAAGATGGTCATAAGCTGGAAGTTGGCAACTATGCCATCGTTGGATCGACACTCTTTGATCTGACTGTCGGCCACTCCCGCAAGGTAGCACTGACCGATCTTGATCTTGAGGCCACACGGAAACAGAATGAGGATCGGGGCGTGATCTTCCAACTTCCGCCCTCGGCTCGGGTGAACTGAAATGCGTCGGGTTTTCGTGATCGCGTTGCTTGCTGCACTCCCCCTCGGTGCGGCCGCTCAGCGATTCTCTTCTTCTCCACGCTTCGCCGGTCGAAGCTTCCAGCACTTCGGTTATGGCCGCGGAAACTTCGGGGCTGGATATTACTCAATCCCCCTAGGGGACCCTCTGTATTCCGACTATCTCTACAGCACAGGATATCCAGTTGCTTCTCAACCACCCGTCATTGTGATGCAGTCGCCACCGCCCCCGGCCGCCACGTCTGAACGCGCCACTGTGCCAGCGCCACCTCTCCTCATTGAATTGCAGGGAAATCGATACGTCCAACTGACTGGAGAAAACGAATCCGGGACGCAGATGCTGGACGACCAGACGACCTCGGCGGTCCTTGCCAGACCACTCGACCGTCGTCGCATATCGCAACGGGAGAGTTTGAATGCCATTCTTGTGTTTCGGGATGGTACCAAGGCGGAAGTATCGAACTTCACAATCTCGAATGGAGTTCTCTACGCGGCTGCGGACTACTACACTGCGGGGGCATGGAATCGCAAAATTGAACTCTCCTCGCTCAACCTGTCCGAAACCGTGAAGGCAAATCAGGATCGAGGAGTTGCTTTTCGTCTTCCTTCTGCGCCCAATGAAGTAATTGTAGGACCGTAAATCTGTCAAAGATCCACGCCATCGGAACCGGAAAACGGCTACGCAGCGCGTGCCAACTCTACAGCCGCCTTTCTTTTCTCGACTCTGTTCTCCCTCAACCGCAGCATTGGCTGCTCAAGCAGATAATAAGAAGCAGCCGCCATCCCCACGGCAAAGAATATGAAGTACCACGGGCGAGGATGGTTGCCGTATGCGAACAGTTGCTGCCACAGGTACAGACCGTAGCTAATCTTGCCCAGCCACATCACGGGATGCACATTCAATATCCAATAGGGCTTCTGGACCGCGTGCATTAGCAATCCCGCAATCGAAAAATGCAGCGCCGGCCACCACAAGAGAAGCATCAACGGCGTGGTATGAAATCGCAGTACGCCCATGTGTATGGGTACAAAAACGACGGGACAGATCATCAATGCCGCCCACCACACTCGAACCTGCGGCAGTCGAGTCTCGAAAATCGCCGTGAGGCAGCCAATCGCGAGAATGTCGGCTACCGCCGGGAATGTCTCGTCTGCCCGTCCATGTAAACCGGCGAAGTGGCACGCGATGCGGTACAGAGGCGCAAATGCGATGACTATGAGGGGAATTATTGTTCGGTACCGATACCATTTCTTTAACACGCTCGGCCACAGCAAATAGAACTGCTCCTGCACGCTGATGGACCACAAATGACCGAGAAACCAGGGATGCGTGAAATCGAAGTTCACTACGTAAAACGCTGCGGCCGCCATGTGATACCACCGCAAGTCGTACCAGAAGATCACAAACACCGGGGCCATGAACGCGATGGCTGCGGGCAAGATCCTATACGCTCGCCGCACGTAGAAGCGTTGCAAACGTATGGTCGAAACCTTGCGATACTCCTTCATCATCAGTGTCGTGATCAGATATCCCGAGAGCACGAAGAAGATTCGCCGGCCCAAACTGGCGTACGCTCCCGCAATGGGCGATTGATATGCGACCTCCGCCCAATGTCCCAACACGACCAGTGAAATTGCAATTGCCCGCAGGCCATCCAGTGATGGAATCCGCTTCATGCGGCGCAGCCTAGCAGTGCGCGTCAACAATTCGCAGTGACATCCAACCCAAAAGTCCAACCTTCTGTTGTGGATTTCCCAACTCGGAACGGGTCCGTGTACCCGTCTCAATCAAGTCAACGGTGGCGCGCGGAAGGGGCGAAACTCATGGTATAATCAACGCAGTTCCCAGGGCATATAACATCCTATAGAAACAAGCAGTTACGTGATTCAGCCGGCAGAGAAATATTGACGCCAGAGCTTGGATTTAGCCACCAGCTAGAGTCAAAAAGGCCAAGAGTTAACCATGGCAGACGATCAGAATCCCGAACTTCCTCTCACTCCTCCTCCCGGTGGCGGCGACGGCCCCGGCGCTCTGAACATTCAACCCGTCAATATCGAAGAGGAGATGCGCCGGTCGTATCTCGACTACTCGATGTCGGTGATCATCGGCCGCGCGCTCCCCGACGTCCGCGACGGGCTGAAGCCCGTCCATCGCCGCATTTTGTACACCATGCAGCAGATGGGGTTGCAGCCCAATCGCGCGACGCGCAAGTGCGCTCGCATCGTCGGAGACGTGATGGGCAAGTACCATCCGCACGGCAACCTTGCCGTGTACGATGCCTTGGTTCGTCTAGCGCAAGATTGGTCAATGCGCTATCCGTTGATCTTTGGTCAAGGAAACTTTGGATCTGTTGATGGAGATCCCCCTGCCGCTGATCGGTACACTGAAGCGAAACTCGCGCAGGTTTCAACTGCGCTACTCGAAGATCTCGACAAAGAGACGGTCGACTTCCATCCCAACTATGACGGCAGCGAAATCGAGCCGGATGTTCTTCCCGCGCGCATTCCCAATCTTTTGATTAACGGTTCCGACGGAATCGCCGTCGGCATGGCAACCAAGATTCCGCCTCACAATCTCACGGAGATCGTCGACGCCACTATTACGCTGGTCAACAATCCCAACGCACAACTCGCGGAACTTCTGAAGTTCGTGCAGGGTCCTGATTTCCCGACCGCCGGTATGATTCACGGCCGCACCGGAATTTTCGAAGCTTACCGCACCGGGCGCGGACGCTTCATGATGCGCGCCAAGGCCGCGATCGAGAACGTCAGCAAAGATCGCCAGGCCATCATTGTCACCGAAATTCCTTACCAGGTGAACAAGGCCCGCCTCGTCGAGCGCATCGCGCAGTTAGTGAACAATAAAGACATCGAAGATATCTCCGACATCCGCGATGAAAGCGATCGCGACGGCATGCGCATCGTTGTCGAACTCAAGCGCGGCGCCGAGCCTCAGATTGTTCTGAATCAACTCTTCAAGCACACGCAGATGCAGGAAAGCTTCTCGATGATCCTGCTTGCTGTGGTCAATGGTCAGCCGCGCGAAATGGGACTGATCCAGACCATTAAATATTTCATCGAGCACCGCGTCGATGTCGTTCGCCGCCGAACGGCGTACTTACTGAACAAGGCCAAGGACCGCGAGCACATCCTCGAAGGCTATCTCAAGGCCCTCGACCATCTCGACAATGTCATCACCATCATTCGCGCCAGCGCCAACCGCGCCGATGCGCGCGAGAACTTGGTCCAGTATTTCGGCGGCAAGAAGATCGACATCAATGTCACAGGCCGCGCACCGAAGGTTGATCCTGAAAAGCCCTTCACCGCCAAGCAGGCGGACGCCATCCTCGAACTGCAGTTGCATCGTCTGACCAAACTGTCGATCGATGAAATTTCGAACGAGTTGAAGGGCGTTCGTGAAAGCATCGCGGAGTACGAATCGATTCTCGGTTCTGAGAAGAAGCTCCGCAACGTCATCATCAAAGAGCTCGAGGAAGTGAAGAAGCTCTACGGAGACGAGCGCCGCACCCGCATCGAAGACGAGGCCGCCGAGATTGTTCTCGAAGACCTGATCGCAGACGAGCAGGTTGCGGTCACTGTCAGCCATTCCGGCTACATGAAACGTACGCCGATCTCCACCTACCGCATGCAGCGCCGCGGAGGCACGGGACGCACGGGCATGAAGACGCGCGACGAGGACTTCGTCGAGCATCTTTTCATTGCCTCGACGCACGCCTACATCATGATCTTCACCAACAAGGGCCGCGTGTACTGGATTAAGGTGTATGAGATTCCCGACGTCAGCGCCGCGGGCAAAGGCAAACATGTCGGCAACCTCATCGGCCTGCAGCCCGGAGAAACCACGAAGACCATGCTCGCCGTGCGCAACCTCGAAGAAGCCAACAAGTACATTTTCTTCGCGACCCGCAATGGTCTGGTCAAGAAGTCCGAGTTGCGCGAATTCATGCACGTGCGCTCGAACGGCATCAACGCCATCGGAATCGAGGATGGCGACGAACTGGTAGCCTGCCGCGTCACCGACGGCAACCAGATCATCTTCCTCGCCTCGCACGAAGGCATGGCCGTTCGCTTTGACGAAAGCCACGTCCGCCCGATGGGACGCGCTGCCTACGGCGTCTGGGGCATCGATCTGGAAAAGGGGGACTACGTTGTAGGTATGGCCACTACGACCAAGCCCGACGCACCCGCGCCTCCGAAAGAAAAGGTCGAAGGAGAGCCCGAAGTGATCGACGCTGCTGTCAAAGGATCACTGATTCTCTCCGTCACCGAAAATGGATTCGGCAAGCGGACCGCCGCCGAGGAATACCGCCTGACCAATCGCGGAGGCAAGGGCGTCATTAACCTGAAGACCACCGAGCGTGTCGGAAAAGTTGTCGGCATTGCGCAGGTCGATGAAACATCGGAGGTCATGCTAATCAGCCACTACGGCAAGATCATCCGCATGGATTCGACCACGATTCGCGAGTCCGGACGTAATGCCCAGGGTGTCCGACTCCTTAACATGGAGCCCGGAGATCGCGTCGCGGCAGCGGTAGTGATTGCGCCCGACGCAGAGCCGAACGGTGGGAATGGCGGCACATTAATTCAGTAGGTGCGTGGAAGGGCGGACGCCTTCGTCCGCCCCCGGCGCGAAGCGCCCACGAGTAAGTCCGTAGTGATTCTGGTTCGACGATAAGAGGTTGGATCCGAGGGGATCCCACCCTTGCGCCAAGAATGCGCAAGGATGGGGCACTCGCTCGGCGGTGCACTGCTACATCAGTTTGCGGTGAGGAATATCGGCTTGTATCCGATCGAGACCGTTCCACCGCTCATGGATTTCTTCACGCCTGTGAGATCCGTCTGATAGTGATAGGTTGTCGGATAGGTGTACTTGGAAGTGGTGCAGCTGCCATTCTTGCAGGACTCAGCCGTATTCCATACGATCTGCCCGTCATCAACATTGCATGTATAGACGGTGCCCGAAGCCTTGCAGGGGCTGATGGTGTGGCCGAGAAGCCATCCAGCAACTACGTCCCAAGCAGTGCCGGCATCCTGCCCCTGCGCGTTTTTATCCCACGTGTAGAGGTATTGACGTTGTAGGCCGACGCCAGCTCGAAGGGCAAGGGATCGAGCCATGTAGCCTGACAGTTCGTCCGGATCATTGAGGTTATCTTCGGGTTTGATTCCGTGCTCGTCGTCCCAAACGGGAAGATTGGTCAGGTTTCTCTTCTTGGTTTCCGCCGTCAAATCGTCGTACATGGTGAGGAAGGATTCTGGAACAACGTTCGGAGAACCGTTCCCCTTCCCTCGCAAATGAGCATTGACGATGTCGAAAGTAGGTGCTCCACCCGCGGCAATGAATCCGTCAAACCAAGTGGCCATGGTCGGACCGTGGGCGGATGGGCTCAGGATCCTCGCATTCTTGTCGATCGAACGAATGATTGCGGCAGCGTCCTTCGCCATGCGCACGATCTGCGAGTTGTTGCCGCTCCAGAAGCAGGTGCAGTCTGGCTCGTTCCAGAGCTCATAAAAGGCGATCTGACCTTTGTAGCGGGTGACCAGCGCGGTGATGAAGTCAGAGAAATACGCGTCGGCGCCAGTGCCACTGGTGGTCACGTCGTTTGGAGCCGAGCAGCTATACGGGCCGACCGGGCCGCAGGGACTGCCCTTCGGAATGGATCCAGCCCATTTCGGAGTGTCGCCGATCGTATAGAGAACATCCATGTGCTGGGCTTGCGCCTTGCTCATCCAGTTGTCCAGCTCTCCCCAGTTATAGACGCCCTTTGCCGTTTCGATCTGCGCCCACTTGACGCCGTCATCCCAAAGACGGATGCCGCCAAGGGTCGCAATCTGCCTCTGGCCATCGGTCGGGGGCCAGACGCCAGCGCCGTTAAAGCCCGCTGCTAAAGAAGGACAGCTGCATCCCCGATTTGCTCGAGCTTGAGGTCGCGTCCGCGGCGACGGCTGCCTGCTCGGCAGGGCGGATGACGACGGTGGCTACATCGGACTTGCTGGGATCGGCGACGCTGGTTGCGGTCACTCGTACAGTCGTATCCGCGCTGACTTTCGGCGCACGGAAGAGACCGTTGCTGGAGATGGTCCCTTCGGACGCGGACCACGTAACCGCCGCCCGGGGCGTGTTCTTTATAACAGCGGTCAACTGAAGAGTTTGAGAGGACACCACCGTGGCGGTGTCGGGTGTGATACGAACGGCGACTGCTGAATCTGCAGTCTGGCCAAGGCAAATGCCGGATACAAATGTGAAACCGAGAGCAAGCACCGCGTACACACGGGGGGAGTGTAACTTCATGACAAAAAGCCTCCAAATTCTATTTAGAAACACCAGGGAGTGGCCTGACCATCCAACCGAAATCTACAAACGAATTGGCCCTAACAAACCGCACGAACAGATCAATCTCCCGCAGAGTAACCCAAGAATGCGGGAAGTCTTTATTCGGAAGTACATTCCCCTGGTGAAGCGCATTACCTTAGTTTGGGTCGGAGAAAAGCCAGACGCCGAAATGAATGGGGATCAGGAACCGCTGGGAGGGGACGGGCGGAGGCGAAAGTGAGCGATCTGCCTCCGTAAAATGGAGGCTTTTGATTCAAAAACGAACAGTGATTAGCGAGAAGAAGTCGGCCGCGAGACATCCCACCCCCGCGCAAAGAACGCGCAAGGATGGGAACCCACGGGATGAGGTGAGGACGACTATTTCGTCGAAGTCGCTCTCTGGTTCTTCACTTCCACCTCGTTGACGACCTGCTTGACGTTCGGCACCTGCTGCGCAAGTTTCTCCACATTCGCGCGTTGGCCCTGCGAGGGAACGCTCCCCTTCAAGGTCACAACACCGTTTTTCACGTCATAGCTGACAGCCCGATTCATTTTGTGCTGTACCAGCATCGCTTCAAGGTTTTTGTCGATGCCGCCATCAAGTTCCGAGTCGACCTTCTTGGCGGTGCCTTCGTCGTCTTTCGGGCGCACGCCAATCTCATCTGCCACCACGGCGGAACCTGCCTGTGACTTGGCAACTGATTCCGCACGCGCCTTGTCGTCATCCGTCGCCACGTTGCCCGTCAACGTCACTACGTTTTTGTCGCGATCCTGACTTACGTGCACATCCGACAGTCCAGCACTGTCCAACGCGTGACGGACATTGTCCGTAACATCCGGAGCTTTTGTGTCTGTGCAGGCAAGAGTAACGGCAAGCGCGGTTCCTACCAGAAAGCTGTTGAGCAATTTCATGAATGGTTTCTCCCCTTTTTCCGGCGGAGCCTATCCAAATACCCCGATCCGGTTGATCCGAGCGCACCTTCCATCTTGGGCGGGCACGCCGCGCTCAACTATCAATGGGAGAATGTAGAAGGCTGCAAACCATCAACTAAGGAACATGCAAACCAGGACTGGGGCAGCCCCCTAGATCGGCCCAGATTTTTGTGTACGACGGACCTGGCGACTGGGGGCTGGCTGACCCTGTCCAGATGTCATCTATTGTTCTGGTTGCCCCACCCTTCCCGCGTTTTTGGCGGGAGGGTGGGCCGCAACGATCGCCGCCACCATCCTCATTCCTTCTCGCTCTGCGTGCCGCCGATGGACGTTCGATCTCTATTCCGCGTTCTCTTCTGCTCGTCGCTCCAAGGCACCTCTCCATCCCCGCGTCAATTCGACCGTATCCTCCGTCTTTGGCGACGAGCTAGCTTCTTGATTTTCCGAAACCGGGGTTTCCGCTGGCGCGCTGGCGGAGTGTGCGACAGTGCACCCCAACAGCTCAATCCTGCTCTTAGTCAGTAGATTCCAGGCTTCTCGATAGCCTTCATAGCAGTAGCTTGCTTTCTTTGCCGGTGGCACCACGGGGCAGAGCATGGTCATGATGCGCCTTCTCTTGCCCAGCAGTAAGACCGCCGGGATCAGGTACCACACGTCCTCCGGAATCACGTACGCCGCGAAAAGGTCGATTTCGTCCAGGGTGTAGTCGTGCTTTTTCTCTTGATGAGGCTTGAATTGGCAGAGATATCCCGCGCCTGCACGGCAGGTTGTCGATTTCACCTGCACCCGGAGAAAGTTCGGGCCGTGCGCGATGCCGACGTCAAACGGTTGTGTGTCTCCCCAGGGTTTGCTGATGGCGAAACGAAGTTGCGCCGCCCTTGCCATGAATTGCAACTCGACCCATTCTCCGCGTTGTTGGTAGCAAGTGAATTGCTCCCAGATTTTCTTGGCTCTACTCACATCGTTCACCTGTGTTTCTTCCGTTTTTTCGCCGCCGGAGTAACCCGCAGCTCTCCCTGCTCCGGAGCCTTGGCTCCTCTGGACAGCCGATTCGGCTGCCGAACATGAATCTGTCTCGAAGACCGGCGGAAGGGATAAGGGAAAAAGAAAAGGCGCGACCCATAGGCCGCGCCCTTGAAATTCTTCCTATATTCCCAGAATATCAAATTTGAGGGGGTAAACCGGCAAGCTCCGGACACTTTATATTTGCCGTATTTTGATGAGGTTAGCGCGAATCGTGTAATTTCTGCCTATTGACAAGATTTCTGAGAAACGACGCCTTTCCGGGACAATTGACCTCTTACCAAGCCGCCTCGGTACTGGGTCAGTTTCGTTTTTTTATAGGCCGGGATGGAATCACAGCGCGAATGTTGACATTCGGGTACAATTCTTCCGGTTCAATATGGCCGGACCGATAGAGCAGGCGAGAACGCTCTCCGTGCCCTTGAGCGAAGGCGGAAATCTCGCATCTTCGCCATCGTGCATACGAGTGATCCACAGCACCTGTGCCAGCCAGAGTTCTGGATGGCCTTGCGCCGAAGGGATGAATTTGACCAGAATGGGACACTGGAAATCTTAATCCATTCAGGCGGTGGGCACGCTAACGTTGCCTACAGACTGGCGAAATTTTTTCGTAGCCACTGCAAGCGGTTGAACATCCTAATACCCATGTACGCTAAAAGCGCAGCAACCCTCCTTTGCCTGAACGCTGACGCAATTTACATGGGTGAATTTGCCGAACTCGGACCGCTCGATGCTCAGATGCTCAACTGAAGGACGAGGTGGAAAAAGGCCAGCAGTTTTTCTCACCTCTCGATGAGTTCAAGTCGATGGAGTACATGAAGGAATACGCCACCGGGATTCTCGACTACTTCGGATATACCCTAGCTGAACGCGGTTTGCCGCTTAAGCAAGCGCTGCACGAGGCCATAGCAGGCGCGGTGGGATTAATGAACCCAGTGTATTCCCACGTCGATCCGAGCAGGGTCGGTTCTTACAGGAGAGCCTTATTGGAAGGCGAGGAATACGCGAAACGCCTGCTCTCATCGGTCGAGAACGATGACGCAAACGAACTCGCAGCACACTTGGTATGGGATTATCCCGCCCACGATTTTGTCATTGACTTCGAGGAAGCTCACGCACTGGGGTTACCAGTCCAGAGACTTCCTATCACACAGGAAAAATTGTTAGTTAACTCTCTCATAGGATTAATGCAAAATGAATTGCCTTACTTGGGCTTCGCGAAACCAGTCCGCAAGCCGACCGTTGCTAAGAAGGGGAGCAAAAAGAAGCTGCCCTCTTCCGCTCCAGCAGCACAAGCTGGAAACGGGACAAAACGCGCGACAGCGTGAACAGTCACTAAGGAAACTGCTGTCACGCTTGCGATCCCTTCGGCCCGCGCAGCGTGCGCGTCTGTTCCGCGAGAAGGTGATCTCCTAATTGGCGCTTACCTATTCAATGCGCCAACTCCTGCGCAAGTGTGTTCTTCTCTATCCCCGATGACCGAACGATAGGCTTGGGGCAGCAAAGCGCAGAGTTCCTCTGCGCTCCAGATGTGGTCACTGAGGCCCGCTTCCTGTGCCGGAGTGCAGCGCAACGTCTGATGGACGCGGCAGTAGTTGTAGTGCATACAGTGAAGTGCGACCATATGTCCATGCTTCTCGATTTTCTTGCTGTGATCATTCGTGAGTCTCGTAAAGCGGCGATTTCGCATCCGAAGAGTTGAATTCTGGCGCTCTAAGAAGCTCGTGCTGATATGTTTAGGGTCTGCATTTCCGCTTACCACCCTCATATCCGTTGCGATGCAACGCGCAGGTGAGTAGCGGCGAGTGTCTTCGTCCGACGGAGCACCGTAAATCTTCTGAAGCATCGCATAGTCAATATCCGCTCCGAAGGCATTTTCCACTGCATCGAGATACGCCCTGCGACCGTCGGTTGTAATCTGAGCGCGATTCTTAATCCGACTCGCGCAGTCGTCCTTAAACTTCATTTCCCAATCTGCCCAGCGTCCGCCGACCCGATACGATACGACGAGTTTTGTATCCGCGTCGATCCCGATCCATGTCCATACATCGCCCCAACCCTCCTGTTTTTTCTCGACGCTGACATTCTTGGCTTTTGCGCCGACGAATGACCAGATCTCATCGCACTGCAGACGGCGGACCCGCAGATTTCGGACATGACGATCATGGTACGCACCGCAAGCAGCCCCGAGAGCAGCCAGCAACTTGACGATTGTGTTTTTCGCTACTCCGGTCATGCGAACGGTAGCCCGAATCGAGCAGCCCTCAATCGAGCAATTGACCACTCTGGAGCGGGTTTCGGAGTCAAGGCAATTCATAGTGACTCTTATACTATAGCCGCTTTAGCATGCCAAGCAGAATTCGTGCGATAATGGTTGTGGTTACTGAAGGCCGCGCACAATCGTTTCTCTCCCCGCTTGCATCTAAAATTTACAATTGACGGAAGAAAAACTGCTGATAAGCTTATCGGCCAAACGGAGAACCCCTATGCCAAAGGCTCAGAACAGAGCGGTGGGTATCAAGTGGGTGTCCAAAGCCACATTGAGAAAGGCGTTGGATTCCAGGGCCAGACGTGTGCTCGGAATTTCTGGCGCTGTTTTTGAGAGACAATATGCAGCAAAAGGGCCAAGATCGTTAGACGGGAAGGCGGGGACAGTAGAGCTCGCTACCCTGTGCTTCTTTACCAAGGATCGCAGTGCCCGCAAGAAATCGAAACGAGGCTGATAGCGACTTCGCCCACTATTTCCGCGAGTCCCTGTCGGTCGTTACAAATGTTGTTATAACGGCAGGGCGAGAGGGAGATGAGCGGGTATTGCTTTACGAACCACCCGTAAGACTACACCGAAAAGAGGGAGACCCACTCTTCCTCTCCGTCACGCAAACTTACAAAATCTCTCCCCACGATGTCGGATTCAAAGCCAAAACCACTAGTTACAGCTACGAACTTTCAGCCAAGAAAGATGGCAGGCTGGAAATTATCGCGGCATTTCATTGGCATCCTGGCAAAACTGCGAAGCTCAAGTGGCCGCATGTGCATATAAGGGGAAATACGGCCGAGGGAGATTTAGGGAGGAAGCATTTTCCTACGGCCCGCATTTCCATAGAAGATTTCCTGCGATTCCTCATACGGGATTTCGGGGTGAAGCCACGCCTAGAATACGATGTGTGGAAAGAGATTCTAACGCGAAACAAAAGAGAATTTGTCGCCCATGCAAGTTGGCTCGACTATAAGCCGCTAATTTCCTGATTTGCGACCCTTGGCTTTACGTTTAGTCCACCTCGCCCGAGCGCCCATTGTGGCAACTCGCTTTCGCTCATCGTGGCTCATTGTTTTCATCCGGCGCTTGCCACCGATTTGCCCACCCTTGCGACCTATGGCAGCCATGTACTCGGAGAGGTTGCCGGGAGCGGCTACGGGCTGCTCTGGCGTTTCTGGTGCGTCACTCGTAGAGCGGTCTACGATCCATTTCGCGAGTTGGTTGGGATCACGCGGGCGTTTGCCCTTGCCGACGGTCACGCAAACATCATGCCATAGCTAGCAATGCTACAGCGAGGCTGTGGATTTTCAAACTGACCCATTACCGCCGCCCGTTGCCGTTTGCACATCGCCTACCCGCCGGAGTATCGTTTTTCACTTGCTCGACCAGTCTGCTTTCCACGCACGCTAGCCAGACTCGTTTCTCCGCTAATTCGAACTTCTTGGGGTGAGTTATGAATCAGCCGTTCCTGCGACGCTCTCTCTTCAGCATCTTTCCGCTTGTTTTCGTCATCATTCTCACTGCAGCCGATAACACTTCGCTCCCCGCTCCTCCAGTCGCTAAAAAAGTTCCACACGTCACCGAGGTCAACGGACACAAGATGGTCGATAACTATTTCTGGCTCCGCGATAAATCCAACCCTGAAGTCCGCGCCTACCTCGAGCAGGAAAACGCCTACACCGACGCGGTGATGAAGCCGACGGAGCCATTTCAGAAGAAGCTCTACGACGAGATGCTTGGACGCATCAAGGAGACCGATGTCGAGGTTCCCTATAAAGAAGGCGACTACTTCTACTACATCCGCACCGAAGCCGGGAAGCAGTACCCCATTCGCTGCCGTAAGAAGGCCAGCATGGACGCTCCCGAAGAAGTGCTGCTTGACGTGAACGAGCTGGCGAAAGGCCAGGCATTTATGTCCATCGCGGCCTTCGCGGTCAGTCCGGACGGAAATCTACTCGCGTATAGCTACGACAACACGGGATTTCGCCAGTACACACTCGCGGTCAAAGATCTCCGAACGGGCCAGACCCTCGCCGATCACGCCGAGCGTGTAGGTTCGGTCGTCTGGGCGAATGACAATCAGACCATCTTCTATACGCAGGAAGACGCAGTTTCCAAGCGGCAATACCGGCTCTTACGCCATGCGGCCGGATCGGTAACGGCAGATGGTGTGGTTTACGAAGAGCCAGATGAGAAATTCAACGTCGAAGCCTTCAAGACGCGCAGCGGGGCTTTCATCTTCATGATTTCACGCAGCCACACCACTACGGAGGCGCGTTACATTCCAGCCACTCAGCCGGACGGCGAATGGAAGATCGTTGAGCCTCGCAAGCAGGGCGTGGAATATTACCCCGACCACAATGGCGATTCTTTCTACATCCGGGTCAACGATACCGGCCGCAACTTCCGTCTCGTCAACGCCCCAGTGACCGATCCTGGGAGCAAGAATTGGCACGAAGTGCTGGCGCAGAACCCGGGCATCATGATCGACGAGACCGACTTCTTCAAGAATTTCTGCGTGTTGTATGAGCGAGAAAGCGGCCTGCCACAGATTCGGGTCATCGATCTTCGCAACGGGCAATCCAAGCGCATTGCTTTTCCCGAACAAGCGTATGCGGCGTATCCCTATGTGAATCGTGTTTATGACGCGACGGACTTTCGGTATGGATATCAGTCCCCCATCACGCCGGCGTCGGTGTACTCCTACGATATGGAGAAGGGAACATCGACGTTACTCAAGCAGAAGGAAGTTCCCGGCGGCTACGATCCTAAGAAATATGAAGTCGAGCAGATCTATGCCGTAGCGTCCGATGGAGTCAAAATCCCTGTTTCAGTTCTGCGTTTGAAAGGCGCCAAGCTTGACGGCACGGGCCCGCTGTATCTCTACGGATATGGGTCCTATGGCATTTCCATCGACATGTTTTTCAACTCGAACTACTTCAGCATGGTCGATCGCGGAGTCGTGGTCGCGGTGGCACACATCCGAGGCGGCGGCGAGATGGGCAAGGCCTGGCACGACGCCGGACGCATGATGAACAAGAAAACCACGTTCACTGATTTCATTTCGTGTGCGGAAGATCTCTTGAAGCGCGGCTATGGCTCCAAAGATCGCTTGGTGATCGAAGGCCGCAGTGCCGGCGGTCTTTTGATGGGCGCGGTTCTCAACATGCGTCCTGATCTTTTCAAGGCAGCGATTGTTGGAGTTCCTTTCGTCGATGTGATCAACACGATGCTCGACGAAACGCTTCCGCTCACGGTCGGAGAGTTCGAGGAATGGGGTAATCCCAAAGAAAAAGCGGCGTACGACTACATGATCACCTATTCGCCGTACGACAACATCGAGGCGAAAGCGTATCCCAACATGTTGGTGAAGACTTCCTTCAACGACAGCCAGGTCATGTATTGGGAGCCCGCGAAATATGTGGCGAAGATGCGCGCCACACGCACCGACCACAACATTCTGATCTTCAAGGTCAATCTCAGCCCCGCAGGACACGGCGGCGCATCGGGTCGTTACGACCGGCTGAAGGAGACCGCGTTCGACTATGCGTACATCCTGACGCAGATGGGAATCAACAATTAAGAAGTGCGCGCGTGGCAATTGTGTGATGGTCGCCGGAGTTAGTCTGTCTTAAGAGCGTTTCAGATGAGCCCGGCGCGCCATCGCCGTAGGAAATCTTCGCCGTCAGCCTTGGCCTGCGCCATCGTCTTGGGTTGATTTCGATACTCGAGGGCGATTTCCTTCAGGAATAGCTCAACCGCATCCTTCGGCTTGAAGCCTTGCGCCACCAGTTTGCGGATGCGTGCCGTGAAGTTGTCACGATCGACCGGTGCAAGGCGCGAGAGATGATCGGCGCACTTGTGATCGCGAAACTTCGCAGTCGCGAGCCGGTCAAATGCCGTTCTGGCTTCGGGATCGTTCAGGAGAGTCGGAAGAGGGTACTCCCATTCGCACTGTGAACACGTCCATCCTTGAAACGTTCCATGCGATGTCCAAATCTGTTCTCGGGCAGTCTTTGCCTCGAGGTTGACGGGATGAGCACTACGTTGTTCCACGAGCTGCACGACTCCGCACTGCAAAACTGCGTGGCCCATGAATCTTGCTTTCGAGAATAGTAGCCGTCGTGGCGAGGATTGGGGCGTGTCAAGCCCGGTTCAGGGGAGGAAACACAACGCTACTTCGCAAAGAAATAATCAAACGACTTCACAGCCGTAAATTCATCCTCTCGAATATCGAAAACTGTATAGAGCTTGGTGACATTCAAGATGTCATGAACCTTTTGGCTCAGATTAAGAAGCTTCAACTCGCCGCCGGCGTTACGGAGCGTCGTGTAGCAACCCACCAATTCTCCTACACCAGAGCTATCGATATAGTCGACCTCAGCCAGGTTGAGGATGATCTTTTTCTTGCCTTCGGCGATGAGTTTGTGGACTTCATCTCGGAGTTCGCCGATTTCATCCCCCAAAACGATGCGGCCCTTCACGTCGAGGATGGTGACGTGAGCGACTTCGCGGGTTTCGATGGTTAGAGCCATCAGCGTAGAAGCGGCATCCGCTGGCGGGAATGGTAGTGCCTGGAAGGGGGCAAGTCAATGGCAGGGACGGCAACCGGAGAAGACCAGCGCTTTAAGAATGCGCCCCATGCGGACGCGAGTCCAACTCGAGAGCGGATAGTTTGGCGTGGTCCCGAATTTCCTGGATCGGCGAAGTAATGATCGGAGTTGGATACTCAGGGTGCCGGAATTCGAGATGCATGCCGCGGCCTACATACTGGAGCTTCAGCATCGAACCGCCCCAGGTTGAGCCTGAGATCGCGACCTGTACGGGCTCCGGACAAAACTCTGGATGGCCCGATAACAGCGCCTCGCTGCCGCCGAGCAATACTGCGGTGTAGCAGTGGTGCATCGTCTGGATATGAAGCACCGTCGAGGGAGGCAGATCGTTCAGAAACACGCCACCTTCGATTTCCGACTGGACGATGCCGCGGTTGACTTCGTCGGCCAGGTTGGGGTGCGGGCTAAACATACGCATGACCGACATTAAGGGTATAGCGTTTCGTAAAGCTGAACAAGGGCACTTTCGGACCGTCACCAAAGCGAAAGGGCACGGGCTTTAGACGGAGGAAGCTACGTCCGGGTTGCAGATATTGTGGAGTATCGGAGGCACGGTGCCCAACCGGGTCCCCCAAACCCGACCCGAACCTCCAAACCTGATAAAATAACCGAAAGAAGGGGTTCCGTTTCTTCATGCCAGTTCCCGTATCCCAGATGTGGACCGTAGCCAGTTACGTGCTGCGGCAGAAACTCGCCCGCCGCAAGCAATATCCGCTGGTGCTCATGCTTGAGCCGCTATTTCGCTGCAATCTGGCATGTGCGGGGTGCGGAAAGATCCAGTACCCGGCTCACATTCTGAAGAAAGATCTCAGCCCCGAAGAGTGTTTCCGCGCGGTCGACGAGTGCGGCGCGCCTATGGTTTCGATCCCTGGCGGCGAGCCACTGATGCACCCCCAGATCGGCGAAATCGTAAAAGGCCTGGTCGCTCGCAAGAAATACATCTACCTGTGCACAAACGCTCTACTGCTCAAAGAGAAGATACATCTGTTCAAGCCGAGCAAGTATTTGACTTTCAGCGTCCACCTCGACGGCCAACGAGAGGAGCACGACTTGGCGGTCTGTCGCGAAGGCGGATACGACATCGCTGTCGATGCTGTAAGAGAAGCTCTGAAGCGCGGTTTCCGCGTCACTACAAACACGACCCTGTTCGACGGAGCCAATCCGAAATCCGTTCGTGCGTTTTTCGATGAAATGATGGATCTGGGCGTCGAAGGCATGATGCTGTCGCCCGGCTATTCCTACGACAAGGCTCCGGATCAGAAGCATTTTCTTGGCCGCGCCCGCACGCGCCGCATGTTCCGCGCCATCCTATCCAATCGGAAGAAGAACTGGCAGTTCAATCTGTCGCCGCTCTTTCTTGAATTCCTGATGGGCAAGCGGACCTATCCCTGCACGCCTTGGGGCATGCCGACTTATAACGTGTTCGGCTGGCAGAAGCCCTGCTACCTTCTGCAGGATGGTTATGCTGAATCGTTTTCAGAGCTTCTCGAAACGACCGAGTGGAGCAATTACGGCACTGAGTCCGGGAATCCTGCTTGCGCCAATTGCATGGTCCACAGCGGCTATGAAGCTTCTGCGGTGAACGCCACGTTCAGTTCGCTGGGCGGATTTCTCGCAACCGTGAAAGCCACTTTGTTCTCGCGGTATCGCGATCCAGCAGCGCTGCGAATGTTGGAGGAACCGGAAGCAGCAGTGCATCCGTTAGTGCAGATCTCACCCACTTCGAATTCATCCCACCTGCAGGAAACCAGCGTCTGACTGGTGCTTTCCCGTGGATTTCGAACCCCGGTGGTGATCGACATTTTTCTTCGGAGTAAATATGACAGGTAAGGAAGCCGGCCACGTAGATCATGCTTCTGCCGATGCGACGCCGCCGCACGCGAGCCTGAATCCGGAAGTTCTCGAAGTCGCTCCGGGAGTCGAGCGCGAACATCTGGAGGGCTGGATCCCCGCCCTTGCCAGCGAAGAAGAACTCCGCGTGGCACTGGAAAAAGCATTCGATTACCGCGGGGACATCACGATTACGCGCAAGGACGGGTTGAAAATCGAGGGATATCTCTTTGACCGAAGGACTGCCGCTACACTGAAAGACTCTTTGGTCCGTCTCTATCCGAAGACATCGAACGAGAAAGTTTCTGTCTCCTACGCCGACATTGCCGCCCTCGCCTTCTCCGGTCGTGACACAGCCGCCGGTAAGAGTTGGGAAGCCTGGATGAAGAAATACTCGGAGAAAAAGGCAGCGGGCGAGAAGGACCTAAGCCTGCACCCTGAACCTCTGGATTAGTACCCCCTTTTGCCCGAAATCTCCCTTTTTAGCTTGAATCCTTTTCGTGAACCCAGGGCTCTTCCCAAGTGTAGGAGGGAATTTGAGCCTGTTTATTCGCGTTTCAGAATTGCACAAACTAGCCGCCGGACAAGCGCAACTGATCGATGTCCGCTCTCCGTCTGAATTCGCGTCGGGGCACATTCCCTGTGCGGTCAACATTCCGATGGACCAGATCGAGGCGCGGCTCGACGACCTTCGACCGGGCGGCTCTCTCGTTTTGATTTGCCAGTCTGGAAAGCGCGCCCGCATGACGGCGGGTCTACTTGAGCCTTGTCGGCGCGAGATTCTGGTTCTGGAAGGAGGAACGACCGCCTGGGTTCAGGAAGGGCTGCCAACGGTTACGAGCGTGAAGACGCGTTGGTCCCTCGAGCGGCAGGTGCGATTAGGCGCCGGCCTACTGGTGTTCGTGGGTGCTGTGCTGGCCTTCACGGTGAAGGTGAATTGGCTCTTCTTATCGGCTTTCGTCGGCCTCGGCCTTACCTTCGCTGGCGTGACGGATGTATGTCCGATGGCGGAAATTCTGGAAAGAATGCCGTGGAACGGTCAGGCACGCTGCAAAGCACCGGGGCGCAACGAAGAAGCTTCTAAGTGTGTCGAGTGATTCTGCTTACATCGGAACGACGCGGGCCGTGACAAAATCCAAGAATGAAATCGGAGAATAACGGCGTCCTGACGACCGATTTCGACGCGTTAACGCGGTTGCACAAAGATTCGGTCTATCGCCAAATGCTGCGCGTATGCGGCAACCGCGAGGACGCGGAAGACGTGCTGGTTGAGGCTCTGCTGAAGGCCTACCGGCATCTGGACCAGCTACGGGAGTCGGCAGCCTTTCGCGCGTGGCTGGCGCAGATTGCAAAACGCGTCTGCTGGCAGTTGAAGGAGCGCGAAGCGTTGTTGCCGATGTTGCAGCTATCGACGCTGGAGGAAGAGGGCCGCGAGATTCCTGGAAGTGGTCTTACTCCTGAAGGGAACCTGGCGCGGAGCCAAATGAAGCAGTTGCTGGATGACGCAATCCAAGCTCTGCCTCCGCTCTTTCGGGAAGTGTACCGGTTGCGTGATCTTGAGGACTTCACGGGCGACGAGGTCGCAGCCAAACTGGGAATATCGTGCGCCGCTATGAAGTCACGATTGCATCGCGCCCGCGATCTCGTCCGGGCTCATCTGGACGTGGCACTTATGCAGGATCGCTCGAAGATGGAAGGTTTTTCGTAGGAGGCACTCATGGAAGTCACAGTGGAACATCTCGGAGCCGTACAGTTCGAAATAAAAGCGCGCCAGCACTCGATCCCCTGCGACCAGCCGCAGGAAAACGGCGGTTACGACGAAGGTATGACGCCACCGGAGCTATTGCTGGCATCTTTGGGTTCGTGTGCCGGATTCTATGCCGCTCAGTACCTTCGCAAGTACAAGCTCGCTGACCAGGGCACTCGAGTGCGCATAACCGCCGACAAGCTCAAAGATCCTGCGCGGATCGATAACTTTCGCATTGAGATCGAGACTCCGATCGAGTTGACCGACCAGCACCGCGCCGGAGTAGAGAGAGCCGCTCACCACTGCCTGATTCACAACACTTTGCTGCATCCGCCGCAAATGACAATCGACGTGCATGCGCTGGCGGTTGTCTCGTAATCGGCGAAGCAGGAACGGACAATGGCAGGCGGCTACGAAGGCGAAGACATCCGCTAAGAAGCGGCTACTTGTGGCTTGAGGTTGGTCCCGAAAAACTGAGGCCGCCGATCAATTCTTCGACGTCGTCTTCAGTCCCGGCAATTACGGTGATAGAAACAGCGTAGCCGTGCGCCAGCAGCGCCAACGTTGATTGATGCATGACTCTTGACCCGACATCTTTGTGGAAGTCACTGCGGACCAGGGTCTTCGCACCGAGAGCGACCTCGTAAGGCTCCTCGTCGACTGCGAGTCCTTGAGCTTTGGCGACTTCGGTGAGAGGTCCGAAGTATTGCGCGGCGTCCTTCAAACCCGGGTACGCTAATTCGCTTTCTGCTGCGATCAGAATGGAAGCGTTTACATCTTCCGCGCGGGCGTCTGGAGGCCTCGAAAACGCAGCCAGCAGAACTTTCGCTCCTTCGCTCGAAGCTGCCGCCTCTGTACCCGTAGCCGAAGCCGCGCTTTCCGCGGGTTTCTCCCGCTCATTCAATTCTTCTGTTCGCAGTACCCATCCTGCCGGAATCTTGCACGCCAATCCGAGCGATGCATTGTGATAGATTCCGTTGCTGACTGACCCGGAATCAATCACTCCCTTGATCTCGGCAGGTGGATGCTTTGAATGCTTTGGCGCAGAAGATGCCGAAGATCCGGAGTCCTGTCCGGATCCCACGATTGCGAGCACAAGGACGGTGCCAAGGCAGAATGTGAGACGTCCGAATCCCGAAGATCGAAATATTTCAGCCAATGGGTATTTCTCGGTCCCGCATTATGTGTTCCGTGCCTTGTTCTTAATCCAGATCGGAGTTCCGACAAAACCAAAAGCATCGCGGATCTGGTTCTCAAGAAATCTTTGAAATGCGAAGTGCAACTTCACGCTGCGGTTGGTGAAGAGCACGAATGTCGGCGGCGCTACCGAGGCTTGTGTCATGTAGAGAATCTTCACGCGTGAGCGCATTGGAACCGCAGCGCGTTCAAAGTCCACATGTTCGAGAAAGCGGTTCATCTCCGATGTCGTAACGCGTTTGCGCCTTTCTTTTGCGACTTCCTCAATCAGCGGGAAAATTCTGTCTGTGTCTTTGCCCGTTTGAGCGGAGACAAATACAATCGGCGCGTAATTGAGAAATTTGAGTTCATACCGCAAACGCTCCTCGTAGGCTTCGCGGTCCGCCGGACGTTTGCTTTCGCGCATACGGTCTGCTTTTGTGGGCCGGCCGGAACGCGCCTGACCGCTGATGACAAGGTCCCATTTGTTGACGACGATGATGATGGATCGCCCGCTTTCGTGCGCGTATCCCGCAATCGAGGCATCGAGCTGGCTGACGCCCTCTGTCGCATCGATGACAAGGAGTGCGATATCAGCCGCCTCGAGATGCTTACGCGCCATGACTACAGAAAGCTTCTCAGCCATCAGGTGCGTTTTGCCCTTGCGGCGAATCCCAGCCGTATCGATAAAGCGAAACTTTTTTCCGTGGCGCTCGACGACTTCGTCGACAGCATCGCGCGTAGTGCCCGGAATTGGAGAGACAATCGCTCGGTCAGATGAAGTCAGACAGTTCAGCAAAGTCGACTTACCGACGTTCGGGTGCCCGATGATGGCGACCTTTACCTCTCTCGCCACGGGCTCCTCATCGACTGGTGCGTCGAGGTCACCGTCCTGTGTTTCCTCTGTGTCCCCTGCATCCCGCGCGTCTAAGTCTTGTACTTCTTCGCGGGCTGGAGATTTCGGCAGCCGCGCCACGACTCCATCGAGCAAGTCATCAACCCCGCGGCCATGTTCTGCGGAAATGGGAAACATTTCTCGCACGCCCAACCGGTGGAAGTCGTCAATGAGAGATGATTGCTTTTCCGAATCGACTTTATTCACGGCGATGAAAAGCGGCCGGTTGGATTTACGCAGCAGTCGAACGAGCTCGAGGTCGGGACCGGCAAGTTCTGATCGTCCATCCACGACCATGATTATTGCGGCCGCTTCATCCAGCGCTACGCGCGCCTGTCGATAGATCTCGGCTGGAATGAAATCCTTTTCTTCTGGCAAAATACCACCGGTGTCGACGATCCTCAGCTTTCGCCCCTCCCATTCCGTATCGCCATAAAGCCGGTCGCGAGTGATGCCGGGCTCGTCCCCGACAATGGCCCGCCGTGACCCGACGATGCGATTGAAGAGCGTCGATTTGCCAACGTTAGGACGTCCCACGATGGCGATCGTCGGAATACCCGCGGCGGTAGTAGCGAGAGTGCTGGTCGAATTGTAAGCAGGTTGAGTCAAAGATCCTTGAAGTAGGCGCAGTCTCTGTTGGCTGCCAGCTGAGTCGGAGACCCCGCCGGCGTTGCACGATGCACATGGCCCGAAGTAGCTATTATAGAGACTCCAGTGCCATTAAGCTCCCAGCCCGCTTCCTCCGTGCCTTCGGGGCACTCCGCTCCCAGTGGCACAGATGCGTCGCTCCATCAGTTCTTCGCGCCCGGTGGAGTGCTGTCGCGAACGCACCCTGCGTATGAATTCCGTCGCGGACAGCTCCAGATGGCGCAGGCGGTCGAGCAAGCCTTGGAAGAGAAGCGCCACCTGATCGTCGAAGCCGGCACCGGCACAGGAAAAACGCTCGCGTATCTCTTGCCTGTCATTCGCTCTGGCAAGCGCGTCATCATCTCGACTGGCACCAAGAATCTGCAGGAGCAGCTTTTTTATAAAGACATCCCTTTTCTCGAGCAAGCCCTCTACGGCGATGCATCTGGATCACATTTGTCGGTTTGCTACATGAAAGGCCGCAACAACTATCTTTGCCGCAAGAAACTGTACGACCTGACCGATCAGCCTGTGCTCAGCGGTCTCGATGAGATCGAACAGTACCGCGCCATTTCGGTGTGGGAGAAAAATACTGCTACCGGAGATCGCGCGGAACTCGCAGAACTGCCGGAAGCCAGCCTTCTTTGGCACAAGCTTGATGCGAGAGCGGATGCCTGCACGGGACAAAAGTGCAGCGAGTTCGAGCGGTGCTTCATCACGGAAATGCGCCGCAAAGCGATGGAGAGTGACATCATCATCGTCAACCATCACCTGTTTTTCGCGGACCTCGCGATTAAATTGCAAGCCGACGGAGCACCGGATGCAGGAATTCTTCCCGAAGCTGGGGCCGTCATCTTCGACGAAGCTCATGAACTCGAAGATGTTGCCGGTAACTATTTTGGAATTTCGGTCAGCAATCTGCGGATGGAAGATCTGGCGCGCGATGTCGAGAGTTCGATGCATCACCGGATGCTCTCGGCATCTCTGTCCGGCGCGATTGGAAGCCTGCGGGAGCGCGCACAATTGTTTTTCTCGTTGTTGCCGTCGAGGGATGGACGGTTTGCCTTCGAGAGCCGCAGAGAGTTTCTGGAAGAGAATGGGGATGAGTTTGTCGCCCTCAATCAAGCCCTGACCCGACTGGCAGGCGAGTTAGAAGCTCTGCCGCAGAAGCCGGAAGAAATATTTAATTTCGTCCGGCGCGCCCAGGAAATTCAAGTGCAGCTCAACTTCACGATGGAATCCGAAGATCGGAATACAGTCTTCTGGATTGAGCGACGCGGCGGACGCAACAGCGGCAGGGATGTGCGCGGCCTGAGCCAGTCGAAAGACCTAGCGAGCCAATATGCGACGGCCTCGGAGGGGGCTGTGCGCGGGCGACAGCATGTTTTCCTCCAGGCTACGCCGATCGATGTTGGACCGATTCTCCGCGAGTGCCTTTGGTCCAAGTTGGATTGCGCCGTTCTGACCTCAGCCACACTGGCCGTTGGTGGAGGCTTCGATTACATCCGCCAGAGGCTCGGCTTTGAACACGCTCGCGAGACAATTCTTCCCTCGCATTTTGACTATCAGAGCCAAGCGTTGCTCTACGTCCCACCAGACCTTCCTGATCCGCGAACGCCTCAGTTTACGGCGACCGCTGCAGATCGAATTCGCAAGCTGCTGGAAATCACGCGCGGGCGGGCTTTCGTGCTCTTCACGAGCTATGCGCAGATGAATGACATTTACCAGCGGCTTCTGGGCGAAGTCGAATTTCCGATACTGCGTCAGGGCGACGGTCCTAAGAGCGCACTGCTCGAAGAATTTCGTCTCACACCGAACGCCGTGCTCTTTGCTACGTCTTCGTTCTGGCAGGGGGTCGATGTACAAGGTGATCAGCTCAGTTGCGTGATCATCGATCGACTGCCGTTTGCGGTACCCAGCGATCCGGTAGTTGCGGCCCGGGTCAAGGCGATCGACGCCGACGGTGGAAACGCTTTCTTTCAATATCAAGTCCCGGCTGCGGTTATTACGCTGAAACAAGGCTTCGGGCGCCTGATTCGCTCGCTCCACGATCGCGGCCTGCTCGTACTCCTCGACAACCGGATTCTCAAGAAACAGTATGGGCGGACGTTTGTGGAGAGTCTGCCGAACTACAAGAGGACCACGGATATTCGCGTCGTCGAAGATTTCTTCGGGGTCGGAGCCTAAATACTACAGCTTGAGCAATCGCATTCCAGCGGCGCCCGCTGCTTTTTGATCGAATGTGAAGGTATAGTGGCAGCCGGCAGTGTGTCCGCAACGTTCGATCAGGAAGTCCGCGAAGTCTGCGTTGCCAGTAGCGAATTTGCGCAACGCCTGCCACACAATCTCCGCGCGTTCAACGATCAATTCTTTGCTACGCAATAGGATTTCCATCACGCGAACGACCTCTGCCTTCTCGAAGCTGTAGCACGACTCAAGCACCCAAACCAACTCTGCGACAACAATGAGAGAAAGAAATCCCGGTTCTTCCTGAGTCAGGGTGCGGAACATCCGCGACGCAGCGGCACTTTGAGCACGATCGTCGTGAGTGAGGTACCGGACTATGACATTCGTATCGAGACCGATCATCGCGCTCCAGTCGCCCGTCGCGCGATCGCGGCGTTCATCTCTTCAACTGAGACGGCTTTGCTGCGCCTTCCGCGAAGTGCCCCTTCCAACTCCCGTACGGAACGAGTCGCAGCGACAATCGCGAAGCGTCCCTTTTCCATTTCCACGAACTCGATGCGATCTCCAGTGTCTACGCCCAGTGCGGTCCGGACCTGCGCCGGAATCGTAACTTGTCCTTTGGAGGTTATGGTGGCAGCTGGCAAGGGAGTTCTCCTGAATATCAGTGTTCCTTACATTATAGTAAGGAGGCGCCTTGGTAAGCAAATCTGATGTAATCTTTGTCCCTTCGTCACCTGGGCAGCACTTGCACCGCAATCCCTGAAGCCTCGCCTTGGCTGTGGTATACGCGCTCCGTGGCGTTCACGAAGTCGGCAGCTTTCGCATCAGGGATGTTCATGAATTTCTGCGGATTGCGGTCTGTCAGCGGAAACCACGAACTCTGCACCTGCACCATGATCCGGTGTCCGCGCCGGAAGGTGTGGTTGACGTCCTGCATCGTAAAGTTGATTTCTTCGACCTTGCCTGGCGTGAAGGGCTCCGGCTTTTCAAAGCTATGGCGGAATTTCCCTCGAAAAGGCTCTCCTCGCACTAATTGCTGATAGCCACCCATCGTAAACGCAGGCGCGGGGACATCCTTTCGCGGACTATCCCGGTCCTCCGATTTCGTCTTGTCCTGTTTGCTGTCGGGATAGTCCGTCGGATAAACGTCGATCAACTTCACATCCCAATCCGAATCCGTGCCGCTGGTCGAAACGAAAAGTTTCGGCGAGATCGGCCCTGTAATCGTCACGTCCTCTTGCAGCACCGGAGTTTGATAAACCAAAACGTCGGTGCGGCTGTCGGCAAATCTTTGGTCCGAAACCATATATTCCTGAGGCACGTTTAGACCGGCGTAGTTCACGAAGGGCACAGGTTTTGCCGGGTCGCTCACATATTCGTCGAATGCTTGATCGCTAGCCTCGGGTTCCTCAAACGACAAATCTCCATTTGCGTGGAAATACAGAGTCTTGTGCTCGACGTTCTCCGGCGGCCATGAAGAATATTTCCGCCACACATTCGTGCCGGTCTCAAATACATATGCCTTCGGCAACTTCGCATCGCCTGCACCCTTCAGGTACTGCTCGAAAAACGGAAACAGAATATTCTTGCGGTAATACTCCCCGGTATTCGAGTCGAACTCCACGCGCCCCAGATGATCGCCGTCATAACGCGCCCACCCGCCATGGACCCACGGTCCGACTACCAGGGCATTGAAGATTCCCGGATTGTTCTTGTCGATGGAGTGGAAAGTCGTGAAAGGCCCCTGCAAATCTTCCGCGTCGAACCATCCTCCGACCGTGAGGACTGCGCAATGGATATTCTTCATGTGAGGCGCCAAGTTGCGCACTTTCCAGTAGTCGTCATATGTGTCGTGGTTTACCTGGTCGTCCCATAACGCGCTTCTGCCTTCAAGATATTTCCGCAGATTCGAAAGCGGTCCCACATTCAAATAAAACTGATAGGCGTCTTTTGTTCCCCAGTCGAACGATGCCTGGTTCTTCGGTGGAAGCTGGGGATTGTCCTGCGGCCGGAAGAAACTGTAGAACCCGAAATTGGCTGCCAACATGAACGCTCCTCCGTGGTAGGCATCGTCTCCCATAAAGAGGTCGGTCATTGGAGCTTGCGGAGAAGCGGCCTTCAGCGCAGGGTGCGAGTCAATCATGCTCGCCGACGTAAAGAACCCTGGGTATGAGATCCCCCAGATTCCCGCGTTCCCGTTATTGTTCGGAACATTCTTAAGCAGCCAGTCAATGGTGTCATAGAGGTCGCTGCTGTCATCCACATCTTGCTTCGACTTCTTGTTGTCAATGTGGGGGCGCATCTCAACAAAGCTGCCTTCAGACATGAACCGCCCCCGAACGTCCTGAAAGACAAAAATGTAGCCGGCCTTATCGAAGTCCGGCGAGGGACCGAGTTGCGTGCGGTACAAATCTACGCCGTAAGGTCCGACGCTGTACGGCGTTCGGTTGATCAAGAACGGATATGGGTGGGAGCTGTCTTTTGGGACATAGATCGACGTAAAGAGGTGCACTCCGTCTCGCATCGGGATTCTGTATTCGTACTTCGTATAGTGTTCTTTGATGTCATAGTCCGGTGCATCTGGACGCGCCTGCGCAAAGACGCTGTTGGTCACGGCTACTGCGCACAACAGTACCCACATTTTGCGAATAGACATGCTCGCTCCCAGTAAGGATGACGTTTAGGCAAGCTACATTCCGCCTGTGAAGACAGTCAAGCGATTGGTCTCCGGCCTCGTCGCAAGGGTTACAATAGATGTTTCGCCAAAAGCGCTGCGGGCCCTGTATTCGCGCCCGGCCAAATGGGGGAGCATGTTCGAGGTTACAGTCGAAGACACATTTGCCGCGGGGCACTACCTGCGCAATTACAAAGGCAAGTGCGAGAATCCGCACGGCCACAACTACAAGATTCGCGTGACTCTGGCGGGCGCCGAGTTGGACAAAGCCGGCCTCCTGCTTGATTTCAAGGACCTACGCGAGGTGATGAAACACGTGATCGAGCGCCTCGATCATCAGATGATCAACGAGGTCGAGCCCTTCACTGTGATCAATCCCTCTGCTGAAAATCTGGCGAAGTATTTCTATGATGAGTCGAATATGCGACTGCAGGCGGTGACTAAAGGCCGCGTGCGAGTAAAAGACGTCACCGTCTTTGAAACGGATACAACGACGGCGAAATACTACGAATAGCCGTCGCCCTGTGCCACTAGCGCCTTCTGAACTACCGCCGTTTGCAGCTGAAATGCCGTTGCCGCATGGTTGATAGCAAACCGAGTCATGCAAATCACCGAAATCTACAAATCGTTGCAAGGCGAGTCGACCCATGCTGGGCTGCCCTGCGTCTTTGTGCGTTTGACCGGCTGCAATCTCCGTTGTTTGTGGTGCGATAGCGAATACACATTCCAGGGCGGCCGCAAGATGACGCTCGAGGATGTATTGAACGAGGTTTCGAGGTTGAGTCCGAACGGTGGCTTGGTGGAAATCACTGGCGGAGAGCCGATGCTTCAACAAAGGGAAGTTGTTCCGCTGATGCAGCGTCTCCTCGACGGGAGCTACACAGTTCTGCTGGAGACCAGCGGGGAACGACCGCTCGCATCGGTTCCGGCTGCGGTGATCAAGATCGTGGATGTAAAGTGCCCCGGTTCCTCGGAAGGCGATACGTTCTGTCTCGACAATCTTAGAACCCTTACGTCGCGCGATGAGATTAAATTTGTCCTAAGCAGCCGAGCTGACTACGATTTCGCACGAGAATTCCTGCAGAGCCATGACCTTGCGAACACAGTCAACGCCGTGCTCTTTTCCCCCGCTTTCCGGAAGGAGGCAACCGGCGCGCGTGACAGTTCGCATTGCCTGCTTGATCCCCAGGAATTGGCGGAATGGATGATCGCCGACAACGTTCCCGCCCGGCTCGGCCTTCAGTTGCACAAATTTATTTGGGATCCGGCGGTCAAGGGAGTTTGAGGCATGGCGAACATGTCAAAATCCCGTGCCGTCGTCCTCCTCAGCGGAGGAATGGATTCGTCAGTCTGTGCATCGCTGGCAGCTCGGGACTACGAACCCGCCGCGGTACACATCAGCTACGGGCAGCGAACGGAGGAGCGGGAGAGGCAATCGTTCCTCGCCATTTGCCAGCGCCTTAATATTCACGACCGGCTTATGGTTCGAAACGATGCATTTCGGGCCATTGGGGGTTCCGCCCTCACTGACGAATCCATTCCCGTCCCTGACGCGGAAATGATTGGTCACGGCGTCCCGGTCACTTATGTGCCTTTTCGCAATGCCCATTTTCTGGCTGTGGCTGTGAGCTGGGCCGAGGTTTTGGGCGCCGAAAAGGTGTACATTGGGGCGGTTGAGCCGGACAGTTCCGGCTATCCGGACTGTCGGCCTGCTTACTACACAGCATTCAACGAAGTAGTGAAGGCGGGCACCAAAGACGGAAAGATTGAAATCGTGACTCCTCTCATCGCCATGCGAAAAGCGGAGATCATCCGTCTTGGCCTTGAACTGAATGCGCCCTTCGATTTAACGTGGTCATGTTACAGCCGCGAGGATCGGGCCTGCGGTGTTTGCGACAGCTGTGTATTGCGCTTGCGCGCGTTCGAGGCTGCAGGAGTACCGGACCCAATCCCATACGCGACTCGATAATGATGTGCAGTACTTTGCGACAATAGATTCCCAAGTTTGGAATCGATGTAAAAGCGGCATTTGCCGGGAGGCAAAATGAAAAAACACTGCGCAATTCTTTTATTCGCAATACTGGCATTGGGAATCTCGCTGCCTTCAGCTTTCGCCCAGGCATCGGGAACCGTAAAGGGCGTTTGTAAGGATGCCCAGGGTAATCCTATCGCCGACGGAATCGTGGTCTGGGCCAACATGGACAACGGCCAAAAATACACGCTCAAGACCAACAAGAAGGGCGAGTACTTTTCTCTCGGCCTGACGCCCGGGAAGTATATGGTCACGCTCTACAAGAACGCGGACGATCAGAAGGCCAACAAGGAAATGGACCACGTCAAGGGATTCCAGGTTCAACTGGACGAGAACAGCCTCGACCTTGACGTGAAAAAGGAGATGGAAGACCAAGCCAAGGGACAGGGCTTGACTCCTGAGCAGTTAAAGCAGATGCAGGAACAGCAAGCCAAGCAGCAGAAGGAGACCACAACAGTAAAGAGTCTCAACGACAAGCTGAATGCCGCCAAGACTGCTGCCGATGCGGGCGATTTTGATACCGCGATTGCGGATCTGAACGACGCCAACCAGGTGGATCCTTCGCGCGACTTGGTGTGGTTCAAGCTCGGCGACTATTACCGCCTCTCCGCAGCCAAGCAGACGGATCCGGCTGAGAAACAAAAACGTCTTGGATCGGCGATTGAGTCCTACCAGAAAGCGATTGATCTCAAGAAAGGCGCGACGAACGACAAGGACCCGAATGCGGGCAAGAACATAGCGGCTTACTACAACAACATGGCCGAGGCCTATGCCAAGTCCAACAAGATTGATGACGCGGTAAAGTCATACGAAGCGGCCGCCCAAGCCGACCCGACCAACGCCGCCGGATATTACTTCAATACTGGCGCCGTGTTGACCAACGCGGGCAAGGTGGACGATGCGCTCGCGGCGTTTGATAAAGTAATCGCCGCCGATCCCAACCGCGCCGATGCCTACTACTGGAAAGGCGTCAACATGATCGGCAAAGCCACTTTACAAGGCGATAAGATGGTCGCGCCGCAAGGTACGGCGGAAGCGTTCCAGAAGTACCTTGAACTTCAACCTACAGGGACGTACGCCGACGCGGCCAAACAGATGTTGACGAGTATCGGCGGTTCGGTCGAGACCAGCTTTGGCAAGAAAAAGGCGGCAACGAAGAAATAGATCTGGTTTCGATACAACAACTTACGGGACTGATAGAGGCGGCCTTCCGAGGTCGCCTCTTCTTTGTTTGGGGTCGTATTTTCATCAGGTTACGAAGGGCTATGCACTTGCTGACCGTCGCGTGGACGCGATGATCGCGGTAGAGTGAACTATCTGATTTCTCTCCAGCTCTGTGGTGCGTGCGATTCCATCAAGCGAGGATGAATGGCAGCACCAACCATTGCGCCGATATCTGTTGAATTCGAAGGCACCACGGGAAGCGGTCGGGTAGCGACACCGGCTCTGCTTGGCGCCATGCTCAAAGCTGCAGAAAAGATCAGCGACCTGATCTTCTCTCCGGGGCGCCCGCCACAAGTCCAGGTCTACGGACAAATGATTCCGGTCCAGGCACCGGGCCTCACTTTCTTGACCGCTGACGACACCCGCCACATCGCGGCAGATTTGATCGGCGATAACAAGCAGGCCATCACCACGCTGCGCGAGCATGGAGCTTGCGATATCTCCTACGGACTGCCCGGCCTTGCCCGTTTTCGAGTCAACATCTTTATCCAGCGCGGAAGCTGTGCAGTGGTGATGCGTGTCATTCCGACCAACATTCCCGACTTCGATTCGCTGCGGATGCCCGAACAGCTCTCCGAAGTGACGAAGCTTCGGGATGGAATTGTGCTCGTGACCGGCGCTGCGGGTTCCGGCAAGTCGTCCACTCTGGCGGTGTTACTCGACAGCATCAACCGCGAGAAGTATTACCACATCATCACCATCGAAGATCCGATCGAGTTTCTCCACAATCACAAGTGTTCCACGATCCACCAGCGTGAATTGCATAGCGACACGCCCAGTTTCGCTCATGCCCTTCGGTCGGCAATGAGGCAGGCTCCCAAGGTGATCCTAGTCGGAGAAATGAGAGACCGAGAGACGATCGAAATCGTGCTCGAAGCTGCCGAGACCGGGCACCTGGTCTTCTCCAGCCTCAACACAATGGATGCTTCGAAAACCGTGGAGCGAATCGTAAGTTCCTTCTCACCGGCGGAACAGCAGTCGGTGCGTGAACGCTTTGCCAAGTCGTTCCGCTATATCATCTGCCAGCGCCTTCTGCCCAGAGCAGATCGGAACGGGCGCATCGCGGCGTTCGAAATCCTGAAAGCGAATCCCCGCACTCGTGAATGCATCGAAAAAGGCGAGCACGAGAATGACACGCTGCTCGAAGCCATGAAAACTGCTTCGTCTGAGGGAATGCAGTATTTCGACGGAGAGATTGCCGCATTGGTTAACGACCGGGTGGTGGACCTCGAAGTGGGTCTTTCATTCGCGAGCAATCCCGCCCTCCTCGGACAGGAACTTGCAAAGTAAAACCTCCAAACGATAATCGCTGTCAATTCGGATACGGTTCGCCATCCTTCACGACTCTGATGAAGTGGTCGGTGAATTTTGCGTGCATTTCCGGCACATCGTACTTCGGCATGTGGCAGGTCGTGCAGTTCGCAGTTGCCTTCTGGCAGACCTCGTGTGCAGGCTCGGCTGCGTTCGATTTATCCGATTGTTCGCTGTGGCAAGCCAAACATCGCTGATCGTAATACGTGGCTTCGTGAACCAGAGGCTCATGTGGATTGTGGCATGCGGTGCAAGTCAGACGGCTGTCACCCTGAAGTCCCCAGCAGCGGCTCTTTTCCAGACGGTAGGGTTGGAAACGCACATTGTTTGGGCGGAGCAGATTCGACTCAAGTACGTCGGCCGAGGTCATGTGACATGCCCCGCAAAAATCGACCGATTGTAAGGGGCGAAGCGAACGAGGATTGAAGATTAGTGCCTTCGCGTCGTCGACCTGGTCCATCGAGGCAGCAACAGTGTGATCCAGCCCCGGACCATGGCAGGCCTCGCAACTGACTCCGGGTACCGCTTGCTTCGGATCAAATTGTTCCTTCGTGGTAGAAGCGGTCGTGTGACAGCCGAAACATCGCGCTCCAGTCTCCTCCGTGAGGCTCATTCCGAGAGCTTTCTCAAGATCGCCGAAGTCGGGTACAGGTTCGTGTCCAGGAGTTGTGCCCATGCCGTGCAATCCGCGGAAACTGCTCACTTGGCTGTCGTAAAGAGTGCCATTATTTTCGAGAATATATGTTTGACCTCGCACTCCGGCACCGAACGTCCATTCGATCTCGGCCTTGATCGATTGTTTACCGGAACTAACGGTTAGCGTCGGATCGGCGCCGGCGACCGTTATCCGATATAGATATGCTCCGCTCCGAACTCGATCGGCCTTGAGCTTTGAACCCTCAACTCCCACGGCAGAGCGATAGGAGGCCTTTGCCATGGGTGTTGTCACTTGAGGCGTAGCTTCGTCGGCATGACACCTTCGGCATTCACTCTCGCCCACATACGCCGCGATGGGGGCCGTCCCCTTCCTCGGCCACCAAGGACGTGAAAACATCCGGTATTCGGTGGTGCTGGACAGTTTCACGCCGGCAGAGTTCTGGCCGAGCACAACGACGGAACCCATCAGGCAGAGTGCGACGAGAAGGGAAGCTATGAGAAAAGCGCAAACGAGGACACAGCGAGGAAAGGCAAGCCAACTCCGCCAGGATCGTGCACGACGCTGTACAACACTGCTCACACCGAATTCGGTCGAGCACGCCCGCCATGATTATAGAGCACGACTCAGATGAGCCTGTGCGTTTCCCCGTTCTTTCCTGGCTTCTCCTGGACAGCTATGATCGTTTCATGTCCGACACACCGCTTACCTCGAATGTGTTGAACTTCGATGACGCTCGACGTGTTGTCGAGGAGCACGCTGCGCTCGTTAAACCCGGTGATGGCGAATCAGTCGACTTGCTCAATGCCTCCGGTCGCGTTCTTGCGAATTCCGTTGTCGCGGACCGTGACATTCCACCTTTTCCTCGGTCGACCCGGGATGGCTTTGCGGTTCGTTCGGTCGATGTATCAAAGGTGCCCGCAACTCTGCAGGTGATCGGAGAGATAAAAGCCGGCCAGGAGCCTGAAACGATTCCCTCAAGTATGGGAGATAAACAGACTATTTCAATCATGACCGGAGCTCCAGTGCCCCCTGGGGCGGATGCGGTCGTCATGGTGGAGTACAGCTCGCTGCGCGGCGATCAAGTCGAAATCACGAGGAGCGTTGAGGCTGGAGAAAACATTGTTCCCCGCGGAGCGGAAGCGCGACAGGGCAGCCCATTGATCGGCGTCGGGATGCGTTTGAACGATGCGGCAATTGCTCTAGCGGCTTCAGCGGGCAAATCACGGTTGCGGGTGTACAGGCGCCCGACGGTCGCCATAATTACGACGGGGGACGAGATCGTAGATGTCGAATCCACGCCCGGCCCAACCCAGATTCGCAACTCAAATAGTTATTCCCTCGCAGTCCAGATACGAGCCGCCGGCGGAGAGCCAAGGATTTTGCCGATTGCGCCGGATGAACCGCAACGCTTGCGAAGCCTAATCGAAGAAGGGCTGAAATCAGATTTGCTGCTCCTAACCGGCGGGGTTTCGATGGGACGATATGATTTGGTCGAGCAGGTTCTGTCGGAAATGCACGCGGAATTTTTCTTCACGGGCGCAAAAATCCAGCCCGGTCGTCCCGTGGTGTTCGGCCGATGTCGCTCCGGCAAAACTACGGGAGGAGATTCGACTCGCGAACAAGCGGCTACGTACTTCTTCGGTCTGCCAGGAAATCCTGTCTCCACCATGGTGACTTTCGAACTCTTTGCTCGCCCGATGCTCGAAGCCCTCGCCGGAATGGAGCCGCGAGCACTGCTGTTTGTATACGCCAAGCTAAAGTCCGAGATCCGAGTCAAGCCTGGCTTGAAACGTTTCCTTCCCGCAATCCTGAGCGGCAAATTCGAGCAATCGCAAGTCGAACTCGTGGCTTGGCAAGGATCGGGAGACATCGCTGCTACGGCTCGCGCCAATTGCTACATAGTTATCCCGGAAGATCGAGATCAGATTGCTGCCGGGGAATTCGTCCCAATCATGCTGCGCTAGTCGCGCGCGGGTAGCGTCATAGTGCCGGCTCATATTCCCATGTAAGATAATGAAGATTCGCCGTTTGCCTGCATGCCGAAGAAACTCTCGCACTACGATCGCGCGGGCCGCGCCCGCATGGTGGACGTCTCCGGAAAATCTGCAACTCGCCGTGAGGCCGAAGCCAGCGGCTTCGTCAAAGTCCGGCCGGAAGTCCTGGCGGCGATGCCGCACAATCCGAAGGGCGATCCGCTAGAGGTTGCACGAATCGCCGGCATTATGGCCGCCAAACATACATCCGACCTGATTCCGATGTGCCACCACCTCCCTTTGTCACTCGTTGATGTCGATCTGCGCGTGTGCGAGAATGGCGTCGCTGTTGCCTCCAAAGTCATCACCACCGCCGAGACCGGTGTCGAAATGGAGGCCTTGGTGGCAGTCAGCGTCTCCGCTCTCACCCTGTATGACATGCTCAAGGCAGCGGATAAGGGAATTGAGATTCGAGAGATTGTGCTGGAGCGCAAGAGTGGAGGAAAGAGCGGCGAGTACAAGCGCCGGAAGTAAATCGCGAATCCATGGCTGACAACGTCAAACTGCTCGTGGTCGACGACAATCCGATGGTCCTCGGAATGCTCCAGCAGGCATGGTCGCCGCTGGCGCAGGTCACCACTGCAACGGATGCTGCCGATGCGTTGTTGAAGGCGGTCGACGATGCTCCCGACCTACTGGTGTGCGATTACCGTATGCCTGGAATGGATGGACGCCAGCTTGTAGAAAAATTGAAGAGCCGTCCCGCGACCGCGAACTTTTCCACCGTACTGATGGCGAGCAAGGCTGACATCGCAGAGCGTCTTTCTCCGCAAGACGCGGCGGATGATTATCTGGAAAAACCTTTCTTTCTGAAAGACGCGACTCGACGCGTGAAGCGTATGCTCGACCGTATCGCTCTCGAGAAGATGGCGAAGACTGCGCCCTCCGACGGTGTTGTGCGCGGAAGTCTCTCGCAGATGAACGTGATCGATCTCATGCAGTCACTCGAGATGGGTCGCAAGAGTTGCCAACTCTCTCTCAGCAACGAAGGCGACAAATGCGAAGTGTTCTTCGTTGAAGGCCAGGTAAAGCACGCCACTTACGGATCGTTGGTTGGGGACGAAGCTGTTTTCAAGGTGCTCCGCTGGACTGGCGGAAGTTTTCAACTCGACTTTGAGGGCAAGACCGACAAAGAGACGACGCAGCTCAATACGCAAGGACTTCTGATGGAAGGCTTGCGGCTGCTCGATGAATCATCGCGTGATTCTGGCGGAGAGCCAGAGTCTCCGGCAGAGCCGGCTCCGGTCGCTGCGAGTGCTCCCGTCACCGTGCCTTCGAGCGCGCCCTCCAGCGCTCCGAACCGTGGCAGGGAAGAAGAGGAAGATGTCCTCCTCGATGGCTGACCCTTCCGAACTTCTCACAGCGGCGGTCGTGACGGTTAGTGATTCTTGCGCGCGGGGAGAGCGGGAAGACAAGTCAGGACCGGCGGTTGTTGACCTTCTGGAGGAGTTGAAATTCTCCGTTTCCGTCCGTGAAGTCGTTTCCGACGACCCAATTCAGATCCAAAATTTGCTCATACGCCTGGCCCGCGAAGTGCGTCTGATCGTGACGACTGGCGGCACAGGAATTGCTGCGCGGGATGTTACCCCGGAGGCGACTACGGCTGTTTGCGATCGGCTATTGCCCGGTGTGGCTGAAGTTATGCGCAATGCAGGAACGAAGAAAACTCCGTTTGCCGCGCTGAGCCGCGGCGCGTGCGGGGTTCGAGGCAAGGCTCTAATTCTCAATGTACCGGGCAGTCCTGCGGGAGCATCAGAGTCGTTGGGAGCGGTAACCCAATTGCTTCCACACGCGATCGATCTTCTAAGTGGGAAGACGGAGCATTAGACGCAGGGCTGACATCGCGACTGAGACCCTCGCGACCGGATAGCCGAGGGCGGCTGTTCGCACATGTGTTTTCGAAAAATTCACTAGTGAGTGTCCCTGATCTTTCCGGGACCCACAATCGCGCGCCCGGGATATACATCAGGGACGATCTTTCCATCATCGATCAACAACTTTCCTGCGACCACCAACTCGTGAACGCCAACGCTCGGCTCCATCGGCTTTGCAAAGGTGGATCGATCACTGATCGTTTGCGGATCGAAGACCACGATGTCAGCGTCCGCGCCTTCCTGGAGCCGTCCCTTTTGGCGCGCAGTGGGAGTGGAGCGTTCCAGCATCTGCGCGGGCATCAGCGTCATCTTCCGCAGCGCTTCCATCAAGGTCAAAGTCTTTTTGTCCCGGACATATTGTGCCAACACACACGAGTACGTTCCGGCATTGCGTGGATGGGCTTCCAACCCGTCGCTCGCGATCATGATAAGTGGATTCGGAATAACCGCATCAACGACCTCCTGAGTATTTGAGAAGATCAACACCCACTGCTGTTTGCTTGAACCGTGCAGTTCGTCGAACCGTTCTTTGGTGAGATGTTCGCCGGTGTCGGGCAGAACGAGATCGCTATAGTCGATTCCAAGCTTTTCGCGCCAGCCCGGATTAAATACAGCCGAATTGATGGCGGTCATTCCAGCGATGTAAGGATAAGCCTCCGTTGTCACATCGAGACCATGAGCTCGCGCCCCTTCGATCAGAGAGAGGCATTCCAGAGAATCGCGCAGGCAGGTACTGTTGATGTGAACGATGTGCAGGGCCGCGCCCGTGATCGCTGCTGCTCCAATGACCTCTTCCACAGATTGGATGGCGGAACCGGGTTCCACTCGACCGGCGCTTCGCATGTGGGTATACACGGGCACTTTACGTTCGGCAGCCACGCGGAACATATCGATGACCTCGAGACGGGTTGCGCCGGGCGTGTATTCAATTCCCATGCCGATGCCGAGCGCGCCCGCATCGAGTTCATCGCGCAGGCGTTGCTGAATGCGCGCGACCTGATCGGGAGTAGCGGCCGTTTCCGTAGCTGGTCCGCTTTTCGGAAGGATGTTCCCGGCGGGCAATGGCGCGCCGAAAATCAGGGAGCGCGCACCAACATGGCTGGCTGTCGTTCCATAGTGAATGAGCGAGCGCCCTTCCTTCGATTTCAAGAACTCGGCTACGTCGGGTGCGCCGATTTCCATTTCGAGGGCGGTGGTCACGCCGTCGAACGCCTTGAGACGCTGACTGGCGAGATCCTGCGCATGCTGATGCAGATCGATAAATCCGGGCGAGACGACCAGCCCGGCGGCGTGAATTACATGGCGCCCGTCGAGTGGACTGGTAGAAATTTTCGCAATCTTGCCATCACGGACTCCGACATTGCGGACTGCGTCGAGACCCGTTTCCGGGTCCATGGCTCGCCCACCTTCGAGGACCAAGTCATACTGTTGGGCCGAGAGGAAACTGCTTGCGAGCAGGAAACAGCAGATCAAAAAATTACGCATAGGTGCTCCGAAGCAAGCGATCATAGCAGGGAGAACTTCTGCCATGCGGAGCTCGTCTGCTCTGATTGAGCCATCGAGCCACGACAGTCGAGGCGGCTCTCCCCACTTGGAGCGGGGTGTCGCGTACACTAGCTGTTTCGTTTGAAGACCATCGGGCACATTTTGGCGCGGTATTCGGCATGGATTCTTGGGCTGATGAAAGTGCTCGGAATCTGGGGCGTCTTTGTCATCGCTTTTGCCGACAGCGCTCTATTGGGTATGCCGGTGGACTTCGTTGTCGCCACCTATGTGTACCAGGACCGCAAGCGGCTAATCCTCTACGTTGCAATGGCGGCGCTGGCCTCGGCGCTCGGCAGCATTCCGCTCTACGTAATCGGCTATCTTGGCGGGGAGAAGGTTCTACGCAAGCGAATCTCTGAAGAGCGCTTCCTGAAGATCCATCGATCCTTTGAACGCCACGAATTCTGGGCGCTGATGTTTCCCGGCATGTTGCCTCCGCCAATGCCTTTCAAGATCTTTGTGCTGGCGGCAGCGGTATTCGAGATGAGATTCCGAGACTTTCTGGTGGCGATTTTTGCCGGAAGGTGTGTGCGGTTCGGAGTGCTTTCGGTGTTGGTGCTATATTTCGGGCCCGAGATCATTGGGCTCCTCGGAAGTTTGTTCAAGCGACACTGGATCTGGATCGTAGCTGCGATTTTTGTAGGAATCTGCCTCTGGCTGGTCTTGCGAGCGATTCGACGCTCAAAACAAATCGAGCAAGAGGACTAGTCAGTCCGCTTGCTTGATGCGACATTCTTAGATATTCGAAAAATCAGGCTGCGGCGGCGTCATTGCCCGATCGATGCATCCATCCGGAAAGCGCGTGGATGAGCACTGGAGTTCCGAACATGGCGACCGAAAAGAACAGATCGCTCTCAAGCGTGCCGCGGAAGAACGGAATTCCAGCGGTGTAGGACATCATCAGCCCGCTGAATCCTCGGGGATACATGTTGGGCCAAGCCGCCCAAACGGCGAAGTTGCTGATCAGGAAGAACGACACCGAGCTGGCCAGAGCCGCGCCGATTACACGTAGCATCCCGGATTTCTCGCGCAATGCAGTGCCGAGCAGGATGATTGCGGCGTACCACGCCCAGGTCACGAGCGTGTCCCAGGAAAGAACGGAAGAGTAGACGAACTTGGTCAGGATGACATCGGTCGCTGCCAGCAGCACCACGGGAATCCACATCTGACGGCGTGAACCGCGCGCGCCAAAGAACAGCAGCGATGCGGCTATCGGAGTGAAGTGCCAGGCGTGCGGCAGGACGTTGAGAGGTCCAGCAAATGGAAGAAAGCGAACCGCAATTGCCAAAAGGACGAATAGATAGGGCAGCATGATCACCTCGAAGTAAGTATCTATTCTGTGCGCTGGAGGCGCTGCCGTCAAGAGAGAGCATGATTTGTCACGGCGATGTCAACAGCGTTTCTGCCAGTATTATCGCTGCCCGGGCTCCGGAATGACGACTGGCTTTGTGTCCGTTCCGTAAACGTCGCCCATGACGTGCAAGTCTTTGTCGAGCTTTACGGCAACTCCAAGCGGATTGCGGCTGCGACTTCGGCTGATCGAAGCCGGAATTCGAACGTAGCGAAGATCCTGAAAGTGCACAATGTAGTCTTCGGGCGGCGAGCCAACTGTTTCCGTTTCGGTGATTGGATATTGGGCCCAATCCAGAAACACGCGACCGATGTACGACTGCTTCGCCGCGAGAGTGATCGGAGTTTCCTCCGGCTTGAAGCGAATCTCGAGACGTCCCTCTGGGTCGACCTCTGGGCCAAGAGAGTTCACCGGAGCCAGCGCGAAGAAGGCGGGAGTTTCGACTACGCCATCCCACTGAAATGGGTTGATCCAGTGGGGGTACGCTGAGGCTTTCAATGGGTCCACGTCGTTGTACGTTCGCGCTTCAAGGGCATTGATAGCGCGGCGATGCTCGTAGTCGCGTACTCCCCACATCAGCACAATGCCGATCAGCGCGAGGCTAGCCGCAAGTCGTCCACGAGGGCCTCGATGTTTAGCGCCGACTTCTGAATCGATCAGGGAGAACAAGCCTGGAACGACCAGACCGAGAATCAAGAACAGTAGCATCACCGGCTCGACGATGAACACGATGTCCCACGAGTACCATTTTTCTGAAAAGGGCCAGAAGGGCCGCACGCCATAGTTGTTCGTGAAATCGAGCAGGATGTGGCTGAGTCCGGCGAGGCAGGCGTAGAGGAACAGTATTCCCCAGCGCGGGGGCAGGTTGGGATCGTTAGTCTTGCGCCCGCGTAGCCGCCAGATCAGGTAGACGAAAGCAACGACGACGATGGCGTCAATGGCAACGCCCACGAATGAGTGAGTAAATCCGCGGTGATGAGCGAAGCCGAAGGCCGGTCCACGGAAGCGCCCGATGATGTCGAGATCGGGAGCCTCAGCTGCAAGCGTGAGTGTAAGTGTTGCGAGGGCGCTCTTGCGATTGAGGCCGGCTCGTCCCATGCACGCGCCGGTGAGGAAATGGGTGACGGGTTCCAAGCGATGAAGTTTACCTTAAACTTGTTGGATACGGTTCGCGGGCGCCTCACGCCTGGATTTCTATCGCGGAGGAGCCAGCAAGGTCAGTGCATCGGGGACGATTGAAAGCTCTGCTGGAAGGCTGCCGATGAGTTCTCCGTCAGCTTCGACGTAAATCTTCCGATGTGGCTGGGCTGCTAAATCCTGTGCATAGTTGCAGGATGCCTTTGTGCTGTACACGAGCTCGATCCCCGGGATATTCCATGTGCCTCCGAGAAGACATCGCGTGACGTAGGCGAGATACGCGAGGCGACTGCCGGTGTGGGCCAAGATGATTCGCATGTCGTTGCGATCGATAGAGGCTCCGGGAGCGAATTCACGAATCACTCCGCCGAAGTGACGAATGCGGACGGCTAGCATTTCGGTGACGTCAGCGCTCTTTGCCGCGCTGGAGCCAGTTTCGGAATAGCCGACTCGAAAGCGCGTCATCGGATAGGTGAACCACATGTGCCAGGCTTTCGCGTAATACGCTGCCATGCCGAGTTGTTGTTTCACTCCGGTCTGCAGCTTGTAAAAAAGATGAGCGTCTACGCCGATCCCTGCGGTGATGACGAAGTAGCGTGTGGCTTCGGTGCCCTTCATGTCGGGACAGGTTACGAGGCCCAGAGCTACCCGGCGGGGCACACCTTGCAGGGCAGCCTCTGCCGCTGCGGGCAACTTAAGCGGTAAGCCGAGATCGTGGGCGAGCGCGTTGGCTGTTCCCATTGGAAGTACGGCTAGCGCTATCTGCGAACCGGCGAGCACCTGCGCAATATTGTGGATCGTGCCATCGCCACCGCAGGCAAAAATCGTGTCGCAACCAGAGGCGATGGCTCGCCGCGCTTCTTCTTCCGCATGTTGGGGGGAGTTCGTGGGAACCAGTTCGGCTTCGACTGCACCGCGGCGCAGCACTTCGACCGCCGATTGCAGGTCGCGCTGGCGTTGCTTGCTTCCGCCGGAGTCCGGATTGTAGAGCAAGGCCGCCTTGCGCATAGATGCTTGAAGCTGGATTGTACCGGAGAGAAAGCGAGTCAGAGACGGATCAACGTGAGCCCCACTCCCACATGCCGAACATCGCTTTTTGCGGGAGTGGATGGCCGAGTTGGCGGGCCAGCATAGTGATTTGTCCGCGATGGTGGGCGTCATGTGCAATCAGATATCCGATGAAGCCAGCGACATCCGGGCGAAAGTTCTGGATGCGGCCGTTGCTTTCCATGGCGCGGGTGATGATCGATTCCAGCGCTTGGCAGCTGATTTCGAGGCCCCGGACAGCTTGGGCCGGAGTAACGGAGGCGCGATCGAGCTGGTCGGGGATCTCCTCGGCTTTTGCAGCCTTGAGCCACATTACGCGAACGTTGTGCATGTGGGCGACGATGGCAGCGATCGTGCGGCCTTTTCCTTCCGGCGGCTTCTCACGCCACGCGGGAGCAGGGAGATTTTCGATCAGAAAAAGGTTGATGCGGTTGTTGGTCTGGAAAGCCTTCAGCAAGGCCGAAGGTAGTTGGGCGGCATAAGTATCTTTCGCGGTTTCGGCGGCTGGGCGTGCGTTTCTGGGCATGGTTCACTTGTCCACGATTGATTTAGCAGGGGCTTAATTTGGCATATGCCCGCCGCCGCTGGCAAGGCGTATTCATGCGAATCACGGGGCTGACAGGGTAATTCGTCTCTATTGCGATATGCGGGAATTACGGTAGGCTGTGCGGACAAATTTTTTCGGTGGAGATCGTGGAATGAAATTTTCTGTAGCCTTCTGGGTCGCGGCTTCTATTTTCGCCCTCATTTCGATTTCCTCCTTTGCGCAATGCACGCTGCCGGGAGCTCCATCCACGGGAACTATCGACTCCACATTCGACGGCTACGCTACTCAAAATGGCCCGGGATGGACCGGTGCCGACGGAACTTATTCGCTGCTCCTTCCAGATGGGACGAATCTGTGGATGTGGTCCGACTCATACATCGGTACGGTTAATCCCACGACCCGCCTGCGTTCCAGCGACCTGTTCAGCGCGCACAATTCGCTCACAATTCTGAATCAGGCTACGGGAGCGTGGACGACGGTCGGCTATCCTCCGAAAACAACTTCGTATTTCGTGCCCACCAAGAAAACGGATTGGTTCTGGCAGGGTGGCGGATATCTCACGCAGCCATCGGGAGGGACGTATCAGATCAAGATCATGTTGCTGGAGTGGACCGGAGTCTACAAGCTGGTCGGGCATTCGGTGGCGACGCTGTCTTGGCCGAGCCTGGCGATCAGTTCAATCACGCCGGTTGCGGGACTGAATACGACACTCGAATGGGGAACGAAGATTCTGCACGAAGGCAACTACTACTACATTTATGGTCTGAAAGATCCGGGCACAGACACGAAGACTCCGTACGTGGCACGAATGTCATCTCTCAATTACCTGACCAATGCGGCCAAATGGCAGTTTTGGAATGCGACTCAAGGCAAGTGGATGGCCGGAGAATCCAATGCGACGGCGATGACTGGCGTGGCCGCGGTTACGCCTGAGTATTCCGTCGACGCGATGAGCTACAACGGCGGAACGTTTTACCTGATGGCGGGAATGGATCCGCAGAATCCGGCGTACCCACTTTGGGATGCCGTGACCACCTGGTATTCGTGCTCGCCGCAGGGCCCATGGTCGAATAAAACTACGGTGTATACCGCCCCTGAGGCCGGCGCCAACGGTTGCAAGACCGGCACGCTCGTGACCTACAACGCCAAGGCGCATACGGAATTTACCGATGCAGATGGGATCCTGATGTCATACAACGTGAATGCCAACAATGGGTCGGATCTGGTGTGCGCCAATGATTACAAGCCGCGATTTGTGAGGGTGCAGATTCCGGGCGTGACCGACGCCAACAAATAGAGTCTCGATCGTCACCCATGTCTGGGCGTCATCCTGAGCGAAGCCGTTTTTCAGGCGGAGCGAAGGATCTCGCGTGGTTCCCTACGTAAGGCGGCTTTCTCTCGATCTTTCTCCGGCAATATAATTCTTCTGCGATGCCAGCCGGAAAAGACGTTGAAAAAAAGATCGAAGCCCTCCGCGAGAAAATTCGCCACCACGAGTATCTCTATTACGTTCTCGACAATCCTGAAATCGGCGATCTCGATTTCGACAAGCTGATGCGGCAGTTGAAGGATCTGGAAGCTGAGCACCCCGCTCTCCTTGCTCCCGACTCTCCAACGCAGCGGGTAGGCGGCAAGCCGCGGGAGGGGTTCGTCAAAGTACGGCACTCATCGCCGATGCTGTCGCTCGACAATACCTATAACGAAGAGGAACTGCGCGACTGGGAACGGCGCGTGCACGAACTGACGGGCCGCCAGGAAGTCGATTATGTTTGCGAACTCAAGTTGGACGGCATGTCTCTGGCGCTGATCTATGAGGACGGCAAACTTGGGCGTGGCGTGACGCGCGGCGATGGAACTACGGGTGAAGACGTCACTCTCAACGTGCGAACCGTGCGCTCGATTCCACTTTCGATCGACAAAGGGAAGCTGAAGAAGGCTGGAATTCCGGTTGATTTTGAAGTGCGGGGCGAGTTGCTGATGCCGACCGCGTCGTTCAAGAAGATCAACGAAGAGCGCGAAAAGAACGGCCTGCCGACTTTCGCGAATCCGCGCAACTTCACCGCGGGCACGATTCGACAGCTCGATGCGAATGTAACGGCGGAACGGCGCATGGATTTCTTCCCTTACATCCTTCTGGAAAACGGCCGCACTTATTTCGATCGCCATTCGAAGACGCTCAGCGCGCTTGGCGCTGCCGGATTCAAAGTCAACGCAAACCATAAGCTCGTTCATTCGATGGACGAAGTCTGGGCGTTCATCCAGCAGTGGGAAGAGAAGCGCGACTCACTGCCTTACGAGATTGACGGCATTGTTGTGAAAGTCGACCGCACCGGCCTGCAGGACGAGCTCGGCTTCACGGGGAAGGCCCCGCGCTGGGCGATCGCATACAAATACGCTGCGCGCGCGGGGATTACGAAACTCGAAGACATACGCGTGCAGGTTGGGCGAACGGGAAAGCTCACGCCCGTCGCGATGCTGGCGCCGGTTTCAATCGGTGGAACGACCGTCCGGAACGCGACTCTTCACAACATGGACGAGATCGAACGCCTCGGGGTCAAGATCGGCGACTACGTGCAGGTGGAACGCGGTGGCGACGTCATCCCGAAGGTGGCGAAGGTGATCGACGACAAGGATCATCCGCGCGGGACAAGAGAGTTCGTCATGCCCGAGAAGTGCCCGGTGTGCGGGACTAAAGTCGTCCGCACTGAAGGCGAAGTCGACTACCGCTGCGTGAATGCGAATTGTCCGGCCAAACTGTTGGGTACGATCTTGCATTTTGCCTCGCGGGGCGTCATGAACATCGACGGCATGGGCGAATCTCTCGTCAACCAGCTAATTGAAAAAGGATTGGTCAAGAACGTCGCTGACATCTATGACCTCACGAAGAAAGATCTGCTGAGCCTGGAGCGATTCGCCGACAAGTCGGCTCAAAACATTCTCGACGAAATCGAAAATTCGAAGAATCTGCCACTGGAGCGCGTGATCTACGGATTGGGCATTCGAATGGTGGGCGAGCGCACCGCACAGTTCCTGGCAGAGCACTTCGGATCGATGGAAGCCCTCGCCAGCGCGAGCGTCGAGGAACTGCAGAACGTCAATGAAGTTGGGCCTCGCATAGCCGAAAGCCTCGCGGAGTTCTTCAGCAATCCTGCCAACAAGAAGTTGGTTGATCGACTTGGCAAAGCTGGCTTGGCATTCAAAGGACAGAAGAAACAACGCGGCACAAAACTCGCAGGCAAGACGTTCGTTCTGACCGGCACGCTCGCGCATTTCACGCGCGACGAAGCCAAGAAGATGATCGAAGATGCCGGAGGAAAAGTAACTGGCTCCGTCAGTAAGAAAACTGACTATGTAGTGGCCGGAACCGACGCAGGCTCGAAGCTCGACAAGGCGAAAGAGTTGGGAGTCGCCGTAATCGACGAGAAAGAAATGGCAAAGCTCGTTGGCTAATCTGCGTTGTCATCCGGAGCGAAGCGGCTACTTCATCACGTCCCGCATCTTCGCCCACGTCACATCCAAGGTTTCAGGCAGAATCCTCGTTTCTCCCACCACCGAAACGAAGTTCGAGTCAGCGACCCATCGCGGCAGAACGTGCATGTGGATGTGTCCGGCGATCCCGGCCCCGGCCGCCTTCCCGATGTTCATTCCAAGATTGACTCCATCCGGCCGATAGAGTTCTCGCAGCACCGACTCCATCCGTTGCGAAAGCGCCATCATTTCATTGGCGGCCTCGACAGACAGTTTGCGCAATTCGTCCAGATGCGCGTAAGGCACGACCATTACATGTCCGGGCGTATACGGGTATGCATTCAAGATGACGAAACAATGCTGGCCGCGGTACACGATGTGCGTCTTGGCGTCGTCCCTCTCCTTCGGCGCGTCGCAAAACACGCACTCACCGCTCTTTTGCGTGGCGGAAACGTAGGCATAACGCCAAGGAGTCCAGAGGTAATCCATAGCAGGGCAGGTTAGCAGATGCGACGAACGGAGGAAACTGCGAGCCTATCACTGGAGCGCCGTGCATTGCGCCCGGAGAGCCCTCGGCTTGGCTAATTCGCATCCCCCTAAACCTCCGTAGTCGTGCGCCAAAGCTGAGTTGAAACCCCATCGTTTCACCCGTTTCTTCTAAATTGAAACGCTGCTGTAACATGCGCGGGATTTGGGTTTGACACTGTTCGCGCGCGGTTGCTATAGTCGAAGAGTTCCCATTGGACGCGGGTTCTCTGTTAAACGTCCGACAGCTGGGATTGTCCAAGCTCACTCGCCAGGGTGGGCCCACCACAACCAAACGACTCATCCAGCAGTCCGCAACGCAGGCCCCGCATCCCATCATCAGAGAGGCATAACCTTGTTCGACGAAACCACCGACCCCCATTCCGATTCCACCTCCACCGTTGTCACAGAAGCCGAACCGACAACAGAACAGCATTTGCCTGAAACCACCCAGTCTGCCAGCGGCAGCGAAGCGTCGGACGCATCGTCGTCCAACGAGGATTTCGCCTCCGCGCTCGAGACCTTCACCACTGAGGCCGAGGAAGCGGTCAGCGAAGATCGCGTCATCAAAGGCACCGTGCTGAAGCTCACGGCAACGCACGTGGTAGTAGACATCGGGGCAAAGTCGGAAGGCATGCTCGCGCTCTCGGAAGTTCTGGACCACGAGGGCAAGCCAAAGTTCAAGCCTGGCGACGAAATCGATGTCATGCGCGATAAGGGCGAAGCCGAGGAGGGCTACGTCCGACTGTCGCACCAAAAGGCGCAACGCATACACGCCTGGGAAGAAATTGAGAAGGCTTACAACGAAAAGAAGCCGATCAAGGCAGTCGTGATCGATCGCATCAAGGGCGGCCTGACGGTCGACATTCACGGCGCGCACGCATTTCTGCCAGGTTCGCAAGTCGACCTTCGCCCCATCCGCAATCTGGACGGGATGAAAGGTCAGACCATCGAAGTCGCAGTCATCAAGCTGAATAAGAAACGCGGCAATATCGTGGTATCGCGCAAGGACCTGCTCGAGGGTGAACAGAATGAAAAGCGCTCCAAGACGCTTGAGCACCTCGAAGAAGGTTCGGTGCTGACTGGTGTCGTGAAGAATCTCACCGAGTACGGTGCATTCGTCGATCTCGGCGGCCTCGATGGCCTGCTGCATATCACCGACATGTCCTGGGGACGCCTTACTCACCCCAAGGATCTGGTTAACGTCGGCGATCAGATTCAGGTCAAAGTTCTCAAGTACGATAAAGACAAGCAGCGCGTCTCGCTTGGATTCAAGCAACTCACGCCTGATCCGTGGCTTGACGCCGAGCACCGCTATCCCGAGGGCGCGCACGTAGGCGGACGCGTCATCAGCGTGACCGACTATGGCGCATTCGTTGAGCTGGAGCAGGGCATTGAAGGCTTGGTCCACGTGAGCGAGATGACATGGTCGAAGCGGATGAAGCATCCGTCGAAGCTGGTCAACGTTGGTGATCAGGTCGAGTGCGTGGTGCTCAATGTGAATCCGACCGAGCGCCGCATTTCCTTGGGCATGCGCCAGCTAGCGGCCAATCCGTGGGATTCGCTGCACGAGAAATTCCCAGTTGGTATGACGGTTGAAGGGCGCGTGCGGAACCTGACCGACTTCGGCGCCTTCATCGAAATTGAAGATGGCATCGACGGTCTGGTCCACGTCAGCAACCTGAGCTGGACCAAGCGCGTGAAGCATCCTTCGGAAGTGCTGAAGAAGGGTGATCGCGTGAAGGCTGTTGTCCTCGCCATTGAACCCGACAAGCGCCGCCTATCGTTAGGTGTGAAGCAACTTCAGCCCGATGTCTGGGAGTCGTTCTTCGCATCTCACCATGTCGGGGATGTGGTCCACGGCAAGGTCTTGCGTGTGGCTGCATTCGGAGCGTTCGTCGAAATCGCGGAAGGTGTCGAAGGGCTCTGCCACAAGTCCGAGGCGACCGATGAAAATGGACAACCATTGCATCTTGAGCCGGGCTTGGAGCACGACTTCAAGATCATCAAGATGAATCCAGAAGAGAAGAAGGTGGGTCTCAGCATCCGCGCGGTGGGTGAAGAAGCCTCGCGTTCGGAGGTCGAAGCCTACAAGCAACCGGTTTCGAGCACGAGCTCGACCATCGGCGAACTGATCTCCTGGAAACGCGCCAGCAACGAAAATAATTAAACTGGATTCGTGAAGGTTTGAGGCCGCCTGCAAATGGCGGCCTTTGTTTTTCCTTCGTGTAACTTCGTGCCCTTCGTCGTTCGCGATGTCCTTTGACTCTCCGACGAAGCAACCCGAGTTTTGGACGCTCCTGCCCGCGGTGTTCTAGAATCTTTAGTTTGCCCTAAATCATCTGTTCTATTGAGGAAGACCTTGCCCGACACAATTTACGACGTAGCCATCATCGGCAGCGGACCTGCCGGATACACTGCAGCTATTCGCGCCGGCCAATACGGCCTGAAAACAGCGCTCATTGAAAAAGACGGATTCCTGGGCGGCACCTGCCTGCACGTCGGCTGCATCCCCACAAAGGCGCTGCTCTTCAATGCCGAACTTTGGGATCACCTGAAAGAAGCAAAGGAATTCGGAATCGACGGCGTGGATGCTCGCAAGCTCAACTGGGCCGCCATCCAGGACCGCAAGAATAAGATCGTTGCCAAGCACACCAAGGGCCTCGATTTCCTGATGAAGAAAAACAAAGTCGAGACCGTCAAAGGCTATGGCAAGCTGACCGGATCTGCTCAAAATGGTGTGCACACCGTCGAAGTCACGAACGACACCAAGTCGACTCACCTGAAAGCGAAGAACGTAGTCCTAGCGACTGGCTCTGAGGCGCGAATGCTACCCGGGCTCGAAGCAAGCGATCGCGTGCTGACGAACATCGAGATCCTCAGCCTGAAGGAGATGCCGAAGTCGCTTGTCATTGTGGGCGCCGGAGCAGTCGGAGTGGAGTTTGCCTCGATCTATCGTTCATTCGATTGCGAAGTGACCATCGTCGAAATGCTGCCGCGTCTCGTGCCCGTCGAAGACGAAGAAGTCTCGAAGGAACTCGCACGCGTCTATCGCAAGCGTGGAATCAACTTCCACACCAGCGCGAAAGTCGACAAAGTTGAAAAGACAAAATCAGGCGTCGCGGTCACGATCACAGTCGCTGGAAAGCAGCAGAAGATCGATGCCGAAAAGATTCTAATTGCAGTGGGACGCGAGCCGCGCACCCAGAACATCGGCTTGGAAAAAACTAAGATCAAACCTGATCGCGAATTCATCAAGACCGATTCCTGGATGCAGACCTCCGAGCCCGGTGTCTACGCAGTCGGAGACATTGTTCTCGGTACGCCTCAACTCGCGCACGTCGGAGCCATGGAAGCTCTGGTTGCAGTGGCAAAAATTGCCGGCAAGCCGGGCAAGCCGATCAATCCCGAACACATTCCCGGCGCGACCTATTGTCATCCCGAAATCGGCAGTGTGGGCCTGACCGAAACCAAAGCTCGCGAAGCCGGATACAACGTTAAAATCGGTAAATTTCCTTTCACGGCGAATTCTCGAGCATCAATCGTGGGCCAGCACGAAGGCTTCATCAAGATCGTGTCGGACGCCGATTACGGCGAGATTTTAGGCGTTCACATCATCGGGCCCCAAGCTACAGAGTTGATCGCCGAAGCGGTCGCCGCGATGGAGTTGGAAGCTACAGTAGAAGACCTGATGTGGACCATCCACGCGCACCCGACACTGGCGGAGGCGATGCTCGACGCGTCGAATAGCGTCTACGGAATGGCGATCAACGCGTAGAAGAATTGGGAAATTGAGTAATTTAGAAATTTGGAATCCGGCTGGAAAGGGCGGCGATGGTTTCAATTACCCAATTACGAAATCACCCGATTACTCAATGATTTCTGTCGTCCAACTCGGCACAGTCGATTACGCCACCGGCCTGAGCCTCCAGCAAAAGCTCGTCGCGCTGCGCAAGGAAGAAAAAATCGGCGACGTTCTCCTCTTGCTCGAACATGTGCCAGTGATTACGCTCGGCCGCAACGCCAAAGGGGCAAACGTAATCGCGACGCCTGAAATCCTTGCCCAACGCGGCGTTGAGCTCTTCGAATGTGACCGCGGAGGAGACGTCACCTTCCACGGTCCTGGTCAGATCGTCGGGTATCCGATCTTCGATCTCCGCGGATTCGCTGCGTCAGATGGCAAACGAAAAACACTCGGCGTCATCGAGTTCGTGCGTCGCCTGGAAGATGTCCTGATGCGCACCTGCGCGGATTTCGGGATTTCAACGAAACGCGTACCCGGCCTAACCGGAGTCTGGACAGCGCCTAAAGCCATTGATGATGCTCATGCGGGGACGGGCGCCCACGCCCGTCCGGTCGAGCGAAGTTCCGCAGAAGAGCTGACCACGAACACCGAGGCCAAAATCGCGGCCATCGGGGTCCACATCTCCCGCTCCGTCACTTCGCACGGCTTCGCCCTCAACGTAAACACGGATCTCAGCTACTTCAACCTGATCGTTCCCTGCGGCATCGAAACGAGGTCGGTCACGTCGATGAACAAAGAGCTGGGCAGAGAACTCAAGCTGAATCTCGTCGCCGAACCCATCTGCCGCAATTTCGGGGTGGTCTTTCAGGGACAAATTCTCTGGGTGGATACCCTCGATGCCCTCCTCGGCCGCACGGTTGGCGTACCCATGAAGTTTCCGGCGGAGATCCGCAAGATGCATGGGGACGATGAGACTTCCTGGGCGTAATAACGGTCATTGGGGCAGGCCTCTGATACGGATACGCAACGGAAACTCCCACTGCTAGCCGTCGAAGCCGCTCTCGCGATACCATCAATACATCGCGCCTTGAGCGCCGCCTCTCATGGGGAACAATAAGAAGAAATCCAAAGCAAGCTCCAACGGCAGTCGTCCGCGAAATGGCGCGTCTCGAACTGGCAACGGCGATGTGGCGACGGCCGCCATCGGCCGTCGGGTTGAGCGCACCTCAACAAGCGCTCCTAGCCAACACACTCGCTCCTACTCGATCCCCGACTACCGGCTCGAGCACCCAGATTTTACTGTCCGACAGGTCAGCGAAAGAGATCGTCAAGGCCAAGAGCAAGTGTGTTATGAAGTCGAAGGCGATCTCTCTGCTCCCGTTCCGCCGATCCGCGACTCCAAGTATCTGAGCAAGCAGCAAGCCGTCGAAATCTACCGCTACATGCTGCTCAATCGGAAGATGGAGATCGCCCTCGAAAATCTATACAAGCAAGGCAAAGTAGTCGGCGGTGTTTACTTTGGACTCGGCCAGGAAGCCTGCTCCTGCGCCTCAGCCTACGCTCTCGACAAGGACGACTGGTTCGCGCCGATGATCCGCAACCAAGGATCGCTTCTCGTCCGCGGATTCCGTGCCAGCGACACAATGATGCAGTACATGGCCAAAGCCGATTCGCCGACCAAGGGCCGCGACGGTACCTCGCACTTCGGCGATATCGACAAGCGAAACATGGTCTCACCCATTTCGATGCTCGGCGACCTCATCCCCGTGCTTTCCGGCGTTGCACTCGGTGCGCGCTTGCAAGGACGCAATGTCGCCGTCATGACGTACATCGGCGACGGAGGACAATCCACCGGCGTCACCTACGAAGGCATCAACTTTGCCGCCGTGCAGAATCTCGGCCTTGTGCTCTTCGTCGAATCCAACCTCTGGGCCTACTCAACGCCATCCGAAATGCAGTATCGCTGCAAGGATCTCGCCGAACGCGCCATTGGGTACGGCATCCCCGGCGTGATCGTTGACGGCACTGACGCCTGCCAGGTCTACGATGCGGCCCACGAAGCCGTCGAGCGCGCGCATGCAGGCAAGGGTCCGACGCTGATCGAAGCGAAGATGATGCGGATGAAGGGCCATGCCATCCACGATGCTGCCAATTACGTTCCGAAGGCGATGTTCGACTTTTGGAAAAAGCGTGACCCGTTAGCCCGCTTTGAGAATTACCTGGTGAAAGACAAGAAATGGCTGACGCCGAAAGAGAATGAATCGCTCATCAAAGAAGTGGAAGAAGTGATCGAAGCGGAGCGGGAAATAGCCGTGAACTCCCCGATGCCGACTCCAGAGTCCGCCGAAGGCGGCGTCTTCTGCCAAGACGGCTGCCACGAAATCAAGCCAAAGTACGGGATGCCCAAAGTGAAGAAGGGAACCGGCGGCTACAAAGAGACAGAAGCAGCCGTGCATTTGAAGTAGATCCGTGTGATCCGTGCAAATCCGCGGCGAATAGTTTTGTGGGAAACCTGAAAGTCCAAACCTGACCTTATGCAACTCACCTATCTCGAAGCCATCCGCCAGGGAATCTGGGAAGAAATGGACCGCGATCCGACCGTGTTCTGCCTCGGCGAAGACATCGGCATTTACGGAGGCGCCTTCAAAGTCACCGACGGATTCATCGATCGTTTCGGTCCCGAGCGCGTCATCGATACGCCCATCGCCGAGTCCGCCATCGTCGGCGCGGCCTTCGGGGCTTCGCTCACCGGCATGCGGCCTGTTGCCGAGTTTCAGTTTATGGACTTCATTGGATGCGCCTTCAACCAAATCTCCAATATGGTTGCGAAGACGCACTATCTCTGGGGCGCTCCGGCACCACTCGTCCTTCGTGGACCAAGCGGCGGTTATGTCCACGGTGGTCCATTCCATTCCCAGAATCCCGAGATGTGGTTCGTTCACAATCCCGGCCTCAAAGTCATCTGCCCGGCGACTCCTTACGACGCCAAGGGGCTCATCAAAGCTGCTATCCGCGACAACAACCCCTGCGTTTTCTTCGAGCACAAGTATCTCTATCGCAGAATTAAAGAAGAAGTTCCCGCGGAAGATTACGTGGTCCCAATCGGAAAGGCGCGCGTGGCAAGGGAAGGGAAGGAGCTCAGCGTCATCACCTACGCGGCAATGGTCCATACTGCGTTAGAGGCCGCCGAGATTCTGAGCAAGGTGGGAATCGACATCGAAATCGTCGATTTGCGCACCGTCTCGCCACTCGACCGCGAAGCCATTGCGCAGACCGTTAAGAAGACGAATAAGGTCATCATCCTTCACGAGCACTCCCGCACCGGAGGCCTCGCCGGAGAAATCGCTGCCATCATCAACGAAGAAGCTTTCGATGATCTCGACGGTCCCATCGTTCGCATCGCAGGCCTGGATTCCGCGATCCCGTTCTCGCCTCCGCAAGAGCACCACTATCTTCCGAAGGTCGAAGACGTAGTCCGTGAGGCGCGTCGCTTGAAAGCGTATTGACCCTCTATGCCACAGTCATCGCCGGTCGCGCCAGAGCGCATGGTCCGTGCCGTTCATTCCTTACAGGGTCTCAGCTGTGGCGATGCATTCGGCCAGCGTTTTTTTCTGCACCCCGAAGTGGCACGCCGTCTGATCTTTCAGCGGGCGCTTCCATCACCCCCTTGGCACTACACCGATGACACAGTCATGGCAGTTGCCATTGCCGAAATCCTCGAAGAGTTCGGCGAAATTCGCCAAGAGGCTTTGGCCCAAAGTTTCGGACGGCACTACATCGCCGATCGTCAGAGAGGCTATGGGCCCGCTATGCACACCCTTCTCCCTGAACTCGAGAAAGACCCATCCTTGTGGAGAGAGTTATCGCCGGCATTGTTCAAAGGGGGAGGATCATTCGGCAATGGTTCCGCAATGCGCGTTGCCCCCTTGGGCGCTTACTTCGCCGATGACCTCGATGCCGTCTCAAGTCAGGCTGAATGCTCCGCTGTCATCACGCATTCTCATCCCGAAGCGGTCGCGGGCGCAATCGCAGTTGCCCTGGCGGCTGGTTTGGCATGGCGGTGCAAGAATTCGTCGATCTCTCCGACTGACTTCTTAGAGGAAATCTGTAAGCGCACCCCGATGAGCGAAGTACATCTCGGAATCGTCAAAGCCCTCGCATTGCCTTCCGATATTACTGTGGAACAAGCCGCCGCAGAGTTGGGAAATGGATCCAAGGTCACCGCGCAAGACACGGTCCCATTTTCGCTGTGGGCGGCGGCTCGCCACCTCGATAACTTTGAGGAGGCATTGTGGGCGACTGTCAGCGGCCTAGGTGATCGTGACACAACGTGTGCGATTGTCGGTGGAATCGTTGCAATGTCTGCCGGCGCCCAGAGCATCCCTTCACATTGGATCCAGGCTCGAGAGCCAATTCCCGCATGGTTCCTTTATCCGGACCCTAGTCAAAACTAGCGCCCCGCCCCGTCCATCTGCCAAAATACTTCCCGGAGGCTTCATGGGCAAGTTCCTTCTCGGCGTCATCATCACACTTTTGGTGCTCGTTCTGGTTGGACTTGGTTTTGCCATGCTGGGTTTCTTTCCCACCCGCGCGAATGTCGAACCTCCGCATCTTGAGCGCCATCTTGCAATGAGCGCTGTCGACGCCTCTATGGATCGGCACGCTCCGCGCATTACCAATCCGCTCACGCCCACGGATCAGAACCTCGAAGACGGCATGAAACTCTATACCATGAACTGTTCCCTCTGTCATGGAACGCTCGACCGCAAGCCGTCTACTTTAGCCACGTCGTTCTATCCTCCTCCTCCGAATCTAATTTCCGATCCTCCCGACGATCCCGAGTGGCATATCTTCTACACAATTCGAACCGGTATCCGATACACCGGCATGCCCGCGTGGGACAAAACCCTGACCGACCAGGACATTTGGAAGGTAACGATGTTCCTATCCCACATGGATAAACTTCCGCCCGCTGTTCAGGAATATTGGAAGACCAGTTTCAATGCTGCCCCAGCCGCTGAGGAAACCAAACCAGAAGAAAAGAAGGAAAGCAAAGAAAAGCACGACCACCACTAAGCCAATTCTCGGAGAGTCAGAATCCGCCTGCGAGTCGTGAAAAAGGGTAGTTCAAATCCCAAATAAAAGGGCCTCTTGGATTTACACGAACGATGAAAGCGTCGTGGAAGAGCGGCCTTCGAGGGCCGCGTAAGGGTGGGTCTAGGTCGTAGGGCTTTTGCCCCTGCGGTGGCGCCCACCGACCCGCTATAATATCCGTTTGCTCCCAGCCTGCTTTTGAGGCTGTGCAGTCATAGGAAGGAAATCATGCCAACCGACATCATCATGCCTCAGATGGGCGAATCCATCGTCGAGGGCACCATCACCAAATGGCTCAAGAAGCCCGGCGACAAAGTCCAGCGCGACGAGCCTCTCTTCGAAATCTCCACCGATAAGGTCGACGCCGAGATTCCGGCTCCGGCCTCTGGCGTTCTGCAGGAGATCAAAGTCACCGAAGGAACAACGGTCGGCGTGAATACGATTGTTGGAACGATTGCCGCCGACGGCGAAGCCGCCGCGAAGCCAGCTGCAGCGCCAGCGAAGTCTGCTCCCGCCGCCGCTGCTCCGCTGCCCAAAGAAGAGATAAAGGCTGCACCAGCACAACCGCCTACTGGTGCCCCAGTTCACGAGGAGGACGAAGAAGCTCGCTCCTCACCGCTCGTCCGCAAGATCGCTCGCGAACACGGCGTCAGCCTTTCCCAAATTTCTGGCACCGGACTCGGTGGCCGCATCACCAAGCAAGACATCATGCAGTTCATCGAGAGCCAGGGATCTTCGCAACCGGCTCCCTCTGCCCCATCTGCGCCTGCTCAGCCTGCGGCCGCCGTTCCGGCACCGCGCCCGGCAGCCCCTGCTCCCTATCCGGGCGATCTCGTACCGATGACGAACATGCGCAAGCTGATCGCCAAGCACATGATCGAATCCCGCCGCACCAGCGCCCACGTTCACTGCATGTATGAGGTGGACTTCACGCGCATCGTCAACCTGCGCGCCAAGCACAAGTCTGGATTCGAGCAGCGCCATGGCGCCCGTCTCACATTCATGCCGTTCTTCGTTCGCGCTGCCGTCATCGCATTGCAGCAATGGCCCATCATCAATGCAAATATCGAAGGCGATAACATCCACTATCACCGACACATCAATATGGGCATTGCCGTCGCGCTCGACTGGGGATTAATTGTTCCCGTCCTCAAGAACGCCGGAGATTTGAACTTCCTTGGCTTGCAGCGCGGAATCACCGACCTTGGCGAACGCGCCCGCACCAAGAAGCTCAAGCCTGAAGATGTCGAAGGCTCGACCTTCACCATCACCAACCCGGGCCAATTCGGGGCAGTGTTCGGACTCCCGATCATCAATCAGCCCAACTCCGCGATCATGGGCGTGGGCGGAATTACTAAGCAGCCAATGGTGATCACCGATAAAGACGGCAACGATTCCATTGCCATCCGTTCCGTCGTTCATCTCACGCTCGGCTACGATCACCGCCTGATTGACGGCGCAGTGGCTGACCAATTCATGGCCCAGGTGAAAAAAAATCTGGAAGCCTGGACCGAAGAGGTCGGCTAAAGCATTCCGCTCCAAAGACTGCCCCACCCTCGTCGTGTTGTATGCGACAGAGCTTCCCCTGAGCGAAGCCGAAGGGGTGGGGATTTTGATTTGTAGGAACAGCTACGGTGTACCCACCGGTGAAGCTGTCGACGTATTCTTTGCCCAAGCGGATGAATTCATGCACAGAACGACGCCGTCGATTATTTGCGAAATTCCCTTTCTAAATTGTTCCGGTTGAACGATCTCCCTCGACGCGATCGCATCCGTCATGCCCAACGCGTTTTGTAAGAAGACCATAGCCGCATCCTTCTTCTCAGCTCCCGACTTGCTGGCGCACATGCTCTCGATCCCCGACACCAGCGCCGGCACGAATCCGATAGCCCGCAACAATAGATTTACAAAATTCATAATGCCTCCTCGACAAATGTCTTAGTTGTGAATATGAGTTGAACTACTTCTTCCCATTCTTCTTGCTCGCACTGTCGTGCGCCTGAATCATGGCTTTGATCTCGTTCTGTCCTTCGCGCAACTCACCTAGTTGCACCTCAGTGCGAATTCGCCCTTCGGTATTGGCTGCCGCAATCTGCTCCAATCGCAACACCCGTGCTTTCGTAGACTCGAGCTCCGCATCTTGGCGAGCAGTATTCCGGGCGTCTTGAATAACGTATCCCGCTATGGACAAGACAATCGCCCCCAAAGCAATGAGCGTTCGGCTGTCAAACTTCAACAGTCGTTGCTCCTTCACTACCTCAAGCTTCTTGTTCCAGGACTCATCGAGAGCCTGCGCCACGCTCTGCATTTCTTCCAGCCTGTCTAACACTTCCAGCTGGAAGTCCTTGGCCGTATACTGCGTTCCCGCGCTTGGTCTTTCTGCACTCCGGGTTCGCTGTCGGTTCAATACGGTCGCGTCGCTCATAGCGGAGAGTCCACATGAAGCGCGGCCGCGTAACGCGAATATCTCGGCGGAGTAGAGTCGTCATAAAGCCGCAAGAAGTATGTCTGGGTTCGCCCCAGACGTGGCAAGCTAAATGTCTGCGAGCTAAATCTTCCGATCAGGTCCTGATCGTTTCCGATGCCCCAGTTAAAGTCGTGTGCCCGTACTTCGATTCCTTGATTGCTTCCCGGCGCAATGCCCGCATCTACCTGTACGGTTGTGGAGCTGATTTGTGTTAACTGTGCGTTCGTCAAATCGGCGAGATAATAGGATCCCACTTGGGAGGTTGATATCCGTGCCGGACTGCTCCCTAATGCAACCCCCGTCGCACTGCTCTCCATCTGCAACGCGATTGATTTCGCAGAGTCATTCGCGAACTCGATCGTATATATACCGCGATCGTCCGTGCCATCAATACAGTCGATGCGGACGCTGCGAACAATTGCAGGGAAGTTGACGTTCTGGGAAGCTAAGTCAACGGTCAACGAGTCTCCTGGAAATATATCGTTCGAACCTGGAAGGAAATCGCTCCACGTCTCGTAGGTTCCGCGCCAGGCAGACCCGCCGGTATCTTCGAGCAGCGCCAGTGCCGCGTTTTCGCAGTCCGCTTCCGTGCGAACAGCTGGACTTTTCATCGTTCGTACGACGCTGCGAACTCCGTTGTCTGGTCCATTTGCCAGTCCCGCGATACTGGCGCTGTTGATTACCTCCGCCACCGCTCGCCCAGACCCTCGATAGCTCGCTACAATCGCTGTGTTTAAAGGCGGAACGTACTGCGGATAGAAGTCCAGAGTCGCCGAACTTGCGACGTAACATTCCCCGCCGTCCGAGATCGATTCCACCAGCCGAGTTGTATAGCTCTCGCCCGGTAACGCCGTGCGCACCTCAGCCATCGATATCCGGGTCACGTACGTCGCAGCCACGCTGCATTCCATATTTACCGCATTGATCAGCGCATAGGTGCAGAACGCTGGAGCGTTGGGGATTACATCATCAAAGAGAACGACTGCAGGCGCGACGAGTGTGGTCGCGTCGTTAGGATTTATATCCTGCAATTCAAGAACGACGCGGATGTCGGCCGAGACGCTGATGCCGCCGAATCCATGACCCGCGGGATGCAATGAAGAGTGATAAATCTCTCCCGAACGGAAGACCTCCATCGAATAGAAGTATGTTGTCAGAAGATAGCGATGTCCCGTGGTCGTTGTGATAACCGGACCAGTCGCGCTTCCATTAATGATCGCCTGAATATCCGATCCCGCTCCTGATGGCGTTACCTGAAATCCAGCGAGACATCCTGCAGACGAAATACTCGCCGAGTAAAGTCCACCGATAATTCCCTGCGAAGCCCCCGTGAAGCTTACTTCTCCGTGTTGCAGTTCGAGCGCTCCACCGAGTTCGATCTGCTCTAGAAACTCAACCGCAGTCTTTCCGTCCTGTCCGTTTCCTCCATTCACCTGTAACGTCTGTGCCACAATCGAAACAGCAGACGCCGGATCGCTAACCTTCCACGTTGCCGGATCCAGCCCCGGTCCAAGATATTGCTCGTCGATCAACGCCGCATTGCTTTGCTGAAACGGTGTTTGCGATAAGTAAAAGCGCAGGCTGAGTCCGTCTCCCACGAAGTAGTCTCGGACGTATGCTTTCGGCTCCTCTAATCCGATCAACGTCACATCGTTCACCAAAATCCTTGGCGAGTTCAGCTTCAATCCTGCCGGTGAGAAATTCGCATCACGATCGCTGATCGTGTATGAGGCCGTTCCTATTGGAGCCAGTGTGAGCGCGGCATTCATCGCACGATAACTCGCCCGCGCAGTTGATGCGATTTCGGCCGCATGGAACGTGAACGATTTTTGCGGATTCACCGCGTAAGACGCCAGAACGTCGACATCTTCGACGGCACTGGTGTCGAATCCTCCGGGCAGCAAATCCTGTACCAGTTGGCGCAGCGCCGACCCGGCACTTCGCGCCACAAACGGAGCCCGGTTCGGTAGCGCCTTCTGATCTAGCAAAACTTCGTCGCTCTCCGCGGCCAGTTTGTACCGATAGACCGAACCTTGCTGTCCCCATCCCAAGTATTCATACTGCGGTGTGTCGCTTAGATATCCCGTGAAGATAAAAGTCCCATCGCCATTGGTTAGGGCTAACCGTGCTCCCTGCACTGGAAGAACAAATCCCATCGAACCTCCCAGCAGACTGCACTGGAAAGTCGAAGGCTGGTTGATTGTTCGTTGCACTCGCGGCATAACACTTGCATCGAGCATTCCCGTGTAGTCAACTTCGCCACGCCCGTCCAAATTGTCGATCGTAAGTTTCATCGTGATCCTCAGATCCCCTGTGCGCCCCCGTGTCCTCTGTGGTGAAACATGTTAAAAATGTTAGAGATCATCAATAGGTAGCCGCCATAGCCGCCGGAAAATAGCTCCGGTAGCACAACACCGTCTGACTGTCATTGGTATCGATGAACGGTAACGCTAGAAACGAAGCGTGCAGGGAAATCGACGAGAGTGGGTTTGCGATCGAAGCAAATTCTTCTCGAACAAACTTACCCGATGAAGTTGCCGCGTTACTCGCGCTCAGCCGTGGATAGTAAGAACATACCCGTCCGCCAGATTCCTCTTCGGCCACAAATAGCGCTGACCACTCCTGGAAGAATGACCCACCCTCTCGATCGACAAATGCAATCACTTGCTGCGCTGAAGCTCCAGCCCCCGGTGCTCCACCCAGCAAAGGCTGAGCCAGTACAACGGACGTGGCTGTCACCTCCGCGACCCGTCCCACATTGAACGTCACTCGCCTCACATAGTTTGCGTCTTGCTTCACTGCCGCCGGACTGCTCACATACGCCGCTGCAATCCCCGATCCCACGTATCCGATCTGCTGCTGATAGTCCATGTCCACCGCAATCAAACAACCCGCCGGGAATACATTCGCCGCGCCTGCGCCGAGAACCAACTCACTGGCTGTCGACCCCGGCAGTACCGCGATCGCTGATGCCGGAGTCCCACCGGAAGGCGCCGGAGATACGCTCCCGCTCGCCGGCGCGAGCACATTCATGTGCTCCGATCCGCATGCGAGCGCCATCTGCAGTTTGCCCCACTGTAAGAAATCGAATTCCACTCGCGCATTCAGCGCGCCTCGAAACTGTGTCGCCGGCAAACTTTTCGCTCCTGATCGGACAATCTCCGTAGGCGTGTCATACCACCGCGAGAAATTGTCGACCCACCCAAGATCCAGCCATGGGCTCGGCGGTGCGTCGAGCAGAAACATCCCACACACTCCCGGATCAAAAATCGTCGGAGTTTCCGTCGCCCGATTCACGGGCGCAAAGAACACCCGCATCTTGCGTGTTACTGGAACCATCGCCGCCTGTAAGGGACTCGTGCTCATGACAGCGTCACCTCCGAAAAAAAATAGATCGTCATCCCAGCCTTCCGCTCCACGCGCCCATCTTGGTGGCTCTCAGCATCCTCGGTAACGCCGCTCTGCATGCGCTCTGGAAACGAAACTCGCCCCCAGAGTCGCCCCGAGCCTTTTCCTTCGCTGAATGACGGCGGATTCCAGAAAACCGTCGTTCCCAGGTCCGTGCTCGGCGCTTGCGTGTAGTCCCTCTTCTCTGTGCTCGGTGGTTGGCAGATACTCAGCAATTCGTCATCGAGTTGAGCCAGCAACCTACCGCGGTCCACCATGCTCTGCACCGACCCCATCGTGTAGTACGAAATCACTACGTCCATGCTCATCAGTGTGCTGCGCCCGGCGGATCCGGCGACCACACCAGTAGCACCCCACTCGACGTAAAACGTATTCGGTTGAGGCGCTGCGGAACTTGGCGGTAGATTCTCTACCACGATGACGGCTGGAACCGTAGTCCCGTTCAATGTCACCGTCCTCTGCGGGTTCACTCCGGCCAACCTCTGCTGCAGCGCCAGAAAAAAACTGTCCTTAGCAAATTGCATAGATTTCCCCTGTGTCCCTCTGTGTCCCCCGTGGTGAATGTTTTTCTCCGAACCTTCGCGTCACTCGACAGCCGTAACCAAGTAAAAGCAGACAGTACCCGCGAAGCTCTCTGGCACGATGGACTCAACATGAAAGAGATCGCTCCCGTAAGTGAGTCCGAGCATCGCGTTGAACACATCATCGGCTGTTCCCATTCCGAGCGCAGGCAGTTGAACCGTAATCGCGGATGCCGGCAACGTGAATTCAACCCGCCGCCTGGGACCGAGATTCCCCGTAGTCAATTCCCGCAAGATCACTGGAGAAATAACGACCTCTTGTACTCCCGGATCCACCAATCCCAACTGCCCCGCCGCATCGCTGGCCATGGCCGTAGCCGGCAAG
>CAWFQZ010000038.1:0-84055 GCA_963818115.1 uncultured Acidobacteriota bacterium
CAGGTGTAGTTTTCGTGTCAAGAAGAATTTCGATTATCGTTTCGGCGAAGTTCAGCCACTGAAGGGGGGGATCTGCTGTTGTCAGAGGCATCGCTGAAACGCTGCCCTGATACGAGGCGGTTTTGGAAAAGCATCCTATCGCTCACTCGCTAAAACTCCGCTGAATGCTGCTCGGACATCCGAGGCGGCCGTCCTCCTATGAATCGAATGGTGGCGGCTTGCTCGCGGTGCGCGGCTGTGAAAAACTAAACGGAACCCGCCGCTTTGGCGGGGCTACGAAGTCTCTATTCACCATGGCAGCTAAGACTTTATTTGAGAAGATCTGGGACGCGCACGTAGTGGCGCAGCCGGCCGGGCGCTCTCCTATCCTTTATATCGACCTGCATCTCGTCCATGAGGTGACCTCGCCCCAAGCATTTGACGGGCTGCGAGCCGCAGGGCGGCCGGTGCGGCAACCGGCGCGGACGGTGGCGACGGTCGATCACAATATTCCAACTGAGCCGCGCGGAACTCCGATTACCGATCTGATCGCGGCGAAGCAGATTGCGGCGCTGCAGAAGAACTGCAAAGAGTTCGGGATCCGGCTGTTCGACATGGATTCTCCCGAACAAGGGATCGTACACGTCATTGGTCCGGAGCTCGGAGTGACGCAGCCGGGAATGACTATCGTATGCGGCGATAGCCATACCAGCACTCACGGCGCGTTCGGAGCGCTGGCGTTTGGGATTGGCACATCGGAAGTGGAGCACGTTCTGGCGACACAGTGCCTGGCGCAGCAGAAACCGAAGACGATGAAGATCGACGTGCGCGGGAGGCTGGCGGACGGCGTTACGGCGAAGGATCTGGCGCTGGGAATCATCGGGCAGATCGGAACTGATGGCGCGACCGGATATGTGATCGAGTACGCGGGGCCAGCGGTGCAGTCGCTCTCGATGGAAGGGCGCATGACGCTGTGCAACATGAGCATTGAAGCGGGGGCGCGGGCCGGGATGGTGGCGCCGGATGAGACGACGATCAAGTATGTGAAAGGTCGCAAGTTCGCTCCGACTGGAAGCGATTGGGAAAGGGCGGTCGCCTACTGGCGAAGCTTGCCTTCTGACAGCGACGCCAAGTTCGACAAGGTCGTGGAGATCGATGCGGCTCAGCTTTGTCCGTTTGTGACGTGGGGAACGAATCCCGGTATGGTCGCTCCGGTGACGGGGCGTGTGCCGGAGGTGAAGAGCCTGTCGGATTCCGACCGAAGAGCGGCAGAGTTGGCGCTGGAATATATGGCTCTAGAGCCCGGGAAGCGGATTGAAGATATCGGGATCGATCGAGTCTTCATCGGGTCATGCACGAATTCGCGGATTGAGGATTTGCGGGCAGCGGCAAAGGTGGCGAGGGGACATCACGTGAATTCGAAAGTCCGCGCGATGGTCGTACCGGGATCGCAGGCCGTGAAGCGGGCAGCAGAACAGGAAGGACTCCACCGTATTTTCCAAGACGCAGGATTCGAGTGGCGGGAGTCGGGATGCTCGATGTGCCTGGGAATGAATCCTGACATTTTGTCGCCGGGAGAAAGGTGCGCGTCAACCAGCAACCGGAACTTTGAAGGACGGCAGGGACGCGGAGGACGGACACACCTTGTGAGTCCGATGATGGCGGCAGCGGCAGCGATTGCGGGGCATTTCACCGATATCCGGAACTGGAAGTATCAGTAGCGGAATTGGTCGTGGCAAATCCGCGCGAGATCCCCTCACTCCGCCGGAAAACCGGCTCCGTTCGGGATAACGCCCTGCATTTCGGAAGCACTCGGTCCGATAGAACACTGGAGAAGGATCTATGAAACCGTTTACTGTGCATCGCGGGCGAGTGGCGCCGCTGGATCGGGTCAATGTGGATACGGACCAGATCATTCCCAAACAGTTTTTGAAGCGAATCGAGAAAACCGGGTTTGGACAGTTTGTGTTTTATGACTGGCGGTTCGGGGCGGATGGGACGAGGAATCCGGATTTCGTTCTGCACGAGCCGCGTTATGAAGGCGCGAGCGTGCTGGTGGCCGGAAAAAATTTTGGATGTGGATCGTCGCGAGAGCATGCGGTGTGGGCGCTTGCGGATTTTGGGTTTCGCGCGGTGATCTCGTCGTCGTTCGCGGACATCTTCGCCAACAACAGCACGAAGAACGGGTTTCTGACCGTCCGACTAAGTGATGACGAAGTGACGACGCTGATGCAGCGGTCACATGAGATCGACAACTACGCAGTTACGATCGATCTCGAGAAATGCGAAGTGCGGGACGAGCAAGGATTTTGCGCGAAGTTTCCAGTCGATGAATTCGTGCGTCACTGCCTGCTGCATGGACTCGATGACATTGGATTGACGCTGCAGCATGAGGCCGAAATCACGGCTTACGAGGTGCGGCACCCTCCGGCGGCCGCGATGCGCGACTCCTGGCAGTAAAGGGACAGTCAACGGGAGTAAAGAAATGTAAAACCGGCGGCTTAGCGCTTGACCCCCGCCGTGGCCGCAGTTGATCCTAGAGTGGCTCGGTATCGTTAGTACAATCTTACTTCTGGCTCAATTCCGAGCCGATTTCAGAGAAGGCCCCGCAGCTTCGAAATTACCTTTTCGGGGTAGGGTGGCAGCAACCGAGACTAGAATTGTACGTCTAATACTCGGATCTGTTCAGCCCGAGTCCAGAGAATGGTGACGGACTAATCCTTTGACTATGAATCACTACGAAGCGAGAAAAGGCTACACCCCTGTATTCGTGCGGGTCGCAATGCTTTGCGCGGCTATAGCGGCATTCACATTTTCCATGGGCTGTAGCGGCGGAGTTGGTTCGAAGACCCAGAACGCACATGCAGCGGCGCCGCGCGCCATTTCGGTGGCCGTGGCACCCGTGCAGAAACAAGACGTTCCGGTCTACCTGACGGGGCTGGGAACAGTGACGGCGTTCAACACGGCGAATATCAAGAGTCGCGTCGACGGGCAAATCATGAAGGTGAACTTCCGCGAAGGGCAGGACGTCCATCAGGGAGAGTTGCTGATTGAAATCGACTCTCGGCCATACCAGGTTCAGCTCGAGCAGATGCAGGCACAGCTATTCAAGGATCAGGCAACACTGCGGGATGCAAAGCTGAATCTGGAACGGTACACGGCGCTGATCCCTTCAGGCAGCATTGCGCAGCAACAGGTGGACACACAGAAATCCACGGTGGACCAACTGGACGGACAGGTTCGCACGGATCAGGCGCAGATCGACAACGCGAAGTTACAGATTGTGTATTGCCACATCACGGCGCCGTTTGATGGGCGCGTTGGGCTGCGGCAGGTCGATCCCGGAAATATTGTTCACGCCGCAGACACGAATCCGATGCTGATTCTGACTCAGCTGCGACCGATTGCAGTGATCTTCACCCTGACCGAGGACGTGTTGCGAACGGTGTCGCAGCACATGAGCCACGGGACGCTGGAAGTGGATGCGTTTAGCCGCGACGATCAAACGAAGCTGGCAACCGGGAAACTGCTGACCATCGATAACCAGATTGATACGACGACGGGCACTGCGAAATTGAAAGCCGTCTTCGATAACAAAGACAACAAGCTGTGGCCGAACCAGTTCGTGAATGCTGACTTACTGCTGGAGACGCGCAAGAACAGCACAACGGTGCCGACGGCAGCGATTCTGCGCGGCCCGCAGGGAACATTCGTGTATGCGGTGAATGCGGACAAGACGGTGAAAGACCAGGCAGTTACGGTTTCGCTGACGCAGGGCGATACGACTGTGATCACGGGTGGCGTCAACCCCGGAGATACAGTTGTAACCGACGGGCAGGACAAACTTCAAACAGGCAGCCACATCGAGCCGCGAAGCACGGCTCCGGCTACCGGAGCAGGCGTCGGCCCGGCGAACGGCGGACGACACAAAACTGCGAGCAACGCGAGTGAGTCGGAATCCGGCTCTCCAACTTCCAACGCCCAGACTTCAGGCTCATGAGTCCCTCACGGTTATTCATTCTCCGGCCTGTAGCGACCACGCTGTTGATGGTGGGCGTGATGCTTGTCGGCTTGGTCGCATATACGCAGTTGCCGGTCTCGGCGCTGCCTGAGGTCGACTATCCAACCATTCAGGTTGTGACGTTTTATCCCGGAGCCGATCCGGATGTGATGGCGTCGTCGGTGACTTCTCCGCTGGAGCGGCAGTTTGGGCAAGTGCCGGGACTGAGCCAGATGACGTCAACGAGCTCGTACGGGAGTTCGGTGATCACGCTGCAGTTCGGGCTGGATCAGAACATCGACGTCGAAGAGCAGCAGGTGCAGGCGGCGATCAATTCAGGATCTACGTACCTTCCAACGGACCTGCCCAATCCTCCGATCTACAACAAGGTGAATCCGGCGGACGCACCGATTTTGACGTTGGCGCTCACGTCGGATTCATTGGCGCTATCGAAGGTGGAAGATCTCGCGGATACCTCGCTGGCGCAGAAGATTTCGCAGCTTCCGGGAGTTGGCCTGGTTTCGATTAGCGGAGGTCAGAAGCCGGCGGTACGGATTCAAGCAAATCCGACAGCGCTGGCTTCGTATGGATTGAGCCTGGAGGATCTGCGAGCAGCGCTGGCGCAGGCGAACGTGGATCAAGCCAAGGGCGTGATCGACGGTGTGCGGCAGTCGTACACGATTGGTGCCAACGATCAGCTGTTCTCCAGTGAGCAGTACAAGCCGATCGTCGTTGCTTATCACAATGGCGCGCCGGTGCGGCTGAGCGACGTCGCGAACGTCATTGACGGCACGGAAAACAATCAGCTGGCGGCGTGGATGAACCTGACGCCGGCGGTGATCGTGAACATTCAGCGGCAGCCGGGCGCGAACATTATCAGCGTCGTGGACCGAATCAAGAAGCTGTTGCCTCAGCTGCAAGCTTCCCTGCCGACCGCAGTAAAGGTACAGATCCTTACTGACCGGACGACGACGATCCGTGCATCGGTGAAGGACGTCGAGTTTGAGTTGCTATTGGCAATCGGCCTCGTGGTTATGGTCGTGTTCCTATTCCTGAGGAACCTTCCGGCGACCGTGATCCCAAGCGTCGCGGTACCGCTCTCACTGATTGGAACATTCGGCGTGATGTACCTGCTCGGGTACAGCTTGAACAATCTCACGCTGATGGCTTTGACCATCTCGACCGGATTTGTTGTCGATGACGCGATCGTCATGATCGAGAACATCGACCGGTTCCTCGAGGCTGGAGATTCCCCCCTGGACGCGGCATTGAAGGGATCGAGCCAGATCGGGTTCACGATCATTTCGCTGACTGTGTCGCTGATCGCCGTGCTGATTCCCCTGCTGTTCATGGGCGACATCGTGGGCCGGCTGTTCCGCGAATTCGCGGTCACGCTGGCGGTGACGATTCTTGTGTCGGCGGGAGTGTCGCTGACCCTGACGCCCATGATGAGCGCCAAGCTGCTCAAGCATCGCAAGGAAGGCGAAAAGGGCCGCTTCTACGAAGTCACCGAGGACTATTACAACCGGATCATTGCCTTCTACGGTCGCACGGTGAAGTTCGTTCTGAAGCACCAAACGGTGACATTGCTGGTCACGTTCGGGACGCTGGTCCTCACGCTGTTCTTGTACGTCGTCGTTCCGAAGGGGTTTTTCCCGGTGCAGGATACGGGAGTGATTCTGGGCGTGTCCGAAGCCCCGGATTTCGTCTCGTTCGATGCGATGTCGCAGCGTCAGCAGGAGCTGGCTAAGGTGATTCTGCAAGACAAGGCCGTGGACAGCCTGTCGTCGTTCATTGGAGTCGACGGCACGAACACGACGCCGAACGAAGGACGCATCCAGATCAACCTGAAGCCGCGCGATGAGAGATCCGACAATGCTTCGGCAATTATCCGGCGTCTGCAACCGCAACTGGAAAAAGTTGAGGGAATCACCCTGTACATGCAGCCGGTGCAGGATCTCACGGTGGAAGACCGGGTGAGCCGCACGCAATTTCAGTATTCGATTGAGGACGCGGATGCACAAGAGCTTTCTGAGTGGACGCCGAAGCTGGTAGCCAAGCTGCGAACACTGCCGGAATTGCGCGACGTAGCGACCGATCAGTTGAACAACGGGCTGAAGACGAACATCACCATCGATCGCGATACGGCTTCGCGGCTGGGAATTTTCCCGCAGGCGATCGACAACACCTTGTACGACGCTTTCGGGCAGCGATTGGTATCGACGATTTTCACGCAGCTTAACCAGTATCACGTGGTGCTGGAGGTTTTGCCGAACTTCGCGCAATCGCCGAAAGATCTGGAGAACATCTACATCCGGCCGAGCACGGTAACAGCGAACGCAGGAGCCCCCACTGCGAATGGAGCGGCGGTGACAACGAGCGGGGCGCCGGTACCGATCTCGACATTCACGAAGATGACTTCGACGAATGCCTCTCTGGCAGTGAATCACCAGGGGCAATTCCCGGTAGTCACGCTGTCGTTCAATCTTGCGCCTAACGCTTCATTAGGTGACGCGACCAAGGCGATCCAGCAGGCGGAGAAGGATATCCAGTTGCCGCCCAGCATCCACGCGGCGTTTCAGGGGACGGCAGCAGCGTTTCAGAATTCGCTGGCTTCCGAGCCGTATTTGATTCTCGCTGCCGTGATCACGGTCTACATCGTGCTGGGAGTGCTGTATGAAAGCTACATTCACCCCGTAACGATCCTATCGACGTTGCCTTCGGCAGGCGTGGGCGCAATTCTGGCGCTGATGATTACGGGCAACGATCTGACGGTTGTGGCGCTGATCGGCATCATTCTTCTCATCGGCATTGTGAAGAAGAACGCCATCATGATGATCGACTTCGCGCTCGAAGCGGAGCGCGTGGAACACAAGCCGCCCGAGGAAGCGATTTATCAGGCATGCCTGCTGCGATTCCGTCCGATCATGATGACGACCATGGCGGCGCTGCTTGGCGGCTTGCCGCTGGCACTGGGCAGGGGGACTGGCGCAGAGTTGCGGCGCCCCCTTGGCATCACGATTGTTGGCGGGCTGCTCCTGAGCCAGCTATTGACGCTGTATACGACCCCGGTGGTGTATCTGTGGTTTGACCGGCTGGCGCAGCGGTTCTCGCGGTATAGGATCGGTAATCCGATTCCCCACGACGAGCCCATGTCGGCGGATTAAGACGATGAGTATTTCGGCTCCATTTATCCGGCGTCCAATCGGCACTTCGCTGCTGGCAGCGGCGTTGCTGCTCTCCGGAATTCTTGCGTTTGCTTTTCTTCCAGTCGCGCCGCTCCCGAGAGTGGATTTCCCGGTAATCGGGGTTGGAGCAGGACTGCCGGGTGCCGATCCTCAGACCATGGCGTCGGCCGTGGCGACGCCGCTGGAGCGGCAGTTCGGACGCATCGCCGCCGTCAATCAGATGACGTCGTCGAGCCAGTTGGGGACGACGAGCATCACGCTGCAGTTTGATTTGAACCGGAATATCGATGCTGCGGCGCGGGATGTACAGGCCGCCATCAATGCGGCGAGAAGCCAACTGCCGGCCAACTTGCCGAGCAATCCGTCGTACCGCAAGGCGAATCCAGCAGATGCACCCATTCTGATTCTGGCGCTGACATCGGACACGATGACGGTGCCGCAGATGTACGACGCCGCGGACTCGATTCTGGCGCAGAAGCTAGCTCAGGTTGATGGAGTTGGGCAGGTATTCGTGGGCGGGGCGGCGCAACCGGCAGTCCGTGCGGAAGTCAATCCGACCCTGCTCAACAAATTGGGCGTTGGACTCGACACGGTACGGAACGCGCTGAATGCCGCGAATGCGAATACCGCAAAGGGAGAGGTAAAGGACGGTTCGAGAACTTACGTTTTCGACGATACAGATCAGTTGTTCACCGCGGATCAATACCGTCCGCTGATTGTGTCGTCGAACAACGGAGCGCCAGTGCGACTGGGGGACGTCGCCGATGTTGAAGATTCAGTGTCCGACCGCCGCAATATCGGTCTGGCTAATGGCAAACCCGGCGTTCTGATCATCGTATTCCGGCAACCGGGCGCCAACATTATCGACACAGTCGACCGGGTGCGAGCGCTGATGCCGTTCTTGCAGTCCTCGATCTCTCCCGCGATTACCCTGACCATCGCAATGGATCGCACAGTAACGGTACGCGCGTCGGTCAAAGATATTGAAACAACGCTGATCATCTCCGTCATTCTGGTCATCCTCGTGGTCTTCGCGTTTCTGCGAACGGTCCGGGCGACGATCATCCCCAGTATCGCGGTTCCGCTTTCGCTGGTGGGAACCTTTGGCGGTATGTACCTGTTGGGATACAGCCTCGATAACCTGTCGCTGATGGCGTTGGCGATCTCAACTGGTTTCGTGGTGGATGACGCGATCGTCGTGCTGGAGAACATTACGCGCTACGTGGAGCACGGGATGGACGCTGTGCAAGCGACGTTCAAAGGAGCGGCCGAGATCGGATTTACGGTGATCTCGATGAGCGTATCGCTGGTGGCTGTCTTCATTCCGCTGCTGATGATGGGCGGAATTGTGGGCCGCCTGTTCCGGGAATTTGCGGTGACGCTCAGCATCGCCATCGGCGTGTCATTGGTAGTTTCTCTGACGACCACGCCGACAATGTGCGCCAAATTTCTGCGCCCCGAGAAGGTGGAAAAGCACAACGTCTTTTATCGCTGGAGTGAGTGGTTCTTCGATGGAATGCTGAAGACGTATACCTACGCATTGAGGTGGGTGCTGAGGAATCAGCCGATCACTCTTCTGGTGACAATCCTTGTTGCTGCCCTGAGCATTTTCCTTTACTTCAAGGTTCCCAAAGGGTTCTTCCCCCAGCAAGATACCGGACGCATCATGGGAGCGGTGATGGCCGAACAGGACATCTCGTTCCAATCGATGAGTGAGAAGATGCGACGCTACGTTGGCATCGTGATGAAGGATCCGGCGGTGGACTCCGTGGTGGGCTTCGCGGGAGGGAATACGGCGCTCAACCAGGGCCGATTCTTCATGATGCTGAAGCCGCTGGAGCAGCGCGGGCAGTGTAAGAAGGAGCATTTCTGGCAAACCTGCAAGAACGTGACCGCCGACGATGTGATTAATCGGCTGCGCGGCAAATTGGCGGTCGTGCCGGGAGCAACTTTGATTCTGCAATCGGCGCAGGACCTGACGATCGGCGGCCGATTCGGTAACGCGCAGTATCAGTACACGCTGCAGAGTTCGAATCTCGACGACCTGAATAACTGGTCGCCGCGGCTACTGCAGAAGTTGAAAGGCCTTAAGGAACTGACGGATACAAACTCGGACCAGCAGGACAAGGGCCTGCAGGCGAAGCTGGTGATCGACCGGGATACGGCGAGCAGGCTGGGAATCACTCCAGAGACGCTGGATAATGCGCTCTATGACGCATTTGGACAGCGGCAGGTTTCGACGATGTACCGACCGCTGAACCAGTATCACGTCGTGATGGAAGTGGCGCCGCAGTTCCAGCAGACGCCGGAGGCTTTGCAGAACATTTACCTGCGATCGACTGCGGGAACGCCGATCCCGCTGGCGGCATTCACGCATTACGAGCCGTCGAACACGCCTCTGGCGGTAAATCACCAGGGACAAGTTCCGTCAGTGACGATTTCATTCAACTTGGCGCCCGGGGTATCGCTCGGGCAAGCGACCCAGGCGATTGAGGCGGCGGAGCGCAGCATCGGGTTTCCACCGACGATTGCCGCAAGCTTTCAGGGAACGGCAGCGGCATTCAAGGACTCGCTATCGAGTCAGGGAATCCTGATTATCACTGCCGTGGTTGCTGTGTATGTCGTGCTCGGGATGCTTTATGAGAGCTACATTCATCCCATCACGATTCTCTCGACGCTGCCGTCGGCGGGCGTGGGCGCTCTGCTGGCGCTGCTTCTGACTCATAACGAGCTCAACGTCATTGGGATGATCGGGATCATTCTTCTGATTGGATTGGTGAAGAAGAACGCGATCATGATGATCGACGTGGCGCTTGAAGTGGAGCGAGGCCAAGGGAAGAAGCCTGCAGAAGCGATCTATGACGCATGTGTGTTGCGATTCCGTCCGATCATGATGACGACGATGGCAGCACTGCTGGGCGGCCTGCCGTTGGCGCTCGGGACGGGCACAGGTTCGGAACTGCACCGTCCGCTGGGTATCACCATCGTAGGCGGGCTCATTGTCAGCCAGATGCTCACCCTCTTTACTACGCCTGTGGTGTATGTCTATCTCGACCGGGTGAGATTGTTCCTTCGGGGCGGGGCCGACGAGGGACTGCCGGAGACGGCGCCACCGGGAACACCGCGTCCCAGCCCACTAGCCGAAAGAACCCGATCTCCCCGGGTGATCGTTTAGAAAGTGATCTTTAGGATATGTTTTCGGGACTAGATACAGGCCATTCGCGGTGGTGGAGAGGCTTGTTCGCTATAGATGCAACCTGATGGAAACGGTTTTGCATCGCAGAGCAATGAAGCTGCTGCTGCGCGAGGAAGCGCTTGTCCCGTATGATAGGGGTCGCGATTCGAACCGCCTGATGCGACCTTTTGTCCAGATAATTTAACGGTTGGACTGGCGAATTCCCGACTTTCGTTTTTCGACAAAATTCCTTGAGGAGTTACGGATGCTAAAGAAAGCAGCGGCTTTGTTCATTGTTTGCGCGAGCACAGCCATATGTATAAGTTGCAGCACGACCGCTAATCGGTACTTGTATGCAGCTATCCCGGGAGGCGCAGCCGGTGAGATTGTGGCGTATCGGGAAGACCCGAACTCCGGCGCATTGACACAGCTTGCAGGCAGCCCGATCACCGCGGGAGGAGCCGTTGAGTCGCTTGTGATTCATCCGTCGAAGAAGTACATGTACGCGGCGAACTCCGGCGAGGGCGACATTTCCCTGTTCACGATCTCCTCGACCGGGGGATTGCAGGAAGTCACCCCGCGGACTAAGGCCGGAACGGCGCCAACGCTGGCGGTCATGGATTCGACTGGAGCCTACCTCTACGTGGCGAACTCAGGGTCGTACGATATTTCTACCTATTCGATCAGTTCGAGCAGCGGGGCCCTGACGGCGGTGGGGACCTACCAGATCGGGATGAGTGCAATGAATATGAAACTATCTCCGTCGGGTGGGGTTCTTTACGTGACGGGGATTGGTCTGCCCGGGGCGATTCAGGCGTTTACAGTGACCAACGGGGCGCTCAGTTCTACTCCGATTGCGGGATCTCCGTACGCCACCGGCAACAATCCTTTGGGTCTAGCCATCACGCCGAGCGGCGGATTTTTGTACACGGCGAATAAGGTCGACAACTCCATCTCCGAATTCACAATCAATAAAGATGGATCTTTGACACCCTTTGCCAACTCTCCGATCGGCGAGTCGTATTCGGGACCGGTTTCGTTGTTGATCGACAATTCGGGCAAGTATCTGTTTGTGGCGAACCAGGGATCTTCGAATGTGGCCGGTTATTCGATCGGGTCCGACGGATCGCTCACGCTGCTGACTAGTTCGCCGTTTGGGACAGGACCGCAACCCAGTTTCATAGCGACCGACCCGAACGGGAAATACCTGTTCGTCGGCAACCAGCAGAGCCCCTCGGTGCAATCGTTCAGCCTGGACGGTAGCAGCGGGACTTTGACGGCGGTTTCAACTTACTCTGTACCGGCCACGCCCACTTCGATCGCGCTAACACCGTAAGGTGTTTATTCTGTCCAGTAACGCAGGAGAAGCATGAGTGCAGCAGCGCTATTCGAGCAGCCGGATCACGTTTCAGGAAGATATGCGGAACGAGTCAACCGAGAGTGGGTCCGGCTTCTAGATCTGCTGCAAATGAACGTCCGCTACGAGCGGTGTGTGGGTACGGAACTATTCACGGCGGATGGACGTTGCATTCTTGATTTCCTCAGTGGATATTGCGTTCACAACGTAGGACACAATCACCCAAAGGTTGTTCAGGCATTGCAGAAGGAACTGGCGCGCTGCGGCCCAGCGATGATCCAGTCGCATGTGGCAGATCTGGCCGGAGAACTGGCGGAGAAACTGTGCCAGCGAGCCGGGGGCCGGGTGAACCGTGCATTCTTCGCCTCATCAGGCAGTGAAGGAGTCGAGGCTGCCATCAAGTTCGCGCGAGCCCACACCGGGCGAGCCGGCATTATCTCCGCCAAACATGCATTCCACGGCCTTACGTGCGGCGCGCTCTCTCTGATGAGTGACCGCTTCTGGAGGGAGGGATTCGGGCCGCTCCTGCCGGAAACCTCGTCGATTCCCTTTGGGGATCTCGGCGCACTGGAACGCGATCTCAGGACCAAGCGATTTGCCGCATTCATCGTGGAGCCGATCCAGTCAGAGGCCGGTGTGTGCGTGCCGGATCAGGACTATCTGCGAGGAGCCGAATTCCTATGCCATAAGCACGGCGCGCTCTTTGTGCTCGATGAAGTGCAGACCGGCATGTACCGCACCGGCCCATTCTTGGCGGCGCATCACTTCGGTGTTTCGCCCGACATGGTCATCCTGGCAAAGGCCATGAGCGGCGGACTGGTTCCGTGTGGTGCGGTGCTGATGTCGAATGCCATCTGTGATTCGGTCTACTCCACGCTGCCGCGCGCATTTGTACATACATCCACGTTCAGCGAAAACAGCATGGCGATGCGCGCAGCGCTGGCGACGCTCGACGTTCTGGAGAACGAAGAACTCGGTCAACGCTCGATTGAAGCGGGCAATTATCTGCGTGAGCGGCTGACGGCGGCCCTCGCTGATTTCGAAATGGTGAAGGAAGTCCGCGGAATGGGACTGCTGATGGGAGTTGAATTTCAGGCTCCGCGGCAGCTACGCCTCCGGATTCCTTATGAAGCCTTCGGAGCGGTACACGCGGGAATGTTCGGACAGATACTCGTGATGCGGCTCTTTCGAGACGCCGGATTCCTCACGCAAGTCTGCGGAAACAATTTTATGGTCTTAAAAGTTGCGCCTCCACTGGTAGTGACGAACGAGCAACTCGACGCATTTGTCTCCGCCATTCGCAACGTGGTGGAACTTGCCCACTCCCCTGGCGCCTTCTGGTCCGAGGCCATCGGGCTGGCACGACGAGCTTTCCGGAGCTAGAAACGGTATGATTCCCCGTCCAATTCTTTTGACACGTGGATGACATACCGAAACTGGGGCCATTGGGACAATTAACCTTCGAAGGCACGAGTTGCGGAAGTACAACCGCAAACAGCGCCCAGACATCTAACTTTCTATTCATGATGTCCGGCAGGTAGTGGCGCTGACTCCGTGCCTGGACTGGAATCCAACAAAAATGAAAATCGCCAGCGCCGCGAGCGCCTTTCCTAAGAATTACTACCCTCAAAAAGTTCTCCTCGAAAAACTCCAGGAATATTGGGGCGACCAACTGCGCAACCCACAAATGCTGGCGCGGTTGCACAAGAACGTCGCCGTGGAGGGACGGCATCTGGCAATGGCGCCGGAGAAGTATTACGACCTCAACACCTGGGGACAGGCAAACGATGTCTGGATTGAGGTCGCGCAGGAGCTTGGAGAACAAGCATTATGCCGCGCTCTGCATCATGCGGGACTCGAGCCGCGTGAAATAGGCGCCCTGTTTTTCACTTCAGTCACAGGCATATCGAGTCCATCGATTGACGCGTTACTGATCAACCGCATGGGCTTGTCGCCGAACATTCGACGCTTGCCGATTTTCGGATTGGGCTGCGTCGCCGGTGCGGCAGGGATCGCGCGCGCAGCGGACTACGTGCGCGCTTATCCCAAACAAGCTGCGGCACTCGTATCAGTAGAACTTTGCTCGCTGACGATTCAGCGCGAAGACCTGTCGGTAGCGAATCTGATTTCATCTGGACTCTTTGCTGATGGCTCGGCTGCCGTCATTGTGACGGGCGACGAGTTGAATGCGAACGGACCGGAAATTGTCGCTACCAAATCGATCTTCTATCCCGACACCGAAGAGATGATGGGATGGAAGGTGAGTGAAAAAGGATTTCGCATCACGCTGTCGCCGCAAGTGCCGGTACTGATCCGCGAGAACCTCGGACGCGATATGGATACGTTCCTGGCCGAACAAGGGCTCAAGAAGAGCGATATCGGTAGCTGGGTCTTGCACACGGGTGGGCCGAAAGTTTTAGAAGCGACAGCTGCGGCGTTGGAATTGAACGATGGACAGCTCGATGCGTCGTGGGACTGTTTGAAGAAGGTGGGAAATCTCTCTTCGGCTTCAGTGCTGGTCGTGCTGGAAGACGTGATGAGGAACCGGCGTCCCGAACCCGGAACCTTAGGTATTTTGGCAGCGATGGGACCGGGATTCTGTTCAGAACTTGTACTTCTACGATGGTGAGGTGGGGTTGCTGAATTCGACCGAAGTTTTTGTGGTGGGAGGCGGACCTGCAGGACTAGCGGCTGCGATTGCCGCTCGACAAAAGGGATTCCGTGTGGTGGTGGCCGATGGCTCGCAAATGCCTATCGACAAACCTTGCGGCGAAGGGATGATGCCGGATGGCTTGGCTGCGCTCGAAAAACTGGGAGTGACGGTTCCGGCTGAGGATTCGCATCCGTTCGCCGGCGTTCGCTTCCTGAGCGCCGGACTTGCAGTCGATGCGGCGTTCCCTAATGCTGCATCTGGACGAGGAGTCCGCCGCACAGTGCTACACCGGTTGATCGTGGAGCGCGCTGCGAATCTGGGCATTGATTTCTTATGGTGTACTCCCGTGATGGGTGTTTCCGAGGACGGGGTTCACCTGAGCGATCGCGTAGTGAAGGCTCGTTGGATCATCGGTGCGGACGGAGGCAGTTCGCGTGTCCGGCGATGGGCTGGGCTGGAGGATTTTCGGAGCAGAAACTGCCGTTACGCGTTTCGGAAGCATTATCGGATTGCGCCCTGGACCGATCGCATGGAACTGTATTGGGGACGGCACGGTGAGATTTACGTCACGCCGGTAGCCAAAGATCAGGTGTGTGTGGCATTGATCTCGCGCAATCAGAAGCTGCGTCTGGAAGAAGGGTTGGAACTCTTTCCGGAGTTGCGAGAACGACTTCGTGGTGTAGAAGAAGGTTCTACAGAAAAAGGAGCACTAACCGCAACCTGCAAGCTGCGACGCGTAAGTCGCAGAAACATCGCACTGATTGGCGACGCCTCGGGTACAGTCGATGCAATCACAGGGGAAGGACTTTGTCTCTCGTTTAGCCAGGCGATGGTGCTGGCAGATTGTCTTGAGCGCGGCGACTTATCGCGATACGAACGTGAACATCGAAAGCTCGCGTTACGGCCTTTGCTGATGGCGCGGCTGATGCTTCTTCTCGACGGCCGGCCAAAGCTGCAACGGCGTACGCTGCAAGCGTTCCAGAAACGGCCTTATGTTTTCAAGAGACTGCTTGGATTGCACGTCGGAGTTTTGTCACCACTGCATCTGGCTGTCGACGGGTTAACTCTCGGATGGGGGCTGCTCACCGCTTAGATTATGGGCCAGAAACATAAAAACTTAGGAATGCTCGGAGCCGCGTTATTTTCTCTTCTCCTCGCGGGAGTCAGTACGGCGGCCGCACAAGATACGGCATTTCAGCTTGACCCGTTGCAGACGAAAGTCAGTTTTACGCTGGGCGATGTTCTCCACACCGTGCGGGGCACTTTCAAAGTCAAACATGGGGAGTTGCAGATCGAGCCGACAGGCAAGATCGCGGGCTCGATCGTGGTCGATGCGGGAAGCGGCGACACTGGCAGTGGAATGCGCGACCGCAAAATGAATAAGGAAGTCTTGGAAAGCGCTCGCTATCCGGAAATTGCATTTCGGCCAGATCACATTGAAGGTTCGTTGGCACCCCAAGGAAAATCTTCGGTGATGGTGCATGGCATCTTCAGCATTCACGGAGCGGACCGCGAGATTACGGTGCCGGCGCAAGTCGAGACTTCAACCGATCGTTGGACTGCGACGGTGCACTTCACGGTTCCCTATGAAAAATGGGGCATGAAGAATCCGAGTACTCTATTTCTGAAAGTGAATGATTCGGTGGAGATCGACCTCGTGGCAGCAGGCAGCGTCGTGAAACGTACGGCGAACTCCCACTAATATCCGCTTTGCGGAACGATTCCCTTTCCTTCGGTGCATTCGTAAGTCCGTCCGGCAGACAGATTCTTAAATTCCTCAGTGCGTCCGCTCGGCCAATCAATCACGACGCGGTCGACGCGATCACGCTTTTCCAACCCAAATGTCACCGGCAGCTCCGATTGCGAGAGATAGCTGGAGCCGCCTTTCACCATGCGAGATTGCGTGATTCCGGCAACGAAGACGCGCACTCTAGCTCCTATGGCATCGCGGTTGGATTTCGTTCCGACCAGATGGAAGCGGATGCTGCGGTTCCCCGCGAGCTGGTCGTTGCGATAAAGGTATGCGGGCCCGTTGTTGGTGGTGATGAGCAAATCGAGATCACCATCGCGATCGAAGTCTCCGTAGGCAAGACCGCGCCCCACTTTAGGCTGATCGAAACTTCCACCGACTTCGGTTGCAATGTCGTGGAAATTTCCTTTCCCAGTATTCAGAAAAAGCTGAGGCGGCTGCGCGTAACCAACATTACCGCGAATGTTCCGCACGGTTTCGTCGATGTGCCCATTGGCGACCGCGAAATCGAGCCAGCCATCGAGGTTGACGTCGAGAAATGCACAACCGAATCCGAGGCTGTTTCTAGAGGCGATTCCAACTCCCGATTGCGGGGCAATGTCCTCAAAATTCTTACCGCTCAAGCGGTACAGGCCAATCATCTCGTTGTCGAAGTTCGTGATGGCAACGCCGGGTGATCCGGAATTATCGAAATCCGCGACATCGATGCCCATTCCAGCGCGTGCCTTGCCTTCACTGCTAAAGGCGATACCGGCTTCCACTGCGGCATCTTTGAAAGTACCGTTGTGCTGGTTGCGGTAGAGCTTATTCGGCTGCGTATCGTTCGCGACCAGTAGGTCGGGCCAGCCGTCATGATTTTCGTCGAATAATGCGACGCCGAGCGACTTGGAGCTGCTGTCGAAGATTCCGCTCGCCGCGGTGACGTCTTCAAATTTGCCATCGCCGCGATTATGAAAGAGCCAGCAAGTGGCTCCGCGGTAGGCCTCGGGAGTGCAATACGATTTGTGCTTTCCGTCGAGACTGCAGAAGACGTCGTGATCAGGCGACCACTTCACGTAGTTGCAGACGAAAAGATCGAGCAGGCCATCGCGATCGTAGTCAAACCAGAGGGCGGAGGTGCTGAAACCCTCGCGCTTGCCGAGACCAGAAGCGTTCGTGACATCCACGAACGTTCCCTTGCCGGTGTTGCGGAAGAGTCGATTCTGTCCGACGCAGGTGATCAGGATGTCGGGAAAGCCGTCGTTGTTGTAGTCGCCGACGGCGACTCCCATGCCGTAGAGCTCGACATCGAGACCAGCGTGCGTGGTGACATCTGTAAAAGTGCCGTCGCCATTGTTGTGATAGAGGCGAAGTGTCGTGCGGTTCTTTTTGTGGCCGGGCCAGTCTGCGCCGTTGATCAGCAGAATGTCTTGCCAGCCGTCGCGATCGTAGTCGAGGAAGGCACAACCGGAGCCGAGGGTTTCAGGCAGAAATTTTCCGCCAAATGCACCGCTATTGTGTTGAAACTGAATGCCTGCAGAAGTTGTGACGTCCGCAAATCGAAAGCCGAGGTTGCCCACTCCGGCCTGCGAGGCGAGCAGGCGAGATAAGTGGGGCCAAGCCGCAACTCCGGCCATTCCTCCCAGGAAAGACCTGCGATTCACGGAACGTTCACCAACCCGGCGCGGATCGCATAGACAACCAGTTCCGCAGTCTTGTGGATTCCAAGAGTGTTCATAATGTTGGCGCGGTGAACGGCGACGGTGTTGGCGCTGAGGTCGAGCGCGGTCGCAATCTCCTTGTTCGATTTGCCATCGACGATCATCTGTAAAACTTCCAGCTCCCGTTGCGTGAGAGCAGCGTTGCGCTCTCCCTTGAGCGCGGCGCGCTGCTCGACTTTCGGATCGAAGACGGTTTCTCCGGCAGCTACCTTGCGGATGGCCGAGCTCAGTTCCAGATCCATCGCGTCTTTGAGGACGTATCCTTTCGCACCGGCTTCGATCGCCTGACGAACCCATGTGTTCTCCGAGTGCATGCTCAGCATGAGAACTGCGGTACTCGGTGAGTTTTCAATGATCTGCCGCGTAGCCTGAAGGCCATTTATGCCAGGCAGTGCGCAATCCATGACGACGACCTGAGGACGAAGTTCTTTCGCGAGCTTGACGGATTCTTCTCCGTCGCCAGCTTCGCCGACGACGTCCATGTCGGATTCGTCTTCCAACATGCGCCGGAAGCCGCGCCGAACCAGGCTGTGGTCATCCACGAGCAACACTGTGATCTTCTTTGCCATACGATTCCGCTTTCTCCCTCGGTACTGTCAGATGGACTAACGTTCCACCCTCTTCAGGACGCGAAAAAACAATTTGTCCGCCCATCAGTTCAGAACGCTCCCGCATGGCTACCAGTCCAATGCCACGGCGGTTGGGCCGTTCGACGATCCCCGCGCCATGATCTTCGATTTCTAACTCAAGCGTTGCGGACTTGAAACGCAGGCGCACCCATGCTTCTTTTGCCTCCGAGTGCCGCGCAACGTTGTTGAGCCCCTCTTGCAGGATACGGTAAATGTGCACTCCCGCGCCGCCATCAACAGGAAATGGCTCGCCCTGCTTTTCATAGGATATGGCAATCCCGGTTTGCCTTTCTACGGTGGGAATATACCAATCGAGAGTGCTCTCGAGTCCCGCCTCATCAAGCATGACGGGATGCAAGGCCTGCGAGAGGCTGCGAACGCTATCGAGCGTCGTCTGCACAGTCTGCAACACTTCCTGCAAATCGGCTCTCAGAGATGAGCCCTCTGGTGCGTGAGTTCCGGCGCGGCGAAGCATCGATCCGATGGCGGTAAGGATTTGCCCGAACTCGTCGTGCAACTCACGCGAAATGTAACGAAGAGTGGATTCCTGGGTGGAGATCAGCTTCTGGGCGAGTTCGCTACGGCGCTCGGAGATCTCGGCCATTCGGGCAAACAAGCGACGGTTCCAGCGAATCAGAGAGAGCCCGTTCAAAATAATGGCGAGCAAAGTGGCAGCGAGGAATACATAGACCTGCGTGCGCACGCGGTCATAAATCTGCACGATGCGTTGCCCAGCCTGTTCTTCGTTCTCGCTGTTCTGAACGAGGAGGCGAGCGACCGCCGTGCTCAATGCTGCCTGGCGCTCTTGCAGCGAGAGCTGGATTTGCTCGCGAGCTTCTTTCTCTTTGCCATCGCGAGCAAGAGAAAAGACGCGATCGACGGCGTCCCAGAACTGCGTAAAGGAACTGCTCAGAAACGCACTCTGCTCGGGCGTGCGGCCAGCGGTCGCGAAGCCGGCCTCCAACCGCATAGCATCGTCGAGATCGGTGCGGATGCGTTGAAACTGCGCAGACCAGGCCGTCAGAGGATAGGGCTCATCGCTGCTGACCATATCGCGCATGGCAACGGCGAGCAGGTTGAGATCGTTCTGAATCCGCAGCAACTGCAGCGAATCCTTACGGTTGCGGTCCACCAGTTCGGTCTGGAGCTTGCGCAGACCGCTCACCTGCCAGGTCATATACGCCGAATATGCCAGCACTGCGGACAAAGTGATGAACAGGCCCAACAACAGGCCAAGGGTCGGCGAGCGCTCCGGAGGAGACGGGCGAGACACGCCCCGAGCATACAACGGTAGGACGGCAGATGTCACAGCATGAGGGCCTGCGGCGCACCCCGGGATGTGTGACAATGCTGTAATAAATGAAGCGAATGCCAGGTCAGCGGAGTCAAACAGTAGATTGAGTTCCCCACCAAAAGAAGCCGCGAAGCCTCCGAAGATCCAGCGATTGAAGGCTGTCTGGCCCGAAGTCTGGAAGCTTATGCGCCCTCGGCGCGGACTGCTCGCCCTCGGATTTGTCCTGATGGTGATCAACAAGTTCGCTGGCTTCGTGCTGCCGTACGCTTCCAAGTTCCTGATCGACGGTGTCGTCACTAAGGGGCAAACCGGACTACTTCGGCCTCTGGTCTTCTCGGTTTTGATCGCTACGCTCATCCAAGGCATCACTTCGTTTTCGCTCACGCAATTGCTGTCGAAAGCAGCGCAGCGCCTGATCGCTGAGCTGCGCGAAGAGGTTCAGAAACATATATCCCGCCTGCCCGTTGCTTTTTACGATTCGAACAAGACGGGAGCGCTTGTGTCGCGCATCATGAGCGACGTAGAGGGCGTGCGAAATCTGCTGGGAACGGGATTAGTGGATTTCTGTGGTGGCATCGTCGCCGCGAGCATTGCGCTAGTCCTTCTGCTACGCACGAGCGTGCCGCTGACGCTGATTGCGGTTGGATCTTTAAGCTGCTTTGCGCTGGTGTTGAGCCGGGCGTTCAAGACGATTCGTCCCATTTTTCGGGAACGCGGCAAGATCAACGCCGAGGTCACCGGACGGCTTACAGAATCGCTGGGCGGCGTGCGTGTAGTGAAGGGATATCACGCGGAAGAGCGTGAGGAGAAGACATTCGCAGCCGGCGTGCATCGGCTTCTGGAAAACGTGATGCGCACGCTCACCGCAACATCGCTGATGAGCCTTTCCGCCAGCGTTCTGCTGGGCCTTGTCGGCGCTGCGACGATGTATGTGGGCGGTCGCCAGATGGTGGGACACACACTGACGCCCGGCGGATACATCTCTTACAACTTGTATCTAGTCTTCCTGGTTGCTCCGATTTTGCAGGTGGTTTCGATCGGTACGCAGATCACCGAGGCCCTGGCCGGACTGGAGCGTACGCAGGAAATCATGCGTGAGCGGCCGGAGGATCAGGATCCGCGGCGCACCGTGCAGCTTCAAGATATTGTCGGGACCGTTGAGTTCGACGATGTGAGTTTCAGTTACGACGGCGATCATGAAGTTCTGCACGAAATCTCGTTTCGCTCAGAACCGGGAACGGTGACGGCGCTCGTCGGCTCTTCAGGGTCGGGGAAGTCGACGACAATCGGATTGATTTCTGCTTTTTATGTGCCAACCAAGGGAACGATTCGCGTCGATGACGTCGACTTGAGCACGGTGCAACTGAATTCGTTCCGCACACGGCTGGGCGTTGTATTGCAGGAATCGTTCTTGTTCGACGGGACGATTCGCGAGAATGTTGCTTTCTCGCGGCCTTACGCAACCGAAGAAGAAATCATGCGCGCGTGCCGTATTGCGCGTGTAGACGAATTCGCTGAAACATTCGCGGAGAAGTACGACACTATCGTGGGAGAGCGCGGCGTAAAGCTATCGGGCGGACAGCGGCAAAGAATCTCGATTGCTCGGGCCATTCTGGCCGAGCCCCGCATCCTGATTCTCGATGAGGCAACGTCGAGCCTCGACTCCGAATCCGAAGAAATGATCCAGCAGGGACTGTCGTACCTCATGCAGGGTCGAACGACGTTTGTCATCGCGCACCGGCTTTCGACCATCCGGCGAGCCGATCAGATCATGGTGATGGAGCAGGGACGCATTGTGGAGCGCGGCACTCATGCCCAACTCTATGCCGCTCGTGGACGGTACTACGATCTGTACACGCGCCAGCATGGCGTGGAAGAGAATCTGTTCCTGGCTCCGGGCGAAGGAGACGCGGTTTTGGCGAACGGCAATGGCGGAAGCGGCAAGAATGGCGACGTCAAAGCCGGCGACGCCTTGGGCGTGCTGAGAGGAGAAATTCGTTAACTCATGACGACCGTTCCGGCAGTTTACGCCGCGCTCAGCACCGTAGCGATTGACAGCGACAATTTATGCCGTCATTACCGCATGGGCGAGACTTTGATCCGCGCGGTCGACGGAGTTTCTTTGGAAGTTCGATCCGGGGAGTTCGTCGCATTGCTAGGCAGTTCGGGATCGGGCAAGTCGTCGATGTTGAATCTGATCGCCGGGCTGGATAGCCCAACCTCGGGAAGTGTTGTCGTGCAGGATCGCGATCTGGCAAAGCTCTCCCGCGAAGAACTGGCCAAGTACCGGTTGCACGTGGTTGGCATGGTGTTTCAATCTTTCAATCTGATTCCCAGCATGACCGTCGCGGAGAATGTTGAACTGCCTCTGCGCTTTGCTGAAATCGAGCGAGGCAAACGAGACAGCATGGCTCGCGAGGCTTTGGAACGAGTTGGATTGCGAGCGCGTATGGATCATCGCCCAAGCCAGCTTTCTGGCGGAGAACAACAAAGGGCAGCGCTGGCGCGGGCTCTGATCAACCGGCCCAAGCTGTTGCTGGCGGACGAACCCACGGGTAATCTCGACAGCCGCACCGGCACGGAAATCATGGAGATGGTTCAGCAGTTCAACCGAGATCTTGGAATGACCGTCGTGATGGTGACGCACGAGCGGGCTCTCGCTGAGCGCTACGCGCAGCGGATGATATTTCTCGCGGACGGGAAATTAGTCGACGACCGGCCAAACTCTCCGCAGCCTGCGGGAGGAGGTCGATCGTGAAACTTCCTGATCTCACCGAACTCGCCTTACGAAACCTGCGGGAGTCGCTGCTTCGAAATTCGCTGACAACCGTCGGGATTTCGGTCGGAGTCGCTTCGTTGGTGGCGATGCTATCTCTCGGAATCGGCTTGCAGCAGATGGCGTCGCGGCGCCTGATGAAGTCGGGACTATTCGATACGGTGGTCGTGACCTCACGGCGCGAAATGCGCGGGATGGGTCGTGAGGAAGAGCGAAACGGTCCGACAGCCGGAGAAAGCCGCGTGCTTGACGAAGCAGCGCGTGTGGAGATCGAGCATCTGCCGAACGTCAGCGAGGCGTATCCGGATATTCGGTTCCAGGCGGAATTGCGCTTTGAGGACAAACCGCACCTGACGATAATTTCGGCCCTTCCGGAGTCAGCGCAATCGAACGACGCGTTCGAAGGGATGCAGGGAAGCTTCTTCACGTCCGATACAGCGCCGGAAGTCGTCCTGCAAAAGTCATTTGCGGAAGAACTTCTGGGTAAGACCCCTGCGCTGGGCGCGCCAGAGCCGGGCGTAGCCGAGTTGGCGAAACCGCTGCTGGGGAAAGAGCTCACCCTGGTTTATGCGCAACGCGCGTCGAGTCCAGCTCAACCCACGCCGCTGAGGCCGGACACGGACTCGAAAGATTCGGACGCCGCCGGCGCGTCGTATTCCGTGATTTCGCGGGAGCAGAAACTCAAGATTGTGGGCGTTTCGGATCTCGATCCGGAGAGCATGCGCGGGCCCACCCGGGCAAAAGTGTTTCTGCCATTGAAGCTGGCAGAGAGCCTGCATGTGATGCAACCGACGGACCTTCGCGAGATTTCGCGCGCGTCCAGCGATCAGCCCGTGTATTCGTCGATCAGCGTGCGGGTGAAAAACCCTTCGCAGGTACAGGTGGTCGAGGACGCAATCAAGAAAATGGGATTCACAACGTTTTCGATTCTCGACGCGAGCCGCGGTCTCCGGCAATTCTTCGGCGTGCTGTACGCGTTTCTTGGAATCTTCGGCAGCCTCGCCTTGATGGTCTCCTCGATTGGGATCGTGAATACGCTGGTGATGGCAATCCTCGAGCGCCGGCGGGAAATTGGGATCATGAAAGCCATCGGCGCGAGCGACGGAGACGTGAAGAAGCTTTTCTTCGCGGAAGCGGGTGCGATGGGTATTCTGGGAGGCCTTATCGGAGTCGCGCTGGGGTGGGCGATCGGTCAGGTGATCAATTTCGGCACCAATGTTTATCTGAAACGACAATCTCTTCCCACGGAACATTTTTGGGCTGTGCCGTGGTGGCTGGTGGGAGGAGCCATTCTGTTCTCTGCCGTCGTAAGCCTTCTTTCCGGATTGTATCCAGCGGGTCGGGCAGCCAAACTCGATCCTGTGCAGGCGCTGCGGTACGAATAAACTGATCTGCATGGTGCCTTCTCGGCGTTCTTTCCTCGGACTTTTTCTCTTGTGCATCGTGCTTGCTGCTGGAACGGCCATTGCGCAAAGCCGCATTGACTGTAGCGCCCTCAACAGCACAATCCTCAAACGACCGGTCCATTACTGCGTCTTTTTGCCGTCGGGATACGATGCCGGCGCCGCGCAGCATCCCGCCACACGCTATCCGGTCCTTTATTTCTTGCATGGTCTTGGCGACAACGAACAGACGCTCTTCAACAGCGGCGGCTGGACGTTGCTGGACGATCTACGCAAGCAGCACAAGATGGGCGATTTCCTGATCGTTGTTCCGGAGGGGTGGCGTAGTTTCTATGTCAACTCAGCCGATGGTTCCGTGCGCTACAACGATTTCTTCCTACAGGAATTCATGCCCGCCATTGAACGAAAATATCGGATTCGTCCGGGGCGCGCAGGGCGCGCCATCAGCGGAATCTCCATGGGAGGATTCGGAGCGCTGCGGTTCGCATTTGCCCATCCAGAATTGTTTTCAGCAGTGAGTGCGCAGAGCGCAGCGCTCATCACCGAGTCGCCGCAGCAACTCGATGCTGCGTCGCAGACCGGCGTCCCGATCTTAACCGTACTGGGACCGGTCTTCGGGAAGCCGATCGAGGCTCGCCACTGGAATGACAATAATCCGTTGCTCCTGGCGAAGAAAAATGCCGAAGGCCTGAAAAAGATGGCGATCTATTTCAACTGCGGCCAGGACGATAATTACGGCTTTGAAAAAGGAGCGGCGGAGTTGCACAACGAACTGCTACGCGAGCACGTGGCTCACGAGTACCACGCGTATCCCGGCGACCACAGCCTTACATATTTTCTGTCGCACTTTGACGAAGTGATGGAATTTCATTCGAAAGCGTTCGGCTTATTGCCTCAACACTGAGTTCCTAGGCATTGTCATTCCTAATCTTCATGCCTGATGTAAACTACCGAAACGCGCTTTTCGCGCTCGCGAAGTAGCCGGAGAGGTGGCCGAGTGGTTGATGGCTCCGGTCTTGAAACGCAGCAGAAACCCTCGCCCAGCAGCGGTTTCAAGGGCTTGCGCGGGCCGGTCGTGTGATCTCGGGTCCGTGCGGGTCCCTGTGGTGAACGCAACGGTCACGCCATCGGTCACGCGGGAATCTTGTACGTACGATCCTGTACGTACTCAGTTGACCCACCCGTTGATTGGCTGGAACAGCTCGTGCCGCTCCGCGAAAAGCTCGGCGAGCACCGCGCTGCGGTAGGCCGGGTCCTTGCGGCCCTCGACGAGCTCGGCCAGTATCCCGGCCACCCGCTCGCGCTCCATCTGGTCCCGGATGTCCATCGTGTCCTCCCATGAAAAAGGCCCGCGGGGTTTTGGGTCCCGCGGGCTTGAACAGAGTGACGGGAACGTTTTTGCCCGTCGCGCCAATGCGATTTCTGAAGCAAGCTCGCTTGGTGGCTCGTCCGGTCGTCCCTCTAGTAGAGGCCCCACCGGCAGGGGTGAAACCACTTGGTTGCTAAACTTGTGCGAGGGCCGCGTCCACTTCCCGGGCCCGCTTCTTCAGTTCTTCCCAACGCCCGCGCGACGGCTCCCACTGCTTCGCTTGGTCCGCCGCCCCCTTGGCGAACGCGAGCTGCCGTTCGGCGTCCCGCTGGAAATCGCCCAGCTGCTCTTCGAGCTCCTTCTTGCGCTGCTCGACGTGCGTCGCCTCAAGGCGGGACAGGCGCGCGTCCTTGAGTGCCTTGGAGCACTTCGCTATCTTGTCCGACAGCTCCGCGACCCGCCGCTTGACGGACGACTTCAGCTCGGCCAGCCGCGACTCCGCCGCGTCCACGGAGGGCTGTCCCTTGAATCGGCGGGACAGCTCGTCGAGCTCGTCGCGCCACCCGTCGTCCTGGCGTCTGGCGTCGTTGATTGCGTTGACCTCAGCCGCCCGCTTGATTCCCTGCGAGCCCAGGTTGTCCAGCTCCTCTTGGGTCATCGTCAGCGGCCCGAAGGCCTTGGTCCACACGTTGAATGCGTTCATGTCTTTTCTCCCTGTTCGGTAGTTGCAGGAGCACCGGGGACACAGAATGAGCGACTAGACTGTGCGCCCCGGTGCCGTTGGACTTCCTCGGCCGTGGTCCAGGAAGGTCGGTTGAAAAACTCTTAACTACGGCTGCCGCCATTCTTCACAACCTTCATGGCGTCGGCCTCTGACATTCCAATCAGCTTGCAGAAGGCCAGGTCTTCGCGCTGCGACTCGGAGAGCTCTCCCACGGTCTGCTCGGTGATCTTCACCGACTGCGGACGCTTCTCGCGGATGGCCTCCATTATCATCCGGTCGCACTCGGCCAGCGCGTCCGGCTCGGCGTGGGACTGCGAGCCGTTGTTGCGGCGGATCGGCGCGGTCTCCTTCAAGATCTCGGCCGCGAGTGCGACCTGGGTCTCCACGGGCGAGCCCTTCACGCGGGCGTCGAAGAACTTGTTCTTCTGTGCCTCGGTCATCTCGCCGATGCTCTCGGCCAGCTTTGCCTCAATCGAAATCATATGTTTTGAGCTCCTTCGCTCTGTCTCCATCATCTCGTGCGGGGGCGAACGCTGGTCCAGTGTTTGGCCCTAAAAGTAAGGGAACAAAGGGCACTTCGCCGCCACCCACTTCTCCATCCACACGCGGGAGCGGTCGAACCGGCGCGCGAGCCGGTCGAGGTCCGCGTCGGGGTCGGTCTCCAGCAGCAGCCACATCGAGAGCCGGACCTTCCCCTCCGCCAGCACGTCCGGGTACTTGCCGTTCCTCAACCGCAGCGCGGCCTGCCTTTGCTCTAAGGTCGGCATCAGAAGTCCTCCGGTCCTTTGAACACGCTCTCCCCGAGCATGAGGGTCCCGCACGCGACTTCCATCTCGTCCTCTCGCTTCTCGTAGCCCTGCCTCCACGAGTCGAGGCTCCACTCCGGCTTCTTGAAGTCAGAGCCGGTCCCGGTGAAGCACTTCATGGCGTGCACGAACGCATCCACGAAGTGGTCCTCGTCGCTGGCGGGGAAGTTGGCCAGGTCCGCGATGAACTCGGCGTTCCAGTCGCCCCTCAGCAGCTTCACCGACCTCGCCGTGGTGAACGGCGTCACGCCCTCCGCGCGGACTATCTTGCTGTGCACGGCCTTCGCCGCAACGATCGGAACCTCCGGGAACTGCGACCTGATCACGTCGATGAGCTGCTGTCCGGAGCTCGCCTCCTCTATGGCGAGGAGCGGGATCGTGTTCAGCTGCTCGGCCAACGCCCTGTCCCTCTCCAGCACCACCGGCAGGAGCCGGTCGAACGTGAGCTTGAACTTCCGCGCGTCAAGCACCACGAAGTCACCCTGCCTTCGCCTTGCTACGGCGACGTTGGCGGAGGGGTCGTTCGAGGCCTTGTCCCTCGACGCCGTGTCCCAAGCCGTCACTACGAGCGTGAAGTCGTCGGGGCAGAGCGAGTCCACGTGGCCCCACACCTCGGGCGGAAACATCTGGTTGGCCTGAGCCACTGGGTTGCCCTGGTACAGGGCGGAGTAGATCGTCGGCCCCAAGTCCGCCTCCTTGCCCCTCAGGGCGGCCGGCGAGAACGAGTAGGGCTGCCCCTTCTTCGTGGCGAGGCTCTTGTACGCGGGATAGAAGGCCTTCGCCTTCTTCGCCGTCTCCATACGGTAGCTCTGCGTTCCCGTGTTGACCGCCGCGAGGTTCAGGTAGGTGAACTGGCGAGACAGCGGGTTCTCAAGAGCTCTCTTGATGAGTAGGCCGTGGGGGTCGTCGAGGTGCCAGCGCGTGGATATTCCGACGATCCGGGACTCGGGCAGGAGCCGCGTCTCCGCCGCGCTGTTGAAGTTCGACCACGTGCGGTCGCGGACAGTGTCCGAGTACGCCTCGGCCAGCGACTTGATGAGGTCGTCGAACAAAAGGAACTTAGCCCTGTGCCCCGTGAGCTGCCCGTTTATTCCCGCGCTGTGCAGCGTGGGCCTTCCGTCGTTGCCCTTCACTTGGAACTGCTGCTCGCTCGCCTTGTCCAGCTCCAGAGGGCACAGCTCTTGGAACTGCGGCGACTGCACGATGCGAAGGATGTTTCCCGCGGCCATGCGGCTGAGAGCGTCTGAGTTCGCCAGCGAGATGATGTGCGTAGCCGGGTCCTCCGCGACGAGCCAGCTGGGGAACAGTATGCCGATCAGCTCCGTCTTGCCGTGTCCCGGTGGCGTCGAGACGAGCAGGTCGGTCTCGCCCCTCGCCACCTTCTCCAGCTCTGCGATGATCGCGTCGTGGTACCAGTCGAACGTGTACGACGGCTTGACGTGCTTGATGAACTCTGCAAGGCGCACTAGGATCCCTCCTCCCACAGCTCCGACTCCCGCGGCGGCGCGTGATCGATCACGTCCGGGCGCGAAAGCCGGCGGGCGTACTGGTACACGGACTCGATCGCGCCTTGGTCGAGGCCTCTCGTCTCGGCGACGAAACGGCGGTAGCCGATCAGCTGCTCCGGGTCCACGTCCGCGTCGATCCTCGCGCTGATGCTCTTGGTCGGTGCTTTGGTCCCGAGCAGGTCGATCTCGCGGTCGATGATCGCCAGGGCCAGCTCGACCTTCTTCACGGCGGAGATGGATGGGCTCACGAGCTGGGACTTCAGCTCCGAGAGCTCTATCAGCTGTGCGGCCCTGTATTCCTGCACCGATTCCGAGTCGATGCCTCCGATCCTTTGCTTGTGGTAGCTCACCGTGTTGCGGTGGACCCCCAGTTCTTCGGCGGCTTCCGCAACGCCCTTGCCCTCGATCAGCTTCTCGGCGACCTTGTCCTTGGTGCTCATGACTTGTCCCTCACGGCCTCCGCGAGCTCGCGGATCGCGGCCGCGATCCCGTCCAGGCTCTTGCAGAGGCTGGCATCCCTGTCCGGTGTCCGACCTTGGCCGTAGCCGGTTATCGCCGCCGCGATGTCCGTGGACATGTCCGCGGTTGCGTCCGTCAGCGTGCCTCCGTACTGATCTCCCCTGCCGTCCCAAGACTCCTCAATCTCAATCAGCTCGCTCATTGCCTTCCTCCCTTATTTGTTGAAGCCACCGCTCCACGTCCTCGCGGACGAACCTGACATTGGAGTTCAGGCGTATCGAGGGCAGCGGGAACTGCATCCGCGACTGCCCGCGCTTGCGAAGCATGGACCGGACCTGGAACTCGGTGAGCTTCAGCCAGTCGCACAATTCGGCTATGGTCAAGAGCTCCGTCACCGGACTGCCTCCTTCTTGCCGCAACAGCGGCGGTAGCAGAGAAGACTCCCGCAAGGGCACCAGTCCAGCCCGCGACTGTGCTTGTCCAAGACCGCCCTCAACGCCATCGACGCCTCGTCGAGCAAGTCGCGCTCAGGCTCGTCTTCGGGACGCATCTTCATGCCGGACCTTTCCCAGATGGACAAAACCAGCTCCATATAATCGGTCGCCAATTGGCGGCGAAGCCCGTCGATGGTGTCCAGGCTTTCTCCAACGAGGAGCGTTGCTTTGTCGCTCAAAGCCTTATAGTTCCGGAGTTTCTCCTCTAATGTCATGGTCTACTCCATGTCCGCCATGGACGCGACCTGCCTGTTGAGCAGGTCCGCTATCAGTTGGGCCTGCTCCGAGCCCGTCTCGGTGAGGCTCACCAAGATCGTGCGGCTGGTCTCGCCCACATCGAGCGTGACCATGCCCCACTCGAACAGGCGCGCAAGGGACTCGTCCACTTCCTGCTGCGTGCGGCTGTTTCCGGCCACCCGCCTCAAGGCCGACGCCGTAGCCGTCCCTCCCGACCTGGACAGACGGCGCATGAGCCTCTTGTCCAGGGACGCTTGTGCGAGCGTGACCTGCCTCACCTCTCCCAGGTGGGTGACCTTCTCAAACAGCTTGCTACATGTCGCTTGGCTCATTGCTCTCTTCTCCTTCGGACTTGTCCTCTCGGCCGTACATCTTCTGCTGCTTAGGTTCCGCCGGCTTGGCCCTTTGCTTGTTCTTCCACCTGTCTATCCGGGCCTTCGTGATCCCCATCTCCCTGGCAACAGCACGCCAACTCTTGCGCTCGACATACAAATCTTTGAGCTTCTGCTCCTCTGCCTCGGTGAACTCCTGCGCCTTTCGGCCTCCCTTGTTCTCGGGTTCTCTGTGTTCTTCCTTTGACGGCAGACCCCAAGCGAACTTCGCTGATCCGTCTGGCTGCTCCACTAGCTCTATGTCCAGCTCCGAGTATCCCTTCACGGGCTTGCGGGCCTTGTCGAACCTCATGCGGGCCTTGAGGCCGTCACCGCCCGTGTAGCCCTTAGGCCACTTGAGCTGGATGTCCCAGTTCAGCAAGTCGTCCGACCTGGAGTGGCCGCGCTGGGTTCCGTTCTTGCCGTCGTGCTGAGTGAGCACGACCGTCACGCCCTTGAGCCGCATCTTGCGGGTCCAGTCCTGGAACGGCAGGAATAGCTCCTCGTCGTTCGTCGGCACCCTGCCAAGGGTGGACCATGAGTCGCAGGCCACGACTTCGATCCCGTGCTTGAATATCGCGGCCTCAAGCCATGCTCTGCCTTCCGGAGTAGCCAGCGACGGGATGCCTTGCGGCTGCTCTTCTTCGGTGATGATCCTCAAGTTCGAATGTTCGCCGCCGACCAGCTCCAACATCTCTTGAACGTCTTCGGCAGACAGCTCGCCATCCACGTACAGAGTCTTAAACCCCTCATCCCTGCCGCACCGGTACGCGAGGAATTCGCCGCCAGAGGCGAGCATGTACAGCCAAGCCATCAACCAGTTCGACTTGCCGACTCCGCGCCATGCGTGAAGACCGCCAAGCGACGGATGGAACAAGACGTCCTGCCCGGTGGTGGTCACCGTCATGAGCGGCTTCTTCGGCGCGAACTCCCTCGCCAGGAACTCCGGCGAGGAGGACACGACTGCCTCAGGGAAACCCTTTTTCTCCTCGCTGCCCGATAGGCCTTGGAGCCGCTTGGACAGCTCTTCGGAGGACATCCCCACCTTCTTCATGGTGGCGAGTATGTTGTTCCAGCCTTGCTGCTTGGGGTCAGCGGACATAGTCCCCCTTCTTAGACAACTCCGACTCAAGCCACTCGCCGTAGTCCCACAGCCGCAGCGGGTCCCAATGACTGCGCCACATGTTGAAGGTCTTCACCCCGTCGCAATGGGAGTGCACGCACCGGAACTTCGGCCATGCTCTTGAGTTGACCCACACGAGGGCCTCGTGGCTGATCCGCGGGAACTGGTTCGCGCTGTGCTTCGCGCCGTCGCCCCAGCCCTCGTCGTACCCTGGGCACGGCACGGAGAACTTACCTCCACGGAAGGACTTGAACTCGAAGCCAGGGACGTGCTCGGCGTAGAACCGCAGCATCGCTGCCATCCCGTCGTCGCTCCAGCACCCGTCCTCGTCCGTGCCTTCATGGTTGTTTTCTTGAGGAGGAGGTTCGGGCAGGTCCTTCGCCCACAGTTTGGGGTTGAAGTCGAACGAACCCGCGCCGAAGAACGGGAGATTGATGCCGTTGCCCGAGCCGGACATGACCTGCTTGGGGAACACCTCGCAGCCTTTATGGCCGATGATTTCGGCCATCTCCGCCAGGTAGAAGCGCACGCGATCGGCGGGTTGAGGCTTGGAGAAGAACACGAAGCCGTGCCAACCCGCCGACTTGGACGGGAACCATGAGATGTGGGACCCAGCCTCCGGCTTGGAGCACTGCTTGTCGATGTCGAGCGCACCCCAGTGGCAGGTGCCGTCGTTGAGAAGCGGGATGGCCACGATGGACTTCCTGCCGGACAGATGCTCTTGCACGTCCCTTTTGTTGAACGGCCTCTGCTCTGTGCGGTAGTCCATGCCTGCCTTCACCGTGCCGTCGTCCTTGACCTTGTCCTTGGCAGGGTTGAAGACGCCGAATGCACAGGCCGACTGGCGGCTGCGGAAAAGGCGAACGAACTTCTCTGAGTCTCCCGGCACCGAAGAACCCTCCGCAAATAGCGCGGCCTTCTGGTCTCAGGAGGTTCGAGGAATGTTGTGAGATTTAAGTCTTAGGCTGGACTAAAGAAGGCGTGGGCTGTAAGGCTTACGCTCTGAAATTAAGAGTATCGTGTCGAACGACGTCGTCTTGCAAAATAAGAATGCTACAAATCGGACGGATACGGAACGTGTCACGAATGCAACTGAAACACCTAAGCTGTGGTGCAACAATGAAAGGAGCCGGCTCGAAACTGGTTTCAAACCGGTTTAGAACCGGACGTGGTGTCGGTGGCTGTGGGGTCTTCGACCCACAGACCCACTGGCTTGGCTTTTTGGCTTTTAACCTATATAAGGGGTTTCGAGCCGAACCGAGCCAGCCGACCGGTGCGGAACCCGTGCGTGACGGCGTCACGTATCGATTTGATACAAGTCCGGCCGCGCTGATTCCGAAGGGCTTATGGCCGTGGTTTTCCATGTGACCGTTCCCGTTACCGCGTCATGGTCCTAAGCGACTGGAAATGAAGCACACCCGCAGGTTTCCCCATGCCGCGGGCGCGAGAAAACCACGGGCCACGGTCCCCGTTTTAGGGGGCCCGAAACCGGGGCGCGCCGAACCGCGACCCGCTCGATCCGAGGTCCTCAAACGAGACCGCATTGCGACCGGTCCTGCCGTTTTCGAGCCTACCGGCCGGCCCTCGCGGCCTTGGCCCTCGGCCTCACGAGCGACGCCTTGGCCTCGAAGAACGCGGCTACGAACTCCGCCGCCTGCTGGGGGACAATCGCATTGCCCGCCCCATGGAGTAGAGCCAGGGTTGCGGGTAGCCCATCATCCACAAGGCGTGAGCCGGGCTCACGACCGTGCTTCTTCCCGTCCGGCCCTTTGAACCAGACGCGGTCTTCCCAGAAGCCGTGCCAGAAGTCGAACCCCTCACTACGTCCGAGAGGCTTAAGGACTGGGGCCGCTGACTGGCCAGAGGAGTCGGCGACGAAGTATATCCTCTCGCGCCAGTGGTTTGCTCCCACGTATAGAGCCGGGAGTACCGCAGACCCAACCTCGTAGCCGGCCTTCCCCAGCTCACGCGCCAGACGGTCGAGCCAAGACTGACGGCCGTCTCCGACCCTAACCGCCGCCTCGACCTGCTCGCCAAAGAGGAGTGCAGGGCGTCTTGCAGCGATGAGCCGTTTGAACTCGGGCCATAGGTCCCCGGCCGTCTCCCTTTTGTCCTCGAACCCGCGCTGCTCCCCGGCGGAGCTGAACGACTGGCACGGGCACGACCCGGTCCAGAGCGGGAAGTCGTCCGGTACTCCGGCGAGGAGGAGCGCGAGCGGCCAGCCGCCGATGCCCGCGAAGAAGTGGCACTGCGAGTAGCCTTCGAGGTCCTTGGGCTTGACTTCCTGGATCTTGCGGTCATCGACGTCCCCCTTTGGTATGAGGCCGTCCCTCATCAGCTGCCGCAGACACGCGGCTGTTCGGGCGTCGCACTCGTTGTAGTAGACCATTCATTTCCTTCCTCTCTTCCCCTTGTCGCTTCGCAGCTCGGCGGCGAATTGAATCAGCTGGTTGGCGAACCTGTCCGCGGCCCCCGGCGCGTGCTTCCTGATAATGTTGACCTTGCTCTTCAGCTGGTCGAGCCAGTCGGTCGCCTCGTCCCAGTCGAACCTGGCCTTCTTCTTGATGCTCGGCTTCCTGGGGCTGGTCGGACGCTCGCCGTTCTGCCACATGACCATCCCCATCCAATAGTCCGCCTTGCGGTAGGTGATGCCGAGCCTTTTGAGCGTGTCCATCCACTCCCCGTGCTTCATTCCCTCGCTGTTGCGGAGGTCGATCATAGCCTGCCCGAACCTGAGTCCCGGCTCGAAGCCCTTCTCCGCCTTCTCCAGGGCGCGGAAGGACTCGACCGCCTCCCTTTCCAGTGACTTCAAATTTGACGTAACGTTAAATTTGCCGAGCGCGGTCCCCGCAGCCATGTTCCACCTCCAGCCGTAGTATGCCTTTGCTCGACGAGACGCGCAGGTTACAGAGGTGCGCTGTTCTATCGGGCGGAGATTTCCTGTAAGGTTCAGACATGGACGAAGTTCAACGGCAAATAAGAGCCGCTGCGAGACTGTCTAACTCGCTCGCGGACCTGGTGGCGGGGAGAAAGGTCAAGGTTCGCGGCTATCGCGACCCCGTCGTCATGGCCTATTGGTCGATGGTCTTCGACTACGTCAATGGAACCCACTGCCTGCTGGCCAATGGGTTCTACTCCTCGGCCGCGGCCCTCATGCGGCCAATGGTCGATGCCGTCGTGTACGCGGGCAGAGCGCGAGTGGGGAGCGACCAAGATGTGGATCGAATCATGGAGGGGAAGTACAAGATAAGCTACGAGAAGGACGGACAAGAGATAGACAAGGCCCTGGGGTCGGGCGACCTCTTTGAGACAATGCTGAAGCAGAACCGGGATGTCCTCCACAGCATGACGCACTCTCGGAAAGCCCAACTGACCAGGCATGCGTCCGAAGGGGAGATCGGCCAAAATTTCGCGGCCAAGGAGATCATTGGGATAGCCTCGTTCTCGGCCAGCTTGGCCTTCCTGATAACGATCGTGGTCGGCTCACATCTCGGCCTCCGAGAAATAGGAGAGTCGGCCAATCGTCTCTACGCCGAGTATGGAAAGCCCAAGCCCTAGTCCTTCTTGGCGAGCTCCTTCTCGAGCATCTCCATCGCGCGGTCGCCCAGCTCCGTGCGCTTCTTGTAGTGCCTCTCGAGGACGGCGGTCCCGCCCGCGTGCCTCAGGACCTCGGCCGCGCCTACTAGCTGGCCGGTCAGCTCCACCAGCTTCGTGGCGACCCCGCGCCTTCCGCCGTACAGCGCGTGCCACGGCACCCCCGCCGCCTCGATCTTCGGCTTGATCCGCTTGAGCATGAACTCGCGGATGTCGAACGGCAGCCCGGGGTCGGTCGCCCTCGGGAACACCCAGCCCGCCTTCCTTTTCCCGCACACACTAATAAGGAGGGACTTCGTCGGCTCTATCAGGCGGACGCGGGTGGCGGAGCCCTCGGTCTTGGTCTCGCCCAGGTGCTTGTTCTTCACGAACGCTCGCCTGATCCAGAGGTCGCCGTTCGTCCTGTCCTCGATCTTGATCGCGCATATCTCCGAGGGCCTCAGGGCCTGCACGGCGGCGAGCGCGAACACGAGCGACGCCTCGTCGTCTCCGGCCAGCGACTTCAACGCGGCCCTGACCTGCTCTATGGTGTAGTGGGGCGTGTTTCCCGGCGGCTTCGCCTTGGCGAGGACCTTCGCGTCCCTGATGGGGTTCTGCCCGCATTTCCCGAGCGCGGCCGCCATCCCGAAGATCCCGCTCATCAAAGCCCTGATGTGCGAGACGGTGTTCCGGCCCAGGCCTTCGGCCGCGAGCTTGGTCAGAAAGGCCGTCGCGTCGGCGGGGCCGTATTGGTCGATCTGCCTCCCGCCCAGCTCGCCGTCGAGACGCTGGTTCCAGATGTGGACGTAGGAGTCGAGGGTCGATCCGCGCAGGTTGGCCTTCGCCCACGGGAGGTACTGCGACTCCCAGAAGCCGCCGACCGTCTGCGCCTCTGCGGGAGTCGAGTTGGAGCGGTTGACCTTCTCCATCTCCTTGGAGGCGAGGTCCTTCACCGCGGGACACGTCTCGGAGTAGTGGGTGTCGTCCTTCTCGCAGAGGAATTCCGTTTTCCTCTTGCCCTGTTCGTCGTAGAATCGCAGGAAGAATGACTGGCCGCGCAGCCACACGCTGCCCGACTGGTGCTTTCTTGGTCGCCTCATGCGCCGAGCCCCTCCTGGGCCCAGCGAATCATAACGTGCTCCTAAGAGGCACGTACACGGCACCGAAGTAACCAGTCTAAGTTGTTTTGAATGTAGGGGTTGGAGAGGTGGCCGAGTGGTTGATGGCTCCGGTCTTGAAAACCGGCGTGCCCGAAAGGGTACCGGGGGTTCGAATCCCTCCCTCTCCGCCATTATTTTATGGGTTGTAATAAGCCTGCCTGTATCGGACCACGTTTCGACATCTGACCGGGACTGATTAACAAATCCTGACTGGCGCCATTTATGAACATACTCGATCTCGTTGTCGGCAAACCAATCAAGACTAGCGACGAGCGGGCTGAACAGATCGGGCCCGTGCAGGGCATTCCGATCTTTGGTCTCGATGGTCTCAGTTCGGCGGCTTACGGCCCAGAAGCCGCGCTGAGCCTTTTGATTCCTCTTGGGCTGCTAGGCGTGCGTTACATCGTCCCGATCAGTGCCGCCATTATCACGCTGCTCGTGATTGTGTACTTCTCGTACCGCCAGACGATCGCGGCCTATCCTTCGGGTGGCGGATCGTACACGGTCGCGCGCTTCAACCTGGGAGCCCCCGCAGGTCTGCTGGCGGCTGCCGCTCTGCTCGCCGACTACATTTTGACGGCCGCAGTCGGCATTTCAGCTGGAGTCGGAGCATTAGTCTCAGCCGCTCCCTCTTTGTTGCCGCACACGGTCGGCCTTTGTGTCGGCATTCTGATCGTCATAACCATTCTTAATTTGCGCGGCGTGCGCGAAGCTGGCACTGCTTTCGCGATTCCTACCTACCTCTTTGTAGGAACTCTGCTTATCACCATCGCGGGTGGCATTTTCCGCGTGCTTTTCAGCGGAGGTCATCCGACACCGGCGGTCGCCCTTCCTCCTCCGCCTCCGATCACTGAAGCGGTGAGCTACTGGCTGCTGCTGAAAGTTTTCGCGAGCGGCTGCACAGCGTTGACTGGAGTCGAAGCCGTCAGCAACGGCGTGAAGGCGTTTCGAGAGCCCACGGTGAAGAACGCGCAGCGCACCCTCACTGTAATTATTTTTCTTCTGGCAGTTTTGTTGGCGGGAATTTCTTATCTGGTGAAGACATATGGGATCGCTGCGACCGACCCGGGCCAGCCTGGATATCAGAGCGTGCTTTCGATGCTGACCGCTGCGGTATTCGGTAAAGGTCTCTTTTACTATCTGACCATCGGCTCGATCCTCGTCGTTCTGTCGCTCTCTGCCAATACTGCGTTCGCGGATTTTCCACGGCTCTGCCGCGCCATCGCGCAGAATAATTATCTTCCGCATGTTTTTGGCTATCGTGGGCGGCGATTGGTCTATACCTACGGCATCGTCGTGTTGGCGCTGTTGTGTGGAGGAGTGCTTGTTGCATTCGGCGGCGTTACCGACCGGCTGATCCCGCTTTATGCGGTCGGGGCATTTCTCGCTTTCACGCTCTCGCAGGCCGGCATGGTCATGCACTGGAGGAAAAATCGTGGTTCACACTGGCTGAAAAGTGCATTCGTGAATGGGCTTGGCGCTTTGGTCACCGGCGTCACAACCGTCGTCGTGCTGGTCGCCAAGTTTGTTGAAGGCGCGTGGATCACGCTGCTCTTCATCCCCTTAACAATTGTCTTCTTCTCCCTCGTACGAAGGCATTACCACGCAGTAAAGCTGATGACCACGTGCAAGGTTCCCGTGGACGCTCCCGGCCTTAACCAGCAACCGATTGCCGTCATCGCTATCGACCGGTGGAGCAACATCACCCGACAAGGAATCGAATTTGCTGCGCGGCTTTCGCCCACGGTCGTCGCGTTGCACGTCGAGCCTAATGAACACTCAGAATTGCTCGAGGATGATTGGCAACAATATGTGGTGCAACCGTTCCGCGCAGAAGGTCGGGAACCACCTACGCTTCACATTCTGCCGTCGCCGTATCGCTTCGTCATCATTCCGGTGGTGCAGTTCGTGCTCGACCTTTCTAAGAAAAACCCGGGACGCAGCATCGTTGTGGTGATTCCGGAGTTGGTGGAAGACCGGTGGTACGAATACTTTCTCCACAATCAACGAGGACGCATGTTGGAATGGGTTCTTCTGGCGCGCGGCAATGAACGCATCCACACCGTCAGCGCTCCCTGGTATATCCGACACCAGTTTTAATCGGGGTTGCCGCGATTATTCCTCGGACTGCTGCCGCAGAGCCGTCGCGGCATGAAGACCCTCCGCGACCTCGGGGATGATTCCCATTTGTGCGTAGATCGGACGAATGAGTTTCCTGATAGCGGGCAGTTGCAGGGCGAACAGCGCCGCACCCGCGACGCAGATCGCACCGCCGATCATCAGCGTGTGGGGCGCGCCGATGCGGCTGGCAGCTGCGCCGGCGATCAGGCTGCCAAACGGCGCAATCCCCTGAAATGAGATTGAGTAGAAGCTCATGACGCGACCACGCTTGTTGTTTTCGGCAATCGTCTGAAGAATTGTGTTACTGGAAGCCATCTGCTGCATGAAGCAGAAGCCGGTGATGACCAACAATAACAATGACAACCACAGCTGACGCGATGCGGCAAAGGCGATCAGCGAGGCACCGAAACCGGCAGCCGTCATGGGAAGAACGCGTCCAAGGCCAAGGACAGTAGTTCGCGCGGCCAGTCGCACCGCTCCCATGAGTGCGCCGACTCCGACGGCGCCCATCAAAAAACCTAATGTGTGCGCGCCTCCGTGGAGAATCCGTCCAGCGAAAATCGGCATCAGCGCGGTGTATGGCATCCCGACCAGACTGATCACCGCCAATAGCAGCAGGATTGAAGAGATCGGGCGAAAGCCGCGCACGTAGTCCCAGCCTTCGCGCAATTCTGCGAACACACTTTCATGCGCGCGGCTGCTTGCGTGGACCGCGACGATCATGGCGAACAAAGAGGCGATGACGGCGAGGTAACTGATGCCGTCGATCAGAAAACAGTAACCCTCGCCGACCACCGCGATCAGGATGCCTGCTATCGACGGGCCGATCAGACGTGCGGCGTTCACCAGCGATGAATTCAGAGCGATCGCATTTCCTAAATCCTGTTTATCTTCGACCATCTCGACAAGGAACGCTTGACGGGCCGGCATGTCGAAGGCATTCACCGCTCCTTGAAACAGATTGAGCAGAATGACCTCAGTGACGGTGATGATTCCGAGAAGCGCAAGAATTGCCAAGGCGAAGGACTGCAGCATTGACAATATTTGAGTAATGATGAGGACGCTGCGGCGATTGAGCCGGTCGACCCATACTCCCGCGAACGGCCCGAGAAACAAAATTGGAATCTGCCCGGCAAAGCTGACCAGCCCCAGCAAAAATGCCGACCCGGTTAGGCGATAGACGAGCCAGCCGGTTGCGACGCGGGTCATCCAGGTGCCGATGAGAGAAATTCCCTGGCCGCCGAAGAACAAGCGGTAGTTGCGATGCCGGAGGGCGCGCACCAGCACGTTCCAACTGAAGCCGGTTCGTGGGCGGACTGAAGGTCGATCTGCCATGCGGTCAAGAATTACGGGTACGATTGCAATGCCGCCCTGGCGAGATCACTTTGAGTTCGCTGGAACGCGCAGCAATGGCGCTTCACGCCCGCGAGCTGAAACCTTTTCGACGCTTTCGATCCGGCCATCGCGCACAAGAGCCGCAGAATCGAAATTGTTGACGGTGGGGCAGACGTGGCGGGGAATAAGCATCAGCGTCTCACCGAGTTCAGGAGTTCGCAGGGCACCGGCCGTTTTGATCGGCAGATGTTCTTCGCTGGGAGGGAGTGGCTCGAGTCCCGGATAGCCCATAACGACGCAGGTAGGCACACCGGCATCAGCGGAAACGGCTTTGTGCCCTCCGTCGCAGGTGAGGATCCCATCATGGGGATGGCTGACTACTTGAGCCAGAACCACTACGGCCGGCGCATATCCGTAATCGGGGGAAAGCTGTGCCAGGCACGTGGCATCGCAATAAACAACGGTCCCCGGTGAGACGCGATGAATAAACTCTCCTCCGCGGAAACGGTCGTAAGAAAGTGAGCACGGAAGTGTCGGCGTGCCAGCGGTGATGACCTCGGGCACGCGCGTACCGCCGAGGCGAAGTTCGGCGACCAACTCCAGCAGGCGATCGTAACCGGCGTGCGCTGCGACTGTTCGCTCTGCCTCCTCGACCCCGCCGAACTGTCCGTCGTAGTAGTGCAAGCCGCGAAACTCAAGTCTTGCCGCATTTGTCTCTCGGACCAGGGCGAGCAGTTCCTCGCCGTCACTCGCTTCGAGACCCGTGCGATTCATGCCCGGATTGATGTCGACAAAAATGCCGAGGCGGCTTCCCTGCCATTGCCGCACTTGTTCCGCGTTTTCAGCGAGAACGCTAATTCTCACGTGCGGGAACTGGTCCGCGATTTCGCGTACTCGCCGTGCATTTGCCCCCATGACCGGATACGCGACCAGCACATCGTCGGCGCCGTTTTCGCAGGCCGTTTTGAGCTCAAGAGTTGTGGCGCATTTGAAATTCCGGACGCCGCGTTCAACAAGCATTCGCAGGATATAGCCGATCTTCGCTGTTTTAATATGAGCGCGCCAGCGAGTCGGGTCTCCGCCGAGCAGCCGCAAAGTGCAGGCAATATTGGACGCGACAACGTCCGGGTACACGACGAGCGCCGGCGTGAGAATATCCTCCGCACCCGAAATGCGATACCGATCGTTCCAGGGGAACTCGGTCAGCATGAATTTCAACACGGCCATTGCGGAATAAATCATACCCGTTTGCGCGATGACGGACTACCCGCAGCCAGTTGACCACGCCAATCTCCGCGAGTAGGCTCTGAGTTCTCTTTTCCCATGCGCGAGACCTCAGAGAGTCATCCCGAACAGTCCGGCCTGGTGCGCGGCCTTGGATTGTGGTCGGCAACGGCCATTGTGATCGGCGACACGATCGGGACCGGAGTATTTCTGGTGGCAAGCGACATGGCGCGCATCGTCGGATCGTCGACATTGGTTTTGGCGGCTTGGATTCTCGGCGGGCTTATTGTGCTTTTCGGTGCATTTTGCTATGCCGAACTAGGCGCCGCGTTTCCGAGATCCGGCGGACCGTACGTTTATTTAGGGCGCGGTCTTGGACCTCTGTGGGGATTTCTTTTTGGCTGGATGAGTTCGTTCCTCGAGCGCCCCGTCGCGATGGCAACCTTGGCCGCCGGGTTTGTACGATTTCTTAGCTTTCTTTTCCCTGTTGTGGCCACGCCTCTCTTCGTAGGGCACATCGGAAGCTACGAGTTCATCTTCACGATGGCACAACCTCTGGCAGCCATCGTCGTCGCAATCGTGACCGCCATCAATTATTTCAGCGTGCGCTTTAGCGGAGCTCTACAGATTCTGCTGACTGCATTGAAGGTCGGCACGATCCTAGTTATTGTCGTCGGAGGGCTGGTGTTTGGGGCGAGGCATGGCAACGACAATGCAACGCTGGCGCCGGCTTTAGGACTAGGCACGCTTGGAGCATTGCTTACTGCGCTGGTTCCCGCGATGTGGGCTTATAACGGATTCAACGATCTCGGTGACCTCGGCGAAGAGATACTGCAGCCGCAGAAAAACATTCCGCGAGCCATCTTGCTCGGACTCGCCGCGGTCGGCGGCTTGTACTTGATGGCTAACCTCATGTATTTCCGTGTGTTGCCGTTCGCATCGGCCGCCGCTTCGCAGCATATCGCGTCGGACGTGGTGCAATCCTTTGCCGGGTCGCGCGGAGCTGCCTGGCTTACGATTGCAATGGCCCTGTCTGCACTCGGAGCTCTACACGTGGTCGTGCTCACGGGTGCCCGGATCCCTTATGCAATGGCGCGCGACGGCGTTTTCTTCCGATTCGCGGAACGCGTTCATCCTTCTTCGCACGCGCCGAGTGGATCGCTGATCTTCTTGGGCTCAATCGCAGCACTACTCGCGCTCAGCGGAACTTTCGAAGAACTCTATTCCCTGTTTGTGTTCGCGGTATGGATCTTCTTCGCACTCATGGCAATCTCGCTATTCCGCCTGCGATGGAAGGAACCTGATCTCCCGCGGCCTTATCGCGTCTGGGGATATCCGTGGACTCCGCTGATCTTCTTACTTGCAGCGATTGCGTTGACGATCAATCTCTGGATGGTGCGGCCGGTACGATCCTCGCTGGGGCTTTTAGTAATTCTTGCAGGACTTCCGTTTTTCTATCGGTGGCGGCGTCGCAAGTCGGCATAGGTCCTGTGACAGCTCGCTCGAGTTGCGGCGTGTCTCAAGAGTTGGTATCAGGTCCGCTTCCGCACGTACCAGATCAGCAGCGAAACAATCATCCAACCCATAGTCGCATCCACTAAGACCAGGTACGGTTGATGGCGCGGAACGAACTCTGTGATCAACCACGCAAATACAAAAAGGCCGATGCTTCCCATCGCGGCGCCGGCGGCATCCAGTCCAACTGCCTTCCGCGCTCTCACCGATCCGTTGACACCAGCTTCTTCCTTTCTTTCCCTCTCATGTTTCTCGATGAGTGTCGCGCTTGCCGGAAGAATAGCTGGGAAGGCCAGAAATAGCCCTCCCACGCCGGGACCGTATTTCTTTGCGATCAAGCCGGTTGCTGCGGTCACCAGGCCGCCGAGGAAGAATCGAACCGCGACCTGGTACCAGCGCGTTTCTTTCAAGACCGACAAATCGACTTGGACTAGCATTAGCTTGCTATTTCAGAATCACGTACCACAGTCCGAATGCAACTACGGTCCAGACGCTCAGAAACGTAGTAGCCACGAATAGAGCGCCGCGAGTATGGCGCATCATCATCCAGCTCATGCAAGACGCGTAGATCAGAAACGCGACAGCGGCCACCATCATCGATTTCGCTTCGATCGCTGCGTAATGAGCTCCATTCTTCGAGATAGTGAGCGCCAACGTGGCGAGCGCAACCGACGGCGCGGCCCCGAACAGACCTGCAAAACTCTTCGGCTTGAAGATGTCTCCTAAGAATGAAAAGAATGACACGGAGACTCCGCCGATGAGGAATCGAATAAGAATTTCAGTCATAACTTGCGTCGTATGTCACAGCAGCGACTTCTTGACCAACTTCCGCGCCTCGCGGGGACCGTTCATCCGAATTACTTTAAACTTTTTCCCCTTTTCTTTGTTGTACGTAATAAAGAACTGCTCAATTTCTTTGAGCATATTGGGATTGAGGTCGTCGAGACTCTGCACGTCGGAGTAGTCGCGGCTGTGCGCGGCCACAGCAATTAGCCGGTCGTTCCGCTCCGTTTTTCCATTCTCGGTTTGGTCCGCCTCCATCACACCGATCAACCGAATCGGGACCACGCAGCCAGTAAAAGTCGGTTCGTCCATGAGAATCAAGATGTCCTCCGGATCGCCATCGGAAGCTCGCGTACTGGGCACAAAACCGAAGGCGTGCGGGAACACCATTCCCTCCGGCAGAACTCCAGAAAGGGCGAAGAAGCCGATCTTTTCGTCATACTTGAATTTATTGCGGCTCCCGCCGGGAGTTTCAATCACCGCTTTCACGATCTCGGGTTTCGCCTTGTCGAATGGGTCAAGGCGACTCGGGTCCGACATCGTTTTCTTCTTCTTGCGCGACTTTGACATTTGGATTGCACCTCTTCCGCCTGGCTTTGAGAAACGGTAGTGCCGTCTAGCGGCCACGTAACCTTCCAGACCCGTGTTGGAGGAGCATGGGTAAGAAATAGTTGTTACGAATCGCTGGGGTTGGGAGGATATAGTTCCGGCTGGAGCGAAATACAGCGAAGACCGGATGATCAAATGGAACGTCCAGGTTATAAGTTTCGATAAAGGTTAAAACGTATGACTAAACGAGACGAATCACTGGATGAACGATCCCCGGAGCGGAAAGCGGATCTCGAGGCGCAGCTCGATGAGCTAGGCTCGGACCCTGGTCAAGTGGGTGTAGATAGCGCAGGCCAATCTGGTGATGCGCAGGGTCTCTCCTCCGTCGCCGAGGCGAACGAGGAATCAGTAGAAGAACTTGCAGAGTCGGAGCAGGCAATGGAAGCCGCCGCGGTAGAAGGCGTGGAAGATGCCGCCGACCATCCTGAACGACCTGTTCACACTCACGACGAGTACGGACATCCCGACGATTTACCTGCAAGACGAAGAAGAAACGATGCTGCGTAAGGCGGTGGTCGAGTCCGCTCGTACTTACCGTATGCCAACGTTAGTCGAACTCACTCCACTCCGCTGAGATTTTTGAAGGAAGGACTTCGCAAGGCAAGCCATGCAGCAGACGTCAAGCGCAAGCATTCCGGTCCGTCAATTCGGACGCTCCGACGCAAAGATTTCCATTCTAGGTTTCGGCGGTCACCATCTCGGTGAGGCTCCCGACGAGAAGACTGCGGTTCGCATTGTGCAGGAATCCGTCGACGGCGGGATCACCTTTTACGACAACTGTTGGGAGTACCGCCGTGGCAAAACTGAGTTGTGGATGGGCGCCGGCCTCAAGGGCCGCCGCGACAAAGTATTTCTGATGACGAAAACTTGCCCGCATGGCCGCGATGCGAGTCTCGCCCTGCAAATGCTGGAGGAATCTTTGCGGCGTCTGCAGACCGATCATCTCGATCTCTGGCAAGTTCACGGAATGGCGTTCGAGAACGATCCCGAATTATTCATTCGACCCAACGGCGCGGCCGAAGCCCTGATGAAAGCAAAGAAAGATGGCAAAGCACGTTTTGTCGGCTTCACGGGACATCAGAATCCGATGGTTCACCTCGGGATGCTGAATACGGGATTCGAATTCGACGCGGTTCAAATGCCGTTGAACGCCTTCGATGCGGGCTTTACCCGGAGCTTCGAGCGCCAGGTTCTGCCGGAGTTGAATCGCCGGGGCATTGCGGTACTCGGAATGAAGCCGCTCAACGGGCACGGTGAACCCATCAAAGCGGGCGCCCTCACCGCCGAAGAGGCACTGCGCTATGCGATGAGCCTTCCGGTCACGACAACGATCACCGGCATGGATAGTCTTGATGTGCTTCACCAGAATCTCCGCGTTGCCCAGAACTTCAAGCCGATGACAGGGCAAGAAATGGACGAGCTTCGTAATCGCTGCAAGCCATATTCCGCCGACGGCCGGTACGAGCTGTATAAGCTGTCGCTGAAGTTCGACAATCCGGAGGCCCGGTTAGCGCACGGCTTTCCGCTGGACACGCAGCAAATTGAAGTGCAAGACATGCTCGGTTCGCAGGAAAATACAGGGCATCCATTTCCGGAGAAAAAACTCTAGAGGCAGCGGTGGAGAAACAAAACTCACATTTCAGCCGGCGGAAGTTTATGCAGGGCGCGGCGCTGATCGGCGCGACGCCCTTGATGAAAACTCGCACACCGGCAACGGAACAATCTATGCCATCGCAAACTTCACAAGGCGTGGTTCCCAAAAAGCCGCTGGGCCGAACGGGCGTCCAGATCTCAGCGTTGGGACTGGGCGGATATCATCTGGGCTCCGCCGATACTGATCAGGTCGCCAATGAGATTGTCGCTAAAGCAATGGATCATGGAATCGATTTTTTCGACAATGCCTGGGAATATCACGATGGGCTCAGTGAAGAAAGGCTGGGCCGGGCACTCCAAGGCAAGCGGCAGCAAGTATTTCTGATGACCAAGGTCTGCACCCATGGCCGCGATAAAAACCTTGCCATGCGGATGTTGGAAGAATCTTTACGGCGGTTACGCACCGATCATCTGGATCTTTGGCAGATTCACGAAGTCATTTATGAGAACGACCCCGATCTCATCTTCGCGCCCGGTGCCGCAGCCGAAGCTTTACTGGAGGCAAAGAAACAAGGGAAGATCCGTTTTATTGGTTTCACCGGGCATAAAGATCCAGAAATTCATCTGAAGATGTTGTCGCACGATTTTCCGTTTGACACGGTCCAGATGCCATTGAATTGCTTTGATGCCACCTTTCGGAGTTTTGAGACACAGGTCCTCCCCGAAGCGACTCGGAGGGGCATGGCAGTTCTCGGAATGAAAAGTCTCGGCGGCAGCGGCGAGATGGTACGGCACGGCGGCATCACCGCCGAGCAAGGTTTGCGATACGCGATGAGTCTGCCTGTCGCGACGACGATCAGCGGGATCGACTCGATGGAAGTCCTCGATCAGAACTTGACGGTCGCGAGTAATTTCCAACCGTATTCCGCCGCCGAGATGAAGGACCTGCGCGACCGGTGCAGGCCACTCGCTGCCGATGGCCGCTACGAACTCTTCAAAATGAGCACGAAGTATGATGGCAAGGTCGGACGCGAGCAGCATCACTTTCCGGATACCGAGTCGCTGCCGCTCTAAATCACCGATCCGCGGGTTTACAACTTGGGTTTAGCAACTCATGACAAGCAAGGTAAACCACTCTGCTACCTGCGGGAATCGCTGTATGTCTCATATCTCGCGAGAGCACGAGAATCTGCTAGTCGGATGATTCGCGCTGCGGGAGTTGTCTGGATGGCAACTGGCGGAGTGAAAAGCATTCGACAACCTTAAGGTTTACGGAGGTTGCACAATGCGAAAGATTACACTTTTCTTCTCGGTCCTGTTGCTCAGTGCGGCATGGGCTATCGCACAAGACGCATCAACCCCAAGCGCTTCGGCTTCGGCGGCTTCAGGCCAGGCGGCACAGTCTGCCGCAGGTCAAATGATGGTGGAAGGGTGCCTGGGCGGTTCTGACGGGAACTACACACTCAGCGACAGCAATGGGACGGTTTACCAACTCACCGGCGATACAGCGAAACTGAGCGCACACGTCGGGCACGAGGTGAAGGTTACCGGTACGAGTGATTCGGGCACGGCTGGCGCCAGCGCAGGAGCTGCCAGCGGTTCGGGCGCCGCAAGCGGCCACTCGATTCAGGTCACCTCGGTCAAGCACATCTCGAAAAGCTGCAAAATGGGCGGCGCTTCCCCGAAATATTAAAGGATGACGCGCGGTTCAAATAAAAGCCCAGCATATTTGCTGGGCCTTATTTTTTCTGAGTTGCTCTCCTGCGGCGATCAATCCTTCCTTTGCCCTTAAGCGGCTCGGGATGGCGCATGCGCGTGAACGATCTCAGGCTTTCCATGTGCCGGTCGACGAATCTCCTGCTGCAGATTCGGCTTCCTCTTCGAAATCAATTCCGGCAACGCAATCGCCCGTTTCGTGCGGATCGACTCGTAGATCGCCTCCACGACGAGAATATCGGCCAGGCCTTCAACTCCTGAAGGTTCGGGCTCTTTGTTCCTGATCACACAATCGGAAAAATAGGAAATCTCCGCGGCGAACTGATCGCGCTTGGGAAAAGATTTGACTTTGGTCTTTCCGCCGCTTGTGACCTCGTGCTTGATGCCTTCGGCATACTCGTACGCGGGCTCAGCGCGCAAGGATCCCTTCGTACCGAGAAGACTGTAACGGCTTACGTCAGCCGCGCCGAAGCTACATGTGAAAGTGGCAAGGCGATCGCCCGGGAAACGGAGTACGGCCGAAACCATCTCGTCCACCTGTTCAAACCTCGATTCGGGCTTCGAGGCCGCTATGGCAGACACTTCGATGGGCTCCGCTTGAAATAGATATCGGGCGGCGTTGATGCAGTACACGCCCATGTCATACACGGGTCCGCCGCCGTGCGCCACACTCTCGGTAACGCGAACGTTTTTGTCCGCCACTTGCTGGGAAAACTCTGAAGTGAAGACACGCAAATCCCCGAGCCGGCCGCTTTTGGCTAGCGCGATGGCCTCCAAATTGCTTGCTTCAAAATGAAGCCTATAGGCGACCATTAGCTTGACATGGTTTTGCCGTGCAGCCTTCATCATCGCCCGGCAGTCCTCGCTGTTGACTGCCATTGGTTTTTCGCAGAGGACGTGCACCCCGGCGGCAGCCGCTCGTACTGCAAATTCACAATGAAGATGGTTCGGGAGAGCCAGATAGACCGCGTCTACGTTGGAGAGAACCCGGCTGTAATCCTTGTAGGAGTACAGATGGTCGATGGAATATTTCTTGCCTAACTTCTTTAGCTTGGTTGAATCTCCAGAAACGAGCGCAAACAATTCGGAGTTGGATGTGTTTTTAAAAGCCGGCAGGACTGCTACCTGAGCAATGTGTCCCAAACCGACGACTGCATATCGTATTTTTTTCTTCGATGATGTCCCACTCATATGTAATCCGCCAGCGCAGGTATCGCCGGGGCGGTGACAAATAGATGCACTTTCGTACGCGAAGGTAGAAAAACAACATTAGGGATTTGTTCCCGGCACCTTGAGCGCCAACTATTGCCTGGAAACGTTGTAAACGCTACCCAGAAGTTCCCTTTCCTGCGAGCTCGCGCCAAGACGGAATACTAGGCTTCGTCCGAAACCGTAGCGACGCGATAGACTATTCCCGGATTTTGAGCGACGCCGGGCCATTCGACAACTTCTTCTGATTGAACCGCATCACAGTTCGTCACGGGCGTGCGATTCGCCTCAAATCATCAGGTTCTTTTCTGTGCGGGACACTCAAACTTCGGCTCGCCGGAAAATTGGTTCGGTGCCAGTCTATGCGCTTGTCGCTTTTCGGATTTTGGTTGATCGGCGCGGCGACACTCTGGGCGCAGCTTGCTCCTCAGACTCCCCAAGCGGCTTACGAAGGGCAAAACGTCACCGCCGTTTCATTAATTGCAAATCCGCATCGTGATCTGGCGCCACTGCTCAAGCTGGTAACCCAGTCCGCTAACTCTCCGTACTCTGCAGATAAGATTCGCCAAAGCGCCGACGCTCTCAAGCAAGCAGGCAACTTTGCCGACGTCCGCGTGGAGGTCGTACCTGACATCGCAGGCCTACGCGTCAATTTTCTGCTCGAGCCGGCATACTACCTCGGTGTTGTTGAATTCCCCGGAGCCATCAAGCGCTTTTCTTATATCCGGCTGCTGCAGATCGCCAACCTTTCCGATGAAGATCCATACGATCCCTCGCGCATCCCCATCGCCGAAAAAGCGCTTACATCTTTCCTGCAGAAGAATGGATATTTTCAATCGACGGTTCATTCCGAGATTGCAATCGATGACGCACACCAACTGGTGAGCGTAACGTTCAACGTCGAGATGGGGTCTCAAGCCAGGATTGCATCAGTCCAGATTGATGGGCCCAATCAGCCTGAAACTGCCCAATTACTGCACTCCATACAATCCTTGCGGGCGCGACTTTCAGGAGCTCTGCTCAAAGAAGGAAAACCGTACTCCCCGGGCCGAATCACCGCCGCAACCACGCAGATGAAGAGAACTTTGTCGAAACAGCGCCGCTGGGCCAGCAGCGTCCACGAGGATCCGCCGCAGTACGATTCCGCGACGAATCGAGTAAACGTGTCCTTCAAAGTGGAAGTTGGGCCTGTGGTAACAGTCCGCGCCGTGGGTGCAAAGCTTTCTGTCATTCCCTTCCTGGCTAATCGCCAGATGAAGAAATTAATCCCCATCTTTTCCGAAGGAACGGTAGATCAGGATCTGGTCGATGAGGGCCAGCGAAACTTGACCGACTATTTCCAGAAGAAAGGTTATAACGACGTCAAAGTAACAACGGACTACGAGAAAAGGCCAGATCAGATTCTGGTCGTATACACGATCGATCGGGGCGCCAAGCACAAGGTCGGCAGTGTTACCTTCCGTGGAAACAATGGCATAACCGCAAAAGAACTGATGGCTCAGGTGACGGTGAAGAAGTCACACATCTGGACCCATGGAAGTCTGAGCCAGAAGCTGATCAAGCAGAGTACGAATAACATCGAGGCTCTGTATCGGGATCGTGGCTATGAAGAAGTAACCGCGACAGCTCGCACCGTCGAGCGCGACGGGAAAACTGAGGTGAATTTCGAAATTACCGAAGGCCCGCAAACGATTGTCCAGAACGTTATAGTATCGGGCAACGAACACATCGTTCTGGAACAGTTGACCTCTAACAAAGGATTTCAGCTGCGCGCAGGAGAGCCATTTTCTCCTCGCAAGCTGGCCAACGATCGCAATCGCATCGCCGCGACGTATTTAGATCGCGGATACCTTAATGTCGACGTGAAGGCCACTGCGGCGCGCGAGCCCTCTGATCCGGAGCACCTCAACGTTACGTACGCAATCACGGAGCATCAATCGGTGCGGGTGAGCGAGGTGGTTTATCTGGGACAGGAGCACACGCGGAAGTCTCTCATCGTAAAAACCGCTCACATTGCTACTGAAGCTCCCATGCAGCGGGCCCAACTGCTGGAAGGAGAAAGCCGGCTGTATGACCTGGGAATCTTCGACTGGTCCAGCATCGGTCCGCGAAAACCGATCACCGATCAGTCGGACGAGATGGCGCTAGTCAAAGTACACGAAGCGAAACGCAACGAGATCACCTATGGCTTCGGATTCGAAGTTTCTCACCGCGGCGGCAACGTGCCGACTGGAACCGTCGCTCTCCCGGGAGGCGGAGGCACGATCGGCCTCGGCGGCAATCAGATCGCACCCAGCCAGTCGACCTTTGCGAGCCCTCGGGGACTGGTGGAATTCACACGCCGCAACATGCGCGGCCTGGGGGAAACCGCGAGCGCCTCGATTCTTCTTTCGAGACTCGATCAGAAAGCGCTCACCACTTATGGGCAGCCTCGCTTCATCGGCTCGCAATGGCAGTCTTTAAGCAGCTTTTCGTTGGAGCGCACTAGCGAGAATCCTCTTTTCACCGCGACCCTTGGAGATTTATCGTTCCAGGTCGAAAGAGTGATCAGCCACAAGAGCAACACGCGCCTGCAATTTCGCTATGACTTCAACAAAACTGCCTTGTCGCACCTTCTGGTTCCGGACTTGGTTCTCGATCAGGATCGGAGCGTGCGACTTTCGACGGTATCCGCAACCGTTATTCGCGACACGCGAGACAAGCCGCTCGACGCCCATCATGGAATGTTTTCCACGATCGATCTAAGCATCACGCCGACAGCATTTGGATCAAGCGCAAACTTCGCCAAACTCTTCGCGCAGTACGCCTATTACAAGCCGGTCCGGTCGATCGTCTTTGCTGACAGCATCCGCCTGGGCCTGGCCTCACCATTTGCGGGCAGCTTCGTGCCCACGAGCCAGCTATTCTTCTCCGGCGGCGGCACGACTCTGCGCAGTTTCCCCATCGACGAAGCCGGACCGCAGCGCCTGGTCCCCTTTTGCAATGTATTGCAAGGCCAATCCGGATGTGTGAACGTTACCGTACCTGTGGGAGGAAAGCAGCTCTTCATCCTGAATTCAGAAATGCGTTTCCCGTTGCATATCAACAAGGCGCTCGGCGGCGTGATTTTTTACGATGGAGGCAATGTGTACAGCGCAATCAACATCAATAATTTCGTGAACAATTACACAAACACGGTGGGATTCGGATTGCGCTACGCCACACCGATCGGTCCGGTCCGCATTGATGTTGGACGCAACCTGAATCCGGTTCCAGGAATCAATCCAACGCAGTACTGCATCACCATCGGTCAGGCTTTTTGATGGTCGCGCCGGCGAGCAGGTTGAGAGACATATGAAGTGGAAACGCATCATCCGACGATCGCTGGCGGGATTGGCGCTGCTTTTAATCCTCGCTGCCGTGGGCGGCTACTTCTACCTGAAAAGCAACAGCTTTCAGAGCTTCGCCATCCGGCAAATCGTCGACCGCGCCAATTTGGCTACGGGAGGCAAAACTGAGATCAGCGGCCTGGATTTCGACCTAAAAACCTTGACCGCGCATTTGTACAACATCACGTTGCACGGCACTGAAAGCGCCAGCCAGCCGCCTCTACTTCATGCCGACGAACTCACAGTCGGCCTCCGAATTATTTCCGCCTTGCATCGTCAGGTTGCACTACGTGAAATCTTGCTCGCTCACCCCGTGGTCCACGTTCAAGTGGCCGCCAATGGCAAGAACAACCTTCCGTCGCCACCGCCAAGCCAGGGAGGCAGCAGCACAAACATCTTCGATCTCGCGATCGAGCATGCCCAGCTGACGAATGGCGAAGTCAACTATAACGACCACAAAATTCCCCTCGAAGCCGATCTATATGACCTTGGAACCGACATTCATTTCGAATCGCTTGCCAAGCGCTATGCGGGGGAACTTTCCTACAAGAATGGCCACTTGCACTACGCGGATTATGCGCCGCTGGCTCACAATTTGGATTTGAAATTCAGCGCCACCCCTGAGCGTTTCGATGTCAGCCCCGCCAATTTTCAGATCGGCTCCTCCAGCATTACTCTTCGCGCGCAGCTTCAGAACTATTCCAATCCCACTGCCGATGGGAATTACGAAATCAGGCTTCATACCGCGGATTTCGCCAGCCTCTCTCCCTCCACGAAACCGGCTGGAGACGTATCGCTTGCCGGCAAACTTCAGTATCGGCCTTCGGGCAACCAACCAACCTTTCGCGATATTAGCGTCGATGGACAGATCGCAAGCGACGCCCTTAGCGCCCTTGCTTCCGGCAATCGCGTCGAGTTGAGAAAATTGCAAGGAACGTATCACCTCGCTGATGGAAATTTGGAAGTGAAGAACCTCAGCTTGGAATCGATGGGCGGCGGAGTCAACGCGTCAGCACAAATGAGGCATCTGGATACGACGCCGGAGTCTAGCGTTCAGGCTTCTCTTACCGGCATCTCTCTTAGGGATATCCAGCGCTCGCTTGGCCGTCAGCAACTTCCTGGAACCTCGCTCTCCGGAACTCTTCGCGGCCAAGTCCAAGCGGACTGGAAGGGTTCCATCAGCAATGTTCGCGCGCGTTCGGATCTCTTCGTCCAGGCGACAGCCAGCAGCCGCTCAAATCCTTCGGCTTCGGACGTCCCGGTGAATGGCGCAATCCATGCGACTTGTGATGGATCGCGGCAAACAATCGAGCTCGACAACACCACTATCAAGATCCCTTCCGCTACCCTCACAGCGCAAGGAACAGTCGGTGACCATTCCAACTTGCAGTTGAAAATAGTCGCAAGCAATCTCCAGCAGCTTGCGGCCTTGGCCTCATCGTTCGGTGCGGCCCAAACTTCCCCGTTGTCGATCTCGGGGTCTGCCACTGTCAACGCAAATGTTCAAGGATCGATGCAGAAGCCTGCCGTCGGAGCCCACATCGACGCAGAGAATCTCGAAGTCGAGGGCAGCGCATGGAAGAGCGCCAAAGTAGCCCTGCATGCGAATCCATCCGGAGTGGTAGTTGATAGTGCTTCGCTGGTCAACGCACATCGTGGACAGGCGACTTTGACCGCCAACGTAGCTTTGAACAAATGGTCCTATGAATCTTCGAATGCGATTAAAGCTCACCTTGAAGTTCAGCAAATGAGCATTTCGGATCTACTGGACCTGGCCAAGCAGCATTATCCGGTCAGCGGCGACCTCTCCGCTAACGTGAACCTCGAAGGATCGCAACTTCACCCGTCTGGATCAGGCTCAGCTCAAATCGCGAATGCGCATGCCTACGGCGAAGCTATTCAAACTCTCTCTGCGAAGTTCCATACGGAGAACGACGCCATCGTTTCCACATTGACCGTTGCGGCTCCCGCCGGAACGATCGACGCGAATCTTTCCTACACACCGAAGACGAAGGCATACAAAGCGCAGCTGGATGCGCCCGCTCTCGTGTTGCAGAAGCTTCAAGCTGTGCAGGCAAGAAACCTTGGGATCACCGGCACGCTCTCGGCATCTCTCCGCGGCGAAGGCACCGTCGACGACCCCCAATTGGAGGCATCGCTTCGATTACCGCAACTTCAAATCCAGCAGAATACGATCTCCGCTTCCGATGCCGAACTTCACGTTTCGCAGCACACGGCAAATGTCACGCTCGATTCTCAGGTGGCGCAGGCCGCGATTCATGCTCGCGGAACGGTCAGCCTCACCGGCGATTTCCAGACTGATGCAAAGATCGATACCGGAACCATCCCTCTCGGGCCGCTTGTAGCGGCATACGCTTCAGGCGCACCGGGCGACTTTCAGGGCCAAGCCGAAATGCACGCGACGCTTAAAGGGCCGCTCAAAGATGCGTCGAAGATCGAAGCGCATCTTTCAATTCCAACTCTGAAGGCAACATATCGTTCGCTCGAGATTGGCATCTCGCAGCCCGTTCGCGCTGACTATGCGGATTCCGTTGTCACATTGCAGCCTGCCGAACTCAGAGGCACCGGCACTTCTCTGCGGGCGCAAGGACGCATTCCGGTTCGCGGCACATCGCCACCGACCCTGACTGCCCAAGGTTCTGTTGATGTTCGTATCCTTCAGATTTTCGCGCCGACCATGCAGAGTTCCGGCACGGTTGCACTCGACGTTCGATCCTCCGGCTCGGCAATCAACGGCCAGTTACAGTTTCAGAATGTCGCGATGAGTACAGCAGACGCTCCGATCGGCGTTTCGAAGATGAACGGCACGATTGATATTGCCAATGATCACGTTCAAATTTCGAAGATGACAGCGGAAATGGGGGGCGGGCCGGTCTCTTTTGGCGGATCGGTCACGTACAAGCCGAGCATCCAGTTCAATCTCGCTGTGCAAGGACAGTCCATCCGGTTGCGCTATCCAGAAGGTTTGCGTTCGCTGATCGATGCCAATCTCGCGCTCACCGGATCGACGCAAGCCTCCACTTTGAGCGGCCGTGTGCTTCTCGATAGTTTGTCGTTTACTCCGGATTTTGATTTGTCGAAATTCGCCGATCAGTTCAGCACAGGAAATCAGCTTTCCCAACCCGGTTTCGCTGACACCGTCAAGCTCGCGATCAGCGCACAGTCACAGCAAAGTCTCAACGCTGTCAGCTCGCAAGTCAGCATCGCCGGACAGATGGCGCTCCACGTTGGAGGCACAGCCGCCAATCCCGTGATCACGGGTCGCACGACATTGACATCGGGAGAATTGTTCTACCGCAACGTCCGCTACCAGCTGCAACGCGGCTTGATCACTTTTGACAACCCCAACGAGACGCACCCGGTATTGAATGTGTCGGTGACGACGACCGTCGAGCAATACAACCTGACACTCACGATGCGCGGCCCGCTCGATAAGCTGACAACGTCTTACGTTTCCGATCCTCCGCTCGCAACCGCCGACATCATCAACCTGGTTGCACGCGGACAAACGACTGAAGAATCGGCGGCCAGCAGCCAGAGCACCGACTCCATGGTCGCATCAGAAGCGGCCAGTCAACTCTCCAGCAGCGTTCAGAAGCTCGCGGGAATCTCGAGTTTGCAGATCGACCCAACGCTTGGAGGCAACTCGAACCCGTCCGCGCGGATCGCCATTCAGCAACGGGTCACGAAAAATCTGCTCTTCTCATTCTCCACTGATGTGTCGCAACCGGGAAGTGAGATTGTGCAAGGGGAATATCAGTTCAACAAGCGTTGGAGCGTCAGCGTGCAGCGCGACCAGCTCGGCGGAGTTTCGGTGGACGGCCGCTATCACACGCGCTTCTAAAATCGGGTAAGGCCATTTACGAAATGATCGTCATGATCTCCACATCTTCTTGTTTGCTCTCGCAGTGAACCAGAACGGAATCTCCTCTCCGCTCAAGCAGGAAATCAGTGACTGATTCGCCACAACGAAGGTTCCGAATTGTAAGTTGGGAGATGCCCTCCGGAAGGAAAGGACGATCAAATGTTATTCGACGGCGCTCGCCCTGCACTGAGATGCCAAGGCAGCCCTCCAAAATGAGAAACGGCGCGGCTGCTGCCCAGGATTGCGGCGAGCATGCGACCGGATACAGCGTAGGCCCCTCTGTCTGACGTCTTTTCATGCCGCAGAATAATTCCGGCAGGCGATGCAGTTCGACTTCAGCGCTCAGGTCCAGCATTGCCAGCAACAGTTGGCCCGCCATTTTCCTGCACCCATACTTCGCCATTCCATTGGCAATGATGGAATTGTCGTGCGGCCACACGGAACCGTTGTGGTACGAAAGCGGATTGTAGCGGGATTCTGTCGTAGCGACTGTGCGAATTCCCCATCCTGTAAACGAGTCATCGCCCATAAGCACATTCGCGACATGGCGCGCTCTTTCGGGTGATGCGATTCCAGTAAAGAGGCTGTGCCCGGCATTCGACGTACGAACGCGGCAAGGTTTCTTCCGGCCATCTAATGCCAGGGCATACGTCCCAAGGTCGCTGCACCAGAATTGTTCCTCGAATTTCGTCCGCAAAGCTTCAGCCTGGATCTCGAGTTCGCAGCAGTGAGCAACATTCCCCAGCACTCGAGTTAGCCGAGCGGCTGCGAGTTTCGCCGCATACACATAACCTTGGACCTCGCACAAAGCGATCGGGGGCTCCGCGATCTCTCCGTTTGCATGAAACACAGAGTCGTGAGAGTCTTTCCAGCCCTGCTGTACCAAACCCTTCCCGGATCTGCGGCTGTATTCGACAAACCCGTCACCATCCGCATCTCCAAATTCGTCGATCCACTTCAGTGCCCTTTGAATGTGCGGCCACAACCGTTCGAGAAATCCTCGATCTCCCGTTCGATCGAAGTACGCGCCCGCGAGCATAACGAACAATGGCGTTGCATCGACGCTTCCGTAATAGCGCCCGAAAGGCACTTCTCCCAAAGCCGCCATTTCGCTGCGCCGCATCTCGTGCAGAATCTTGCCGGGCTCTGAGTCGGCGACTGCATCCACCTCTTCTGCTTGCGACGAGGCCAGAAATTCCAACACACCTTTTGCGATGTCTGGATTGAGCCACAGTGTTTGCAGCGCGGTGATAATGCCATCGCGCCCGAATACAGTACTGAACCATGGGACGCCGGCGTAGGGATAATCGTGCTCGGGATTGCCGGCAATCATCATCTGCAGATCAGAAAGAGATCGGGCGATCCAGTCGCTAAAACGCGAATTGGAACTCGTAATTTGCGGGAAGGCCCTCGCAACTCCCGCCAGCTCAAAGCGCGCGGAAGACAAGGCTTTGGTATAACCCACGAATGGGCGCGTGTCCTCAGCCTTGCAACAGATCTCGAGCTGCAAGGTTGCACTTTCCTTCGGACGCAGTTTGAATTCAAATTCGAATTCCGTTTCGGATGCCTGTTGCGGAGTGACATCCGCCTCGATGCAAGTCTCGCGAATCACGCGGTCCAATCCTTCGTAGCGGAGCGTAACCGCGTTATCACGGCTCCCACTTTCGAGACGGCGGCCTCTCCGTTCCCGCGTTGTTCCTCGCACCTCAAAAATGTCCGCGAAGTCCGCCTCGAATTCAATGCCCAGCGGGATCTCCAAATCATCGAGGCCATGATTTACCAGGTGGATCTTCTCGAAGCATGAATTCTTCCAGAGAAATCTTGATCGGAGTAAGTGCAGCACCCCACGATGAATCGCGACCGAATCGTCGCGAAACACATCGAGATTCGCAATATCGGCGGTGAAGAGAAAATTATTAGTGGCTACTGTGGAACTTAACAAGAGCGGACGTGCACCCCACAGGTGCAGCGAAAATTGAGAGAGATGCCGCATGCCATCGTAGAAAAGTCCTTCCTCTCCCAGGCCGGACGTCTGCACGTCTCCCATGCGGTCGAACACAAAAAACATTTGGCCGTATTTAAGGACCCGGGCTCGATCGTCCGCCGGGGAAGCGGTCGTGGCTATGTAGTACTGGGCGTGGGCGATTCCGCTTCCATCCAATTCAACACTCCCTCTTCGACCGTAATCGAGGTCGACTTTGGATGTATAAGTTGTCGGTAGATGCTCAGATAATCGCATGCCATGCGATCGCTTGTGAAATTTAATTCGAAGTGCCGGCGGCATTCCGAACGGTCGATCCTATCGATCCGCTTGACCGCTTTCACTGCCTCGTCGATGCTCTCAACCAAGAATCCGCAGCGTCCATGCGGAATAAGCTCCGGAACAGAGCCGAGCGGATATGCAATCACCGGAGTTCCGCAAGCCATAGCTTCAATAGTGACCAAGCCAAACGGCTCCGGCCACCGGATCGGAAAAAGAAGCGCGATGGCGTTTCCGAGAAATTCTTCTTTGTCAGAGTTTCCGATTTCACCGATGAAATCGATGAGCGGATGGTCCAACAAAGGCTTGATTTGCGCCTCGAAATATTCCTTGTCGGCGCGATCCACCTTGGCTGCAATTTTCAATGGTATTCCCGAGCGAAGCGCAATTTCGATTGCGCGATCCACGCCTTTCTCAGGGGAGACGCGGCCCAAAAACGCCAGATACTTCCCGGCGGACTCCTGGAGCGCAAGGGCGTCGGCGGGCATTCCGTGATACACCGTCCGCGCCCAGTTAGCCCAGGACAATGGCTCTCTCTGCGAGTTCGAGATCGAGACCAGCGGCATCTCGCTGAATTCCCGATAGAGCGGAACAAGGTCCGGAATATCAAGTCGCCCGTGCAAAGTCGTCAGGCATGGAACGTCCTCGCGGCGGCTGCGGGGGAAATGCATATAGTCGAGATGGAAATGAATGAGATCAAAATTCTGTGCCTGACCGAAAACGTCTTCGACCAGCAAAGTATGATGCGCCAGCGGATCGATGCAATTGGAATCCAAACGGAGAGCCTGTCTACAACCCGGAACCAATTGCGCGTTCGTGACCGAATCGCCGCTCGCAAACAGCGTCACATCGTGACCTAGCTCAACAAGTTTCTCTGTGAGCCATGACACAACCCGCTCGGTCCCTCCATAAAGACGAGGGGGAACGCTTTCGTAGAGTGGCGCGACTTGTGCGATTCGCATCTGCTCGACTCCTTTGCCAGTTCCGTACGCGCACTCTGAACTGAAGCGCGCTCCTGCTTACCTACCCTTATGAGTGGCTGCTCGAACGGAGACTCTGGCAAGAAGACGGGTCCCTGCAACCGGGGCATCATTGAGATGTCTTGGCGCGTGATGTGGTTGGCGGAGCCTACAACATTGCGTTGCGTGAATGCTAACCCCATAGACTTAGATCCAAAATGAGGGATCACCCAGCCCTCCTTACGGTGCGCGCAGTATTGTGAATGAGCTGCTAGTTTCTCTAAATTTGTACTTCAGCTGCGACTGGAAGCTTTTATCGCGGCTGCGCTGCCCGGCTGTCCTCCGCTCTAAGCCGCTGGTGTTCCGACGGATTCATTTACCTCGAGGTTGAACGAAAACAATTTATGAGTGTGGTCGGCGCTTTTCCCAATCGGACACGAAATGTCTGCCAAGTGCTCTTTGTCGCGGCGGTCGCGTGTGTCATCTCGAGTTCAGTGGCGTGCGGCAATAGTGCGTCGAAGGCGTCGACTACGACGCCCGCTCCCGCACAGCCCAGCTATCCATCGACGCCTCCGGTTGCTATCACTTGGTCTCCGCAAACCAGCCCGCTACCCGCTCCCACAGCACAAGATCCGCCGCCCGCAGGCTCGAGTGATTTCCCGCTCACAGTTTCCAGTCCGTCGACCGGCGACACCACGACTTCGCCGCTTAACGTCGTCGCCAATGCCACGCCAACCAATCCGATCTTTTTCATGCGTGTTTATGTGGACCAACTCGCGGTCTATTTCACTTTTACAGATTCAATCAATACGCAGATTTTCATCGCGCCGGGGCAACACACTCTTGAAGTCATGGCCGAAGACAATAAGGGATACATCTCGGCCACGATCCTCAACATCACCGTCACGACGCAGTCCCAGACAACGATCAGTTCCATCCAGGACATGCCGGGCTGGCAATCTTGCTCTGCACTTTTTCCGACGGGATCGGGCCGCGATGGACAGATCTGCGCCGCGGGCCTTGGCACCGCCCAGTCCACGATGACCGAAAATCAGTCGACTCCTGCCATGGACGGCAAGTCCGCGAAGTTCAGCATGGGCGGCCCGACGCCCTACTCGAACATGCTTTACTTCAATCCGGTAGCCAGCGGTAACAATGTCAGCCACTTCACCTACGATCTCTATTTCTATATCGACAATCCAGATGCCGCTCAGGCGCTGGAGTTTGATATCAATCAAACGTACGGCGGCAACCGCTGGGTTTGGGGATCGGAGTGTAACTTCAACGGTTCAGGGAAATGGGATATCTGGGACGACATCAACGGATGGACTCCCACCTCTATTGCCTGTACTCCTTTCCCCGCCAACACTTGGATTCACCTCGTATGGAATGTCGAGCGTGTTGGCAACCAGGTTCACTACATCAGTCTGCAAGTTGGCGATCAGACATATAACGTCGACACGTATTTCCAGAATCAGCCCGATTGGACTCTGGAAGAGATCGACGTCGCATTTCAGATGGATGGAAATTACGAGCAGGAGCCTTATAACGTGTGGCTGGATCAGGTCACGCTCACTGCTTATTAGTCTCATTGGTCGGTTTTGAGTACGCGATTTCCAGGGACCGCATTTCTGTACCGCTCGCAGATGCTGTCGTCGAAAACAGAAGTAAGCATCGGGGGAGTGAATGCGGACTGTGGCATCGTGGAAGAAATGCTGCGTGGGCGTAGCCACGTGCACGTTGGCCTCGATTCTGGGTGCGCTCGCCGGCTGCCAGGGCCTGCCAAAAAATGTCGCGGATTGCCCCGTTACTCCGACACCTCCCGCGAACACATCGATCGTTCCTCCAGCGCAGGAACCGCCGCCTTCTGCTCTCTGCGGATTTCCCCTCTCGATCAGCAGTCCCGGCAATGGAGCCAGCGTCAACTCGCCCGTACCGATCATTGCCACAGCGACACCACCGGATCCGATTTATACGGTTCGTCTTTACGTCGATGGCAACGCCGTGCTTTACACGCCGAAGACGAACATCAACCAATTGATCTGGATGCCCAACGGGCAACACACGGTCGAGATTGTTGCGGAAGACACGGCGGGATACATCGCCACCACTTCAATGGAGGTCAATGTCACAGGACAGCAACCCGGCGCGATGAATATTCAAAACTCTCCGCAGTGGGTTTCATGTTCCGCTGTGCTAACCTCCGGCGCAACCTGTGCAGCCGGCCTCGGTGTTGCGACTTCAACCCTGTCGCTCGACCAATCCACGCCCTCTCTGGACGGCTCAGCGGCGCAATTCAGTCTTGCGGGCCAACATCCTTATTCGAACGAGCTTTATTGGACTCCCATCGGGGGTGGCAACAGCGTCAGTCACTTCAGCTACGATCTGTGGTTTTACGTCAATAACGGCGACGCGCCGCAGTCTCTCGAATTTGATGTCAATCAAGCTTTCGGAGGGTCGCGCTGGACGTGGGGCACGCAATGCGACTTCGATCAAACGCATCATTGGGACATCTGGGACCCTCTGAATGAAGTGTGGAGGCCGACTAGCGTCCCTTGTAATCACTTCCCCTCTAATACATGGGTCCACCTGATCTGGAGCTTGGAACGGGTGGGCAACCAAGTTCATTACGTCAGCGTGAATGTCGCGGATCAGGATTACACGGTGGATACCTACTACACTGCTCAACCGAATTGGTACCAGGAAGAAATCGACGTCGCCTTCCAGATGGATGGCAACTATGAGCAGCAGCCCTATAGCGTATGGCTGGACGAAGTGAATCTGTTCGCCAATTGAGAAAGACAGTGGTTAGCCGCTAGTGATCAGTTCCCAGCAAACATGCGTTAGATGCTCTTCACTGCTTCTACAGCAACCAACATCCCTCCCTACAGCAATTTTTCGATGCCCTCCGGCCGCGACAAATACTAAGTTCAGCAAAAAGGAGGACGCGATGCCGGAGAAAGAAACGATTGAAAGAGCTCATGAAGACGCACGCGAAGGCAAATCCGCCAGCACACAGGCAGGAGAATTTGTCCGGGAGGAGATGCACCACATCCGCGAAGGAAAACATGGAGCTGCGTCTTCGAAGCAAGCCATAGCGATCGGTCTCTCGAAAGCCAGACGCGCGGGCGTCAAACTACAACCACCAAAGAATGGAAGAACATCCGCGGAGACTCAGGGGAAAGCAGCTCGCGATTACCGAGAGGGTCAAAGCGGTTCTCGACGGAGGCCATCGGCCACTCGTTCGCGCACCACGACCCAGGCTCTGAAAAAAGAAGGCCATTCGGCTGCTTCTTCTCGAGCTCTATCGAAGCAAGCACGATCGGCCGCGAGAAAGCGAAGTGCCAGCGCTCGCCACGAATCCGCAATGAAAGCAAGTCGCACTCGTAAGGCCAGCTAGTTTTTGGGAGGAGTCATGATTCGAAAGCTAAAAACCGGTCAATACCGTCTTTACTCTCGTAAGAAAAATGCAAAGACCGGCAAGCGCCGCAATCTCGGGACATTTTCGACCAGAAATGCCGCCGAGGCCCACGAGAAAGCAGTTCAGTATTTCAAGCATCACTGAGATTGTTTCCGGAGCACGCATGCAAAATCAAAAGACGAAGCGATGGGTAGCGAGTGTCAAGACGGATTCGACGCATCCCCCCGAAGGTCTTTTCACAAAAGACGCCGCTACCGTCGCTCGCGTTCTTGCCTCGAAGCGCGTCTCGCCAAAGGGCCCGAGTTCTGGAATGCGCATGTTGAATTACTTTATTAATCGGGCGGGACGCGGCCTTAGCAAAACTCGCCGCGCCGAATTAGAGAAAGCAAAAGCGCTCCTCTCGAAGCGCATTCAGAAATTGAAGTCGTCGAAGCAATCCGAAAAAGCCGCGTAATCTCAGACTCCCTTAAACACTCACCGCGGTACTAGCACTATCGATTGCCCTTCTGTGCGCCTAATACATCGATTTATCTTTGACTCTCAGGTGATCCCTGTATAAAGTGGTCCCACTCCGCTCATAAGACTCCGCTCCCGCCCAGCTTCGTTACGGACGCCAGCGGCCCAGCACGACCAGGGTGTTCCCGCCTAACGACCGGTGGCTACCTCTGTTTTCAAGGCTTTACGCTGCCTTGAAGCCAAAACCAATAACCGGAGAACCGCCCATAATGAAGAAGCATGCCCTCCTCTCAACGGCAATTTCCGTCTGCCTTTTTGCAAGTGTTTCCGCGTTCGCGGGTGTGACCGTTTCGAGCCCAGCTAACAACAGCACCGTTGGAACTTCCGTCAACTTCGTAGCCTCGGCAACGACCTCGTCCTGCTCCAAAGGCGTTGGATCCATGGGAATTTACCCCCAACCCTACGAACTTTCCTACGTGGCCAACGGAGCCAGCCTCAATACGAGCCTGAACTTCAATCCCGGAACCTATAACGTCGTCGTCGAAGCGTGGGACAACTGCGGCGGAGCTACCACTTCTACAGTGACGATCACCGTCAAGTCCGGCGGCACTACAGGTGTCTTTGTAACCGCCCCGGCTAATAACAGCACCGTGGGGTCGCCGACGAATTTCGTGGCCACCGCAACTACCAGCTGCTCTTTGGGTGTGGCGTCGATGGGAATCTATACCGCTCCCTACCAGTTGGCCTACGTCGTGAATGGAGCCAGCCTGAACACCAATCTCTCGTTGAGCCCCGGAACTTACAACACCGTCGTGCAGGAGTGGGACAAGTGCGGCGGAGCTGCCACGACGCCGATCACCATTACCGTGAATTCCTCCGGTTCAACGTTCTGGAATCTCCATGACAGCGGCGGATGGAACGGATATGCGCAGCAGCCTCCGACCTACGCCGACTGCAACACCTGCACCCCAAGCGGCCCCGGAACTACGTGGGCCATGTATCAGTGGGTGAAGTCGCCGACACTCTCGGGCAATTCCGCGCAATTCAACATCGGCGGCAACATGGATTATTCCGACGTCCTCTGGAACAACCACCTGATCGGAGATTTCTCTTCGCAGGGGCTTCCCGACACTAACCACACTCTCGTTCCGACGCTGCACAATTTCACTTACGACGTTTATTTCTACGGCAGCAATCTCGGAGCGTCGCAGGCGTTGGAGTTCGATATCAACCAATTCTTCAATAACTTGGGATTCACATGGGGTCACGAATGCCGCATTGCTGGCGGCAACGAGTGGGACGTCTGGGATAACGTCGGCATGAAGTGGGTTCCGACTGGCATCTCCTGCTATCCCTTGGAGAATGCATGGAACCACCTCACCGTCCAAGTCGAACGTACCTCTAGCAATCAACTGCTCTATCAGTCGATCACCTTCAACGGTGTAACTCACACCCTGAATTGGACCTATGCTCCGTTCTCCGCCCCTGGCTGGTACGGAATCACCATCAACTACCAGATGGACGGAAACTACGAGCAGTCCGCCTACGACGTATACCTCGATAAGCTGAACTTCACCTATCAGTGAGTTGAAGTTCTCAAGTGGCTCCGCTCACGGCCTCGTTGACACTCTGTAAGTCAACGAGGCCGTTTCTCATTTCAACGGAAAACCGTGACCCGGGGGTGCCCCATTTCCGGCCGATTTTGCCGGAAGTGGGGATTTGGCGATCCGGGATCTCCAAATCGAACGGTGATTAGTGCCATCTGAAGGAAGCAAAATGAGCTGATATCTGCGTAAATCATTGATGTCTAAGCAGATAGATCTTGCCCCCCTTTGAACTCCCACAGGGGCAACTCAGTCCTCCTCTCGCGCAACTAACAAATTAGTTGACGTTTCTAGAGTTCTTTCGTCAAACTATTAACGAATAAGGAGGAGTTCGGTGGCCCGTAGCAGATCCGCAACCTTGACGGAAGCCGAGTTGCGCATCATGAACGTTCTCTGGGACCGGGGCTCGTCGACCGTGCACGAGGTCTTGCAGGCTTTGCCCGTCCAGCCGGCGCTCGCTTACAACTCCATCCTGACCATCATCCGTATCCTCGAGAAGAAGGGATACGTCAAACACGAGAAAGATAAGCGCTCTCACGTCTACACCCCGAGCGTCGATCGCAAAGACGCCTCCCGCTTCGAGGTTCGCCATCTGGTCAGCCGGTTTTTCGGCAACTCCGACGAGTTGCTGGTCCTGAACATCCTCGAAGAAAAGAGCATCGACCCCGACGAATTGAAACGCCTTCGCGAGTTGATGGATAGGAGCAAGCCCGAATGACTGCGCTCCTCGACTTCCACTCCATCGCCCAATTCTCCTCGCTGCGCATCGTCGATTCGTTGATCGGAGGCACGATCATCAGCGGCTTCGCGGCAGCGTTGTTGCGCATCGCCCCCCGCTCGAATGCAGGTACGCGCTTCGCGATCTGGTTCGCAGCTCTGGTTGCGATTGCAGCGCTGCCTTTCGCGGGATCGTTTGCCTCGCACTCCACATTCTCGACGATTCACCCCGCAGTCACCGTCCCGGATTCCTGGGCGTATTACGTATTCGCCGCATGGGCGACTGTGGCGACATTTTTCCTGATCGGCGTTGGGCGCGCCCTGTGGCATCTTCACGCCCTGCGAAAGCGCTGCATTGAACTCGATACGACATTGTTCGGTCCGGAACTGCAAGCAATCATGCGGCGAGCCCATCTGAAGCGTTCCGTTGCGCTCTGCACCTCCTCCGATGTGCGCGTGCCGACCGCTCTTGGCCTGATGAGGCCTGCGATTGTGATTCCCGATTGGGCACTCGTCGAGCTCTCCTCATCGGAGTTGAACCAGGTTGTTTTGCACGAGCTCGCTCATCTCCGCCGGTGGGATGATTGGACGAACCTCGCACAACAGATCATTCGCGCACTTCTATTCTTCCATCCCGCTGTTTGGTGGATCGGGAAAAAGGCGGAGCTCGAGCGCGAGATGGCATGCGACGATGCCGTTCTTGCCGAGACCGACAGTCCTCGCGCCTACGCCGAATGTCTCGCGCACCTGGCCGAGCGCAGTTTCGTGCAGCGCAGTCTCGCGCTAGCCCAAGCCGCCATCGGTCGCTTCCATCAGACCACGACGCGCGTCGCGCAAATCCTTGACGCGAACCGTCCGAGAGAAAGCAGGCGCTCGTGGAAACCGGCCGTCTCTCTGGTTGCAGGGTGTGCTCTGGCGTGTGGCATCGGAGTTTCCAGGGCTCCGAAGCTAATTGCCTTCGGTGACACACAGTCGGCACAAGCGAGTTCGGTACAAAGTGCCGACATCACTCCGGCCCAGGACTTCCCGCAATTCGCTCCTGTGACTTCGGCCAAGCTCCGCGTTGAATCAACGCCGCAGCACGCGAGTGTTCCGAAGCCCGCTTCGCACCGCACGATTCTTCGACCGAAAGCCGGACATCTCGTGCATCTGACCAGCATCACCGTTGTTCAACCGATCCCAGTCGCGCAGGCGCTCTTCGTCGTTTTTCACGGCGACGACCCCGCGACCTCGCAGATTCAATTGTGGCGTGTGACCGTGCTCCGCTACGTCATCGCGCCCGTCGCCAGCCAAACTCCAGCAAAGAAGACTTAAACGCGTGAACCCATGGAGAAACGAAAGTCGATCTTCAGTTCGATGAACTAACGAATTAGTTGTTAAAGCAAATTTCTCGAAAGGATGTAACTCAAATGAATGCAGCAAAGTGGTGGAACGAAAACACGAAGAAGTGGACGCGGCGCCTCGCACTCCCTGTACTAGCAGTAGCGCTGGCCGCCTCGTTCGGAACCTATGAATGCATTAAGCCCGCGGCGGCTCGCGCTGCCGAAGCAGCTCCTGCTGCCGCGCCTCTCGATGCCGATAGCGTGGGCGCGTTGATGGCGCTCGACAAAGCGATGGAGACTTTGGCAGCTCGGGTCACTCCCGCCGTCGTCAACGTCACCGTCACCTCGCGCACCAAGCCCGACAACGCAAGCCAGCAGATTCCCGAAGACATGCAGCAGTTCTTCGGCGGCCAAGGCGGTCCATTCGGACAGTTCTTCGGACCGCACATGCAGCAGCGCCAGGGCCCGCAGATCGAGCATGGCATGGGCAGCGGCGTCGTGATCTCGCCTGATGGATATATCGTCACCAACAATCACGTTGTCGACGGAGCCGTCGACATCCGCGTCACGACCAGCAATCGCCGCATCCTGAAGGCAAAGCTGATCGGCACCGATCCGCTGACCGATCTGGCAGTCATCAAAGTCGACGGAACGGATATGACCAGTGCTCCTTGGGGTGATTCGAAAGCTGTACGTCCCGGACAAACCGTCCTGGCCTTCGGCAATCCCTACGGATTCCGTTTCACCGTCACGCGCGGAATCGTAAGCGCATTGAATCGCGCGAACCCCGATCCCAGCGATCGCAGTAAGCCCGGCGAATTCATTCAGACCGACGCAGCCATCAACCCCGGCAACTCCGGTGGTCCGCTAGTCGATGCTCGCGGCGAAGTGATCGGAATCAACACCTTCCTCGTCTCTCCTTCCGGAACTTTCTCTGGAATGGGATTCGCTATCCCGAGTCAGATTGTTCGACCCACGGTCGAGACGCTGATTCGTGACGGCAAGGTCAGCCACGGGCACATCGGTATCGGAATCTCTGACGTGACGCCCGAGAACGCCAAGTTCTTCGATGACTCGAACGCCAGCGGCGCAGTCGTCACGCAAGTCGACCCCGATTCTCCGGGCGGGAAAGCCGGACTGCAGATCGGCGACGTAATCACTGAAATCGATGGTCAGAAAGTGACCGACGCCGGCGAGCTGCAAGTCGTGGTCGGACAGAAACAGCCAGGTTCGAAGATCCAGCTCACGGTTCTTCGCAATGGCAAATCGATGGCGGTTCCCGTCACGCTGGAAGAGCTCGGAAAGAATACCGCCGAGGGCAAGTCCCCTTCTGGTGAAGGACAAGGCAAGATGCGCTGGGGAATCGGCCTGGCGAATCTGACTCCCGATATGCGGGATCAGCTTCAGGCTCCGCACGATGTTCATGGTGCGGTAGTCGAGCAGGTCCAGCCCGGCAGTTCGGCCGATAACGCTGGACTGCAGCAGGGAGACATCATCCTCGAAGTCAATCGCCACAAGGTTCAATCCGCAAGCGATGTGCAGCAAGCGCTGGCCAGCGTTCCCAAAGGCCAGGATGCTCTCATCCTGGTTTGGTCCAATGGCGGGAACTCGTTTCGTGTATTGCACTCCCCCGAAGGCGCATAAATCGCGCTAAAGGGTCGAGGCGCTGGGTGCCCCACTTCCGGCCGAAGTTGCCGGAAGTGGGGTTTTTTATTCCCTTGTCATTCCGACGCCCGAGCGAAGCGAGGAAAGGAGCAATCTGCTTTTCGTGTCGTAACATGTTATCTATGCCTCATTTGTTCGATCCCCTCAAGATTCGTGACTTCACCTTCCCTAATCGCGTCTTCGTTTCGCCCATGTGCGAGTACTCCAGCACCGACGGATTCGCCAACGACTGGCACCTGGTTCATCTCGGCAGCCGCGCAGTAGGCGGCGCCGGACTCGTTCTAACAGAAGCAACCGCAGTTCTTCCCGAAGCCCGCATCAGCCCGCAGGATCTCGGCATCTGGAAAGACGACCACGTCGAATTCTTATCCCGCATCACTCATTTCATCCTGCAGCAAGGCAGCCTCCCGGGAATGCAACTCGCGCACGCGGGCCGCAAAGCCAGCACCTGGCGTCCATGGGACGGAAACGGCGCGCTCCCAGAAAGCTCCGGCGGATGGAAGAAGGTTGTCGCGCCCAGCGCCGTGCCCTTTGCAGACAACTATCCCATGCCGCAATCACTCACGATCGACGGCATTCACGAAGTCGTAAACGCATTTGCCGAAGCGGCGAAGCGCGCCTGGCAAGCCGGCTTCCGCGTGATCGAAATCCACGCCGCCCACGGATATCTTCTGCACGAATTTCTCTCGCAGCTCAGCAATCAGCGCACGGACTCCTACGGTGGCTCGTTCGACAACCGCATCCGGATCGTGTGCGAAACCGTCGCCTCGGTCCGCAAAGTGTGGCCCGAGCACGCGCCTCTGTTCGTGCGCATTTCCTCCACCGATTGGATCGATGGCGGCTGGGACATCCAGCAATCCGTCGAACTCGCTCGTAAGCTGAAGCCGTTGGGTGTCGATCTGATCGACTGCTCCTCTGGCGGCAATGCTGCGCAAGCAAAAATTCCAGTTGGTCCCGCGTATCAAACTCCATTCGCCGAACAAATCCGCCGCGAAGCCAAGATCCTCACCGGCGCCGTAGGCATGATCACGACTCCGACACAAGCCGAGGGAATCATTACCGATGGCAAGGCCGACGCGGTGATCATGGCTCGCGAATTTCTGCGCGACCCCTACTGGCCGCTGCGTGCCGCCCGCGAATTGGGACAGCCCATCTCGTGGCCGGTGCAATATCTCAGGGCTGGCCCGGATCGCTCACCTGTTCGCTCAGCATCTAAGCCGGAATGAGTCGAAATGGAAGGCAACTTTCGCTCTTCCAATGGGATCAATGAAAGTAATTCCATTTCTGACGAGGCGTGCTTGAAATCCAGACTTTTCTCTGTTCTTTGTTTTAGTGTGTTCGCAGCAAGTGCGGCGGTCGCACAATCTTCGACCAAACCACTCACCGACAATCCTGTCTATCAAAACAATTGTGCCAAGTGCCACAGCAAAGCAGGCGAAGGACGTTTCATGGGCGGTCCCTCGCTGGTGTCGGCCGGCGCAACGGCGATGTCGGCCGATGACCTGCGCAACATCATCACCAACGGCAAGCACCGCATGCCGAAGTACGCGGGCAAGCTAAAGCCCGAAGAGATCGACACTCTGGTCGACCAAATCAAATCCGGCCATCCACACTAAGCCTGCAGCGCGCCCAGTATGAAAGGTGCCCCATTTCCGGCCGATTTTGCCGGAAGTGGGGATTTTGACTCTGAAAATCAGCTGGCCCGTAACTCAATTTAGATTTCCCCCGCAAGCCCCACCCACTCCCACGTTCCATCCACGTAGTCGAAACGGACGGCGCGCCCCGGTCTGAGCTACGGCTGTAGCGCAGAAAGACCTCCTGGGTGCGCGGGCGCGCCCGTCCCATGCGGGAGGAGCGTTTATGAGTCCCAAGTTGTTTCTGGCTTTAACGGTCCTGCTGATTGTTGCCGGGCTGGTCTTCGTGAATCAACGCGATGCGCGCGCCGGAGAAGTTACGCCGGCTCCGGGATACAAAGTCCTCGATCCCATTCGCCACGGCAATCTCACCGTGTTCCCTGTCGTCGCTGCAAAGAGTTATCCCACCAACGAGTTTCTCACTCTGGATGAAGGCTTGCGCTCCGGCGAAGTCATCGTGAGCGAAGCGGGCAGCGCGCAAGGATTGATGCGACGCCACACCACTGCCCCGATCCGTCACGACGGCGCCGAAGTGAATCGCCTCGTGCTCGTCAACAACTCGAGACGTCCGCTACTCTTACTCGCGGGAGAGATCGTCAGCGGCGGCAAGCAGGACCGCGTCATCGGCAAAGATCGCATCGTGCCCGCCGAGAGTGATCCCATCGATCTGAGCGTCTTCTGCGTCGAGCCTGGACGCTGGGTCGCTACCAGCGAACACTTCGGCGCGTCCGAAGCGATGTATGGGAGCAACGCTGGCGGTGTCGTCCACGGCACGCCGGGACCGCCTCCGATGGCTATCATGGCGCAACCATCGGTCCGCTCCAAGGCCATGGCGAATAAAGATCAGAATGCAGTTTGGGACGCAGTGACTGCCCAGAAGGAGCAGGTCACCGTCGAGGTCACTGCCTCTGCGCCCGCCCTGAACACCGAAATGTCGCAGACTACTTCGTATGCGAAGCTGAATGAAAATGCTGCAGTGAAAAAGCAGGTTGACGCGATCGCCAAGCCGATCGAGCAAAACTACCAGAGCCTTATGCACCAGTTGCGCGATCGCAACGCCGTAGGCGTGGTCGTCGCGGTGAACGGACGCATCATCTGGGCTGATATCTTCGCCAGCACCGATCTGCTCACCAAGTATTGGCCGAAGCTGGTGCACTCATATGCTTCTGAGGCGGTCGTCACGCGCGCCAAAGGAGTGGAAGTGACAATGGATCAGGCACAGACCTTCCTTGGAGACATGGAGGGCCGCAAAGAAACGATCGAGAGCGAGCCCGGAATCTACCGCCACACTGAAGTGTCAGGCGACGGATTCAAGGCATTCTCGCTGACGTCGCTCCTGCCAAAAACAGGCTTCGACGTGCACATCGCAAAAATGGCAGAGTGAAAAAGCAGTGGCTAGTGATGAGTGCCTAGTGGTCATTGTTGCTAGCCACTAGCCACTAGCCACTAGTCACTGGCCACTAGCCACTTGTTTCTCATACCACTCTCGCCATGCCAACGAATTACTGCCGAACCTTTGATGCGTAATATCTCCCAGCGCCTGAAATGCCCACCCATGCGTCTGGGCATCGAGCGACGGATCATCCGTATCCGCCAGTAGCTGCGGGATCGCGCTGAATCTCTGCTCCGGCGTAAACATTCCCGACTCCGCCAGGCCGCATGCAGCCCTCTCGCGCACGACCGCCGACGGATCGTCATGCATCGCCTTCAACAGCGGCTGAATTGTCGAATCGCTTCCCGCCAACGCCAGTCCTTCCACCGCCCACTGTCGCGACGAAACATCCGTGTCTGACAAACGCTCCACCAGAATGCCGACCGTCCGTTCGGTCTCCACGCCGCGATTTGCCAACAATCCCAGCGCCCACAATGCCCAAATCTTCTGCGCATGATCCGGCGAATTCACTTGTTTCAGAACGTAAGCGAGACTGCCAGAATTCTTCGGCAGTCCGTACGCCGCCAATTCCACTTCAATTCCCGATTCCCGAACCCGCATGTCATCTGAGTTCAGCGCCGCTGTCGTGAGAGTCGCGATTTGCGAACTCCACTGCACCTGCCCTCGCCATCCATTCACTCGTGACGAAATCTGCTCCGCTGCCCCATCCGAATGCGCCACCGCCATTTCCAACAACGTCTCAGCCTGAGTCTGAGGCTTCAACCGATCGAGCTCCCGCAAGTCTTTCGCCGAAGAAGGAGCTTTTCCATGGCTCGAGAAAAGACTGGTCAAGTCCGGCCATGTCGGATTTCCCTTTGCCAAAAATCCCCACACCAGCGCTCCAAGAACTCCGGCAACGATCGCGATCAGATGCGCGGTCTGCATCGCCGCTCCTCGAGGAGTCCTCTGGATCGGATCCGCTCCCGTTACCGCAACATCCGATCCCGGCCCGAGCGTTCCATAGTCCGGTGTAGGCTGCATGCGCGGATCAGTGACCGGAGAAGTATCCTCCGGCTGTCCCCCTGAAGGCTGCTGGTATCCCTGCATATAAAGAAGTCTAGGTGGGCGCCTAAAATAGGGTAAAGTTACTTCGGTTCGATGCTGTGGAGCGATGCTGGCGAAAGGGAAAGGGCCCCGTTTGCGCCCATTGCTCAACCTTAAGGAGGAAGTTTCATGAGTTCGAAGTTCAACTGGTGGATGCCAATTCTCAGCCTGTCCCTTGCGGCAGCGTCGTTGGCCGCGGCTGCTCCGGGATATCACGTAACTACGACCTACAAAGTTGGTGGCGACGGTGGATGGGATTACCTCACCGTCGATGCCAGCGCACGCCGTCTCTACATCTCTCGCGGAACGCACGTCATGGTTATCGACGCCGACTCTGGCAAGAGCGTCGGCGACATTCCGGACACTCCTGGCGTTCACGGTATCGCGCTTGCTCCCGAGCTCGGACGCGGCTTCACCAGCAACGGCCGCGAAGGCACGGTCACCATTTTCGACATTAAGACTCTCGCTCCTATCGGCAGCAAAGTGAAAGCCGGCGAAAATCCCGACGCTATCCTCTACGATCCCGCCACCAAGCGCGTCTTCACCTTCAATGGACGGAGCCAGGATTCCACTGCCATCGATGCCACTAATGGCAATGTTCTCGGCACGATCAAACTCGATGGCAAGCCCGAGTTCGCCGCCAGCGACGCCAAGGGCGAAATCTTCGTCAACATCGAAGACAAGAGCGAACTGGTCGCAATCGATCCCGCGAAGCTCGAAGTGAAATCCAAGTGGCCGCTCGCTCCCTGCACCGAGCCCAGCGGACTCTCCATCGATCGCAAGCATCGCCGCTTATTCGTCGGTTGCGATAACAAGATGATGGCCGTCGTCGACGCCGACTCGGGCAAAGTCCTCGCCACGCCAGCCATCGGCGAAGGCGTCGACGCAACCGCGTTCGACGACGAGACCGGCCTCGCGTTCGCTTCCTGCGGACAAGATGCAGTTCTCACCGTCGTGAAAGAAGAATCGCCCGACAAGTTCAGCGTCGCGGAGAATGTCAAAACCCAGCAGGGTGCTCGCACCATGGCACTCGACTCGAAGACTCACAACGCTTTCGTAGTCACCGCCAACTTCGGGCCGCCGCCCGCGCCGACGGCCGACAACCCTCACCCGCGCCGCTCGATCATGCCGGACAGCTTCGTGGTTCTGGTTGTCGGGAAATAATCGAGGAATCGTCTCGCAAGGGTGCCCACCCTTTTCGCCAGTATGCGACAGGGTGGGTGCTTTGATCTGCGTACTCGCGCACCGAAAACCCAAGTGTCGACGGCCGCCTCGGCCCTCGGCGAGCGAAGCAACGGGCGTTAGAGTGCACGCGATTGCCTACACTAGAACCAGTATGCCCAACCGGAAACGCGACCAGTTACAATTGCGGGTTCGCCCAAGCTGTCCCGAATGACTAACGACAAACGACGAACGAACGCCTAATGACCATGAAAGTCCGCAAAGCCGTATTCCCCGCCGCCGGCCTGGGCACGCGTTTTCTGCCCGCCACCAAAGCTCAACCGAAAGAAATGCTTCCCCTGGTCGATAAGCCGATCATTCAATACGGCGTGGAGGAAGCCATGGCTTCCGGCTGCGACCAGATCCTCATCATTACCGGACGCGGCAAACAGTCCATCGAAGATCACTTCGACGTCAGCTACGAGCTCGAAAAGATGCTCGAGGAGCGACACAAGACCGACCTCCTCAACATCGTTCGCAACATTTCCGACATGATGCACGTCGCCTATGTCCGCCAAAAGGAAGCTCTCGGCTTAGGCCACGCCGTTCTCATGGCGCGGGAACTCGTTGGCAACGAGCCGTTCGCCGTCCTTCTGGCTGATGACGTCATCGACCACACCGTCCCCGCCCTGAAGCAGATGGTTGACGTCTTCAACGAAAAGCAATGCAGCGTGATCGCCGCTCAAGTCGTCGAAGGCAAGATGATCTCCTCCTACGGCGTGTTCGATGCCCAGCCCGTCAGCGGATTCAATGGCCGGCTCTTCGAAATCCGCAACATGGTTGAGAAACCTAAGCCCGAAGAAGCTCCATCAAATCTCGCCATCATTGGCCGCTACATCCTCACTCCTGCAATTTTCGACTGCCTCGCGAAGACTCCCACCGGCGCTGGTGGCGAGCTCCAACTCACCGACGGCATGCGCATGCTGCTCAAGCAGGAAAAAATGTATGCCTACGTTTACGAAGGCCGCCGCTACGACACCGGCGACAAGCTCGGCTTCTTGAAAGCCACGGTCGAATTCGCCCTTAAGCGTAGCGATCTCGGAGGGCCCTTCCGCGAATACTTGAAGGAACTCAAGCTCTGAGGCCGCCCTCGTCAAAACGCTCTCCGTACCCGATCAATCAACTCGGTTTTGTTGTGATGCGCGCTCGTCCGGGATACTCTCGTACTCACTCCCTGTTTTCAAATCTGAACCTCATGACCCACGGCCGGAGGGCACGCAGGTAGGATGGGCAAGCGCATTGAGCCCCGTTTGGATGTCCAGGTCCCGGTGCGCATCTTCGGCACCGATCGCACCGGCGCCGTCTTTTCCCAAAAAGTTGTCACCGTCAATATCAGCCGGCTCGGCGTCGAATTGGCCGAAGTTGAAGTGAAACTCGCTCCCGATGAAATGATCGGCCTCAGCTACGGAAACAATCGCGCGCACTTCCGCGTCAAGTGGATTGGCGCACCCAACACGCCCAAAGCCGGGCACGTGGGATTGCTCAGTAATGCGCCTGAAAAGCAGTTGTGGGATTTTCCGCTGCCCGCGCCAACTTCCGACAATCATCAGCCCGGACTCACGGAGAAACGGAAGCATGCCCGATTCCGCTGCCAAAACGCAGTCGAGATTCACATCGAAAGCGGAACGTCTTTTTGGGGAACAGTCGCCGACCTCAGCCTCGGCGGATGCTACGTCGAAATGCCCATCCCGCTGCAGCCTGGCACGAAACTAAAAGTGGGTATCTGGATCGGGCAAACCAAAGTGACGGCGGAAAGTGAAGTGTCTCACCGAACGCCGGGCCTGGGCGTAGGTATCCGCTTCAATCAGATCTCCAATGAAGACCTCGACGCAATCAGCCTCTTCCTCGGCAAGCTAGCCCCCTTCGCCCGCAAACCGTTCCTGAGAACAACTCAATAACCCGACAGAAGCTTTGGTATCAAGGCCAGTGGGTGCCCACCCTTGTCGCGGATTTATGCGACAGGGTGGGAAATTTGACTTGCCGGAAAATTAGAAATCACCGCGAAACCGGGTGCCCCACTTCCGGCCGGTGTTGCCGGAAGTGGGGATTTTCATTCCGACTACCGAAAGCAGCGAGGATCAAAGTGAACCGTCCCGGAATGTAAATCTCGCGACACAACTCCCCGCGTGACGGGCTCATCTCCCGCTTTGTCCCGGGTTTCGCCGCGTAAACGTATATCCGTCCCGAAACAAAAAATCCTGTCCCGATTGTCGCGTCTCTTTGGTAAATCGATATAGGTTGCGATCAATACTTAGCACTATCCTTACGTCCACCGGCTTGTCGTTCTCTTTACCCGTTCCCTTGAGAACGAACTGCATGCGACGGCCCGGGCTTGCAGCCACTGCATCCTCGATCTGATAACTATCGGTGGAATGGTCGCGATCAGAGGTAATCGTAAATCGATGACTCGCGAGATCGATCGTAACCGTCGAGCTCTCCGTCACGGTTTTCGTCGGACCGTCGTCGTATGTGTAAGTAAACTGCGCAGAGCGCCCGTCTGCGGTCGTCTTTACTTCGAGCCACGTCGGCAGCACTACGCGCTCGTTGCTCGAGAAATCGCGGTATTCGAGCTGCCCCGTCCACTCTCCGACGAGCCTCGCATAAATTTGATCTCGATCAAGAACAGAAGACTGCACCACCGCCGAACCAGCCGCAAAAAGAACAACTGCAAGCAAGACCTTTGTCATGGTTCATTGGACGCTCATTAGAAGACGCAGTGAGCAGTAAAACACACACGGATGCTCACCCTTCTCGCGTTTTGTGCGAGAGGGTAGGGATTCTTCATTCCCTTGTCATTCCGACGCCCGAGCATAGCGAGGAAAGGAGGAATCTGCTCCTCAGCCGCACAGCCGGGTGCCCCACTTCCGGCCGATTTTGCCGGAAGTGGGGATTCCTTATTCCCTTGTCATTCCGACGCCCGAGCATAGCGAGGAAAGGAGGAATCTGCTCCTCAGTCCGCACAGGCGGGTGCCCCACTTCCGGCCGATTTTGCCGGAAGTGGGGATTCCTTATTCCCGTGTCATTCCGACGCCCGAGCGTAGCGAGGAAAGGAGGAATCTGCTCCTCAGTCCGCACAGGCGGATGCCCCATTTCCGGCCGATCTTGCCGGAAGTGGGGATTCCATATTCCCTTGTCATTCCGACGCCCGAGCGTAGCGAGGAAAGGAGGAATCTGCTCCTCAGCCGCACAGGCGGGTGCCCCACTTCCGGCCGAATTTGCCGGAAGTGGGGATTTCAACTTTCAGATCGAGACCTCTACTGTTTCTCCTTCAACTTCTTCGACTTCTCCTCCACCCCGCGAGCCAGCTTCTCCTTGTGAGCATGCAGTTTCTTCGCCATCGACGGATCGCCCAGCGCAATCATCTGCGCCGCCAGAATGCCCGCATTGGTCGCTCCCCATTTCCCAATCGACACGGTCGCCACTGGAATCCCCGGAGGCATCTGCACTGTGGAAAGCAGCGAATCCATTCCGTTCAGCGACGTCGAAGGAATCGGTACCCCGATCACCGGCAAAACCGTGTGTGCCGCGATGACTCCCGCAAGGTGCGCCGCTCCGCCCGCACCCGCGATGATCACTCGAATCCCGCGGTCCGCGGCCTTCTTCGCGAAATCCGCCGAACGGTCCGGCGACCTGTGTGCCGATGTCACATCAATCTCCCATGCGATCCCGAAATCATCGAGAGCCTTTCCAGCCTCTCGCATGATCTCCAGATCCGAATCACTTCCCATCACAATCGAAACCAGTGGATTACTCATTGCACCTTCCCTCGAAAGTATTTTGATTGCTTGTGATCCTGAGCGGAGTGATCTTCTAACTCAAAGACTGCGGGTGCCCCACTTCCGGCCGAATTTGCCGGAAGTAAGGTTTTATTTTTTCAACGCCCGCGCCGCAATATCTCTCCGATAATGCGCCCCGTCAAACGAGATCTTCGAGCAAGCCTGGTACGCTCGATCCACCGCAGTTTGTAAGTCCTCAGCCCGCGCCGTCACTCCGAGTACGCGTCCCCCCGCAGTGTAGTAAACACCATCTCGCTTCGACGTACCGGCATGGAACACTTTCACCCCCGTCACCGCGTCAGCTTCATCGAGTCCGTCAATCCGTTTCCCCATCTCAAACGTTCCTGGATATCCTCCCGACGACATGACCACGCACACCGACGGATCCCCGGACCACTTGAAATCTCCTTCACTCACGCGGCCCTCGATCGACGCCTCCAGCGCATCGAGTAGATCGCTCTCCAGCCGCATCAGGATCGGTTGCGTCTCCGGATCTCCGAACCTGCAGTTAAACTCCAGCACCATCGGGCCGCGCGCCGTCATCATCAGGCCGCAGTAGAGAACGCCTTTAAACTCAGTCCCCTCGGCCTTCATCCCCGCCACTACCGGACGCGCAATATGATTCACCAGCCAGTCGCTCATCGCCGCGTCGACCAACTCCGCCGTCGAATACGCTCCCATGCCGCCGGTGTTCGGCCCGGTATCGCCATCGCCGACTCGCTTGTGATCTTGCGCCGCCACCAGCGGAGCCACGCGCTCTCCATCGCTGAACAGCAGGAATGAAAGCTCGTCGCCGGTCAGGCATTCTTCCAGCACTACACGCGCCCCGGCATCACCCAGCATTCGTCCGCTGAGCATTTCCGCCGCCACGCTCGCCGCCTCTTCCTTACTCTTGGCAATCACCACACCCTTGCCCGCCGCCAAACCGTCAGCTTTAACCACTACAGGAAGATGAAAGTGCCCGAGTGCGTCACGTACTTGCTCGATCGAATCACAAATCGCAAAGGGAGCGGTGGGGATGTGATGCCGCTGCAGAAATTCCTTCGCAAAGCTCTTACTCGACTCCAACTGCGCCGCCGCGCGCGTTGGACCAAATACCGGCCAGCCGCGCCGATTGAACTCATCCACCACGCCCAGGGTGAGCGGCAGTTCCGGACCAACAACTGTGAGATCCGGCTGCAGCCGCACCGCTAGTTCCGTGATGGCGTCCAGGCTCTTCAAATCTCCCGGCAGGCACTCGGCCTCATCGGCAATCCCGCCGTTGCCCGGCGTGCAATAAAGCTTTGAAATCCGCGGCGATTGCCGCAGTTTCCAAACCAGCGCGTGCTCGCGCCCGCCACCACCTAAGACAAGGACTTTCATATTTTTTCAGAGCCAATCAGGTTAGGGGTTCAAGAGGAAAGCTGTCAAACACACACAGTTGGTTGCGACAACATTTAAAGATCCTGCGTCATCCCGAGCGGAGGCGCTCGTCAGACGGAGCGAAGGATCTCGCGAGTACAAAGAGGCACCCTTTGCGCCTATAAGCGCTCCTCACCGACCGTTACTTCAAATACGCCCGCACCAGCGAAATCAGATCCTCCGTCAACTCTTCCGGAGAATCCGGCCCGCGCTCCGGATGGGTAATATGCAGCCGGATATGATCCTCGAGGATTTCCGCCATCAGGCTGTTCACTCCGCCGCGAATCGCCGCTAGCAACATCAAGATGTCCGCGCATTCATCCCCGTCCGTAACCGCGCGCTCCACAGCCCCAATTTGTCCACCGAGCCGCTTGATGCGCGAAAACAGTTTCTGCTTCTCTTTTGAGATTTCCGCCGACTTATCTTTCATGAGGTGGACCGTTCCAACATTTTACACTTGACATATACCCTAGGGGGGTATGATATTTTAAAACTTAAAGGCGGAACAACATCCCGCCTCCGGTCCCTGACAGTGGAAGAAATATGGAAACGTGAATCGGATGCAACTTTCAGATATCATCCGTCGACTCACCTCTGCCTCTTCCCCTCGGAGTCCGTCGAAGTAACATTCCTGTAACCCAAGCGGTGTAGCGTGAATGGGCGTATTCATTGGGCTTCTTGGGTGATCGGACGCTCGGTCCGATTTCAGGACCGCTTACAGTTGCCCAAATATAGTTAACTATAGTTAACAATTTGTATATATTATAGTTAATTATAAAACTGGCTCGTTAGCAAAGTCCGGGACTACCCGCGGCAGGCAGGTGATTCCGATCACGATCGCCTGTGAGTTCGGCCACAGAGCGCCCCTCGGGACCGAATTACGGTGAGGACATGAAATTGAAATTGAAATTCATTTTCAATACCAAAGGGAGCTCGGCGCTCCCCCTCGTCCTCATTCTGACGTTCCTTTGCGCGTCTCCGGCGCGTGCTCAACAATCCCCTGCCGGCTCAGCACAACCCGCGCAGGACACGCCTAAAGTGAATGCGACGGCGACCGCCGATCCACCCGATCCCCCAACCGACGACGCGACTGAGACCATGCTGCCGCACCTCAAGAGCACGCGATTCTGGCTTTCCGGTCAGGCAAACTTCATTTTCCAGACGCATCCCGATTTCCCCGCTCTCTACAGTGGCCCGCACAGCCTCGGCCCGAACTATGAAAAGGCAACGTCGCGTGTCATGACGCTTTACACCGGCGTTCGCCTGAACGATTCCACTGAGCTTCTGGTGGACCTGGAGGAAGCGGGAGGCTCCGCCCTCAGCCTCGGATTCGGCCTCGCCGGCAACACCGATCTCGATATCGTCCGCAATCCATCGCTCAGCAAGGCCCCTTATCTCGGGCGCGTCATGTTCCACAAAGTCTTCGCGCTGAGCGACGACAAAGTCGAGAATCAGCGCAACTACTTCTCACTCTTCGAAGAACTTCCGCGCCGCCGCCTCGAATTCCGTGTTGGCAAATTCAGTATGCCCGACTTCTTCGACGTCAATTCGGTCGGCTCCGACACGCACCTCCAGTTCATCAACTGGACGACCGACAATAACGGCGCATGGGATTACGCAGCCGACACGCGCGGCTACACCGTCGGCGCCGTCCTCGATTTCGAAGACCGCAATTGGGGATTTCGTTTCGCCGAAGGCTTGATGCCCAAGGTCGCCAATGGGATCGATCTCGTTTGGAGGCCCTGGCAGGTCCACGCAGAAAATTTCGAATACGAATTGCGTCGCGGGATCATCCCAAAGAAGTCTGGCGTAGTACGCGTTCTGGCCTACACGAATTCGGCCAACATGGGCATCTATCGCGATCAGGTGATGAAGGCCGCGGAAGCCGGCACGAAGCCTGACATTACCGACCACCCGTGGAATGTCACGCGGAAATTCGGGTTTGGCCTCAACTTCGAACAGAATTTGTCAAAGTATCTAACCGCCTTCGCTCGCGTCGGATGGGATAACGGGAAAACGGAATCCTTCGCCTATACGGAAGTCGATCAAACCGTCGTTGAAGGTATCGGCGCCAACGGAGCGTGGTGGCACCGGAAGCAAGATCGCGCTGGCATTGCCTTCGTCAGCAACGGAATCAAAAAGGATCACCAGAACTACCTTGCGGACGGAGGTCTCGGCTTCCTCCTCGGCGACGGACATCTTCGTTACGGCCGCGAAAATATCCTCGAGTCCTACTACACCATACACGTCTGGCGCGGAATCTACGTCGCTCCTGGACTGCAGCACATCAACGAACCGGGCTATAACCGCGACCGCGGGCCCGTGCTGGTACCATCGTTCCGCGCCCACGTAGAGTTTTAAGAGCAGTGATTAGTGGTCGGCTTTGTACGTTTATGACTACTCACCAGTCACTTCTCACTACTCACTGCCTTTCCTACTTCGCCGTACTGTACTGCCGAATCAAGTCATAGCATTCGCACGCCGAACTCTCGAGTTTCTTCCGATTCAATACCCGCACGGCTCCGTGCGTGTATTCGATGATGCGCTTTTTCTGCAGCGCTCCCGCCGCCAGGCTCACGCTCGGGCGATCGGTCCCCAGCATGTTCGCAAGAAAGTCGTGAGTAATGCGCAACAGTCCGGATCCGACTCGATCCTGCGTCAGCAGCAGCCATCGCGCCAGCCGCTGATCCAGATCGTGCAATCGATTGCACCCCGCCGTCTGCGCGACCTGCAATCCATGAATCGCCGCTCGCTGGTTCAAAATCTCCTGCAGCCGCGGACTCGACTTCAACGCCGTATCCAATTTGTCGATGCCCAGCCGGAATCCTTCTCCGCTGATTTGCATAATCGCTTGATGTGGTGTCCGGTGCAGCCCCGCCGCGGCCGAAACTGGCGCGAATCCCTCATTCCCGACAACGCCTACCTCGACCGTTTCTCCGTCCTTCGTCGTGAACACCAAAGAAATCATGCCCGAGTTCAGAAAGAAGACCGACTCCACTTTCTGGCGAGCCTCGTGCAAAACGGTACGGTGCGGCAACTCGGTAAACTGCAAATCTTCCCGTATTCCGCTAAATTCCTCATCCGGAATGGCCAGCAAAATGGCATTGGCAACCGGCTTGCCTTCAAAGTTCGTGCGTTCTCCCGACTGCACCACCTGCGTCTCCAGATCCGGCACATCTCCATTATTTCTTTTAGTTCTACGCACCGTACCCTCCGTGCATCCTAGAGATTCCCTTTTCAGCGGAATGAGATGCCGAAAGCACTCGAAAAGACGTGCAACCGGATTTGTAGGATGGGCTTCTAAAACGCCGTAAAAAGGATACATGGTTCCCTGTATTTCGGGGCCAAAACCGCTTGCGTTAGTTTGTAGGGCGTCAAACAATCGCGAGAAGGAGAAAGGAGCGGGGCGCGACCGTTCAAGTGTAGAGCCTACTTGCATGCCGCCTCTAATCCTGATCGCGGACGATAGCCCGGTGCTCCGGACCACGCTCCGGCACTTGCTCGAGAGTCTGCAGCCTTGCGAGATTCTTGAAGCCGGCGACGGCCAGGAAGCAGTCGCCCAAGCCCTGGAGCTTCATCCTGACCTCGTCATCCTTGACCTGGCCATGCCCGCCGTGGATGGCCTCAATGCGGCGCGGCAAATCTCCCTGGCGCTGCCCACTTTGCCGATAGTGATGTACACCATGCACTTCTCTCCACACCTCGAGGTCGAGGCCATGAAGTACGGTGTGCGCAAGTTGGTCTCAAAGACCCAGAGCAGCGCATTGGTTTCGATTGTTCAGGAACTGCTGGCCGCGCAAGCCACCACGCCGCCACCCTCGCCCAACGTCTTGCCAGCCGTTTCGCTCGAAGGCGCTCCGGCAGTAGAGCAGGCTTCTCCCGCTCCGCCCGCCGCCGCCGTTCCTTCGCCCGAGGCGCTGGAACCAAAGCCTCCGGAAGATACTCCTCCCGACCCCACCTCGACCTGATCTCTCTAAATAAACGCCTAATGGGCCGGTGTGAATGTAATCCGGAAATCTTCCACTGGGCGTCATTGCTCCTCCACTTGGCGTCATTCCGAAGACCCGCGTTTTCACCAGCGGGGCGAGGAATCTCCTGCAGCACAAATGCCCGCGAAAGCAGCCTCAAATCCGAATTTCAGAAAAATCTTGTCAATAGGCAAAAATTACTCGATCAGGCTTAACTCGCTGAAATCAATGGAAATATAAAGTGCGAAACCCTTGCCGGTTTACCCCCGCCATTTTGATATTCTGGACATAGAGAGCAAATTTCAGGAAAAACAAAGGCGCGGCCCATGGGTCGCGCCTTTTCTATTGGGACGAATCGGGGCGTATGAAGTCGAAAGAATGGGAGCGTTTCAAAACCTTCAAGGAGCGCGGAGAATGGGTCGAATTGCTATTCATGGCCGCCGCCGCTCTGCACGGATACCACGTATTCAAACCCTGGGGAGAGACCCTCGAATACGACGTGGGCGTCGAACATCGCGGCAGCCTCTTGCGAGTCCAGGTGAAATCGAGCAGCGCCCGCAACGGCACCGGATATCTCTGCCAATTCCGCCGCAACTATCTGGTCGAGGAACCGTACAGCATCGATGAACTCGATATCTTCGCCATGTATGTCATCCCAGAACAAGCCTGGTACCTGATTCCTGCCTCGGTTCTTCTCACTCCCACCGTCAAGATCGCGATCACGCTCTGTCCCGTGGATCCGATTAAAGAAGACCGCTATAAATACGAACACTACCGCGAAGCCTGGGGCCTGTTGGCAAAAGACAGACAAGAACTAACCCGAATCGGAAAGCGCCGATAAAGCACGTCGGGTGTACCGATCGGGTGCCCCACTTCCAGCCGGTTTTGCCGGAAGTGGGGTTTTCTTTTCAGTGCAGTTCTGGAAATACAAGAAAGATTCTTTGAACCGCATCACAGACAGGGATTTTTGACCGGCCTACGGTAGATCCATGCCGTGGAGCTTGAAGAGGTACTACGGAACGGGAGCGCTCCATTTCATCACAACGAGTTGTTACAAGCGTGCACCACTCTTGGGTTCAGCGTGCGAACGAGATTTGCTCCTCCGAGTTCTCGAACAGATGCGGAATCGGTATCGATTTGTAGTGGTCGGGTATGTCGTAATGCCGGAACATTTCCATCTGCTGATTTCGGAACCGCTCATCGGAAGTCCATCGAGTGTCGTTCATGCCATCAAGTTGGGATTCACGAACAGAATGTTGGGTTCCCATCGAGGAAATCCCCACTTCCGGCAACACCGGCCGGAAATGGGGCACCCGGTCCGGAATTTCGTCGACGACCACTATTGGATGAAACGTTTTTATGATTTCAATGTCTGGAGCCAGCGCAAGGAAATTGAAAAACTGAAGTACATGCATCGCAACCCTGTTGTTCGAGGACTCGTGGAGCGCCCCGAGGATTGGGCGTGGAGCAGTTTTCGAGACTACGCTACCGGGCAGACCGGAATCGTGAAGATCAATGATTGGTCGCGGTGGGAAGAGAAGATAAGAACGTCGACCGTTGGGAAACTCAAATCCTAACCTTGAACGGAAATACACCCGGGTGCCCCACTTCCGGCCGACTTTGCCGGAAGTGGGGGTTTTCTCCTCCGATCAATACATATCGAAGGAAAACAGCGAACGCTGTTCAAACCGATGCCAACTCGCGGGTGCCCCACTTCCGGCCGGTTTTGCCGGAAGTGGGGTTTTCTCTTCCGATCAATACGTATCGAAGGAAAACAGCGAACGCTGCTCAAACCGATGCCAACTCGCAGGGTGCCCCACTTCCGGCCGGTTTTGCCGGAAGTGGGGGTTTTCCCTTCCGATCAATGCGTATCGAAGGAAAACAGCGAACGCTGTTCAAACCGATGCCAAACTCGCCTCGCTCCCTCGCATAACTATCCACGAAGCGTGAAAGAGCGGCTCTTCAGGGCCGCGTCAGGATGTTCGACCAAAAAAAATAGAAGGGCTTTAGCCTCTGCCGCTAGGTCGATCTGGGATGCGCACTCCAGCGCCGGAGTGGCAGCATCAGGCAGCGCAAGGACGTAAGTCCGGGGTAAGCCACACAAACAAATGGAGCCGAGTCCCTCAAGGGACGGCAGAACGGCTACGT
>CAWFQZ010000039.1:0-6433 GCA_963818115.1 uncultured Acidobacteriota bacterium
CACAAAATCATGGCCCTGCTGTACTCCTGCGCAACGAAGGCGCCACCAGAATCACTGGCTGCGCCTCTCGCTCAAAGGATTAAACGACAAAATTCGCCATCGGAACGAAAGTTGAAGTCTTCTCCGGCGGCAATCGGCAGAAATTTGAAATTTACGGCTCCAACGGATATCTCGGCCAGAATTCCACCGATATCGTCGTCGGCCTCGGCGAATCGAAAGATGCGGACATCGTCCGCATGCTCTGGCCCACCGGCGTCTTACAAGACGAAATTCAAATTGCCGGCGACAAGCAGCAGAACTTCCTCGAAATCGACCGCCGCGGCAGTTCCTGTCCCACGCTTTTCGTATGGAATGGCGAGCGCTACGAGTTCGTTGCCGACATGCTCGGCGCCGGTGTCGTGGGCCACTGGATTGGCCCCAACCAGCGCGACATTCCGCGACCCGTCGAGTTCATAAAGATCAATCGCGATTCGGTTCGCGAGAAGAACGGCAAGCTCAGCTTCCGCTTTATGGAGCCGCTGGAAGAAGCCGTCTACCTCGACCAAGTGCGACTGCTCGCCATCGATCACCCCGCGGGCCTCGATGTCTACCCCAACGAATACTTCGCTTCAAACCCGCCATATCCTCCGTTCAAAGTTGTCGTGAGTCAGAATGCGCAACCGCCCGCCGGTGCTTGGGACGATCATGGCCACAATGTGCTGCCCGACCTGCTTGCGCATCATTACATCGGCGACTATGCGATGACGCAATTCCAGGGCTTCGCCAAGCCCCATACTTTGACTCTCGATTAGGGTCGCCATATAAAGGTGGCCCTCTGTGGCTCCTGCTGCACGGCGAGGTCGAATATTTTTCTGCCAATAGTATGTACGCCGCGTCGCAAGCCGGAATTCAAGCGATCTCGCCTTATGTTGAAGCGGAAGATGCGAACGGCAACTGGCAGCGCGTGATCGATGACATGGGATTCCCAGCCGGTGGCCCGCGCATAATGACCGCCGATTTGACGGGCAAGCTCCCGCGTGGCACGCAGAGAATCCGTATCACCACGAATCTGCAGATCTATTGGGACAACATTCAAATCGACCGCGCGCATCAGCCAACCGTCACACCTGTTGATGGACGTCATCCTGAGCGGAGCCGCTTTTCAGGCGAAGCGAAGGATCCTGCGAGCAGTGGACAAGAAATCCAAATGTCGACGCTTCCCCTCTCTAACGCCGACCTCGAATTCCACGGCTATCCTTACAAAATCGAAGGCATGCCTCCGGGCAATGTCCAGTACGTCTACGAAAAGACCAGCGCCACCGGCCCCTACACGCGTCCCATGGGCACGTACACGCGTTACGGCGACGTGTTGCCCTTGCTCGCCGCGACCGATGACAAACTCGCTGTCTTCGGATCGGGAGACGAAGTGCGTCTCGACTTCGATCCATCGAAACTTCCGGCCCTGCCACAAGGCTGGGTGCGCGATTACTTCTTTGCCGCGAACGGCTATGAAAAAGACATGGACTTCTACGCGGCCGAAGGCAACTTCGTCGCGCCGCTTCCGTTCCTCAGCATGGGCGAGTACCCCTATACGCCTAAAAAGTCATTCCCGCTCGACGATGCGCACGTGAACTATCTTCTCGAATACAACACGCGCCACATGTCAGGAAACGAACAGCGCGGATACTGGTTCGATTACGGGGAAAATCGCTAGGGCTACTTTCACTATATGGAAACGTTTTAATATTGACATTTTCCGCCCTTCCATAATCCAATAGCCGGGCCAATGGAAACCTCCTCCGCCCCTTCCGCTAGCGCACCGCGTTTGCGGCGCACACTTACTCTTTGGGACCTCGTTCTTTACGGAATTATCGTCATCCAGCCAGTAGCGCCGATGTCAGTGTTCGGCGTGCTCAGCGACAGCGGCCACGGCCATGTCGTCACCACCTTGCTCATCGCCATGGTGGCGATGTTGTTTACCGCGTTCAGCTATGGCCGCATGGCGCGGGCTTATCCCAGTGCCGGCTCTGCATTCACCTACGTTGGACAAGAGATCAACCCAGCGCTCGGGTATGTCACTGGCTGGAGCATGGTGATGGATTACATCCTCAACCCCATGATCTGCATTATCTGGTGCAGCCAGCAGGCATTCGTTTTTGCTCCCGGGATTCCATACTGGGGATGGGCGCTCTTTTTTGGAGCAGTGTTCACATTCCTGAATCTTCAGGGCATCAAGACGTCAGCTCGGGTTAACACTCTGTTGGCAGCTGGCATGGGTGCCGTGGTAGCGATCTTCTTCATGGTCGCGATTCGTTATGTGTTCAGTCATCCGCACGACGGCTCATCCTTCTTCACTCGGCCGTTTTATGATCCTCAGCTTTGGAACTCCAAGGCCGTGCTCGCCGCGACTTCAATTGCGGTGCTGAGTTATATCGGATTCGACGGCATCTCGACACTGTCGGAAGAGGCTGAAAACCCGCGCCGGAATATCTTGTTGGCTACCGTTCTAACCTGCTTTGTGATTGGAGTTCTTTCTGCTCTCGAAGTCTATGCCGCACAATTGATTTGGCCGGCGAGCGAACCATTCCCAAACAGTGACACGGCGTTTACTTTCGTTGCCGGGCGCGCATGGAAGCCGATGTTCGCGATCTTGGGATTTACCCTACTAGTGGCGAACTTTGGATCAGGGATGGGCGCGCAGATTGGCGCGGCGCGTCTCCTTTATGGCATGGGACGCAGCAAGGCGTTGCCGCAGGCCTTCTTCGGAAAGGTCGATCCGAAGCGGCACGTACCCCGCAACAACGTTCTGTTCGTGGGCGCGATTGCACTGGTTGGAGCGCTGCTTGTGAGCTTCGGACTCTTCAGCTACGGTCTGGGCGCCGAGATGCTCAACTTCGGCGCTCTCATCGCATTCATGGGCGTCAATATGGCAGCGTTCGTACGCTATCACGTGCGCGAGGGAGGGCACAACGGCGTGCCGCCGCTGGTCTTGACAGCGGTGGTCATCGGACTTGTGCTATGGCCGGGTTCGAACTTCACAATACTGGCGGCCGCAGGTGTAGGTCTAGCAATCGTCGCAGTATGGACTCCACCGCTCGCCGGATTTGCGATTTGCTTTTTCCTCTGGAAGAACTTGAGCTGGAAGGCTTGGATTGTCGGCGGCATATGGATGGTCGTCGGAATCGCTTTCGGCGCATGGAAGACTCGTGGCTTCCGTGGTGAATTAGTGAACTTTGACTTGCCGGCCGAGGACTCATAGCGATACTTCTTTCGAGAAGCATCACTTTATTTTCAAGTCGCAGAGGTATCGGCGAAATACCGCCGCGGCGTGGTTCCCAGAGTCTTTCGAAACATGGCGATGAACGCGCTCGGAGTGCTGTAACCGGCCTCGAGAGCCGCGTGGCCGATCTTCTCTCCAGCTGCCAGTAGTTGCAGCGACCGCATCAAGCGCAGTTGCTGGCGCCACTTGCCTAGCGACAATCGCGTTTCCTGCAGGAAAATTCTTTCAATTGTTCTCTTGCTCGCACCGGCCTTTCGGCAAACCACTTCCAGCGGAACGGAATCGCCAGGATCGCAATGCAATGCGGCGGCAACCCGCGCAGCTCTTGGATCGGCCGGAGTAGGCAGCTGCAAGGGCACTGCGTGTACGGTCGCGAGTTGGTCGATCAGAACGTCGATCAGGTGCGCGTGCGTTTTCAATCGCCGGCTCAGTTTCTCGTGTGTGCACAAGTGAAGGATCAGATGCTGCAGAAGCGCGCTCACATTGATACCGCAGCACGTGCGCGGCAGGCGCTTTGCCATACGAGCTCGCAGATATACAGTCCGCATGGAAACCGCTCCTGACATCACAAGGCTGTGCGGAATCCCTGCGGGTATCCAGACCGCGCGCTGAGCCGGTACGACCCAGGTTCCTGCGTCCGTGCGGACCGTCATCACCCCCTGGCACGCATAAACCAGTTGGTCCTCAGGGTGGATGTGCTCCGGAATGGTATGCCCGTGACCCAGATCAAAACTGAGCGCCGTCACTGGCGAGGGAAGCGGCGGGCACACATGAACGCGTTGTCGTGTTTTCGACATTCATTGTCACAATAGCGTAACGGCGTAGAGCGTGCAATGCGGTACGATGCCTCACGTTTCAAGGAGAAAACTAATGCTGGGAACGACTGATATTGTCGCGTTCGTGCCAATCACGGATTCCGAGAGGGCGCGATCTTTCTACGAGGGCATGCTGGGCCTGCGCTTCGTTAAGGATGACGGATTTGCCCTGGGGCTCGAGGCAAACGGAGTCATGATCCGCGCCGCCAAAATGAAAGAAGTCACTCCTGCGCAATTCACCATTCTCGGCTGGCAGGTCACAAACATCGAAGACGTCGTTCGCGCACTGCAGCAAAAAGGCGTTCGATTCGAAATCTTTGGGTTCTTCAAGCAGGACGATCTCGGCATCTGGACCGCGCCCACTGGCGATAAAGTGGCGTTGTTCAAAGATCCCGACGGCAACATTCTCTCGGTGTCAGAGCACATCTAGGGATGTGCCAATCGCTCAACGACCAATCGCCGAATGGATCATTCCCTCACTCAACGTTCCACCCGCTGACTTCGACCGCCGCCTTCGAGGTTCCCAACTCACTGGCACGGTAGCTCGCCGAGACTTCGCGCTTTTCGCCTGGAAGCAGGGAGACGTAGTTGTCCTCCCAAACAACAGGTAGGATTTCATCTCCCTTCACGCCTTTGTCAACCTTCAACCGCACGAAGAATGCCAGGTTCTTGCTCGGATTTTCCAGCGTCACGTGCGTGATTTCTTCCTCGCCTTTGCGCTCAGTGCGATCCGAGACCTTCAGTTTGACCTTGGGCAATTGCGAGATTGCGGTGAAATCAGCATACGAAGCCGTCGGCGTCATCCACCAGTTGCTCTTCGCCCAATCGAGAGTCTCCGGTTTTGTAGAGAGCCAGTAGAAATTCGATCCAACAACTTTGCCCGCTGAGTCTTGCAACTTCAGAGCGACGAAGTAAGTCGGGCTCAGTCCGGGTACGTCCGGCAACGTGAAAATCTTCGTCGTACTGTCGGCCCCGGCATCAAGCGAATTCTCTTGCGTGAATTTCTCCGTCGCGTCGAGGTTGTAGATCTTGGTCGTGAGCTTCAGCCCTTTGGCATCTTCATACTGGCTGCTCACTACCCAGATGGAATGATCGTCGTATCCGTAAATCGGATGCAGCGCTTCCATCGCGCGCTTGGCGCCGAAATATCCTCCGCCCGGACGTAGATAATAGTCGTACAAGTGCCAGATCATCGACGGCCATGCGTTGTTGAGCATCCACTGAATCACTCCTGTCGATACGTACTTATTTCGGCTATACGCTTCATACATAGCGCGGACGCCTTCATACGTCTGCATTTGTGATTTCGTAGCGAAATCCTCGACGTTGTCCGATTTGCCATAGCGATTCGTCAGCGCCTCGGTGAACACGCCAATGGTTTTGAATTCGCCGCCGCCCGCGTGATAGTTCCACACGTCGTCGATCGGCCACATGTGATCCTTGCCGACCATGGCACGGATGCTCTCAACTGGAGGAACTGCAGGGCCCATGCTGGTTTCCGTGTTAAATGCGTAGGCGCCGCCGCAACCTCCCGCATTGCACTGTTTGCGGCCCGGTTGTCCCTGGGGTGTATCCTCTTCCCAATAGCTCGGCGCGATGTACTCATACGGCCCGCTCATCTTCACGCCGCTATCGCCAGTCACGCTCGTCTTCTTTCCCGTCGCTGACGAAACCACGGGATTCGGCCAGAACAATTCCTTCTCAACGTCGAGGTACATCTGCTCTACATCCGGTGGCGGCGCATTATCGCTGCCGTTCAGCCACATCACGAGACTCGGGTGGCTGCGCAGGCGGTAAATCTGATCGCGCAGAGACTGTTTGGCAATCTCGAAATCCTGCGGCTTCCATTTCGGCCAGCGCTCCCAAAAATCGCAGCAGCACCATCCCGCCATGACTAGGATTCCTTCACGGTCGGCGATATCGAAAAATTCCTGTGTTTCCAACTTGCCTTCCAGGCGAACAGTATTTAATCCCATATCGCGGACGTAGCGGAATTCGTCGTGCAGTCGCTGCGAGTTCTCGCGCAGCATCAGGTCCGGAGTCCATCCGCCGCCGCGAATCAGAATGTTTTTGCCGTTGATATGAAACGCGCGCCCTCCGACCGAATTGAAATCCGAAGTAATTTCGCGGATGCCGAACTCAGTGTGGGTCGCTTCGCTAACTGCGCCTCCCGCTTCAAACTCCATCGTGAGCTTGTAGAGATTGGGTTTGCCCATCTGCGTCGGCCACCAGAGCCGCGGACTCGAGAAGACGAGCTGGGAAAACTTCTCTGGCGTGAAGGTGACATCCTTCGCTTCGTTGGGTGCCAGTTCCACTTCTTGCTCAAACGTGACATCCTCAATCTTGCCCTTCAACTTCC